>CAWJVV010000001.1:0-550015 GCA_963846375.1 uncultured Acidobacteriota bacterium
CTACATCCAGGTGTGATTCAGGCGCGAGTTTGCGCTCGAGCATCTCGGCGAAGAGCGCAGCCTGATCGATACTGAGCAGTTCAAAGCTGGCGTTTAGATCGAACTCCGAAACCTCACGGAGAGCAGCAAACCGCGGTAATAACCAAGGCAGGTAGTCGCTTACGAGACTCTGTATGGCTGTGATTCGACGGAGGGTCTCGTCAGACCACCAGGGGTCGACGGTGGGTCCCGTTCGCAATCGCTGATTGGAATGCCTTTGCTGCTTCCGGTAACCACGCAAGCCATTCTGCAACAGAGGCATCGTCTCCCGGGGGCATGAGCTTGGAGATGGCGGCCGGCAACTTGCCTTGCGCGCCCAGGACTTCCCAATGGGCGCGAACGCCTGTGAACAGCTGTCGCGAAAGGAGAGGCTTCTTGAAAAGTGCAAGCGTGCCCGAGTGGAGCGTATAGAAAGATGCAACTAGGTTGCCGCTGTCGACAGTCGAAACGAATGGGTTTGCCTCCAGTGGCTGGCACGTCCTGGTGTCGAACCAGTTATAGAGATGGCCGCGTAATTTTTCAAGACGGCCGATGGTGTCGAGGCTTTTCTGGGTGAGGAATGCGTACTCGGGAACCGAGAGAAATCCAAGCTCGCCAGCTGCCTGTCGTGCATTGAGGAGAAGGCCAATGTTGGTGGGAGACACGCGCGGCGCCTCTTTCAAGCCCTTCTCTTCCACATTATCGGGGATGAGGTAGTTGTGGCTCTCGCCGCCAAATTGATTGAAGTAGCGCCAGATCCTCAACGCATGAGCGAGGAGGAAAGTCCGATCCGATGGGCTCAGCTGTTTCACTTCTTGGGGCGGACGGTTGAGCCATGCAGTGACGACCGTGGCCATGCACCAGCCGAAGAGAATCGGAGCCGCGACGAGGAAAGCCGTGCGGTGGGGTGCAAAGAGAAAGATGACTACGGCGATACTGCAGGCGACAATGGGCATCAAGGCCAGATAGCGGTCGACGGGCGTCGACTTTCTGGTTTGTGACTCGGCTTCCGCAGCAGTCTCCCACTCGAGCAAGCGCTCACCGGTAATGAACCGACGAATCAATGCGCGCATGACCGCGTCGAGCGAAAGGAACGCCTGGTGGGGGAGAAAAAAAAGGTTTAAAAGGGTGATCTGTGCGGAATGACCGGCTCCGGACAAGGCCTGGCCAACGGCGCCGTCACGTCGGCTCATTATGGCCCGGCCAACGCTGAAAGCGGTCTGAACAATCGTCGGAAAGAAAAAGAGGAGAAGAAGGGCGACGGTCCAATACACGGGACCGCCGGGAAGCCAGAGCCATCCAGCGACGAAGAGGATGAACGTGAATGGCTCCACCAACGAGCGCCTGAGATTATCGAAGATCTTCCAGCGCGAGATGGTTGAAATCGGATTCGGGACCAGGTGGTTGGACTCATCCGGGACTCGCGAAAACATCCAGCGGGCAATCTGCCAGTCACCGCGCACCCAACGGTGCTTACGCCGGGTATACGCGCTGTAATGCGACGGGTAGTCGTCAATCAATTCGACATCGGTGATGAGGCCAGCCCGTGCATACGACCCTTCAATGAGGTCATGGCTGAGAAGAGTATTGCGGGGGAATCGCCGGTTCAGAACCGTATGCAGAGCGGCGACTTCATAGATGCCTTTGCCGGTGAAGATCCCTTCGCCGTAGAGATCCTGGTAGGCATCAGAGATTGCGCGCGTGTAGACGTCGAACCCGCTCTGGCCGGAGTACAGAGCGGCCAGACGCGAACGGGTTGCTGAACTGACGCTGACTCCGATGCGCGGTTGGAGAATTCCGTATCCCTCCGCAACGATTCGCAGCTTGGGGTCAATGATGGCCTGGTTCAATGGATGGGCGATGGCGCCAACGAGCTTTGCTGCCGTACCGCGCGGAAGCTGGGTATCAGAATCCAGGGTAAGGATGTAGCGAATCGTTCTGAGCGCTTCAAGCCTGCCGGCCTTGATTGGGAATGCGTCATACTCTCCCATGAGCAGTTTGTTAAGGTCGAGCAGCTTGCCACGCTTGCGTTCCCATCCCATCCAGACGCCTTGCCGCACGTTGAAGATGCGGTGACGATGCAGAAACAAAAATGAACAATTGTGGGGTGACGCGTAGCGAGCATTCAGATCGTTGATGAGCTGGATGGCAAGATCGACAAGCGGATTGCTGTCATGCGCATGCGGCTTGCTCACCGAATCAGGAAGATCTGTGATCAGAGCGAAATGAAGGTTCGGGTCGCGATTAGCGAGAAAGCGGACTTCCAGTCCATTCACCATTTCCCTGACTTGTCTTTCATTCAGAAGCAGGGTCGGGACGGCGACAAGGGTGGCGCAATCGGGTGAAATGCGCTCAGAGAAGTCAAGTTTAGGCAGCGATTCAGGGTCATAGATCGCTGTGGCGGTGTTGTTGATCAGTTCGACGGCACACTGCATCGCCGGCATGATCATCAGAAGAAATGCGATGGCGATGCGCCCGAAGACGGGATAGTTGGGAATGAGGGGGAAGACAGCAGCTGCAATGAAGAAGATTGTGATGAGCTCGATGCTGGTGATATAGAAATCGTCTGCGTTGCGGCGAATGAACGAGCGGACCCGGAAGGAGACGGGGGGATTGAAATTTACGCTCTCCGCGAGTCTCGGAAACCCCTTGTCAACGAGGTAGTAGCCAATGTGGCTATAGCGTTGGTGCTTGCGAGGGTCGGCATAAGTTCCGGCGGCACCCTCGCGGGCGAGGTTCAGAGCCTGGAGGGCGACCTGCGCCTCAGTGAAATCAGAATGGCGAGCGATCAACGACACGCGGTTTCGGTATTGCTGCCGTGACTCCAGATCCATTTTGGAGTACGTCCCCGACGGATCCTCGAGAAGCGTGGCGTCGAAGACGATCAGAGATTCGAGAACGCTGCTCCATTCTGAGTTCGACACAGTTCGCAAGCTGGAATACAGAGTTGTGATGCAAGCATCTGATTTCGCATCGCGGGTTCTAAGAGAGCATTCGGCTGCGGCAAGGATCTTCTCGAGGATTACAAAATTGAGATACGCGGGAATGTTCCAGATCTCAATCAGAATGAGCGGCTCATGAACCTGGAGCTCTTGAACAAACAGCGCCAGACTCGCGGCGGACACCTCTCCAAGAACTGCATCGAGATAAGCAGTGGCCAACGTCGCGACGCGTGGCTCTTCGCGTTTCCCAGCCACCAAAACTCGGGGAAGATCATCACGATCATGGGGCTGGGGGGTCACTGCCGAGACGGCAGCCCGCAAGAGTCTTGGATTTGCCCGCAATTCGCGGAGTCCGGCTAAAGGTTCATCGCTTCGTGCGTTCTGTGGCAGGTTGGCGAGTTCAATCTCCAGGCGCTCTACAGCCATTCGGGCAGCGAGGACCCTCTGCTGGAATCCGCTCGGCGTCGTTGGCCGGAGAGAGACTTCCCAGGAAGCCGCGGAATGCGCTGCCTTTCTAATGATCTCGATTCGTTCTCCGTTCAACACGGGCTTTGCATCCAGTATGGAGATGGTTTCATTCATCCTTTCCTCATCGATAGCTGGCCGCCTGCATCTCAAACATTTCGGCGTAGCGGCCGCCCAGCGCCATAAGCTGCGAGTGATTTCCTTCTTCGACTAGTCGTCCACCCTCGAGTACTACGATCCGGTCGGCCATGCGCACGGTCGAAAAGCGATGAGAAATCAGCAGCGCCATCTTGCGCTTCAGTCAATTCTGCGAATCGCTCGAATACCTCCAACTCGCTTCTCGCATCGAGGGCCGCCGTGGGTTCATCGAGAATCAATAACTGAGCGTCTCGAAGATAAGCTCGCGCAAGAGCCAGTTTCTGCCATTCGCCGCCGGAGAGATCCACACCAGTTTCAAATCGCCTTCCGAGCATCTGGTCGTACCCGCGCTGCAGCTTGGCAATAACGCCGGCTGCGAGGCTTTTCTGCGCTGCCAACTCGATCTCTCCCGGTGAATGTGGAACCTCAATTCGCCCTACGGCGATGTTCTCGCGCGCCGTCATTTCGTAGCGCATGAAGTCCTGAAAGATGACACCGATCTCGGCATGGAGATCGGCCAAGTCATAGTCGCGCAGGTCTTTACCGTCGAGCAGAATTTCTCCTTCGGTGGGGTCGTAGAGCCGCGTGATGAGCTTGACGACGGTTGTCTTTCCCTGACCGTTTTCTCCGATGAGAGCGATGCGTTCGCCCGGCTGCAGGGTGAAGTTGAAGTCTTTGAGCACGCGGCGGCTGGTTCCGGGATAGGCAAACGAGACGTTGCGAAACTCAAATCCGTGGCGGATGGGGCGCGGGACAGTCAAGCCATCGGGCTTGGACTCGACGCGCGGCTTCATCTCAAAGAAAGCAAGCAGGTCGGTGAGGAACAAGGCCTGGTCGGCGACACCCGATCCTGTGGAAAATGCCTGTTGGATATTCGCCATGGCCTGCATGATGGCGGTGGTGATCAGGGTGAGGTCGCCGACGGTGTATTGGCCTTTTACCGTGCGCCAGATGCTGTACGCATAAGCGCCGTAGTATCCGAGCTGCCCAATGATGGCCAACACGCCGCCCCACAAAAGGCGGCGTTTGTTGAGCGCAACATTTTCTTCGTAGATTCTCTGCGAGAGTCCCGAGAATCGCTCGGTCAGATAATTGCTCAGGTTGAAGAGCTTCAGTTCCTTCGCAGCTTCCTTGCTTCCGCCCACCTGGCGCAAATAGTCCATTTGCCGGCGCATCGGCGTCTGCCTGAAGTTTTTGGCATAAGTAAGGAATGCGAAGTGGCTTTCGCCGAGGAACGCGGGTATGATGCCCGCCACCAGAAGAAGCAGCAGGAACGGCGAATACTTAATGAGCACAGCGGAAAAGGCGATCGCGCTGACGGATTGCTGGATGAGGCGCCCCATCTGCTGAATCATCGCAAGGCGATCGGTGGCCTGCACGCGCGCGCGCTCCAGGCGGTCGTAGAACACCGGATCTTCATAGACCGTTACGTCGAGGGCCGCCGCTTTGCGCATGACCTCGACGCTTACGTGGTGGGTGTACCGGTCGGCAAGCAGGTTGTCAAAGTAATCGACGGACCGCGAAAGGATTCCGGTAATGACCGCGAGGGCCATCTCCGATCCGACCAACCACCAGAAGTGCTGGGGCAGGGGTTGGTGCAGGCGGATTCGATTCACGCCATCGATGATGAAGCGTCCGATGATGCCGATGCCTACGGGAAGAAACGCCACCACAATGCGGATGGCGATATTCCAGAACACGACGGCGGGTCCGGACTCCCAGACGAAACGCAGAACCGGCGGTACATTCCTGAGCGCACGCAAGCGGTCGGCCCACGCACTCCCCGCGTTGGCGGGCGCCTCAGAACCTGTATCGCTGGATGCAGCGTCAAGTTCCGACTGGTTGGGTTCGGTGGACATGACTTCCTTGGGTTCCGTGGTTGGTTGAATGGCTGGAATGCCTACTGGCGCGAGGGCAGAACTCCGCGGTGATGCAGGGATCTGCAATCTCTGGCCGCATCTAGTGGATACGATGCGGACTCGTAGGGCATTGTTGTTTCGAGACACAAGTCAAGCCGGCGATTGGGGTTTGACGGCTATCACCGGTCAGGACTCGTATGGCTTGAAGCCAGCGCTATCCATGCCGCGCTGCGCCTCGGGGTTCTTCATAAAAGTATCCCATACGAACCCCGAGCGGGCGTTCTCAGCCATGAGCATTGTGATCCCCGTATCGATACCCACGACATCGGGGTCATACCAGTCCGTAAGAGGGTTAAATGCATCAACAAATCCATAGCGGCACCACGCCTTTGGATAGTGATCGTGAATGGTGTGAAGAACCCGGAGGGTGGCGGCTGGCTGAAATGGAATCGAACCGCCTGCAGCCGCGGGTACCACGGTGCCATCGATAGGTCCCATGGCTGGCGGGCCACCCCAGGCTACGTATCCCTTGGCCGAATCAGAAGCGGTAATGCCCCACAGAGCATTGCTGTAGTCGGGGAATTGCGGATTCAGTTCCACGCAAAAACGCCGATGGACATCAGTGGCGATGATGGAGTTCCGGAAGTAGTCGGCGAAGCGGTCCCGCTTCTTGCGGAAATCGAACCAAGCCTGCGAATACTGATGTACGAACAGCGGCGCGTACGATCCGATGTATTGTTCGCCTTCGTAGTCGAATCGAAGCCGATTCCACGCGAACCACGTTTCGCTTGGGAGAGGATGCGAGATCGACCCCATGCCAAGCAAATACATCATCATCAACTCGCTGTAGTAATCCCACCGAGAATGAATGAATCCCGCCTCGGGAGTCCATCCGTGCGACAGCAGGCTGGTATCTTCTGAGAGCCAGGTCCAGTCAACGCGATCGAAGATGGCGTGCGCAAGTTCCTGGATATCCCTGTCGTTAAAGTGCTGCTTGCAGGTCATGATTCCGCAGAGCAGCATCGCCGTATCGACTGAAGAGACTTCCGAGTCCCACACGCGCTCGCCGGTGTTGATGTTGGCAAAGTGATAGAAGAATCCGCGGTGCGTGGGCAACTTGTGCCAGATGAAAGAGAGGGTCGAGAGGACGCGATGCCGCGCATCTTCGTAGCTGACGAAGCCGCGCATCTGGCCGATGCAGATGGCGGTCAACCCAAATCCGGTCGAGGCGCTGCTGGCCACAATGCTGGTGTCGTTTGTTCGAACATTGCAGCGGTCCTTAATTAGTCCGGTCTCCGGATTGCCCTGCTCCCAGAAAAAGAGGAAGTTGGCATGTTCAAGATCGTTGAGGAACTGGTCGTCGGCAGGGGTGAGGCCGCTGGAGGCCGGGGTAGCGGGCGGTTCTTGGGATTTTCTTCGGCTCCGCTCCTGTGGAACAAGCTCAAGAGCGGCCAAGGGACCTGCGGAAAGGGGGAGCCCGAGTGAGAGGGCCGCGATCTGCTGCAACATGCGGCGGCGGGCCACACCGCGCAAACCAAGGCGATCCCGATCGGATGGGTTTTGGGCAATCATCTCAACTGGCTTGTGGGACGGCTCCAAGTCGCGTGATCTCCGCCGGTTTGCCCGGTGCAAAACGATTTCGACAGCCACGATTTTAGATGCTTTGAACCGCTCAGCGGTGCGGGGATGGAGTGCATCAAAACCGTTTGGCCTGGCGTCAAATGAAACAAGGGGTGAATTAGGCTTCGAACTCGATGAAGTGGAAATCTTTGATCATCTGGGTGGCGATTGTGTGTGCGCTTGGCGCAGGCACCGCGATCCTGATTGTGCGGAGCCATCGTTGGCGTCCACGGACCATTACGATCCAGGGCGCGGTGATTAAGCGTGACTCGGACCCACGCCGGCAGTTGCCTATCTCCGACGTGACTGTGACGGCTTCAGATGGTCTGCTGGCATTAACCACCAAGTCCGATGCCTCAGGATACTTCAAGCTCGACTTCAAAGAGAACTTCTGGCCCGGCCAGAAGGTTCAGCTTGCTTTCCGTGATCCGCAGTATGAGCCCCTGGAAATGATGCTTCCGATCGGCATTCGGACTGCCGCCAAGCGTCTTTATGTCGCCGAATTGACTTCTCTCGCCCCGGAGGAAGCGCCGGCCCCAGTGAGCAAGAAGCCTTCCGTGGTCGGCAATGTGCGCATCCGCTATACAGTCAACTCGCAGGGGGATGAGAACATCGGCAGCGCCGCGAATACGTTCCAGGTGGCGAACAAGGGGAATGTTCCTTGCAATGGCGAAGGGCCCTGTTCTCCTGACGGGACCTGGAAGGCTGCGACAGGAGAGGTAACGCTCGATGCGGGCACGGGGAACGACTTTCGCAACGTTAGCGCCTCCTGCATCGCCGGCCCATGTCCGTTTACCCGCATCGATCCTACCGGGTTTCAGCATGGGGGCCGCGTCATTACCGCGCGGGCGCTCGACTGGTCCGATACGGCGACTTTCCTGGTCGAAGCCGAAGTCTTCCGGACCTCCATCAACTCCAACGTACGCGAGTCTTACCCAGTCGTGTTTGGGCGCACGCTCAACTTTGTCCTGCCTGCTACGGCTGAGGGGGTCAGCATTGAAGCTGATCTCGACAAGACGCCGATGGTCTTTCCGCTTGGACCGGAACTCCTGTTGAGCTGGGCAAATTGCACAGCGCGTGCCAGCCGTGACAGCGCCAGTTCCACTGTGTACCGCTGTGAATTGAAACCTGCTTATCGCTTTTGATAGAGCAGCTTGACGTATGCAAGGCGCTGCCTTAGTGTGAGTACAGCGCGAAGGGCGCATCCAGTCCGCGGAAAGGGCAGTGCCCACCTTGCATTTCACAATTTAACGAAACTTCTTTCCAGCCTGACCGGCGCGGACTCCAGGCGATACACGAAAGGAGCTTCGCATGCCTGACAGGACCCTGCCTTCCGACCCCAGCATCGAACAATACAAAAAACAGGCCAAGGAGCTGATCCGCGATTGCCGAGCGGGTTTGCCCGATGCCCTGGCACGCCTTCACCGCTACCACCCGGAGGAGGCGCGGGCCCCAGTTGCCCTCACCGCCGCCCAACTTGTCATCGCGCGAGAACACAATTTCAGCAGTTGGCCTCTATTCGCGGCTCAGATTGAAGCGATACGCATCCAGCGCCTAGTTGCAACCATCACAGATCCGATTGCTGCTTTCCTGGTGGCGGCCTGCGTGCCGCGCAGTGGCCACAACTCTGGTACTACTGAGGAGGCGGAAGCCATCCTCGCCCGCTACCCAAATGTCGCCCGCGCCAACATTTACGCGGCGTCTGCGCTTGCAGATGAGTCTGCGGTTCGCGCTTTTCTTGCATCCGATCGCACACTTAGCACCAGCGTCGGTGGGCCCTACGGATGGGACGCCCTTACTCACCTTTGCTTTTCCCGCTATCTGCGCGTTGACCGGGACCGATCGGATGCTTTTGTCCGAACGGCACGCGCTTTGCTTGACGCGGGTGCTAGCCCCAATACGGGCTTCCACGATACCTGGGATAACAAGCCGATCTTCGAAGCAGCTATCTACGGCGCCGCAGGCGCGGCGCACCATCCCGGTGTGACGCGTCTGTTGCTCGAGTGTGGCGCCGACCCCAATGACGACGAGACGGCCTACCATGCGCCGGAAAACTACGACAACACCGTCGTCGGAATACTCCTGCAGAGCGGAAAGCTCAATGAGCGGAGCAAGTCGTGGATATTGGTGCGTAAGGCAGATTGGCACGACTTCGATGGCATGAAGATGGCTCTCGATCATGGGGCGGATCCCAACTACATTCCTATGTGGGGCAACAACGCTCTGCAGCACGCCATTCAGCGCGACAATCGCATCGAAATCATTCGCCTGCTCCTCGACCGCGGCGCGGATCCCCTGCTCCCCAACAGCCACGGCCGGTCCGCCGCCGTGATGGCTGCGCGCAGAGGCCGAGGCGACGTGCTCAGGCTTTTGGCAGAGCGAAACCTCGACCTCGGGCTTCAAGGGGTGGATCGCCTGATTGCTGCCTGCGCGCTGGCCGACGATGCGGCAATACAGGCATTGATCTCCCAAGAGCCGGACCTCCGCGCGGAACTTCTGGCCCAAGGCGCCACCCTTCTGGCGCAATTTGCGGGTGTTGGCAACGAGCCCGGAGTGCGCTGCTTGCTCGATCTCGGCGTTCCCGTTGAGGCACTCTACCCGGGTGACGGCTACTTCGACATCGCTCCCGGTTCGACAGCTTTGCACGTGGCCGCATGGCGCGGGGAATGGCAGGCCACAACGCTGCTTCTCTCCCGCGGCGCAAATGTCAACGCCGTCGATGGGAAGGGCCGCACACCGCTCCAGCGCGCCGTTCTCGCCTGCACTGATTCATATTGGAAACGGCACCGCTCCGTCGAATGGTTGAGGCCTCTCATCGAAGCCGGAGCCAGTCTTGAGGGTGTCGAGATTCCTTGTGGCTATGCGGAAGCGGATGAGCTGTTAGTCCGGGCCGTAAAGACACACTCAGGCAGGGGACTGCCTTAACCACCGTTAGCTCGGAAAAACGAAGAAACGCGCAGTTGTTGCGCGCTTCGCTCACATGTGCGACGCCCTTCGGCGACCTTATGCTTCCGGCACCGCTGGACGCAACCCCACTTTTTTTGTGGTGATGGTCAACTTGGCCGGCGTCAGATCGGGTCCATCCCACCCATCCTTGCTTGCTTCGATCTGGATTTCTCCCGGTGTCTTCGTGCCTTGAATGATCACCTGGGCGAGTCCGTTGAACACCGATCGTTTCGATTCCTTGTCGCTCTCCTGGCAATTAGGATCTCCGTTGCCAACACCGATCAGTGCGCCCTCTCCCGCGATCTTAAAGCTTATCTTGTTGTCCGCGGTTGGAACCAGTCGGGCTTCCTTGTCCAGCACTTCAACCTTGAGAACTACAATGTCTTCGCCGTCGGCATTGATCTCGGTTCGGTCGGCAGTGAGCCGGATGGCGACCGTTGGTCCGGTCGTTTCGCGCTTTTCGGTCAGCACCACCTTGCCGTCTTTCGATCCGCGGGCTTCAATGTATCCCGGTTCGAACTTCACCTTCCACGCGACGTGCTCGAGGCGCGGAACCCTCTTGCTTCCCAGGCTCTTGCCGTTGACCAACAGCTCCACCTCGTCCAGGTTGGTATAGACCCACACCGGAATCTCATCGCCTTCACGACCTTCGAAGTTCCAGTGCGGGAACAGGTGCAGCGAAGGCTCCTTCCCCCACCATGCTTTGTAGTAATAGTAGTTGTCCTTCGGGTAGCCACACATGTCCACGATGCCGAACTGAGAGTTGATGGAAGGCCATCCGTACGGCGTTGGCTCGCCACGATAGTCGAATCCCGTCCAAGCAAATCCTCCGGCCTCCCAATCCCTCGAGCCGTAGAATTTCCACCACTCTTCGGCCGTCTCGCCCCAGGGCACCACGCCGTCGTAGGAGTTCACCCAGTTGCGCAACTTATCGGTCACATAAATTCCACGCGTTCCGATCGCGCTCGAAGTTTCGGAACCATAGAGCGGCTTTTTAGGATTCTTGTTGTGAAATTCCTCGGGAAACTTGAGGTTGTAGTTGAAGCCGATGATGTCGAAGGGCACCGAGACGCCTTTTTCGTTGTTGCCATTAACAGCCGCAGACACCACCCGGGTCGGATCAAGTTCATGGCACAGGCGCACCATGCTGGTCGCAATCTTCTCGCCTTGCTCGGCCATTTCGCTTTGCAGCGTGAACTCCTCGTTTCCTATCGACCAGAGGATGATCGAAGGCGAATTGCGATACCGCTTAACCATGTTGGCCAGCTGTTCCAGCCCCTCCGGGCTCGAACTCATCTGGCGCGTCTCGCACATCATCATCATTCCCATGCGATCGCATGCCTCTACCCATTCCGGAGTTGGCATATTGTGCGAGGTGCGTACCGCGTTGCCGCCCATTTCGCGCAGGACGGCCAGACGAAACCACTGCAGCCGGTCGGGCAACGCTGCCCCGACGCCGGCATGATCCTGGTGGTTGCAGGTGCCCTGGATCTTCAGTGGCTTGCCGTTGAGGAAGAATCCTTTGTCCGCTGTGAACTCCGCCGTGCGCACTCCAAATTTGACCCGCTCGGCGTCGCGTACTTTGCCGTCGGCTTCGACCCTCACAATTGCGGAGTAAAGACTGGGTTCATCAACCGACCACAGTGCCGGGTTCGCCACCCTGGCCGTTGCCGTGTAGTTCGCCGCGCCATCCACCGCGACCTTCTGTGCCTCCGCTTCGGCCGACGCTACCGTGGCGCCCTTGGCGTCAATGATCTTCCAGCTCACCTTCGCGCTGGTGGCATCTTTTCCGCGGTTCTCGACGATAGTACCCAGTGAGAGCGTAGCCGAGTTACCGTTTACATCCGGGCGAACCCAACTCTCCCAACGGGCGAGATGTACAGAGTCGGTCTTTGTCAGCCACATGTGGCGATACACGCCGGCGCCCTCGTAGAACCATCCGTCTCCGAAGCTCGCATCGACGCGCAGCACCATGTAGTTTCTTGCCCCATAGTTCAAAAAGTCTGACAAATCAAATCGAAATGGCGCATACCCGTTGTTGTTGCGGCCGATGAAGCAGCCGTTCACAAATACCAGCACATCGCGGAATGCCCCGTCGAACTCAACCCAGATGCGCCGACCAAGATCGCTGGCCGGAATATCGAATTCGCGCCGATACCATCCGACGCTGGTTTCGGGATAACGCCGGCCAACCGGCTTGTAGCCATGTGACATCTGTTCGTCATCATGCACAAACGGCAGTTCTACGGCCCAATCGTGCGGCAGGTTCAGCTTTCGCCATTTCGAGTCGTCGAACTTCGCTTTTGCGAACTTGAAGTCACCGGTCTTGGCAAAGTCACCCTGGCCATAGCCGAAGCCCAGATCTTTGGCCGGATCTTCGCCGTTTCCGAAGGTGAATCTCCAACCGAAATCGAAGAGCAACTGCTCGCGGGGCGCTAAGGCAGGAGCAGGTTCGTTAGCTTGCGGCAGATCTGCGATCATTGCGGCCGTCCGAGCCCAGGCTGAACGCGCCAGCAGGGACGAGGCTGTCAGAGCTAACCCGGAAGAAAGTACATCGCGACGGGAAATGCCAGGCATGGAGCGCCCCCAAGGGACAGTTTTTGCAGCACGTGCGTGATTCTGCGTGAGTGGTGAATCAGGCGAAACTATAAACCACTGGGCCCGTGCGAGTAAACGGTTTCATTTTGGCTTCCGCACTCGCAGGATCTGATCTCACCCGCCCGGCGGGCGCTAAAAACTGCATTGCCCTGCTGTGGTAAAGTCAGAGAATTAACCCCACCTTGGAGAGGTGGCCGAGTGGTTGAAGGCGCACGCTTGGAAAGCGTGTTTAGGGGAAACTCTAACGTGGGTTCGAATCCCACCCTCTCCGCCAGCGAGCGTTGCAAATTGTTGATCTTGTATACATAGAATTCTTAAATGGCGCACGAGTTTTCTGCGCCGCCCATACCATGCCGTTCTTTTCCATCCAAGCTTTGACAAAATCCTACAAACAGACAAGTTCCTTTCACGGGTGATTAGGAGCAGCTTCCTCGCGAATGCTGAAAAGTTAGCGCCTGGCGCAATTCGATTGCTTAGCCATCTGAAGAGCGGCAAAACGTGACGGGTGGCGCCGCGGCGAGGGCGTTCCGGTGCGGACGCCAAGGGGGCCGGCGCGATGACAATCAAATGACAAAGGAAAGATGCTGGTCCGACAACTTGTGTTTGCGCCCGCCGTAGCGTTGGGGAATGCGGCACTTACGATCAACACTTTTGTTTTTTACATGCTTGCCCGGAGTTTTGGGGAAAGCATCGGCACAGGACACACCTCTTCTTTCCGGCAGCGTGGGGTTCGTAACCAACACCACCGGAGGAAACACAACCTATATTCCCCTGATCCAGCCTGTGGCGGCGGTGCCTCTGGGCGATCACTTTCTGGTGGAGTCGCGAGCTCTGCTGCTGGAGGAGTTCACACCGAGTTCCAGCGGTTATCAGCACACCCGATTCACCGCCCTCACGTATTTGCAAGGGGACTACATTGCGAACCCACATTTGACGGTCGCGGGCGGCAGCTTTCTGCTTCCGTTCGGCACTTACAACGAACGGCTCACGCCATTGTGGATCGGCAATTTTCAGGATGAGCCGCTGTCGGGACCGATTGGGCAGATGGGTTCGGGTGTAGGCCTGGGCGGGCAGCTGCGCGGATCGCTGAACACCGGAGCAAACTCAACCGTCAGTTACGCGGCGTGGTACTCAGCGCGAAGCGGCAACGAGCAGTTCAGCGCGGAACGATCTGCGGGGGGGCGCGCCAGCGTGTATTTCCCGGAGCAGCGGCTGGAGGTTGGAGCGTCGTATGGACGCCTGCTGCAGGGCACGAATGAGAACTTCGGCGGCATACATGTGTGGTGGGAGAGCAAGGACGCGGGCTTCCGTCTGCGGTCGGAAGGCATGCGCGGAGAACACGCTGCCGGATATTGGGTCGAAGCGGATTACAGACCGTTTCGCGACCAGACGGAGGGGATCAGCTTTATGCGGCGGTTTGAGCCGCTCTTCCGGATGTCACAGACGGTTCGCATCGACAACCTGGGCAGCGACAACGTTCCGGCACAGGACACGCAGCGCGCCGACTTTGGACTTGACTACAACCTTCCGCGCAACACGCGGATTCTGACAAGCTACTCGCGGCAGTTTTCGGCAAGTGGCGATGTGAATATATGGGAGACCGGCATTGTGTATCGATTCCTGATGCCGACGTGGAAAGGACACCAAAGATGAACATGAAGCTCTTGTTCCCCGCACTTTTGAATGTGACGCTCTGGGCCGGCGGCATCATGCCGGTAGTTCAGGACGAAGTTCAACCCGCGCAGCACGAGACGAAACACGACAGCAAACCAGGCAATGCGAAAGCTTCCAATAGTGGCCAAAGCGAAGGGGAGCGGGTTTTTGCAGCTCAGTGCTCGCGGTGCCACAATGCTCCGCAAGGCTTTTCGCCCCGGATTGCCGGGACGATTGTGCGGCACATGCGGGTACGCGCCAACCTGAGTCGCGAGGAAGAACGCGCAGTGCTCAAGTTCTTCAATCCGTAAACGACTCGGCCTGAAGCGGCATCCTGGTTAATCGGGCTCGTTCAGCAATGAACCACTGGAAGGCGAGCGCAAGAACGGCCATGAGGAGAGCGATCGCGAGGATGACGGAAGAGTATCCGAAGTGCAATAGCAGGATACCGACGGAAGACGTGCCAGCGGCCGTGACCAGTGAATTGCCGAACATAACCAGCGCGGAGGCGCCTGCACGATCCGCCTCCGCGGTATTGTTCATGAGCAGCGTATACATGGCAGGCGAACAGATCCACTGCGCGCCGGAGTAAGCGCAGAAGAAGATCACGCAACCCGCTGGGCCCGGCGAAAGAACGGTAAGGGCCAGAAGGATGCCCGTGGCAAACTGCGAGACGAAGATGGCTTTGCGGATACCCAAGGCGCGTTCCGCGAAGGGAACCAGCAGGCCGCCGAGCAATTGTGCGAGCTGTGAGGCCGAGAAGATGAGCCCGACGTGGGCGAGCGCTACGTGGCGCTGAAGCGCGAAGTAAACGGGCGCGAAGGTGGTGATGGCGGCGAGGAGACTGGTCCATAGCGCCATCCACGGCACAAAGCGGCGCAAAAAGGGATCTCGCAAGAGGACGAGGTTTTGGCGCAAGGCGAACGGTTGCGGCGACTCGGTCCGCGCTTCGGGCAAACGCAAGAGCGGGACGACGCCACAGGCGACGATGCCGCACGAGACCAGAAGGACGATGCGTTTGACACCGGCCGGTCCCATGGCGGAGCCGAACATGCCTACCCACTGCGACAGATAGCCAGAGACGGCAGAGCCGAGCGCGGTAGATCCGACGCCGACGGAGAAGATGAGGCCGGTAGCGGCGGCGCGGTTGGCATCAGAGGTCAGCGATGCGGTCACCGGAAGAAAGCAAACGATCCAGACGCACAACACGATGCCGGTGAGGAATGCCAGGGCGATTGCGGCCTGCTCCCAAACAAAGAATGCGCGCAACACGCCGATGGCGGGGCCCGCGATGAAGCACATGATGAGCAGACGCCGCGCGCCGATGCGCCGCGTCAAGATTCCCACCGGCAGCGTGCCGACGACAAGCCCGAGTGAAAGCGCACCGTTGACCAGGCCGATGGCGCGCTCATTGAAGTGGTAGTCGAGCAGATAGAGGTTAAAAAGAAAGAAGAAGAGACCGAAGCCCGCGTCATAGCAGAAGGCGGCCGTAAAGAACAACCAGAATCCGCGGTTGAGCTTATAGCGTCGCAGCCACGGCGCCGCCCGAAGGGGAAGATCGCGCAGAGACAGAGTCATGAAATCAGATTCCTTCGCGCACGAGGCGCTCCAGACGGGTGATTGCCCAGTCGAGGGACTGATAGCGCAGCTCGAGCACTTCCGCTTTAAGAAGGCGCTCGAAGGCGGCGTATTGCGGCAAGCGCGACTGGCTAGTCCCGAACACGTGCTGTCGCATGTAGCAGCGGGCAACATCCCTGCGGTAGGGGACGAGTTCTGCTGCATTGGGGTCACGCCGGTTGAGGAAGACGATGAAGTCTACCTCGGCGGATGTTCTCGCATCGATGGCGGGGGAGATGGAGGTCGGCACTTCGATGGAGGGCTTTCCAAACATTCGAGGTGCGATCTGGGCGCCGTAGATTTCAGGAAAGAGTTCGACTGCTGAGGGGCGGAATCGCACCTGGTAGCAGTTTCCGATTACCTGGCGGCCGGACTCGTGGTGCAACAGATAGCTGGAGTCGTCGGAGATGTACTGCCAGCCGGCGCATGCACACGCATAGGCGAGCGATGTTTTGCCTGCCCCGGAGTCTCCGCAGAGGAGAACACCGCGGCCATCAATGGCAACGCATGCGGCGTGGATGGGACTGGCGAACCGAGCCCGGATCTGGCAAGCGGGCGCAGCTTCAAGGAAGGTCTGGCTGAAGTAGCCGGGGTGCGCAAGAGCGGCTGACGAGACAACCATCTGAGTCTTTCCCCGGGGAAAATGCGCCGCGCAAACGTTGTCGGCATCGGCTGTGATCAACAGCATGTTTTCCATGACTCGGAACACGGGCGCCGGTGGGCATTCCCGCGACTCGATCTCGTGCACGTGGATGTGAGTCTCCAGCGGCTCCGTATCAAATTCCTGTGTGAAAGCACCCCACTTCATCCCGCACTGGCGCAGCACCTCCGCGGAGTTGGTGCGGACACGCATGGGAAAGCCGAGTGGAAAAAACGTGGCTTCCAGGGAAAGAGCCGGAGAGTCGTTGTAATAGCGGTCGAAGGTGGGCGGATCGTACTCGCGGCATGCGGCTTCAATCTCCTGAACTGTCATGACGCGTGGAAGTTGGATCTGATCGGTAACTCGGGACATTGATCTCTCTTTCAAAAGATGTATCGCATTGCGAATTGAACGATGCGGGGCGAGGTGACAGTGCTCGTGATGCGTCCGAAGGATGGGCTGGCGACCGGGTTGAGCTGCGTGGGATCTCCATAGCCGAGAGTTGTGTTGGGATTGCCGAATTGCGGCGTGTTGGTGAGGTTGAAGAACTCCGTGCGAAAGCGAACGGAGCGGGACTCGCCGATGGGAAAGACCCGCTCGACGGCCATATCGATGTTGTGCTGTCCCGGACCGCGCAAGAAGCCGACACCGCTGTTGCCGAAATCCTGATCGGCGAGACTTGTTCCATTGGGAACTTCAGGGGCACGCGAGAAGCCGGCCGGGTCGAGATAGCCATTCATGACGCGCTTGAAGAGCGAGCCGTGCGTGGAGGGCGAGGCAGTCGTGCGTTCGGCGCGTACTTCTCCACTGATCAAGCCGTAGACGGATCCGGCGTTGGTGTCGAACACGCTGATCGAGTTGCCGGACTGGATGACGCCGATGCCGGAAACTTGCCAGGGTGACAGAAGCGAGCGGACGAAGCGGGAGGGGAAGGCCGGCCGGGGCGTGATCCAGGAGAAATCAGCCACCAGGCGCTGATCGCGGTTATCGCCAGCGGGCCCGTAAGAGGACCTGCGGAGATTGCGCTGATCGTTGGTCGGCAGCTGCAACTCGAAGATATCGGTGCCGGCCTCGCCGTTGACCTCATCAAGGTTTTTGGACCACGTATAACTGGCCTGCAGTTCGAATCCGTGCCGCAGGCGGTGATGGATGCTGGCCTGCAAGGCGTTGTAGTTGCCAAGAAAGCTGGAGTTGGTCTGGAGCGAGTTAGAACTGACGCCTTGCCAGGGAAGGCGCGCAGTCAGGTTGGCGATGGAATTTGTGGTTTCGCCGTTAACGGGGTGCTCTGGGCTTGCCAGCAGGGCCTGATTGAACTCGACCTGGCCGGAACGATTGGTAGATCGTGTGCCCACATAGGCGATCTGCGCGAGCCAGTAATCAGTGGGTGCGTATTCCAGGTTCAAGTTGTACTCCTGGGTGAGACTGTCGCGGATTCCCGGATCGGTGGACTCGATAAATGTTGAAGAGCCGGAGGTGAAGGGAACGAAGAAGGGAAACGCCGAGGTTCGCGGGATCAGGGGAACGAAGGGGTTTTGCAGCGTGGCGGGTCCGTTGGCTGCGCCAGAGATGAACTGGTGAGCCGCAAACGGCGTTTGATCCAGTGTCTGCTCGGGAAGATTACCGGAGTGGCGGTCATAGTAGAGCCCGTAGCCGCCGCGAAGGACCAGCATTGGCTGGCTGGTCAGTTGCAGTGCGAAGCCAAGACGGGGCGACATGTCTCCGATGGGAGTCCGGTAAAGGCCGGGAAAGGAGGTGCGCACAACGCCGTCGGGCAGAGGTCCATGATAGTTCGAGGGCAGCGTGAGGCCGATGAAGGTTCCCCCCGGCGGCAGGGGGCCTTGCTGCGCCGTTTGCAGGTTGAAGTTGGCGAGCCGGCCGTGCGTTTCAAGTGGCGCGCCGAAGATTTCGTAACGCAGGCCCGCGTTGATAGTGAGGTGATGAGTAAGGTGGACGTCGTCTTGGGCGAATCCGGCAAGGTCGGTGTAGCGTTCGTCGCGACGAAAGAGACCGCCGCCGGCGTTGCTGATTGTGACGTTGCTGAGGCCGAAGGGGCTGCCGTTTTGAGCAGCACTCTGTCCCAGGAGGAAGTCCTGGAATGTCGAGATGATGAGGAGGCCATCTTTGCTGAAAGGCTGTTCTTCGCCTATCTCGTGACGCTTGAATTCAAGTCCGAAGCGCATGCTGTGATTGCGGTGAATCAGCGCCAGCGTGTCCTGCCATACGAAGGTGTTGGTGACATTCCAGGCAAGCGGAGTGCCGGCGTCGCCGATGCTGAAGCCGCCTAGTATGAGAGCCGGCGCATTGTCCGCGGCGCTCGCGGCGCCGGTAGGCGTACCCTCGCCGATGGTCTGGGCTTTCAGGGGATTTTCTACGTGGGAGACGCCATCGAAGCGCATGTATCCGAAACGTGCAATGTTGGTGAGCGAGGGACTGAAGACGTGGGTATCGGTCAAGACGAACATGGTGTTGCGGTTTAACTCGTCGGTACCCCAGCCCGGCAGGTTGGCTGAAAAAGGAGAGAACGGTAAGGTAAGCGGCGCACGGGAGTAGAAGAATCGCTCAGCGAGCGTGTTGTTCTGGGTGACGACTTGATCGAGATTGACGGTCCCTTGATCCTCGCGGTAGCGGGTGGGGATGGCGTACGTGGACTGGCCAAGGGGCACCTGATCGGATGCATCGGTTCCGCTGGGAGCCAAGGCGATTTGCGGACTGGGCACGGCGAATTGCCCGTTGGCCAACCTGGCGTTGAGGATTGCAACAGCGACGGGATTGATGTTGGAGCCATCGCAGGCGACCTGCTTGCCGCCAGCAGAGGTGAAGTAGCCGGTGGCCGGCTGCCCTGCGGAGTCCAGGTGGCCGGCAGGACAGAACTGCGCACCGAGAGTGGCTGCGGAACGATCGGCAGTGAGGAGCGGGAGGATGGCGGTCTGTTCATCTCCGAAGCCGTTGACTTCAGTCAGACCCTGGTATGCGCCAAAGAAGAAGGCCTTGTCTTTGCGGATGGGGCCGCCGGCTGAAGCGCCGAACTGGTTTTGCTTCAGGTCGGGCCGCCGTTGCCCGGCCAGCTTGGAAAAGAAGTCGTTCGCGTTGAAGATGTTGTTGCGCACAAACTCCCACGCGCTGCCATGAAACGCATTCGTGCCACCCTTGCTGACGAGGTCAACGTTGGCGCCGCTGCCTCGGCCGTAAGCGGCGTCAAAGTTGGCGGTTTGAATTCGGAATTCCTGGATGGTGTCGACGGCGGGAATGGCCACCCCGACTTCGGAAGTGCCGGCGGTAGCGGCTGAATTTTCCACGAGGTTGTTGGCGTCGATGCCGTCGAACTGGATGTTATTCGCGGTCGGAGTGGCTCCATCGGAGGCAACGTTCTGCGTGCCTGAGCCAGGCTGCGCGGCATTGGGGAGGTCGACGATCACCCCCGGCGAGAGGCCAAGAATCTGCGTGAAGTTGCGATTTGCGAGGGGAAGCGACTCGATGGTCTGGCGATCGACGAGACTGCCGAGGGTGGAGCTTTCGAGGTCGGCGATCTGCTGATTGGCAGCGACATTGACGACGGTGGTCGCTTTTTCAACCACCAGCGTGGCCTCGATCGAATGCACTTCACCCGCGGCCACTTCGACGGAAGAAATGGTGCCGGGTGCAAAGCCCGGTGCAGCGAGAGTGACGACATAATCGCCGGGAGGAAGGAGGGGGATGCGGAAATCGCCCTCGGGGCCGGTTTTCACGGTGCGGCTGATGTGAGTGGCCTGGCCAACGGCGGTTACGTCGACTGCCGCCACGACCCGATGGGCGGGATCGAAGACGGTTCCGGAAATGGCGCCGGTTCCGGGTGTCTGTGCTGCGGCGCTAAATGTAGTCAGCAAAACAAGAGTGAAGACAGCAGTGATGGAGCTTTTCATTGGAGAACTCACCTCAGCGAATGCCGGACACGGCCATGATGAGCCAAAGTATTGAAGACAACACCCATGGTGATTGTCAGTGCCTTGTCACTGTTGTGTCATCGTTTTGTCCGGTGTCTGAGCGCACGCCGGCGTGTACCCGCGCCAGGCTCGTGCGTGAGAAGAAATTACGACGCAACGACAATCGCGTGACAATCGCAAAGCCACGCGTCCGCTAGCCTCGTGTTCAGGATGTATGGACAGGTGGCGATGACCGCGATGTTCTTGCGATTGGCGGGGTGTGGTGCTCTGCTGGTAATGGTTGGCTGCCGGGTGAGCCGGCCCGGGAACGGTGAGAGCAGCTTGATGAATGGCATCAAGCACCAGATCACCGTGGGCGGGAGGGAAATCCGCAACCCTCTCGGGGACGGTCCGGATGTGGTAGCGCAGGGAAAGACAGCATTCGGCGCGTACTGCATCGCGTGTCATGGGCTGGACGGGCAGAACACGGGGGTGCCGTTTGCGGCACAGATGTCTCCGCCTGTACCACTGCTGACCTCGAAACCGGTGCAGGACTACACCGATGGACAGCTGAAATGGATTGTTGCGAATGGCATTTCGCCGTCGGGGATGCCGGCTTCGCGAGGCATTCTTAGCGACGAGGAGATGTGGTCGATCGTGGTGTATCTGCGGCATCTGCCAGCGGCCGGGAGCATGGGTGAGCCCTGTTTTTACAGTGGAAGCTGCACAGGGGAACAGGCCGAGGCCGAGCATCCAGAGGAGCAACAAGGGGAAGACTCCAAAAGAGGAAGGACGAGCCATGCAAGCGCAACGAATCGGTAGCGGAGTGAGGACAGCGCGAATTTCAGCGCCGTTTGCAGCGGCGATGCAGGCTCTCCAGGTACGGCGCGCAGATAGTAGCCCTCTGTTGAGGTTGCGTGATGAGGACTGGCGCGAGTTGTTGCCTCTGTTGGATCGTGTACGCTTGACCCTGCCTCTCGCACACCGGGGATACTTGGGCCTGCCGGGCTGGGTTCAGGAGCGCCTGGAGAGGAATGTGGCCGATACGGCACAGCATTGGACCGGAGTGAAAGCGGCCTACCGGGAGGCTTCGGGAGCACTGGATGCGGCAGGGCTGGAGCATATCGTCATCAAGGGATTTACGCAGGCGCCGGAGTATGTTGTGCGACCTCAGCTTCGTATGCAGGCTGACATTGATTTCTACATGCCGCAGGAGCAGATTCCGGAGGCTGTGCGGAGGCTCGAGGAGATGGGGTATTCGCCTTGCCTGAGCAAGGTGGAAGTACGCTACGCGGATCACGTTCCTCCGCTGGCGCGATTCGGGAATTGGAAGTGGAACGGAAATATGTACGACCCCGATGTGCCGCCGGTGATCGAGTTTCATTTCTGCCTCTGGAACGATGCGGTTTACTCGATTGCCGTCCCAGAGATTGCGGAATTCTGGGGCCGGCGAAGACTCCGCAAAGTGGAGGAACTGTTGTTTCCCGCGCTCTATCCGGTTGATCACGCGGGCTACTTCGCACTGCATCTTCTGCGCGGCGTATTGAACGGGGAACTCCCCGTGCATCACGCCCGGGAGCTTGCTGTCTTTCTTAACGGGCGCGCAGGTGACGGTCTTTTCTGGGGAGAGTGGGCCATGCTTCACTCGCCGCGGCTGCGACGGATGCAGGCGATCGCGTTTTGGCTGGCGAATGCGTGGTTCTCGTGTAACCTGCCTGCGGTCGCAAAGGCGGAGATTGCATCGCTACCTCCGCGTGTGCGGGCATGGCTGGAGAACTGCGGGTGCGCTTCCTTTGAGTGCCTCTTTCGGCGTGTGCGCGAGGGCAGGCTGCTTCAGCTGCTGCTGGCGGAAACCCCCGAAGCGCGACGGCAAATTGTGTGGAAGGCGGTAGCGCCGACCCGCGTTTCGAGTCCGGCAAAAGTGGCGACGTTTGGGCAGCACACGACGAACGCGCCAAAACCGAACCGGATGATGAGCTACTTACGTTATCCCGCCTATATATTCGACAGGATAAGAATGAACGGGGCTGCCATTCTGCGCGTCGTTGCCCGTGCTTGCGTGCTTTATTTTCCGAGAGGACGGGGACGAGAACGCTGGCATGAAGACTTGAGGAGTGCGCAGGGGGACTGATCGGAAGTAAAACCAGTGCCGCGCCGGCGCAGCTTTTAACCCTCACTTCTGATGGACGTGGATGGTGAAGAGCATGCGTCCGTGGCCGCTTCCGCAGAAGCGGCCGCAACGCCCGGCGTAGTTTCCCGGCGCCTTGGCAGTGAGAGTTGTCTCTCCTGGATTTGATTTCGTAGCGGTCATGTCGATGTTGAGTTCCTTCACCAACAGGCTGTGGGGTACATCGTCGGAGACCAGGCGCAAATGGACCGTCTCTCCTGCGCTGACGTTGATCTCGGAGGGCTCAAAAGAGTAGCGATGCGCATGGACCTCGACGGTCCGCTGCATGGATTGGGCTGGCGTGATGGGCGAGGACAGGCACAATCCAAATGCGACAAGGGCGATTCCGGCCTTCAAGATAATCTCCTTTTTGGGGCCAGTTAGCAGCCCTTGATCAGGTTAGGAGCTGGGTTGAATGTCCTTGTCATGGAAATGTCGAGGCAATGTAAATGGTTTTCGAGGGCCGCGATTCGCAAGCAGAGTTGAAGAACGGTACGCTCTGCGCACGTCTGCACGAACAACCGCGGGGCTGTCGGCAGAGCTGGCGGGAAATGGAGTTGCGTTAGCTGGTTGAAAGCCAGCGAAGCCCCCCGGGCCGCGCCGCGACCGGACTGAGGGTCATTTGAATTGGGAACGGCGCAACCTCAATGCCCGGCTGAGTAGGTGGTGTCTTGACTAATCGTATACTGTATTGTACACAATCTTAGATTGATGATTGGCTTGCTGCCGTGAACGGAGTTTGTTCCGCGTTCCTCGTTTCTGGAGAGGCCGCTGAGTGGGTGACTCGTCAAGGCAAGCCAGATTGCTTGTCAGTATGCACCCCGCGAGAAGGTGATGGAGAGGTAGGCATACACTTCTCGATGCCCACATTAAAGAGCGAGGTTGATTTTGAGAACAGCAGCTGGTTGTTCCTTGCTGTTATGCGCCGCAATATTTCCGTGGTGCGCTTATGGGCAGTTGACACACGCTGACTTTGAGCGTGCGCTCGATCTTCAAGAACACTACCGCGGGTTGATCGACCACCTGCCCGAACCTCCGGACTGGATTGAGGGAGCGAACCGGTTCGTTTACCGCGAAACTCTGCGCGCGACGCCAGGAGACAAGCAAAACGGTGCTCGTTTTCTGATGGTCGATGCAGCGGACCAGAAATCGCAGCCGGCGTTTGACCAGCAGCGGCTGGCCGAGGGGCTCACCAAGGCAACAGGCGAGAAGGTCGACCCGGTGCATCTTCCTTTCACTCGCTTTCATTTCGAAGACGATCAGAAGTCGATAACCTTCAACGTCAGGCAGGAGCACTGGAACTGCCACCTGGCCGATTACACGTGCTCGAAGAGAGCGGACCATCGTGAGCCGGACGATGAGGGATACGACTCGACTCCCAAGCCCGAGAACGGAGACGAACACGCAGTGAAGTCTCCCGACGGAAAATGGCAGGCTTACGTCTTGAATAACAATCTGGTGATTCGGGCCATTGAGCCAAGCGAGGCTGCGAAATCGGAAAAGGTCCCACAGCGCAAGCACCAGGACGCGGCGAATGTTTTGAGCTGGGAAGGCAGCGCCGACAACTACTACGCAGTCTCAACCATTTCCTGGTCGCCGGATTCGAAATATATCGCCGCCTATCGCATTCGGCCGGGATACCGGCGCGTTGTCGACTATGTGGAATCGTCGCCGCCGAAACAACTTCAGCCCATTCACTCGACGATGATTTATCCGAAGCCGGGCGACGTCCTCGCGTTTTACCAGCCGGTGGTGTTTGACGTGGGCAACCGCAAGGAGCAGGAAATCGACTCCTCGCTGTTTCCAAATCAGTTTTCAATGAGCGAAATTCAGTGGTGGAAGGATTCACGCGGATTCACATTTGAGTACAACCAGCGCGGGCACCAGCTATATCGCGTGGTGGAGGTGGAGGCAAGCACGGGCAAGGCGCGCGCATTGATTGATGAAACCAGCGCGACGTTTGTGAACTACGAACCGCTGACGCGCAGCCAGTTCGATCACGGAAAATACTTTCGCCGCGATCTTGCTGATGGGAAGGAGATTCTGTGGGCGAGTGAACGTGACGGATGGGAGCACCTTTACCTTTTGGATGGAAGAACCGGGGAGGTGCGCCAGCAAATCACGAAAGGCGAGTGGGTGTTGCGGTCCGTCGATTACATCGACGAGGCGCATCGAGTTGTGTATTTCAGCGCCAGCGGGATGTCAAAAGATGAAGATCCATACTACGTGCACGGTTACAAAATTCATTTCGACGGCACGGGACTAACGCCATTGACGCCGGAGCCGGCCGATCACACGCTGGCCTATTCAAAGGACGGACGCTTTTTCACCGATCTGTATTCAACGGTGAGCACGCCACCTGCGCTGGTGGTGCGCAAGGCCGAGGATGGCAGCGTGCTTATGCAGGTGCAGACAGCAGATTTGTCACAACTGATTGCCGCAGGTTGGCAGGCACCCGAGCCGTTTCACACCAAGGGGCGTGACGGGGAGACTGACATTTGGGGCGTGCTGTACAAGCCCGAAAAAATGGATCCGACGCGCAAATATCCCGTGGTCGAAGACATTTACGCGGGGCCGCAAGGCTCGTTTGTTCCAAAGAGCTTCAGCGCGCGAGTTGAACCGCTCACCGCAATGGGATTTGCCGTTGCCCAGATTGACGGCATGGGGACGAACAACCGGTCCCGGGCATTTCACGATGTCGCCTGGAAGAATCTGAAAGATGCGGGATTTGCCGACCGCATCTTGTGGCACAAGGCGCTCGCCGCAAAGTATCCCTGGTACGACGTGACCCGCGCGGGCATCTTCGGCAACTCCTCTGGTGGGCAGAGCGCAATGGGGGCGCTGTTGTTTCACCCCGAGTTTTACCAGGTTGCGGTGGCCAATTCGGGTTGCCACGATAACCGCATGGACAAGATCTGGTGGAATGAGCAGTGGATGGGCTGGCCCGTAGGGCCGCAATATTCTGAGTCATCAAACGTCGACAATGCATGGCGGTTGCAAGGCAAGACTCATGCTCGTGGTTGGCGAGATGGATAAGAACGTCGACCCGGCATCGACTATCAGGTTGTCGATCGGCTGATCAAGGCCAACAAACAGTTCGATCTGCTCGTAGTTCCCGGAGGCGGTCATGGCGCCGGTGGTCGCTATGGCCAGTTGAAGCTGATGGACTTTTTCGTGCGCAACCTTAAGGGTGAAACCACCCCCGACTGGAATAAGTTGTCGCCGTCCGATGAAGACGGACAGGAATGATGCATGCTGCAGGACCGAGAGTTGGATAGGATAGCGGCCAAGCTTGCTTCGCATCGACGTCGAATTGTCCAACGTGTAGAATCTTGAAAAGATACCTGAAAGCGTTTCCCTGATGCCCACACCGAAGCCCAGAAAGAGAGACTCGCGTGTTTCGCGCCGCCAAGCCGGGAAGGCGGAGCACGGGACCAGTGTCACCACAGCGTTTCATCGAATTCGCGAACTCATCGTTCAAGGCAAGCTTTCACCGGGAACCTGGATCGTGGAAAGCGATCTGTGCCAGCACTTGAACATGAGCCGCACCCCGGTGCGAGGCGCGCTCTATCTGCTGCAGCGCGAAGGATACGTCCAGGAACTTCGAAACACCAGCAAGTCTCGAATGGTCGTTTCGTCGCTGACCAAGGAAGATGCCAACGAACTTTATCCTATCATCGGGCGTCTGGAAGGCCTTGCCGGACGCCGCGCGGCGCAGTTGCCGGAAGACCAGCGGAACGAACTTGCCGACAAACTGAAGCAAATCAACGCCCGCCTCATCCGCATCGCGCAGCAAAGAACGCTGGAGGGATCGAGCATCTTTGACTTGGATCGCGAGTTCCATCGCCTGATTGTGAATGCGGGCGCCGGCCCGAGGCTGATGACATTGCACCGCGCCATCGAACCACAAACCGAGCGTTATTGGCGGCTCTACGCGAGTTCGATCATGAATAACCTGACGGCATCGACTGAAGAACACGAGGCAATAATCAAGGCGCTGGTGGCAAGCGATGCGGACGGCTTGGAAGTCGCATTAACTCTGAACTGGGAGAACGGGCGCAAGCGTCTTGCCCAGGTCATCGATGTGTTTGGCGAGCGCGGGAGTTGGCAGAACAGGCTGGAATCGTAGCGCTCTGTCGGCGCTTTCATGGGGATCCCAATCAGGTTTACAAAGTGATCGTCACTGGATCGCCCTTAAAGGCGACGTGGGTTTCATGCTCCGCCCCGGCAACCTTCAGTTGGATTTGAAGCGGTGCGGGGCGCAACATCCGAGTGCCGCGCGCCAGGGCGAGCGTGAGTTTGCGCGCAGCGTCCTGCCAATGCATTTCCAGGTGCATGTACTGGCCGTTGCGGAAATTGAAAGTTTCCCCGTCATCTTCATAGAGTGAACCGGAGCCGTCTGCCTCCGGAAACACCGTGACGGTGATTGGGCCATCTACCTGTTCCGATGTGTACTGCTTTAACGGCCCCATCGAAAGCGCCGCGCCGGCCCGTACGTAGAGCGGTATTGTGCCAAGGTCGACGGCCCGGGTGATTTCGCGTCCCCCCTCGTGCATTTCATGGGTCCAGAAGTCATACCATCTCCCGCGCGGCAGGTATAGACTGCGCCGAGATGTACCTTGCTCAAATACCGGTGCAACCAGCAGATCTCTGCCGAACAAATACTCATCGCCGCGTGCGACGGCCTCCGGGTCGTCGGGATCGTGCAACCAGAGAGCGCGCATGATCGGTACGCCCGACTCGCAGGTTTCTCTCGCGGCGGAATAGATGTATGGCATAAGGCGATAGCGCAGTTCGAGGTATTTCCGGCAAATTGGTTCGATGGCAGGATTGTGCAGTTCCTGCGGGGAAGGATGATAGCTGGGCGTTTCAGGATAACCAATTTCGCCGGTACTCCAGCCCCACGGGCGATGCAGCTTCCAGTCGCGCCCATGCGAGCGGAACAAAGGGCAGAAAGCAGCGAACTGAAACCACCGCGCGAAGAGTTCGCCTGTATATTCCTCGGTCGGAATGAATCCACCGATGTCGGTTCCCCAGAAAGGTATGCCGCTCAAGCCTGTGTTGATCGCGACAGGGATATGAGTCTTCAGAGTCTCCCATTTCGAGAGCACATCCCCTGACCATAAGAATGCGGCATAGCGCTGCATGCCCGCGTATCCATTGCGGTGAAGCGCATAGACGCGCTGGTTGGGGCGGTACATCTGCTGACCTTCAAAATACATGCGAATCCTGGCCAGGCGAGAAGATGCGTCAAGGCCATCGCCCTGAT
Source organism: uncultured Acidobacteriota bacterium (assembly GCA_963846375.1). Taxonomy (GTDB): domain Bacteria; phylum Acidobacteriota; class Terriglobia; order Terriglobales; family Acidobacteriaceae; genus Telmatobacter. The sequence continues at coordinate 27,832 of CAWJVV010000001.1, forward strand.
CGGGCCACCATCCGTCTACGCCAAGGTCCGCAAGAGGCTTATGGAAAGGCCAGTAGCAACTCACCTGCCGATCGGGTGGCCAGTGGCCATCGGCTGTTCTGCCTGAGGGAAGCGGTGAAGCGGTGCATCTGTCGTTGACACTCCCGGTCAGCGTCTTGCCCTCAAGCACGATATGAAGGGCCACTTTGAAGTGATCGCGGTGGAGTTGCTCGATCGATTTGGGAGGATCGGGAAATGCGCGCGTATTCCAGGCGAACTCGCCGTTATCAGTATTCCAGCCGTTGGGGCAAAAGCCGGTGCCGAGATAAATCATGGCGTCGCAAGGAAGTTTTTTCTCGCGAAAGGTTCGCGCCTCCCCCAGAAGTGCATCTGGCGAATCGAGCGTGCGATGCGACTGTTGGTATCCAAACGACCATAGTGGCGGCATCTCAGGAAGGCCCGTAATGGCCGCATATTCGCTGAGGATTTCAGTGGGCTTGCCACCCGCGATGATGAACACATCAAATGCACTGCCTGATGCGAAAGAGTGCAACCGTCCCTTATCGCCGCGCAAGTCGAATTGCCCGATGGGCGAATGCACAAACATTCCCCAGCCGGCCGTGCTGATCAGAAACTGAATGGGAACACGCGCGCCGTGGGTGCCGAGTTCGTATCCACCCTGGCCGCTAACCATGGAATCGACCTGACCGCGGCGATCAAATTGTGGGCCGCCTTGCCCCAATCCAAGCAGAACCCCGCCATCAATGCTGAAACTAATTTCTTCCTCGATAGACAGTTTTTGCACCGGATTACCGTTATCCTGTGCCACGGCGATGGTGAGAGGATCGCGCAATATTGAGACGTTCAGCTTTCCCGATCGGAAAGACAGCTCTCCCTCGGGTGATCTCGAAGGTGCGATTGGCGGACCCCAATCGCGGTCGACGAGAGCGCCATCAGAGTTCGGCAGGATTCCAGCAGCATTGGTCGAAGGCTGAATGGTAACGCGAACGGTGCTTGCGCTCACGGCCCTTACTGCCACCTCGACGGGCGTGGAGCCGATCGTAAGCGGACTGGACGGCTGCGATGCGAATGCCGGCTCAATCATCGCCATTGTGCCGGCGGAGATCACGGCTTTGAGTGCGCCTCTGCGACTGAGTCGATTGGTCATGCCTGTTGGCCCCAACTTGACGCTGTGATGGTTCTAGACGGTTGTGGTGATGTTCCGCAGATAGACCGAGTAGCGCTCGTCCATGATCTGGTTGAGCGGAACCAGCAGGTGGTTTGGGCCGCGGCCCTTGGTGCGGAACTGGAGAGGATACTGTGGCGTGGCTTCGCCCTGCTCAACCCATACCGCATCTTCGGGCGGGGCTTGGGCGGGCGGTGCCGGCGCCGTTGCATTTCGATGCAGGCGCGGTCGCAGATCAACCGTGGGCATCGGATACCCATCGTCAAATCCGCGCGGGCCGGATCCGCCATAGATCATAGACGTTGTCAGGCCTTCCGTTCCGAGCAGTGCGGCCAGCACGAGCGGACCGTACATTGCCGCCTGAACCAGCTTGTCATCCGGAGTCGATGCGATGTGCAGCGAGAGGGGCATATCCATTGTGATCACATCCCCGGATTTCCATGCGATGTTCGATCGCCAGGTACGTCGATGGAGTGGCGGTCAGGTCCTTGGCCTCCCCATTGATTGCCACTACCGCGCCCTTCGCCGCCCAGTACGGAATGCGAACCCTGAGTACGACCGGTTTTGACGGAGTGCGTATCGAAGGTAAAGGTGATGCGTTCGTCATTGGGAAATTTCGTCGTCTGGCGCAGCTTGAGCCCGCGGTCTTTCCAGTCGAGTTGCGAAGGAATAAAGAGATTGACGAACAGCGAATCGTCATCGTGAAAGTAAATTGAGTCGTTCAGCTTGCTGTATTCTTCGCTGCCCGTTCCGGTGCAGCACCAGAATGCGTCAAACTGCGTGCCGAAAGTCTTGTACATGCCGGGCTGCAACGGCACGTAATACATCAGCATGCCGTTGCGGTCCTGGGTGCCGTAGCGAACATTAAACAGGAGCCGCTCGTAGTAATCAAAGAACTTCGCATCGGGTTGCTGGCCGAAGAGGTGTCGCGCCAGCTTCATCATGTTGTAGGAGCAGCAGCACTCTTCAGCGGCCGGACCAAGCTGGGTGGCGATGGCATCCGCGGCGTGCCACATTTCGCCGTTGCTGGTGCCCCCCGTGCAATAGGCGTGATGCTCCGTCACGATACGGTAGAAGTTCTGGCTGATGCGCTGGTAGCGCTCATCGCCCGTGAGCTCATAGCCGCGCGCTGCTCCAATGACCTTGGGGATATTCGTATTGGCATGATTGTCGTCAAGCTTGTCTTCCCCTCGCCGCCAGCGGCTCGAAGATCTTTTTGTGTTCGAAGCGATAACCCAGGTCGCGATACTTGCTGTTTCCCGTGATGGCATACAGGTTGAAGGAAGCCTCGTTCATTCCCCCGTGCTCAACTAGAAGCACCTTCTGCCATTCGTCGTCGGTGATGGAACGGGCATAGGCGTCGGCCCAGTCGGCCATGCGCACCGCAACGTCGAGAGCCTGCTTATTCCCGGTGTGCTCGTACATATCGAGCATTCCGGCCATGATCTTGTGGTAGGTGTAAAAAGGAGCCCACACACGCTCATGTTTGCGCAGCCGTTCGTAAAAGTTCGCCGGGTAGGCGCCCAGGTAACCGTCCTTGGCCTGACACTCAGCGAGCATGGCGACCAGGTCGTTTGCCTTCTCTGCAATCGGTTTGTCTCCGGTGCTGGCATGCAGCAGCGCGCACGAGGAAAGGTAGTGGCCGACGTAATGACCGCGCAGCTCGCAGTCTGGCGCTTCCCAGCCGCCCAGTGGATCAGCCTCGGAAGCAATGCCCGCCGTCACGCGGAAATTATGGGCCAGGCGATCGTTGGGAAGCGAATAAAGCCAGCTCCGATTCAACTCCATCATGTCTTTCCAAAAGCCCGGAAGCAGGCGCACATCCGTCATGGAAAACGGCTCAGCTTTCCATTCCACCTTGGCCACCGCGGCAGCTCGTGAGATTCCGATTTGCCACATCAGTGGTGGGCCCGGAATTCATGTTGGACCCCGTCAATCCTTCGGCAGCAGCCGGAAGAAGAGCCGCAGTACCTAACGCAGCCGCATGTCCCAGGAACTTACGACGACTTACAATCGATTGCATCCATGACTCCCGCCCGGTCAATGTGCCGGACTGCATTCCACGTTCCTGTGCCTCAGCGCAGTTCCGCCACAACTTCAAATCGACGCCGGCCGTTGCTAGTGATCAGGGCGGCATCCTTGTTCCTGCCGGTGAACGGTATCCGCCGTCCATCAGTGCTGATGCTCACGAGCGAACGTCCGTCGGGAACGCGGAAGGTAACCTGCATTTCCGTCGGCGCACCGCCTTCGTCAGGCAAATCAATAGTCGCGATCATCTGATTTCCTGATGTGGCAAGCCTGTAGTTAACGCGCCCCCAGCGAGTGGGCGCAGCCGTGATCGAAATCGGCTTCTCTGCCGTTAATCCATGCCCTCGGAAGGGCGCGGCCGAAGTAGAGGCAGTCCTGCGTCGGAGTCTTCGAAGACCAGCATCCAGCGCACCAGCAGCGGAATGGTTTGCTGGGCGGGAATGCAGAAAAGCGCATCATCGCCGGTGATGCCGGCCACTTCGCCTGCAGTCCAACTGCCCCGCGAATGGTCGTGATAGCGGTGGGCATACAGAAACAGAATGTATTCCTCGATCCGGTCGAGGCGCAGCAGCATTTGCGCGTATCCGTAAGAGATGAAGCCGAGGATATCTCGTCCTGTCGGATGGGCCGGCTCGACGTTGGCAACGACGCCGATGGTTGTTGCGCCATAGGCGCGCATGCAGTCAATGATGACTTCGGCCTGGGATGGTGGAAGACATCGGCCTGCAGCAATTCCGCATAGCAGCGATGCGTCCATTGCTGTTCACTGGGATGCTCGCTGGCGAGCGATTCCCGAAAAGGCAGTTTCGCTCCGGGTAGCGGCCCGACGTAGGCTGGCTTCTGGTCCCTGCGGATGCTTGCCGTCGATGGATTTCACAAGTTGCGACTGCAGTTGTCGAGGCTGCGTCTCGTCCAGTCCGCAGCGAGCGATTCATCGAAGCCAAGCGTCTGCCACACGGCAGCAATCTCACGCCAACCGCGAACCGCGAAGGCGCTGTTGGCAAAATACGGCTTGTCCCAGACGGAAGGGTCGCGCGCCAGGCACGAATCCGATTCGCACCATCCGTGAATAAGACCGTGGCCGCGGTCGGAGTCAGGCAGGGCAAGCCCTTCATCGTGAAGCTCGGTAAGCACGGCCGCGGTTGCTTCAATCTTGCCTCGAAACTTCTTCAGCAGTGCAGCGTCGCGCGTGTAGTTGTAATAGCGCGCCACCAGCGAGAGAGTCAGTCCAAATTGCGCGGTCTCGGGGCCGCGCATGTTGACCATGCCCCGCTCATCAACAAAGTCTGGAGAAATAGTTTTCGAAGATGTCGCGCGCCTGCGCAAACGGCCGCACTCGAGATTGGCGTACAACGACATGGTGAAGATGTCTTGGAAGCCGTCGTACTCGGGTCCATAGTAATCGCGATCCACGGCGCCATACTTGGGATAGATTCCGCCCGGGCGCACCATCAGTTCCTTGACGAACGCATGCGCGACCATGTCGGACCAGCTTGGCGTCGGGCAGCGTGATTTCGACAAGGTCCTGCATCTGCCGGTCCCAGTACTCGGCAAATTCAAGCAGCCCGCGATAAAACTCTTCGGGCTTCGGATCCTGGCGTCGCCGCGTGTAGGCAGGATAGCTGTAGCCGTACACCACCTTGACGATCTTGCCATCCTTGATGTGCGCACGTCCGGTGCCAGGTCTGCACGATGAAGCGATCCCGGGCGAGAACATCGCCGAAGACGAGAAGCTCATAGTACGATCCATCGTCGCCGGGCATGACCTTGCGGACGGCCGGCATCCATCCGCCCACAAGCCCCTCGTAGCGTTTCTGTGCGCGTTCGTAGCGTGAGCTCTTTGAAGTACTGCGCGGGGTGATAAGTTCGCGTATTGCCGCCGGGATAGACAGGCATGGTGTCGCTGCACTCGCGCGTGCCGACAATCGTGTTCCAGCGCGGGCGAAAGTCACGGCCGCTGTGCTTCGCGGAATCCATTGGCGGAGCAGCCCGGCGCACCTCCGCCTCGTCCGGATCGCCATGAGCAAGAAGTTTATCGGCGAGAAGATCGGGACCCGACATTCCGATTTCTTTCAGATCGAGTCCGAGGTAAGGCGCGCCCTCTTCCGGCGAAAGTGGGCTCGGCGGTTTTGCGCAGCACACGCCCCACACCGCTCGAGGCCACAAAGGTTATAGCGCCATCACGAGTCGACAGGTCTTCATAAACCTTCCAGGTCTCGCCCCCTCGGGAAAATGTGGACAGCAGCTTATGACCGTCCACTCGAAGTTCATCGGCCCTCGTTAGCCCTCGAAGCGTCGGCACTTTGACAACCGGCGAATCGGCCCGGAGATGCAGGCAAGACATTCAACGCCGCTGCGCTTGCAGCCAGGCTTTCGAGAAAACGTCTTCTGTCCATGCCAGCTCCGGTTCTGTGTAGATCCACCAAGACAAGATTCAGGGGTGAGTGGGATGTTCGCCGTAGAATTTCCAGCCGGCCGTGTAGTCGCGTGTTAACTGAAGGTGTTCGAGATCGGCGCGCAGCAGCTCGATTGGCATGGCGTTCTCATGAAGGATGGCGTCGTGAAATTCGCGATCGGTCATCTTTTTTGAGTCGACGAGTTCATGATGAAGAGCACGGAATTGCAGGGCGCCAAGCAGGTAGGCGCTTTGATACAAGAGGCCCGACCGAGCCGTCGAAGGAGCGGCGCACCTCGGCGGCCGCGTTTTCGGGCTCGAAGCCAACGTTGTCGATAAGGGACTGGATGCACTGCTGTGGCGTCCAGCGCCCCAGGTGGAAATTCATGGTGAAGATGATTCGCGCAGATCGGTGCATGCGCCAAACCAGCGCGCCCACCCGCTCTTCGGGCGTGCGATCGAAGCCCTTATCCCAAAACAGCATCTCCCACCACAACGAATTGCCTTCATGCCAGAACGGCGTCCCAAAAGCACGGCGGTAGGGATGATAACGGGCGGCCATGTAGAACTGCAGAAAATGCCCGGGAATCATTTCGTGAAAAGCGGTGGCGTGTGCAAAAGGAATGTTGTTGCCGCGCATGCTCATCTCGCGCTGCTCGATAGGTCATCGTATCGGTGGGGTAGGAAACGCTGATCTCGTTGCCGCCGGTGAAGAACGGGTTCACCAGTTGGCGCTCCGGGGTCATCATGATCATGCGCCAGGTTTCGTCGGCCAATGGCGGGACGGTGACCAGATCGTTCTTCTTCACGAAATCGCTGCCTTCGACAACCAGCTTGCGGATCAGATCCGGCTGCTCGCCGGGTGGCACGTGCATCTGCTTCACCTTCTCCACGGCAGCGTGCCAGTTGTCGCCAAAGCCCATTTCGTGCGAGGCCTTGAGCATCTCGCGCATGCACCAGTCATACTCGGTCTGCGCAATCGCGATGAGTTCCTCTGGCGTGTAGGGAATCAGAGCGTCGGCCAGCTCATTCAGCAAGCGCATCCGGTCCGACCGGATCGCCGATGATGGTGGTCTTGTCATCGGGCGCGATGCCGATCACCTTCTCCTTGAGAAACGTCGCTGTAGCCGGCAAGAGCCTTGTCAGCCTCCTTGTAGGGCTGATCCACCCACCAGGTGAACTCGGGATCGTAGCCGTTGTACTGATCGAACCAGTCCTTCAGAGCCTCTTGAAATTCATTGGTGGCAATACGGGCGCGATTCGCGACCACGGGATCGATCTTGGGCTTTTCGGAGTTTTGGCCCGGCTCTTTCTCCTGCTTCTTCGGATCCAACTCATCCTTTTTCGTTTGGATGAGCTTGGCCATCGCCGCCAGCGCCGCCGCTGCCTTTTCGGCATCCGGCCGCTTCATCAACCGTTTGTCTTCCAGCAGCGCCTGGATGGTTTCAGAGAAGGGGAGCAGCGATTCTGCTTCCTTCTCCTGCTTTCTCTGGATTGCCAGGCGGTGCAGATCTGATGTGACGCGATTTTTCAGAAGGAGGTAGTCAATCTTGTCCGGCTCCGCGAGTTTGTCGAAGTTCAACGTCCCCAAAAGCGCGAGTTCGTCATTGTCGAACTTCTCCAAGCGCGTCATGCGAGCCTCGGAAATCCGGAGGGGAAACATACTATCCAGGCTCCGAGAATCGGCACTGAACTGCTCGATGATCGACGGCATGATCGGATTCGGGGCCGGAAGGGTTGACGGTGGCTTGGCCTGCGCCACGAAGGGAAAAAGTGAGACCAGAACTCCGAGTCCGCATGACACCCTGTTTCGGGTCATCCTTAGCTCCGAGTGCTTTTTGTTTCGGGCGGCAAGATGGGGAACGGGAATCTTCCGCGCCTGAACGGGATGAACAGAGTTATACAGCATCCTGCGCATTGTATACAAAGTCGTATTCGAAATGTGGGTTTCGAATAGAATGGAAGACCGGATCGAATGTCGATTCGGACCTCCTTGGCAGACGATGCCAGGCCCAAGTACTCATACCGAACCGCCTCGACGCAAGATGCGCCCGTCGACAGTTGCTATCTCCTTGTTCTTCGCGTCGCTGTTTGGCATGTCTCTGCCTGTCGCGGCAGAGTGCTCGGCGCAGACACGGGCCGATCTTCGGTCCGGAGCTCAGGTTCAGCAGAATTCACCTGCCGAGACCGAGAGCGGTCCAGAGAGAGCTCCAAGCAGGGACGTCGCTCACGCGTGAAGGCGAACTTCCCGAGGCCATTCCTCATCTTCTCGCAGCGCGTGCTGCAGGGGCCGATCCCTACGCAACAGGGGTCAATCTAGCCATCTGCTATATCGGCACCGGGCGCTACAAAGGAGGCGATCTCCGAGCTCGAAGAACTTGCGCTCCACCGGGAAGCAACAGCGGTTGTTGACAACCTGCTCGCCCAGGCATACTCTCGGCGATCGACAGCCTCAGGCGCGCCTGGGATTCATTTATCGCCGCTTCGGACCTACGCCCGACGATGAGAAGCTCTACGCGTACTATGGCGGATGCATGCACCGATCAGCGCGACTTCGAAATGGGCCTGCGCGCCATGGATGCTCGGTCTGCGTCATCTCCCAGATTCCGCGCGATTGCACTATGAGCGCGGCCTCTTTCTCGCCCAGCTGGATCGTCTCGAAGAGGCCAGACCGGAATTGGATCGGGCGGCGCAGTTGGCTCCCGACACTTACATCGCACGCTGGCGCTCGTGCAGCGGGACCTGTACGACGGCGAAATTCCAGCGAGCCACGATCGGTGCTTGCGGCCAGATCCGAGGCTGGACACCGGGACTACCAGACGCTATCCTTCTTGGCACGGTGCTGATGCACTGCCGGGGCGGCGCCCGGCGACCCCGAATTTGCGCAGGCCCAGGCAGGCGCTCGAAGAATCGGCCCGAACCAATCCCGAGTATTCCGCTACGCAGATCGCGCTGGGCAGGATCTACGTCCTCGAAGAGCGCTTCGCGAGGCCGTCGAGCACCTGGAAATCGGAAGGACGGCTGGAGCCGCGAAATCCCGCGGTCTATTCCAATCTTGCCCGTGCTTATCAACACCTGGGCGATCAGGCAAAAGGCTCGCGAGATGCAGGACAATTTGCCCGAAGCTTCTGGCGAGAACGGATTCCTCCGGCCGGAACCGGCGCTCTGAACAGAACTAGGTCCCTGACCAGCCAATCCTCTCGCAGATCGAGCGCGGCCGTTGCCCCCCAGAAATATGGAGTCTTTGGCGCCGTGCGATACCGCGTCCGCAAGGATTAATTCTTGACAATGCATACAATATCTAATACAAGATGAACACTACGAGCCTCAGCTCGCGTGGCATTCCCCAGGTGCGGCTGTTGTCAGTCCGGCCCAAAAAACACGCCAGGCACACTCGTTTAGGCTTCCCTCTGCTCCCTCGAAAGGGATGAATCGCCCTGGCGGTAGAAAACGTTTGCTCTTCGGAGGAATTTCCATGGTCATGACGATTCTGCGTATACCGTTGTGCTCGTTTTCTTCTGGCTCGCTGTCTTCGCCTTCTCCACGGATGCGGGCATTCGCCAAAGCGGTTCGCAGGGCACGGTTGTTGTCACCGTGACCGATACCTCCGGCGGCGTGGTCTCCGACGCAACCCTCACCCTCGTGGCGCAACGAACCAATGACATGCGCACCGCAACAGCGGAACACAACGGAACCTACACCTTCGTCAATCTGCCCATCGGGACCTACAGCCTGACCGTCGAGCCGACGGGTACGCCAGGAAGGTCTACGATTCGGTCCTGGTTCAGGCCTCTCAGTCGACCTCTCTCACCGCAACACTCGCCGTGGGCAGCACCAGCGATACCGTGCGCGTCAGCGGCGAAACGACGCCAGTGCTCGAAACCAGTTCCAATGAAATCGGCACGGTGGTCGACATGAAGCAGATTGAGGACCTGCCGCTGAACGGGCGCGATCTGACCGCGTTTTCAACACTCGTGGCCGGTTACAACGGAACGTACAACGGCTTGCCCTCGACAGACCAGGGCTCCAACATCGACGGCGTGATGGGTAACTCGCAGCCGCATGAAGTTTACCGGCAACATTCAGCCGGCCGTTTCGCCGCGCCTTGAAGATATCGAGCAGATGACGGTCCAGACTGACCAACTCGATCTGAATTCCGGCTTTGGCCAGTCCAGCACGCAGGTCAATTTCGTTTCGCGCCGCGGCAGCAACCAATTCCACGGCCGCGCCTACGAAGATTTCCGCAACTCCGGCCTGAATGCCAACAGCTGGACGAACGATGTCAACGGCCTGCGCAAGAACAAGCTGATCATGAATGATTTCGGCGGCAGCGTCGGCGGTCCCATCCTGCACGACAAGCTGTTCTTCTTCGGCACCTTTGCCATGCGCAAGATGCCGGGAAGCTTCACCGCTACCAACGATATCTTCACCGCCGCTGCGCAGTCCGGCAACTTCACATACACCGGCACAGATGGCCAGACCCACACCGCCAACCTGCTTGCAGATCGCGCACCAGAACAATCCCAATCTCCCGGCCACGGTCAATTCCGAGATCGCCGCGGAGTTCTCCGCCATCAACACCGCGGCCAAGTCCGGCTCGGTCACTGCGACATCCAATGCCAATTTCAATCAGATTGCCTGGCTTCAAAACTCGCCCACGACTTACTACTATCCCGCGGCGCGGGTCGACTACAATCCCATCGCAGAAGGCCCGGATGTATCTGTCGTGGCTTATGACTGAGCAGGAACAGCCTGCCGTCACTCCCGCCGATTTTCCGGGGTCGGGTTTCGCCAACCAGATTGCCGGAAACAAGACGCAAGAACTATACCGCGTCCTATGGTTTCGATTACATCTTCTCGCCGCAGCTGATCAACCAGTTCAAGGCCGGCTTTCTCTACGACGCCACGTTCTACGCCTACAATGCGGCTCCGCTCTATACCAAGCAGCCTACCGTGGCCTGGAATTATCCCGGGCGTCAATACTCCCATGTCCGGTCAGGCATACAACCTGCCGGTCAGCACCTACTACCCCATCTTCAATGTCTCCGATTCCATGACCTGGCAGCGGGGCAGGCACACCTTCCAGTACGGCGTGTCCTGGTACCGCGAGCAGGATCACTACTGGAATGCGCCTGCGGGATTCGACAACTACAGCCTGGGACTGGCGGCCGGCGATCCGGCATTCAATGCCTTCACCAACTGGGGGGTCCAATCCCTACCCTGCCCGATGCCAGCAGCGCCAACCTGGCAGAGGCGCAGCAACTCTATGCCGTGCTGACCGGAAGAATCTGCCTCCGTTACCGGCCGAATCCCGTACAGCATCAAGTCGAAGACGCTACAGCACGCCCGGTCAGATCAGCGAGTATCCCGCTCGACGAAGCATCGTCGGCCGTCGGCTTGTTCGCTGAAGATTCCTGGAAAGCTCACGCCGACCTTCACCTTGAATTACGGCCTGCGCTGGGATCTCACCGGTGCGCAGCACGATTTGACCGGCGCCTATCATTCCGCGGATCCATCCTCGATCTATGGTCCGTCAGGCGTTGGCAACCTCTTCCATCCCGGTTCGCTCAAGGGTGATATGAATCCCGCGATTACGTGCATCGACCAATCCCTACAATCCATGGAAGGTAACCCCGCAGCCCGCCTTCGGATTTGCCTGGAATCCGCAAGGCACCGACGGTGCGTTGAAGTCGATCCTGGGAGGAGATGGAACGGTCATCCGCGGCGGCTTTGCGCTGCGCCGTTTCACCGAACCGTACCAGTACTTCTGGGACGAGGCCACCGACTACGGATCGTTCTACTACCAATTCTTCTTCCTCAACGCGAACAACACCGGTCAGGCCGGAACGTTCGCTCCCGGAAGCCTCTCTCTGGGCGACACGCTTCCCGGCTTCGGCCTCTCGCCGCAGGCGTACCAGACAGTCGCTCCAGAATCTGAGTTCACGTTCCTCAGTTCCACTCCCGTTTACGGCCTGGATAAGTCGCTTGCAACCAACCCTATTCCGAATCCTGGAACTTCGGCATTCAGCGCTCCATCGGTTCATTCACTGGCACTTGAGGTTCGCTACAACGGAAACCGGACCATTCATCAGTGGATCAATGTCGATCCCAACGAAGTAAATATCTTCGAGAACGGATTCCTCGCGGAATTCAAGAACGCCCAGGCCAATCTTGCCGCCGGTGGTGGCGACAATCTTCTCCAGCAGCAACGGATCCCCGACGCCGATCTTTGACGCAGCATTTGGCGGGGCCAATGCATCCGACTACACCAACTCGCAGTACATCAATTACCTCAACACCGGCCAGGCTGGCGCCATGGCCAGCGTTCTGGCGAACGTCGCCGGAACCGTGCCCTACTTCTGCAATCTCGTCGGCGCGGGCTTTGGTCCCTGTGCTACGAATGCAGGGTACACGGGCGCGGGCGCGGGATATCCCATCAACTTCTTCGTGGCCAATCCGTTTGCCGCCGGCACCAATCCTGGATTCGGCACCGCCGAATGCCACCGGGCAGCTCGTCGCCGCCGGATACTCCAACTACAACGGGCTGCAGATCGACCTGCGCCAGAATACCTGGCACGGTCTGCAGTACGACGCAAACTACACCTGGAGCCACAGCCTCGGCGTGGCTTCCAACAACCAGTGGACCGGCGCATTCAATGCCTTCACCTTGCGCAACCTGCGCAAGAGTTACGGGCCTTCCCTCTTCGACCTGCGCAATGTGTTCCACACCAACGCCACCTACGATCTTCCCTTTGGAAGCGGACGGCAATTCCTCAACCATAACCGCATGGCCAGCGCCGTGGTGGGAGGATGGACGATGGGCACCATCGTCACCTATCAATCGGGCGAACCGACCCAACTCATCGGCGGCTACAACACCTACAACGACTACGGTGACAGTGGCATAACTCTGAATAACATCAAGGCCTCGCAATTGCAGAGCGCCGTCGGCGTCTATCGCGTCCCAGGTCAGACCTTCGCCAACCTCATCAATCCCAAGTACCTCTCCAGTCCGACAGGAGGCGGAGCGAACAGCCAGTTCATCGCCCCTAACACCGCGCCAGGAACCATTGGCAGCGTTGTGTATCTTCACGGACCGCGCCAATTCTTCCAGGATGTCTCCGTAACCAAGGCCATCCCCCTCCACGACACGTTGCGACTCCGCCTGCAAGCCTCATTCCTGAATGCCTGGAACCACCCTGTCTTCGGCGACTATGGCGGAAACGGATTCGTCGACGGAAGGATCCAGGACTACGGATTTGGGCTCGGTGGCGTTACCAACGAATCCAGCGGAGAAACTCCAGGATTCGGCAGGGTCATCGAACTCCGCGGCAATATCGACTTCTAACGTCGCTAACCCGGGCGCTCGATCAGAGCGCCCGCAAGTTCTCACGGCAGAGAGGCCACCTCTAATGCGCAAACCTCTCGCATCTCATCCCAGACGGAGGTCGTGCCTCGTATAGAATGAGTCGAATTGGCTCATCCCCGCGCTAATGCTACGTGATCTGCACTTCGGCTCAATCTCTTGCATGGTGCTTCTCGGCACCGCGGCGGGAGTGCTCGTGCGCGCACAAGACGGCGCAACTCATTCCACGTTGACGCCGCAGCAGGCCGTCAAACTCGCCCAAACCGGGCATTGTAAAGACGCCATCGGCCCTCTCCAGCGCATGATTCCGCAGCTCCGGGATAAGAGCATCCGATACAACGCACAGATCTCGCTCGTTCGCTGCGCAATGGCCATCGATGACGAACGGGTCGCCGCCGACGGCCTGCTCCAACTCAAGCGCGAGGAGCCTGACGACCCCGAGGTGCTGTACCTCGTCACTCATTACTTCTCCGAGCTTGGCATTCGTGCCGCGCAGCAATTGCAAGCTCGTGCGCCCGCATCCTATCAGGCCCGGCGGCTTGAGGCCGAAGCACTTGAATCGCAAGGCAAGAATGAGGAAGCGGCAGCAATCTATCGCAAAATCCTCGAGGAGAATCCGAAGATCCCCGGCATCCATTACCGGCTCGGACAAATCGCGCTCGATCGCGCCGGCCCTAACGGCCCAAACGATGACGTGAAGCGCGAAATGCAAAGCGAGCTCGAAGTCGATCCCTCCAATGCGTCGGCGCAGTTTGTGCTCGGCGAACTCGCGCGCCGCGCCGGTGATTGGAACCAGGCCATCACCCGCTTTTCTCAAGCCGCCAAATTGGACGCCGGATTCTCTGAGGCCTATCTGGCTCTGGGTATGTCCCAGGCGGAGGCAGGGCAATTTACTCAGGCGATTTCGCCGCTGGAAACGTACGTGAAGCAGCAGCCCGATGATCCCACCGGACACTATCAGCTCGCGATCGCCTATTCTCGTACCGGAAATAAGGAAGGCGCGGCGCGCGAGATGGCGCTGCAGGCGCAGGCGGCCAGCCGCATGAAACGGTCTGACGCCACGGAAGGGCACCCCGTTCAACCATGATCCCCATGCGGGCCAGGAATCAAATCTCACGCCGATCGTTTCTAAGCGGGGCGGGCTCTGCGATGCTGGCTTCTGCTCTTTCGGCCGCCAGGCCATTCTCAGCGGCCCAGTCGCGTCCACTCTTTGCTGAAGTCCCTCCCGCATCCACCGGCATCGCGTGGTTTCACACCGCCGGACTTTCTGCGGAGATGTACTTGCCTGAAACCGTCGGTGCGGGCTGTGCATTTCTCGATTTCGACAACGATGGCTGGATGGACATCTACCTGGTGAACAGCGGCCCGTGTGATTTCTATCGGCCGCCGAAACCGCTGAGCAACGCGCTCTACAAGAACAACCGCGACGGCACCTTTACCGACGTCACCGCCAGGGCGGGTGTGGCCGGAACCGCCTATGGAATGGGGGTCGCGGTCGGCGACTACGACGCCGACGGCCTGACCGACATCTACCTCACGCAGTATCCCAACAGCATCCTCTATCACAACAACGGCGACGGAACATTCACCGATGTAACCGCAAAGGCAGGCGTGAGCGCTCCGGGTTGGGCTACGAGCGCGGTATGGTTCGACTACGACAACGACGGACGCCTTGATCTATTCGTCTGCCGTTTTGCCGATTTCAGCAAATCTAGGAACGTCTATTGCGGCGGGCGCGGCCCGGGTGAGCGCTTTTACTGCAAGCCCAACGTATTCGCTCCCACGCATAGTTGGCTGTTTCATAACAATGGGGACGGGACCTTTACCGACGTGAGCGTTTCATCCGGAATTGCACGATCCCCCGCGAAAGCCTGGGGCGTGGTCGCGGCTGATGTCAATGGCGATGGAGTGATGGATCTCTTCGTCGCCAACGACACATCGCCAAACTCGCTGTTTCTCAATCGCAAAAAGGGCATCTTTGAAGACAGCGGATTGCTCTCCGGAATCGGGTTCAATCCTTTCGGCGTGGCGCGTTCCGGTATGGGCGTCGACGCAGCCGACTACGACCAGGATGGACGGCTCGATCTCTTCGTCGCCAATGTCGACCACGAGATGTATTCGCTCTATCGCAACGCCGGAAACGAAACCTTTGAGGACGTCGCTGTCCACAGCTCCATCGGGTCGGCCACGCTGTTGATGAGTGGCTGGGGACTTAAGTTCTTCGACTTCGATAACGATGGCGATCTCGACCTGGTTATCGCGAATGGGCACCCGGATCTGACCATCCAGGCGCATCATCCGGAACTCGAATACCTTCAGCCTCTGCTACTGTTCAAGGGCGATGGGCACGCTTGGACCAACGTCAGTGCTCAGGGCGGAACCGCATTCTCAACGAAAATCGCTGGGCGCGGACTCGCGTTGGGCGACTTTGATAATGATGGTGCGGTCGACGCTCTCATCAGCGTCAACAATGGCCCGCCCATTTTGCTCCGCAACCAGGCCGCTGCGCAGAACCACTGGATCGGTCTCAAGCTGGTTGGAACCAAATCGAACATTGATGCTGTCGGTGCAAAAGTAAGCTGGCAGAGCGGCGATTGGAAACGGCATCGCACCAAGGTGGGCGGCGGAAGCTATCTTTCTTCCCACGATCCCCGCATGGTTCTTGGGCTCGGTCCACGAACCAGGATCGATTGGCTTGAAATCCGCTGGCCGCAACCTGGTGGTAGCATCACACGCCTCTCTAACCCTCCAATCGATCGCTACATCACGGTGACCGAAGGGCAGAACGGCTGGAAATGAGAGTCTATCGCTGAACATTCGCTTGGCTTGTGCCGCGATTTGATCCCATAGGCTGCTCCATCAAAGGAGGTGTGCGCTTGCACGTTTCGCCACTGACGCTGATATTGATCTCCGGATTCGTGCAGAGTGCGGCGCAGGCTCCATCGCCAAATCCTGCAGTCGACAGCAAGGCATGGACGGCGGGCCATACAATCGTGAACCCGGCGGTAAAGGTCGATCATTCGGCGCCTCTGCCGCAGCTCTACTCCCTGTACCAGGTGCCACCTCGTCCTGATCACCGAAGTTCAACCACGGCCCCGGTTGCCGAACCGACGCCCGCGCCTCCTCCGGTGAAAATCGGCACCGAAGAAGCGGCTATTGAACAGCTGACTCAAGGCGCGCGCCCCGCAGCCATCGCGGTAGAAAGCTTCGACGGGCTTGGCGCTGGATTCCGAGGACCGCAAGGTACAGCCGACGCGCGGAATCCTTCAGACAACAGTTTGGGCGTGGGCCTCAATGAGATCGTGCAGATCGTCAACTCGCGGGTGGCCATCTTCACCAAGAAAGGCGCGCGGTATCCGGCGACCGGCAACGCCCTGTTCGGTCCCGTGGTAACAAACACGCTGTTCGCGGGCTTCGGCGGCCCGTGCGAGAAACAGATCAGCGGCGATGCCGTGGTGCGATACGATCAGCTCGCCGAACGCTGGCTCTTCGTGCTCCCAATCTTCCGCAAGCCTGCCGACCAACCGGATGCACCCTATGGCATGTGCTACGCGATCAGCACAGGGCCTGACCCGATGGGCTCATACTTCCGTTACCAGTTCAACCGGCCGCTCTTCCCGGATTATCCCCGTCCGGCGATCTGGCCCGACGGCTACTATGTGCCGACAAGCACCGGTGACACCGTGATCCAGAAGCACATCTGCGCCGCCGATCGCAAGAAGATGCTGCGCGGGTTACCAGCCAATGAGCAGTGCTGGATCATCGACGGGGTGAGCTTTTTGAATGCCGCCGACATCGATGGCCGCAAGCTGCCTCCATCAGGCATGCCGGAGATCGTGATGGCTGCGGGCGGCACGCAGTTGCATGAGGTGTTCGAAGACGACGGGATCTACGCCTGGAAGTTCGCCGTGAACTGGAACGATTCCAGCCAGACCCGGTTGACCGGGCCGGAGAAAGTCACGGTTGCGCCCTACCATTTTCTCTGCAACGGGCAATTGAGCAAATGCGCGCCACAGCCGGGAACAGACGTGCGGCTCGACTCGCAGGGCGACAAACTAATGCAGCGGCTCGTGTTTCGCAGAGTCGGCCGTCAACAATTGATTGTGGGTTCCCATTCCATCGATACTGCGGCCGGCGGAGGCGGCGTGCGCTGGTATGAATTTCGCATCGATTCCAATGGAGCCCTGCGGCTCTTGCAGCAAGGAACATACGCGCCGCAAGGTGGCTACCGCTGGATGCCGAGTATCGCCATGGACCGTAAGGGCGATATCGGCGTGGGATATTCGTTTGGAGATTCGTCCAGCTACCCCGGGCAGCGCTTCGCCGCGCGCGTGGCCAGCGATCCGAAGGGTCAGATGACCTTGCGCGAATCAATCCTTGCCGAAGGCGAGGCATCGCAGACGAACACGCTGCGCTGGGAAGACTACACGACCCTCGTCATCGATCCCAGCGACGATTGCACTTTTTGGTACGTTGGCGACTACTTCAGGAAAGGCCAGGAAAACTACTCGACGCGCATCGGAGCATATCGGCTGCCCGGCTGTCCGGCAAAGCACTAGATGCGCGGCTTCTAATTGCGGCTTGCGGTTGGCTTCTGACCCGGAGCCTCTGCTGCCTGCAGTGCGCGAATCCTCTCCCGAACTACTTGCTGCTGAGCGGGAGTCAATGCCCGAAAGATCTGGCTGTATTCAAGACGGGTAAATCTCTCGATCATGGCGTCTTTGTGGTCCTTGTCGAGAGTCTGATTCCCGGCGACCACGGCTATTTGCGCGTCTGTGTCGCGGCGAATCTTCTGAACCTCGGTTTTTTGCTCCTCGGTCAAGCCCAGACCATCGAAAGCATCATCGAGAGACGCAATCTTCTGATGTCCGCGCAGGAACAGATTTGGAGTCGGCTTTGGACGGCTTTGCGGAACATCGCTGTGAGCCGATGCAGGAACTGCAAGTGGCAGAAGACACAAGGCGGCAACAGCCGCTCTCTGGAGGAATCGGTTCTCGTTCAAAGGCCGCCCCTTCGGAATCGAATGGTTTCGCAAAGCGAGAGTATATCTGGCGCCCAGGGCCTGCTAATTGTTCGGAATCAAACAAATTGAGGAACTGTTTGACGCCTGCAACGTTTGCGCTCGGCAGGGCTGCTCAACTGGCCGTCGAATCTCCCGCCTTCTTCATCGAAAAATCTCAGGGCGGGGTGCTGGTGTGCCTTGACTTTTGGCAAGGATGCTCAATGGTTCCATGACTATACTGGTTAGGTTCGAGAGTCTCCACTCAAGAAGGCGCAGCTAAACATGATGAACCGTTTTGCCAGGAATATGACCATTGCTGCTGGAATGATGACATTGTTAGGCCTGCCGGACTCCGCTCGCGCGGATCAGCCTCAGAGCCACCCTTCGCCGAGCCTGGCGCAGGGTTCGTCCAGCGCGGCAAAGCCTCCGTCTCTCGAAGACTATTTCGCCGGCCTGGACTATTCGGATGCCCAGAAGACGAGTATTGACAAAGTCAAGCAGGACATGGACGCCAAGAAGACTATCGTGGCGAATGACACGAAGCTGAATAATGACCAGAAAGGCGCCATGATCCAGGGCTACACACGCCTGGAGTATCAGCAGATCTTCAAGATGCTGACGCCCGCGCAACAGAAGCAGGTCCGCCAGCGGATGGATGCCGCCAAGGCCGCCGCAAATAAAGGACCCAAGAGACCCGCACCTCCCATGCCTCCACGCCAGTAGGATCGTTGGAGCGCTAGCAGGGAAGTTGCTCGTCCTCATCGTTTGAAGAGAGCCCGCGACCGTGCCTTGACGCCGGCACCAGCTTACTGACCCTGATAGGTGCAGCCGCTGCTGCAGGTTTCCCTGACGATCACCTTGCTGAGATTCGGCAGGGCCGGTGTGAGGCGGGTCCAGATCCACCGGGCAAGATTTTCACTCGTTGGGTTCTCAAGCCCTTCGACGTCGTTCAGGCAGCGGTGATCGATCTGGTCCTCAATTGCCTCAAACGCAGCTTTTATGTCTGCGAAGTCCATCACCCAGCCGAGGCGTCCATCGACTGGACCTTCGACCGAAACCTGAATGCGAAAGCTGTGCCCGTGCATCCGCCGGCACTTGTGCCCTTCAGGCACGTTGGGCAGCCAGTGCGCTGCTTCGATCGTGAATTCCTTGAAGATCTCCATCGCGTTCCTACGGTATGCCGAGGATCTTGTGCGTCTGCAGGCTCAGCCGCCAGCGCGGGTGCTCCATGCAGTAGCGCACCGCGCGCTCTGTGTTGGCAACGCGCTCCGGCCCGTCCATGGGTTGCAGAAAGAAGTGGTGAAATGCAAGTTCCTCGAACGCGCGCGGCTCTGCGCCGGCTTGCGGAAACACCAGCTTGATCTCATTACCGGATCGTTGAATGAGCGCAGCGCCCGCCTTCGGGCTCACGCAGATCCAGTCGAGGCCGGCAGGAGCGGCGACGGTTCCATTGGTCTCGACCGCAATCTCAAAGTTGCGCGCGTGCAGGGCTTCGATCAGGGCTGGATCGAGTTGCAGCAGCGGCTCGCCGCCGGTGCACACAACGAAGCGCTTTCCTGCGTTATCGTGGCTCGGCCAAGCGCGGGCAACGGCATCGGCCGCGGCCTCCGCGTTGTCGAATCGGCCGCCGCCGGGACCATCCACGCCGACGAAGTCGGTGTCGCAGAACTGGCAGATTGCGGACTTGCGATCGACTTCGCGTCCCGACCACAGGTTGCATCCGGCGAAGCGGCAAAAGACAGCCGCGCGCCCAGCCTGCGCTCCTTCTCCCTGCAAGGTGTAGAAGATTTCCTTGACTGAGTAACTCTTTTGAATCGCGTAGGTCATGGTGCAACCTGAACGTCGCGGTAGCGCAGCGGATCCTGCGTTCCGTTCTCGCGAAAGCCCTTTTGGCGCAGAAGGCATGAGTCGCACTGACCGCAGGGCGTGCCGCTCTCGTCGGGATCGTAACAGCTGCTGGTGAGGCTGTAGTCGACGCCGAGCTCGAGACCTCGCTGAATAATCTGCGCCTTGGTGAGCTGGATCAGGGGCGCATGGATCTTGAGCTTCTGGCGGCCTTCGACACCTGCTTTGGTGGCGAGGTTGGCCATGCTTTCGTAGGCCGCGATGAACTCGGGACGGCAATCAGGGTAGCCGCTGTAGTCGAGCGCATTCACGCCGAGGAAGATGTCTTCCGCGCCCAAGACTTCGGCCCACGCGAGGGCAAACGAGAGGAAGATGGTGTTGCGCGCAGGGACGTAGGTGATGGGAATGCCGCGCGACATCTCATTGCCGGTGCGGCCTTTGGGGACATCGATTTCGCTGGTGAGGGCGGAGCCGCCGAAGGCGCGCAGGTCGATCTTTGCGATGCGATGGTTGGCGATTCCGAGTGAGTCGGCCACGCGTTTGGCGGCTTCGAGCTCCCAGAGATGGCGCTGACCGTAATCGAAGGAAAGCGCGTTGACCTGGAAGCCTTCGCCGGCAGCGATTGCGGCTACCGTTGCCGAGTCGAGGCCGCCGCTGAGGAGGACGACGGCAGGCTTTTGGGGCGTCGAAACCATCACTTTTGATGGTAAAGCAAGCGGCAAAGGCAGTTCTGGTTGCCGGCTCCGGGTTCCGGGGGTGCTATTGTGTGCGCAAAAAAAAATCGGGTAAATCTATTGCGCTCAGAGGGATGCATGCAGGTTAGAACGCGAGTGTGATTTGAATCACCGGCAATCTATTGCAATCTGCAATATCAAAGATCCGCGTACAGGGACACAATTTCTCCCGGTTCCTGGGAACCTACGTGGAGTATGCGCCGGTTGCGGGGCGGACGCTTGTGATTGCGGTCACGGGCGGGTGTGAGAAGGGCGCATTGAGTTGGTGAGGGGACAACTTGACAGGGATCGGAAATCCACTACCATATGGTTGTGGATCGGTTGGGGACAACATTTGCGGCTTTGTCTGATCCGACGCGCAGGGCGATGATCGAACGGCTCTCCCGCGGGCCTGCCTCGGTGCATGGGTTGACCGAGCCGTTTGCGCTTTCGCAGCAGATGATTTCGAAACACATTGCTTACCTGGTTCGCGCGCGGATCGTGGTCAAGACGAAGCGCGGGCGGGAGAGTGTGTGCACGCTCAGGCCGGAGGCGATCAAGACGGTCAGCGACTGGGCGAGCCGCTATCGCCGATTCTGGGAAGAGAGCTTCGACAAACTGGATGCGGTTGTAAAGCAGATGAAGGAAGAGGAGGTCAGAGATGACAAAAGACACGGTAAATGAAACAGAGCCGATGGTTATCACCAGAGTTTTTGATGCCCCGCGCGAATTGGTTTGGAAGGCGTGGACAGAACCGAAATATGTGATGCAGTGGTGGGGGCCGAAGGGTTTCACTGCGCCCTTTTGCGAGATCGATTTTCGCGTGGGGGGAAAATTTCTCCTGAGCATGCGAACGCCGGATGGGTGGGAGGGCTGGAACGCTGGTGAATACTATGAGATTGTTCCGTACGAGAAGATCGTCTCGTCCATGTATTTTTCCGATTCGAAGGGAAACAAGATTGAGCCTGAGGAGCTGGGAGTAGAGCTTGAGGCCATAGGCGATACGCACAACGTGATTCTTTTCGAGGATATTGGAAACGGCCAGACGAAGCTCACCTTCACTGGGAACGAAACCCTGAAGAACGCAATCGAGAGCGGGCAGCTCGAGGGCTGGGCGGAGCAACTGGAGAAACTTGCTGCCGTGGTTACAGGACTGTTGCAGACGAAATAGGAAGCTTCTCGAACCCAATCGTGGAGAAAGAAATGAAGAGAATACCGTTTCTCGCTATCGTCCTGCTGGCATGCGCGTTTCCCGCCCACGGCCAGGACGCGACGAAGAAAGATGCAGCCGACAAGCCTGCCGAACCGGAAGTGAAGGTCGTGCTCGATTCCTGGAATGAGATTGGCCGCAAGCTGACGGCGATGGCCGAGGATTTTCCCGAGGACAAATATGACTTGAAGCCGACACCCGCGCAGCGGAGCTTCGCCGAGCAGTTGCTGCACGCGGCGGGTTCAACCTACTACTTCACGGATACGGTGATGGGGCGGAAGCTTCCCGCGGGAGATCCGAAGCGCGACCAGTACAAAACAAAGGCGGATATCGTTGCATTCGTCAAGAAATCCTTTGCCGACGGAGCCGCCGCCATTCAGTCCCAAGGCGAGAAAGGCATGACGACGGAGTTTGTTTATTTCCCTCATCAGAAGGCGCGCGTTCTCGACATTGCATACGGCATCATCGAGCATAGCGGTGAACACTACGGCCAGCTCGTTGTGTATTACCGTCTCGCAGGTCTTGTGCCGCCGGAGTCGCGGCCCAGTAAGTAAAGCTCAACAGACCAGGTTCCCCGTCCTTAGCGCGCGCCATTTGCGCGCATGGGCGGGGATTTTTTTCGGAGGGACCTTCAATGCGCCGGGCCGCCAAAGGTTTTGCGCTTCGATCCCTGGTCCCCAAGTGCGAGGAACCCTTCGGCTTCGCTCAGGGCAGGCTCGGGGGCACCCCCGTTGTGGCTTGGAAAAGTGGCTGGATCAGGGCCACCCGCCGCCCTCGGATTACGAGGCATGCATGCCTGAGGGGCGATCACACCTTTAGGGGATTCAAGCTGCTGTGTGAAATTGGCTAAACTCCAGGAAACGATCCTTCATTCTCAGGGCTGCTATTGGGGCTGAAGCCTGCGAGGCACGCTGCCGATAAAGTTACTTCGCTCTTGTCGGCGGACGAGCAGATGTGCGACCGATTCAGTTGCACCACGGGGACCCGGTATGTCCGGTCTTTTTATGCGTCCTATATTGGTTGTTTTATCGTTGCTTGGCATTGCCTTCTCTTGCTCTGCTTCTGCCCAGGATGCTCGGGTATCAGACCTGACGGGAATGAGCATCGAGGATCTCTCCCAAGTACGACTGTCCACTGCCTCTCGACATCTTGACGACCCGCGAAAGGCGCCGGCTGCCGTTACGGTGATCACAGCCGATGAGATTTCGCGGCAGGGTTGGCGAACCCTGGCTGACGTGCTTCGGAGCATCACGGGGTTCTACACTGCCTACGATCGCAGCTACACCTACGTGGGCGTACGGGGTTTTTTGCAGAGCGGCGATTATAACGCACGGCTTCTGCTGTTGATCGATGGGCATCGCGTCAACGACAACGTGTATGACGGCGCATTGATTGGAACCGAGTTTCCACTCGACGTAAACATGATTGACCGGGTCGAAGTGGTGCGCGGACCTGGCTCGTCACTCTTTGGAACGAACGCCGAGTTGGCTGTGGTGAACGTATTCACGCGCCAGCCCGACAACCAGACAACGATTGAGAGCACGTCGGGAGCGGACTCCTTCCGGGGCCGCACGGGCGAGGCGCGTGCGACGCTAAGGACAGCTCGATACGCGGCGCTCTTCTCCGCGAGCATCTACCGGGCCAACGGGGCTTACCAACTGTACTTTCCGGAGTTCGACTCGCCTGAGACCAACAATGGCATAGCAACCAACCTTGACGGGGACCGCTATGACCATGGTTTCGCGATGATCCGGCGTGGGCAATTCCGGCTGGAAGGGCTGCTGGGAGTGAGGGACAAGATCGTCCCGAACGCGCCGTATTCAACCATTTTCGGTGACGCCGCCAACCGCACCATGGATACCCGCGGGTACGTGGATGCAAGTTACAGTCATGATCTTTCAATCAACACGCAACTTGACGTGCGCGCCTATTACGACGCGTATCGATTCTTTGGCAGCTACCCTTACACGGGCGCGGACGGAACGGGCCGTACCGTTCAGATCAACGATGCGGCGGCTGATGGAGTCGGAATCGAAGCAGTGGTTGGACATAGAATGGGCGCGAACCGGATTGTTGCGGGCTTAGCCGGCGAACACAACTTCCGGATCAATCAGCGGAACTACTACGCGGGGCAGCCGCCGTTCCTCAACGATCACCGCACCCTCAGCCTGGGGGCGATCTTTGGCGAAGCCGAGCTCAATCCATCGAAGCAATTCAGCTTTAACCTTGGCGGCAGGGTGGACTGGTACGACCTCTACGGGACAAATCTGAGCCCCCGTGCGGCAGCCATGTACTTCCCGACTGCCAACACATCAGTTAAGTACGTCTTTGGTCACGCGTTTCGAGTACCAGATCCGTACGACGAGTTCTATGTCGACGATGTGGATATCACCGCGACCAACAAGTCGCTCAAGCCGGAAAACATCAACGCGAACACGCTTATTGTGGAGCAAGCATTCCGTCGAGAGCTGCACGTGATGGTCAGCGGGTTCACAAACAGCCTGAACAGTGTCATCAAGGAGCAACAAGACGCGTCGGGCGACACGCACTTCGCCAACCAAATTGGGGATACCGGCCAGGGCGCCGAGTTTGAATTGATCGCAAAGTATCCCGCTGGCTGGATGGCTCGGACGAGCTATACCTTCGAACAGACACGACAAAAGCAATATGGCACGAAGGTGATGAACTCGCCGGAGCACCTGGCAAAGTTCAACGTTGCGGCCCCGATCCACATGAAGGGGTTCCTCGCCAGCGAGCTTCTGTTCACCGGTCCACAGCCGAACTTCCTTGGCCAGCGCATCGGGTCGTCGTTTCTTGTGAACACGACCGGTTCTACAAGAACGTTTGCGAATGGACTGCAATTTTCCGTGAGCTGCTACAACTTGCTGAACCGGACGTGGGCGACGCCGACGGGGCCGGAATTAGAGCAGTCGGCGACGGTGCAGGACGGCCGTACCTGGCGGTTCCGGCTGACGTATCGCCGCAGTATCGAGCGGAAGTGGATGAAGAAGTGAACACGGTTGGCACAGACGGCAAGCACGCGACACACAACTCTGCCTGGTGGGTGCTGATGGCCGTCGTGCCACTGCTGCTCCTTTCCGGTGGATTGCTCAGGGCGCAGGAAGATGAGCGCGCGGTGCGAGCGGCGTTTGTTTTCAATTTGACCAAGTATGTTTCCTGGCCCCAACCGCACAATCGCCTGGTGTTGGGGGTGATAGGCCAGGGAAGCATGGGCCCCGTCCTCAAACAAGTTCTGGATGGAAAGGTGAGCGATGGCCGGCGAATTGTTGTTGTGATGCACCCTTCGGAAGCTGAACTGCGCGATTGCGACGTGTTGTATGTCGAGGAGTCATCGCCTGCCACGATCCGATCGATCTTCGATCACATTCGAAGCCAGTCGGTGCTCACTATCGGGGACACCGACCAGTTCACACGGATGGGGGGCATGATTGCCCTCATACGGTCAGGAGACCAGATTGAGATTCATGTGAATCTGGATACTCTGAGAAGCCGTAAGTTGGAAATGAGCTCGCGACTGCTCAACCTGGCTGTGATTGTGTCCGGAAACGGGGGCATGCAATGAAGGTGCTGCAATTCAGAAGTCTGCGCGCCAACATCATCACGGTGGTGGTGCTTGCAGGGGGTCTGGCTGTGGGCGCCTTCACGGCGATGATGAGCTATGTCAACAGCAGGAGCTCAATTGCGTTGCTGGACAGCCGGCTGGCGACACTTGCGGATGTGATCGGCCAGAACTCGGCGGCGGCTCTGGATTTCAGAGACGCTAAGGCCGCGGCAGAAGTTCTGGGGGCGTTGAGGCGTGAACCTCCCGTGGTCTCTGCTTGTCTTTACAACGCGCGAGGGTTGCTTTTCTCGGAATATCAACGTGACGCAACCGTTGCGGCATGTCCTCGCGATGCGATCACCGGGCGGCGCACGAATGGCAATGACTATCGGACCGCCATGCGCGAGATCCGTCATGCAACGGATTCCGTGGGATGGATCGAAGTCATGGCCGATCTAAACGATTTGAAATATCGCAACAATCGGATGATCGAGATCGCCATCCTGATGGCGCTGGTGTCACTCACCATGGCGGCATGCTCAGGTGCACTGCTGCAGAGGCGCATCTCCAAGCCGGTTACGCAACTCGCATCAGCCATGCACCAGGTGACCGCGGGGCGAACGTTTGACGCACGGGTGGTTGTGGAAGGGGAGGACGAGATCGCGCAGCTCGCCAGCGGATTTAACCGAATGATCATCGAGTTGGAGCGCCGCAACCAGATTGCGCGTCAGGCAGAGTCACGGTTACTGGAGCAAGCCAGGACAGACGCGCTCACAGGCCTTCCGAATCGACGTCACCTTGGCGAGCAACTGGGGCTTGAACTAGGCCGTGCCCATCAAGAGAAGCGGATTATCGGCTTGCTCTACATCGATCTGGATGGCTTCAAGCTGGTGAACGATAGTCTGGGGCACGTGGTGGGCGACCAGCTTTTGTGCGAAGTAGCGAAGCGGCTCAACTCCCGTGTGAGGTCGACGGACACTCTGGCGCGAGTGGGCGGCGACGAATTCACAGTGATCCTGGCAGGACTGGCAAGCGACGAGGATGCCACCGTTGCCGCGAATGGCTTGATCCAGAGCCTGTCCAGGTCGTTTGTTATCGAAGGCAACGAGATTACCATCGGCGCCAGCATCGGCATCAGCACGCATCATCCGGCCGAAAGCGAAGACTCCGACTTGCTGAAACAGGCGGACAGTGCGATGTACGCCGCGAAGAGAAGCGGAAAGAACCGCGCAGTGCTGTTCAGCCCCGAGCTTGGCTTGATGGCGCGGGAACGTCTCACGCTGGAGAGGGAGTTGAGGGGGGCCATCGGGCGTGGGGAAATCTACGTTGATTACCAGCCGGAGTTCAGCATCGCCTCGGGTTCCATTGTTCGCTTTGAAGCGCTGGCCCGCTGGAAGCACCCCCACCTCGGCAACATTCCACCGACACGCTTCATTCCCGTTGCTGAAGAGAGCGGGCTCATCTACGGCCTGGGGGAATTTGTAATGGAGCAGGCGTGCCGGGAATGCCGCGAATGGCAGAAGTTGTCGTCCGTTCCCATCCAGGTTGCGGTGAACGTTTCCGCGATTCAGTTCAATTCGGAGATGATCGTCGAGGAGATTGAATCGATTCTAAAACGGACAGGCCTCGACCCCCATCTGCTCCAAGTAGAGCTTACGGAGTCAGTGATGATCGGATCGATCAATCACTCTGCCAAAAAGATGATGAAACTGCGGTCTCTGGGAGTAACACTCGCCATCGACGACTTTGGGACTGGCTACTCGTGCCTGGGATACCTTCCTGAACTGCCGTTTTCGGCTCTCAAGGTTGACCGTACCTTCGTCCGCAACTTGCATTCGAATCCGGAAGTCTCCACTATGCTTCGGTCCATGATCGAGATAGGCAGGAAAATGGGCCTTCGCGTGATTGTCGAAGGGATCGAAGAGGAGTTCCAACTGGCAACGGTTACGGAGATGGGCGCCGACGAGGTGCAGGGATTTCTGCTTGGCCGGCCTTCCCCGACGCCCCGGAGCCAGTTTGTGGAACAGCTTAACGATACGCCTCTCATCGCCGCGGTCAGTTCCGCCAATCCCAAAGGCTCATGGAGCCCTGCGGGGAAGCAAAAAAGGAAACGCCTGTGAGAGCGCACGAATGACGGCACATGATACCGCGGATGCTCATTCGGGGCTGTGCCCGTTCCATTAGCAAGATGTCCCGGTCCGCGAGCCAATCTGAGGGCCAGACCGTCCGGCGTGTTGGCTAAGCTAACCATCCAGAAAGAGGTGTGTCGAGCCGCAAGCTAAGCCCTGTAGTTCGGACGGGAGGGATTGGCCTCGTCGCTGGCCGGGGGCGATAGTCTCCGTGCCCGATTATGCGACCGAGGGGCTCTCCGGCGCGCGTTCGACCGTGTCCGCTGGGGCGGTCGGGGTGAGCAGGTTCCAACCTCTGCGCAGTACGAAGTCCAGCCAGGCTCCGGCGATCTGCGACGTGAGTACGGCTGCCACCACGAGGGTGGTGTAGAACTGGGAGCTGATAATGCCGGCATCGAAGGCGACACTGGCCAGAACGATTCCAGGGCCGCCGCGCGCGTTGGTGGTGATGGCGAGGTTGATGAGATCGAGGCCGCGAAATCCGGCAATGCGGCCGGCCAGTGAGACGGAAAGAATCTTGATGACGCAGGTCGCGATGAGGAAGGCGAGGATCATCCAGAGCGACACGCCGCGCACCAGGTCCAGCTTGAGGCCAACGATGGCGAAATAGACGGGAATAAAGAAGGCGAATGAGACCTTGCCGATGGCATCGAGCGCTTCGGCGAAGAGTCTGCGCTTTTTATGCACGACGGCGAAGCCTGCGAGGAACGCTGCGAAGACCAGGCTGACGTCGAGCATGCCCGCGACGGCGCAATAGGCGAGCAGCACGGCAATTGCATAGCCGGTGGGAGAATGCCTGGCCACAACGTTGAAGCGCGATTTGTTGAGGCGCTTGATGGCCCGGGGGACGATGGTGAGTCCCAGGACGAAGAAGGCCACGGTGACCAGGAGGTGCAACGACATGGCACGCGGATGCAGGGCGGCGTTTCCTGCCATGGCGGTGGCAACAGCCAGGGCGAGCCAGAGCACAATGTCCTCAAGCACGGCGACGCCAAGGACCAGGCGGGCGAATCGGGTATGAAGGATTTTGAGATCGGCGAAGATTCTGGAGACCACGGGGACAGAGGTGACCGCGACGCCGACGGCAAGAATGATGGTGAGGGAGATGCGATTGCCGTTTGGGCCCTCCAGTGAGGGTCGAATCAGCCAGGGAGCCAGGAGCAGACCCAGAAGGAATGGGAGTCCTGTGCCCACAATCGTGAGCCAGCCTACTTCGCGCCGCTCCTCGCGGGTGAAGAGTTGCTGTGTTTCCGCTCCGGCCAGGAACATGAGCAACAGGAGGCCCAGCCAGTAGATGAAATCCAAAATGTCGCCGTGACTTTTGGCGCTCTGGATGAAGTGAGCGGCGAAGGGCAGACGACCGATGAGGGCATTGCCGAGGACGACGCCGGCGAGTATTTCGCCGACCACTTTGGGCTGCCGCATCTTTACGAAAAGCCAGCCTAGCAACTGGGCGAGGCCCACCAGAAGCAGGAGAAGGATGAGGACCTGAGTTAATTCGGAGTTTGTCATGCGGCGATACTTTGGGTTGGATGATGCTCGCCGTTGATCGTTTGCCCAGGCCGGCAAATGGTTCAGGATAGGGCGCGTTCGTGGCTTTTGGCGGTTATCGGGACGGTGGACCATGGCCGACATTGCACTACAAATCCGGCTCGATGAGCGATTTGGCCTGGCATCAATCGAGATAAACCGGATCGGCAGTCCAGGGCCGTGGCTCGAAGTCTACCCATGTAGAAAAATGGCTTAGGCCGAATGCAGTACCGATGATCACGGATTCGGGGGCATGGAGCGGATGAAAGCAACGATGGATTTCATGTCCTGCGCGTTCATGTTGGTGAGGGGCATGCCGCCTTTTTGCATTTGGATACTGTGATGGCGGAGAAGATCTTCAAGGACCGATGCGGGAAGAACAGAAGCTGTCCCGGCCAAGGGAGGGGCGGCAACGGTTCCCGTCAATCCTCCAACGCCATGACAGCTTTCGCAGGAGTTGTGCTGGAAGACCTTCTGTCCGCGCAGGGCGAGAGGGCTGAGTGGAGCGGCCGCGGCTTGCTGCACGGGTGCGGCTGGTGTTGCATTGGCTGGGGTTGATCCCGGTTTTGAGGCAGGCACGGCTGAAGATGCATTGCCCTGGGCTGCGGGCGCGGCGGCGGTTGCAGGAGCGAGGCTGGATAAAAATGCCACGAGTTGTACCAACTGCGCGTCGTTGACTTTTACGGTCGGCATTCCTCCGGCGCGCATCTTGCTTGTGGGGTGGTGAAGCAGCGTGGGCAATGCGTTGCCGGGAAACTTCTTTCCTACCCCGATGAGCGAGGGAGCGAAATGCGTGCCTTCGCCGTTGGGTCCATGGCAAGCGGCACATCCTTGCGAGACAAAGAGAGCGTGGCCTGCGGTTGGTGGCGCGCTTGCTGATGCAGTGGTTGGCGCCGCGGGGGTTGCAGGCGTAGAGGGGTTTGATGGAGTTGAAGAAGTAGGCGAGGAGGTTGGCTCGGGTGGGGCGGAGGTGCTCGCTAATGCTTTCTCTGCCAGCGGCCCTTTACCGGGTTGCGGCGCTGGCAGAGTGCGCAGATAGGTGACCAGCGAAGCCAGGTCGGCGGCCGATGCGTCAACGGCCGGCATTCCGCCTGCCTTCATCTTTGCGTTCGGAGTTTGAAGAAGCTGAGTAATCTGGGTGTCGGCCACCTTCGCAATAAGGGGAGCGATGGCAAGAGCTTTTGCGCCGCTTCCGGCAGGGCCGTGGCAGCCGACGCAGCCTCGCTCTTCAAACATTTGTTTACCTGCGGCCGCCGCAGAAGAAACTGTAGCGGGCTTTCCAGCTTCTGCCGCAACGGGCGGGCCAGGCTTGCCCTTTTCAGCGGCTTCGCTGCCTTGAGAAGAAGGCGGCGCAGGCGAAACGCCTGAAGATGCCGGAACGTTGGCTGCATTCGTTCCGAGTACACCGAGATAGGCCAGCAAGGCGGACATGTCATCGGCGGAAATGTCTACGGCGGGCATGTGTCCGGCCCGCATTTTGGCGGTGGGATCGTGAAGCAGGCCGATCAACTGCGCTGTGGGAAATTTGGTGGTAATGCCGACGAGGGTTGGAGCGGCCGAGGTACCCGTTCCGGTAGCGCCGTGGCAACCGGAGCATCCGTGCGCCTCAAAGATTCCTTTGCCGTGCGACACCGATGGATTCACCGGCCCGGTGGGAAGCGCAAGGGGGCCGGTGCCACCGGGCGATTCAACATAAGGCTCGAAGGGCGCGGCGGTGTAAGCCTGCTCCTGTTGGTCCTGTTTGGCGAGCTGCGAAGAAACGGCGGCATCATGGCGGTCATCGTATTCGCTTTTCACGCCGAAATAGAGGATGCCAAGCATGACGAAGGCAACAGCGAGCACTGGAATGGGCCTGCGCCAGGGCCTGCGCTCGAGCTTTCGATCGAGGAAGGGCATGAGGAAGAAGAGGGTGGCGAGCAAGCCGGGAATGACAACCACGGCGAACACCACCTTCGGGCCTTCCCAGTACTTAAGCCACTCGAACATGGGCAGGTAATACCACTCGGGTCGGGGAAGGAACTGCGTGTCAGCGGGGTTCGCAATGGGGCCCAGGCCAGCGGGATGAAAGTAGGCAAGGAAGCCAAGCCCGACCATGAGGAGCAGTGCCAGGGCCATGTCCATGAGGACCTGGCGCGGATAAAAGCCTTCAGGTGGAAGCTTGGGGTGAACGGGATCTTCGTTGATGGGACCGGCCGCGCCAGCTTTTCTGAAGAGGAAGATGTGCGCCGCGATGAATGCGAAGATTGCGCCGGGAATGAGGAAGACATGCGCTACATAGAAGCGAGAAAGCGTAAGTGTCCCGATGGTGTCGCCGCCGCGCAGCAAACGCGTGAGCCAGTTGCCCACGAAGGGAATCTGGCCGACGATATTGGTGCCCACGGCGGTGGCGAAATAGGCTTTCTGATCCCATGGCAGCAGGTAGCCGGTGAAGCCCATGCTCAGCACGAGAAATGAAAGAACGGCACCGGACATCCAGAGCAACTCGCGGCGGCCTTTGAATGAACCATAGAGAAACGTCTGCAGGAAATGAAGCGCGAGCACAATAATCATCGCGCTTGAGCCGTAGTAATGGAGGCTGCGCAGGAATGCTCCGGCAGCGACTTGCTTGGTGATGTAGGCGACGCTGGTGTGTGCTGTCTCGGCGGAAGGAACATAGTAGAGCGCGAGACAGATGCCGGTGATGATCTGCGAGATGAAGATGAAGAGGAGTCCGGAGCCAAAGACATAGGCTAGCCGCGCGCCGCCGGGGATCGGCTCGTCGAGCGACTCATGCATCAACTTGTCGAGGCCGGCGCGCCTGTCGAGCCAGCGGAAGATGCGCTTTGGAAGAGACCGCTTCCAGCGGCGCCTTCGGCTACCTTTTTCTTTTCGTCCACGGCATACCCCTTATCAGCCACTAGCTGATCTTTTCCTGGTTAGGCACATTGGACCGGAAGTATTCAAAGTGGACTTGCAGTTTGCCGTCTTTGAGCTGAGTGGGCAGTTGATCCATGGGTCGCGGGGGCGGACCGAAAATGTGTTGCCCGTCCGCTTTGAATTCACCGCCGTGGCAGGGGCAGACGAATTTGTCGTTGCCCGCCTGCCAGGAGACGCTGCAACCGAGATGCGGACAGATTGCCGACAGAACGGCGAGCTGGCCCTTTTCATCGCGGCTCACATAAACGGATTGGGCTGAGACGACTTCGCGCCATCCATCGCGCTGGGTGAAGGTGATGGTCTTGCGTACCGGCCCTTTGGAATTCGCGAATTCGCTGAGATCGCCAACGTCGGACCATTCAGTACCAGTGGCTTTTGCGTAGAGCGGGTAGAGTACATAGCGCAGCACGGGAACCGCAAGCAGGGCTCCCATGCCCGCAGAGCCGATAGCGAGGAGTGCGCCGAAGAAGGATCGGCGGTTGATGACAATGATGTGTTGCTTCGGGAGGTCATTGCTCATGGCGTTTTCGGGTTCCACGCGGTCTCCTAGAAATTCAGCCACAAGGCCACGTAGACGGTATTGTTGTCGGACGCATTGCGATTTGCGCCATCGTAGTTGGTGCTCGCGCCATTGAATTTCGTATAGCCAGTGTAGTTGACGCTGAGATCGATATTCTGCACGGGCCAGAATGCGAACTGCGCGGTATATCCCCGCGTGTTGGGGCTGCCATTATTGCTTCCTGTGAGCGGCGCAGGCGCGTAGAGCAACGGGTCGGTGTTGCCTGTGGTCGAGAACACGGCGCCGGTCGCGGTGTATTTGTTTGTCCAGTGGTAGGTGCCGTCGAGCTTGAGCGAGTTGAGATGGTTGGCCGCGGTGGTCGCACCCTGCGCCAGGAAGGTGGCGCCGAGATTCGATTTCTCATGGGTGTAGGCTCCGTGCACGTCGAGAAGATTGGCGCCGAATGGCCGCTCGTACTGAAAGTCGAGCGACGGATCTACGTAGCGATCTTCAGGACCCGAGATCGCGCCTGGGAAGGAGTTCATGAAAATGCCAAAGGTGCCCACCTCGACATAGTTGCTTCCCCAGTTCTGCTGCCATGCGGCTCGCCAATAGGGCGCGACGCCGCTGATGTTGTACGTCTGCCCTGTGCCTGTCACGGGAGGTGAAGATCCGGCATGTTCTGAGCGATACACAGTGACATCTGTATACAGATGGTTATTCCACATGCTGAAGGCGCCTACACCAGCCACATCCTGACCAAGCGCGCCCTGAATGATTGGACCGGCGAGCGGGGAAACGCCGGAGCCGGAGGATATCCATGGAAACCCCCACGCTGGGGTGCTGTTCCACAGATCTTCGACAGACGGGTTGTTGTTGATTGTGATGCCGTAGTTCCAATCCTTGCCGCCGAGCTTTCCCTGATTGGCGTAGCGCAAGTCGGTGTTGTCCATGCTGAAGTGGTCATCGGAATGGGTGTAGGTGATTTGCGCCAACCCACCGAAATGGGACGCATATCCGCCCGCCAGGAAGAGACTCAGTTGCTGGGGAAATCCTGCCGAATTGTTCTGCGTGCCCGGCTGAGTTACCTGCGCAGTGGTGTTCGAAAGCAGGACCATTACAGAGAGCGGAATGTATTTTGACAGCAACAGGTCTTTGTTGTTGCCAACCTTATCAGTTGCGGTCATGTCGGTAAGCAGGTAGCCCTTGAGCTTGAAGTTACGCCCAAAGGCGGTCAACTCCGGTGGGTTGCTATGGCACACATTGCAGGAGAGACCGGTTTGCCGTGCAAAGCTGGGAACGGCATCGGCGTTTTGCAACGTGAACAAAAACATCGCGAACCCAGCCAGCCGGATGCTCCATCTCATTGTTATCCTCACAATTTGCAGGAGGCGGCCCATTCGGCGCCGGTGCAGTTGCCCCCCGCCCAGGTGGGGGCGCGAGAACAACCTCTGGATGAAACCAACGAGGTAGATCCCGCAGCCCACAGGCTACTCCGTTGGAAGACTTGAAGGCCGACCTGGTGAGACTCGTTCTCAACCGAATTGAAGCGTTTCTCGTAAAGGAAAGCACGCATTGGGAAGGCTGATTGCGCATGAGAGCGCTTCAATGATTGAAGCAGGAGAGGCGCTGTTAAGGATGAGCAATTCTGCTCACCAGATCGAGTCTAGATATCTTTCCGCCAGCAGGCCCTGAGATGGGGAGTCCGAGATCGGTGAGATGTTCGAGGCCTTTGTGTTTGGTGCATTCCCGTCGCATCCCCAGTTCCCAAGGTCCAACTGTTGCCGACAGGCAAGGCACTCATCCAGACGGAACGAGTGCCGATCCCAAAGCACTCATGGAGCCCTGATGGAAAGCAAGAGGGAAACGCTGCGAGAGCGGACGGAGGACGGCACATGATACCGCGGACGCTCACTCGGGGCTGTGCCGGTTAGATTAGTAAAATGCCCCGGCCCGCGAGCCAACCTGACAGCGAGACCGCCCGCGCCCCCCATCTCCAGGCTGATTGGAGAAGGGAATTGCGCGCGATGATTGCGCTCGCCGTTCCTGTTGTGCTGAGCGAACTGGGGTGGATGGCGCAGGGCATTGTGGACACCATTATGGTGGGCAAGCTGGGGCCGGCGGCCATTGGGGCTGTCGCGCTGGGCAATGCCGTTTACTACACGCCCTCGATTGCGGCCATCGGGTTGGTGCTGGGCCTGGACACCCTGGTCTCGCAAGCCTACGGGCGCCGCGATCACGAAGCCTGTCACCACTGGCTGGCGCAGGGCGTGTATCTGGCGTGCATTCTCAGCCTGCCGGTGACTCTGCTGCTGGTGGCGGCCAGTTACGCATTCATTCACGTAGGCATCGACGCGCAGGTTGCCGCACCTGCCGGGGGGTATCTGCGGATTCTTGCTCTCAGCACGCTGCCGCTCCTTTTATATGGAGCGTCGCGCCGCTACCTGCAAGGGGTGGGGCAGGTTCGCGTGGTGACGGTCACCTTTGTGGTGGCCAACCTGGTGAACTGGGCGGGGAACTGGATCTTCATCTACGGCAAGCTGGGGATGCCTGCGCTGGGCGTCAACGGCTCGGCGTGGTCCACGGTGGTGGCCCGCATCTGCATGGCCGTGGCGCTGATTGGTTTTGCCTGGCGCTACGAGCGTTCGCGCGGGCATCCGCTGTTTCGGCATTGGGCCCGGCCCAGCCTGCTGAAGCTGAAGCAGCTGGTTCGCCTGGGCGCGCCGGCGGCAGGGCAGATCATGCTTGAGGTGGGCGCCTGGAACCTTGGCACCTTCTCTGCAGGGTGGCTGACGCCCGTGGCGCTGGCCACGCACCAGATCGCGCTGAACTACGCGGCGCTCACCTATATGGTGCCGCTGGGAATCTCCGCGGCCGCCGCTGTGAGCGTGGGCCACGCCATTGGGGCCGGCGACCCGGCACGCGCTCGCCGCGCCGGCTGGCTGGCGGAAGGACTTGGCGCGGTGTTCATGCTGTCGGCGGGGGTGGTGTTCTTTGTGGCGCCGCGGCCGCTGATCGCTCTTTACACGACCGACGCCCAGGTGCTGGCGGTTGGTCCGCAGCTGCTGTGGATCGCCGCAGCGTTCCAGGTGTTTGATGGCATTCAGACGGTTTCTACCGGCGCGCTGCGCGGGCTGGGGGAGACGCGGGCTCCCATGATCGTGAACTTTGTGGGGTACTGGATTATTGGGCTGCCGCTGGGGTTTGTGCTTTGTTTTGTTCTACATTGGGGAATTTATGGGCTGTGGATCGGGCTGACCCTCGCACTGGTGATTATTTCGTGCGCGTTGCTGCGGCGGTGGAACCAGGATTCGCTGCGGCAGGTTGTGACGCGGTGAGCCTCAGGGGCTAAAGCCCATTGGATTTATTGACCTTTTCGGCACGACTGAAGTCGTGCCCTGACACAAAGCTCGCGGGATCCCATGTCTCCAAATTCGGGAGACATGGGGCACCCGGGCGCATGCCTCAGGGGCTAAAGCCCATTGGATTCATTGACCTTTTCGGCACGACTGAAGTCGTGCCCTGACACAAAGCTCGCGGCATCCCATGTCTCCAAATTCGGGAGACGTGGGGCTCCCGGGCGCATGCCTCAGGGGCTAAAGCCCATTGGATTCATTGACCTTTTCGGCACGACTGAAGTCGTGCCCTGACACAAAGCTCGCGGCATCCCATGTCTCCAAATTCGGGAGACATGGGGCACCCGGGCGCATGCCTCAGGGGCTAAAGCCCATTGGATTTATTGACCTTTTCGGCACGACTGAAGTCGTGCCCTGACACAAAGCTCGCGGGATCCCATGTCTCCAAATTCGGAAGACATGGGGCACCCGGGCGCATGGCTCAGGGCTAAAGCCCATTGGATTTATTGACCTTTTCGGCACGACTGAAGTCGTGCCCTGACACAAAGCTCGCGGTATCCCATGTCTCCAAATTCGGGAGACGTGGGGCTCCCGGGCGCATGCCTCAGGGGCTAAAGCCCATTGGATTTATTGACCTTTTCGGCACGACTGAAGTCGTGCCCTGACACAAAGCTCGTGGTATCCCATGTCTCCAAATTCGGGAGACGTGGGGCTCCCGGGCGCATGCCTCAGGGGCTAAAGCCCATTGGATTCATTGACCTTTTCGGCACGACTGAAGTCGTGCCCTGACACAAAGCTCGCGGCATCCCATGTCTCCAAATTCGGGAGACATGGGGCTCCCGGGCGCATGCCTCAGGGGCTAAAGCCCATTGGATTTATTGACCTTTTCGGCACGACTGAAGTCGTGCCCTGACACAAAGCTCGCGGGATCCCATGTCTCCAAATTCGGAAGACATGGGGCACCCGGGCGCATGGCTCAGGGCTAAAGCCCATTGGATTTATTGACCTTTTCGGCACGACTGAAGTCGTGCCCTGACACAAAGCTCGCGGTATCCCATGTCTCCAAATTCGGGAGACATGGGGCTCCCGGCTTTTTGGGGGTTCGTGGTATCCCATTTCTCCAACTACGAGAGACATCCATCCCACGAACGAAGACCTGTTCGTGGGGACCCCGGACATGGGGCACCTGGCGATGGATTAAAGCAAGCTCTCACTCCTGCGGGTGATGGGCGCATTCCCCATTTAGTGGTATTCGATCGGTTACGTTGGGCCACCTTGGCGATACGCCGGTCCCGGCAAGTGACTATAATCTTTAGGGAGTCAGCAGTCCCCACTCCCTTAGAGAATTCATTGGAAGGAATCCCGCCAAATGGCGACAGGAGACATGGCCCTGGGTCAAGAACAGGGCGCTTTGAACGCGCGACCGCGCGTGATTAACGACTTCAGCATCAACGTAGCAACGGTGAACGGGTCCGGCTCGCAATCCGCCAATAGCGTACTGCTGAAAAGCATCTTCGGAATGGGCGTTCCCGTCAGCGGCAAAAATCTCTTCCCGTCGAACATCGCCGGATTACCCACCTGGTTCACGATTCGCGCCAGCAAAGAGGGATATGTTGCCCGCAAGCGCGATACCGAGGTACTGGTGGCGCTGAACCCCGAAACGGCTCAGGAAGATATTCTCGGCGCTGCCCGCCGGCGCGTGGCCATCTACGAAGAGAGCATGAATCTGAAGCAGTACCGCGATGATGTGGTGTGTTACCCGGTTCCGTTCGACAAGATCACCGCATCGGTTTGCCCTGAGGCCAAGCTGCGCAAGCTGGTCAGGAACATGGTGTACGTGGGCGTGGTTGCCTACCTGATTTCAATCTTGACCTCGCCGTGGTTGAGAAGGGCGTGCAGAAGCAGTTTGCGAAAAAGCAGAAGGTGTTCGATCTGAACTTTGGCGCGGTAAAGGCAGGGTTCAACTATGCGCAGGAGAAGCTGACCAAGCAGGATCCATTCGTGATCGAGACAGATGGATCAGACGGCCGGCAAGATCATCATCGATGGCAACGCGGCGGTGCGGCATGGGCGCGGTGTTTGCGGGCGTGACGGTGGTGGCATGGTATCCCATTACGCCATCGACGTCGCTGATTGAAGCGACAGCCGATTTGCTGAAGAAGTTTCGCGTGACGCCGGAAGGCAAGGCGACGTTTGCGGTGGTGCAGGCCGAGGACGAGCTTGGCGCCGATCGGCATGGTGCTGGGCGCAGGCTGGGCCGGCGCGCGATCGATGACGTCGACCTCGGGGCCGGGCATTTCGCTGATGGCGGAGTTTGCCGGCCTGGGTTACTTTGCGGAGATTCCGGGCGTGATCTTCGACGTGCAGCGGACGGGACCGTCGACGGGTATGCCGACGCGCACCTCGCAGGCGGACTTGCTGTCGACGGCGTTTCTGTCGCACGGCGACACCAAGCATGTTTGCCTGCTGCCGGCATCGGTGAAGGAGTGCTTCGAGTTTGGCTGCGAGGCGTTCAACCTGGCGGAGCGGCTGCAGACGCCGGTGTTTGTGCTGTCGGATCTCGATCTGGGCATGAACAACTGGATGTCGGAACCGTTCGAATATCCCGACAAGCCGCTCGATCGCGGCAAGGTGCTGACGGCCGAAGATCTGAAGAAGCTGGGCGGATTTGCGCGTTATCGCGACGTGGACGGCGATGCGATCGGTATCGCACGCTGCCCGGGCACGAATCATCCCAAGGCTGCGTATTTTACGCGCGGCTCGGGACACAACGATGCGGCGGGCTACACGGAGAAGCCGGACGAATACCAGGCTGTGATGGACCGGCTGGCGCGCAAGTTTGAAAGCGCGCGCAAGCTGGTTCCGGCGCCGGTGACGGTGAAGGATGGCGGACTCGAAGATCGGCTTCCTCGCTTATGGCAGCACCGATTTCGCGCTGCGCGAAAGCATGGATCAGATCAAGAAGGAACATGGGCAGGACGTGGACTACATTCGCATCCGCGCCTATCCGTTCTGCGCACGAGATCCACGATTTTGTCGCCTCGCACGAGCGTGTTTACGTAGTGGAGCAGGACCGCGACGCGCAACTGGCGAGCTTGCTGAAGCTGGATCTTCCGGCGGAGCAGGTGGCGAAGCTGCGCAGCATTCTGCACTACAACGGACTGCCGATCGACGCGCGCAGCATTACCGAAGAGTTCGCCACGAAGGAGGGCCTGTAAATGGCAACCGCAGCACCAGCACCTAAAATCAATCACATCGGCCTTCCCATCGTGGAATACCGCGGCGGCAAGTCGACGCTCTGCGCCGGCTGCGGCCACAACGCCATCTCCGAGCGCATCATCGACGCCATGTACGAGATGGGCGTGCAGCCCGAGCGGGTGATGAAGATGAGCGGCATCGGCTGCTCGTCCAAAGAGCCCGCCTACTTCATGAGCCGCTCGCACAGCTTCAACAGCGTGCACGGGCGCATGCCGTCCGTGTCGACTGGCGCAATTCTGGCGAATCACACCATGACGACGATCTGGCGTCTCCGGCGACGGCGACACCGCTTCGATCGGCATGGGCCAGTTCGTTCACCTGATGCGCCGCAACCTGCCGATGATCTACATCATCGAGGACAACGGCGTCTACGGACTGACCAAGGGGCAGTTCTCGGCGACAGCCGACATTGGGTCGAAGCTGAAGACGGGCGTCATCAACGATCTGCCGGCGATCGATACGTGCGCTCTGGCGATTCAGCTGGGCGCGACGTTTGTGGGGCGCTCCTTCTCCGGCGACAAGAAGCAGTTGCTGGCGATGCTGAAGGCGGCGATTGCGCACAAGGGCACGGTGATGCTCGACGTGATCAGCCCGTGCGTGACGTTCAACGATCACGAGGGGTCGACGAAGAGCTACAAGTTCATGCAGGAGAACGACGAGCCCATCAACGAAGTTGGATTCGTCGCCAGCTTCGACGAGATCGACGTGGACTACGACTCCGGGCAGGTCTATGAAGTGGAGATGCACGATGGCTCGAGCCTTCGGCTGCGCAAGCTGCACGAAGACTACGACCCGACCAGACAAGGCCAACGCCGTCCGCACCCTGATGGAGGCTCACGCCAAGAACGAAGTGCTCACCGGCGTCTTCTACATCGACACCAGAAGCCCACGTTCATCGATCTGCTGAACGTGGTGGATGAGCCGCTGGGGACGCTGCCGGAGTCGTTGACGCGGCCGCCAAAGTCGGCGCTGGATGCGCTGATGGCGAACCTTCAGTAGACAGACGACAGAAGACAGTCGACAGAAGAGCCCCGCCGCGCGGCGGGGCTCTTCATTTTGACGACGCGCGGCTCTATCAGTCGGTCGCAGGTCCCATCCACCCGATTCGAAGCATGACGTTGTGTTGATTGGGATTGGCGAAGGTCCAGTAGTCGCGCAGTTCGAGGCGAAGGCTCGAACTGGGGTCCTTCGGTTTGCCCCAGCGCGGCAGCCCCAACGCGAATCCGTAGTCAAGTGCATGACCGGTTTCGAACAGGCGACTGTATCCAACGATTGCCATGGGCAGATATTTCACTTTCTGTTTGGCCAGAGCAATCTCGCCATCGAGGCTGATGTATCCCGAATACGAACTTCGATTGGCTTGCGGTCCCATCACTCCAAACTCAAAGAAGAGCGGCAGAGGCAGCAGGGTGATTCCCATGCCGCAGCCAACCGTTGGCTTGGTTGCAGCGGTTGAGATGCTGGCGCCCGAGCCGCACAGAACGCCGACATGACTGAGATAGCTGTCGCTTGCCGCAGGATGCCATTGCGTCTGCTGGGTTGGCTGAGGCGTGGGTGCTGCGGGAAGCTGAGTTGGAGTTTGTGATGGCGGCGGTTCCGGAGATTGCGGCGTCTGCGCGGCGAGTGAGGCCGCCAAGCCAATTGATAAAGCCAGTGCGACACGAGCTGCACTTCTCATCACACCTCCACTCCGGCCGGAAATACCCACCGGTGTCCAATGCAGAAATTCGCCAGCGAGCAGGTGAGGATGGCCACAACATTCGCGGCGAGGACTGGAACATGCGCGCCATGCACCAGCAGATGCATGATCACGAGATTGCCCGCCATCGAGACCAGCCCGTTGGCCAGGTGAAAACGAAGCAGTTGACGGATCACGCCCGATCGTCCGCGGCGATCGCGCCAGGTGGTGTGCAGATGCCAGACAAAGTTGTGGATCAAGGCGAGTTCAATGGCTGCGGCTGTCGCCGCCAGGTAGTGGCCGGGGTTGAGCCGGTTGAAGACAGCCAGGACCGCTAGCTGCAGCACCATGCCGCCTGCCCCCACCAGGTTGAAGGTTCCAAAGCGAACGAGCAGGTTCATGGCAGAGGCTCCTCGCGATAGAGCTGCGCGGTGTGGCGAAGAGTGACAACGATCGCCATGGCAAACATGCCAACGGCGGCGATGGTTCCACCCAGGTCGAACAGCAGCACGCGATGCCCCAACACCGTGGACCAGGGACTGCGCAGGAGCGCCACGTTGCCCGCGATGAGGAGAATGCGGATCTCGGTGGGGCCAAAGATCCCCTGCGACATCTGAAATCGCGACAACGTGTAGGTGGCCAGGTAGCTCTCGCTCGACAACAGCAGAAACCCGACCAGCATGGCGGCGGCGGTTTGCCAGTGCAGGTACGTTGACATTGCCAGGCCGCCCATCAGCGCGACTGAGCCCAGCACATCGATCATGTGATCGACATAGAACCCGTAGCGCGGCCTTTGGCGTTGCCGCACGCGAGCCAGGGTTCCGTCGAGGCTGTCGCCAAGCCAGTTGAGGACGATGCAGACGATGGCGCCGACAAGCGCGAGGCGATGGCGCGCTGCCATTGCGTAACAGACGCCGGCCGCAATCTGCGCCGCAAGCCCGAGGGCCGTGAGCTGGTCTGAGGTGACCCACAAAGGCGCTCGCTCGGCCATCCAATGCAGAGCGCGCTTTTCAACGGCGGCGGTGATGGACTGATTGATCCGAAGCGGGGCGGCATGCGGAGCCTGTTGAGTTCCCATGAAATGTGTGCTCACCGTGTTGGTCCTTTCCTTCATGGAAATGGATGGTGTGCCGGAACCGGCACGAAGGCAATGCAACGCGGATCAATCGATCAGAATTGATTCTCACGGTGCAAGCGGCTCAATTCATGAGGTTTCGCCGAAGTTGTACAACGGCGTTTGGGGTGCTTCCGCGGAACGATTTCATTTAGACTGAACGCACGCAAATGTCTGAGACCCAGCCAGCCCGCCGCTATCGCTTCGGAGTGTTTGAAGTTGACGGGGCGACCGGGGAACTGCGGAAGCACGGCATCCGCATTCGCCTTCATGCGCAGCCATTCCAGATCTTGCTGCTGTTTCTCGAACGGCCGGGCGAGTTGCTGACGCGTGATGAGATTTCCCGCGAGCTTGGCCCGACGGGACCTTCGTCGACTACGAGCACGGTGTCAATTCGGCGGTGAACCGTCTGCGCGAGGCGCTGGGCGATTCGGCCGGCAGTCCGCGGTTTGTGGAAACGCTGGCTCGACGCGGCTACCGCTTTTTGGCTCCGGTGGAACGCATCGGCGAAGATGCAACGGCTCCGAAAGCGGCGGACGAACCTGAAGCCGCGCCTTTTATCGAGGCGCCATCCACCGATCCGGCGGCGTTCTCCGCTGACCTCAACACCCGCATCCTTGACCGCGTGCTGGCTTCTCCGCACGAACTACCCAGAATTCCGCCGCTGGTCTCGAAGCGCTTGTTCCTCTTGTTTCAGCTCATGTACCTGGGCTTCTATATTGGGGCACTCGCCAATCTTGCGGAGATTGAAGACCTGGTGTCGCCGCTGCCGAAGTCAACTTACGTGATGACCATCCTCATCGTGACGGCTGCCATCCTGATTCCGGTGCGGGCGTTCGTATTTTGCATGGTGTCGTTTCGCGCACCCGGCGCGCGCCGGCAATTCCTCAAGCTCTGGGGATTCTTGCTGCCGTTTGACGTGCTGTGGGCGTTGTCGCCGTTTCTGCTGCTTCATCACATCAATTACGGCGTAGCCCTCTCGTGCATGGCGCTGCTGGTGTACTCGCCCTTTGTTCAGCGGTCGCTGGCATTGATGGGCGCATGCGGTGATGCGCCCGCGATGTCCTCGCTGGCGCGCTGATCAGGGAGCGCGCAGGGGCAGGCCCCGCAGCGAAAGGCGATTTGCGAACTACACTGAAGGGGAACGAACGTCAGTCGATTTCACATGGAGATTTGAGGTTGCCTCACTCGGAGCGTCTCTACTATTCAGATTCCTTCCTCACGAGCTTTGCCGGTGCGGTGTCCGGGGCGCGGAGGGTCGCAGACAGCAATGAAGAGAACCTGTGGCAGTTGTCGCTGAGCCGGTCGGCGTTTTATCCCACCAGTGGGGGTCAGCCGTTCGATCTGGGGGTGCTGCGGGTGAGTTCGCCGGGCGCGACAGTTCAGGAGATTCCGGTTGAAGAGGTGGCGGAAG
Organism: uncultured Acidobacteriota bacterium; assembly: GCA_963846375.1. Taxonomy (GTDB): domain Bacteria; phylum Acidobacteriota; class Terriglobia; order Terriglobales; family Acidobacteriaceae; genus Telmatobacter. The sequence continues at coordinate 71,012 of CAWJVV010000001.1, forward strand.
ACGAAGATGGAACGGTGTGGCATTCGGTCCGGCAACCGCTTGAGGCGGGCACGGAGGTGGAAGGACGCATCGACTGGGATCGCCGGTTTGATCACATGCAGCAACACACGGGGCAACATTTGCTGTCGGCCATTTTTCTTCGGGAGGCGCAGGCGGCGACGGTGTCGTTTCATCTGGGCGAGAGCAGTTCGACGATCGATCTGGCGGTGGCGCAGCCGGCACAGCTTGATCTCGAAAAAGTGGAGCGCATTACCAACGAGATGATTGGGGAAGATCGTGCGGTGACCGTCTGCTACGTCTCCCGCGACGAGGCGGAATCGATGCTGGCGGCGGGCGAACTGCGCAAATTGCCGGACCGCGAGGGTGAGATTCGCCTGATTGATATTGCGGGATGTGATCGCAACGCGTGTGGTGGAACGCACGTGCGGTCTACCGGACAGATTGGCGGCTTGATGCTGCGCGGAGTTGAAAAAGTGAGCCGCGGCGTTCGCGTCGAGTTTGTCTGCGGACAGCGGGCCGTCCGTGCGGCCCGTCGGGACGCTGCAATTCTGGGCGAGAGCGCCGGGGCTGCTTTCGACAGGAGCGCCGGAGATGCCCGCGGCGGTCGCGCGATTGCTGGAGCGGCAAAGACACAGAGCGGGAGCACAAGCGACTGTGCGAGGAATTAGCTGTACTGCTGGCGGCGAGGTTGATCGCTGAGGAGCCGGTCGAGAACGGATTGCGGCTGCTGGTGCGCGAGTGGAACGACCGCGATCGTGATTTCGTGCGATTGCTGGCGTCGCGCACGGCGGCCGCCGCAACTTCGACAGCCGTTGTTTTCTGCGCGAAGGAGTCCGATCCGGTACGTGTGTTCGTAGCGCGCAGTCCGGATCTGAAGCTTCATTGCGGATCCATGATGCGGGAAGCATTAGGGCGCATCGGACTGCGCGGAGGAGGATCCCCCGACTTGGCGCAGGGAGACGTGGCGAAAGAACAGGCGCAGGCGCTGCTGAATTCTTTAGCCGAGGAAATCAGGAATTCAGTAATGCCGCAAAAAACGGATTGAGGAAGCGCCCGGTCGGGTCGGTCTTGTGCACGGCGTCGGAGAATTGCTGCCAGCGGTCGCCGAATGCTTTTTGCACCTGGGCCTGCGTAACGAACGGGCTCTGGTTGAGCAGTGGAATGCCGCCGCGTGCCGAAGCAAAGTCGTTGAACCCCTTGAGGAAGTTGTCCCAGGCGTTCTGGTCGCTGGGCGCGTGGATGGGGTCGATGGAGAAGACCTCGCCGTCGTTGGTGTAGGACAGCAGGGAACTCTGGTCTTTGCGGACGTGGTAGGCGCCGAGCGGCATGTTGCAACGGAAGCCGTTCTGCTTGAAGTACTGGTCGGCCCAATCGAGATAGGCGCGATAGGTGTCGAGCCACTGGCCGCGCGGGAAGGCCCAGAAGGTGAAGGCGTAGCGCGCGTTGATGGGCGTCGTGTGGTAGTCGATGGTTTTGTCGGGGGCCAGCAGCGTGATGCCGCCGGAGAGGTGCAGCGTTTCGTAGAGAAGGTTCTCGAAATCGAAGTTGCCTTGCTGCACGGCGTTGCGCAGGTCGTCGTTGGCCATGAACGTGTCGATCATCCTGCCGATGTAGGCGCCGGTAAAGTTCCACAGCATGCGACGCACCGCGGCCTGCAAAGCGTCGAGGATGCCGGGGTGGTTGATCTTGTGCCTTTGCTGGAAGACGGCCGTGCGGCCGACTGTCCAGCAAACCAGGCCCTCGGAGGTATCGAGCAGGTTGTCGACCTGGTCCTGCGTGAGGTCGTCGACTGACACCGGCAGGTAAGTGAAGTGCAGCGCCTCGATGGGCTTGATGCGAAACGTGACTTCGTAGATGATGCCGCAGAGTCCGTAGCTGGTGCGCATCAGGCGCATCAGGTCGGGGTTCGTCGCGTCAGAGGCTTCTGCGAGAGTGCCGTCGGGGGCCACCCACTTCATGGCGGTGACGTAGGAACTGACCTGGCCGAACTCGATGCCGTCGAGCCCATCCTTGCTGTGGCAGCAGGCGCCGGCGCCGACGGTCATGTTGCCGATCTCGATGTTGAGCATGAACTGCAGATTCTGCGCACGCAGCGCGTGGTTGGCGTCGATGATCTGCATGCCGGCCTGCGCGGTGAAGGTCAGGTTCGTCGCGTCGATGGAAACAACCTGGTTCATGCCCTTCATGTCGATCATGGTGCCGTCAGACGAAGCGCATGGCGTGAGCGAGTGGTAGCTGCCCATGGCGCGCACGGGGCTGGGATAGGTGCCCGTATCGCGCACCACGTTTTGAATGTCCTGCACGGATTTGGCGGTGACGTATTGCTGAGGGTTGGCCTTGATGCTGCCGTCGTAGTTGATTACCTGAGTGGACAAGGGGAAACCTCCGTGAGATGGGGGAAATCTGCGGGGGCCGAAGCGTAGAAAGATTAAGCCCGTTCGCTTTCCGGCGCAAGATGACGGGTGGACACGACCGGGAACCACTTTGCGAAGCAAGAAGGGCCCGCATGGCGATCCCTAGTACACCGGTCGACTAACTGGTGTATGGTTGCAGCCGGACTTGCAGCGTTTCATCCGGACGCGCGGCAGGTCACTTTTCCATGCGCATAGTATCCAGTTGGTCGAGCAGGTTGTGAAACCTGAGTTGAAGCGTTGAGCCGGGATGGCAAGACAGGGGGGCGCTTCGCCGTACCGGTCATTTGGTGAAACGGCAGGAGTCCGGCTGCAACGATACTGCAGGGCTCCAAAATGGAGCTTCGCGGTGCATGCGTCTCGTCGTATGCTTCTTGCATCCGTATCCGAGGCTCTTGAGGACGATACGTGGCCGGAAAACGTTGTTCGCCGATTACTGTTGACCGGACCGGCACGTGGCCGGCGCGGTTGTCCTTGTTGCGAAGGGCAGTTGCGGTTGCGGTGTTGACCGCCGCTGCCGGACTGCTTACTGCGCAATCGTTCGATGGGTCGCAGGCGGGTGGGCCCGTGTCGATTACCGCGCCGTGGCGATTCCAGACGGGCGACGATCCAAGGTGGGCCGATCCGGTATTCGACGACTCGCAATGGCCGCTGCTGCGGATGGACCGAAGCTGGAACGCGCAAGGGTATGGTGGCTATTCGGGATATGCGTGGTATCGCATCCGCATTTACTTGCCAGCGAGTGAGGCGCCGCTTGCCCTGGGGCTCGATCGGATAGCAAATGCTGCGGAGGTGTACGCCGACGGCGAACTGATCGGCGAGACAGGGAGAATGCGGCCCAAGCCCGAGTGGCTGGCTCGTCTTCCTCACACGACGACTTCCATTCCTCTGCCCCGCAAACTCTATGGAAAGACCATTACGCTGGCGATCCGCGCCTGGGAGTCGGCGCGCTCCGCTCCAGCGTTCGACACCGGCTCCGGAGAGCTTCCGCGTCTTGGAACGGAGCGAGCCATCGCGGAGTTGCAAGAGCTATCGATTGATCGATCGCTGGTGACGTTGTTTCCGGACTGGACGGTGATTGTTGCGGGTGGAGTGATAGGGGTGATCAGTCTCGGCCTATTCCTTCTCAGGCCGCGCGCAAAGGAATACCTTTGGGCCGCGCTGTACCTCTCTGGCGAAACTCTTGTCCGCGCCTTCGACGTATACCGGCAGACCCATCAATTGCCCGTCAACAAATCCGCGCTGGTGCTGTTCACATTAGGCGGCGCGGCGATCATCTGCTGGTTTCTGCTTGTCTGGGGGTTTGTGCGCGCCAGGAAAGACCGCACCTTCTGGTCTGGTGTCACTCTGGCTATGTGCATGGCCCTGGTCACATTCCTGGTGACCACCGGGATCACGTCGATTTCGACGATATACACCATTCGGGCAACGATTGTCTCGTTAATCGGCCTATTGATCTTCTCGCGTCTTTCTCTGGAGGCATGGCGTGGCAACCGGGATGCGCAGTTGTTTCTGGCGCCGTTTCTGCTATACACGGTGACCGACGTTGTGCGGTTTGTCCGCCTGGCGCTGTACTATGCCGGCGTTTCCAATACCAGTAGCGGCCTGGAGCTTTATCGAGGGCCCTACTTCACGGTGACGTGGGATCGCGTGGGATTCCTGCTGGCATTTCTCGCTATCGGCGCGGTGCTGGTGAGGCGATTCGCGCAGACAGCACAACAGGAGGAGCGGCTGGCGACTGAGATGCAGTCGGCGCGCGAGGTGCAGACGCAGCTTGTGCCACGCGACTTTCCGAGTCTCGCTGGATTTCAGATCGAAGCAGCGTACCTGCCTGCCGCGGAGGTGGGCGGGGACTTCTACCAGGTTATCGAGCAGAGCGATGGTTCGGTTTTGATGGTCATTGGCGACGTATGCGGCAAAGGGCTTAAGGCTGCGATGAGCGGCGTACTGGCGATTGGAGCCATCCGGGCTCTGGCATCGCAGGAACTGTCGCCGGGATGTTTGCTGGGGCGGCTCAACCAGGAGATGACCGGCTCGCAGAATGGCGGGTTCATCACTTGTACCTGCGCCCGCGTCAGCCGCGATGGAGCCATCACGCTCGCGAGTGCCGGGCATCCCCCTCCGTATTGCAACGGAGAAGAAATGCCCATGAGGTCGGGCCTGCCGCTAGGGATCACGCGCGACGTTGAGTATGCCGAGACCAGCGCGAAGCTGGCTCCAGGCGACAGAGTTACATTCTTGTCAGACGGGGTGCTGGAAGCGCGCAACGAGGACGGCGGCTTCTTCGGTTTTGAGCGCACACGCGCCATCAGCGGGCAGCGCGCGGAGGCCATTGCCAATGCTGCGCATCAATTTGGCCAGGAAGACGATATCACGGTGCTCACGCTGTCGTTCCAGACCTAGAGTTCCGCTGCGTGATTTGCGTTATGAAGCAGGTAGGGCTAACGCGCACGGCGGCTATTGGCGGGCCGAGGTGGCGGACGCGGTGACGCGTACGCCCAACTCGTTCAGCTTGCTGCGTGCCTGAGCGGCCTCGGGAGTTTGCGGATGGCGCTGGACGAGGGAGCGCAATTCCTGAATTCCGGCAGGGCGTTTGTTGAGACGCAGGAGCGCAAGGCCCTTGTGCAACTGTGCCGCGGCAGCCTTGCTGTTGGTGGGATAGCTCTCGAGCACCGTGTTGTAGGCCTTGACGGCATCGGAGAAATTCTGTGTGCGATAGGCGATCTCGCCGAGATAGAACTGCGAGGTCCCGGCCAGGTCATCCTGGGGATAGTACTGAATCACGTCCTGGAACTCACCCTGAGCAACGGAGTAGCGGGCGCCATTGAAGTCGCGCACGCCGCCCTGAAATGTGTCCTGCAGCGGAGGCGCCTGGTTGGCGGCCGGAGCGGCTCCCGCGGCGCCCGGTCCCGTAGCCGGAGCAGTGCCCGGTGTGCCGCCCCCGGGCATAGGCGAGGTTCCGGGTTGAGCACCGGCGGGCGGCGCCTGCAGGTTTTGCAACTGGCCCTGCAGATCCTGCACCGAGTGCTGCAGCTTGTCGAGACGCGACTTGAGCTCGTCGATCGAGTCATTCACCGATTGCATCTGGCCGGTGCTGGTGTCGATCTTGCCGCTCATCGCTTCATTCTGGGCGGCGATCTTCTGCTGCAGCGCGTCTACTGCGGACGACATGCGATTAGCGTTGTCGGAGGTCTGTTCGACCAGGTGCTGCAGCACGCCGAAGCGCGTGTCCACGGTGGATTGCAGCCGCTGCATCATGTCGAGCAGTTGCTGGACCTGCGTCTGCAGTTCGACGATCTCCTTGGATGCGGCGTGGGCGCGCGCAGGCGCCAAGGTGAAGACGGCGGCGAGCACGGCCGCGGCAAGAAGGCTGTTGCGAGTTGTACGTGCGTTCGACATGAGGTCACCTGGAAAAACAGGGTTCAGAGATCAGGGAGCAGGGATCAGTAAAAAACTACCCGCCAATCGAGAGCCCGGGCTAATTCATTTGACGCATGCGGCGATCGGAGAAAGACGGCCGCGATGCGGAACCTTTGCCTCAGGGATTGCCGTCGACATGGGCCCTGGGTAAAGGCCCTTTGTCAACCGTGTTTAGGGTGCAGGCCGATCTCTACGTGAACTTAAAAGCCCTATTCTTTGTACCGGCCGTCTAGTTTGTCTGGGTTGACTCTTACCTAAGTTCAACGCCGCGGCCCGCCTTTTGTTGCGGACCGCGGCAACTAGCGCTCAATCTCTATTCTAGCGATCAATGGTGAAGCCGGCGCGGCGGTTCTGCTGCCAGCAGTCCTCAGTGGACTCGGTGCAGAACGGCTTCTCCTTGCCGTAGCTGATGACGCGCAGGCTGCTGGCCGAGACGCCGGCGTTGACCAGGGCGTTGCGCGCGGCCTCCGCGCGGGTCTGGCCGAGTTGCAGGTTGTACTCGTTTGATCCGCGCTCGTCGCAGTAGCCGCCGATCACCACCTTGATTTCAGGATGGCTTTTCAGGAAGGCTGCGTCGCGCGACAGCGTACCCTGCGCGTCGGGGCGAATGTCGGCCGCGTCGTAGTCGAAGAAGATGTCCTGCACGTTGGCGCGGAACTCCTCCTCGGCGCTCATCGACTTGGTAGGCACCTGCACGGCGGGAGGCTGATTCACCGTCACGCGCACGGTGGCATCGGCAGTGCCGCCATCGCCGCGAGCCACCAGGTGATAGCTCGTCGAACTCGAGGGGTTCACGTTCTTCACGCCGGAGGTGGGCACGTCGCCAATGCCGTCGATCGACACGCTGGTGGCATCGGTGGTGCGCCACGACAGCACAACCTGGTCACCCGCGGTAATGTTGTCGGGCGTAGCCGTGATCTGGGCAGTGGGCGCGGGCGCGGCGGTGGGCGGCGGAGCGGTTTCAGCCGGCGGCAGCGGCTTTTCCTTCTTCTTGCAACCGGCGACTGCTACTAGAGCCACGAGAAGCAAAACCGGGACGAAAAGGCGAAGAATTTGTTTCAAGAGGTATCTCCTTGTGGTTACGGCAAGAACAACGTGCCTGTCTTTTTGTGATGCTCGGCTGCAGTAGTGGTCGCGCGGGATTCCTGGCCGGCTTTAAATCGATTACCTGGTGAATGGTCCTGCTTCTTGAAGGCCGCGATTGCTGGGATGGCCGACACTTCAAGAATGGCGAGGGAGCAGAGCTGGGAAGGGCTCAAGGTGGCCGACAGATCGGGTCGGGCGTTGATGGTCCGGACGTATCCTGAGTTTTCCTCTGGTCTCATGAACAACGTGAAGCAGGACGACACCAACATGATACCGCCGCTGGGCGGGCAGGCTGTTGTACGAAGTGGTGCGGATTGATCCGCGTCTCTTCGCACAGGGCTATTTCGAGCTCCAATTCGGCATGGAGTTGTCACCGACGCGAGTCAACTGTTGCTGTTGGGTTCCGTCAGACAGCATGGACCAGATTTGTGACTTGCCGCCTATCTGGCGCTGGAAGACGATGTGGCGGGTGTCTGGCGCCCAGCTTGGACAATCGTTGGTACCCGCGTCGTGGGTGAGCTGCAGCCAGCGCTTGCTGGCGATGTCCATCACATAGATGTCCTGGCCGCCGGGCGCACCGGGCCCGTACTTGCGGTTCCAGCTGAAGGTGAGCAGGTCGCCGGAGGGCGACCAGGAGGCGGAGACAGCGTAGCCGCCGTCGGTCAAGCGCTGAATGTTCGCGCCGTCCTGATCCATGATGTAGATCTGGGGGAGCCCGGTCCGGCCACTCGTCCAGGCTATTTGGGCGTTGGTCTTGGGGTTCCAGGTGGGTGAGACGTCGGGTCCGCGGAATGATGTGAGCTTATGCAGATCTCCGCCGCTCGCGTCGGCAACCCATATCTCCGGGTCTCCGGATCGCGCGGACGAGAAGGCGACTTTGGTGCCATCGCCCGACCAGGCTGGGGATTGATTGGAGCCACCTGCGGATCCTCCTGGGAAGCTGACCAGTCGTCCAAGGTCCAGCGAATACATCCGAATCGACCAGCCTTCCTTGGAGAGGGAAGCGAACGCAATTCGGCTATTGTCGGGTGAGATGCGGGGTGAGAGGGAAATGCTGCCCAGGTGTGTGACCTGGTGCTGATTCTGGCCGTCGTAGTCCATCTCCCAGATCTCCTTTGTTCCTGTACGGTTGCTGACAAAGTAGATCCTGGTTTCGGCGATGCCGTTGATGCCGCCGCCAAGCTGCTGGATGATGGCGTCGGCAAAGCGATGGGCCACGGTGCGGGCCATGTCCTGGCTGGCGGCCTCATTGTATTGTTTACCAAGCACTTGCGAGGCGCTGCGGGCATCAAAGAGCCACCCATAGACCACCAGGCGGCCGTTTTCGGCCTTGAGCGCACCGAAGGCCACCATCTCGGCGCTGGCGGGCGCGGCGGCCCATTGCGGCAGGTTGACCTCCTGCGGCGAGCCCGGCATGGCCTGCGGCGACATGCTCTTGGACACCATGTCGAAGATGCCGGCGTTGGTCAGGTCGATCTCGAGCGTGGCGTCGAAGGTGGCCTTCAGCGCCGGCGTGTCCGGATCGGCGGCGACGGGCTTGAAATCTGCCGCTGCCAGCCGGATCCTGGCATTGCCGAGATTGGTGCCGGTGTGGACCCAGTCCTGGGCCGATGCGGAAGAACACAGGCCTGCGAGCAGCAATACAACGATAAACGGCAAGGACTTTGCCTTCATGCTAAGTGCGATCCTTCCTGCGTAGATAAATGTGGGGAAGGGCGACGGCTCTTTTCGGATCGCCCGAATTATCGTGCGTAGATTCGGGCTGGGGTGCGCCCTTCCAATCAGTATTCACAGTAGTACGAGACGTTGAGCGAACTTCCGTTGTAACCGCCGGGCAACATGCCAAAGGTATCGATGCGTTGCACGGCGCGCATGCATGAGCGGTCGAGCGTCGAGCTGCCGCTGGAGCGTTCCACTTTGACGTCATTGGCGGCCACGGTGCCGTCACGATGAATCGTGAAGTCGAGAATGACGCGGGTCCCCTTAGGCGTGCGGGGATCGACCTCACCCTTATTCCAGGTTACGGACATCTTTCGATTGATGCCATCTACGTACCAGGGGAAACGGCTGCCGAAGTCGCCCTGCGCGATGGAGGTTGGGCCGGGCGTGGAAACCCCTTGCACCGCGCGCGGGATGTTGTTGGCGGCCTGTTCTCCGTATGCCGCTTTGTTTTGAGGGACGGGCTGCGGCGTTTTGTTTGGAGTGACCGGCGTGGGCTTGGGTTTTTCTTTTGTCTTGCCCTGGATGGGAATGGCCTTGTCATCGATGACCGGAGCGGCCTTGGGCGCGGGTGGAGCGGGCGCAGGGCTGGGCTTGTCGGTGGCCAGCACGTTCTGGTTCGGCGGCTGGTCCGCCGGCAGTGGGAGGGCGCTTGTGATCTGCACGCGGATTGCTCCTCCCGAGCTGGAACCACCCCAGATATTCGAATGGAAGAACCCGCCGATGATGTAGTACGAAGCGATGGCACCGGCGAGGCCGACGTGCAACAGCACGGAGCCCGCGGCGGGAGCCTTGACCGGCTCTCCCGACAGCTCCCGCTCCAATCGCTCATCGCCTTCCAGTAGTTCGCTCATTGAAATCAGGTGACAGATAACAGAAAACAGACGACAGAAAACAGATCGTGCTGCTATTTTCCTCCCGCCTTTTCCAGCGGTTGGGTGACGATGGAGATATTCGTAATGCCCGCCTGCTTCACCGCGTCCATGACGCTGGCGAAGATGCCGAAGGTGACGCGCTGATCGGCGCGCAGGTAGATCACCTGTTTCGACGGATCGGCGCCCGGCTGGCGCAGCTTCTGCGGAATATCGTGGATGTTGATGGGGTTATCGCCGAGGAAGATGCCGCCTTCGCGATCGATGGTCAGGACCACGCGCTGCTCGGTGATCTCGCGAACCGTGCGCGTCTTGGGCACGGACACCTCGATGCCCGACTGCAGTACCGGCGCGGTGATCATAAAGATGACAAGCAGCACCAGCACCACATCGACCAACGGCGTGATGTTGATCTCGGCGAGTGAGGAACCGGTACGACCGTTGGCTGTCGTGAAGGCCACAGGTCAACCTCGCGTGGGCAGCTCGCGGCCGCCCTCAGGGATGGAACGAGGACCGCCGTACGTTGGCGCGGCCATAGCTTGCGGCGCGGGCTGCATCGCTTGTCCTGATCCGCTGCGTACGGGAATCTCTTCCATGGAGTTGAGCAGCTCGCGGCTGAAGTCGTCGATGGCCGAGGCGAAGACGCGAATGCGCGCAGCAAACTGGTTGTACGCCACAACTGCAGGCACCGCGACAAAGAGTCCGGCAGCCGTGGTGATAAGCGCCTCAGCGATGCCGGGTGCAACGGCGCGCAGTGTGGTGGCGCCGGCAGTGCCGAGGCCGTGAAACGCTTCGACCACGCCCATGACGGTTCCAAAGAGGCCGACGAACGGGCTAGTGGCGGCGATCGTCGCAAGCCACGTCAGGCGGCGCTCCAGGCTGGTGATTGCCTCGCTGGCCGCTGTTTGTGCGGAGCGCTCCAGGGGCACCAGGTTGCGCGGCGGGCCTGCGCCGCCCGTCTGGCGTTTGTAGGTTTCGTATACGTCTTCAAAGACCTGGGCCAGCGGGCTGGCTTTGAAGTCGCCGGTGAGCGCGGCAATCTCCTGCAGGCGCGAGGCCTTGCGGAAGGTGCGGATAAAGCGCTTGCTCTCGCTGGTGGCCTTGGAAAAGGTCGACCACTTGCCGAAGATCACCGTCCAGGAATAGAGGCTGGCGAAGAGCAGAATTATAAGGACTCCCCAGGCCACCGGGCCGATATTGGAGAACAGTTCCATGAGGGCGTTGGCGCCATGCTCGAGCCCGCCGCCGGAAGGAGTTGCCTCGTTGTCAGCCTGGAGGAATAGGAGCAACGTAGCAGTAAAAATGAGCTTTCACCTCACTATCAACGTTAACAGACGCAAGGATGCAGTCCTAGTTATCCAATTAGATGCGCGAAGGCGCGCGGAACGCGAGAGTACTTCAGTCTCATCTTCCATGTCGGGGCGCATGTTGTGACTGGTGTGCAGGTTATTGACCGGATGCGCCGACAGGGTTTGTTCCGCGGCCGGCAGAGCGCACGGCCCGCGCCGCATGCTATGCTGCGCTCGGATTCATACCGAAAATGCTCATCGAGCTGCGCGCCGAAAACTACGCTGTCATCGATCACGCCATTGCGGTGTTCGGCCCGGGGTTGAACCTTCTCACGGGAGAGACGGGCGCGGGCAAATCCATTCTGGTAGACGCACTTGCGCTGCTGATGGGCGGCAAGTCGTCGACCGAGGTGGTGCGGCACGGCGCGGACAAGGCCACGGTGTCGTGCGTCTTCGAGTCCACGGCGAACGCTGAAGCCATCCTTGAAGAAAACGGCATTGATGCGGAAGGCACGGAGATCATTCTGCGCCGCGAGATTCTGGCTACGGGCAAGGGACGAGTCTTCGTCAACAACCAGCCCTGCACCGTCACGGTGCTGAAGGCGCTGGCGCCGGAGCTGGCCCTGGTGCACGCGCAAACTGAGACACTCTCCAGCTTCGACCAGGCGCAGCAGCGCATTCTGCTCGATCGGTTCGGCAATCTTTCAACCGATGCGGTGGCCGCGGCGTATACGCGTTGGAAGGCCGCGGCAGAGAAGTTGAACGATCTGCTCGCGGGCGAGCAGGATCGGCTGCGCATGGTGGACCTGTGGAGCTATCAGCGCAAGGAGATTGAAGCGGCCCGACTTGAGCCCGGCGAAGACGAGATGCTGGAGACCGAGAAGCGCGTGCTGGCCAATGCCGAGAAGCTCTACGCTGCGGCGATAGGAGCGTTCGATCAGCTCTACGAAGGCGGCATCTCCGCTGAGGTCTGTTTGCGAGCGGCGCTCAAGCAGGTGGAGGAGCTGGCGCGCTACGATTCGAAGTTCGCTGAAGCCGCGCAACAGCTGGAGTCGGCGCGCGCCACGGTGGGCGATGTGGCGGCGAGCCTGCGCGATTATGCCGAGGGCATTAACGCCAGCCCCGAGCGCCTGGGGGAGATTGAGGACCGTCTCGCGATTCTCGATCGGCTGAAGCGCAAGTACGGCAAGACCGTTGCGGAGATCCTGGCGTTTGGCGAGGACGTTTCGCGCAAGTTGGCCGAAGTGGAAGATCGCGACGAACTGCTCAAGACACTGCGTGCCGAGGTCGACAAGGCCTCGGCGGAGTATCAGAAGGCCGCCGCTGCATTGACTTCAGAGAGGACAGCGGCTGCGGCCAAACTGGCAAAGCTGTCTGAGACGCAGATTAATTCCCTGGCCATGAAGGTAAAGTTCGAGATCGCGCTCGCTTCGCATCGCGATGAATCGCACTGGGCTGCGAGTGGCTGGGACGAAGTGGAGTACCGCATCGCGACCAACGCGGGCGAGCCCATGAAGCCGCTGCACGAGATTGCCTCGGGTGGCGAGATGAGCCGCGTGATGCTGGCGCTGAAAGTCGCGGTCGAAGAGGCTTCATCGAAGACGAGGAAGAAGACGCCGACGCCGCGCACGCTGGTCTTCGACGAGATTGACATCGGCATTGGCGGGCGCGCCGCCGAAGCGGTTGGGCAAAAACTCAAAGCACTGAGCCGCGGCCAGCAGGTTCTGTGTGTCACGCATCTGCCGCAGATAGCGGCATTCGCCGATCAGCACTTCCTGATTGACAAGCGCGAAGCCGACGGGCGCACCAAGACGCAGATCCGCTTGCTCGATCAGCGCGCGAGCACGCACGAGGTGGCGCGCATGCTGAGCGGCGCAAAGGTGACCGAGACCAGCCTGCAGCATGCCGCGCAGATGATTGCGGCCAGCAGGTAATTGCAGGGAACAGGGAACAGGGATCAGGGATCAGGGGACAGGGAACGGTGGACAGAGGGCGGTCGCGGTCTATCTGATCACTGACCACTGTGCACTGATCTCTCAGTTAGGCAGATGCGTCATCTCTGAGGGCGGCGCCGACAGCATGTTGGCTACCGTTGCCAGCATGAATGAGGGATGCAGTGGCTTGGCCAGGATCTCGAAGAGATGGCCTTTCCTCTTGGCATCTTCGAGCAGGCTGCCAGTGCCGGGCTGGCCTGAGAACAGCAGGAAATGGACATCGGTATAGCTGGCTTTAAGAAAGGTGGCGAACTCGATCCCGTTCATACCCGGCAGCACGACGTCGATGATGGCGAGGTCAGGCCGCCACTGCTCAAGCATCTCCAGCGCCTCCTCGGCCGAGTACGCGGAGCGCGCGTCGTAGCCGTTCGAAGAAAAGATCAGGGCAAGCGTGTCGGCGATGGTCTCTTCATCGTCGACAACCATGATCTTCCGGGTTCCGGGAATCGGTGGCATGATGCCCCTCGTCTCTTGCCGCAAAGCTCTCACGCATTCTGGCTGGGAACATCAGGCCAGGATCGGCACGGGTCAGTGCCAAGTTAAGTCTATCTCCACGTTATCGCCGGGCAGGTATATCAATCCTTTTCATGCCACCCAAGCGCACACAACCCATCAACTTAGATGCGCGTATGATCCTGTTAGGATATCTGTAACCCGGGCCTGGAACGCTGCTTGCTCCCCTGGACATTATCGCAGGCAGTTAGCTCCTATTTGTGAAAGGGGAGTTTCCCCAATGGCCGCGCACGATGCCAAGAAGCCGCCCGTTCCGGAATGGTCTGATCGGATTCTGAGGCTTGTGGAAGCGCTGAAGGTGACGCAGGCCGGGCTGTCAGAACGCCTCGGTGTTTCTCCCGCCACGGTGTCACGGTGGATCCAGGGCAAGATTGAACCCACGGCTGAAGGTTATGTCTCCCTGGGGAATCTTGCGCCCCGCAATGAGGCTGTGTACTTTTGGGAGCGCGCGGGCATCGACGTGTCGAACTTTCCAGATGCAAGCCTGCGCAAGGCCGCGACGTCGATGCAGGTGAGCCTGCAGGATTTTGCCCTGGTGGGCGGCCGCAAGGCATCGCAGCAACTCGAGGGCGTACGTGGCGCAGTCGCCATCCCTCTGCTGAATGTCTCTGCCTATGGCGATCAAGTGCCGCCGCACGAGAATGTCAGCCTCGCGGCTGCCGAGATCGAAGACGTGCTGCTGGCGCCGCTGGATTGGTGCCCCAATCCCGAAAGCATGATCAGCATGCACCTGGTGGGCGATTCCATGGCTCCGGCGATTGCGCCGGGCTCGATCCTCTTTGTCGATATGGCGGAGACGGATCGGGACAAGCTCAACCAGAAGATCGTGGTGGCGGCGCATCGTGATTTGGGCTTCAAGGTGGCGCGCCTGCAGCGCCTGCAGGGAGCGGACATGCTGATATCAGCCAATTACAACTGCCTCCCGCTCGATGTGAGCAATGCGTCGCGGTGGAAGATTTTTGGGCAGGTGTTGTGGTGGGTTTCGCGCGACTTCAAATTTGATTCCTAGGCACGGCCTGCGCGCGGTCTTCCCGGGATTATTTTTCGTCTAATCAGAAACAAGTTGGAGCGCAGGCCATGAAGTTTGCGTCATCTTGTTTCTGCGCGTGCGAATGCTCATCCGGCACGAACTATACTCGTGCTCGTACGTAACGATAAGCCCTTCTGTTTTCTGCCCTGCCCAAACCAGGAGACTTGCCCATGCGCTGGAATGCGGCCTTCTTCGCCTGCACAGCTTCTCTCATCTTGATTCTTTCGGCGCGGCCGGCAACCGGAGCGCAGCAGCAGACGGCCACGACGGATTCAAGCTCCGTATCGGGCACGGTTGCGGATGCTTCCGGCAAGCCGATTGCGCATGCCAGGCTGGCGCTGAACAACGCAGCAGGACAGCAGGTGGCGACGACGGAGTCTGACGCGGCAGGGAAGTTCCTATTGTCGGGCGTCAAGCCCGGCGAGTACGACGTGACGGTGTCGGCCGAGGGCTTCGGCGGCAAAACGATGCATGTGATCGTCACGGATGCTCAAGGATTGCTGGACATCTCGCTGGCCGCACAGTCGCCGGCGGGCGCGGCTCCGTCGGCGCCATCGCTGGGCGACCTGGGATTCAGCAATGAACAGACGCAGGGCGATCCCAAGCTGCAGGCTTTGCTCAAGCGGCGCACGGAGATGCTGCGCACGCATCAGAGGCTGGGACTGATTACCACGGCGCCGATGGTTGCGGCTTTGTTCACCGGTGGCAGCGCGAAGGCGAAAGGGCGAAATGGTTCGACGATCCGCGAGCCCGGCGATACGGGCCTTGATCTGCACTTTGCATTGGGAGCAGCAACGGGGGCGCTGTACGGGCTTACGGCGTCGTATGCCATTCGCGCGCCGCGCGTGCCGGGCACGCACAAGCATGGAGCGATCCAATTCCACGAAGCGCTGGCGTGGGTTCACGGGCCCGGCATGATTGCGACAGGCGCGCTGGGCTTGATGGCCTGGAAGCAGGAGAACAGCGGCGAAAAGGTGCACGGTCTTGCCTCCGCGCATGGTCCGGTGGCGATTGCGACGACGATTGCGTATGGCACGTCGATGATCGCGGTCTCATGGCCGATTCACGTCAAGTTCTGGGAGAAGAAGTAGTGAGTATGGTGCTGCGCTTATCGATCGTGGCCGGGCTTTTATTTGCCGGCCTGTCGCAGGCTGTTGGACAGGCTGATTCGCAATGGGTGCTGGACCAGTCCACGCTGAGTTATCACATGTCGCACCCGATGCACGAGGTGGACGGCGTGAGCCATGCGGCGAAGGGCAAAGGCGTGTGTCATGCGGGGACGTGCGATTTTCTGATTGCCGCGCCGGTGAAGTCGTTCGACTCCGGCGACACCAACCGCGATCTGCACATGCTGGAGACAACCAAGGGCGCGCAGTTTCCGATGGTGGTGGTGAAGACGCATTTTGCCGCGCCGGAGCGCAATGAGGCGACGGTCTACGCCGATCTGGAGGTGCAGTTCGCGGGGCAGACGGCGCACTACCAGCACGTGGCTTTTCAGCGTACGGCGCAGGGCAAGGATGTGCGGATCAGCGGAACGATTCCCACGACCTGTTCGGACTTCAAGATTGAGCGGCCGACGTTTTTGACGGTGCCGATCAAGAACGAGATTCCGGTGAAGGTGGAGATGAACTGGCGAGCGCCGTGATTCTGCTCGGTGGGGCGAAGAAACGACGATATTCTCCCTTTAATCGCCTATATGCAGCTCATAAGACTTTTGTCTTGTGTGGTTTGCAAATCTACATAGGCGAATATGTTGCGAAAAATATCGCAATTTTTTTTTTTAATTTGAGGCCGGAGGTTATTTACTACCGACCCACCCGCTACCCTTTTGCATCACTTTTGGTGCAGATTCCCCCTGCGCAGGCGATTCGGGATTTGAGAGACACTTCCACAGCGTGAGTGTGCGCGCCTGCATGGGTGCGGATATGTGCCGGCGGTCACTGGAGATGGTGCGGGTAAACGGAGATGGTTCGATCGACAGGTTCGCTCGCGGAGCCGTACTCACGTCATGGTGCAGGACGAATCGGCCGAGATCGGCGGTAAAACGTATACTTGCCCCGGTGCCTTCCTGTTCGGTGACAGAGCCGTAAGGCTTCGCGGCGGTCTTGAAAACGGGCATCTGCCATTTCTCAACCTGCTCCGTTACCATGAACCCACACTTTCTTTGGAGCCCCCACCATGGAACAGATGATCGCCTCTCCTGCCGATGCCGAAATCATCCTTAAGCTCTACGAACTCCGCCGCGAAACCGTGATGCGCCAGGCCCGCGCCTGGGTCGTTGGCGAATTCTGGCCTGAATCCGCAGACGAATACTTCGCCCTCGCCCAAGACCCTGACAGCCCCCACAGCCCATACGTTCGCCAGGTTCTGACTTACTGGGAGATGGCGGCCGCTTTGGTCCTGCACGGCACCCTCTCCGCCGAGCTGTTTGTCGACTGCAACGCCGAGGGCTTTTTCCTTCTCGCCAAGTTCGCTCCCATCCTGGACGAAATCCGCCAGCGGACCCCCATGTTCCTGGCCCGCACCTCCGACCTGATCCGCCGCTATCCGGCCGCCGCTGCTCGCTACGAGGCCACTCTGAAGAACGTGGAGGGAATGCGGGCCCGCAGACGGGCGTCGGCCGCTGCAACGCAGCAGCCCAAATATGCGTATCCTCAAAACACTTAGTGTTTTGAGCTCGGGCGCACCTTGCCGGGCAGGGCTGCCGGGCCGCATGATGGAACACGGCACCACAGTATCCCCAACTGGAGGTTTCACGTGAAACGCATTCTCGCTTCCCTCGTTGTCGCCTGTTCGTTTGCCGCCGTAGCGGCAGGCGCGGCCATTACGGCCCATGCAGCCGACTCCACCACCATCAACGGCTGGATCTCCGATTCCATGTGCGGCGCCAAGCACGCCGGATCCGGCGCGGCTTGCGTGAAAAAGTGCGTCTCCGGCGGCATGTCTCCGGTCTTCGTCGATGAGAGCAAAAAGGAAGTCTGGAAGATCGACAACCCGGACGCGGTGAAGGACTACCTCGGTTCCAAGGTCACCATTACCGCCAAGGCCGATGCCGACAACAAATCCGTCCACATCGATTCCATCGCCGAGTCGAAGTAGCGAATCGAGAGAACAGAGAACAGAGAACAGAGGACAGAGGACAGGGAACAGACCGTTGTTCCTCTGTCCCTGTTTTCCCCGGACCGGGCCCCCTGCTTTTATAGGTTCCTCTTCGGCGCCAATCCACCCTCCTGCCCTCGACGCTTCAACCAATGTCTGCTAGTGTCATAACGATTACCCCCTCCGGACCTCGATCCGGCAGCCGGGTGTGTTGCGTTAACCGGGAACTGCAGCTATGGCACGAGCGATTTGGAACGGCAAAGTGATTGCCGAAAGCGATGTCATCGAGACGGTTGAAGGAAACATCTACTTTCCTGAAGCCAGCCTCAAGCGCGAGTACTTTCGCCCCAGTTCGACGACGTCGACTTGCCCCTGGAAGGGACAGGCGCGCTATTTGAGCCTGCTGATCGATGGCCAGGACAACCCCGACGCGGCATGGTATTATCCCGATCCCAAGCCAGCCGCCAGAAAAATAAAGGGTTACGTGGCCTTCTGGCGCGGTGTGGAAGTGGAGAAGTAGCGTTCCGACACGAGCCCGCATGCAAGCCCGCCTCCTCGCACCTGTCGCACTGGTCGCCTTGGCCCTCACCGCCTGCACCCCCAGTCGTCAGGCCGCTCCAACTGCCACCGCCCCCATCCTTACCGGCGACCCAGCCCATCCTGGCGTCACCCGCGGCTGGCTCGACACCAAGCTCTACTTCGGTCTCGGCACCATCGATCAGCCCGATAAGGGCATTTCTGAAGCCCGCTGGCGACAATTCCTCGACGAGGAAGTGACCCCGCGCTTTCCGGACGGCTTCAGCGTGATCGACGTCTACGGCCAATGGCAGGGCAAAAACCAGCGCGAGCCCGAACGGCTCCGGACCAAGCTTATTGTTTTAGAACATCCAGACACGAAAGAAAATGGTGATAAGATCGACGCCATCCGGACCGCCTGGAAGAAGATTACTGGTGACCAATCGGTCCTGCGCGTCACCCAGCCTGCCGACGTCTCCTTCTGACTCCGGCCGGCGCGCCTGACGCTGGTCCCTGCTTCCCCGGCCCAATTCATTCAAAAAAACTGAGTCAGCGCAGGCGAACCATGAGACGGATTCTTCTCCTCGCGTGCATCTTCATCCTCTGCTTGTCACTCGGCTCGGCACAGAGCGACGATCAGCTCCAGGCAGCCGCGCAGAGGGCTCTCCGCGCGTATGGGCTGGCCACGATCCAGTCGTCTGTGCAGCACGCCACCGTCACCCTCACGGGATTGGTCAACCTCTGCCGCGACCGCTTGCTCGCCGTTCAGATGATGAAGCGCATTCGCGGCGTCAAGGCTGTCGACGACCGCATCGAAATTGTCGGCCGGCACGTGCCCGACGAGCAACTTCAGCCCCAGGTGAATCGCATCATCTCCGAGCGCATTCACCGGCTCGGCGGCTTCGGCTTCGGCTCCATAACGGCCCGCCTCAAGGACGGCGTCGTTACGCTTACCGGAACGGCCGCTGTCAGGCTTGCGGAACCCGCCATCGCGGCGATCGCCAGTGTTTCCGGGGTCAGGAACATCGTGGACCGGGTGCGGCGTATCGACCCGTATGACGCCGGCTGGGCCTCGAATCATCCGGGTTTCGTGCTCGACCAATGAGTTCAAAACGCGGCCTGATCGCTGACCTCTGATCCCTGTCTTTTGGAGCACCGGGCGGGAATTGAACCCGCGAATACTGGTTTTGCAGACCAGCGCGTTAGCCACTTCGCCACCAGTGCCCTTCGTGGGCTGGGCAACCCGGGGATTGCTCCCGAGATCACCCGCCCCAACGCTCTAGATCAACGAAAATTTTGCTGCCCCGTACACCAGTCCCAGCGTTAGCGTCGCGATGACGATCTCTCCGATCGCTCCCACCAGGAAGGGCCGCGCGCCCTGCCTGCCCAGTTCGCGAAGATTGGTTCGCAAGCCGACCCCCGCAAAGGTCAACAGAAACGCCCACCGTGACAGATTTCCGATTGCCGCCACCTGGGTTTTGGTGAAGAACCCGATCGAGGCCAGCACGGAAATCAGCAGGAACCCCAGCACGAACTTAGGAAACTTGCTCCACAGGAACGCCGCCTTATTCCGCACCCTGGCAGCCTGCCCCTTGCCGGCCCAGTAAATGGCGTAGGCCAGCACCACAAAGCCGATGGTCGCGTTACGGCATGTTTTTGCCAGCACCGCCATTTTGCCGGCAGCGTCTGAATACAGCGCGCCTGCCGCGGACGCCTCGGCGGTGTTGTCCACCGCCAGGCCGGCCCACAATCCGTAGCCGCGATCGGAAAGGTGCAGACCATGTCCAATCACCGGAAACAGGAACAACGAGATTGCTCCCAGAGCCAGAATGGCGGCAATCGCGTACGACGAGTCCTCCTCGTCCGCGTCAATGGCCCCTTGCGTGGCAATGATTGCCGAAACGCCGCAGATCGACGATCCAACTGCCAGCAGCGTAATCAGCTTCGGCCGTAGCTTGAATGCCCGCCCCAACAGGGTCATGAACGCCAGCGACAGGGCAATCTCGATGATCACCAGCCCCAGGGACACGCCGCCCAGCCGCAGCACATCGCCCACCAGAAACCGCGCCCCCAGCAGCACGATTCCGATCTTTAGCCAAAACTCGTACGTGGCCACGCCGGCGCGAAATACGGCGGGTACGCCCACAGTATTCGAGATTGCCAGCCCAATCAGGATCGCCCAAAGCACGTACTCGATGTTGGGCAGATGCAGATGGCGCGTCTTGCCGTAGGCGGCAATCGACTGCTCAATGAACTTGCCTGCGTACCCGACGGCAGCCAGCAGCAGAATGCCGGGAACCAAAGCCAGCACGCGCCCGGGCGACGACACCGAATGCGGCCGGGGAAGTGCAACAGAATCCGCCATGTCATCGCTCCTTTCGGCCCTACCAGGGCACAACCTTGATGACGCCGGCGCGCACCAGCACAACCGCGATGAGCCCGATCAGCACTGCCCAGCTATCGAGCGACAACCGAAATTTCGAGGGAGAATCAGGTGACGGCATAGTCACTGCTCCTGTTCAGATTCAAGTTGTGAAGAGAAAGTACCCTGTGAAGGAAAAACGAGGGACTAGCGACAACAACAGGCGGAGAGCCCGGCAGCCACGATCGACGACACGAATTGTGCGCGGCTATTCATCGCTTGGGTTCTTTTGTAGCACGGCTTTCGATCCGCCGCAAGTGCCCCTCCGTGCCGCCCTCGGCCCGTCCATCCATCCAGGGGCGGACAATTTGAACGCCGTTGTGCGACAATACCGGTCTGTTGCACCTGTTTCAGAGTGGCAGACAAGGCGACGCGTTCCGCCGCTCTGTTACGATTCTGCTGGCGAGGTCGAGGAGGGGAGCGAATTTCCGCCCAACGTCCGGGTCTCAGCTCGTGGGGTCGTTACATATCCCCGTATCGGAGAGGTCAATATGTCGGAACTCGATTACAAGCCGCGCATTCTCATTGTTGACGACGAAAAGAGCATCGCCAACACTCTCGCCATGGTCTTTAAAATCAAGGGCTATGACGCGATCGCGGCCTATAGCGCCGAAGAAGCGGTCGAAGCAGTTGAAAACTTCGAGCCCGACATTGTCCTGAGCGACGTAATCATGGGCAAGATGACCGGCGTTGACCTGGCCATTTATCTGTCCCGCGCCCGTCCCGACTGCAAGGTGATTCTCTTCTCCGGACAGGCCGCCACCGCCAACCTGCTGGACGAAGCGCATCGGAAGGGCCACGACTTCCGCCTCCTGGCCAAGCCCATCCACCCCGAAAAGCTCATCGAAGAGCTCACTGTTCCTCAATAGCGCAGCTCTGCCCTCGAAATGAATGCCCATGTCTCCGGCACTCGGAGACATGGAATTCACCGCGACCGTTACCGCCTCTCTCCCGCAATCCATTTTTCAGGTGCCACGCTTCGAGTTGGCTATCGCATGACAAAGATGTAATCAGTTCAGGCGATTACATGTCACGTATGCGCGCGTCCATTCGGTGTCAAGACTTCAGTGACATTCCAGTGAAACGCGAGCTGCGTGATCGCGCCGCGGTGTGCGTATGAGCAGGGGGTCTGCGTGTGGCTCAAGTGTTCTGGTGGCTCAATGTGACGTGCCGACCAGTGTCCGGAGTTCATTTCCTTCCGAAATTCTCGAAGAGGATTCCCTCGACCGCGGCGGCAATCTTCATTTTCATACAACTTAGTGTTTGGGCATTCGGACAGCAGGCGAGCGGCAAACTGCCGGACGCCCCAGGAACAGCGACGATTTCAGGAACGGTGCTGGACACGAACAACGACGTGATTGAGGGCGCGCGGGTACGGCTGAGTTCAAGGAACGGACGGGGGGAGCAATCGGTCGAGACGGGTTCGAACGGTCAGTTCGTCTTCGCGGGGATATCTGCGGGCGCGTACACGCTGACAGCAACCGGGCAGGGCATGAGGACGTACTCCTCGCCAGAAATCCGAGTTGAAGCCGGCGAATTTCGCATTGTTTCCGGCGTCGTGCTGGCGGTCACGGCTACTTCTTCTGTGACGGTCTCCTCTGATCCTGAAGCTTTGGCGGAGGAAGAAGTGCAGGTGGAGACACATCAGCGGGTGTTGGGCGTGCTGCCCAATTTTTACACCAGCTACGACTGGAATGGTGCTCCGCTGGGCCCCCGGCAGAAGTTCAAGCTGGCATTCCGTGCGATGACCGATCCGGTCGCATTTGCGGGCGCCGGTGCGCTGGCCGCCTATCAACATGTCAATCAGGTCTATCCCGCATACGAGTTTGGTTTCGAAGGCTACGCACACCGTTTTGGTGGAGCTTACGCGAACGATGCGGTGGGCCGCATGCTGTCGAGCGCCGTGTTTCCGACGCTTTTTCGGCAAGATCCGCGGTACTTCTACATGGGAACGGGGACGGTCCGCCAGCGGGCCACGTACGCAATCATGTCGGCCGTGATTTGCCGAGGTGATAACGGCAAGCGCCAGCTGAATATCTCCCATCTGCTTGGCGCCTTCTCGTCGGGAGCCGCTTCGAATCTCTATTACCCGGCGGCCAATCGCGGCGTGGGGCTGGTCGTGGTAAACGGGGTGATTGAAACAGCGGGAAACGTCGGGAACAATCTCTTGCGTGAATTTCTGTTCAAGCGACTCGGGAATCGGAAGGACAGCGGCCAGTGATCAGCGCCCGCTTTACTTTGTCTTGCTGGCGGGCGCGAGGCGGTCCATCCAGTACTGTTTTTCCTCTTGGAAGGCTTTGCGCTCTTTGTCGGTAATGCGGATTTCGCTGCCGACGCCGCTCTTGACCTGCACGACGCGCCGGAGTGCGCCGTCGAGTGAAGTGAGGTAGAGGGTCTGGTCGTGCGAGGACTCGTCGACGACAAAGATCACGATGTCGCTCTTGTTGGCGACAGAAACATCGAGGCCTTGAACCACGCTTCCGTTGCGGGTGACGCTTTGCTTGACCGGGGACTCCTGCTCGGTGCTGATCTTCAACAGTGTGGAGATGTGAGGAGGCAGCTTGGCATCGAATCCCTTTTCCAAGGTGATTTTGGCAGCCTGCTCGAGGCGGGGCTGAGCCTGGACGTGGGGACGCGAAGGATGCGGCTGATCGGCGACTGCGGGAAGGATCGTGAGCGACGCAACGAGTACTGCCTGAAGAAGCTTTTTCGGCACTTTTCCCCCAAAGGCACTAAAGGTATGAAAACGGAGGTTAGTGTACACCACGGGATCGCGAGGGTGTTTGGGTTGAAGCAGGATGGCGCGGGTTCATCAGGTCGGGCGGTCAGGGCGCCGAGTCAAGCTTATCCCTGCAAAAGCTGTTCGGCGGGGTCGGCGGCCAGATCTGCAGGACCGGCGAATGCGAGCGGGAATCGAACGTTCACTTCGACGAGCCCCGGGGAGATCTCAATCAGGGTCATCTGCGCCCGTTCCGCGAAGTGCAGGCGGAGACGCTTGCGCACATTGGTGAGACCAATGCCCATCCCGGCAGTCTCGCGCTCCTTTGCCGGTCTGAGACCTACACCGCTGTTGCGCACCGAGATGCTGAGCCGGCCCGCCTCTTCCCTGGCTTCGATCTGGAGCAAGCCGCTGCCGACGCGCGAGAGACCGTGCACGTATGCGTTTTCGACGATCGGCTGCAGGATCATGTTGGGGATCAGTGCATCGTAGAGGCGCGGATCGACATGAATCTCCTGCCGGACCTGCCCCTGGGAGCGGAGGTCCTGCAGAGACAGGTACATCTCGATGAACTCCATCTCCTGCTGAAGACAGATGAGCTGCTTGGGGCCGCGCTCCAGCGAGACGCGCAGCAGGCCGCAGAGCTGCTCGAGGACGCGGTCGGCAGCACGCACGTCGGTGTACATCAGGCTGGAAACGCTGTTCATGGTGTTAAACAGGAAGTGGGGATTGATCTGCATGCGCAGGGCGAGCATGCGCGCTTCCGTCAGTTCCACGGCGAGCTGAGACATGTCGCGTTCTTTCTGGCGCGATTCGCGATAGTAGCCGATGGCGCGAATCACCAGGAACGCTCCCCAGAACACGGCCGTGTTCTCGAGAAACTCTTCGGTAAGGCTGAAGTCGAGGCGCTGCCAGAAGTTCATGGGCGAACGGCGAACCGGGAACTGGGGGAACGCCGCCGCCAGCGCCATCTCCACCGCGACCCCCATAACGATGCTGAGCGGAAGAATGCGCGAAAGAAGGTAGAGCCAACCGCACTTCTGCAGCTTCTCTCCCAGCCAGAGCCAGAGGCACCAGCAGAAGATGCCCCAGAGAAGATATTGCAGCTCCCAGGCCGCGATGACTGGCAGGAGATTGAACTCAAGGTGCTGATACCAGATGCGCGCGCCAAGCCACTGCTGAATCGCGAAGAGAAGTCCGACGACGAGAAAGCTTCCCAGGAAGGGAATGGGCCGCAGGCCGAGTCGTTTTGAGCGACTGAGAAACGTTGTCAGACTCATCGATACCTTCGCCAGCCACAGTGGCTGTCCCACGCGGGCCTCTTCGGCGGGCGCGATCAGATCGCCTTGCGGGGGATCGACCGAGCTTCCGATCATAGCAGGCTGCAGGATGGCATCGACGAGTTTTGTGACGAGGTGCATTCTTGGCGAATCGGCAAATCAGACGGTCAGCAGATAAGCGGGCCAGCCAGGAGAGGGAGGCGAGGAAGCTGGCTCGATTGAAGATTGATGTTACGGGGGAGAGTTCGTTGGTTAGAAGTGGGTGATACCTTTTTCTCCCATCTCGGCGAAGAGGCCGAGAAGGTTGGTGAGGCCGAGGAGTTCTTTCACACGCTGGCCGAGATTGATGAGTTCGAGGCGGCGGCCTGAGGACTTGCAGCTTACGTAAAGGCGGACGAGCGTCCCCAGTCCCATGCTGTCGACATACTCGAGGTCGGTGAGGTCGAGCACGATGAGCTTGCTGTCGGGACATACCTCCTGGAATTTGCGATTGAGAAATCCGCAGACGCCGGAGACGAGGCGGCCGGTGCAATGCAGCACGGCTTTGTCGCCGATGCGCTCAGTGGTGATGGTCAGAGAGACCGTAGGGGCCTGGGTTGCCATTTAGAAAAGTGCTCCTCAAGAATGGGATGAGACCGGGAGAGGCGGTGCAGCCATTGTGCCAGTGTTCCGGCGAGGTAGGGAACAAAAATCTGCGCGGAATCGATGTGTTTGGGCCAAAAGCCGCTAGGCGGTCTTCATTGTTGATTGCCTTGCGGTCTCGTCATTGCGCGCGGACAAAGATAGCGGCGTTTCGGGGTCAACGCCCAGCCACGCGATGGCCCCCGCAACGCCCAGGATCGCGGCGGTCAGGAACGAGTACGTCCATCCGAAGTGCTGGGCGATCCAGGGTGTGAGCGATGCGGTGACGGCTCCGCCAATCTGCGCACCCATGTTCATGACAGCGGAGACAACGCCGGCGTGCGGCCCGGCGATATCGGCGGTGACAGACCAGTAGGAGCTTTGTGAGATGTACAGGATTCCCACGCCGGCGGCCAGCGTGAGGGCTGCTACCGGTGCGCTGGGAACGCGCGAACCAACGATGAGCAGCGCCGCTGTGCCGAGGAGCGAGAAGATCCCAGGACCGCAGCGGCCGGCGCGCAATCCACTACGGGCGGTGAGCCAGTCGCCGAGGACACCGCCGCCGATGCAAAACACCGTCATGGCGACGAAGGGGAACATGGTGTAAAAGGCGCTGGCCTTCAGGTTGAGACCGCGTGCCTGGGCCATGTAGAGATAGAACCAGCCCAGGAAAATCCAGGCGATGTAGCCAAATGTGAAGCAGGCAAAGGTAAGCAGAAAAACTGTGCGGCTGCGCAGAATGGCCGACCAGGGGACCGGGGGCTTCTCAGGGGCAAGCGGTGCGCGGCCGGCCTGGATGGTACGCAATTCGTCCGGCGATAACAGCGGATGGGCTTCGGGAGTATCGCGCGCGATGAGGAACCAGACAATGCCGGCAACAATGCCGATGGCGGAGCTGAACCAGAAGGCCGCTCGCCATCCATACCCGGCGATGATTGAGGCCAGCAGAGGCGGGGTTAGGCCTGCTCCGGCGCCCACACCGGCGAAGATGACGCCGTTTACGCGCCCGCGCTCGCTCACGGGAATCCACTGCGCGACGAACTGATTGGAGGCGGGGTAAATGATGGCCTCGCCGACCCCGAGCGCAAAGCGGACCGCGATCAGGACAATCAGGGCACCGGGAATTGACGACGAGACCAGCGCGGTTGACAGGGTGAAGATGCCCCACCAAAGGACGCCGAGGGTAAGCGCACGGCGCGGCCCGAGACGAACCGCGATCCAGCCGGCGAGTACCTGCGATGCCGCATATCCGACCAGAAATGCGCTGATCACCCACCCCAGGTGCACGTTGTCGAGATGGAACTCG
The DNA here is from genome assembly GCA_963846375.1 of uncultured Acidobacteriota bacterium. Taxonomy (GTDB): domain Bacteria; phylum Acidobacteriota; class Terriglobia; order Terriglobales; family Acidobacteriaceae; genus Telmatobacter. The sequence goes on from CAWJVV010000001.1 coordinate 97,309, forward strand.
CGGCTGATCTGCGGGCCGGCGATGGTGATATTGGTCCGGTCGAGGAACGCGATGGCGCTGAGCAGAAACAGGCAGAACACCAGCACCGCGCGTATTGGGATTCTGCCCATGGGCGGAAACATCTCCGACTCTGATTCTGCACGGGAGCGCACCCGGGTGTCACTTCTGCAGGTGGATCGCTAGAATGATAGGCAGACTAAATGACAGCATTAAGTGCGAAGAAGAAGCGAGCGGCGAGTGACGACTTTCGCCGCGATGGTTTTGGCTTGTCGCGCGAGAACCTGCGCACCTTGCGTTCGCTGAATACGCCAGCCCGGATCCAGAAGTTCCTCGACGCGATGACCTACCAGTACGCGAACACGGCGTGGTCGCCGCAACGCGCGTTGCGGGAGCGCAAGGGACATTGCCTGGAGGGTGCGCTGGTGGCTGCCGCGGCGCTTCGGATGCATGGGCATCGTCCGCTGCTGATGGACCTGGAGGCTGTGCGCGACGACGATCACGTTGTCGCCCTCTATCGCGAGCGCGGTCTGTGGGGCGGCGTTGCCAAATCGAATTTCGCAGGGTTGCGGTTCCGCGCGCCCGTGTATCGCACCGTGCGCGAGCTTGCGCTGAGCTACTTTGAGCAGTACTACAACCTGCGCGGCGAACGGACGCTGCGGTCCTACTCGCTGCCAGTGAATCTCGAGCGGCTCGACAGCAAAGGCTGGATGACGGCGGAAGAAGACGTATGGTGCGTTACTGAGACGCTGATTGCGGCCAGGCACTTCCCGCTTTTTCCCGACAAGGTGGCGCGGGCTTTGCCGCGGCTCGACCGGCGGAGCTTTGAGGCGGGCAAGTACGGCTGGATCAAGCATTGAGCATCAGCCAAATCGAGAGGCCTGTATTGAGCCTGTTTCTACCCCGCGAGGTGGGGAATCAAAGGCAGAGAATCGATCTCCTGGTGGATTCCTCGGCTAATTCAGTTTGCAGCCCTAGGTTTGCGGTATGAAATGGTGAAAACGCGCAACATCTAACCTTTGCGTTTGCGCTGCCCGCCAGTACTATCCTGATAGCCGCTGGGAGCCGGGATGACGCAACTCTATTTGCCCGATTTAATGTTTGCCGAGGGACGAGCGCTTGAGGGCGCGGGGCTGCTGGTGGACTCGACCGGCGCGGTCGCAGGCATCGTGCGGCCCGAAGATGCCGCGGGCGCCCAGGTGAATCGCATGCCTGGCAAGGCGCTGCTTCCGGGCCTGGCAAACGTTCACTCCCATACATTTCAGCGGCTCTTCCGGGCGCGGGCTGAAGGGCGCTCAACAGGGGGAGACACCTTCTGGACATGGCGTGAGCAGATGTATCGCGCGGCGGGATTTGTTTCGCCTGAAGATGTATTCGACGTCGCGCGCGCCACGTTCCTTGAAATGCTTTCTGCCGGCATCACCGTGGTGGGGGAGTTCCACTACCTGCACAACGATGGCGACGGGCGGCCCTATGCCGACGCGAACACGATGGCGAAGGCGGTGATTCGCGCGGCGGAGTCCGTCGGCATGCGGATCTGCCTTTTGCGCAGCGCCTATCTGCGAGCGGGATTTGAACGCGAGCCGCATCCGGGACAGCGCCGATTCTACGAGACAAGCGATGCGTATCTAAGAAATCTCGAGGCGCTGACAGGAGAGATGGCAAAGACTCCACTCGTGGCAGTGGGAGCGGCGCCCCACAGCATCCGTGCTGTGCCCCTGCCGGTGGTGCGGGAGATTGCTGCCTTTGCGAAGGAACGCCAACTCCCGCTGCACATGCACATTCAGCGAGCAGCCCGCGGAGAACGAAGCGTGTCTAGCAGAGTACGGCATGACGCCCGTGACGCTGATGGCAGAGCAGGGGATTCTCTCGGAGCGAACGACGCTGGTGCATGCGATTCATCTGATGCGGCCGAATTCGAACGAGTGGCACGCTTTCGCAGTACCATCTGCTCCTGCCCCACGACGGAGCGCAATCTTGGCGACGGCGTATTCCCCGCCGATGTCGCCATGCGCCTGGGGATTCCGGTGGCTTTCGGAACCGATAGCCAGGCGCAGATCGACATCTTGGAGGACGCGCGGCAGAGCGAATATCATCTGCGCCTCGCAAAAAGAGAGCGGGGAATTCTCGACAACGTAAATGGCCAGGACATTGCGGGCAGATTGCTGGCGTCGGCTACAGTGGCGGGCTATCGGGCGCTTGGTCTTCCAGGCGGCACGCTTGCGCCGGGTGAGCCGGCTGACTTCTTCACCGTCGACTTGAATGATGCGGCGCTGCTTGGAACGGATGTTGATATCGCTGGCATCGCAAGCAGTGTTTGCAGGCGGACGAGCGGCGATTCGCGATGTTGCGGTGGCGGGGCGGCTCGTGATTCACGACGCACGACATCGCGTTGGACGAAGAGATTCGCAATCGGTACCGCCGCGTGCAGAAACGGTTCGTCAGAGGAGGAGGGGCGATGAACGCAGTAGAGACTCCGGTAATTCGCGCGCCGCGCGGCAGCGTGCTGCGTTGCAAGGGCTGGCAGCAGGAGGCGGCCTTGCGCTGCCTGATGAACAATCTCGATCCCGAAGTGGCCGAGCGGCCAGCGGACCTGGTGGTGTACGGCGGCATCGGCAAGGCGGCGCGAAACTGGGAGTGCTTTCACGCCATCGTGCGCGAACTGGAGCACCTGGGCGGCGACGAGACGTTGCTGGTGCAGAGCGGCAAGCCCGTGGCTGTCTTTCCCACGCACGACATGGCCCCGCGCGTCATCATTGCCAATTCGAACCTGGTGGGGAAGTGGGCCAACTGGGAGCATTTCACGAACTCGACCGCAAGGGCCTGATGATGTATGGCCAAATGACCGCCGGGAGCTGGATTTACATCGGCACGCAGGGCATTCTGCAAGGTACTTTTCAAACGTTTGCCGCGCTGGCCGAGCGCCACTTTGGCGGCACGCTCAAGGGCAAGCTGGTTGTGACCGGCGGGATGGGGGGCATGGGGGGCGCGCAGCCGCTCAGTGTCACGCTGAATGGCGGCGTGGTGCTGGCCATCGACGCGGACCGCAGCCGCATCGAGCGGCGCGTGGAGACGCGCTATTGCGACCAACTTAGCGAATCTCTGGACGAGGCCCTCAAGCTTTGCGAGGCTGCCTGCCACGAAGGACGTGCCTTGTCTGTTGGCCTGGTGGGCAACTGCGCCGATGTGCTGCCGGAGATTGTGCGCCGCGGCGTGCATGTCGACGTGGTGACGGACCAGACCAGCGCGCACGACCCGCTGAATGGATACATTCCACAGTTTGACTCGTTGCCGGATGCGGCGCGGAGGCAGCGGCGTGATCCGCTGGAAGCGGCCGCTGAGCTGAGGGCGCGCGATCCCGAAGAGTATGTCCGACGCTCGACCGCGTCGATGGTGGTGCATGTTAATGCCATGCTTGCGCTGCAGCGAGCGGGTGCAGTAACTTTCGACTACGGCAACAATATCCGCCGGTTCGCATTCGATGCCGGATGCGCCGACGCCTTCCTGATTCCCGGATTTGTGCCCGAGTACATTCGGCCGCTGTTCTGCACCGGCGCAGGACCGTTCCGCTGGGTCGCTCTCTCGGGCGACCCCAAAGACATCGATCGAACGGACAGGCTGGCGTTGGAACTATTCCCGGAGAACGAGATTCTCACGCGCTGGCTTCGCCTGGCTCGCGGACGCTTTGCGTACCAGGGCTTGCCCGCGCGCATCTGCTGGCTCGGACTCGGCGAGCGCGCGTTGATGGGCGAGGCGATGAACGAACTGGTGCGTAAGGGCGAGTTGAGCGCGCCGGTCGCCATCGGCCGCGATCACCTCGACACCGGCAGCGTGGCCAGCCCCTATCGCGAAACAGAAAAGATGCTGGACGGCAGCGACGCCGTGGCCGACTGGCCGGTGCTCAACGCATTGTTGAATACCGCCTCGGGCGCTACATGGGTCAGCTTCCATCATGGCGGGGGCGTGGGCATGGGTTTTAGCCTGCATGCCGGGCAGGTTACGGTTGCCGACGGGACCGAGAACGCTTCGCGGCGCATTGCGCGCGTGCTGAATAACGATCCCGGACTGGGTGTGGCACGACATGCCGACGCGGGATACGAATTGGCGCAGGAGACTGCGAGGGAACGGGGAGTGCGGATTCCGATGGCACAGTAGATAATTGCTCGCATGAACCCTCTCAGTGTCGTTCTGCTTCTAGTCCTCCTTGCTGTCCTCGCCTTCTTGATTGGGAGAGTGGTGTGGCGTAAGAAGCGCGCTGAGACCGCCAAGGCCTGGCCAACCACCGAGGCAACTGTGCAGTCGGGCGAGGAGGTTATTGCGTCGACGCGTGGAGGAGACCTCACTATCTTTTGTTTTACCTTTTCGTATGTTGTGAATGGAGAGTATTACTCTGGGCGCTTCGAACTGCTGCCAGACTCCGGTTCATCAGAAGCGGTTATCTCGCGTATGAAAGACCGAAAGTTTCAGGTTCACTACGATCCTGCGAAGCCGGAAACCTACCACTTTTCTGACGAGCAGATGGAAGGCTGCGACATCAACGGCTAAGCAATCAGCTTGTCGACATTTATCCGAAGAATTGAGGCTGTCGTACGAGAGCACTTTGCGAATGAGGATTTGCGTACGCAACATCGGGCAGCTTGTCACGCTCGCTGGGCCGAGCCGTCCGCGGGTCGGTGCCGAGTTGCGCGATCTGGCGACCATCGAGGGCGCCGCAATGCTGATCGAAGACGATCGCATTGTTGCGGTAGGCACGGATGCCGAACTGACGCCGCGCATCGACAGCGCAACCCGTGTGATCGATGCGGAACGCCGTTGCATCACCCCGGGGTTCGTGGATGCGCACACGCATTTGGTGTTCGCGGGGAATCGTGCCGACGAGTTCGAGTGGCGCATCGGGGGCGCGACGTATCAGGAGATTGCGGCGGCGGGCGGCGGGATCCGGCGCACCGTGCAGCACACCCGCCAAGCGAGCGAAGACGATCTTCTGAACAAAGCTCGCCGCTATCGAGACTGGATGCTGCGCGGCGGCACAACAACACTCGAAGCCAAGTCGGGCTATGGCCTGGACCGCGAAACAGAGCTTCGCATGTTGCGGGTGATCAAACGGCTGGACGCGGAGGGCTCGGCGCGCCTGGTGCCCACGCTGTTGGCGGCGCACACCGTTTCACCGGAGTATGCGGGCCGCCGTGCGGAGTATGTGCGGCTTGTAACCGAGGAAATTATTCCCGCTGCCGTGGCCGAGGGGCTGGCTCGCTATTGCGACGCATTTTGCGATGAGCACGCGTTCACCATAGACGAAACTCGCGCCGTACTATCCGCAGCAAAACAGCATGGAATGGGCCTGCGCCTGCACGCGGAGCAGTTCGCAGCAGGCACCGGCGCTGCCCTGGCGGCCGAACTTCGCGCCACAACCGCCGATCATCTGGAGAGCGCAACTGAGTCCACGCTGGCATTGCTGCGCGATGCGGGTGTGCAGCCCGTGCTGCTCCCCGGCTCGGTCTTTGCCCTGGGCCGAACGCAATATCCGCCGGCGCGCAAGATGGTGGAGATGGGGTTGCCGATTGTGCTTGCGACCGACTTCAATCCAGGCTCGTCGCCCGTGCCTTCCATCCCGTTCATACTTTCGCTTTCCTGCGTACAGATGGGACTGTTGCCGTCGGAAGCGCTATCTGCCGTTACCATCAACGCAGCGTGGAGCCTAGGGCTCGGCGATCAGGTCGGTTCGCTTGAACCGGGCAAGCAGGCCGATTTTCTTATCCACGAGCACACGGACTATCGTGAGCTGGCGTACTTCATCGCCGCTCCCGCGCGCCCACGCGTGTTTATCGCAGGCCGCGAGGTGACCCCGTGACCGCGGCAGAGATTCTGCGCACGCTGGTGGCGATTCCGACACCCTCGGCGACCACAAATGTTCCGCTCATTGAATGGGTGCGCAGGTTTCTCGAAACGCACGGATGGCGTGTGGCTCTTCTGGCGTACAACGATGAGAACGGCGTTGCCAAGGCAAATCTGATTGCGCGGCCTGCATCCGCAAATGGGGGCGATCCGATCGGGCTAGCATTCGTGTGCCACACTGACACGGTTCCATTCGCTCTAAGCTGGACCACCGCGCTGCAACTCGAGGAGCGCTTCGGCAATTTGCACGGCTGCGGAGCGTGCGATGTGAAGGGCTCGCTGGCGTGCTTTCTTGCAGCAGTTGACGCAGCCGGAAACGACGCGCTCCATGCGGAGACCGGACTCATCCTCACTGCCGACGAGGAGGTCGGCTGCAAGGGTATGGAACGCCTGCTCGCAGACGGTGTTCCGCGGATCGGAGCAGCGATTGTGAGCGAGCCGACTTCGCTGCGCGCCGGTGTCGCCGGCAAGGGTTACGGCCTCGCACGCGTCACGGTGAACGGCGCAGAGGCGCATTCGGCTTTTCCGGCGGAAGGCGAGTCGGCCATCCGCATCGCCGCGCGCATGGTGGAGCGCATCTACGGGCTAGACATCTATCCTGGCTGCGCGGTCGACAAGCTCTTCGATCCCACCTGCACCACGCTGAACGTTGGCGTCATCGAAGGTGGAACCGCGAAGAACATCATCGCCGGACGGTGCACGTTTCTAGTGGAGTGGCGCCCGATTCCGGAAGATCCGCCGGAGCGCGTTCTGCGCGGGATCGAGCGGCTGGCCGTGGAGATGCGCGCCATCTATCCCCGCTCGCAGATCACGGTCGAACCGATGCGGGCAGAGGCCGGCTTCAGGCCAGCGCATGGAGGGCGGTTGCGCGAGCGGCTTGCCGGCTTGATTCACAATGGTGAGACAGGCATCAGCTTCGGATCGGAAGCGAGCCGTATCGCTCGCATTGCCGACGAAGTCATCGTGATGGGCCCGGGCGACATGCATACGGCTCACTCTGACCGCGAACGCGTCCCCCTTCACGAATTGGAAGAATGGACCGCGGTTCTGGGCGAGCTGATTCGGCGCAGCTGATACGTTTACTTCGCCTGCCGAGCACGCCGCGCGCGCGACCGCTCCAGCGCGAATACGGCGGCGCCCGATCCAACCATGATGGCCGCTCCCCCAATGACCTTGAATACAGTCAGGGGCTTGTTCGGTTCATCGCCCGCCGGAATCGTGGACAGAAAAATCGTGGCGGAGGTGCTGATCAGCCCGATGGTCCCGAGAACGATCGCAACCGGTTTCCCTCCCGGAACGCGCCGCACGCCGGCTGACGCAGGCCGAGCCTGCAAGCGGATCATGGCCGCAAAAAGAAACAGGTAGGGAAGAAAGTACGCGAGCACCGCCATGCCCGCCAGCGCCTGGTATGCGCTGCGAACGGTGGCGCCCGCCTGGCCGAGAAACGCGACGACAATGCCGGCCAGACCGTAGGTGACGATAGCAAACCACGGCGTGCGATAGCGTGGATGGATGCTTGCGAAGATGGGCGGCAAATAGTGGTCGATCCCGGCAACGAACGGAAGGCGCGACGTGGACGACAGATACGACGCCGCTCCACCGACCGCGTTCAATCCCAAAAACAAAGCGACCGGGGCAACGATCCAGGACACTCCGAGGCGCGTGCTCAGAAGGCCGATGCCGTTGATGAAGCCATCGGGCCCGCTCACTGCCGAGCTTGGCATGGCAGTGAGCAGTGAAATCGTTCCCGCAATGTAACCGAACGCCAGCACGCTTCCACCAATCAGGATGGCCAATGGAATGTTGCGGCGTGGATTCTCGATCTCGTCACCCATGAACGATCCTGACTCGACGCCGCCGAAGGCAAAGAAAACGCTGGACCAGAAGATGGCGTTGTCGAGCGACCAATGAGGAATGAACCCCGCCAGCGACAGATGCGTTGCGCCACCAAAGCGCGCATAAGAAATCGCCGCAAGAATCAGAAGCACAGAAAGGGGAAGAAAACTACCCAGTGAGCTGACGTTGTTGAGCCATTTTCCGTAGTTCACTCCGCGAATGTTGAGCAGCGTAATCACTGTGAGCCAAACGACGGAGAAACCGATAAAGTAGCCGGGGCTAGACACCAGCGATCGCGCGCTGCTTCCGAAGGCGAAGAGGCACGAAGCCGCACCGAAGTAGAGCACGCCGGGAAAGTAGGGCAGGTTGCTTCCCCAATAGGTCCATGCCGCCAGAAAGCCCGATGCATCGCCGAAGGCCTCCCGCGTCCAGACGTAGAGACCGCCCTCTTGGGGATAGCGCGAGGAGAGTTCCATGACGCTGGCTGCCAGCGGGACGAAGAAGAAGAGGAGTGCCGCGACCCACACGGCCAGAATGCTGGGGCCCGCAGCTGCGGCGGTCGCGGTCCAGCGCACGCTGAGCCCGCTGACAATGTAAAAAAGCACCAGGTCGCGGAACCGGATGCCTCGTTTGAGTGCTGGGACCAGCGCTGGGACCTGAGCCATTGTGCGCGGAGAATAACAGAGCAGCGACGGAGAGGGAAGCTAAATTGTCCCCAGGTCCTTGAGCACGGCCATGGCGGCGTTGCGTCCGTTCGCCGCAATCACCGATCCGCCGGGGTGCGTGCAGGCGCCACACAGATAGAAGCCCTTCATGGGCGTTCGCGCGGTCAAGCGCCGCGAGTACATGTAGGGCGGAAGGCATTCCCCCTGAAAGATATGTCCGCCAGTGAGGCCGACCTTCTTTTCGATGTCGGGCGGACCGAGCACCTGAGCATCAATGATCGCGCTGTCGATGTTCGAGCAGAAGCGCCTCAGCGACTTCAGAGCCAGCGCACGAACTTCGCTGCGCCGCGATTCCCAGTCGCCCTGCGCCAACGTGTAGGGCACGTATTGCGCGAATACGCTCATGGTGTGGGTGCCGGCTGGCGCCACAGAGCTATCGTGAACGCTCTGGAAGTAGAGCTCGCACCACAGGTGATCGGGCAATCCGCCGCGGCGTGCTGCGGCATAGCCTGCCTTCCATTCTTCCTTCGTAAGCGGCGCGTTGATTTGACCGTAATGATGCGGATTGTCGGTGCCGGGACGCGCAGTGAAGTTGGGTAACTCGCGCAGATGCACGTTGAGCTTCACCGTGCATCCCTCGATGGGCACGCTCTCAATGCGCGCGCGCCATGCGGCGTCGGCTGATGAGTTGAGCAACCGCAGCGTTTGCCGCGGGTCAGCATTCGACACGATGTTGCGCGCGGCGATGCGCTCCCCGGATTCCAGACGCACGCATTCGCCCGGCATAATCTCGGCTACGGGCACGCCCGAGATAACCGTGGCGCCCGCCTCCCGCGCTGCATCGCAGAGATAAAACGAAACCATCCCCATGCCGCCGCGCACATAGCCCCACATGCCGGGCATCCCGCCCAATCGGCCTGAGGCATGATGGAACCGGATCGACGCGGTTCCGGGATCGAACGGGCTGGCGTTGGTGCCGATCACCCCCTGGCCAAGATACGCCACCTGCAGCCGTTCCTCCTGTAGATAGCGCTCCACAAACTCCGCCATCGACCATTCGAACAGGAGAGCCCGCGCCTCATCATCCTTCGCGAGCCGCTCTTCGTAGTCCTCCATTGTCGGCGCGTCGTTCAGCCACAGGTCGCGAGCATCGGCGGGTCGAAGCGCGTCGCGCAGGCGGCGCAGCACGTCGTTCATGGCCCGCCAGCCTTCCACATCGCCGGGAGCCAGCGCGCGCACTTCGGCCTCGCAGCGCTCGTCATCATCCCAAAGCTGAATGCTCGATCCGTCGAGGAAGGGAACAAAGAGGCCATTCACGGCGGGGGTCCACGCAAAGCCGCGCCGCGGCAGTTCCAGCTCCTCCACAATCAGTGGGTGCAGCAGGCCGGCCAGGTATGCGCACGGCGACATGCGCACGCCGGGGAATGGCTCTTCAATGGTGCACGCGCCGCCGATCCGCAGGCGGCTTTCGATCACCAGCACTCTCTGGCCCGCTCGCGCAAGGTATGCGGCGCACGCCAGTCCATTGTGGCCGGCACCCACAACAATCGTGTCCCAGCTCTTCGCCGCAAGGTCGCGGATGGGAACGGTCAATCCAACTTCGCCAAGCACCGCAGCGGTGGGAGAACTCATATGGAATCAAATTACCATTCGAGGACGGTCCCACACGCGTTCACCAGCAAGAAGGCCCGGCGATAAGCCGGGCCTTCGTTTTGCCGTTGTGGGGATGCTATACCGCGACGCGGTGGCGTTGGGCCACGGGCTCGGCCTTGGTCGCCAGGTATTCGTTGATCGCTCCAGCAGCCTTGCGGCCTTCTGCGATCGCCCAAACCACGAGCGACTGGCCGCGCCGCATATCGCCCGCCGCGAAGATGCCATCCACCGAAGTGTGGAAGTTGGTGGTGGCCACGTTTCCGCGTCCGTCTACAGCCAGACCCAATTGCTCGATCATGCCGCCGCGCACCGGCCCCAGAAAGCCCATGGCCAGCAACACCAGGTCGACGTCAAGCGTGAACTCGCTGCCGGCGACCGGCTTGAACTTCGGCGGCGGGCCGACGCGCAGCGCATGCAGTTGCTTCACGCTGCCGTGCTCGTCGCCCGTGAACTTGACGCTGTTGATGCTCCAGTCGCGAATGCCGCCTTCTTCGTGGCTGCTCTCGGTGCGCAGCTGCATCGGCCACATCGGCCACGGTGTCGATGAGGCGCGAGCCTCAGGGGGCTTGGGCATGATCTCGAACTGGTGAACGCTCTTCGGGCCTCTGCCGCAGGCTGGTGCCCAGGCAGTCCGCGCCGGTATCGCCGCCGCCGAGAATCACCACGCGCTTTCCGTCTGCGCTGATGGCGGTCGCCGGATCGATCTGATCCCCCTCGCAGCGCCGGTTCTGCTGCGGCAGAAACTCCATGGCAAAGTGGATGCCCTTCAGTTCGCGGCCTGGAATCGGCAGATCGCGCGGATGCTCCGCGCCGCCCGTCAGCAGGACCGCGTCGTAGTGCCCAGTCAGGGTCTCCACCGGCACGTTCACGCCCACGTGCGCATTGGTCACAAACGTGACGCCCTCAGCCCGCATCTGCTCCAGGCGGCGGTCGACGACATGCTTCTCCAGCTTGAAATTCGGGATACCGTAGCGCAGCAGGCCGCCGATGCGGTCGTTCTTCTCGTACACGGTAACCGAGTGCCCAGCGCGGCGCAAGTTGCTGCGCCGCGGCCAGGCCTGCCGGACCGCTGCCCACCACAGCAACCCGCTTGCCGGTATTCTCCTGCGGCGGCTCCGGCTGATCCAGCCTTCATCCCACGCGCGCTCCACGATGCTGCGCTCGATCAGCTTGATGGAGACAGGCGGCTGATTGATGCCCAGCACGCAGGCGGCCTCGCACGGCGCGGGACAGATGCGCCCGGTAAACTCAGGAAAGTTGTTGGTCGCATGCAGGCGCCGAATCGCGTTCTCCCAGCGGCCGTTGTAGACAAGGTCGTTCCAGTCGGGGATGAGGTTGTTCACCGGGCAGCCGGTGTGGCAAAAGGGCACGCCGCAGTCCATGCAGCGCGCGCCCTGCTCGCCGCTGCTTCTCCTCGGGAAACGGCTCGTAAATCTCCTGCCAGTCCTTGAGCCGTTCTTCGACCTTGCGGCGGGTTGGCTGTTCGCGCTCAATCTCAAGAAAGCCCGTGACCTTACCCATTGCTGCACCTGCCCGGTTGCGCCACCAGAGGCGACTGAGTTGATGGAGAAACGTAAGACTTCTCAGCGCGCGCGAATGCCCAGAACACGCTTGTGTTCGTGCGGGAAGACCTTGATGAAGTCGGGCCTGCGTCGTGTCCCAGTGCTCCAGAATCCACGCCGCCTGCGGGCTGCCGGTAAGATCGATGTGGCGCTGCAGCAAGCCGCGCACCAGTTCCAGGTCTTCGTCGCGATCCAGCGGCTCAAGATCCACGCCGAAGCTCGATTGCAGCGGCGTGTCGGAGAAGTCGCCGCTGATCGTCGTAGACATAGGCGCGTGCCGCCGCTCATGCCCGCGGCGAAGTTGCGGCCCGTAGCGCCCAGCACGATCACCAGTGCCGTTGGTCATGTACTCGCAGCCGTGGTCGCCCACGCCCTCGACCACCGCCGTGGCGCCGGAGTTGCGCACCGCGAAGCGCTCGCCCGCGATGCCGTTCAGGAAGGCCTCGCCGCCGGTCGCGCCGTAGAGCACGACGTTGCCGACCAGGATGCTCTCCTCGGGCAGGAAGCTCGATGTCTTCGGCGGATACGCGATGATGCGCCCGCCCGAAAGCCCCTTGCCCAGGTAATCGTTCGAATCGCCTTCGAGTTCGAGCGTCACGCCTGACGGAACAAACGCGCCGAAGCTCTGGCCGGCCGATCCGTGAAACGGAAGTGGATGGTTCCGTCGGGCAGTCCGGCGCGTGCCGTAGCGCCGCGCGATCTCGCCGCCCAGCATCGCGCCCACGGTGCGATGCACGTTGCGGATGGCGAAGCTGCCCGTGACGGGCTGCTCCGACTCAAGCGCCGGCTTGGCCTGCTCGATCAGCGCGTGATCCAGCGCCTGGTCCAGCCCATGGTCCTGCGCCTGCGTACGCGGCGCCGCTTCACGTGCGACGGCAGCGTGGGCGAGAACAGAATCGACGAAAGATCGATGCCCTTGGCCTTCCAATGCGCGGTCGGCGACCGCGGCATCGATCTTGTCGACGCGGCCCACCATCTCGTCCACCGTGCGGAAGCCGAGCTTGGCCATGTGCTGCCGCACCTGCTCGGCGATGAAGAAGAAGAAGTTGATCACGTGCTCCGGCTGGCCCTGTGAACCGCGCGCGCAGCACCGGATCCTGCGTGGCAATGCCCACCGCGCAGGTATTCAGATGGCACTTGCGCATCATGATGCAGCCCATCGTGATCAGCGGCATGGTGGCGAAGCCGAACTCCTCGGCGCCCAGCAGCGCGGCGATCGTCACGTCGCGGCCGGTCTGCAGCTTGCCGTCGGTCTGCACGCGGATGCGGCTGCGCAGATCGTTCAGCAGCAGCACCTGCTGCGTCTCCGCCAGGCCAAGCTCCCACGGCAGCCCCGCGTGCTTGATCGAGCTGAGCGGCGAAGCGCCCGTGCCGCCGTTGTCGCCGGAGATGAGCACCACATCGGCATGCGCCTTGGACACGCCCGCGGCCACCGTGCCCACGCCCGCTTCCGCCACCAGCTTCACCGCGATGCGCGCCTGCGGGTTCACGTTCTTCAGGTCGTAGATCAGTTGCGCCAGATCTTCGATCGAGTAGATGTCGTGATGCGGCGGCGGTGAGATCAGTCCCACACCCGGAATCGAGTAGCCGCAGCTTCGGCGATGATCTCGTCCACCTTGTGGCCGGGCAGCTGGCCGCCCTCGCCGGGCTTCGCGCCCTGCGCCATCTTGATCTGCAATTCGTCCGCGTTCACCAGGTAGTTCGTCGTCACGCCGAAGCGTCCGCTGGCCACCTGCTTCACCGCGCTGCGCCGCAGATCGCCGTTCGCGTCGCGCTTGAAGCGCGCTTCGTCCTCGCCGCCTTCGCCGGTGTTCGACATGCCGCCGATGCGGTTCATCGCGATCGCCAGCGTCTCGTGCGCCTCCTTGCTGATGGAGCCGAAGCTCATGGCGCCGGTCGTGAAGCGCTTCACGATCTCCTTGGCCGGCTCGACTTCCTCGATCGGAATCGGCTCGTCTGCGTACTTCAGTTGCATCAGGCCGCGCAGCGTGCACAGATGCTTGCTCTGGTCGTCGACCAGGTCGGTGTACTCCTGGAAGGTGTTGGAGTTGTTGTTGCGCACCGCGTGCTGCAGCTTGCTGATGGTCTGCCGGATTCAGCAGGTGGTACTCGCCGCCTTCGCGGTACTGGTACTGCGCCGCCGACCACCAGCTCTGTCTCCGATTCGGTCAGCGGCTGGAAGGCGTAGGCGTGCTTCATCTGCGCCTCGCGCGCCAGCACATCCAGCCCGACGCCCTCGATGCGCGATGCCGTCCCGGCGAAGTACGTATCGACCAGCGACTTGTTCAGGCCCACCGCCTCAAACACCTGCGCGCCGCGATAGCTCTGCAGCGTGCTGATGCCCATCTTGGAGAAGGTCTTCAGCAGGCCCTTGTTGATGGCCTTGATGAAGTTCTTTTCCGCGTAGTCTGCCGGTGACGTTGTCGCGGCATCAGCCCGCGCCGCTTCAAGTCGTGCAGCGTCTCGATACGCGAGGTACGGATTGATCGCGCTTGCGCCATAACCGATCAGCAGGGCAAAGTGCATCACCTCGCGCGGCTCGCCGCTCTCGATGATCAGCGCCACCTGCGTGCGGGTCTTCTCGCGCACCAGCCGGTTGTGCACCGCGGCCATCGCCAGCAGGCTCGGAATCGGAGCATAGCGTGGCATCGACGCCGCGATCGGAGAGGATCAGCAGCGTGTAGCCGGAATTGACCGCAAGTGCGGCGCGCGCGCTCAGGTCATCGAGCGCATGCTTCAGCCCAGCTTCGCCATCCTCGCGCGCGGAACAGCGTCGGCAGCGTGGTGGCCAGCAGATCGCCCGAAGAGACGCGGCGCAGCTTTTCCAGATCGCGATTGGTCAGGATCGGATGCGGCAGCTTCAGCGTGTGGCAGTTCTCCGGCGCCTCATCCAGGATGTTGCGCTCCGTGCCGATGTAGCTGATCAGCGACATCACCATCTCTTCGCGGATGGGATCGATGGGCGGATTGGTCACCTGCGCAAACAGCTGCTTGAAGTAGTTGAACAGCGGCTGCGGCCGGTCGGAGAGGCAGGCCAGCGGCATGTCGGTGCCCATGGAGCCAATCGGCTCCTCGCCCTTGGCGCCCATCGGCCCCAGCAGCACGCGCAGATCTTCTTCGCTGTAGCCATAGGCGCGCTGGCGGCGCAGCAGCGTCTCCGGGTTCGACGCGATCACGCGCCACGGCTCCGGCAGCTTGCTCCAGCGTCACCTGCTGCTCCTTCAGCCACTCGGCGTAGGGTTGCCGCGCCGGCCAGATCCTTCTTGATCTCCGCGTCGGAGATGATGCGCTGCTGCGACCGTGTCCACCAGGAACATGCGGCCCGGCTGCAGGCGGCCCTTCTTGCGAATGTCCTCCGCGGGCACTTCGAGCACGCCGGCTTCGGAGGCCAGCACCACCAGGTCGTCCTTGGTGACGATGTAGCGCCCGGGGCGCAGGCCGTTGCGGTCCAGCGTCGCGCCGATCACGCGGCCGTCGGTAAATGCGATCGCCGCCGGCCCATCCCACGGCTCCATCAGCGAGGCGTGGTACTCGTAGAACGCGCGCTTCTCCTCGTCCATGTCGGGATTGCCCGACCACGCCTCGGGAATCAGCATCGCCATCACATGCGGCAGCGAGCGGCCCGACTGAAACAGAAACTCCACCGCATTGTCCAGCGATGCCGAATCGCTGCCGCCCGGCGATGCACACCGGGAAACAGCTTCTCGATCTGTTCGCCGTACAGCGGGCTGTTCAGCACCGACTGCCGCGCATTCATCCAGCTCACGTTGCCGCGAATCGTGTTGATCTCGCCGTTGTGGGCCACGTAGCGGTAGGGGTGCGCCAGCTTCCAACTGGGAAACGTGTTGGTGGAGAAGCGCTGGTGCACCAGGGCCAGCGCGCTCGCGACCAGCGGATTGGCCAGCTCGAAGTAGAACTTCTCAATCTGCGGGGCCAGCATCAGGCCCTTGTAGATGATGGTGCGACAGGAGAACGACGGAATGTAAAAGTCGCTCCTTGTCCTCGATCTCCGACGCCGCGATCTCGTTCTCCGCGCGGCGGCGAATCGATACAGCAGGCGCTCGAAGGCCTCTTCGTCCATCCCTTCGGCCGCGCGCACGAACAGCTGCTCAATGTAAGGCTGCGAGGCGCGCGCTTCGCGGCCGATCGCGTCGCCGTTCACCGGCGTGTCGCGCCAGCCGATCACGGCCAGGCCCTCTTGCCTGCGCGATGCGCTCGATCACGCCCTCGCACTGCAGCCGGCTGTGCTTGTCCACCGGCAGGAACACCATGGCCACGCCGTACGCGCCCGGCTCGCGCAGCTGCATTCCCAGCTCGCCGCATTCGCGCGCAAAAAACACATGCGGAATCTGGATCAGGATTCCCGCGCCATCGCCCGTCTCCGGATCGCAGCCGGCGGCGCCGCGATGGGTCAGGTTGATCAGGACCTCAAGGCCTTTGCGAATGATCTCGTGGCTCTTCTCGCCGCGGATGCTGGCGACCAGGCCCATGCCGCAGGCGTCGTGTTCATTGCGCGGATGGTAAAGCCCCTGAGCTTCAGGTACACGAATACGGCGATGCAATGACGGCATAGGCTGATCCTTTGCTAACTGATAAGAACGGCTATGAAATCCTGCGTTTCAGGAGAGAGTGTGCACCCTCGAATCCCTCGGAGACACTGCCGCTCCCCGATGATCGCACGATGCGGGAATCGAGCCCTTGGGATACAGCAACTTCCTGAAAGCAAACATTCCCGGCTTGCGTTGATTGAGCAAACCGGGGTCTCGTGCGTTGACCGCCGAGGTTATCAATACGTGCAGGCCGGTTGCGGGTTTGCAACCGGCGCAAGGTAGTGCGGAACTCTTTAATATAACCGAAATGTTCGTCAAGACAAACTTCAATTCTGTGGATTGTCCCGCTTGCCGCGACGAATGTCCGCCCTAAAGGCGGCAGATCAGCAGCTCCCGCTCGTACACCATCTCCGGGGGGAGACGGTCGTGCAGCTCAATGAACAGGCCCTCGTGCCCAATCACTTCCTGCCGCCAGGCCGCGCGGTCCACTTCCATCAACTCGGCAAAGCTCTCCCGCGGGAAATCCAGTCCCGACCAGTCGATGTCCTCGTAGCGCGGCACCCATCCAATCGGCGTCTCCCGCCCGTGGGTTTGCCCCTGCACGCGTTCCACAATCCAGCGCAGCACCCGCATGTTGTCGCTGAATCCCGGCCACAGGAACTTGCCCTCCGCATTCTTGCGGAACCAGTTCACATGGAAGATGCGCGGCGTGCGGTCCAGCCCGCGCTGCATCTTCAGCCAGTGACGGAAGTAGTCGCCCATGTGGTATCCGCAGAAGGGCAGCATCGCCATCGGATCGCGGCGCACCTTGCCCACGGCGCCTGTCGCCGCTGCCGTCGTCTCCGAGCCCATGGTTGCGCCCGTGTACACGCCGCTGCTCCAGTTGAACGACTGGTACACCAGTGGCAGCGTGTGCGAACGCCGTCCTCCAAAAACAATCGCCTCAATCGGAACCCCGTCCGGCGACTCCCAGTTCGGATCCATGCTCGGGCACTGCGAAGCCGGAGCAGTAAAGCGCCCGTTGGGATGCGCAGCCGTGCGTCCCGTCTCTCTGCCGATCTGCGGTGTCCAGCGCTCGCCGCGCCAGTCCTCGCACTCAGCCGGGGGCGCGTCCGTCATGCCCTCCCACCACACGCCTCCGTCAGGCGTCAGCGCCACATTCGTAAAGATGGTGTTCTTGCGCCAGCGCCGCCATCGCCATTGGGTTGGTCTTCACGCTGGTTCCCGGAGCCACGCCGAAAAATCCCGCCTCCGGATTGATCGCGCGCAGGTTCCCGTTCGCGTCGGGCCTGATCCACGCAATATCGTCGCCCACCGTCCACACTTTCCAGCCCTTCATCGCCTTGGGCGGAACCAGCATGGCAAAGTTGGTTTTTCCGCAGGCCGACGGAAACGCCGCCGCCACATACGTCTTCTCGCCCTGTCGGCGCCTCCACGCCCAGAATCAGCATGTGCTCGGCCATCCAGCCTTCGTCGCGCGCAATGTTCGACGCAATGCGCAGCGCAAAGCATTTCTTGCCCAGCAGCGCATTGCCGCCGTAGCCCGATCCGTAGCACCAGATCTCGCGCGTCTCCGGAAAATGCACAATGTACTTTACGTCGTTGCAGGGCCAGGGCACATCCTGCTGGCCCGGCTTCAGCGGCATGCCCACCGAATGCATGCACGGCACCACGCGCCTGTTCGTCCTTGTCGATCTCGGCAAACACCGGCGAGCCAATCCGCGCCATGATGCGCATGTTCACCACAACATAAGGTGAGTCGGTCAGTTGCACGCCGATCCGCGACATCGGCGATCCCATCGGCCCCATGCTGAACGGCAGCACATACATCGTGCGCCCGCGCATCGCGCCGTTGAACAGCCCCTTCAGCTTCGCCGCATCTCGTACGGATCTTCCCAGTTGTTGGTCGGCCCTGCATTGTCCTTCGAGAGGGAGCAGATAAATGTGCGGTCTTCCACGCGCGCCACGTCGCTGGGGATCGGAGCGCGCATAAAAGCAGCCCGGCCACAACTTCTGATTCAGCCGGGTGAACGTCCCCGCCGCCACCAGCTCATCGCAAAGCCAGTCGTACTCCTTCTGCGAACCATCCACCCAGTGGATCGCAGCCGGGCGGCACAGCTCGGCCATCTTCTCCACCCAGCGAATCAGGTGCTTGTTCCTGGTGAGAACCTTGCTGCCCGGAGCGTGATCGACAACGGGGACGTTTGCTTTCATAAAAGGCCGGAACTCCTCCTGAACGATTTTACGCGCCGCATACCACGATGGGATGTGCGCGCGAACACGGATTTTATAGGCCCGGGCGTGCGCCATTCACCCGCTCATTAGAAGCAAATACGCGCAAGCTCGCTCTGCCGGCGCGCCATCCGTTCAGCAAATCGTTTTTGCGCGTCCCGGCTCTTCTCCGGCGCGGCAAATGGCCCGTCCAATCCAAAAACCACCACAAACGATCCCGGCCGCATCTCAAATCAACAGAAGGAGCTCTCCCCCTATGCTCCATCGTGCAGGCAAAGCATCTCGCGATGTCCTCATTACCGGTGGCGCAGAATTCCTTGGCGCGCACCTGGGCGCCCATCTTCTGGCCACCTCCGATGCGCATGTTACGGTCGTCGATGACCTGGTTGATCACGGCGCGTTGCAGAACATTGAATGGCTTAAGTCCCAGGCGCGCGACGGCCGGCTGAACCTGGTGCGCGGCCATACCCGCAACACACTGCTTCTTGCCGACGCGGCTTCGACCGCCGACGAAATCTACTTCCTTGCCGACCCATGCTCCACCGATGACAACGGCGCGATGAAGGCGGCATGGATCGTCCTGGAAGCGGCTCGGCGTTCCGGCCTCACCCCGGCCTTGATCTGTGCCTCCGCGTCCGGAGGTCTCGGCGGCCGCAGCGCAATTCGCCGGCCATTCGCCGACAAGGCTGCGGGTGAGTCTTCCACGGTGGCCCGCTTCGTTACCGAATTTGCACGCCATCACCGACTTCCGGCCGTCACGCTCCAGATGGACACGGTCACCGGCCCGCGCCAGTTTGACGAGTCGCTGGATTGGGTCGCTCACACCGAGTACGCCATCTTGAGCGGCCGCCGCTGCCGAATCGCCGGCGACGCCTCGAGAAGCACGACGTCCTGCACGTCTCCGATGCCGTACAGGCCCTCCTTGCCGCGCGCGCCTACATCGGCAAAATCGCCGGCAAGGGCTACTGGCTCGGCGGCGGACAGACGCACCAGATCACGGTTGCCGAGATGGTTCAGCTCATCGAGCGCGTCTGTCATCGTCACGCGCAGGTCGACGCACCCTGGAAAAAGCGCGGCGCCGCGGCCCGCGCCCTCGTGGCCGATCCCTCATTCCTCCTCGACACAGCATGGATGCCCCGCCGCAGCCTGGAAGAAACGGTGCGCGAGATTGCGTCCTTCTGGCATGCCAACAGCAACGTGATTGCCGGAATGCCGCAGTCCCAGCCGGAAGCAGCGTAGCCGCAAACATCAAAAAAAGCAGCCCTCCCAGCCGGTCGCCGGGAGGGCTGCTGCTTGTTCTCTCGCCGCTGTTTTCCTAGTCCCTAGCCCCTAGTCCCTAGCCCCTAGTTCCTGATCTTTCCGCCCAGGGATCGATCACGATCTTGGTGACCTGCTCCTTCTTGTCGCGCCAGACCTTGTACATCTCCGGCGCCTCGTCCAGCGTGATGCGGTGGGAAATGATGTAGTCGGATCGATCTGGCCCTTCTCGATCCGCTCAAGCAGCGGCTTCATGTACTTGTGCATGTTGGTCTGGCCCATCTTCATGGTGATGCCCTTGCCGAACGCCGCCCCAAACGGCACCTTGTCGAGCAGGCCGCCATACACCCCGGGGATCGACAGCGTCCCGCCCTTGCGCACCGCCTGGATCGCCTGTCGCAAAACGCCCGGCCGATCCGTCTCCAGCATCAGCGCTGTCTTCACCTTGTCGTAGACTCCCTGCAGATCGGTCGAAGTGGGCTTCCAGCCCCACCGCGTCGATGCAGGCATCCGGCCCAATCCCGCCGGTCAGATCCTTCAGCGCCGTCAGACACACTCACGTCTTCTTCGCTGTAGTCCACGCGTGATTGCGCCGATCCCCCGCGCCATCGCCAGACGTTCCGGGAACCGGTCGATCGCGATCACGCGCGCTGCGCCCAGCATGAACGCGCTGGCGATCGCGAACTGACCCACCGGCCCGCAGCCCCATACCGCGACCGTATCGCCTTCTTTGATCTGCGCATTCTCCGCCGCCATATAGCCGGTGGGAAAGATGTCGGAGAGAAACAGCACCTTCTCATCCGGCAGATCGCTTTCAATCTTCAGCGGACCCACGTTCGCAAACGGTACGCGCACATACTGCGCCTGTCCGCCCGCATAGCCGCCCATCATGTGCGAATAGCCGAACAGGCCAGACCCCGAATAGCCATAGGCCGCCTCCATCAGGTGCGCGTTGGGATTGGTGTTGTCGCACGCCGACCATAGCTGCTTCTTGCAGAACAGGCACTTGCCGCACGCGATGGTGAATGGCACCACCACGCGATCGCCGCGCTTCAGGTTCGTGACGTCCTTGCCGACCTCTTCCACGATTCCCATGAACTCGTGGCCCAGAATGTCGCCCGGCTCCATGGTTGGGATGAATCCATCGAACAGGTGCAGGTCCGAACCGCAGATCGCGCGTGCGCGTGATCTTGATGATGGCATCGTGCGGATTGAGAAGCTGTGGATCCGGGACCTGGAGCGTTTCGACTTTGCTCTTTCCCATCCAGCAAACTGCTTTCATAGCTCACTCCTTCTCCGGTCGTGCCAGTCGTTGATCTCGCATGGTTCAACTTGCCCTGCGACCGTTCGCCGCCCGGCGGTGCTTGACTTCTCTCCGTACAGCCGACGCCTTCATCTTTCCACCAGTTCCGCGAGGTCCATGCGGCTGCCCTGCGTGCGTCGGAATCTCGCCCGTCTCCGCCAGCGCTTTGAAATGGCGCAGATTTTCAATCACCGCCTGCTTCGGGATTGCGCGCTAAAGCAGTCGTCTCCCCCGCGGTCGCAGCTGACCCAAGCGAAATTCCTGCAGCACCGTGACCATCGTCCCGCGCCCGCCCGGCGCCGGTTCAAAGATCACTTCGCCCGCGTTATCTGAAGTCGCCACCTGTCGACTGCGCCACGCGATCCGCTTGCCCGGTTCATCGTTCAGGATCTCCGCAATCCCACTCGATCGTCTTGCCGTCAACTTTCATCACCCAGTGCGAAGTCTTGGTCGCCGGTCGCGTGCACCTCGGTCGATCTGCTCCTGCCACTGCGGGCTGTTTCCAGGTCGCGCCACAGCTTATAGCAGCTCTTCCGCGGTTCGCCTGGATCAGCGCTGCTGGTCCGTACCCAGAGCTTTCCCGCCTTGTCACTTCGGCGGGGGCAGGTAGCGTCCATCCATCAACGATCCGCGGCGCTTGTAACACGGCGGTAGCTGCTCGCCGTGCGGCGCTTCATTCAATGTGCTTGCCATTTCATCCTCTCCATGTTGGTTCGTGTTTTCGGTGACCGAGCACGCCGGTCCTTACTTCTCTTTGCTGATTGGCCGCGCCATCTTCTCGTGCATCGCACGCCTTCGTCTCACCCGGAATCGCATTCGCCAGCTTGCCCTCGATCTTGGTCTTTAGAGAAGCCGCATAGACGTGGTCCTTGCCGTCGAACAGCGCGTCGATTCCCTGTCGCGCCACATCTTCCGGCTGGCTCTCCGACTTGCCCTCGCTGCCCAACCTTGGTGTCGTCCATGCCCGCGCGATGAAAGAAGTCCGTGTCCGTGGGCCCCGGCTGCAGCGCCGTCACCGTCAGCTGCTGTCCCTCAGTTCGTACCGAAGGCTGTGCGCAAACGACAGCACAAACGCCTTGGTCGCGGCGTAAACAGCCTCCCGCGGCGCCACCATCTCGCCCGCAATCGAAGCGGTGAAGAGGATCCGCCCCTTGCCTTTCGCGCGTCATCTGCCGCACCACGTACTTGGCAAGATGCACGGTGCTGGTGCAGTTCAGGTTGACCATGTTCAGTTCTTCATCCAGATCGGTATCCTTGAACAACCCGCCAACCCCGACCCCGGCATTGATGCAAGCAACGTCCACGTGGTTCCCAAGCTGTTCCACCTGCTGCCAAAGCTCCTCCACTCCATCGGGAGTAGCAAGGTCGACGCTTGCTTCCGTTACAGTCCGTCCAAACGCTCTCAGGTTCTGTCCCGCCTGCGTCAGCCGCTCTCCGGCCGAAGCAATCACCAGGTCGTACCCGCGCCGCGCCAGCTCGGCCGCCAGTTCGTATCCAATTCCGTTCGAGGCTCCAGTTACAACTGCAAGCATGTTTCTCTCCACAGATCGAATTCGCTCCGTTCTCCCGCTGTGATGCAGCTTTGATTAAAAGGGCGGTCTTTCCTCTCAAGCTCAAAAAAGCCGGCCCCCGCACATTGCGAGGGCGCCTCAACGCCACTGATTCGCAGTCACTTCGCCGCATCCAATCGCTCAGATGGCATTCGCCGGCGACATTCGCATCGGTATCTCCGGATGGAGATACAAAGGTTGGAGGGGAAGCTTCTACCCTGCAGGGCTTGCCCAGCGCGCCGAACTCGAATTCGCTGCCCGCCATTTCAACACCATCGAGCTGAATGGCTCCTTCTATTCCTTGCAGCGCCCTAACCTGTTTGAGAGCTGGTACAACGAAACCCCGCAGGATTTCGTCTTCGCCGTCAAAGGGTCGCGCTACCTGACCCACATGCTGAAACTCCGGAACATCGAAAGCCCGCTGGCCAACTTCTTCGCCCAGGGTGTCCTCCGGCTCAATGAGAAGCTCGGTCCCATCCTCTGGCAGTTCCCGCCGCAAACCCGCTTCGATCCCGAGCGATTCGAGGCTTTCTTCAAATTGCTGCCGCGCACCCACAAAGCCGCGGCCGAACTCGGCCGCCTCCACGATCACCGGCTCGACAACCGCACCTGGCTGCAGGTTTCCAAAGACCGCCCCATCCGCCATGCCGTCGAGATTCGTCACGAAAGCTTTGCCTGCGAGGAGTTCATCGCGCTCCTCCGCAAGCACCGCATCGGCCTCGTGGTCGCCGATACCGTAGAGTGGCCGCTGCTGGTCGACGTAACCGCGGACTTCGTTTATTGCCGCCTGCACGGCAGCGAACAGCTTTACACCAGCGGCTACGAAGCCGATGCCATCCAGGTGTGGGCGCGCCGCGTCGTCAGCTGGGCCCGCTGCCACCCCGTTACCGATGCCCGCATGGCGAGCTCGCGCAATCCGCCCCGCCGCACTTCCCGCGATGTCTATGTCTACTTCGATAATGATGCCAAGGTGCGGGCGCCGTTCGACGCTATCAAGCTCCGCCAGGCCGTGGACTCCGGGTCCGCAAATCCGTCGTGTCGCGGTACAGGACCGGAAGCCGCGTCTCGCATCTAACCAGTTGCCGATCGTCAAGGAGAGTTCATGCGCGGTTTGAAGGGTAAAGTTGCCATCATCACCGGCGCCGGTTCCGGCATCGGGCAGGGAATCGCCAAGCGCCTCGGCTGCGAAGGCGCCAAGGTAATCATCGACTACATCGGCACTCCCGAGGGCGCCGAAGAAACCGAGCGCGCCATCGAGGAGACCGGCGGACAAGGCAAGATCGTGAGGCCGACGTCACCAAAATGGACGACGTCCGCAATTGTCTCGTCGACACCGCCTGGGACGAAGTTCGGCTCCGCCGACATCCTCGTCAACAACGCCGGCATGGAAAAGAAGCTCCGACTTCTGGGACACGCCCGAAGAGGACTACGACAAGGTTATGGCCGTCAATCTACGCGGCCCCTTCTTCCTCACCCAGGCCTTCGTCCGCCGCCTCCGCGAAGCCAAAAAGCCCGGCCGCATCGTCAACATCAGCTCCGTGCATGAAGACATGGCCTTCCCCGGCTTCGCCACCTACTGCTGCAGCAAGGGCGGCATGCGCATGTTCATGCGCAACCTCTCCGTCGAACTCGGCCCGCTCGGCATCACCATCAACAACGTCGCTCCCGGCGCCATCGTCACGCCCATCAACAAAACGCTGCTCGAAGACAAGCCCAAGCTCAACGCGCTGCTCGCCAATATCCCGCTCGGCCGCATGGGCACCCGTCGACGACGTTGCCGGCCTGGTCGCCTTTCTCGCCTCCGACGACGCCTCTTACATCACCGGCTCCACATACGTCGTCGACGGCGGCCTGATGCGCAACTATCACGAGCAATAAGACCTATGGCCGCTCGAAGATCGAAGACTACGCCCTCATCGGCGACTGCGAAACTGCTGCGCTCGTCGACAGCAGCGGCTCCATCGACTGGCTCTGCTGGCCCAACTTTTCCTCCGAGGCCTGCTTCGCCGCCCTGCTCGGAACCGAAGGACAATGGCTTCTGGTAGATCTGTCCCGCCGATGGCGAGTGGACCACCACGCGCCGCTATCGCGACCACACCCTGATTCTCGAAACCACATTCGAAACCCCGACGGCGTCGTGCGACTCATCGACTTCATGCCCATCCGCGAGCGCTTCTCCGACGTGGTGCGCATCGTCGAAGGCGTTCGCGGCACCGTCGCCCATGCGCATGGACATTCGCCTGCGCTTCGACTACGGCCGCACCGTTCCCTGGGTCACCCGCATCGCCGATGGCATCCGCGCCGTCGCCGGACCCGACCTGGCTGTCCTCCATGCCTCCGTTCCCGTGCACGGACGAAAACCTCACCACCGTCGCCGACTTCACCGTCACACCTGGCGACGCGCGTCTGGTTCACGCTCACCTACGGCGCCTCGCACGAGCCAGACCCCGATCCCATCGACTCCGAGCAGGCGCTCAAGGATACTGAAGACTTCTGGATCACTGGACCGCGCCTGCTCAAATACGAAGGCAAGTATCAGCGACCTCGTCGAGCGTTCCCTGATCACTCTCAAAGCCCTGACATTTCGTCCCACCGGCGGCATCATCGCGGCGCCCACCACGTCGCTGCCCGAATCCATCGGCGGCGTGCGCAACTGGGACTACCGCTACTGCTGGCTGCGCGACACCACCTTCACCCTGCTCGCCCTCGCCAACGGCGGCTACTACAAAGAGGCCGCGGCATGGCAGAACTGGCTCCTCCGCGCCCTCGCCGGCAGCCCCGACCAGGTCCAGATCATGTACGGACTCAAAGGCGAACGCCAGCTCGTCGAGTGGGAGGTCGACTGGCTTCCCGGTTACGAAGACTCAAAGCCCGGTGCGCATCGGCAATGCCGCCGCGGGGCAAATGCAACTCGACATCTACGGCGAAATGCTCGACTGCTTCTTCCACGCCCGCGAGAGCATGGAGCGCCACACGGCAAGACGATTTTCGCGTGCTCGCCCTGCTGCTCCGACCACCTTGAGACCATCTGGCAGCATCCCGATGAGGGCATCTGGGAGACACGCGGCGGCCCGCAACAGTTCACCTACTCCAAGATGATGGCCTGGGTCGCCTTCGATCGCGCCGTCAAGATCGCCGAACAACTCGGCTTTCACAAGCCCCATCGCCGCGCTGGAGCCGCTCCGCGACACCATCCACGCCGAGGTCTGCGCAAAAGGCTTCAATCCGAAGCGCAACAGCTTCGTGCAGTCCTATGGCTCCGACCAGCTCGACGCCGGCTCTGCTGCTCATGCCCCATGGTCGGCTTTCTCCCCGGGAGCGATCCCCGCGTCAAATGCACGGTCGAAGCCATCGAGCGCGAGCTCATGCCCGACGGCTGATCCTGCGCTACAATACCGCGCAGCGTCGACGACGGCCTGCCGCCCGGCGAAGGCGTCTTCCTCGCCTGCAGCTTCTGGATGGTCAGCAGTCTCAATGCCATCGGCCGCAAACACGATGCGCACGCTCTCTTCGAGCGCCTGGTCACACTGTGCAACGATCTGGGCCTGCTCTCCGAGGAGTACGATCCCGAACGCAAGCGCCTCGTCGGAAACTTTCCCCAGGCCTTCTCCCACATCGCATTGGTCAATGCAGCTTTCGATCTGGCCAACGGCGAACACAAGCGCCACCGCACCAAGCGATCCGGCTCGAGTTGACCGATGAGATACCGCATCCAAGCTCCGCCGGGCGCCTCGACGTTCTTGTTTGTATCGCAAGGGTGGGAAAGCACGATCCTGCCCGGCCTTTGAATGGTCAGCCCAAAAAACAGCTAGAAGCCGCTCTCACAGCCTCACCAACCTCGCCTCGAAGATTGCCTCGATCCCCAGCAGCGCCCGCAGAACCGCCTCGGAAACAGGCGCGTCCACCTGCACCACGGCCAGCGCCTTCACCGGCTGAATCCCGACCGATCGCGGCCCAGCGCGAAGTTGGCTATGTTCACGCCGTGCTCGCCAAGAATGGTGCCGATCTTGCCGATCACGCCAGGCACGTCGAGGTTGCGGCACACCAGCAGATTGCCTTCCAGCGGCGCCTCCACGTCAATGCCGTCGAACTCCAGCAGCCGTGGCTGCTCGCCGTGAATCACGGTCGCCGTGGCGTGGCTCGGTCCAGAGGCCGAATGCAGCTCCACGGAGATCATCGTGGCCGCGCCGCCGCGATGACCGTTCTGCTTCTCCTCGTGCACGCGGATCCCGCGCTCCTCCGCGATCGCCGCGGCATTGATGCGGTTCACATTCTCCAGGCCCTGCAGCATGCCCGCGATCGCAGAGTTGCGCACCAGGTCGGTCTTGGCCTCGGTCAGGAATCCGCTGTAATGTATCTGGATGCTCTCGATCCCGCCCTTGCCCGTTTGGCCGAGGAACGCGCCCAGGCGGCTGGCGAGATCGATGTAGGGCGCCAGCTGCACGTACTCCTCGTGGCTGAGCGAGGGCAGATTGACGGCATTTTGCACCACGCCCAGCTTCAGGTACTCGCGGATTTGCCGCGCAATCTGGATACCGACAGCCTCCTGCGCTTCGGCCGTCGATCCGGCAATGTGCGGCGTGAGGATGACGTTGTCGAGTGCGAAGTAGGGCGAGTCTTTGAGCGGCTCGTCGGTAAATACATCGAGCGCCGCGCCGCCCACGTGGCCGGACTTGAGCGCCTCCACCAGCGCCGCATCCTCGACAAGCTCGCCGCGCGCACAGTTGATGATGCGCACGCCCTTCTTCATCGCGGCCAGCGTGCGCGCGTTGATGATGCCGGTAGTCTGCGGCGTCAGGCCCACGTGCAGTGTCAGGTAGTCGGCGCCGGCGAACAGTTCATCCAGCGCCACCAGCGCGAATGCCGTTCTCGCGCGCCACGGCTGCCGATACAAACGGGATCGCTGCCGATGATCTCGAGGCCAAAGCCTGGCGCGGCGCGCCACTTCAAGCCCAATGCGGCCCAGCCCAAGAATGCCCAGCGTCTTGCCCTTCAGCTCCGATCCCTGCAGGGATTTCTTCTCCCATTTGCCCGCATGCATGGAGGAGTTGGCAGCGGGCAGCTTGCGCGCCAGCGCCAGCATCAGGCCGATGGTGAGCTCGGCCACCGCGACGGCGTTGGCGCCCGGCGTATTCATCACCACGATGCCGCGGCGCGTGGCCGCATCGGCATCCACGTTGTCCACGCCCACGCCCGCGCGGCCAATCACGCGCAGCTTCGGCGCATGCTCCATCAGCGCGTCGTCCACCTGCACGGCGGAACGAACCACCAGCGCATCGGCATCCTTCAGAGCGGCGGCCAGCCCGCCGGACTGTTCATCAGGCAGCTTGTCGTGGGTGATGACTTCCCATCCGGGCTCGGCGGCAAACACGCCACCGTGGCCGGCGACACCTTTTCCGCCAGAACAATCTTCATTGCTTCTCCCTTGTCGGCAGCCGCGGACGTGTACTCGTCGAAGCGGACGCCTTCCTTTTCGCACAGCAGATCGAACATGCGGATCACGGCCGCGTGAGGCTTGCCCTCGCCCGCGCTCGTACTTCCATATCGAGTTGGGATGCACGCCCAGCCGCTCGGCCATCTGGTACTGGTACAGGTCGAGCTGCTTGCGCGCGATCACGAGTTTTTCGCCGAAGGTGAGTTCCAGCTTCAGTTGACTCCATTGGTCGGGTGAAAAAGGGAACGAGTGATGAAGTGATTAAGTGATGGCAGTGATTCAGAGCGCGACTTGACTGTCGCTTCATGACTCGATCACTTCTAACTGTTTCACTTGATCACTGCTTCTGCGTACACCTTCTGCGCCGCGGCCACCGCCTGCCCGTACGTCGACCGGCAGCTTCAGCGTGTCTTTGGCAATGTGCTCCATGGCGCCCAGCAGCGCGACCGTGTCGAGGTAGTCGAAGAATCCGAGATGCGCGATGCGGAAGATCTTGCCCTGCATCTCTCCCTGTCCGTTGGCGGTGACCAGAGCGAACTGCGACTTGAGCGCCTTGACCACGTCGCCCGAGTTCATGCCTTCAGGAACGGCGACGGCGGTTGCGGCAGCGGCGGGCGCGGTGGGCGCAAACAGCGTGAAGCCGAGCGCGGTGAGTCCGGCGCGCGTAGCGGCGGCGTTTACCTCGGCGTTGTTGACCAGCGCGATGCGGCCCTTCTCAAGGTCGCCGCTTGCCTGGCCGGCGATGTAGTCGAGCGCCGCGCCGAGGCCCGCGACCAGCGCGACAGCCGGCGTGTAGGCGCTCTCACCTTTCACCGCGTTCTTGCGCTCCTTGCGCAGATCGAAGTAGTAGCGCGGATTCTTTGATCGTCTCCATCGCCGCCCACGCCTTCTCGCTCACGCGTCAGGTAGGCCAGCCCGGGCGGAATCATGACCGCCTTCTGCGATCCGCCGATGAGGATGTCGATGCCCCAGCCATCCACGTCGAAGTGGGTGGTGCCGAGCCCGGTGATGCCGTCAACTACCAGCAGCGCTTCGGGCGCGTTCTCCTTGATGAGCTTGCGCGATCGCCTCCACGTCGTGGCGAACCGCGGTCGAGGTTTCGGTGGCCTGCATGAAGACGGCTTTGATGCCGGGCTTGATGCGCGGCCTTCACCGCGGCGAGATCGAAGGTCTGGCCGTAGGGCGCGCTGACCACATCGGGCTCGCAGCCGAAGGCCTTGAGCCAGCCCGGTCCAGCGCTCGCCGAATTTGCCGGCCGTCAGACCAGCGATCTTGTCGCCGGGCGAGGTGAGGTTGGAGACCGAGGCTTCCATGGCGCCGGTGCCCGAGGAGGAGAGCAGGAGCACGTCGTTCTTGGTGCCGACAAAGACCTTCAGCTGCGCGAGCACCTTCTGGTAAGAGGGCGCGGAACTCCGGCGTGCGGTGGTGCATGTCGGCGGCCGCCATGGCGAACTGGGCGGCGGGAAGCAGGGGAGTGGGTCCGGGGGTATAAAGGCGGGTCTTGCGGATCATAGGTTCTCCTCTGTGGCACGGGATTGGCTGAGCCGGTCAATCACAGAATACACATTGTTGTGGTTTATGTGAATTGCTCGTCTGTGGAAATCATCTGACTCCGGAGAGTGTCTGCTTGATTGGATGCGGATCGCCAGATAGTGAAAAGCCCGCTCCGTCGATGCGGCGAAGCGGGCAAAATGTTGGTTAGACTTGGCTGCAAACGTCTGCGGCAGAGATGCTTACCTCCCGTGTCCGCCACCGCCATGGAATCCACCGCCGCCCATGCCTCCGTGGAAGCCCATGCCGCCGGAGTGGGCAAAGCCTTCGTGCTGAACACCGAAGTGCCCATGACCGTAATAGCCGTGGCCATAGATGGGCCGACCATACCAGCCGCCCCAGCCGCCGTACCAGCCGAACGGGTAGAATCCCCAGCCCAAGGGGCTATAGAGCGGGCCCGCGCCGATGAAGGTATAACCGAAGCCGTATGGATCCCAGTACCAGCCGGGGTAGTAGCCGCCGGCCGCGTATTCGGGAGCCAGTTCGTTGTTGGCTTCAGCTAGGTATTGCGAGCGCAGGCGACTCCAGTTGGCCAGGTCGTCGTTCGACGCGTTCGCGTCAAAGCCGGCCGGCTTCTCCTTCGCCAGTGCCGTGCCGTTTTCGGCGTCGAGGGCGAGCTCGTGGTTACCCCTTACTTCCTTGCCCTTGTTCGACGCGACTTCCACGTCGGCCTTGCCTTTGAAGACCATCACTTCGGGCTTGCCGGCGTCGAATTCGTAGTAGCCGTTCTTCTGCAGGCGGGTGGTTACGCCCGCATCGATAATCTGCAGGTTGTTCTGATCGTGGATCTCATCGACTTCGACGCCGGCGCGGCCATTGTCAATCTGGACCTGGGTCAGCGTCAGATCGGGCGAGATCATCTTCACCGCGCTGTTGTCATCCACGCGCAGAAAGACGCCCGGTGTGAGCAGGATCTCGGCCTTCCCTTTGGCGGTGGTGAGCTCCTGGCCCGGATTCAGATCGATGTTGCCGATTTGCTTGGAGTCGATCTGCTGCCCGTCGATGTACGCAGCTCCTTCAACGTAGTTGACTGTGCCCGGCCGGGCGGGCTGCGCGGCGAACGCGGGCGCAGCCATCAGTCCTAAACCAAGCAATGAAAGTGCAATTGTTGTGTTTCGCATCGCTCTATCTAAACCTCACTCCTATAGATGGAAATCGCGGCCAAAAGTCGCGCGATGACGACTTTTGGCAACGTGCAACTTAAACGTTTTTGCAGGTATGATTTGTTAAGTTTTCTTGCGAGAGCTTGATGAGCCCGGCGATGGTTGAGCACCAACGATTTACACTTGAAGTTTGAAGTCGAGGAAAGAGGAACCATGTCAGACGCCGGCGCAATGGAAGCATTTGTCAGCAAGCAGATGGTGGCAGCGATGAAGGCCCACGATGCCGAGCGCACCGGTACACTCCGCTTGATCAAGACCGCGCTCAAGAACAAGTCCATCGAGAAGCGCGCGCCGCTTACGCCTGCCGAGGAACAGCAGGCCCTGGCCACCATGATCAAGCAGCGCCGCGACTCGATTGAGCAGTTCACCAAGGGCAACCGGCCGGAGCTTGCTGCCAAGGAAGCCGCGGAGATCGTGGTGATCGAGGAGTTCCTTCCCAAGGCGCTGGACGAGGCCGGTCTGCGCGCCATGGTGCAGGACGCGGTTGCCGCGCACACCGCGGAGACGGGACAGAAGCCCACGCCCAAGGAGATGGGGCTGGTGATCAAGCGCGTGCAGGCGGTGCTGCAGACGAGCGGCGCGCGCGCGGAGGGGCGGCTGGTGAGCGAAGCGGTGAAGAACGCGCTGTCGAGCTAGGATGATTCGCTTACCACATCCTGAGAGCCCGTGTGATTGGAGATCCCCTCAATCGCTCTCGCTTGAATCTTCAGTAGCAGTGTCATCCATTTGGTCTCCGAGCGGAGTTCCGGAATCTCTTCAGTCTGATGGATCAGCTCGTTCGTAGCTTTTAGAAGCGCGGGAAAGCTTTCGCCTTTGCAGCGTTGTTTCAACTCGTCGATTCTTGCCTGAATCGACAGGAGGAACAACAACCGCCTTCTTCGCTTCACGCTGAATATCAGCGACCACATCTTGTGGCCATCGGTAGTCCGAATCCCTTTTCGGGCGGGGATTAGTGACAAAACCCCGATCAGAGCTGAGTCAAATACCGCGACTCCAACCAACTCCGAAGTCGCACCCTTTGAGGGGGTGAAATCGCTCGCCAGGATGCTAAATAGTAGGCTGAATAACGGTCCCGCGAAGTAGACGCCAAACGCACGCGCGGCTGCTCCAACTCCAGGAACGGAACGGAACTGATAGTGAACGGAACCGGTGAGGAACTCGTTCCAGCGAAGCCGAACTGAAAAGCCGTCCTTCCGGTCGAAGTTAAAAGGCCCGACAATAATCCGATTGCATTGAGACCCGAGCATCTGGGCCGCAAGGGCGTGCCCGGCCTCATGCACCAGGATGACGCACAGGTGCGCGGCATACAAGCCTGTCCCAATCGCGAGCAACTCAAGCACCGCCTTGACTGCGGCCAACATACGCTTCAGTATGCACGAGGCCCGGGCGACGCGACGATTCCGGGCTGCGCGCGATGGTGCATCCTGCGGCTGATCGACTAGCGCCATTCGTTTGTTAAGATTCCGGCGAGAGGTCACACCCCATGTTTCTGCGCCGGTATGCCGCAACGGCTTCGTTTGCGTTTTTTCTTGTCCTTGGATCTTCAGCTTGCCTGGTCTCCGCGCAGAACGCGGCTCATGTCTTCTTTCGCGTAAAAGCGGCCCCGGATGCGAGCGGGCCCTTGAGCGGACGGTTGCTGATTTTTCTCAAAGCCGGATCGGGCGACAAGGAAGTGAGCATGAGCGAGTTTCATGCGCCGGGCACGGCAGAGACATTCGTCTGCGCGCGCGAGATTCACGACCTGGCCCCCGGATCATCCGTTGAAGTCGATGCGGACGAGATTGCTTACCCTCGGCCTTTCTCGCAGATTGCGCCGGGCGCCTATGAGGCGCAGGCCGTGCTCGACGTGGACCACACGTACAACTACAAGGAGCGCGTGCCGGAGGACTGGGTCAGCCCAGTGGTTTCAGTTGCTGACTGGAAGCCGGGATCGAGCGCGGAGCCGGAGCTGGTGCTCGATCATCATCCGGAGGACAACCCGCAGCGCGCCGAGATGATGGCCAAGGCCACGCAGAGCGCAACTCCCGACGTGGCGCGGCTTGAAGAGTTCGAAAGCCCGCTGCTGACGCGGTTCTGGGGGCGGTCGACCAAGATCAGTGCGTGGCTGATTTTGCCGCCCGGTTATTCGGACAACGCGTCGAAGACATATCCCACCGCGTATTGGACGCACGGCTTCGGCGGCACGCTTGAATACGCCCTGCCTTCCGGCCTCAGCATTCGCGAGCGCATGAAGGACGGCAAGATGCCGCCCATGATCTGGGTGATGCTGGACGAGTCGTGCGCGGAGGGAACGCACGAGTTTGCGGACTCGGTTAACAACGGTCCGTGGGGCGCGGCGTTGACCACGGAGTTCATTCCGTATCTCGAGAAGAAGTACCGCATGGATGCGAAGCCGTCGTCGCGGCTGCTCAACGGGCACTCGAGCGGCGGCTGGGCCACGCTGCAGTTGCAGATCAACTATCCCAGGGTGTTTGGGGGCACGTGGTCCACGTCGCCCGACCCCAGCGACTTTCACGACTTTACGGGGATCGATCTCTATGCGCCGCATGCCAACGCTTACCGCAAGGCAGACGGTACGCCCGTGCCGATCATGCGCGACCACGGAAAGGTGATGGCGACCTTCGAAGACCTCTCGCGGATGGAAGATGTGCTGGGTCCCTACGGCGGCCAGATTGCTTCGTTTGACTGGGTCTTCTCACCGAAGAGCAAGAGCGGCGCGCCCGAGCTAATGTTCGACCGCGCAACGGGAGATGTGAATCCCGTGGTGGTGGCCTACTGGCACGATCACTACGACCTGGCGCATATTGTCGAGACGCATTGGAAGGAGCGCGCCGCCGATTTGAAGGGCCGAATTCACTTGTATGTGGGCACCGCCGATACGTTCTACCTGGACGGCGCCGCGCACAAGATGGATGCGGTGCTGGCTGCGCTGGGCGCGGATGCTCACTTTACTTACATTCCCGATCGCACGCATTTTGATCTGTACATGGTGGACAAGGACCGGCAGGGTCTGTTCGACGAGATCGGCGCGCAGATGTGGGAGACGGCGCGGCCTGGCGAGAAGTGGAAGACGACTGCCGCTCAGTAAGCCAGCGCAGGATAGTTGCGACTACGGTGCGGCCGGTTCCGCGGTGGGTTTGTGGGTCTTCTTTTTGCGCAGCCACTTCCGGATGACTCCATACGCTGTGACGAGGGCGGCAAAGCCTGCGCCGCCGGGAAGTCCGTACTTCACCCAATAGTCTGGATCGCCTTCGACCAGGCGCTTGATGCATTCGCCAATGCTGGGCACGCCCACGTTGACTACGGCGGTGTAGACCGGCAACTCGTGATCCGCGTTGGTCGAGCCCGGATAGATGACCCACGCGCGGATGGCGATCTTCTGGTTCTTGCCCGTGTACTTGGGCGTGACGCTGTAATTCCACGTAGTGGTGCCGTCCTCGGGAACATACTGCGCGTCCTGCGTGCCCGGTTCTGCGGCAATGGCGAACTCGTCGGGATTGTCGGGACAGAAGACGATCACCTTCATCTGCCGCGACACCTTGATAGGAGATGAGCCAGTTGCGTTGGGCAGCGCGGACGAGGTGTCGGCCTTCTCGCCGCCGACAACTACGGTTACCGTCGACGACACCTTCCACTGCATGGTGGGGGGCACGTATTGCTTCAGCAGGCCGCGCTGCAGCTTGTTGAACCAGGCGACCTCGGGATCGACCGCGGGGGCTTGGCCGAGTGGCGTAAGTTCGAACGGGCCCAGGGGGAGCGGAACCTTGCCTGTGTAATGCCGCGCGACGGTTTTTGGTGCGCCCTTGGCCGGCGGCGGTGGCGGCGGGCTGGGCTCAGCGGCCGTGATCCCCTGCCGGTCAGCAGGAGGCGATTCTTTTGTAATAGCTCCGCCGCCGCCCCCTCCCGATTGGGACTTGGGATTCGGCTTCGTGGCGCAGCCCGTGCACAGAATGACAAACAGCAAAAGCCCGGAGAACGAGAGACAGACAGGATAGCGAATCATGTGCCCTCCGCGGTGTGCGGGTATTCTCGCATCGAATTCGGTGCACTTGCCATGGATTTCCGGCGTAGTGAGCCACAAACAGAGAAAGCCCCCGCCCGGACAGGCGAGGGCTTCATCTTTGCAATCCGGCCAATCGTTCGCTCTATGCCTCGAACGGACGCTCCATGATGTTGGCGCGGCGCTCCGGCATGGTGAGGCCGGCGGTCGAGCTCGACATGACTTCGCCGAAGGCCTTCTGGAACGCCATCATCTCTTGTTTTGTTCCGACGGTGATGCGCACCTGCGTGGGCCATGCCGGCCAGATGCGGCCGATGTAGATGTCCTTGGCGGCCATGGCTGCCATGACTTCTTTGCCGGGGCGGCGCGTGTCGAGCATAAAGCAGTTGCTCTCCGATGGTGTGACAGCGTAGCCCTGGCTCTTGCACCAGGCCAGGTTTTCCGCGCGCACATCGCCGATCATCTTTTTGCGCGTGGAGACCAGGTCGGCGTCGAGCAGGCTGGCCTTGGCGGCAGCCAGCGCGGTGATGGGCAGGGAGTTCTCGCCGAAGTAGTCGAGCTTCTCGATCAGATCGGGGCGGCCCACGGCGAATCCCATGCGCACGCCGGCCATGCCGTAGAGCTTGGAGAAGGTGCGCAGGACGACGACGTTCTTGCCTTCCTTGACGAAGTCGAGGGAGCGCGGCTGGTCGCACAGATGAACGTAGGCTTCGTCGATCAGCAGTACCGTATCCTTGGGCGCGTGAGCGACGGCGTACTCAATCTCCTCGCGCGGGGTACAGGTGCCGGTGGGATTGTTGGGATTGCAGATGTAGATGACGCCGGGGTTCGAGGCGGCGGCAAGCATGGCCTTGATGTCGTGCTTTGCCTGGCCCTTGGGATCGGCGAGCGGAACCTTGAGGACGGCTGCGCCGCCGGCCTTGGCGGCCCACATGGGGGCTTCGTATCCGGGATCGGCGACCACCAGCGGGCGGTCCTTGCTGGTGTTGGCCAGCACGGTGTAGTGCAGGGGCTCACTCGATCCGGCAAAGGCGCGCACGGCTTCGGGCTGCAGGCCTTCCTGCTTGGCGAAGATCTCCTCCACCTCGGACTGGAAGCTCATCAGGTAGCGGCCGCCGCGGGGAACGATATCGATCATGGCCTGGCGCGCGGCGTCGGACGGGCCGAGGGGATTCTCATTGGCGTCGATGTGGATACCCTTGTTGGGATCGGCGAAGTGCGGCCGCATCCGCTGGGCCATGGCGAGATGCGCCTCGGTCAGGATGGGCATGGAGGCCAGCGCGGAGGCGCCCGCGGCATAGCGGAAAAAAGAACGACGCGTAAAACCTGAAGAGGTGGCTGGATCCAGAGGCATCATCTTGAGCTCTCCTTTGTGTCGTGTAGGGACCGCGAATAAGTGGGCGCAACCATCGGGTGAGGATTCTGGATGACGGGGAAAACGAATCCTTATCAGCCAAGGTAGTCCCGCAAGGTGCGGAAGACAAGAGGGAAACGCATAAGGATTTGCCGTGTAACACCCTGATTTCGCGGTGCCAGTGCGTTTTGTTACTATTCTGCGCAAGCGTAGGGGACGTATCCGGTCCGCGGAAAGCCCCGGGGTCCCCAACGGCAGGTCCTCGCCGTTGGGGTGGCAAAGGGGCTTGAAGCCCAACCTCGAAGTCAGGTCGGCCGTACCTTCTTTCGGCCCGAAACTGCGGACAACGGGCAGATTCGAAAGGAGGATTATGTCGAAGCACGCCTCGCAGGCGCCCAGCCCTCTGCCGGACCGCCCCAATCTCCGCCATCTCAAAGACCAGGCTTGGGAACTGCTCAAATCGGGGGAGGTGGACTCGCTCACCGACGCCCAGTTCCGTATTGCGCGGCTTTACGGCTTCGAAAGCTGGCCGCGGCTCAAAGATCATGTCGACTCGCTGGAAGAGGTCGGCAAGCTGAAGCACGCCATCGACACCAATGACTTCGCCGGAGTGCGCACGCTCATGACGCGCAATCCGGCTTTGCACCGCGCTCCGCTGGGCTATGGCAAGGATGGTCCGCTGACCTGGGTGGCGGAATGCCGCATTCCCTGGGAACCGCCGGGCGCGACGCGGCTGGCCATGGCGCAGTGGATGATCGACAACGGATCGGACGTGCACCAGGGCGGCGACGGGCCATTGATGCGAGCGGCGCTGGTGGATAGCCGGATTCCCATGATGGAGCTGCTGGTGCGCAATGGCGCCGACGTGAACGCGGAGTGGCACGCTCACTTTCCCATCCTGTTTGCTCCCTGCGAGACTGTGGAGCCGCTGGCGTTGCGGTGGTTGCTGGAGCACGGCGCCGATCCGCATCTGCCCCTGCGCCGCGGGCACGAATCGCCGCTCGATTATGTGATCGGGACCTACTCACGGTCGCCGCGCCTGGCGCAATGCATCGACCTGCTGGCGGCAGCCGGTTGCGAATCGCGACGCAGGGTTCCGGCGATGCTGGCGATGCTGCGCGGCCGGCTCGATCTGGTTGCTGTGCAGCTCGACGCCGATCGCTCCCTGGTGCATCGGCGATTTGCGGAGTTCGACTTCGGCTCGTCGGGCTCGCGCAGGCTAAGGCTCAACGGAGCAACACTGCT
This sequence comes from uncultured Acidobacteriota bacterium, assembly GCA_963846375.1. Taxonomy (GTDB): domain Bacteria; phylum Acidobacteriota; class Terriglobia; order Terriglobales; family Acidobacteriaceae; genus Telmatobacter. Next base: position 134,556 of record CAWJVV010000001.1, read on the forward strand.
GCACCTGGCCGCGGAGTACGGGAATCTGAAGGCCGCGCAATTGATGGTGGCCTGCGGCTCGGACATCAATGCCCGGGCTGAAGTTGATGAGGCCGGGGTCGGCGGGCAGACGCCAATCTTCCATGCTGTCTCACAGTTTCAAGATTTTGGCCTGACGATAACCAAGTACCTGGTGGAGAGCGGTGCCGACCTGAGCATCCGCGCCCGCCTGCCCGGCCACTACGAGCGTGCGGACGAAATTGTGGAGTGCACCCCGCTGGGTTACGCCCGATTATTTCCCGGACAGGAGAACGCCACGGTGGCGTTTCTCAACGCGTGCGGAGCGCCGGAATAGATGGAGCGTCCGTCTCATGGCGCGGGCTGCTGCACAGGCTGTACACTTCTTCGGCAAACGTTTTCCACTCTTGCACGCTCCCTTCGGATTGACAGTAAAGCAGCGATGAGAAGGGGGCCTGCCAGTGCGGCCTGCGGTTGTCTTTTGCTGCTTGACAACCATTGGAGTAAAGCCATTTACTGAGGGCGAACGTCCCACAGCAATTTCGGGCGCAGCCTCTCTCGGGTGACGCATGTTCGAATCAACCCTTTCTGCCGCCGCCTCTCCTTTTCTGAAGGGGACGGCGCTGGCGCTTAGCGCACCGTCGCTGGCCCATCTCTCCGGCCTCGACATCGCGGTCATTGCCATTTACTTCGTCATGGTGATCTGGATCGGCTTCTACCTGAAAGGGCAGGCCAACACCAGCGAAGAGTTCTTCATGGCGGGGCGCGAAATGACGGCCTGGATCGCCGGGCTCAGCTTCGTCTCCGCCAATCTCGGATCGCTCGAACTGATGGGCTGGGCGGGCTCGGCGTATCAGTACGGCATCCTGGCCGCGCACTGGTACTGGATCGGCGCCATTCCCGCCATGCTGTTCCTCGGCATCGTCATGATGCCGTTCTACTACGTGTGCAAGACGCACTCGGTGCCGGGTTACCTGAAGCTCCGTTACGGGCAGGGCGCCAGCGTGGTGGCGGCAGTCTCGTTCGCTTTTATGACCGTGCTAATGAGCGGCGTCAACATGTTCGCCATGGCCGTGGTCATGAAGGTGGTGCTGGGCTGGGACCTCAACTTCTCCATCATCGTGTCGTCGCTGGCGGTGGCCGCATACGTGGCGCTGGGCGGATTGCGCTCGGCCATCTTCAATGAGGTGCTGCAGTTCATGCTCATCTGGGGCGGCGCGCTGCTGGTGCCGATCCTGGGAATGGTGGAGGCAGGCGGCTGGAGCGGATTCAAAGCCAAGCTGGCAGCCAACATCGCCAAGGGCGCGATTCCCGCCGGTGATTACACGCACATGTGGCGCTCCATGGGCCACTTCACCGACAACCCCATGGGAATTCACTGGACCGGCATCGTGTTCGGCCTCGGTTTTGCCATCAGCTTTGGCTACTGGACCACGGATTTCCTCGTCGTGCAGCGCGTGCTCGCTGCCAACAACCTGCGTTCCGCGCGCATGGCGCCGGTCATCGGCTCGTTCTTCAAGATGGCGGTGCCCTTCATCGTCATCCTGCCCGGTCTGCTCGGCCTTGTGGTTCTGCAGAACCCCGATGGCAGCCTGATGCACCTGGTGCCGCAGAACCTGGTGACGCCCGGTTCCGGCCTGCACAGCTACAACGAAGTGCTGCCGCTGATGCTGGTGCGCTACTGCTCGCCCGGCCTGCTGGGCTTGGGCATCACCGCGCTGATTGCCGGATTCATGAGCGGCATGGCCGGCAACGTCAGCGCCTTCTCGGCAGTCTGGACATACGACATCTATCAGCCACTCATCAACAAGAACGCCAAGGACGAGCACTACGTCACGGTGGGCCGCTGGGCCACGATTCTGGGCGTGGTCGTCTCCATCGGCACTGCCTACCTGGTGATGAGCATGGCCGGCATCATGGACTACGTGCAGGCCCTTTTTAGCTTCTTCATCTCGCCGCTGCTGGGCGTTGTGCTGGTGGGCATGTTCTGGAAGAGGGCCACCAAGGCTGGCGGGTTCTGGGGCTTGCTGATGGGCACCCTGACCTCGATCGGCCTTTGGGCGTGGGTCAAGGTTGACCCATCCGCGCTGCGTTATGTGGCGATTTCACCGGACGCCAAAGACATGGCCGAGAACATGTATCGCGCGCTCTGGTCGGTTATCGTCTCCATGGGCGTCAACGTCATCGTGAGCATGTTCACCACTCCCAAAACTCTCGCGGAGCTGAGCGGCGTGGTCTATGGCGCCACCAAGATTCCGGAAGAGGAGCCCGTTCCTTTCTACAAGAACGAGTACTTCTGGCTGGTGATCGCCATCATCGTCTTCGTCGCTCTGAACATTTACTTCTGGTAAGGAGGATCAACCGTGCATTCGGGACACATCTCCATCTGGTTCTTCATCGGAGTCCTTCTCACCATCTACGGGGCCTTGATTTTCGCCTACGGCCTTTATGAGCTTTTCACGGGCACCCTCGCCAACGTGGTCCTGGCCAACCTGCATGCCCCGGTGTGGTGGGGTGGCCTGATGCTGCTGTTGGGACTGTTTTACACCGTGAAGTTTCGTCCGGGCCGTGCAGGATAGTCTGAAATTGGAAACGATCAGCGGCAAATGAGAAGCCGCGAAGGAGTATTTCGAATCATGTCAGCACAATCAAGAACGATGACCTTCGGGATCATCGTAGGCAATCGCGGTTTTTTCCCGGATCATCTGGCCAAGACCGGCCGTGAAGAGATTATTGCGACCCTCGAAAAAGCGGGCGCGAAGGCAATCGTACTCGGGCCGGAACAATCGAAGTACGGCGCCGTGGAAACCTACGAAGAATCGTTGCATTGCGCCGAACTGTTCAAAAAGCACGCCGACGAAATCGACGGCATCATCGTCACGCTGCCGAACTTCGGCGAAGAGCGCGGTATTGTCGACGCCATTCGCCTGTCCGGCCTGAAGGTCCCGGTTCTGGTCCAGGCTACGCCCGACCGTTCCGATAACATGACCATCGCTGTGCGCCGTGACAGCTTCTGCGGCAAGATGAGCGCCTGCAACAACATGATGCAGTACGGCATCAAGTACTCGCTCACCACGCTCCACACCGAGTCTGTCGACTCCGCCGAATTCAAAGCCGACCTCGAGTGGTTCTCCGCCGTTTGCCGCATCGTAAAGGGCCTCAAGAACATGAAAATCGGGGCGATCGGCGCACGTCCCACGGCCTTTAACACCGTCCGCTACTCGGAGCGCATCCTCGAGACCAGCGGCATCTCCGTCGAAACGCTCGATCTGTCCGAGGTCTTCGGCCGCATCCATCGCATGAACGACCACGACGACGCGGCGCAGAACAAGCTCAAGGCCATCAAGGGCTACGTCACCACGCAGGGCATTCCCGAAGAAGCGCTACTGAAGATGGCCAAGCTGGGCGCGGTGATCGACCAGTGGATGAGCCAGACCCATTGCACCATCAGCGCCGTGCAGTGCTGGACATCGATGGAAGAATACTTCGGCGTGGTGCCGTGCACCGTGATGAGCATGATGAGCAACAACCTCATCCCTTCGGCCTGCGAGGTCGACGTGCCCGGCGTGCTCTCCATGTACATGCTGGCGCTGGCCAGCGGCTCTCCCTCGGCCCTGCTCGACTGGAACAACAACTACGGCAGCGATCCCAACAAGTGCGTGTGCTTCCACTGCTCCAACCTGCCCAAGCACTTCTTCCGCGACGTGAAGATGGATTACCAGGAGATCATCGCCGGCACGGTGGGCAAGCTGAACACCTTCGGCACCTGCGTGGGCCGGGTAAAGGCCGGCGTCATGAGCTATGCGCGCTTCTCCACCGACGATCGCCGCGGCGTGATTCGCGGTTACACCGGCCCGGGCCGATTCACTGACGATCCCCTTGAGACCTTTGGTGGCGCCGGCGTGGCCGAGATTCCGCAGCTGCAGAAGCTGCTGAAGTACATCTGCCACCAGGCATTCGAGCATCACGTGGCCGCCAACTTCAGCGACGTGTCAAAGTCGATCCACGAGGCGGCGATCCGCTATCTGGGCTGGGAGAGCTACTACCATCCTGCGCTGGAAGACTGAAAAGGCAGGGACTAGGGACTAGGGGTTGGGGACTAGGTAGGATGCAGGGGGCGTGGGACTGGAAGCAATGTTACGGTTTCTGAGTTTTTCTAGCCGCTAGTCCCCGGTCCCTAGCCCCTGGCCTCCGAAGGAGACCCATATGAGCGCAATCCTGAGCAAGAGAATCGACAAGAGCCTGGTAGTTAATGGCGAAACGCTGGTCACAGAATCCGCATGGAACGCTGAACTTGACGCCAAGCACAATGCGCTGGTGAAGTGGCTGCGGTCAGAAGATCTTGCCGGCGTTCTCATTCGCCGCAATGAAAACGTCGCCTGGATCACGGGCGGCGCCGTCGAATTGCGCGTGCTTACGACCGGCGAGACCGGTGTGGCCTCCATCCTGGTAACCGCGGAAGGGAAGCGCTACTACTTCACAACCGAGAACGAAGCGCCGCGCCTGGGCGACGAGGAATTTGGCGCGCTCGACTTTGAGCCGGTCATCTTCCCGTGGTACGCGGATGATACGCTGCCCACCGCGCAGAAGCTCGCCAACGGTCCGCTCCTCGCCTCTGACACGCCGCAGCCCGGCACCATCCCGGCCAATCTCTACCCACTGCGCCAGTCGCTAAGCGAGAGCGAGATTGCGCGCTATCGCTGGCTGGGCGCACAAACCGCCGCGGCCACCGTGGAGTCTCTGAACGCTGTCGAGCCGGGCCTTACAGAGTTCGACCTTGAAGCCATTACCGCGGCCAACCTGCTCCGGCGCGGCATTCTTCCATCGGTCTATCTCTACGCGGTCGACGACCGCATCTACAAATACAAACATGCGGTGGCGCGCGGCAACGCGCTCAAGAACTACGCCATGCTCAACCTGTGCGCCCGCAAGTGGGGCCTGGCGATCTCCATTACGCGCTTTGTGCACTTCGGCAAGCTTCCGGCGGAACTAGGTTCCCGCTTCAAATCAGCAGCCCAGGTGAATGCGGCGTTGCTGCATGCCTCGCGTGTGGGCGCCACATCGGCCCAGTTGTTCCGTGTCGCGCAGGACGCGTATGCGGCAGAAGGTTATCCCGGGGAAGAACGCTACCACCATCAGGGAGGCCCCACCGGCTACGGCGAACGCGAGTGGGTGGCGACCCCAACCGGAACCCAGACTGTGGTGAACAACCAGGCCTTTGCATGGAATCCCAGCATCCGCGGCGGCAAAGCGGAAGACACGGTCATTCTGCGCGACGGAAAGATCGAGTGGCTGACGGCGACACCGACCCTGCCCGTGATCAGTGCCAGCGTGGATGGAGAGGACTATCCAGCAGCCGGCGTTCTGGTGAAGTAAGAGAAGGACGAGAGTCCGGCAGCCTCGCATCAAGCCTGCCCCCTCGTCCCTCCCTAGTCCCCAGCCCCTAGTCCCTAGTCCCTGTATTCACCGGCACCAGCGAGATTCGCGCGGACAGCACCACCAGCGCCGACCACAGCAGATCCGCACCCAGCAGATGCGCGATCTGCAGCCACGTCGGCGCCAGCAAAAGCACATCGGCCACTCCCAACGCATACTGCAGCCCCAGCAGCCCCAGCACCAATCCCGCGAGACCGCGGTTATTCCAGTGCGCGTTGCTGCGCAGCCCCTTCACCAGCAGCCAGATCAGGAAGATGCTGGCGAACACAGCGACGGCGGGGTGCGTCCAGCGCCAGCGTATCAGCCATCCACTGGTGCTCGAGAAATCCTGCATGAAAGCTGCGCCAAACGATGTCGACGGAAAGAGCGTGTCGCCCAGTGCGGCCAGCGAGCCGGTGACCCCAACCACCAGCACCACGAACATCGCGGCAATCGCCCCGATGGGCGCCTCCAGGCGAATGGTTGCATTCGTAAAACCGTGTTTGCGGCCGAGCAGGTGTGCCGCCAGCGTCAGGGCGGCGAGCAGCAGCAGCGTGTTGGTCAAATGCAGCGCCAGGTACGGAGCGCGCAGCGGTGACTGGCTCTGTGCCGTCAATCCAAGCTTCACCAGCAGCGCGCCCAGAATCGCCTCAACCAGGGTGAAGGCCACCGCGGCAATCGATGCCGAACGTGCCAGGTGCCCGCGCGCCGTGCCAAGCAAGGTCCACACCATCAGTCCCACCGCGGAGAAGAACGACAGGCCGCTGGTGATGCGGTGCGTAAACTCGATCATCGTGTCCACGCGCGGCGAGTGCTGCATCACCGTCCCGTTGCACAGCGGCCAGTGATCGCCGCAGCCCGCGCCCGATCCCGTAGCGCGTACCAGTCCGCCCCACAAAATGACGGCAATGAAATACACCAGCACTCCCCAGGCAAACCGCTGCAAAGCGGGTGAGGGAAGTTGTTGCTGACGAACGGGGACAGCCGCAGGCGGCATCAAAGCAATGACTCCAACCCTTAGTTTAGATCACTCGCTCCGCCGGCCTGCGCGCCGCGGTTTGACGCCCTCATAATGCAGCTTCGGTATTCTGATACTTGAAGACAAGTCCGGAGTCGCCATGGTGAATCGGCTCATCTCCTACTGGGTCTACGGCGGATTTCTCGCCGGCATTCTCATCCTGTGCCTCACGCCTGTGCTCGCCCGCGGCTGGTCTCAAGCCGTGTTGGCGACTTTTCTATGCCTGCCCGTGTACATGATTCATCAGTACGAAGAGCACGACAACGACCGCTTCCGCGCATTCGTAAATCGGATCCTTGGCCGCGGGCGCGAGGTGCTGACACCTCTCGCCGTCTTCATCACCAACATCGTTGGGGTGTGGGCTGTTCTCGGTGTGGCGTTTTCGCTGGCGGCGTGCGTCAACCCCGGCTACGGTCTCATCGCAGCCTACTTGCTTTTGCTCAACGCCGCCATTCACATCGTGCAGGGCATTGCCAGCCGCAGCTACAATCCCGGACTTGTTACCGCAATCGTTTTCTTTCTGCCGGCGGGCGGGTACTGTCTGCGTGCAGTTGAAGCCGGCGGCTCTGGCACGCCGCTCATGCACGCCATCGGCGCGGCGGTTGCCATCGGGGTGCATGCGGCCATCGCTGCCCAGGTTTTGCATAACCGCGCTGCCGGGACCTGAATCGCTTCTACTTCTGCATCAGCCGCAGCACGTGGTTCACAATCATCAGATCTTCCGCCGGCGGAATCACCCGCACCTGCACTTTGCGAACTGTCGGCCGAAATCGTCGCCGCTCCACGCACATTGTTGCGCGCCGGATCAAGCACAATGCCCAGCGACTCAACTCCCGCGCAGATCTCCGCGCGTGAAGCAATATCGTTTTCGCCGATACCGCCCGTGAACACCAGCATGTCCAGTCCGCCCAACTCGACAAAGTAGCTGCCGATCCACTTCTGGATCGTCCAAGTAAACTTGTCGACAGCCAGCCTGCGCCTTCGCGTTGCCTGCCTTGATGGCCTCGCGCAGATCGCGCATGTCGTTTGAAAGCTCGCTCACGCCCAGCAGGCCGGCCTTCTTGCTGGCCACAACCTCCAGCTTGTCCGCGGCCTCCGCAGCGCTCTCTGTCGTCTCCGCAATCTTGCGCAAGATGAACAGCAGCACGCCCGGATCGATATCGCCCGTGCGCGTGCCGGAGATGATCCCGCCTGTCGGCGTCAACCCCATCGACGTGTCGAGGCACACGCCGTTGCGAATCGCGGAAATCGATGCGCCGTTGCCCAGATGCGCCACCACCAGCTTCTCCGGCACTTCATCGCCAAGCTGGTACACGATCGATTCGTACGAGATGCCGTGCGCCCCGAACCGCCGCACGCCCATCGCCGAGTACTTCGTCGGGAATCGGCATATGCCGCACCACCTCCGGCATAGTGCGATGAAAGTACGAATCGAGACAGACGAAATTCGGCACGCCGGGAAACAGCCGCAGCGCCTCGCGCATGATGTAGACCGCGATCGGCGTGTGCAGCGGCGCAAACGCCGTGTACCTCTCCATCTCGTCGATCAACTCCGGCGTGATGAGCTGGTTCTCCAGCACCGTCGGCCCGCCGCACACCATGCGATGCCCGATGGCTGCCGGGGCAGGGAACTTGCCCGACAGCAGCGCGTCCGTCACCAGCCCGAACGCCACCGCGCGCGTGGGCAGAGCCGGCGTCTCATCTACCAGCTTCTTGCCTTCCGCGTCCTTGATCCAGAATTTGCCGAGATCGGTTCCGATGCCGTCAACCGCGCCTTCAATGCAACTTGGTGCGCTGGTTGCCGCTTGTTTCGTAGATGCCGAATTTGATGGAAGAAGAACCACTGTTGAGAACAAGAACCGGCAAACGATGACATGAATGAAACGCCTCTTGCTAAGAATGTCGCGGAGCTACCAGCGCCGAGCCGTTATCTTCAGTCTCTGAAGATCCCTGCCCGGCTTTATCGCCGCCGAGCGTCTGCGCCCTCGATCCCTGGACACGGCTTGCCGGCCAGCGCCAATCTTTGATCTCGGGCAGATCGTCGCCGTTTTCCGCCACGTACAGCTTGTGGCGCTGGATCTGCTCGGAGTACCACTGCCGCGCCGCCTCAACCTGCGAAGCCAGCCGCGGCACGCGCGTAATCGCATCCAGCGTCAGCTGGAAGCGGTCAATGTTGTTCAGCACGCACATGTCGAACGGCGTCGTCGTCGTGCCTTCTTCCTTGTAACCGCGCACGTGAATGTTGTCGTGATTGTGCCGCCGGTAGGTGAGCCGATGAATCACCCAGGGATAGCCGTGAAACGCAAAGATTACCGGCTTGTCCTTGGTGAAGACGCCATCGAACTCCTCGTCGGCCAGCCCATGCGGATGCTCCGACTGCGGCTGCAGCGCCATCAGGTCCACCACGTTCACCACGCGAATCGTGCATATCGGGAACCCGCGCGCGCAGCAGCATGACCGCGGCCAGCGCCTCCATCGTGGGCACGTCGCCGCAGCATGCCATCACCACGTCCGGATCGCCCTCATCCGACGCCCACTTCCACTCGCCCAGGCCCGACCGTGCAATGCGCCACCGCCTCGTCCATGGTGAGCCACTGCGGCGCCGGCTGCTTGCCGGCCACAATCAGGTTGATGTAGTTGCGGCTGCGCAGGCAGTGGTCGGCCACCGACAGCAGCGTGTTCGCATCCGGCGGCAGATAAATCCGCACCACGTCTGCCTTCTTGTTCAGCAGGTGATCGATAAATCCCGGATCCTGGTGGGAGAATCCGTTGTGGTCCTGCCGCCACACCAGCGAGCTCAGCAGATAATTCAGCGACGCAATCGGCTTGCGCCACGGAATCTCGCGCGTTGTCTTCAGCCACTTGGCGTGCTGGTTCACCATCGAGTCAACAATGTGGATGAACGCCTCGTAGCAGGAGAAGAATCCATGCCGCCCGGTCAGCAGATAGCCCTCGAGCCATCCCTGGCACAGGTGCTCGCTCAGCACCTCCATCACTCGGCCGGTCGGCGAAAGATTCTCATCCACCGGCAGCGTCTCTGCCATCCACGTCTTGCCCGTTCCGCTTGATCACGTCATCAAGACGGTTCGACGCCGTCTCATCCGGACCAAATACGCGAAAGTTCTTGATTCTCCATGTTGGCCTCCATCACCGCGTGCAGCAGATGGCCCAGCATCCGCGTCGACTCCGCATCTGCGTCGCGCCGCGCTCCTCGATCTTCACCGCGAAGTCGCGGAAGTTCGGCACCCGCAGCGGCTGCAGCAGCAGTCCGCCGTTGGCATGCGGATTCATGCCCATGCGCCGACGTCCCTTGGGCGCAATCTCGGCCAATCTCCTCGCGCAGCGCGCCCTTTTCGTCAAACAGCTCTTCCGGCTTGTAGCTGTGCATCCACTCTTCCAGCAGCTTCAGGTGCTCCGGCTTCTCGCGCAGTTCAGACGAACGGCACCTGGTGCGCGCGCCACGTATTCTCCACCGGCTTGCCGTCCACAAACTTCGGCCCCGTCCAGCCTTTGGGCGTGCGCATAATCAGCATGGGCCAGCGCCGGCCGCTCGGTCTCGCCTTCAATGCGCGCCGCCTTCTGGATCGCCGCAATGCGGTCGAGGATGCGTATCGAAAACCGCCGCAGCCTTCTGGTGCATCACCGCCGGATCGTCGCCCTCCAGCGTGAACGGCTCATAGCCGTAGCCGCGCATCAGTTCTTCAAGCTCGGCATGCGGAATGCGCGCCAGATATCGTCGGGTTCGCAATCTTGTATCCGTTCAAATGCAGAATCGGAAGCACCGCGCCATCGGTCGCGGGATTCAGAAACTTGTTCGAGTGCCAGCTTGTCGCCAGCGGCCCCGTCTCCGCCTCGCCATCGCCCACCACGCACGCCACAATCAGGTCGGGATTGTCGAACGCCGCTCCGTACGCATGCACCAGCGAGTAGCCCAGCTCGCCGCCTTCGTGAATCGACCCCGGCGTCTCCGGCGCTACATGGCTCGGAATTCCGTACGGCCAGCTGAACTGCCGGAACAGCCGCTTGATGCCGTCACCGTTCTGCTCAATGTGCGGATAAATCTCCGAATACGATCCTTCAAGATAAGTGTTCGCCACCATCCCCGGTCCGCCATGGCCCGGCCCAATGACGTACATCATGTTCAGGTCGCGTTCGCGGATCAGCCGGTTCCAATGAACGTACAGAAAATTCAGTCCCGGCGTCGTGCCCCAGTGTCCCAGCAGGCGCGGCTTCACATCGTCCAGCGTCAGCGGCCGCTCGCAGCAGGGGATTGTCCTTCAGGTAGATCTGGCCCACGGAAAGATAGTTGGCGGCGCGCCAATAGGCGTTCATCCGTTCTACTTGTTCTTCGGTCAGCGGCAAGTCATGATGGCTTTCCGTGCTGATCGTCTGGGTCGCTTCGCTCATGGGTCACCTCCGGTGGAACCACGGGTCCCCATCGGCCGGTCCTCGCCAACGAGGTATATCTGCGGACCCCTCCAGCCTAGCAAGCGGGTGGACCGCATTGGGGTGACTGATGTCACAGTTCGATGAATAATCACCCGGAACCGCAGTGCTCTTACGGGGTCCCATCGACGGGTCCCTGTCGATGGGGCGTCCCTAATAGGCTATCTCACCTGCTGAAGTGGCGCTTGAATCGAAGGATGCGCGACTCGAAGCCATACCACAACACCGTCGCCGCGGCGATCGATGCCGCCAGGCGGAAGGCCACCACAGCCATATTCCCGGACACGCCATAGGCATTCATCCGCTGATCGAACCAGCCAAAGTAGATGAAAACCATGATGTGCACCATGTAGACTCCGTAGCTGATCTTGCCCAGATACGCCAGCGGCCCACGCCGCAACAACGCATTCACCGGATTGCGCGCGCCGGTTGAGGCAATCGACGCCAGCACAGCGCCGCCAAATCCCGCTGAGAGCGCCGTGTCGAGCCATGGCGTGCCGCCCACTATCGTGCCCGCTGCTACAAATCCCACCACCATGCCCGCGACAGCTATCGCCAGCCACGCGCGACGCGGGAGCGCGAGCGAATACAGACCAACCGCCATCAGGCTTCCGGTTGCGATTCCATCCAGGTGCGTCAGCGTATGCGTGGGTGTGATCCACCCTGCATGGCTCATCCGGAACAGCGGCGATGCGATCAGCGCCAGCACCAACACGGCCGCCAGCATCCATGGCCGCCGCAAAAGCCGCGCTACCGGCGCCCACACAAAGTAATACTGCTCTTCAATGGCCAGTGACCAGGTCTGTCCCAGCGCCGGCGGCAGATTCAAATGAAACAGGTTCTGTACAAACAGCAGGTAGGCCCACCACGGCGCGGTCCGGATCGCCTGTCCCACCGGCAATCCCACAAACCAGCCCGACCATCCATAGCAGATGGCCAGCACCAGCAGGTACACCGGCCAAATGCGCAGCGCCCGCCGCGCATAGAAGTTGCGAAAGTACCGAGGCTTGCCGCGCGCCTCCAGAAGGATGGATGTGATCAGGAATCCGGAGAGAACGAAGAACAGGTTCACGCCCGCCCATCCCCACAGCGACGCGGCATAAAACCATGTTCCTTCAAAACGTGGGTGTGAGTGATACAGCAGAACAGCCAGCACCGCGATGCCGCGCAGGCCCTGCAACTCAGGGATGTAGGAGGGCAGCCATGCCGGCGGCTGCGGAGGATTCAAACCGTCCTCAGTGCGCGTGATGGAAGAATCCTTCCAGGATCCACCCGCCAACCCACAGAATTCCCCCCACCGCGATGGCCACCGCGCAGAACCAGACCACGCTGATCAGGATCGGCAGAAAGATGGTGAAGAACGCCGAAACATGCAGGTACATGGGAAGAAATGCGATCACGGCGGAAGCAAGGGCGCACAGAACAAACACGCTGAGACCAAGGATGACGATCGCTCGCCCCGCGCGTTGCATCCGTTTTGCGCCTTCCATGATGTTCATCGAACGCTCCGCGCGCGCATTGCTCTTCCGCTAGTAGCTGACCTTCTTCCGTGGGTACCACGTCAGCTGCACGCTGGTCGTCGTGACCGTTTGCTGGCCGGGCAGGTAAATTGGCGCCTTATAGTGTTCCGCGATAAAGCTTCCATTCACCTCAAGGTCTTGCCGGATGCGCTTCACCACCTGCACACCGATATCATTCAGCGTCGTTCCGTACTGTATGCCATTGGCGACAATAAAATCTTTCGCCGCCTTCTGGTTGCGCGCGCTCACCTCGATCCACTCATTGCCGCTCAGGTGCCAGCTCACCCATGCCTGGCCGCCTTTGTCTTCGCGCCCAATCCAGTCGCCAAAAATCTGCCCGGCATTGGTGTACCCTTGCTTCTGCGCGCTCTCAAAGTACATAAAGTGGCCTCCGTTGCTCGTCGAGACCGGCGGATCAGTCCAGGCCACCTCCACTCGTGCATCGAGTTTGGGCAGGCCGGGTACATGCGACAGGTACAGCCCCGGCCTCCATGAGGCGCGCCGCGGCGCATCGATCGGCGATACGTCATCGTGCACTTCGCCATCGGCGTACAGCGTAAGCCAGTTCCGCACGTACGGCAAACGATACGAAAAATCGAATGATCCGAAACGCGCGCCCGGATCGTTCCGGCTGAACTTCACATTGGGCTGCGGTGCCGAGAAGCTGAAAAAGCTCTTCAGGAATGAGTGCAGCGTGATCGGCACATGTCCCTTGCCGCCCCAGATCACGGTTCGCTCAAAGCCGAACTCGAGATCGTTGGTGGGACGGAAGTTGACCTTCTCCACGTGAACCCAGGGTGCCCCGGGGGTGATGGTGTTGGTCGGGCTCGGATCAGCGGCATACAACGAGTTGGGGATGAAGTTATGCCCGTGTAGGGGTCCAACCAGAAACTCGTACCGAAACGGCCCCGTAATGCGCGAGAGCAGCGGAATATGAAGAGGCTCCACCCGGTTAATCTCGAACCCATAAATGTTTTCGGCATTATTGGAGTAAGCAAACGATCCGCCCCGGTCCGGCCCCAGCCACTGATCCTGTTTTCCGAACGAGACCTCGTGGCCCCACACGTGCGCCGATACGTAGGCTTCCATCACGCGGCCCTGGTCCGTAATTCCGAATGGCCCCATGGGAATGGTAAATTGCGGAACGTGATACAACACGCCGGTCGTCAGGCCCTCCGCAGTCTCGTCGATCGTCGACATATCATCGGCCACTTCGGTTGAATACCCGGGCGCCGACTGCGCTCCCTGAAACTCTACCCTCCCATAAAACGTAAATGGGCCCGCCGTCGCGTAACCGCTAGCGCCTGAGTAGTTGTTGATGCCGTGCTGGTACGGCCGGCCGTAATCGTTAATGACCGTTGATCCCAGATGATAGCTGTCCCGCAGCGGCGTTCCCGATATGCCGCGCATCACTGTGTAAGCCGACTCGATCCGGCTGTGACCCTGGTAGCGCAAGCACGGCCCCGACAAGTCCGGCGACAGTTCATGCTGCAGCGCCTTGAAGATGTCCCTCGCCTCCTCACTGACCGCATCGTCGCCCGCATCCTGCATCCGATCGCTGATGTCCTCAAGCATGCGCGCCACACTGGACCGCGTCCACGGACGCATCCCCAGAAAGGCATGATCGATGAATCCAAGAGAATAAAGGCGCATGATCGACGGATAGATCCAGCTGTCGACCGTAATGTAGGGCGAGCCCAGCGTGCCCGGCTCACACACCGGAGCGGTTTGCGACGTGGGCAGGTTGCCCGGCTCCGCGATTGCGGCCAGCGACAGCACCGCGCAACCTATCGCAACTACCAGTATTTGTCTAGTGTTACGGCCAGAAAAACGGCTGTATTTCATAGGGCAAGTCTAGCATTCCACCAGGGCCCCCCTCAGACCACCAGCGATAATCCCAGCACCAGAACAAAAGCCGTCACCGAGATGATGGTCTCGCACACCGACCACGTCTTCATCGTCTCCGCCACGCTCATATTCAGATATTCCTTCACCAGCCAGAAGCCGCCATCGTTCACGTGCGAAAAAATCAGCGAGCCGGCCCCCGTGGCAATGGCCAGCAGCTCCGGATGCACATTGCCCGCGTGCATCGCGATGGGCGCCACAATCCCCGCCGCCGTGGTCATCGCCACCGTGGCCGAGCCCGTCGAGAGCCGCATCACCGCTGCCAGCAGCCACGCCAGCAGCAGCACCGGCACATGCGTCTCCATCGCCAGCGCCACAAGCGCATGCGAAACCCCACTATCCTGCAGAATGCGCCCGAACCCGCCGCCCGCGCCCACCAGCAGCGTGATGGTCGCCGTCGGCGCCAGGCACTCGTTGCTGAAACGCAGAATCGTCTCGCGCGTAAACCCGCTCAACCGGCCCAGCGTGAAAAAACTCAGCAGCACCCCAATCAGCAGCGCCATATCATCGTTGCCCACCAGGTGCAGACCCTGGTTCGCCGTGCTCCCGGCAGAGGTGAACGCATCGGCCCAGCTCCCCACCAGCATTAATCCCACCGGCAGCAGAATGGTGAACAGCGTCAGCCCGAATCCCGGATGTCTCTTGCCGGTGTCGTGCTCGGCAAACTCAGCCGCCATCGGATTGTTGTCCGCCACGTACACAAAACGCGCAATGAACTTTGCGTACAGCGGCCCCGCGATCACAGCCGTCGGCAGCCCCACCAGCAGCCCATACAGAATCGTGCGTCCCACGTCTGCCTTGTAAATCGTCGTCGCCAGCAGCGCCGCCGGATGCGGTGGAACCAGCCCGTGCACCACCGACAGCCCCGCCACCAGCGGCAGGCATACCAGGATCAGCGGCGTCTTCGTTCTCCGCGCCACCGTGAACGCAATCGGGATCAGCAGCACGAATCCCACTTCGAAGAACACCGGCAGCCCGATCACGAACCCGATCAGCATCATCGCCCACGGCAGCCGCTTCTCGCCGAACCACCGGATCAGCGTGTTGGCAATCGCCGTCGCGCCGCCCGACTCCGCCATCATCTTGCCCAGCATCGTGCCCAGCGCCACCACCACCGCAATGTGCCCCAGCGTGCCGCCGACTCCAGCCTCGAACGAGCGAATCACCCCGCTCATCGGCATCCCCGCCGCCATGGCAATCCCGAGTGATGCCAGAAACAGGCTGAGAAATGGATTCAGCCGGAACACCGCGACCGCCAGCACCAGCCCCACCACGGCCACCAGCGTGCACACCAGCAGAAACACACTGTGAGAATCGATCATGCCCGCTGCGCGCCCTCACCCCGCACCGCCGATCCCCGCGCCAGAAACCGTCCCGCCCGCGAGCCCGTCGCCCCCTCCGCCGTATACGTCAGCACCCCGTTCACCCAAACCCGCGCAATGCCCTTCGCCGCGCGCACGGGTTCGGTAAAGGTCGCCGTATCGATCACCGCATCCGCATCGAACAGCACCATGTCCGCCGCATACCCCGGCCGGATGAATCCCCGCCCCGCAAGCCCAAATCGCTGCGCCGGCATCCCCGTCATCTTGTGCACCGCTCCGGCAGCGAAAACAGCTTCTCCTCGCGGCAATACTGCCCCAGCACCCGCGGAAACGTTCCCCACAATCGAGGATGAGGATGCGGATCGTGCGGCAATCCATCGGACCCGACCATCGTTGCCGGATGCGCCAGGATTCGCCGCATATCGCTCTCCGCAATGCTGTGATAAATCGCGCCCGCCGGCTGCAATCGCCGCGCCGCCTCCATCTGCGTCACACCCCACTCCGCCGCAATCTCGCTTGAGCGACTGTCCCCGCATCTCCGGAAACGCGCGCACCAGGTAATCGTGATCTCCACGCGCTCATCCACCTGCTTCAAATCGAGCGTCGTTGACCCCGCCGCATACGGATAGCAATCCGCACCCACCGGCTGCCGCGCCCGCGCCGCGTCCAGCGCCTGCAACACCTCGCCGCTGCGCCCCCAGTTATCCACGCCCGCGCACTTCAAATGCGAAATCACCACCGGCGCCCCGGCCGACCGCCCAATCGCAAACGCCTCATCCATCGCATCCAGAACGCCTTCCGTCTCCGTGCGCATGTGCGTCGCGTACATCGCGCCCGCCGCATCCAGTAGCTCCGCCAGCCCCATTACCTCATTCTGTAGTAGCGGCATTGGCATTGGCGTAAGCCAGCCCGGTGCTCAGCCCAATGCGCCCCGGCATCCAGCGCCTCCCGCAAATCCGCCCGCATCGCCGACGAGCTCGTCAGCCGTAGCCTCGCGGTCCAGCCGGTCCATATGGTTGTTGCGAATCGCCGTATGCCCTACCAGCGCCGCCACGTTCACCGCCGGCCGCGCCTCGCCCACCGCCCGTGACATACTCCGCAAAAGTCGGATATCGAAAGTACCTCCGCACCGCCCAGCAGGTTCATCGGCTCCGGCAGATCGCCCTCTCAACCGCACCGGCGCCGCGCTGATGCCGCAGTTGCCCACAATCACCGTGGTCACGCCCTGCGAAATCTTCGGCAGCATCTGCGGCGTCTCAATCACACTCGTATCGTCGTGCGTGTGCATGTCGATAAACCCCGGCGCCAGCATCAGCCCCTCTCGCATCCACCTCGGTCTCCGCGCTCACCCGCAGGCTCGGGCCAACATCGCACAATGCGCCCGCCCGTCACAGCCACATCCGCCGTCACAGCCTCGGATCCGCTCCCATCCAGCACGCGCGCATTTCGTATCAACGTTTCGCAGTTCAACATGAGCCTTCAGATATAGACTAGAGGAACCGTCGATCATGGGTGCCCCATGTCTCCCGATTTTGAGACATGGGATACCTCGACAAAGGAGTATCAATTTTGAGCACTCGGGAAGCCACCGCGATCAGCCGACCTCATCGGCCCGCTCAACAAAGGCCTCGGCTCCTTTCACGAAGCCCTCACGCCGGCCGAACTCGCCCGACGCGACTGGAACCTCCTCCGCGAAGACCTCAGCCTTCCCACCGCCATCCTGCGCCACGACCGCCTCCTCCACAACCGCGACTGGATGCGCACCTTCATCGCGGAGTACGGCGTCAAGCTCGCGCCCCACGGCAAAACCACCATGGCCCCGCAGCTTTTCCACATGCAGCTCGACGGCGGCGCGTGGGGCATCACCCTCGCTACCGCGCATCAGACCCACGTCGCTTACGAACACGGTGTGCGCCGCGTGCTCATGGCCAACCAGCTCATCGGCCGCCAGAACAGGTCCGTCATCAGCGGCCTGCTGTGCGATCCCGCCTTCAGCTTCTATTGCCTCGTCGATTCACCAGCCCAGATCGACCAGCTCAGCGCGCACTTCTCCGCTGCCGGCCAGCAGCTCAATGTCCTGCTCGAGCTCGGTGTGGAAAACGGCCGCACCGGCGTGCGCAATCGCGAGCAGACCCAAGCCGTCCTCGCCGCCATCGAGCGCCACCAGCACACCATCCGCCTCTGCGGCATCGAACTTTATGAAGGCGTCCTCGACAACGAATCCGCCATCCGCGCCTTCCTCCAGCGCGCCTGCGCCCTCACCCGCGATCTCCTCGCGCAGAACCGTTTCGTAGCCAGGCCTATCCTCTCCGGCGCCGGCTCCGCCTGGTTCGACGTCGTCGCCGAAGAATTCACCGCTGCCGGCTTCGACGACGCAGTCGAGATCGTCCTCCGCCCCGGCTGCTATCTCACCCACGACGTCGGCAGCTACCGCCGCGCCCAGGACCGCATACACCGCACCAACCCGGTCGCTCAGCGCATGCACTCATCGCTCCAGCCCGCCCTGCACCTCTGGGCCTACGTGCAGTCCATCCCCGAGCCCGCCCGCGCCATCATCGGCTTCGGCAAGCGCGACGCAGCCTTCGACTCCGGCTTCCCCGTCCCCGCGCTCCACCATCGCTCCGGCAACGCGGCTCCATCACCCGCTCTACCGCACTGGGAGATCACCAAGATGATGGATCAGCACGCCTACCTCCGCATCAACCCCGGCGACGACCTCCGCATCGGCGACATGCTCGCCTTCGACATCTGCCATCCCTGCCTCACCTTCGACAGGTGGCGCGCCATCCCCGTAGTCGATTCCAACTACAACGTCATTGACGTGATCCAAACCTTCTTCTAACGCGTTGTCATTCCGCAGCGAAGCGGAGGAATCTGCAGTTGTTCCGGCCTTTGCTCGCCTACCCAGCCGAATAATTCAACGGGTAAACACCCGCTCTCAATAAATCAAATACTTCCCCCGCACCGCCTCAAACCGCTCAATCCCCACGCCCCAATCCTCCGCCACCCGCCGCGGATCCTCGCCCCGCTTCAACCCCTCCAGACTCGCCCTGTTGATCATCAATGTGTCGATCCCATCAATCATGTACTCATCCGGATATAGAGCCAGCAACGCCGCCGCCACCTCCGCGCCCAGCTCCGGCGCATCCAGCGCATCGCGATCGGTCACCATCACATTCACGCCGCCGCATTCTTCGTGCGCATACACCGCGGCCGCCGGCGTAAACCGCACCGGCACAAACCGCACACCCGCAATCTCGCGTCCATTCAAATACCGCGCCAGCTCCACCGCGTTCACCCACGGCGCGCCCACCACCTCAAACGGCGTATCCGTCCCGCGCCCCACCGACACATTCGACGTCTCAATCATCCCCATCCCCGGATACAGCGTCGCCTCCTCCAGGCTGCGCATATTCGGCGAAGGATTAATCCACGCCGCGCCCGTCGAATCAAACCAGTCGCCTCGCATCCATCCCTCCATCGGAACCACCGTCAGCTTCGCGCCAATGCTGCGCTCGCCATTGAACATCCGCGCCAGCTCGCCCATCGTCATGCCGTGCCGCACCGGGGTCTGCCAGTAGCCCACAAAGCTCTCCCGCCCCGCGTCCTCCACCGGCCCCTGCACAAATACGCCGTTGATCGGATTCGGCCGGTCCAGCACCACCATCTCCTTGCCTGCCTTCGCCGCAGCCTCCACAAAATATCCCAGCGTGCTCTCGTAGGTATAAAAATGCACGCCCGCATCCTGCAATATCGAACACCAGCACATCCAGTCCCGCCAACGCCGCCGGATCGGGCCGCCGCTTCGCATCCGTGTTGCCATACACGCTGTACACCGGCACACCCGTCGCCGCATCGCGCGTCTCCTGGATCTCGGTCGTATCCGCGCTCCCCGTAATCCCGTGCTCCGGGCTGAAGATCGCCGTCAGCTGCACGCCCGCCGCATGCGCCAGCACATCCACCGTCCGTTCGGCCCTGCCCATCCACGCCTGTCTGATTCGTAACCAGCCCTACCTTCACCGGCTGCGCAGCATCCGCATGCAGCTCGCGAAACCCATGCTCCTCCAGCACGTCAATCCCCAACTTCACCGCGCCATTGCGATGCTGCATCCGCCGCGACGCCATCAGCGACTCGTTGTACCCGGTGATCCGTGCCAGCCGCAGCCGCTCCTGCTCGCGCACCGTCAGCCGCAGCCCCTGCGCCACCGCCGTGGCCACTCGCGCGCGCAAGCTCACCACCGACTTCCCGCCACGCGGATGCACCGCATTCGTCAGCAGCACAATGTAAGTGTCGGTCACCGGATCGATCCACAGCGACGTCCCCGTGAACCCTGTATGCCCGAACGACCCCACCGGCAGCAACTCGCCGCGATTGCTCGCAAACGGCGAATCAATATCCCACCCTAGCCCGCGCTCGCTCGCCGCGTTCGCCGCCTGCTGCGGCGTCGTCATCTTCTCCACCGTCTCTCGATGCAGCACCTTCTCCCCGCTCAGCAGCGCCTGCGCAAATCGCGCCAGGTCATCGGCCGTCGAAAACAGCCCCGCGTGCCCAGCCACGCCGCCCATCCGCCGCGCCGTCGGATCATGCACCAACCCGCGCAACATCGCGCCGTCTACGTCGTACTGCGTCGGCGCAATCCGCGCCTTCCACTCCTCCGGAGGCAAAAATCGCGTGTGCCCCATCCCCAGCGGAGCAAACACGTGCCGCGCCGCGTACTCGTTCAGCGGTTCGCCCGTTACCCGCTCCACCAGAAATCCCAGCACCTCAAAATTGATGTCGCTATACTCAAACCGGCTCCCCGGCGGATGCGCCGGCTTCTGCTCCATCGCCATCTTGAACGCCGCATCGCGCCCATTCCACGGCGTGCTCAAATCCAGATCCGGCGCCAGCCCCGAGTAGTGCGTCATCAACTCCCGCACCGTCACGTCCTGCTTTCCGTTCTGCGCAAACTCCGGCAGATACGCCGCCACCGGATCATTCAACCGCACGCGTCCCTCTTCAAACAGCTGCATCACCGCCGTCGTCGTCGCCACGCACTTGGTTAGCGAAGCCAGGTCGAAGATCGTCCCCACCGTCATCGGCTCGCGCGCCGGCTCCAGGCTCCGCATCCCGAACGCCTTGCGATACACCACCCGTCCGTCATGCCCCACCAGCAGCACGCCGCCCGGCATATTGCCGTCCGCCACCGCCTTCTCCATCAGCGGATCCAGAACCGCATCAAGCCGCGCCGCCTTCGCACTCGTCGCCCGCGCATGCGTCTCAGCCGCGCCCGCCGCAACCCCGGCAAGCCCCATCATCAACACCACAATCTGGTCCAGCCTCTTCATCCGCGCCCCAAAAACCTCACGTGAAAACCTATCAGATTCAGCACTCGTCCCCTACTGCCTACCAGTGGGTGCCCCATGCCTCCCGGTTTTGGAGACATGGGATAGCAACGAAGGTCGCGTTCCGCCTTCTGGTCCCTGGTCCCTGATCCCTGGTCCCTGTTTCACCCCGTTGCGCCCACCAACCCCCACCGGCGAAAATCCTATGCGAAATGACAAGCATTTCCATGGGGTGTTTGTGAGCAAAATCAGGTTCAACCGTTTCAATCGCGCCTTTGCCGGCCATCTCCTCTGCGGCTCTCTCGCCATCATCAGCCTCGTCACCGCTGCGTCCGCACAGCAACTCCACGTCATGCCGCTCCCGCGCTCCATCCAGCCCGGCCAGGGATCCCTCGCCCTCAACGCTCACTTTCACGCCGGCTTCACCGGCGCGCACAACGACCGCATCGACGCCGCCCTCGGCCGCTTCCTCGCTGGGCTCGACCGCCAGTGCGGCAACATCCGCCGCATGCAGACCTTCACCGCCGCAAACGATCCGCTCCTGCTCAACATCCAGGTAGCCGGCTCCGCCGCCGCCATCCAGTCCCTTGATGAAGACGAGTCCTACAAGCTCACCATCACCTCCACCCAGGCCACTCTCACCGCGCCCAACGAGCTCGGCGCCATGCATGGCCTCGAAACCTTCCTCCAGCTCGTCACGATGGACAACGGCGCCTGCAGTGTTCCCGCCGTCACCATCGACGACGCCCCGCGCTTCCAGTGGCGCGGCCTCCTCGTTGACGTCGTCCGCCACTTCGAGCCCGTCGACGTCATCGAGCGCACCCTCGACGGCATGGCCATCGCCAAGCTCAACGTCTTCCACTGGCACCTGAGCGACGACCAGGGCTTCCGCGCCGAAAGCAAAAAGTATCCCCGGCTCACCGCCAATGCCTCCTCCGGCCTCTTCTACACCCAGGACCAGCTCCGCGAAGTCGTCGCCTACGCCCGCGCGCGCGGCATCCGCGTCATCCCCGAGTTCGACATGCCCGGCCACAGCTCCTCCACCGCCTTTGCCTACCCTGAACTGGGCTCCGGCGAAGACATCAAGGAACTCCCCATCTACGGCGGCGCACCGCAGGCCGAGCTCGACCCCAGCAGCGAAAAGACCTACAAGTACATCGACTCCCTCGTCAGCGAGATGGGCGAAATCTTCCCCGACGCCTACTTCCACATCGGCGGCGACGAAACCGAGGGCAAGGCCTGGCTCGCCAGCCCCAAGATCAAAGAGTTCATGGACAAGAAGGGCTTCAAGACCTCTGCGGAGCTCCAGTCGTACTTCAACCAGCGCCTGCTCCCCATCCTCACCAAGCACGGCAAAAAAATGGTGGGATGGGACGAGATCCTCAACCCCTCGCTGCCCAAAGACATCATGGTGCAGAGCTGGCGCGGCGTCGAATCGCTCTCCGCAGGCGCACAGCAGGGCTACACCATGATCCTCTCCGCGCCCTACTACCTCGACGGCCAGAAGACCTCCGAGCAGATGTTCCTCGACGACGTCATCCCCGCCAACACCACCCTCACCCCCGACCAGCAAAAGCTCATCTACGGCGGCGAAATCTGCATGTGGGCCGAGCAAATCAACCCCGAAACCATCGACTCGCGCATCTGGCCGCGCTCCATGGCCGTTGCCGAGCGCTTCTGGTCCCCGCAATCCGACCGCGACGTCGCCGACATGTATCGCCGCCTGCGCCTCGCCTCGCTCGAATTGGAAGACGTAGGCCTGACCCACCGCTCCGGCCCGCAGAAATTGCGCCGCAACCTCTTCGGCTCCATGCACCCCGACGCGCTCGACACCTTCGCGTCCATCCTCGAGCCGGTCAGCTTCGGCGAACGCGAAGACACCCAGCACACCGACTCCTACACCTCGCTCGACCGCCTGGTCGATTCGGTGGTAGCCGATCCCCCCGCGCGTCAGGACTTCAACCGCGATGTCGCCGAGTTCCTCGAGCACGGCCCGGGCTATGCCGGCGAGCAGCGTCTGCGCCAGCGTCTCGAGTCATGGCAGCAGGCCGCCCCGCTCATGCAGGCCCTGACTGCGCGCAACAGCCGTCTCTCCGACGCCGCCGACCGCGCCCGCCAGCTCGGCCAGCTGGCCGAGTGCGGCCTTGAAGCCCTGGCCTACATGGACATGCACGCCACACCGCCGTCCGCCTGGTCCGACGGCCAGAAAGCCGTAATAGCCGACGCCCAAAAGCCCTCAGCCCTGGTGAAATTCGTTTTCCTGCCCGCGCTCCAAAAGCTGGTCGACGCCGCCTCCGTGCAGAATCCGAGGTAGCCTCAAAACCCCCGTGTCTCGTCCTGACTTGTTAGGGCGGGTGCATGGCCGGCCGAATCGCATGGCCATCTTGTTTTGAAGGGGCACGGCCTTGCAGCTTGCTGAAAAGTCGTTCGGGCGGTACGCCGGGGATTTCATCCCCGGCGTAGACCAGGGCCCTCGCTTGTGCTTCTGTTTGTTTCAGCCAGGCGAATTCACCACGAACCGAGAGTGCCCCATTCTAACGACGCTTTGTTTTTTGTCGTTAGGGTGGGATACCACGAACCGCCTCACCGCCTCTTTCCAATCTCATCGTTGCCAGCGGGATCAAAGAAACCGCATCTTATTCCGAAACCTCCCCATACGCGGTAATCCGCTCGCAACCCCTCTGACTGAGTCAATCGGTGTCGGTGACAGCAAGGATCGAGAACCTTCTTTTCCGCCGATCAAAGAGGAATGCTGTCCAGTCCCAAGCAATTCCCTGGAACCACGGTGTCCAAGATTCCCAATTAGTGAAGAAGCTGACCTCTGAAAACCTCTGCTCAAAATGTCATCGCATACAGCGAGTGCAAGCTGTTTGGCCTGTTTGGCATCCAGTCCAGTTTTCGTGCTATAGGCGCCGCCATAGTACAGGGCGTGAGCGAGGCGCGCGTCGAACAGGAAGGGACTCTCCATCTTGAAGCCCTGAACAGTTGCGATGGAACAAGATTGCGAGGGAGCTTCTCCGGTCGGTTCGATGGGAATCTGAAGTTCGGGAATCCGAACACGAACCTCTTCCCGGCGCAGAAGCGATGTAAGAATGTCAAATTCCGCCAATCGATTGCGCGATGCAAACCAGTCGAAAATCCGGGATTCCCCGACTCGAAAAGTCGCGAATATGGCGCCGCCGTTTGAATGAGATTCCCTGAGAGAACCCAGAACCTTCGTCACGGACACAGGCTGCGCTTCGTCAAAGGCCAAACCCACTTGCGAGCACATCTCCTGCGCTTCATCAAATGAAGGCTTCTGCTGCTCCCAGACCGGATCGAGGAGAGTCATATATCGGCAGTTTATATGGCCCCGACAGAGCATGTGGTCGGCAATAGCTCCCGGTTTGTCGGCGTTAGTTCCTGAGTTGTGGCCGATCCGGAACTGTCGGCCGGGAATCGATTCAACGACCGGGACCCGAAAAAGCAAAAACGCAAGCAAACCTCCGGTCAGGCGGTCATTGACTCGAAACCAAATCTGGCTGCGTCTCGGCCAGGTGCGCAATCAATTCTCCAAAGAGAGTATTCGCCCAGGCGAACCAGGAGCGGGTGAAGCGGTTGGGGTCATCCTTGTGGTAGCTTTCGTGAATGAAACCGCTGCCCGCCGAGCCAACCTTCAACATCCGCAGCGCTTCGCGAATTTCACTCGCCGAAGTGCTGGTCAGCGCATAGATCGTCTGCGACATCGGCCAGATCATGTTCGCGCCTTCATGCGGGCCTCCGATGCCCTGGCCCGCGCTGCCGCGGAAGAACCACGGATTGCGCTCGCTCCAGACAAACGACCGTGTGCGCGCATAGAGTGCCGCATCGGGCGAGCTGTTCAGATAGGGCAACGCCAGCAGGCTCGGCACGTTGGCGTCATCCATCAGCACTTGCCCGCCAAAGCCATCCACTTCATAAGCCCAGACCGTGCCCTCCGGCGTGGAAACCACGGCATGCTCCCGAAGCGCTGCTCCCACTTCATCGGAAAGCGAAGACGCATCCTGCGCCAGCGCGCTGTCGTGGAGGATGGCGCCGGCCATCTCCGATAACTGTCGCAGTGAAGTGACCGCAAACAGATTCGACGGCACCAGGAACGGATAAATGCACGCGTCGTCCGACGGCCGGAAACCGGAAGCGATCAGGCCTACGGGCTTTACCGGATTTCCAAATCCCTTTTCACCGAGAGTCTCGGTCGGCGTCACCGCCGAGCGCTGAAAATGATAAGGCCCGAGCCCATATTTCCGCTGTTGCTCCCGCATGGTTCGGACCACCACGCGCATTGCTTCATGCCATTGCCCGTCGAATGGCTGCGTTCCTCCGGTTTGCCTCCAGTATCCATGTGCGAGCCGGATTGGATAGCAGAGCGAATCCAGTTCATACTTGCGCTCGCCAACGCCATGCTTCATTTCTGTCTGGTCCTGGCGGCTCCATTCCAGGGGCGCAGCATTGAGGTCGGCCATGAAGGCATTGGCATAGGGATCAGTCAAGATGTGGCGCGCCTGGCGGCGGATCAGGCCTTCAATCAATGAGCGCAGACGCTCGTCTTTCTTGGCAAGGGGCAGGTAGGGCCACACCTGCGCCGACGAATCCCTTTGCCACATGGCTGGAATATCACCGGTGATGACCACCGTGTCCGGCTTGCCTTCAAATGTTCCTGGTTCCACGGTGGTATCAAGCGTGTTGGGAAAGCAGTTGAAAAAGAGCTGCGCCAACTCCGGATCCGCGATGCGGCCGCGAATCCCCGCTATATATTGCTCCACAACTTCAGAGCGGAAGCGACGGTCGGCCGGTTCAGGGCGGCTGCCGCTCGACTCGGCTCCGAATCGACCGGCAGCTCGTGCGGCGCAGGGGAGTACGGATGCCATCGCGGCCGTCCCTCCACTCCGCAGAAATTCTCTCCTGGACAGACTTTGCATTGTGTTTTTCATTGTTGGCCCGGCTGCCTTGCGATCACTCGTTCATTCAATGATCCATGACAGACCAAGCTTTTTCAGAATCTTCGTTCCTTAAGCCGGCGACCGCGCAAGAAAAGGCGAAGGAAATCCAAAGGGAAGTGTTCGCGGTAATCCACTCGAAATATCAGAAAACCGGCAGGTCGCCAGCGGAGGAGCAAGGACATTCCAGGTCCCTGAAACGAGCTTCGAAGGATTTGGCTTTAGCCGCGGGCCTTTTCCAGCCCGCCGAGATATTTCGCCAAAAAATAGAGTAATGCCCGAGTACGCGGTGATCCAACCGCGATCCCAAATTTGGCTGTAGAAATGACGGTCAGCGAGTGGTTTGGCGATAATGCACTTTTTGACTACAACCTCGTATGATGAAGCCCCCGAAATGCAATGTTCAATCTGGCGCAGCCATTGCTCTCGTTTCTTAGAATTCAATCCTTCCCTGAAATGCGATCATGCGCGGGGAGCTATCGCCTCCCAATCCAACGCCCAAAAGCCCAGTAGGAGGCGAGATCGTGCTTTCAAGCGTTCCGAATCTGGCCGGAACCGACACGCCAGGTACGCCGGCTTCGACCTCGCTTGGCAGGGCGAAGTTGGCATGATTGAAGGCATTGAACATTTGAGTGTCGAGACGGAACTTAAGCCCTCTTTGATGGGAAACGTCTTCGTCAGGTAGATGTCGGAGTTTGTGTAGTGCGGTCCGCGAACGGAGTTGCGTCCTGAATTGCCGAATTGGCAGTTTGCCGGCGAGTCGCCTCCCACACATGCTCCTGTCGTCGGATCGACCACCGAGACAAACGCATTCGGGTTGAGCCATTGCCTGGTTCCCGCCACAGTGACGCCGGCCACAGAGTTCTTTCGATAGACCGGCACGCCCGGAACCCGGTTCGCGTAAGCGGGCGCATTGAACTGAACGGTGCTCGCCCCGTTCGCCTGAAAGACGCCGTTGCTGTTTGCAATGTACGGCTGGCTGAGCACGCTGAAGGGCAAGCCGGAGTGCAGAATAGCGGTCTCCGAGACCGACCATCCCGCGAAGGCCTTACGCAGGAACGGATGGCTGGAGTGAAACGGCAGCTGGTATAGCCCATAAGCGGAGATGTTTTGGCGAACGTCATAGTCGCAACTGGCATATTGCCGGCTGAGTTCTCCAGGCAACGGCGACATTAGTCCCTGCGTGGAGAACGCCAGCAAACCGCCATTCGATACCTCGTCGAGACAATGACTGAACGTGTAGTTCCCGTGCAGAGTCAGTCCACGCCACTGCTGGGAATATGCGGTCTGCAGTCCGGCATAACTGCTGTTGGCGTCCGTGCGAAACTCATTGACATTCCCAAAGCGCTGATCGAGTGGTCTTTGGTATGGATACGGAGCGAAACATCCATCGCAAACCGTCTGATAGCCATTGAGCTGCACCTGGAACGGCTCATGCAGCCCTCGTGTGCCTACGAAATCGATCCTCAGGTTCCCACTCGAACCGATTTGCTGCTCGATGCCGAAGTTGTATTGGTAGTAATACGGTGATTTAAGCGTTCCACTCGGAAACGTGTTGAGGCTCACCGCCAGCGGACACGTGGGCGCGCCCGGCTGAATTCCCGCGCAGGGAGAGCCGCCAGAACGAAAGATCTTCTGGAACGAATTGTTCGCGTTCACCGCGGCATCCACTGCACTTCCAGCAACGCCGGGAGCAATGCCGATGCCGCCCGACCTGGCCACCGATTCCACCTACAAACGTGGGATCATTGGGTGCGTTCATGGCGGCAAGATCGGCAATTTGCATGGGAATAATGTCGTTGAAGGCGCCAAATCCGCCATGAACCGCCAGCCCCGGGAGCAACCGATAGGCAAACGAAACGCGTGGCTGGTAGACGAATAGCGGCGTGGCGGGAAACAAGTCGTGGACATTTCCCAAAACAACTTGGTTCAGCGGTTGATTCATGTCATGAGGGGCGTCAAGGAAGGAGCCGGCGGTGCGCGCAAAGAGATTCTTCCCGCTGGTGACGTTGGCGTTCCAGGTTACGCGCATGCCATAGGTGAAGGTGGCCCTGGCGACGGGCTTATAGCTATCCATTGCGTAGTATTCGAGATTACCCGTCGAGACCCTCTCTTTCAGCGAAACTGGAAAGCTCTGACTGGCTGTGTAGGCAGCGCCATAGGTGAACTGCGCCAGGTCATTGAAGGTCACCGTTGGCGCCGTGCCTTCGCCGAGGTCATAGTTGCTTACGTCGAGACGCCGCGTGTTGATGCCGAACTTCCACGTATGCTTCCCATGCGTCCACGTAAGGTTGTCATTGATCTGCCATTGTGTTACTTTGCGGCCCTGCGGGTAGGTATTGTCATTGCCGCCGATTGTGGTGAAGGGAACGCTGTCGCTGCCCGAGGCGAGCACGATGGGGAAGGTCTCGAGCACCTGAGAGTAGTGGTTCGGCTCGAAGATGCTGGAATACCAGCTTGCACCGGGATTGAACTGTTCACGAGGGTCGAACTGAACACATGCGTATAGCCAACTACGAGAGTACGCTGCGGCTGAGGTGAATAGGAGTTGAAAACGGATTCATGGGGTCGGTGAACGCCGCCTGAAGCCCCGTGTCCTGTTGGAAGCGATACCAGACGCTGTTGTTGGCGTCGATAGTGTGGTCGATCTTCACCACAATGAGGTTTTCGCTGTCGCTGTTGTTCAGCGAAGCCTGACGCTGGCTTGCGCAGCCATCGCCGTTTGTACCCAGCGGGCACCCGACTATCGGGACCGGTGAGCCGCCTGGCGCGGGCAGCAGGGAGAACATCTTCCGGTAGAAGGGGATTTCTGCAGGCTGAGCCGGAAGAGCCGCGCCCGTCACCGGGTCCGTCCCGCCCGTTGCGAGTGCCCCCAATACATATTGCTGGTAAGCCGGCGTTGGCAGGGTGATCTGCGACACGAGGGGCAGGGCGATGCGAATGCCCTCGTAGTGGCCGAAGAAAAAGAGCCCGTCCTTCAAATGGGCCCGCCAACACTCACCCCGAATTCGTTCACGTTGGAACGCGGTTTCTTCGCAACGTTATCCGCGGTGTCGTTCGCATGCAAGAAATAGTCCTCAGCGTTGAACAGCGAACCATTCCACATTTCGTACGCGTCACCGTGAAACGCGTTTGCGCCTGACTTGGTGAAGTAGTTCACCTGTGCTACGGCATATCTTCCTTGATCGACGGAGAAGGAGTTGGTGTTAATCGTTGCTTCCTGCACGGCGTCGAGACCGATGACGAGATTCGTGGAAAGGCCGATGTTCAGCCCCAGCCAAGGATCGTTCGTGTCGTAGCCATCGAGAATGTACCCATTCGAGGTAGCAGGGAGTCCGTTGAACTCCACGTTGCCGTAGCCGCCCGCCGCTTTGGCATCGTTTGAAGAGCCTGCCGTATTCATCAACGCTCCTTGCGCGAATTGCGCCAGGTAGGTGAGGTCTTGGCCGGGGTTCGGCAGCTTTTCGATTGCCTTCGCCTCCAGCGTCGTTGAGGTATTCGGATTCTCCAGGCTCAGCGGGCCGTTCTGTGTTGTCACCTCGACCGTCTGCGAAGTGGACGCCGGCGAAGAGTGAAGTTCACCGCGATGGTTTGCCCACGGCGACGGTCGCAGGTTGCGATTCGGCCGGCCCAAAGCCGTCGGCCTGCACCGTAATCCGATAGATTCCCGGATTGACCTGGGCGAAGAGAAAGCGCCCTTCGCCATTGCTTCGCGCGGTTCGCGTCGCTCCCGTGTTTACGTCGGTGGCTTTGACCGTGGCATTGGGAACCATGGCTCCCGTAACATCGCTGATGCTTCCGGTGAGCGCGCTGCTCGTCCCACTTTGCGCCCGTAAACTGTCCGCGTTAACCACGGTTAACACCAGAAGTGCGAGAACCATTGCGGTTCGGATTCGCATTGAGAATGAACTCCTGTGGCTGGTAATGATCCCTGTGAGCGCGTTGGCCTCTGCAACCGCGTCATGGGAAACGAGGGGAGAATCTCCGACATGCCAATATTTAGGCGTGCCTAAAACATTAGGTTGACCTAAAATAGCGAAAGTGTCAAATCGTCAAGGAGAGGCCGAGCGATGCCACCGAGCCGCCATGGGAACGTCAACACGGAATCAGTGGACAACTATCTGAAGGCGATCCTCGCTCTCAGCGGCCTGAAGAACACCGTGTATCGAGTACATCCCTGGCTCACCGTTTGGGTGTTGCGCCCGCTTCGGTCACCAATATGCTGCAAAAGCTGGCATCGTCTCCGATGCCGTTTGTGGAATACGAAAGACACCGCGGAGTTCTGCTGTCAGCGGCGGGCAAACGGCGGGCTCTTGAAGTGCTGCGCCATCATCGTCTCATCGAAACCTTTCTCTACAAAGTCCTCGACTACCCTCTCGAAGAGGTTCACGAAGAAGCGGAGCGCCTTGAACATTTCATCTCGGAGCGGTTCGAGGAGCGGATCGATGCAAAGCTGGGCCACCCAAAGTTCGATCCGCATGGCCATTGCATTCCGGCGATGGACGGAAAAATGCCGAAACAGCCTTCCAAGCCGCTGGCTGATCTTCATGAGCAAGGGGCATTCATCGTGGACAGCGTTTCAGATGAGGATGCGCCTTTGTTGAAGCGGCTCAAGAGCCCACGGCATTACTCCCGGCACGCGATTGCGGGTCACAGTACGGTCTCCGGGTGAGTTTGTTCTGCGGACGAGTGGCGCCGCGAAAGCTTTGCACCTCTCTCGCGATCTTGCGGCCGCAGTCCGAGTCCGTTCCGCGCGCTAGCCAACGTTAGTGACAAGCGCACGACGACTTGCTCACAAAACGCCGATCCGGAGATTGAGTTTCAACTGTTGCGAACAGGCCAAGTCGCTCATTGACAGGGTCGCTAGAGGATTGTGGCCGATGCGGAATGTATGGTCCGCCGCCGTTTTGCAAGCGAAAAATGAGAGTGGCGTGTTGGTCTGCGCGAATGTATCCGGCCTTTGTTGGAGTAAGGACTCCTGGCCTGAATGGAATGCGCTGCGCCCTCGTCCTATTTAATAACTCGGCCTTGGTAGGCTGCCTCCGGAGTGCAGGTTTCGAGAGCGCCGCGATCGACCGTTGTGTCATCTCATGGTTCGCCAGCAAACCTGGCAGGAAATCATAACTTTAGTCAGCCGCCGTCGCCGCTGGTCTGCGGCCAGTCTCCCGCGTCCACTTGTCCAAGGTCCTCTGCCGCATAAACCCGGAAGCCAGAAGTAGAGTCATCGATCCGAGAAATATCGAAAAAATCAATGGAGACATCGTTGTTATCCGAGGGAAGTCTGCGTGCTTCCATTGTACTGAGCGAGTAGTGGCCGATGCGGAACGTTCGAGTGGCCGTCACCACGCAAGACCGCCGCCAACCCGTCCTCGTTGGCGCCCTTCGTGGGGGTCGTACTCGTAGGGGTGGCCCCATTCATCGCAGCTCATGATGAGCGGGTCGGCAGATTGCTTACCACATATTCAGTCAAATAAATCCGTTTCCGCTTGCCAGGCAACGTCACTGCCCAACTATTGCCCCATAGTCACCATCGCATCATCGAAATCAGACATAAATAGTCAGTTGGTCCGGTTCCCCGCCTCGGCGTGGCCTGAACGAAAAATCCGAAGTCACCAGGGACGTACCTGCCGAGACGGCTACCCGGGATTGGTTTTAGCCCCGATCGCTCCCTTAGGGCCGCCGAGTAACCCAACGCCCTCCGAGCGACGCGCAGAAAGACCTGTGGAAAACTTGTCAAGAGGCATTCCTGTGGAAAAGCTATCATCTATAACAAAATATGGCGAAAATATTTTTAAAAACTTTGGTATCCAATTCGACGAATCTGTTATAATCGTATTAACAGTAGAAAAGAGGCCCGCCCACCGGTGGGCTTTTTCATTTTCCGCCAGATCCGGCAGAACAGATCCGGCAGAAAGGAGCTATCGCTATGCCCGCACCAACCCGCTATGCCCTCACTTCCCGCATTTGTTCACTTCTTCACTCATTCACTTGCCTTTTCTGTTCACTGCCCACTCTTCACTGCTATCTGTCCACTGTTATCTGTCCTCTGTGTTCCAAATCACACTCGCTGTTTTACCACCCCTTAACCGCATCAAACCGCAGGGCTTGCCCGATTTTTTTTGTGCACGAAAGAATCAGACCGCATTGGTCTTTATAAACTGGTGAAACCCTTTGGCGGGACTCAACATTCTGACCCACATGGATGGGAAGAGTAGAATCGGCGGGAGTTACCACATCAGGCCGAAGGACGGGGAGAAGAAGAGATGAGCTTGAAGTTGAATTCGCGGGAAGTGAAGGACGTCGTGATCATCGATGTCAGCGGGCGGCTCACCATGGGCGAGTCGGTGGCGGCCATTCGCGACGAGATCCACGACCAGTCGGGGCAGGGCGCTCGCAAGATTCTGCTCAACCTGGCCGAAGTGACCTACATCGACAGCGCCGGGCTGGGCGAACTGACGGCCTCCTATACCTCCATGAAGAATCGTGGCGGCCAACTCAAGCTGCTCAGCCTGACCAAGCGCGTCCACGACCTGATGCAGATCACCAAGCTGTACACGGTCTTCGATGTCTACGACGACGAGAAGACGGCGCTGGCCTCCTTCGCGTCGTAATCGCCTCACTCGGCGTGAATCCCCATGCGGTACTGGTCGCCGAGGGCCAGCTCGGGGAGCCGGAAGCCCGGAATGGTCAGAGTCACCTGGCCCCTGCCGGCGCGCGCAAAGCGGGCGAAGGTGACGGGCGATCCCGGACACATGCGGCGCGGCCGCGCCGGATAACCGGCCCAGAAGTTGGAGAGAGGAACCGGCTCATCCCACACCGATGTGATGCCGAACTCGGCGGGGTCGGAGTCGAGCGTGCCCAGCCACGCGGTGCCAATGAGCGACGTCGAGCATTCCGTGCCGGGCGTGCAGGGGCCGGTTGACCAATGCGCGGTGATGTAGGTCAGGTCGGGATGACGCACGGCGGAGCGGCAGGCGATGCCGGTGATCTCGGGCGGCTGCTGGAGCCACAGCATCTGAGGCGCGCAAATCCCCACGCCGGGAACCGTGAAGGATGAACCGGGCAGCGGCACGCTGGTGTAGCCCACCAGAGCTGCGCGATCGTATGCGTAGACCAGTCTGAGGGTCACAGGCGCGGACTTGAACTGTTCGTAGACGCCGCGGCGGATGCGGAACCGCGCCACGAATTCGGAAGTGCCGGAGAGAAAGCGCTGGTTGAGAGTTCCTTGCCAGGGAGATTCCCAGTGCGCGCCATTGGGGCCATCGAGAACAGCCCGCATCGCCGCGGGGATGATGGCGGTGTTGGCCGGGACCTGCGATGCGCGCACGGGAATGGCGATCTCCAACTCGCGCTTGTCAGTGGACTCATTGGCCATGGGCTCGCGGAGTCCCTCGTTTGCAAAGGCTAGCTGCAAGGCCGGAGTGTCTGTGCCTGAGGCGTAAGAACGGCCCAGAAGGCTCTGATCGGGATCGAAGAGCGCCAGCAGGATGAAGGCCGCGGCGACGCCGGCGAGGGTGAGCCACGCGGTGCGAGCGCGTCGGCGGGCGTACTGGATGACGACCGCGGCGGCGGAACCCAGGAGGAGCGCAAGGAAGGCGAGATTGCCGCTGATGAGGTCGGGAATGCTGGCAATGGCGTCGCCGGGACGCAGCGAGAAGAGCAGGCTTATCGCGATGATGAAGAGGATGAGGCCGAGCAGGACGAGGGTCATGCGTCCGAAGCCGGAGGTGACGGCGGAGAAGGCCAGCAGCGGCAGGATCAGTCCGCCGGTGACGAAGACGAGGTTGAAGAGCAGGCCGGGGATGTAGGCAAAGGGATTGAACCCTGCCTGCGCGAGCAGGAGCATCTGCGCGGCGAGGAAGGGCGCCCAAATGAACACCGCGACGAAGAGCAGCTTGGCGCCGAGAAACTTGGGCCACTGATAGGGACGCGTCAGCCAGAACTGGGTGTGTCCAACGAGGCGCTCGCCGTGGACGAGGCGGGCGATCAGGATCCACCAGCTGATGGGCACCAAGACGATGAGGGCTCCCGCAAGGAAGCCGAGTCCGCCGCCGTGGGTCAGCAGCCCGCCAAAGGAGTAAGAGACGGCGCCCAACTCGTGGTTTCCGGAGCGCCACTGCATGGGGTAGACCAGCGAGAGTGCCGCAGTGACAGCGAGGGAGGCGGCGATCTCAGGCCAGAAGCGGCGAGCGTCTTTGGTGAAGATGGCGAGTATCTGCTTCATGCCTTCACTCCGGATGTGGGTTGGGAGACGGCTGCGGATTGGGGGGCGCGGCTGGAGCGGGCGATGGAGAGGAAGATGGAACGCAGCGGCATCGGGTCGAGCGCGATGTCGCGCGCGGAAGGGAAGGCGGCGGCGACCTCTGCCGCTGTAGCTTCTTCCACGTTGCTGTGCACAAAGCGGACCACGGAGTCGGCCTGCTCGAGGCGGAGCCACGACGAGGGCGGCTGCGCAGGAAGCGCGGACTGATCGCCCAGCGTGACGGTGACCTCGCGGAAGCGATTGGTGAGCGTGTTCATGTCTTCCGAGAAGAGGAGATGGCCCTGCTCGAGAAAGCCGAGGTGGTGGAGAAGGTTTCGATTTCGGCGAGGTCGTGCGAGGAGAGGAAGATGGTGGTCTCTGGCGCGCGATCGAGCGAGGCCTCGATCAGCTCGTCGCGAACCAGCGGGTCGAGGCCGGAGAAGGGCTCGTCGAGGACGAGAAGAGACGGCCGATAGGCGAGCGAGCTGGCGAAGGCGGCCTTCATCCGCATGCCGCGGGAGAGGTGTTTGAGCTTGCGGTCGAGGGGGAGGTCGAACTGGCGGACGAGCTGACTGTTCCAGAGTCGCGGTCCCACGTGGGATAGAAGTGGCGCCAGTAGGCGAGCATGTCGGCGCCGGTCATCCAGTCGGGCATCTCCTGATTTTCGGAGACGTAGCCGATGCGGTTGAAGACATCGCCTGCGACTTTGCGGGAGTCGACGCCGAGGACCGTCGCATCGCCGCAGGTGGGCGCGAAGATGTTCATGAGGATCTTGATGAGCGTGGTCTTTCCCGCGCCATTGGCGCCGACCAGGGCGTAGATAGAACCCTCGGCCACGTCGAGATCGATGCCGTCGAGAGCAACGGTCCGGCCGAAGCTAGCGAGAGGGTTCTTGCGTATGGAGAACCGGTGTCATATTTTCTTGCGCGCTCCTTCGCCGGAGTTGTTGCGGGAGGCTGTGTTGTCGGGGCTGGTTGCGGTGAGGCGCTGCCAGTGAGCGCTGAACGAGGCGAGCATGGCGTCGAGGTCGATGCCGAGGCGCTTGGCTTCCACGACGAGCGATTCCATTTCATGACCCAGGAGTTGCATGCGCTCCTTGCTGGTGGAGTCGGGGCGCTCGGCGACAACGGTGCCGATGCCGGGGCGGGTTTCAAGCAGACCTTCGTTGATGAGGGAGCCGACGACTTTGTGCGCGGTGTTGGGATTGATTTTGAGCTCCTTGCTGAGGGTGCGCACGGAAGGGAAGGGGTCGCCGGGACGAAGCTGCCCGGCGATCATGGCCTTTTTTGAGGCATAGACGACCTGCTCGAAGAGAGGCACGCCGGCGCGAAATTGGACGCGGAAAGGAATCACGCGTGTACTATAGCGCATAGTACAGCGAAGAGCAAGGTGAACAGGGAACAGGGAACAGTGAAAAATTAAGAGTGAAGAAGTGATGACGGTGATGGCGTGATGACGCGAGATGCAGGGAAATAAGAGACGGTCTGGCCATGCGAATTGAACGTGTTCAAAAAAGTGCTTGACTCGCGACCCGGATCGGGCGGAATATTTGACCATGGTCAAATCTGATCCATCGACCGACAAGGGCGAACAGACGCGGCGTCACATTTTTGAATGCGCACTGGCGTTGTTTCGCGAGAACGGCTTCGACGCCACCACGATGCAGCAGGTGGCGGAGCGCGCCGGCGTGGCCAAGAGCGCGGCGTACTACTACTTCCCGAGCAAGGAAGCCATTGTCCAGGCCTACTACGAGGTTGTGCAGAGCGAGCAGGAACGGCTGTGCCGGGAGGCGTTCGCCGGGGACAGGAAGTTACGATCGCGGCTGTCGGTTGCGATGCACAGCAAGTTCGACCTGGCGCGCGACGACCGCAAACTGCTCGGCGTGGTTTTCCGTTATACAGGGGAACCGCAGCATCCGTTGTCGTGCCTGGGCAAAGGCACGGCCGGAATCAGGCGCAGAGCGACGGCGGTGTTTCGCGAGGCGATTTCAAGCGAGCGCCTGCCGAAGGATCTCGAGGAGCTTTTACCGCTCGCCCTGTGGGCGCTGCAGATGGGCCTGCTGGTGATGTTTCTCTATGACGATTCGGCGCGCCAGGAGAGAACCAGAAAGACCGCGGACGGGGCGCTGGACCTGACCCTGAAGCTGTTGGCGGTGGCCAAATTGCCAGTCCTGAAGCCGATTCGAACCAAGGTCCTGGCGCTGCTGCGCAACTCTGAGCTTTTGCCAAACGAACTGGTGTCTGAGTCCGCAAGGAGGCTCGCATGACGGATGCTGAGAAGGGATGGCGCCGGATCACGGAGTCCCAGTGGGGAGTTATCGTGGTGGTGATCGCGTTCACGTGCGGGGCGATTCTCTATCGCTACCTGCGGCTCGAGCAGATTGGCGGGACCGCGGCGATGTTTCTGGGCGTACCGGCGATTCTGGCGATTGCGCTGGCCTTGACCCCCAAGGCAAAGACGGTGACCGGCGGCATTCTCAAAGGGATAACGCTGGCGTTGTTGATTGTCGCGCCGCTGCTGGGCGAAGGGTTTCTCTGCATCCTGATTGCTTCGCCGCTGTTTTATCTTGTTGGGATCGTGGTGGGCGTCATCGTGGATTCGAGCAGGAAAGGGCGCGGTGCGACCCTGAGTTGCGTGGCGCTGGTGTTGGTCCCCATGTGCCTTGAGGGCATTGTTCCGCAACTGACATGGAATCGCGCGCAGGTTGTGCAGGTATCGCGGCTGGTTGCGGCAACGCCATCGGCGGTGGAGGCGGCGCTGGCAGAGAGTCCGCGGTTGGAGACCGTGCTGCCGCGATACCTGCGCATTGGATTTCCGAGGCCGCTGGAGGCACGCGGTACCGGGCTCGCGGCAGGGTCGACGCGGGTGATTCATTTCAGCGGGGCCGAGGGCGACCCCGCGGGCGATCTTGTCATGCGTGTGGGAGAGCGCCGGCCGGGCTTTGTTCGCTTCGATGCCGTGCGGGATGACAGCAAACTCACGCAATGGCTGCGCTGGGACTACTCGGAGGTGCGGTGGTCTGCAAAGGATGCCGGGCATACCGAGGTTGTGTGGACCATTGGTTTTGAGCGGGAACTCGACCCGGCATGGTACTTCGTGCCGTGGGAACGCAGCGCTGTGCGCGCAGCCGCCGGATTTCTGATTGACGCGAATGCCACACCTGCGAGTGTGAGGCCATGAATCGGGAAGGATGGATTCGGGCGGGAGCACTGTATTTTCCGCTTGTGCTCACGTTGCTGGCGTGCGCGTTGAGCGGGCGCCAGCCGAAGCAATTGGCAGCATGCCTGCTGGGTCTGCTGTGGACGGCGCCGTCGCTGTTGATGGTGCAGCGGCTGAATCAGATTGCCGGCTGGTGGAGCTTTGAGCCGGGCGGGATCGCGTTTGGCGGCGTGCCGCTGGAACTCTACCTTGGCTGGGTGGTGATGTGGGGCGCGTTGCCGCAGATTGCGCTGCGCCGAGTGCACTTGCTGGGATGCACGGCGATGCTGGTGACGGCCGACCTGCTTTTGATGCCCGCGTTACGGCCGGTGATCGTGCACAACAGGAACTGGCTCACCGGAGAAGCAGCGGCAGTTGCCGTTGTGCTGCTGCCGGCGCTTTGCATAGGCCGTTGGACGATGCAGGACGCGCATGTGCAACTGCGCGGGGCGATGCAGGTGGCGATTGCGGGCATGCTCTTCCTGTACCTGATTCCGGAGATCACGTTTCGGCTGCGCCCCGGCCGCGGATGGAAACCGCTGCTGGATCTGCCCGGGTGGGAGCGGCAGTTGCTGTTGCAGGGAATCGCGCTGCTTGCGATTCCCGGCGTGAATGCGGTAATGGAGTTTGTGGAGCGCGGCGAGGGAACGCCGATTCCGTATGATCCGCCGAAACGGCTCGTGACCAGCGGAATCTATCGTTATTGCGCGAATCCCATGCAGGTGTCGTGCGCGGCGGTGATGCTGGCGTGGTCGCTGCTGTTGCGTAATGGCTGGCTAGTGCTGGGCGCGGGTGTGGCGGCAGTTTATAGCGCGGGGCTTGCGGAGTGGGACGAGCGGCAGGATCTTGCGCAGCGGTTTGGAGACGATTGGAGGAACTATCGGGCGCATGTGAAGAACTGGCGCGTTCGATGGCGGCCCTACGTCGACTACGGCCGAGCGCGTGTGTTTATGGCCGCCACTTGCGGGCCATGCAGCGAAATGCGGGCTTGGCTGGAGTCGAGGGAGCCGGTGGGGCTGGAGTTTGTCGATGCCGAGACGCTGCCGGCGGGTTCGATTGTGAGAATGCGTTATCAGGCGGCAGACGGATCGGTGGTTGAAGGAGTGAGAGCGCTGGGACGCGCTCTTGAACATATCCACCTGGGGTGGGCGCTTGTCGGTATGACGATGCGGCTGCCGCTGGTGTGGCAGGGCATTCAACTGGTGATGGATGCCAGCGGGCTGGGGCCTCGGATTCCCATAGGCGCGGCGTGCACGGCCGCCAGGGCGGATATGCGCGGCGGCGGAGGCTATTCGGGGAAGTAGAGGGTGATGGTGCCGGCGTCGGCGTTGGCGGTGATGAGATCGCTGCGCGGGTCGGCGGTGAGACGGGCGATGGCCACCGATCCCCAGCCGCCCGGGATCGGTATCGAGGATGCGGTGAACTGGCCGTTCGCGCCTTGCTGATAGAGGCGGAGGGTGCGGCTCTCCGCGCAGGAAACCGCGATGGCATGAGCGCCGTGGCCGGTGAGGTCGCCGGCGGCGACACTGTTGGGGCCTCGGCAATCTCCTAGGGGAAGCGGCGAGCCGGGCATGGGATGGAAGCCGCCGCGGCCGTCGCCAATCAAAACGGTGACGGCGTTCTCCGCGGGGCCGCGAATGTCGCGCTGATAGGGAAGGATGACGAGGTCGGGGTTGCCGTCGTTGTTGATGTCGTCGATGGTGAGCTCCCAAGGTTTGGCGCCTGCGGGGATGGGCGAGCCGGGCGCGTTGTGCAGGCCGCCATGGCCGTCGCCGAGGAGGATGGAGACGGTGTCGTCGTCGAGGTTGGTGGTGACGATGTCGGGGATGCCGTCGTGGTTGAAGTCGGCCGTGCGGAGGCGCTCGTAGGGGCGGTGGCCGGTGGGAAAGAATGTGCCGGGGGTGCGCAGGCCGCCTGTACCGTCGCCGAGGAGCAGCTCGATCTGGTTGTTGCCCCAACTGTCGGTGGCCGCGTCGAGCTTGCCGTCGGCGTTGAAGTCGGCAACCACAACGCCATGCGGATGCGGATAGGAGTGGACGTCGACGGGGGAGCCGGGCGCGAGATGGAAGCCGCCGCGGCCGTCGCCGAGGAAGACGCGCAGGTAGGGCGACTGGTGATTGGCGATGACGAGATCGAGGTTGCCGTCGTTGTTCATGTCGGCGACGGCGATGTCGTTGGGCAGGTGGCCGGCGGGGAAGGGTGATCCGGGCGCTTGATGAAAGGCGCCATGACCGTCGCCCAGCAGGACGGTGATGGTGCCGCGTCGGTATTGTCGTTGCCTGCGTTGGCGACAAGAATGTCAGGGTTGTGGTCGTGGTTGATGTCGGCGACGGCGATCCAGCGCGGGCTGGGGCCGGTGGGGATGGTGACCTGACGGAAGTGCGGCTGCGCGGCAGAAGGGCGGCGAGAAGGAAGAACGCGATGGTAGGTGCGATGCGCATGCAGCGGCCGCGTTGATGGTAGCGCAACGAGGATGGAACCGGAAATCGCCGTGCCGCTGACAAGTCCAGGACGGACACTGAGATTTTGTTCGCAGACTCTATCCGCGCTCCGCGATGGGAATCCAGTGCTGGGGGTATTCTGGCCCGATATATTCCGCGCGAGGGCGGATCAGGCGGTTGTCGTCGAGCTGCTCGATCACGTGGGCGGCCCATCCGGCGATGCGGCTCACGGCGAAGATCGGCGTGTAGAGGTCGATGTCGATGCCCAGCGTTGCGTAGGTCGAGGCCGAGTAGAAGTCGACGTTGGCGTTGAGCTTCTTTTCCTTGTTGATGTAGAGCTCGATGGCGCGGGACATCTCAAACCACTTGGGCTGGCCGGCGTCTTTGCCGAGCTGCTCGCTCATGCGGCGCAGATGGGTGGCGCGCGGGTCTTCGGTTTTGTAGACGCGATGGCCGAAGCCGGAGATCTTCTGCTTGGCGGCGAGCAT
The DNA here is from genome assembly GCA_963846375.1 of uncultured Acidobacteriota bacterium. Lineage (GTDB taxonomy): Bacteria > Acidobacteriota > Terriglobia > Terriglobales > Acidobacteriaceae > Telmatobacter. The sequence goes on from CAWJVV010000001.1 coordinate 174,828, forward strand.
GTTTTTGACGTAGTCGACCGGATCGGCTCCGGCCTTGTCGATGGTGTGGAGCAGGCGCATCACGCCTTCATTGGCCCCGCCGTGCAGCGGTCCCTTGAGCGCGCCGATGGCGCCGGTGATCGCTGAGTGAATGTCGGAGAGGGTGGCGGCGATGACGCGGGCGGCGAAGGTGGAGGCGTTGAGCTCGTGGTCGGCGTGGAGGATCAGGGCGATATCGAGGGTGCGGGTGGCCGTCTCAGAGGGCTTGACGCCGTTGAGCATCCAAAGAAAATTTGCCGAGTGCGATGAGGGAGCGGTCCGGGGGAACGATGTCGCAGGCCTTTGCGGATGCGATCGTAGATGGCCACGATCATGGCGATCTGCGCGGTCAGGTTGTAGGCCTTGCGCACGTTGGCGTCGTGGGAGTTGTCCTTCTCGTCGGCGTCGTAGAAGCTGAGCGCCGAAACCGCGGTTCGCAGCACCTCCATGGGAGTGGCGGACTTGGGGAAGTGCGGAGCATCTCGATGATGCGCATGTCGAGCTCGCGGGCCAGGGCGAGCTGCGGCTGAAATTCGCGCAGCGCGAGCAGGTTGGGCAGGTGGCCGTTCCAGAGGAGATAAGTGCGTCTCCTCGAAGCGTGGAGTTTTCGGCGAGCTCGTGAATATCGATACCGCGATAGGCCAGCACGCCCGCTTCTCCGTCGATCCAGCAGATGCCGGAGTTTGCCGCGACAATGCCTTCCAGACCCTTTCCCGCGACAGCAGTCGACATGATCTTTGGATCTCCCTCTTTTTGTGGTTATTATAGGTGTTGCGTGGTCAGCCGGGCGGGGACCCGAGGTCGGCCAGGCGCCGAAAAATGAAGCAAAGATCTTTATAACGTAGCGATTCGATGGTTGTCACGGCGCGAGCGCACAGCGGCCGAACTGCGGTATCGAGCACGCGCTGACGGTGGAGCACCGCAAGGCTTTTTCGGCGCACAACGGCACTGCTTCTATAATCTGTAGTTTCCCGAAGAAGACGCGGCTGGCCAGGTTTGAAGTCGGTCTTCGCGCTGGTGAAGCGGGCCGCGGGCGGGATGGTGCGTCAAACAATCTCGCAGGTTCAACGTCTAACGGGATACAGAGTACCCACACAACGGCGGCGGCTGGCGGATCTAGGGCTGCGCAGGAGAAGAAAGGCAAACGATGAGCGAGAATTGAAGACTACCCCCAGAACCTATTCCGGCGCATTTCTCGCGGCGATTGCGAGTTGCGCTGCTGGCGGCATTGGCGGTCGCTGATCTGGAGCTAGCCTGAGCGGCAAGATTGACGCACGCAGGAGCAGAATTGGCGGACGCCAAGCAGCAGCAACGTGAAGCTGGCAGCGGAGCTGCGCGAGACCGATGCGCGGCTGCAAGGTGACCGCCGACGAACTGGGCAAGTCGCTGGGCCTGACGCAGAAGCAGCTGGACGAGCGGGCGCAGCAGATCGTTGCGCGCGAAGAGGCGGAGGACAAGCGGCTGGAGACGGCGCAGAAGCAGACGGCGCAGCAGGTGACCGCGGTGGCCACGCGATGTGTCGACCGTGAAGACCGACGTGGGCGGCGTAAAGACCGACCTGGCCAAGACGCAGACCGACCTGGCCGGCGGCGTAGCAAGCTGACGTCATGAAGGGCGACCTGAGCGGCCACAGCAGCCTGATTGCGCGCAATCACGACGAGCTTGAGGTCCTGAAGCACAAGGGCGACCGCAACTATCTACGAGTTCACGCTGAACAAGGGCGCAGAAGAAGCCCGTGGGCACGGTGAGCCTGGAACTGAAGAAGACCGACGCCAAGAAGAGCAAGTTCACGCTGGTGGTGTACGCCGACGACAAGCGCTACGAGAAGAAGGACCGCAACGTGAACGAGCCGCTGCAGTTCTACAGCGGCAAGGATCCGGCGCTGTACGAGATCGTGGTGAACTCCATCAGCTCCAAGAACCAGATCACCGGGTATCTTTCCACGCCGAAGGGCGCGCCGGTGCCGCCGGTGGGACAGTAAGGGACTTGGGACTTGGGACTAGGAAGGCCCGGCGCGAGCCGGGCCTTTTGATTTGTGGCCAGGGTTGGCGCGAAGGAGTCGATCATGGGGATAGAATGGTCGGGCCGTGCTGATGGGTCATCGCACGGACAAGGAGCGGGTTCAGACATGCGGAAGAATCTGGGCATCAATGCGGATTTGACGCGGCGCAGTTTTGTAGCCATAGCCGCGTGCGGAGTGGCAGGTGCAGCAATGGGCTCGCGGGCCTGGGCGGCGCCGGGTTCGATCCCGGTTGGGATTCAGCTGTATACCGTGGGCGCGGATATGCAGAAGGATCCGGCGGGAACGCTGAAGAAGCTGGCGGAGATTGGCTATCGCGAGGTGGAGTTGGCGAGCCTGGGCAAGCTCACCGCCGCGCAGATGCGCGACATGGTCAAGGACGCCGGCCTGAGCATGCCCAGCGCGCACCTGATGTTCGGAATGGGCGACACCGACAAACTGCTCGACGACGCAAAAACACTGGGCGCGGAGTATGCGGTCAGCTCGATTTTGATGGGACGTCCTCCCGAAGGCGGCATGCAGAACTTTTTGAAAGCTCTGAACGAGATGACCGCGGATGATTTCAAAGCGACGGCGGCCAAGGCGAACGAGATTGGACAAAAGGCCAAAGCGGCGGGGTTGCAGTACGCCTACCACAACCACAATTTTGAGTTTCGCGATTTGGGCGGAGGGCAGATGGGTTACGACATCATCCTCAAGGAGACCGATCCGTCGCTGGTGAAGTTCGAGGCAGACACAGGATGGATGCGCGTGGCCGGTCAGGATCCCACGGCGTTCCTCAGCCGCTATCCGCAGCGGTATGTCATGCTGCACATCAAGGACTTCAAGAATCTGGACAAGCCCGTAACCCACCTGATGGGGCCGGATGCTCCGGCGCCCACGGAGCTGGGGCGCGGAGGCGTCGATCTGAAGAAGATTGTGGACGCGGGGCGCAAGATGGGGATCAAGCACATGTTCGTGGAGCAGGAACCGCCATTCAAGGAGATGCCTCCGCTGGAGGCGGCGCAGGTGGACTTCACAACGCTGCATGGGCTGCTGGCGTAGCGGCAGGGGCCAGGGACTGGGGCCAGGGACCAGGAAGGGAATAGGGAGTAGAGGAAAGGCCCGGCTGACGCCGGGCCTTTTGTTTTGGATCCGCCGCGGGAAAGGGCTATTCGTCGCCGAGGTGGAAGTTGAACAGGTCCATCAGGTCGCCGATGGCGGGGCTGTTGGCGGGAACATAGGGATTTGCGCTGGTGCTGACCGGGTTGGGATAGTTGTCGCGACTGCGCGAGGTCAGCGGCGACAGCTTCCAGTTGGCCTCAATGAACTTCACGGCCGAGACGTGATCGGCGTAGACGTGCGAGATGTGGCCGGCCTTGGTGAAGGGCGACACGATGATGGCCGGGATGCGGGTGCCGTCGCCGAAGAAGTCGAGCGGCTGCACGTAGCCGGAATCCCAGTAGCCGCCGCCTTCGTCGAAGGTGACAAGAATGGCGGTGCTCTCCCACAGGTCATGATTGGCCTGCACCAGGTTCACGACCTTCTTCACGAAGCCTTCAAAAAGATCGAGCTTGGAAGACGCCGGGTGGCCGTCGAGCCAGCCGTCAGGCTTGACGTAGGAGACGGCGGGCAGCGTGCCCTTCTGAATCGCCGTGTACAAATCCGCCGTGTCCTGATTGTGCGAGCGCCCCGCGGCCGTGCTCATCATCGAGGTCGAGTAGAGGAACGGGTCGCAGATGTTGCAGAAGGTGTTGTCCGCGGTCACATAGTTGTTGTCGGGATTGGCAAGGTAAGTGTTCCACTGGTCGCCGTAGTAAGCGAAGGACACGCCCTTCTCCATCAGCGCGTCGCCAATGCTGCGCACCGGCGAACCGGGGATCGCGAAGACAGTCTCGCCCGGATCGGAGATCGCGGCCTCAGACGTGGCGCTGCTGCCGTCACCAAAGTAGCCCGGGTTGTAGTTGTTGAGGATGTAGTAGTGGCCGGCATCGCAATTGGGCTTGATGGGGTGGCCCAGGTCGTGGAGATAGGCCACAACTTCCTTTGCTCCTGCGGCGCCGGGATCGGAGCAGTTGCTGTAGGTGCCGCCGCCGGACGAAGCAGATCCATAAGACCCGCTGCCGTAGCCGTCTTCGGTGTACCAGTTGTTGGTGCCGGGCGCCGGATCGGGATTTTCGATTTCGTCAACAGTGCCGCTGTTCGGGCCGGCACTGATGAATTCGTCATGGGGCGGGATGGTGGGATTGCCATTGGTGTCGGCGTACCAGAGATCGTCGGCGAAGCCGAGCATGATGTGTTCAACGCCGGTGCCGCCGAGCGCTGCCTGATGATAGTTGTCGCTCATGGCGTAGTGGTCGGCCAGGTACTTCAAGTAGGGTGCGTCGCCCTGCTGCACGTTGTAGAAGCCCATCGACGTGCTGCCTTCGCGGGTAGTTTCGTTGGTGAAGTTGGCAGGCTGAGCCTTGCCGTTGGAACCGGCGCCGATGGTGGTCTCAACCCAGGGGAACAGATCGTGCTTGCAGCCGGAAGGATTGGCCGTTGTGGCGCCCTTCGCGTTGCAGTCCAGCTGCTGCCACATCTGGTAGAAGCGGTGGACGGGGCTGGCGTCGTATGCGTCGTAGGGATGCGTCTTCGACGTGATCTGGAACGGGCCGCTGGGGAGGCTCGACTGGTTGGGGATGCGCGTGTCGGGCACGCCGCCGGCCTGGCCGGTCCCGCCGGTGGTAAGCAGAACGTAGTCCTCCGGCTCAAGCCCGTTTTCAACGGCTGCAGCAGCGGCCGCGCTGGGGAAGGGGGCTGTCGTGTATCCGCCGGTGAGGGCAGGCGGCAGCACCGGGAACGGCTTGTTGTCCGGCGGGCTCAGGCGGTAGTGACCGTGGTCGACGGCGGAGGACTGGCTGCCCAGCTTGAAGTTCGGCCCGGGGGTGCCATCGGCTTTCACGATGCCCTTGGAGAGCAGGTTCGAGACGGTCTCACCGTGGCGCGGCTTGTAAGTAGCAAAGACGTGGTCGAAGGTGCGGTTCTCACCAATGATCACGATGAAGTGCTTGATGGGTGTGGCCGTATTGCTGCTGGGATTCTGCGCAACGGATACGGCAGGGGAGAGAAACTGAAACAGCATTGCTGTGACGCTAACGGAGGCCATCAAGCGGCGCTTGAGGAGGGAAGTGTGTTTCATGGTCACATAGCCTTTCGGGGAATTCTCCGGGTCGTGAAAACGGCCGAAGCAGGGGCAAGGCTACGCGTCGTTTCTCAAGCGAGCGTGAATGAATCTTGAATATTGTGTGCACGTCGTCAGAGATGACAACCGTCGATTTTTATGGGGTGAAAACTGAGGCATGCTCGCAGCGCGATATATCGAGGCAGCGACTCCGTCAAGCGGGCGCGCCGTTTCTCTGCCCCTGCGGGTCAGGGAACCTGCGAGGGCGCCGGCGTGTTTCGCCACCGGCAGCCTGTCTAGCAGTGCCACGATGGCCTTCTGGTTGAAGAACGGCATGGAGCGCAGGGTAGACGCAGTGACATAGGGTGGGCAGCAGACATTCGCTTTTGTGCCGGCGCCTCGATGCATTTGCGGGAGACCGACGCAACTTCTCACCCGGTGATGCCCGACAACTCCCGTGCAGCTCTCCAGGCCCAGAAAGCACACACCGGAATCACGAGAACCATACCGGCATATCCGAGAAAGTACTGGAGTACGACGCTGACGATGAGCATTACGATCGCGCCCGTATACGTGCAGTAGAACAGGCCGATTGGGCCGGCAAGGACCGCGAGCGTAACGGCCACCCAGACCGGCTTGGGGTGGACTCCCTCAAGACGGAGGCCGACGGCGCTGATTTCACCAGGCAGGCTCGCCATGCGAGATGGGTGGCCGCTCGCGGAGGCAACTGGGGACAGCGCCCACGGAGCACCGCATCCGCCGCAGAACCCGTCCTTGTCGCGGGTCGCCGAACCGCACTCGTTGCAGAGGTTCATTGGGTGATCGAGCAATTCTAACCTGAAAGCAGTTGCCTCCTACCGAGTGGCACTTGGCGTGTGATAGCTTTAGAAATCTGGAAAATGGACGGGTTCGTTTTGAAGGTTGGAGTTCGCTTTATCCTCTTGAATCGACAGGCTGGATTTTGTATGCGGTACCGAGTGCTGACAGGTGCGCTGGCGGCTGTTTGCTTCTGTTGCGTGCCGCTGACTGCCCAGGACAAGAGCGTCGTCGTGCAGCCGGGAGCGCCGGGCGAGCCCACCAGGACGCTGCCGGCCAACACGCACGGCCGAGCTGCCGCCGATAGCGCCGGCCGATGTGGCGTTCATGCAGGGAATGATCATGCACCACCAGCAGGCTGTGGAGATGACAGACCTGATCGAGTCCCACACCGAGAACAAGGAGTGTGCGGGCGATCGGCGCCAAGATTTCGAGCTCGCAGGCGGACGAGATCCGCATGATGCAGCGCTGGCTGAAGAGCGCGCGGCCAGGCGACATCAATGAGCATGCCGGGCATGCCGGACATGGACATGAACGGCAAGCCCATGGCTCCCATGCCGGGGATGCTGACCCCCGAGCAGATGACGGCGCTGAAGGCGGCGCGGGGTGAGGAGTTCGACCGGCTGTTCCTGACGGGAATGATTCAGCACCACGGCGGGGCGCTGGTGATGGTGAAAGACCTGTTCGACACGGCGGGCGCGGCGCAGGACGCGGAGATCTTCGAATTCGTAACCGACGTGGACAACGGACAGCGCGCGGAAATCAAGATCATGCAAAACATGTTGGAGGAGATGCATTGAACTCGAAATGGGGGCTTTGGGCAAGGGATTGCCGTTGACCGCAGTGACCGCCATCGTTCTGTACGCAGGCGCAGGCCTGCTGCAGGCGCAAGATCAGAAGCGCGCCATCGCCGTCGACGCCGGCACCGGCAAACAGGCGCCGGCCGCAGGCCGGCACAAGGCGCCCGACGAAGAAAAGAATGCGTTTGCCCCAAAGCCGGCGCCGCCCCTGCCCCCGGGAATGACCGGCGCAGACGTGAACGATCCGCGCTGCTAAGCTCAAGCCCGGCCTGTACGACGCCGGCGAAATCGCCATGGGATTGAAGCACGTAACGTTCCTGAAGAAGCCCGATGCGTTTCAGCTCAATGCCTCATCGCCCGACGATCCGCTGGCGCAAAAGACGCTGCGCATGCTGGGCGTGGGCGATCCCTCGAAGATGCCACAAGCCCATGCAGATGGTGATTGCGCAACTGGCGTTCGCCAACTCCGATTTCGCGTTCCAGGGCAACCACCTGTTTCAGGGCAACTTCTACGGCGTAAGCATCTACGACATCTCCAACCCGGCGAAGACCAGCCTGCTCACAACCATGGTGTGCCCCGGCGGCCAGGGCGATGTGTCGGTGTACAAGAATCTGCTGTTCATGAGCGTGGAGATGACCAACGGCAGGGTAGATTGCGGTGCGCAGGCATTTCCTCCCGAGCCAACGCCCGAGCCGGGCCACGAGAAAGAGCGGCGGCTACCCGGTTGCGCAGAAGGACCGCTTCCGCGGCGTGCGCATCTTCGATATCTCCGACATCAAGAATCCCAAGCAGGTGGCGGCTGTGCAAACCTGCCGCGGCTCCCACACCCACACGCTGGTCGTAGATCCCAACGACAAGGACAACGTGTACATCTACGTCTCGGGGACTTCATTTGTGCGCCAGTCTGAGGAATTAGAAGGCTGCTCCGGCGGCCCGCCAGACAAGAATCCCGAATACCGCGCTATTCCGCATCGACGTGATCAAGGTTCCGGTGGCGCACCCCGCAAGAAGCCAAAATCGTGTCGAGCCCGCGCGTCTTCATCGACCCGCGAACCGGCGCGCTGAATGGATTGAACAACGGCGGCAGCCATGACAAGGGCGCGGAGAAGCCTGCGGACACCAACCAGTGCCACGACATCACCGTGTATTCCGCCATCGGACTGGCAGCCGGCGCGTGCTCGGGCAACGGCATTCTGCTCGACATCAAGGACCCCGTGCATCCCAAGCGCGTGGACGCTGTCAACGATCCGAACTACTCCTACTGGCATTCGGCGTCTTTCTCCAACGACGGATCGAAGGTCGTTTACACAGATGAGTGGGGCGGCGGCCTGGGCGCGCGCTGCCGCGCCAACGATCCCAACAAGTGGGGCGCGGACGCGATCTTCAACCTGAAGGACGACAAGCTGAGCCTGGCCTCGCTATTACAAGCTGCCGGCGGCGCAGGGCGACACGGAAAATTGCGTGGCGCATAACGGATCGCTGATCCCGGTGCCGGGGCGCGATATCGAAGTGCAGGCGTGGTACCAGGGCGGCGTGTCGGTCATGGACTTCACCGATCCGGCGCACCCGTTCGAGATCGCCTACTTCGATCGCGGTCCCATCGATGCCGAAGACGCTGGTGCTGGGCGGCGACTGGTCGGCGTACTGGTATAACGGCGCGATCTACGGCTCCGAGATTGCGCGTGGGCTCGACGTCTTCGAGCTGACGCCGACGAAAGTTTCTGACGCAAAACGAAATTGATGCGGCGAAGACGGTGCACGTGGATGAGCTGAACGTGCAGAACCAGCAGAGGATCGAGTGGCCTGCAAGCTGGTCGTCGCGAAGGCGTACCTGGATCAGCTGGCGCGCTCGCAGGCGCTTCCGCAAAAGCAGATCGACTGACTTGCAGAAGGCCATCAAGAACGCGGAGAAGTCGCACCTGAAAGGCAAGAACGCGACCAAGCTGAGCGCAATGGCCGATTCACTGCGATCGGGCACGAAGACGCCGGCGGATGCGGCGCGGGTTGAGGCGCTGGCCGAGATCCTCAAACATCCGGTGGCGTAAATTCAGGCAGCACACAAGCCACACGTACAGTGATCAGAAACAGCAAGGCCCGGCTTGGAGCCGGGCCTTGCCGCGTTTTCCCTGATCCCTGGTCCCTGTTCCCTGATCCCTGTTCTTACGCCGCTTTTCCCGGATGAACAGGGATGGTCACCGAACCCATGCGGCCCGAGTTCTCATCAAGCACAATAATGCGGATGGAGTCGATGCCCGGCGTGACTTCAAACTGCTGATCAAAGGGAATTCCGTCGTGCATGTACTTCTGGTACGTGGATGATCGCAGGCGCAGATAGATGGATTGGCCGGAGACCTGCGCTTTCGTGCCAGAGGCGGAGCGCTGCACGAGGAAGACATCGAGCTTGTCGGTCCAGAGACTCTCCTTCTGCGCAACGGCCAGATCAGTCGCGGCGATCCCGATGCGGACTGTCTTGTTTTCAGTGTCGCTGACGACGTTGGCGGTCAGGCCGATCTCCGTTGCGTTCTCCGGCTGCATGGCCGTATCGCGGAAGCGCATTTTTATCGACGAGGGCTCCTGGTGATAGAAGTAGCCCTTGCGATATCGCAGGTCGACGTTCTTTTGGCCGGGAACCTTGATCGTGATGAGGTGGTATTTGTCGTCGGCCGTGCCGGGCGGGGTGAAGCTGAGCTGATACGTGGCGTGGGAATACGCGGCCACATCGTCGAGCTCCTTCACAATGTCTGAAGCGCGGCGAAATGCGCGGCCGCCGGTGGCATCGGCGATCTCGCGATACACACCCTGGATGGAGTGTAGATCCTGTTGCATCTGCGCGGTCATGCGCCCGGGGTTCAGATTCTTGCCACAGGTGGTGATATCTGTGCCGGAGCCCAACTCCGGGCCAAGTGCACCGGATTGACGGATGCTGCCGGGTCCCGTCACAGCGCCGCATCCACCCATCTGGTTTGCGCTCGCGGTGGGATTCAGCTGCACATTTCGATCGGCGATGCTGGCCCCAATTCCGCCGGCTTCCAGGCGCGATGCATCGAGTGGGTAGACGCTGACATGAGCATCGTTCATCGCTTCCTGCACGCGGAGCGCAGCCGGCTCGATATTGCGGCTGCCTACGTTCACGTCGAGAGAATTGTTTGTCCAGTCGGCGAGAACGTTGTCGCTGGCAATCCAGATGAGGTTCTTGTGCCCGGCCATCGTAGCCAGGTGGCGCGCCAGGAAAAGCAACGCCGAAAGAGCATCCTGGCCGGGATTATCGCCCAGTTCGCGAAGCTGCGGGTCCAGACCCTCAGTCTGTGACTGGTTATCGGCCACGCTATGGCCATTTACGGAGAGCAGATCCTCGGTATTGCGGACGTAGTCCATCGACTGTCGATTGCGAGCCTCCTGTTCCTGCCCGAGAGAGACGCTCGCTGCCGTCGGGACCCACTTCGCCAGAACATCGGCGATGGTCGCGTGCTCGGTGGTCACTTCGTGCATCAGCTTGAAGCTTCCCCTGTTCATCACGTAGATCGCTACCCGTTCGTTGCCCTCCATGCTCCTGAGGAACCGCACCGCCTGCTCGCGCACGTTCACGAAGTCGTCGTAAGAAAGCGTGTTGTCGATGAGCAGAACAATGGTGTTTTGCGCGTCGGCCGGCGCGGTATTCCCCGATTCAGGGCGACGATTGGAGAACGACTGAGCCGGGCCTTGCGTGGGCTGTGCCGCAGGTTCGGCGGGCAGCGGCGCTGGGCTCACCGCGGAAAACGAACGCAGATCGACCTTGACGCCGTTATCGTAGACCTCAATTCCAGCGGGGTTGAGGTTCGTAATTGCCTTGCCCTTCTTGTCGAGCGCTACCAGGCTCACGTCAACAAGTCGAGCGTTGATGCGGTAGGGCGTAGCCGTATCGCCAGGCGGAATCGCGGGCGCGTCGGGAAGATTACCGGCGCCGGTGACATAGACCTCGGGAATCTCGGGCGGAGGTGCGGGTCCTGCCAACGTTGTTGCAGCAACTTCCTCTGACGGGACCGGCGCGCTCGAAGAAGGAGTTTCAGCGGCGGCCGCTTCGGCGGGCTTTGCATTCTCTGCCGCAGGCTTCGGCGAAGCTGGGTTCGCCGGGGCGGGAGCCGCGGCAAACTCCTGCTCTTCCTTCTTGGACAGAATGTGGAGATCGGTGTGAAACAGATGGTAGGCGCCGAACGAAACGTCGTTGAGAAAAACCTGCTGCGGGGCCTGGGCAAGCGTTGTAAGGCTCGTTTTGGCAACCGTTCCCCGCGTATTGGAACTTGTCGCCGTTTCGCGTTGCGCGAATGTGTCGAGTACAGTTTTCGAATCTGGGGCGAGAGCAACCGCAACGCCGCGGACGGGACAGAGATAGGACTTTCCGCCAAGCTCCACGGGGCCATATTCCACCAGGAGCGATGCGCGCGCGATCGGATTATTCGGCTCGAGGTCGGCTATCACGGTCAGGCGAAGGATCGTTCCACTATCGGGATCGAGGGTGATTTCGCCGTGGTAGCCGGACCGTTGCGTAAGGAACTTCACTTCCATCCCGTAAGACTCGGTCACACAGCAGAACTTCACATCGTAATGCGATTTCTCTTTGGGCACGGAGTAGCGGAATACCGCCAGCGGAGCGACGCCGTTCAGCTCCCAATGGCTCCAGGTGAGCTGGCTTTTGGCAGCGTCCATTACGACGGTCCCCAGGATCGGGCCAAACTCACCCCATGTGGTGAGGCCCTTTTCCGGATTCTTCGGTTTCCCGGTCTTGATCGGATTCGCATCGAGAAACTCGTGCCCGTCGCGATAGAAAACCGTCACCGCCGATCGGCTCATCATGCGGAGGGTAGCGTTGTTGTCGCCGGACGACAATGGCCTGCTTTCAAAGCGGGTGGTGTCGCGAGTAGCAAACAGGTTGGGAAGCAACGGCAGAGTCTTGGCAAGGTAATGGACCGTCTGAGCCATCATGCGACGCTGGCTGGCTTGATCGGGCGCGGCAGTAGCGGGAATCTCGTTCGCGGGCGGCGCAAGGAAAGCCGATTCGTCGGCCAGCGCCTGGAGCGCCTGCCGCGATTTCTCTCCCGGGAGTGGAGCCTGCAGTTGCTGAAAGCGTGCCGTGCTCAAGCGCTCGGTGAGCTCGAGGGAGAAAAGCTGCCTGGCCTGATCAGCGTCACTCCTTGATTTACCCGAAGACAACAGGCGTTCCAGTTGCTCGACCGAAACCTTGTTGACCGCGGGCTGGCCTTGAGCCAACGCCCCAAAGGCAAGGCACGCCAGGAACAGGCAGATAGATTTTTGGGCCACCATGACCTCCTCCCACAGCAAACGGAGAGCCAAAACACGAGAAAGTGTTCCGCACCGACTATGTCTGATTGGACAGCGGGAGTCAACGGCGGTTACGGCGTAGGCATGCGAATGGCTCGCCCGGCGAATCCGCTATCAGGAAAAAGATCAGGAAATGCCAGGCCCGGCGGGAGCCGGGCCCTGGTTGTGACTACTCCATGCGAAGGGTCGTGATGGGGTCGATCGCCGCCGCGCGCATAGCCGGGACCCAGGATGCCAAGAGCGCAATCAAAATCATCAGGATGGGAATGGCGCTATAGGTGATCGGGTCAACCGCTTTTACGTCGAACAGAAATCCGCTGAGAAGCCGGCCAAGCAGTCCCGCGGTAATCAGGCCCGCCGCCGATCCGCTGAGAGCCAGCAGCAGGCTCTGGCCGACGATAGCCTTGATGATCTGCCCGCGCTGAGCCCCGAGGGCGATGCGGATGCCGATTTCGCGCGTGCGCCAGCTGACGATGTAAGCGATCAGACTGTAGACACCGACGCCGCCGATGGCCAGGGCCAGCACTCCGAATGCCAGCAGCAGAAGCGTCACTGCGCGCGACGAGGCCTGAGTCGCTGCAACCACCTCGTTCAACGTGCGCAGATGGGTAACGGGCACTGCCGGGTTGAGATTGGCGACAGCATTGCGCAGCTCGCCGGCTGCCGCTACAGTCGTCGATTGCGAGCGCACGAGAAGGTAGAGCACCGGCTGCTCGCGGGCCGGCGTGAGCGGCAGATACACTTCGTCGCCAAAATTGGCCGCCAAACCGCCTTCGTGGGTGTTATTCACAATGCCGACAACCGTAACCGCAGACCCAGGTACCCACACCGCCGGAGTCGCCTCGTCGTCTACGTTGAGCAGGTGCTTGCCGATCGGGTCCTGGTGTGGCCATAAGTGTTCCGCCATGCGCTGGTTGATCACCGCCGCGTGAGAGGCCCCGGAGTTGTCCTCGTCTTTAAGAAGACGGCCGCGCACCAGAGTGAGGCCGAGCGTGGAGAAATAACCCGGCGAGATGGTACGGCCGGTGGCGAGCTGGGCGCCTTGCCGCGCGTCGCGAGGATGATTCTCGGCGTCGTAGACATAGTTGCCCTGCTGGGCGGTGAGGGGAAGCGAATCGGCGAGTGCGACACTCTGCACGCCGGGGGCGCCGGTCAGTCGCTCAAGCAAGGTCTGGAAAAACCCGAAGCAATGTCCGTTGGTTCGAGGCGTGCCCTGATTGTTGCTCTGCCCGTTTGCCTGATTCGCAGCCGGAACCACGTTGCGGCAGGCCGTCGCATCCAGCGCCACCTCCGCGGTAACAACCCGCTCGGGGCGGAATCCGGGGTCGACCTGCGATAGGCTCCAAAGACTGTGCAGCATCAATCCCGCAAAGGTGAGCACCACCACCGACAAGCCGATCTGGCCCACGACAAGAAACATTGAAGTCCGGAACTGGCCCGTACGTCCGGCCACCCCGCGGCTGCCGGACTGGAGCGCATCACGCAGATCGCGGCGCGCCATCTGCAGTGCCGGAATCAAACCGAAGAGAAAGCCCGTAAACAACGACATGGCCGCCGCAAAGACGAAAACCGGCCAATGCAGCGATACATCGTCGATGCGTGGCGTATCGGCAGGCAGCAGCGTGACCAGGGCCTTCATGCTGACCGCCGCGGTTGCCAGCCCTACGGCTCCCGAAGCCAGACCCAGGACGGTGCTCTCGCTGAGCAGTTGGCGGACCAGCCGCCTGGCCGAGGCGCCCATAGCGCCACGAATGGCGATCTCGCGCGTGCGGCCGGCAGCCCGAGCCAGCATCAGGTTCGCCACGTTCGCGCAGGCAATCAGCAAAATCAGACCCACTGCCGCGAACAGCAGCAGTAGCCGCGGACGCATGGCCCCCACCTGTGATTCAAGCAGCGGGGTCACGATCGAGTCTGCTGCCCACGTGTCGGGCATGCGCCAGGGGAACTGGGGCAGCAACAGCCGCTGCAGCCGGTTCAGATCCGCGTGAGCCTGGGCGACCGAAACGCCGGGTTTGAGCCGGCCAAAGCCACGCAGATCGAAGGTGGTCCAGGGATCGCTCACGTCGTCAGTCCTGAACGTGACAGGCGTAACGAATTGAGTGTCCCCGTAGGGGAAACGCACACCTTGAGGCATCACCCCCGCAATGCGCCGCGAGACGCCGTCAATTCTGATGGTCTGTCCAACCACGGCAGGACTGGCAGCGTACTCCTGCTGCCAGTAGCCATAACTGAGCACAACCACGGGATCGTGTCCGGCGAGGGCGTCGTCGGGCGTGAAGAACCGGCCCGCGGCCGGGTGAATGCCAAGGGTGTCGAAGGCGTTGGCCATCACCTCGGCGCCGAAAACGCGGCTCGAAGAAGAAGCGTCGCCGATGTTGGCCTCGGCGTTGGGACCGAAGCCGCTGATCGAGGCGAATGTCGCGGAATTGTGGTCGACAGCGCGCAGCCATCCCTTCGGAAACAAGCTGGCGCTTCCGCTGTCACCCACGTACTCCACATCCATCAATCGGTCTTGCTGCGGGAAAGGAAGAGGCTGCAGCATGATGGAGTCGATCAACGTGAAGATGGCGGTATTGGCGCCTATGCCCAACGCAAGCGTCATCACAGCGGTCACCGTGAATCCGGGCGCAGTCCGCAACTGGCGAGCGGCGAATTTAAGGTCTGCGAACAAGGCTTAGCCTCCGCGCGAAGGTGCCCAGCGACGTGGGCCTGTCGATCACCCCATGAAGCACCATCGGCTCCGTGGGGACCCCGAGTCGCTGGAGACCCCCGTACATAAAGTCAATGCGTAAGACTGCATGCCGAATGCCAGAGTTGTTGGCTTGATTGTAGTGGGGTTACCAACACGGTCGCGGGGACCAGGTGTCCGCCGGGCGGGATGAATGTTCGGATTCGAACAAGTTGAACTTTGCCCGTGCTATTGCTCTGACACCTGGATGTTTGGAGTGAGCTTCAACTCCGGCTGATAGCGAAAGCTAACACCGTAGTCGATGGACTTACGCGAGTCCCAGTCCGCCTTGGTCATCCGGAATGCCGACACAAAATCCCCTTCCAGCCACTCGCCTGCCGGAATCGTTTCTTCGATGGCTAGCGATTTGCCGTGAAGTGACACCAACTCCGGGTAGGCGGCAAACAGACGCTCGTAGTCGCTCGGCGGAGCGGCGTAGCTGGAGTGAATGCCATCCGGCAGCGTAATGTTGGCCAGGATCTGGCGCAGGAATAGAGGTTCCTTGCTCTGATTGTGAAGCTTCACATGCGTGAACAGGAGCACCTGGTCAAAGTCCTGCTTCGGCATGGGTGCGCCGGCAGCGTCCACGCCCGCGGTCTCGCGGTGCATCATGTGCGCCACGGCGCGTGTCACCTCGCCGGCGGCCGCCGGAGGTTTTTGTCCCGCGATCACGTAAACGGCAATGGCGATGGTGACGATGACACCCGCGGAGAGGCTGGCCCACACAATATGACTCGAGCCCTTGGTTAGCTCTTCGCCCGGGGCGGAGGTTTCGGCGTTCTGCTGGAGCAAACTCATGGCGTCATGATGATAGCTCCGCCCGTGCGTGAAAAGCGAAGAGTTTTGAGATGCCGGGTGAGGTTCGAAGGGGCCGGACTACAACGCGAACCACTCCGCCAAAAAGATAAAGACCCACGCCCGGAGTCAAAGGCGTGGGTCTTGTTGAGCTCTATCTACCGTTTAGCGGGGTTTAGGACACCTGTTGGAGGGTTGGAGACACCCCCGGCATTATTCTTTGCCGGAGCCAGAGCCGCCCTGTCCGGAACGCCCCGTTTTGCCGGCTTCGTGGGTCTGCGGCGAAACTTGGCCGCCGCTCGTTCCGGTGCTGCCTGCGTGTGAGCCTTGTCCGCCGGACTGCTGTGTCGTGCTCCCTCCGGAGGGCTGATTGGGCTGGTCCATGTCCTGGTCGGGACGCCCCGGATTGGTGCCCGCACGATTGCCGCTGCCCTGATTGCCGCTGCCCTGATTGGTGGTCTGGGATCCCTTCTGCTGCTGCTGGGTGCTGCTGCCGGATTGGGTGTTGGACTGGTTTCCGGTGTTGCTGCCACGAGATTCAGCATTGTCCTTCATCGAATTTCTCCTCACGTGGGCCCGCTGCAACCAAGATCGCTTGCCTTGGACCCCGCTGCTGCCGCGCTGCACATCGAACGCACACGTAGCACGGCAACTAGCTGGGATGCCCCGTTCCGATATAGGTGTTGTTTGCAGCTTTTCGCCGCTTAAATTGCGCCCGTGAAAGCCAGACTAGTCGGGCCGTAACCTACGCAGAATGAATGCGGACTTCAGTGTCTGCGTCAGAACCTCAATCCGGAGGGAGCAGGGGCCTTCAGGCCCCTGAATAAGGCTTCCGGAGGGGAGCAGGGGTCCTTCCGTGTCTGCGTGAGAACCGCGGAACCCGAAGCCGCAAAGCGGCAAGAGCTCCCCGTAGGGAGCTATGGATAGTAGCCCAGGATGGAGTCCGAGCCCGCAGGCGAGGACGCAATCCTGGGAAATGCCGACACTCGGAGAAGCAGCCCCGTAGGGGCGATGGAAACCGCCTCGGCACTTCACAAACACACACACCAGTTCTCACGCAGACACTTTAGCCCCTGAGAGACTCGCTTCGCACTCCCACTTGGTCTGTCTCCCTGATCCGCTTCGAAAAAAGTAGCGCCGGCTTCCTAGCCGGCTGTCGCGCGGACTTCCAAGTCCGCGCCGACCTGGCGAGATCGCCAGCTACTGCCCTCGCGCCGCGCGTCCGCCATCAACCCCGTCAACGCCCTCCGCGCAGAATAGAACGAAACGTGGCGTGGAGGCGGGCGCCCATCGGCATGCTTTGAAATGGCCGCGACTTCAGTCGTGCCGCAATCGCGCTCAATGGCCCTTCCCTCCACAGATGTGTCATTCCGCAGCGCAGCGGAGGAATCCGCAGTTGTTCTTGCCGTTGCTTTTGCAAACTGCCGCATGCACGGTAACTCTCCGCTTCGAAAAAAGTAGCGCCGGCTTCCTAGCCGGCTGTCGCGCGGACTTCCAAGTCCGCGCCGACCTGGCGAAAACTCCGCACAGGCCGTCATCCTCCCGCTTCGAACCTTCAATGATCTGTCTTCCTGAGCGAAGCGCAGCGAAGTCGAAGGATCAGCGGTTGCTTTTGGTTACATCAGAATGCTTGGCGATTGTCCCGCAACGACGCAAATGCAGTCGGTTGGCTTGATCGTCGTCGCGCGCTTGAATATTCGGCTTAGCGCAGGCAAGTTCCGGGGAACAGCGGCCTTTCGTCGGAGGGAGCAGGGTGCCTTCAGGCCCCTGGATAAGGCCCATGATGGGCCGCGGCTTCAGCCGCGCGCGTTCACTCCCACTTAGGCTGTCTTCCTGAGCGAAGTCGAAGGATCAGCGGTTGCTTTGGTTACATCAGAGTGTGAACACGACCGCTTGCTGAGATACCGGCATTGTCGTCAGGAAAATGAAGCCGTGGATGAACTTGATCGCTTGCGCGAGATGTATGAAACGAAACTGGGGAAGGGGCCATTTCCGCTTGCAGACTGCCACGCTGCAAAGCTGGATGGCCGTGAACATGGAATAGTCACGATGTTTCTCGCCGATCTTGCCGGAATCGCTTCCCACGGTCGCGGGCTTGCGTCGGTCCCGGAAGCCAGAAAGACAAAGTTCCGAGAGTTCGTGGCTCGGAGCTTTGAGGAGCGGTGGCCGGATACGAGTTCCAAGATCACTCCCGAACGATCACCAACACTATTCCGATTGATGAAGGACACCGAAGAAGCACGATTGCTGATCATGCGCTATCTCGATTAAAAGGTTCGCCGATAGCTCGCAGCACGTGATTGTTCGGGGCAAGTGATCGTGCATCGTACTTTACCAAGTGGTAAAGGAAGGGTGCACGGTAACTCTCCGCTTCGAAAAAAGTAGCGCCGGCTTCCTAGCCGGCTGTCGCGCGGACTTCCGAGTCCGCGCCGACCTGGCGAGATCGCCAGCTACCTGCCCTCGCGCCGCGCGTCCGCCATCAACCCCGTCAACGCCCTCCGCGCAGAAGAGAACGAAACGTGGCGTGGAGGCGGGCGCCCATCGGCATGCTTTGCAATGGCCACGACTTCAGTCGTGCCGCAATCGCGCTCAATGGCCCTTCCTTCCACAGACGTGTCATTCCGCAGCGCAGCGGAGGAATCCGCAGTTGTTCTTGCCGTTGCTTTTGCAAACTTCCGCATGCACGGTAACTCTCCGCTTCGAAAAAGTAGCGCCGGCTTCCTAGCCGGCTGTCGCGCGGACTTCCAAGTCCGCGCCGACCTGGCGAAAACTCCGCACAGGCCGTCATCCTCCCGCTTCGAACCTTCAATGATCTGTCTTCCTGAGCGAAGCGCAGCACAGTCGAAGGATCAGCGGTTGCTTTTGGTTACATCAGAGTGCGCGGTGATACACCAGCTACTCGGCGGAAGCACGATCATTTCTCTCGGCAGTACTCAGATTCAGTGAAATGAGATAGGGCTCGAATGCTCCCGTCTCTGGTAGCTTTCCGGTATCCGGGAAGCGACGGTAGATCGCTTCGATGACCTTCATGACCTGGTCTTTGTCAATATGGGGCAGAACGCAGGTACTTGATGTTCCCGGCCCAGGTCCCCCGCGATGATGGCCGACGTAGAGTCCTTTAGGGAGCCGGGGACCGTCAGGACCACCGGAGGCTTCACGAAACTCAAGGTTATAGATGTCTGCCCTCGCGATTGTGGACGGCGTGTAGTCTTCAGGTGCGTGACCATGGCTCACGAATTCGAGGTTGGTGACCAGTAGCTCCACCGCAGTGCCACGCAGAGAGGAAACGATGTCCTTCACTATCACCACTGCACATAGAGCTCCAACAACAAGCAAATACGCTTGCGGTTCGTCTTTCGTATGGAAGACAAGGTAGAGGAAGACGCTCCCGGCAACAAGGGTGGCCAGAGCACTCCATGTCCTTCTGGACTCTTTGACGCGAACAGAGATGCCGGTTGGATAATCCCGTATTGCGAAGGATGCTGGCATGAATGCATTTTATCGACTGCGGTTTTCCTTGGCAGAACCTTTCGATTGACTCAACGATCATCGTCGCGGGCGAGTAGTGGGCCACTCTTCAATAACTCTTTCGACAACAGACACGGCACTGTCGAGATGCAACAAGCTGGCTCACCTTGGGTTCCAGAGGTGAACGCTGTGGGGCAGTGTTCAACTGATCTTTGCTAGACCTGCGAGAATTTTGTGAAGCTCACCCGTCTTGAAAAAATTGATGAAGGCGAACTGCCCAATCATTAAACGAGTGACAGAGAGATACAGCCTGCCGTCTTGATGATCGAGACGGATTACGCGCCCTAAACCGTGAAGGCGGAACATCTCAACTTCATTGATGTTGGCCGTCGGAACAAACGAAGTGCCACCGGGACCTTCCACATGCAACCCGGAGGAATCGACCCATGCTTTTCCTTTTAAAACATGGGTTTTGAGGCCGAGTTCCTGTCCTTGGTGGAAAAACACTCTGTAAATGCTATTCATAGCGTTCTGAAATCGTACCATCCAAGCTCTGCGCGGCGTTCGGCCAACCAAACCACAGCTTGCGCAAGATCGTTGGTGCATGGTGGCCAATTGTGAAGTAACCCGTTTTGGAGTCTTCATGGCTCGACACCAGCGCGCTTCCCAAAGATGCCATTCGGCAACGCCCCTCAACAAACTGCCTCAGCCGCCAAAGTGCAGCGTGAGCACCGTAATGTCGTCTTCCTGCCCGAACGCCTGCGCCGCGGCCGCAATCTGGTTGGCCGACTGTTTGCTCACGCCACGCGTGCGATCGAATCCAAACAGTTCCCCTTCGCTGTTCCGCGCTTCCAGCACGCCGTCGGAAAGCAGCGTAAGCGTGTCTTCGCGATTCAGTTGCAGCGTCGATTCCACATATTCGGCCGCGCTCACGATCCCCAGCGGCAGGCCGGATTCAATCGCAACCTCGGCGCCATTGCGATAGGGCGCGAGATGCCCGGCGTTGGCAATCGTGATTTCTCCGTTCGCGAGAACCCGCGCGCAGAGGCATGTGACAAAACCGCTCTCCTGCGATTGCAATAGTTGCTGGTTCAGTGCCGAGAGAAGAGGCGCGGGAGAGAGACACTGCTGGTTGAGCGTACGGATCGCCCCGATGGCGAGTGCTCCCGTCATCGCGGCCTTCAGGCCTTTCCCGCTCACGTCGCCAACGATGATCAGCGTCGAGCAGTCAGGCCGGGTGAGAACCTGGTAGAAATCGCCGCCCACTTCGTTGTCGGGAAAGTAGGCAGTCTCGATCGCATAGTTCGCAACGCTCGGAAGCGTGGCCGGCACCAGCCGCTGCTGAATCTCGCGCGCGGCGTCAAGCTCGGCTGCAGTGCGCGCCTGCTCCCGGCTCACGCGCGTGAAGCGGAAGAACATCACGAACGCCATAGCAAAAAGAAAGGAAAGCTCTCCCAGATCGCCGATCTGGAACTGCGCCGGGCCGAGCGGCACTGGTTCAAGCAGAATGCCGAACTGGGCCCACCCAATGCTCGACAAGGCGCCGCCCAGGTCGAAGAGAAACAATGTGAATGTGGGCAGAAGACTGGGCAAAATCAGCCAGCCGGCCTCGCGGTTCCCACGCCGATACCACACCAGCAGCATCACCGGAAGCAGTAACCCTGCGGGCAAAATCGCAACGGCCTCCACCAGCGCGTACACGTCGAATGAAATATGGCCCGTCCAGACTGCGGGAATCAGCAGCATCGGCGCCATGAGCGCCACTTCGTAAAAACGCCACGCGCGGCTGGGCCTCACCCGCGCAAAGCTGAATGTGAACTCGATCTGCAGGACGGTGAAGACGAAGATCAGCGGATCGGCGATCCAGTAGTTGGCCGACGTTGGAAGCATCCCCCCTTGTTGCGGAATCCAGAAGCAGTTGGCCGCTCCCACCGTCAGGAGATAAAAGCCGAGGAACAGATACTCCCGCTGCCCCCGCTGGCTGCGGTAGAGCGCGAGGCCACCTAGGCCCATCGCACATAACAGCAGATTGATTCCGAGCGATGGGATCAGCGCATACATGCGCTGGCTTTCCAGAGCCTGGCGCTCATAGTCGATGCTCGTCGGCATGCCCAGGGTGATCGAGAGGATGAGCGGCAGATGATACGCGCTGTAGTTTGCGGGCGCATGAGTTCGCAGTGCAATCGCGAATTCACCACCCTGTTCGCTCAAGTCGAATACCACCTCGGTGGGGCGGCTCACCTTGAATGCGGACTTGATCTTTGGGCCTTCGACACGCGCTCCGTTCACGAACAACTCATACGTGCCATCGCCGCCCGAGATCAGAAGACGCAGATTGGAGTGATCTGGGCCAACATTCACGCGTTTGCGAAACCAGCGCCAACCCGGCCGCGCCGGGCCCATGTCCTCAATGTCCACCTGCTGCCAGGCTCTGTCATCAAAGTCCGGCCGCGCCCACTGCAGATCGTCGCCCTCGTGCGTCGCCCAGCCTTCGTTGATCTCACTGAGCCCGGAGCGCCACTGCGACACTCGCTGCGCCAGGCCGAGCTGCGTTGCCAAAGCCAGCACCAGAGGCAAAACTCTCCACACGACCAGCCTTGTCAGAAAGCAACGCGAAAGCATGGAGGAATCATAGAGGCTTACCAAGAAGGTCCTCCAAATTCGGCTCCAGTCTCTTGTCACCGCCACCCGTGAGCGCAGTCACAGGCTTCCGCACCGCAACCGCCGCATACTCCAGAAAGGGTTCCCAGGAACCGGCAGGAGTTGTGTCCCCGCATCCCTGCTCAACGATCTTTGACCTCAGAACGTCGCCTATTGCAAATTGCAATGGAATGCCAGTGATTCAAATCACACTCGATCATAAACCTGCGTGCATCCCCATGAATCCAATAGAGTTCCCCGATTTTTTTATTGCACGCAGCTGAACCCGATCATCGCGCCGCTGACACCCCCGCCCTCGGACGAAGAGCCGCGAGAAACTCCTCCGCGCGCAACGTATTGAGCACATCTTTAGGCTCCAGCCACGCGCGGCGCAGCTGCCGGATTCCGTACTTCAGCTTCCGCAGATCCTTCGTATCGTGCGAGTCGGTGTTGATGACGATCTTGCAGCCGAGCTCCTTGGCGAGTCGCAGGTCGCGGTCGCTGAGGTCGAGGCGCTCCGGTGAAGCGTTGTGCTCCATGGCGACTCCGAGCTCGGCGGCACGCCGCATCACCGCGCCGAGATCAATCGCGATCGGCTCGCGCCGCAGGATCTGCCGCCCGGTAGGATGACCGAGGATGCGCACATTCGGGTTCTCGATCGCTCGCAGCACCCGCGCCGTGGTCTCCTCGCGGCTCTGATCGAAGCGCGAGTGAATGCTGGCAATGACCACGTCCATCTGCGCCAGCACCTCGTCGTCAAGATCGAGTGAGCCGTCCGACAAGATGTCCACCTCGATGCCGGTAAAGATGCGGATGCGGCCTTCCATCTCGCGGTCGACTTCGCGGATACGCTGCATGTGCTCGAGCGCGCGCTTCTCGTCCAGGCCGAAAGTCATGGCCACCGCCTTGGAATGATCGGTGATGGCGATGTACTGAAGGCCAACAGCCAAAGCAGCTTCTGCCATCTCGCGGATCGAGTTGCGCCCGTCGGTCGCGGTGGTGTGCATGTGCACGTCTCCGCGGATATCGCTCTCCTCAATGAGCCGAGGCAGGGAATGCGCGGCGGCAGCTTCGATTTCCCCCAGGCACTCGCGCATCTCGGGCGGCATCCAGTCCATGCCCAGGGCTGAGTAGATCTCTTCCTCGGTCGCGGAGGCGACGACGACGCTCTCATCGTCGAGCCGGGCCAGCGACCATTCGCTGAGCGTGTAACCCATTTTCAATGCCCGCTGGCGCAGACTCACGTTGTGGGCCTTGGATCCGGTGAAGTATTGAAGGGCAGCCCCGTAGCACTCGTTGGGCAGGAGGCGCACATCCACCTGCATGCCGCCGGCGATGTGAAAGCTGACCTTGTTTTCACCCTTGACGATCAGGTCGGCGATGCCGGAATAAGCCGCGACATATTCGACGGCTTCGGCTGTCTTTTGCGGCGCGCATGCAGGTCCGGTGACGAGCAGGTCGAGATCACCGGCGGTTTCGCGGCCGCGCCGAAGCGAGCCGGCGGGCGTAACACGTTCGAAGCCCTTGAAGGCGAGGAGATAAAGCTCGAGGCGATCGGCGGCCTCCTGTGCCTGGTCGATGCGGAATCGCCCGGCGCTGCGGCGGTAATCGTCGATGCCTTTTTTAATCTTCTCTAACTGTTTCTGTCCCATGCGCGGCAGCTCGGCGAGCTTGCCATTGTCGATAGCGTCGGCGAGCAGGTCGATGCTGTTGATCTGTGCTGCCGACCAGAAGAGCGCAATGGTTTTTGGACCCATGCCGGGAAGCTTCATCAGTTCGAGAATGCTCGCTCCGTACTTGGCGACGAGTTCGTCGCGGAGGGGCAGGGAACCGGTGGTGGCGATGGCCTGGAGGTTGGCTGCCATGCTTTTGCCGATGCCGGGAATGGCGAGCAGGCGCGCGACGTCGCCGCTGGCCTCCATCAAGTCGACGGTGGTTTGCTCGACGGCCTCGGCGGCGCGACGATAACTGCGGATTCGAAAGCTGTCCGCACCGTCGATTTCCATCAGATCGGCCGTCTGCTCAAGCAGGCGGGCCATGGTCGTGTTGTCCATGCCAGAAGGTCTCCGAGGCGAGATGCACTCAGACCCCAGTATAGAAAGGCGAGCAGATTCAGGGTGGTATTCGGGGCTTCAACCCAAGCTGCCGCCGGCCCATTAAAAAAAGGAAGCGTTTGCAGAAAAACCGTAATTGCAACTTATGGGTGATTAACGCCTGTACCAAGTCGATTAACGGGCGGTTACTTAATAAGAAACTTTGGTTCCTAGGTTTTGACCCCATTTTCCACTACAGTGATTTTGCGCAGGTCCCTTCCGGGCGCGCAGGAACGTTGAATTATGAATGAAGAGATTAAAAGCGGGATTTCGGTAGTCCCGTCTCCCCAAGCGTCTGAAAAGACATCGGAAAAGCCCCAGGAAGTTCGCTGTGCGGTGCGCTTTCCCCTGACCCTTCCGGTGGTGGTTTCGGCGGGCACGGCCGAGCACACCGCGCTTACCCGCAACGTTTCGGCCAGCGGCGTTTTGTTCGAAATGAGCAGCCCTTTGAAGGTGGGAGAGGGCATTCATTTTTCCCTTCGGATGCCGGGCGGCGTCCTGGGTATTCCCCATGATGTGCTAGTAGACTGCCATGGACGTGTGGTACGCTGCTCCATGAGCCAATCTCAGTCGCATGTTGCAGCTACGATTGATGAGTATCAATTTGTAGAGCAGTAGCAATCTTAGTGCTGGGCGCTCATTAAGAGCTTATGGATACATTGGACGAATCTCCAGGTGTAGAACCTATTGACGGGCACGTGAAGCCTGGCGCGGTCCGCATTATTCTTGCGGACTCTCAAGCAATTTACAGAGTAGGCATTCGCAAGATTTTTGCTCTGGAAGATGATCTGCGTGTCGTGGCGCAGGCAGACTCGCTGGAAAATCTGCGTGCCGCAATCGAACGCTATCCAACCGACGTGGTGCTTCTGGAAGGAGCGCTGCTGGCCGGATCGGCAAATGCCATTCCGGAACTTCTGCGTTCGGCTCCCGATGTGAAGCTGATCGTGCAAGCGGTTGCGAGCGATGAGAGCCACACCGTGGAACTCTACCGCCGGGGCGTGCGGGGCATCATCTCCCGCTCGATATCGCCGGATCTGCTGGTGCGCTGCGTGCGTCGCATTGCGGCGGGAGAGACGTGGATCGACAACCAGTCCGTGACCTGGGTTATCGAGGCATACCGGGCGCAGGCAGCATCCCTGGTAAGCCCGCGGACTCAGCCGCGGCTGTCGCCAAAGGAGATGTCGATCATCACCTGCATTACACAAGGCAAGCGGAACAAGGAGATCGCGTTCCAGCTGGGCACGACCGAGCAGGTGATCAAGAACTATCTCCGCAAGATCTACGACAAGCTGGGTGTGAGCGATCGGCTGGAATTGGCGCTATATTGCCTGCACAACAAGATCATTCACTCGGAAGCTGACGAAGAGGTGGTTGCCCGGATGGCACGCTAGAAGCGCGTTCCGATCCACAACCATTCTAAAACCCTCTAAGCTTCAATCGCCCGTGTATCGGGCGAACACGCATTTCCTTCCCCATCGCCACTTCCATCGCAACTGACGGGAACGCTGCCGCCGTGGCAAGGCGCTCTTGCGAGCTCCAGCAGGTGGATGAATTCGCCGATTTGAGCATCATTGAGATGGCCGAGGATTTCCGCGGGCATTCGTTGAACTGTGGGATCCATCTCCGCGAGCAGTTCGAGACCGGCCGGAGAGATGTTCGTCCAGACCACGCGGCGATCGCGCTTGTCGCGCTGCTGGCGAACCAGCTTGAGAGTCTTCAGGCGGGACAGAAGGCGAGTAATGTCGGGATCGGCCGTGATCATGCGGTCGCCTATGGCGGAGCATGTCAGCCCTTCAGGATGAGCGCCCCGCAGGATGCGCAGCACGTTGTATTGCGTGGACGTGATTCCCCATCTGCGCGTGATGCGTTGCGCGGTACGGTTAACGCAGTCGGCAGTGCGCATCAGGTTCAGCAGAGCTTCTTCAGCGGGGCTGGTGAAGGGACGCTGCTGAGCGATTTCGTTTTGCAACTTAGGCACTGAAGGCTCCGAGTACTTAATACTGCGCCGGCGGGCAGCCAACGGACCGAGACGTTGGATGCCGCCCGTCGGCAGCGGATGCGCGCTACTGCTTGGCGACTTCAAGGTCGATGGTGAGTTTGATTTCATCGCTGACGACGGTGGTGGGGGCGTTTGCGCCCACGCCGAAGTCCTTGCGCTTGATGGTGGTGGTGGCGGAGTAGCCGGAGTGCGGTTTGTGATCCATGCCAGGAACCGTTGGGCTGGGCCCATCCACGTCCAGTTCGACCGGCCGCGTCACGCCGTGGAGCGTGAGGTTGCCGTCGATCTTCATGTGTGCTCCGGAAACAGTGACGGTGGTGCTTTCAAAGTTGGCGGTGGGGAACTTGGCGACGTCAAACCAGTTGGGGCTTTTGAGATCGGCGTCGCGGCCGGAGACGCCGGTGTCGATGGTGTTGACATCGATGGTTACGGTGACAGTGGACTTTGTGGCGTCGGCGTCGTTGACGACGATGTTGCCCTTAACGCCGCCGATGCGGCCGTGGACGTTAGAAACTTCCATGTGGCGGACGGTGAAATCGACTTCGCTGTGATTCGGGTCGATGGCCCAGGTGGAGGTTTGGGCACCCGCCAAAGGAGCAGCAAGGCTAACGAGGCCGAGAGCAAGGACGAATGACTTCATCGAGGATTTCCTTTCAGAGAGCGAGGGAATGAGATCGCCCGGTAGGGCACGCGCATGCGAGATCCGCTTTCGAAAGGACAATCGCAATCCAGCGTTAGTTAAAGGATGCACGAGGCAGGTTAGTTGTTGCAACAAATAATTCGGAAAAAGGTAACGAGCGATTGCCGCGGATGGGCTTGAAACGGCGTGTTGCCGATTGCGCAAGGCCGAAGTTCGTGAAACCATGATGTTGTTGTACTTCCCCTTGCACGGCGCATGCCTTGGTCTGAAAGAGAAGACCCCGGCCGTTCCCCACGGCCAACTCGCACTGGAATCCCACGAGTTGAGGAGGACTGATGGCGCGCGCTCCCCGATACGGCATCTTCATGGTTCTGTTCGCGATGTTCGCCCCACTGCTGGTTACTCAGCAGAAGTTGCCGCCAATTGCCTATGACACGAAGCAATCCGTGGTCAAGATTGAAATCCACTTGACCCACACGGACGACAGCGAGCGGGTATCGGAACAATTGAAGCGGTGTTTTGAAGAAAGCGACTTCTGCGTGATCGGGACGGGCGTGCGGATCAACGACGCCGGGGACGTTCTGACGGCTGCCCATGTGGCGCGGGATGCAAACGTGGTGTCACAGACGCTGGAGAGCTCTGGAATCAAGTCGGAGGTGATGGTAGCGGGAGCTGCCCGGAACGCCGAATACGTGAAAGCCCACGCGGAAAGTATGGGCGGCGCCTCACGGGCTTCGATCAAGGCCATCGATGCGGAACATGACCTGGCCGTTCTGGAGCCCGAAGGGGGCGAACAAGCGTTCGTATCAATCGATGACCAGGGCCGGTCGGGCAGACAGGGAGCGCGCGAGGTGAAACTCGATGTACAACGCCCTTCTGCGGGCGAGGCAATCTTTGCATTTGGTTTTCCGGAGTATTCCGCGGGCCTGATCGCGAGTACTGGATCCATTAAGCTGGAAGCGGGCTCAACCAACCTGGTTGAAGCCAAGAAGAGCGGCGACACGGAATTGGTGCCCATTTACCGGGCCGGACTGGAGATCAATCCCGGCAACAGCGGCGCTCCGCTCTTTCGCGCAAGCGACGGGGCATTGCAGGGGATCGTAAGTGAAATCGCCGAAGGGCGAGAGATTATTGCCACTATCGTTCCGGCAAGCGAGATCGCGAAAGTCCTGTCGAAGTATGCGATCAAGTGGGACACTGCTCCGGCGCCGGCGGTCAGCGCAAAGACGAAGTTCTGGCACCGTTAGGATAATTCTCACTCGCCGTGCCCCGGCCATCATTGCCTGCCTCACGGGGCCGATCGAGCGATTCTGCACAAGCCGGCAAATCGTGTTGTAATCACGCCGCTGTTTGCGGTCTGCAGACTATTTACCAGTCGGACAACTTTCTTCGCGCATATGTCGCCGCGCGAACGGACTGGTGATGGTGTGTGCGCGCGAGCAGACATACCGAGTGGTGCGCGAGAGTACCGGTATGAGGCTGGTGCAGTTCATCATAGCGATCTAACAGCGATGGGGAGCCTGAAAAATCGGCTACCCCCAGTACCGTGTCGTTCCGGATACCTTTGGCCTCCGGTTTAGCACAAACGGGTCATTGTGCCGGTTTATCGGGCGATCCTATGATTCAGGCATATTCAAGAGGGGTTGTGCGCCACGCGCGCGTTGCCGGGAGGCCGGTTCTGGGGGGGTGGCTACAGCCAGGAAGTCTGGGGAAGTTTGCTTCCTGGTTGAACGCCTGACGCAGCGTGGTTTTTATGAATATGTCGAATGCACTCATCCGGCCGGATCGAGATGAAGTATATAGCTACACCGAATGTGAGGCGTAGGTCGTGAGATCGTTGCGCATTGATAATGTCCCGGTTACAGACAATCCGTTTTTCGACTCCGTTTCGATTGCAGAACGAGAGATTCTCAGCGAGAAGAATTTCAAGCGGACCATTACCGTGGAGCGCAAGAGGAGCGAGCGTTCGAAGGAGCCGTTCCTGTTGATGCTGGTGGACGTGGGTAGCAATCCGGACTCGAAAGAAAGCCTGCTTGTCCTGGAGCGCATGACGCCGGTGCTGATGGGCTGCAGCCGGGACACCGACACGATTGGGTGGTACCGGGAGCGCTCGACGCTGGGAGTGATGTTCACCGCCCTGATGCTCACCGACAAGGACCTGATCCTGACCACAATTCTGAACAGGATCAGTTCGATGCTTCGCGACGAGCTTACCTTTGACCAGTTCAACCAGGTGAACTTGTCGTTTCACTTTTTCCCGGATGACTGGGATCAGTCGAGCCCCAAGGGACCGACCAATGTGGCGCTGTATCCCGACCTGATGGAGCCCGGAAGCCGCAAGCGGTCGCTTCTGCTGGTGAAGCGCAGTATCGATATGGCGGTGAGCGCCGTCGGACTGACTCTGCTTTCGCCGGTGTTTCTGGCGATTGCCGCCGCGATCAAGCTGACATCGAAGGGGCCCGTGCTGTTCCGGCAGGAACGTGTAGGGCAATATGGCCGGCTCTTTACGGTGCTGAAGTTTCGTTCCATGTACACGCAGAACGATCACAGCGTGCACAAGGACTACGTGATGAAGTTGATCCGAAATGAGGCGCCACCGACCAACGGCGATGGCACGGGCGTGTACAAGCTGACCAACGACCGCCGCATCACTCCGATTGGAAAGTGGCTTCGGCGCCTCAGCCTTGACGAGTTGCCGCAGATCATCAATGTGCTGTTGGGCGATATGTCGCTGGTGGGACCGCGTCCGGCGATTCCCTACGAACTGGCGGCGTATCAGACGTGGCACCGGCGGAGGATTCTGGAGGCAAAGCCCGGCATCACCGGTTTGTGGCAGGTTACGAGCCGCAGCACGGTGAAGTTCGACGAGATGGTGCGGCTCGACTTGAGGTATGCAACCTCGTGGTCGCTCTGGCTTGATCTGAAGATTCTGCTAATGACGCCGGCAGCCGTGATCAAGGGCTCTGGCGCATATTGAGTTTGTCGGTCGCGGAAATTGTCGCGGCCGGTTTTGCAACTGGAAAGATGAGCGCGGCCGGCAGGTTTCCCTTCTCTTGATGCCGGGCCGCGCAACCACTTTCTCATGACCTGAAGAAACGGTAGATTGTCGTGAATTTTGGTGTCATCGGCTACGGTTACTGGGGCCCGAACGTCGTCAGGAATCTCGTGAGCCTGGAAGGATCCCGGGTCATCACGATCGCAGACCTGGACGCCGGCGCGCGGCAGCGCGCGCAAAAGGCGCATCCGGGGACGCAGGTGACGTCATGTCCGACGGAGGTGGTGGCCTCGACCCGCATCGACGCGGTGGCAATCGTATCGCCGGTGTGGACGCATTACGAGCTTGCCAAGGCAGCGCTGCTGAATGGCAAGCATGTGTTTGTCGAGAAACCGTTCACCCTCAACTCTGCGCAGGGCGAGGAACTGGTGGAGCTGGCGCAGAAGCGCAACCTGAAGATCATGGTCGACCACACGTTCCTGTTTACGGGCGCGGTGCGGAAGATGAAGGAGATGATCGACGATGGTTCGCTCGGCAATCTTTACTATTACGACTCGACGCGCGTGAACCTGGGCCTGCTGCAACACGACGTAAATGTGCTGTGGGACCTGGCCCCGCATGATTTGTCAATCATGGACCACCTGATTGAGGGCGATCCGGAGGCGGTGGCAGCCACCGGGGAAAAGCATTTGAACGAGCACGAAGATGTGGCCTACATGACCCTCTACTTTCCCAACAAGGTGATTGCGCACATCAACGTGAACTGGCTGTCGCCGGTGAAGGTGCGCATGACCCTGATTGGCGGCGAAAAGAAGATGGTGGTGTGGAATGACCTGGTTGCCGACGAGAAGGTTCGCGTGTACGACCGCGGCGTGAAGACCGAGACCCAGGAGGGCATTCACAAGCTGCTGGTGAATTATCGCTCAGGCGACATGTGGGCTCCGCGGCTTGAGCCGGTAGAGGCACTACAGCAGGAGATGAAGTACTTCGTGGAATGCATCGAGAGCGGCGACGATCCCTTTAATGATGGTAAGGCGGGGTTGCGCGTGGTGAGGATGCTGGAAGCAGCGAGCGACTCGCTGGCCAAGAGGGGAGCGCTGGTTTATTTATGAACACCTATAACTGCATCGCCGACGATGTGCGGCTCGGAGAGGGAGTCAAGCTCTCGAAGTTCATCAATCTCTATGGTTGCTCGATCGGCGATGGAACGAAGATTGGCGCGTTCGTCGAGATCCAGAAGAACGCCACCGTGGGCAGCAACTGCAAGATTTCGAGTCACAGCTTTCTATGCGAAGGCGTGAGAATCGAGGACAACGTCTTCATCGGTCATGGTGTGATGTTTACCAATGACCGCTATCCGCGAGCCACCAATGCCGATGGGAGCATGCAGACGGAGGCCGACTGGGCCGTCGAGCCCACCGTGATTAAGAAAGGCGCGTCGATCGGATCTGGCGCGACTTTGCTGTCGGGCGTAACGGTAGGCGAGAACGCCATTGTGGGCGCGGGCAGCACGGTGACGAAGGATGTTCCGGCCAACGCGGTGGTAGCAGGGAACCCGGCGCGGATCATGCGCATGATCGAGGCGGAACCTGTGGCCGAGGCGCCGATTCCGTTTCTTGACCTGGTGACCCCGCACCTTCAGATGGAACAGGAACTGGTGACGGCGTTTCGTCGCTGTCTGCGCACGGCAAGCTTTGTCGGCGGGTCGCCGGTGCACGATTTCGAGAAGGCGTTCGCCGAGTTTTGCCAGGCGGACCATGCGGTGGCCGTCAACAGCGGAACGGATGCGCTGCGCTTTGCATTGATGGCGTGCGGTATTGAACAGGGCGATGTGGTGCTAACTGTCCCGAATACATTTATTGCAACGGGCGAAGCCATTTCGCAGGCGGGCGCATTGCCGGAGTTTGTGGACATTGACGAAGGCACCTACAACATGTCGGTTGAGGCGCTGGAGACATATCTGAAGGTGCACTGCACGCGCGACGCGGATGGCAGGCTCGTTAGCCTGCGCAGCCGCCGGCCGGTTACCGCGATTGTGCCCGTCCATCTGTATGGGCAGATGGCGGACATGGATGGCATTCTGCGGCTGGCGGAAGCCAACGGGCTCACGGTGGTTGAAGACGCCTGCCAGGCACATGGAGCTGAGTATTTCTCCGAGCGGCACCACAGGTGGATGCGCGCGGGATCGATGGGGCGTGCGTCAGCATTCAGCTTTTATCCCGGAAAGAACCTTGGGGCGCTCGGCGAGGGCGGCGCGGCTACAACCAACGATGAGGCGATTGCGGCCCGCATGCGTCTGCTGCGCGACCACGGCCAAGCGAAGAAGTACTACCACGACATCGAGGGGTATAACGGGCGCCTGGACACGATTCAAGCTGCATTTCTGGCCGCCAAGCTTCCCCGCCTGGAGGGGTGGAATGCGCGGCGCCGGGAACTTGCCGCTAGCTACAACCGGATGTTTGCAGCCGATCCATCGATTCTGACGCCGGTCGAACCATCGTGTTCGCGAGGCGTGTATCACCTTTATGTGGTGCGTGTGGCCGATCGGGAAGGAATGATGGAACACCTGAAGCAAGCTGGGATCGGGACGGGGATTCATTATCCGATTCCGTTGCATTTACAAAAGGCTTACGCCGGCATGGCTTATGGAGCGCAGGCGTTTCCTGTAACGGAGCGGGTTGCGCCGGAGATTCTTTCTCTGCCGATGTTCCCGCAGCTTACGGCAGGGCAGCAGGCCCGCGTAGTTCATGCAGTGCAGTCATTTGGACGCCGCACGGCAGCGGCAGTGGAGGCTTCGCTCGCAGCGAAGGCAAATTGATGTCGGCTGAATTGATAGGCGATTTTTACGCCAGGACCGAGACGAGCCCAAGCGGCAGCAAAGCGCTTCCGGCCTACGTGCTCGTCACGCCGGCGCGAAATGAAGCCAGCCTGATCGAGTTCACGATACGCGCAATGGTGGCGCAGACCGTGCGTCCGCTGCGCTGGGTGATCGTCAGCGACGGTTCCACTGATGGAACCGATGCAATCGTGAGCCTGCATGCGGACGTGCATGATTGGATAGAACTGGTTAGGATGCCGCTGCGGGCGGAACGGCATTTTGGCGGCAAGGCGCTGGCGATCCGGGCCGGCCTGGAGCGCGTGAAGGATCTGCCCTATGACGTTGTCGGTTGTCTCGACGCGGACATTACGTTCGAGAACGACTACTTCGAATACCTGCTGACGAAGCTGGCGGAAAGTCCGGAACTGGGAATCGTTGGCACGCCCTACAAGGACGCGACCAGCGAGATGTATGACTATCGCTTTGTGAATGTCGAGAATGTTTCGGGCGCCTGCCAGGTCTTCCGGCGCAGCTGCTAT
This sequence comes from uncultured Acidobacteriota bacterium, assembly GCA_963846375.1. Classification (GTDB taxonomy): domain Bacteria; phylum Acidobacteriota; class Terriglobia; order Terriglobales; family Acidobacteriaceae; genus Telmatobacter. Next base: position 207,656 of record CAWJVV010000001.1, read on the forward strand.
GAGGAGATCGGCGGATATGTCGTCGCGAAGGGCGGCGCCATTGACACCATCGCTTCGATTACGGCGCGCATGAAGGGATGGAAGACGCGGACGTTCACCGACAGAATCAGCCTTCATCATCGCGTGATCGGGTCGGCACAGCATGGACCGATCGCATCGCGCTTCAACCTCGGCAAGCGCGACTACGCGATTGGGAACCATCCCGTGTGGGAGGTTTGCCGCGCTTTGTACCAGATGACCAAAAGGCCGCTGGTGCTGCGGGGATTGGCGCTCATGGCGGGTTACTTGTGGGCAGCCACCCGGCGAGTGGACCGGCCGGTTTCGGCCGAGTTGCGGGCATTTCGCCGCAAAGAACAAATGGATTACCTTGCCCAAGTGCTGTTCAGAACAGGAGCCGGCCGCAAACGTAACGCAGCGCCGGCACAAGTTCACGCGAAGGTGTCTCAATAGGCTTTTGGAGAGAGTATGCAGTCCGCGATTGACAATCTGGAAGAGGCACACCTGGATCGCGTTCTTTCCGCAGTCGATGCGCGCGGTTTATCTGCAGGGAGCAAGGTGCGAAACGAACCGGTGATCATCATGAACGCGGACGACTGGGGCTGGAATCTTGAAGCCACGAGTCGCATCTTCGACTGCATCCAGCGGAACGTAGTTTCGTCGGTCAGCGCCATGGTGTTTATGGGATGGTCTGAGCCGGCCGCCGACCTTGCGCGCGAGCACTACATCGACGCGGGTTTACATCTCAACTTCACCACTCCGTTTACGGGCTGCGAGGCGTCATCGAGCCTGGTGGAGCACCAACAAAGAATTGCGCGTTTCCTTCGTTCTCACCGCTATGCCCCTGTCGTATTTCATCCGTTGCTGGCCAAGTCGTTCGATTACGTTGTCAAGACCCAGATGGAGGAGTTCGGACGGCTTTACGGCGCTGCTCCACATCGCATCGACGGACACCACCACATGCATCTCTGCTCAAATGTCCTGCTTCAGGGGCTTTTGCCGGCAGGCATGATTGTGCGCCGGAATCTTTCCTTTGCGCCCGGGCAAAAGCGGCGGCTGAATCGCTGGGCCAGGAGCATGGAAGACGGCCTGCTCACCAGGCGCCATCGCAGCACGGACTATTTCTTCGATCTGCTGCCGATCGATCTGGCGCGGGTGAACGATATCTGCGAATTGGCCCGGCGATACAACATCGAAATCGAAACGCATCCCGCCCGGGCCGGCGAATACCGGTTCCTGATGGCCGGGGGCCTTGCGCAACTGGCTCCGAAGTTGACGATCGCGCGCGGGTACTTTTTGCGGGACCGGAGAAAGTTGGACGAATCGGAAGCACCTGCCGGCGCGCCGGTGATCGAATTGAAGTCCTCGACCGATTCTGCCGAAAAGACAGTGCCGCACATTTGCGTATGCATCTGCACATATAAGCGGCCGCAGCCTTTGAAGCGGCTGCTGAAGGATCTCGATACGCAAAACACCGGGGGCCTGTTCACCTATTCAATCGTGGTGGCTGACAACGATCCAGAGGGATCGGCGAAGACCGCGGTGGAACAGATGCAAGCCGTGTTGCATGTGCCGCTCAAGTATTGCGCCGAACCGAATCGGGGAATTGCACGGGCGCGCAACACTGTGGTTGCGAACGCAGAGGGCGATTACCTGGCGCTGATCGATGATGATGAGTTTCCCGTTGCCGACTGGTTGCGAATCCTGCTGATGACGTGCCGGCAGTACCAGGTGGATGGCGTCCTGGGTCCCGTAAAGCGGCACTTCGAACAAAAACCGCCGCGCTGGCTCAGCAAGAGCAGCCTCTATGACCGTGACGTGAACCCCACCGGGCTGCAGGTGAACTGGAAGGAATCGCGCACCGGAAATGTGCTGCTCAAGCGGTCGGTGGTGGCAAACGATCCTCTGCCGTTCCGCCCCGAGTTCAGGGCCGGTGAGGATCAGGATTTCTTCCGTCGCAAAATCGAGCAAGGGCACCGTTTCGTATGGTCGACTGACGCGGCGGTGCACGAGGTAATCCCGCCGTCGCGCTGGACCCGTTGGTATTACGTGCGCAAGGCTCTGTTGCAGGGCGCGACGGCGGCGCAGCAACCGGACTGCGGAACCGCAAAACTCGTCAAGTCGATGATCGCGGTTCCGTTGTACACACTCATGCTGCCGGTTGCGTTGTTAATGGGGCAAAGCCATTTCATGACGTTGTTGGTCAAGCTTTGTGACCATGCGGGCAAGCTGCTTCAGAGCATGAAGATCAATCCAATCCGCGAAGAGTACGTAAGCGAGTAGTAGAGCGCGGAGATTAGAGTCAATCAATTTATAAGCGAGGTCGCAATGCGGGTTTGCAACAAAGAGGTCAGGGTAGCAGGCGGACTGGTGCGTATCGCGCGGCTTGACGCCGACATGTACCAGTTCGTGAACGAGCCCACTGCCATGATGGAGGCGCTGCGTGCCTCGGGGCAGCGCATCGACCTGTTCACGTTTACGCAAACGATTGTTGAAACCGCTCCCAAGTACCCATACCACATGGAGTGGGAGAACCTGGCGGTATTGCCGATTTCGACGTTCGAGAATTGGTGGGAGAAGACGATCGGATTCAAGGCCCGCAATAAGGCCAAGCAGGCGGAGAAAAAAGGTGTCGTGCTACGCGAGGTGCCATTCGGCGGCGACCTGGTCGGCGGAATCTGGCAGATCTATAACGAGACTCCCGTTCGGCAGGGCCGGCGCTATCCGCACTTTGGCAAAGACCTGGATACGGTCTACCGCGAGGCTGCCACCTATCTGGAATACAGCACGTTCGTGGGCGCCTATCTCGGTGATGAGTTGATCGGCTTCATCAAAATGGTTGCAGATGAAGACGGCGCACAGGCGGGGCTGATGAATATCATTTCCAAGATCAGCCATCGCGACAAGGCGCCGACCAATGCCTTGATGATGCAAGCGGTGCGGTCGGCGGCCGCGCGCGGGATTCGCAACATCGTGTATTCGCACTATGCGTACGGAAAGCGCGAGCGGGACAATCTTACCGACTTCAAAGAGCGCAATGGATTCGGACGCGTAAACCTGCCGCGTTACTACGTTCCACTCACTCCGTGGGGCCACATCGCCCTGAAACTCGGATTACATCATCGCTTTGTGGACCGTCTGCCGCAAGACATGGGCGAAAAGCTCCGCGAACTACGCGGCAAGTGGTACAACCGATCGCATCAGTCCGCCAAGGCCAGTACATAGAGATTCCCCAACTATGCCAGGAATTGTAGGAATTATCTCGAACAAGCCGCGTGCGCTCGCGACCGAGGAGTTACGGCGCATGGTCGCATCCATGCGCCATGAGTCCTTTTACGTGAGCGGCACATGGATCGATGAAGAGCTCGGGCTCTATGCCGGCTGGGTGGAACGCACGGAGGCGTTTAGCGGCCAGGCGCCCCTGCGCAACGAAACGGGTGACAAGGCCCTGTTGTTTTCCGGCGACGAGTTCTCTGATCCATGGATTGGGCGAGAGCTGAAACGGCGTGGACACGAGGTCAAAGAAGGAGCGCATGCTCATCTGATTCACCAGGCCGAAGAAGATCCTCGCTTCCCGATCGGATTGAACGGCCAGTTTCAGGGCTTGCTTGCCGATCGTACGCGTCGAACCGTCACTCTGTTCAATGATCGATTCGGGATGCGCCGCTTGTATTACCACGAAGCCGCGGACGCATTCTATTTCGCCGCGGAAGCCAAGGCGCTGTTGGCGGTAATGCCGGAGCTGCGGGCCATCGACGAGCAGAGCCTGGGTGAGCTTGTCGGCTGCGGCTGCACGCTGGAGGATCGGACAATCTTCAAAGGAATCCGGGTGCTGCCCTGTGCATCGGCCTGGGTATTCCGCGGCGGCGCCCTGCAGCGGCGAGCCCAGTACTTCGACCGGCGGGAGTGGGAGAGCCAGTCGATCATGGATTCCGGACCTTACTACGAAATGGTTCGCGAGACCTTCGGCCATAACCTGTCGCTCTTTTTTTCCAACCCCGGCCAAATCGGGCTTTCCCTTACCGGCGGCCTTGATACGCGGATGATTCTGGCTTGGCAAAAGCCGGAACCGCAGAGTTTGCCGTGCTACACCTTTGGAGGATCGCTGCAGGAGTGCCGCGATGTAAGGATTGCGCGCCGGGTGGCGTCACTCTGCGGACAATCGCACCAGGTATTTCCCGTGGGCGACGCCTTCCTCGCGAAATTTCCGGAATATGCTGAGCGCGCCGTCTACCTTTCCGATGGATGCGGAGGGGTGCAGCATGCCGCGGACCTGTATGTAAATCAGCTGGTGCGGCAGGTGGCTCCCATCCGCATGTCCGGCAATGCTGGAGACCAGGTCCTGCGCCACAAGACGGTGTTCCGGCCATCGGCCGCGACGCCTGGCTTATTCACTCCCGAGTTTCACGCCCATGTGGCGGCCTGCGGTGACACCTTCGCACGCAGTATGCAGGGCCACGCGCTCACCGTGGCCACTACGCAGCAGACATCCTGGCACTTTCATGGCCTGATGGCTGTTGAACTGTCTCAGGTCACGCTGCGCACGCCCTACATCGACAACGATCTGATCCAGATCCTGTATCGCGCTCCCGCCTCCACCCTGGCCAACAACGATCTTCGCGTGCAGCTGATTGAGGATGGGGATCCCAAGCTGCGCCGCATTCGCTCCGACCTGGGCTTTGCCGGAACCGGCGGAAAGCTGGCGGGAGAAGCCAGCCAGTTGATCCACCGCCTCACCATGCGCGCCGAATACGCGCTCGAACACGGGGACCCGCGGTGGCTCACCAGGCTCGACAGCACCCTGTTGGGGCGCGTTCTGGAAAAGAACTTCGTCGGCTTGCATAAGTTTGCGCACTTTGGCCTCTGGTACCGGCAATCGTTGGCCGGATATATTCGCGATATGCTCCTGGATTCGAGAACCCTTTCGCGTCCCTACCTGAACCGCAGCGCGGTTGAGGCGATGGTGAAGCAGCATCTTTCCGGGGAATCGACCTGTACTCCGGTCATTCACAAACTGCTCAATCTCGAGTACATCCACCGGCTCTTCCTCGACGCGCAATGAGTGTCATCGGCATCATCCTCACCGTGGCGTTGATCGCCGGACTGTTCTACTTCGCGCACGAAAAGAATGCCACGACGTCGAAGGCGCTCTGGATCCCGCTCCTGTGGCTGCTGATCATCTCGTCGCGGCCGGTATCCATGTGGCTGCACGTGAATCGCGAGGTCACGCTCGAGGACCGGTACACCGAAGGCAGTCCACTCGATGCCACCTACTACGCTCTTTTGCTCGTGGCCGGTGTCTATGTGCTCAATCGCCGCTGGGTGCGGATGAAGAGCTTTTTGCAAGCCAATCTACCCGTTCTGCTGTTCTTCTTTTATTGCGGCCTGAGCGTGATGTGGGCCGACTCGCCGCCAGTCGCGATGAAGCGCTGGATCAAGGCGATTGGGGACCTGGTCATGGTGCTGGTGGTGCTCACCGACCCTAATCCCGCCCTGGCGATGCGGCGCATATTTGAGCGTGTGGGCTTCTTGTTGCTGCCCCTCTCAATTTTGTTCATCGTCTTTCTCCCCTCCATGGGCAGCAGCTACGACCCTATCGATCAGGTCACTATGTACTTTGGCGTCACAACCTTCAAGAACCTGCTTGGGGTGACAGCGATGTTCTGCGGCCTTGGCGCGCTGTGGTCGTTTCTCGGTGATTGGCAGGATCGAGCCAAGCTGCACCGGATGCAGCTGCTCATCGTGCAGGCCGTCGTGATGGTCATGGCGGTATGGCTCATTAAAAAGGCTGACTCCATGACATCGTTGTCGTGTCTCGGCCTTGCGGGAATCGTCATGGTCATGGTTTCCACCCGCTGGGTGGAGCGCAGGCCCGCCGCGGTATTCCTGCTGGTTGCGGGCACTACGGGAGTTGCATTGTTCGCGCTCTTTATGGATACCGGCGGGGGAATGCTGCAGTCGATCGGGCGCAATTCAACCCTGACCGGCAGAACCCAGATCTGGGCCGCGGTGCTCGCGCAGCATATCAACCCGTTTCTCGGAACCGGATTCGAAAGTTTTTGGATGGGAAACCGTTTGCAGTCCGTTTGGAGCCTCAGCCAGAACGGCATCGAAGAAGCGCATAACGGCTATCTCGAGCTCTATCTGAATCTCGGCTGGGAGGGCCTCACGCTCCTTGGCGTTCTCATTGTCACCGGATATAGGCATGCTCTCACCCTGTTTCACCGCGATCCTGTCGCAGGACGGCTGCGCGTCGCATTACTGACGGCGGGATTGATCTATAGCTGTACAGAGGCCGGCTTCCGCATGATGAGCCCGGTGTGGATAGGATTTCTGCTCGCCGTTATCGCGGTTCCCGACGAGCGGATGACCAGCGCCCAAGTCGTCATGGACTTTCCATTGCGTCAAAGTGTGCCGCGCAGGCGAATGCGGGTGTTGCAATAATGACCGGCTTTTTGCAACTCGGACTCATTAGAATCGAGAGAATACACCTGACCAGGAGCCGCGTTGAAGCCGTTTGATGCCAATGGAGCATTTGCTCCCTCCGTCCCGGGTGGAGGTCATGCGCTGCGCCGAATGGCTGTGCGCGGTGCAGGCGCTACGTTGATTTCCGGCGGAATTGCTTTGGCCATCCAGATTGTGGCTACGGTGGTCCTCGGTCGCTTGCTCACGCCGCGCGACTTCGGCCTGGCCACCATGGTTACCACCTTCAGCCTCCTGCTGATGAATGGGCCTGCTAATGGCTTCATCGACTCGATTCTTCAGCGCAGAGACATCACCCACGACCTGGCGAGTACGCTCTTCTGGATCAGCCTTGGAATTGGTCTGCTCCTGACCGCCGGTTTTGCCGCCGCCGGCCCCCTTATGTCAAGGTTCTACGGCGAGCCGCCATTGGCAACGCTGACGGCGGGATTCTCGCTGACGGTAATTCTCACTGCACTGCCGATTATTCATGCCTCGCTGTTGCGGCGTGCCATGCGATTCACGGCACTGGCAAAAAACGACATCATCGCCAGGGCCGTCGGCGTGCTTGCGTCCATTGCCTTTGGCTTTGCGGGCTGGGGATATTGGTCTCTCATGATGGGCGCCGTTGCGCTGTCGGCGAGCACCGCTGTGGGCCTGTTCATCCTTTGTCCCTGGATTCCGGGTCCTCCGAAGCGGCGAGTAGGCGGCGTGTCGACAATCAAGTTCGCCTCCCACATCAGCGGCCGGTTCACTCTCAATTACTTCGCGCGCAACTCTGACAACCTGCTCGTCGGTTGGCGATTCGGCGCCCCTGCGTTGGGCTTTTATAAAAAGGCCTACGACCTGTTCGCACTGTCGGCCGGCCAGCTGGTTTCGGCCACATCGAATGTCGCCGTCTCCGCACTGAGCCGCGTACGCGACGATCGCCCGCAATATATCCGCTACGTCTTGGGAGCCATCGCCGTGATGTCGTTCCTGGGCATGGGCCTCGCCGGCGATTTGACCTTGATCGGCAAGGATCTGATTCGCGTGCTGCTGGGACCAAACTGGAGTACGGCTGGGGTCATCTTCACCTGGTTTGCCCCCGGCATCGGCGTCATGATCGTCTATTACATTCACGGTTGGATTCACGTCTCGATCGGGCGCGCGGACCGGTGGTTCCTGTGGAGCATCGTGGAATGGATCGTGACCTTCGGTTCGTTCCTCGTGTTTCTTCCCTTCGGCCCGCAGGGCATTGCCGTGGCATGGTGCGCCACCTACTGGCTGTTGATCATTCCGTCCATGGCTTACGCGGGAAAGCCCATCGGCCTTGGTGCCAGCCAGGTGGTCGGGACTGTCTGGCGCTACGTGGTTGCTTCACTGCTGGCTTCGCTCGCCTCCTGGCTTGCGATGCGCAGCATTCCCGCCCTCGAAGAGATTCCCGGCGGAGCGGGTGCGGCCCTCCGCATTGCCCTGGTCTCGATCCTCTTCTCGACTCTTTATCTTGGCGCTGTGGTGATGCTGCACGGCGGCACCCAGCCACTGCGCCGTATCCTGCGTCTTCTGGATGAGTTACGCGGCAAAAGCCGAGCCAACAACGTCGAGGCGAATCACCCAACCGGGGGAGTCGAAGCAGCCAACGTGTAATGGCGAATCCGCGCCCGAACTGTTCGAATTCAAGTGGGGAAATTCACGTTCGCGCAACCTGCGCCGGGGAATGCTGCACCGATGAAAGCCTGCATGTTGGCCTACACGTTTTACGACGCGGATAACCGCGTGAGGCGCTATGCAGAGGCCCTGGTCCGTCGCGGCGACCAGGTGGATGCCATCGCGCTTGCCCGGGAAGGCCAGCCGGCTTTTGAAGTGATCCGCGGCGTGCGCGTGTTCCGCATCCAAAAGCGCACTATCGACGAGACCGGCCCGTTCAGCTATCTCATCAAGCTCCTGTTGTTTTTTGTGCGCTCCGCGTGGTTTCTCACGGTGCGCGCATTCCGCGAGCCCTACGATCTCATTCACGTCCACTCCGTGCCGGACTTCGAAGTCTTTGCCACCATCGTGCCGCGCCTGCTGGGCACCGCGGTGATTCTCGATATCCACGACATCGTGCCGGAGTTTTACGCGAGCAAGTTCCGGGTCGGCGAGGGATCGCTCATCTTCCGCGCGCTGATCATGATCGAGCGCCTTTCGATCGCCTACTCCAGCCACGTCGTCATCGCCAACCATCTTTGGTACGACAAGCTGACACATCGTTCGGTGCGGCCGGAGAAGTGCACGGCGATCATCAATTACCCCGATCCCTCGATCTTTTCGCGGCGCGGCGGCCCTGCGCGTGATGGCAATGAATTTCAGATGTGTTACCCGGGAACCCTCAGTTGGCACCAGGGCATCGACCTCGCAGTGGAAGCCATGGCCCTGTTGCGCGACGAAATTCCCGAGCTGCGTTTGCAGCTGATCGGCGATGGCCCCGAACGCGAAAATCTTAAGCGGCTGATCCGGGAGCGCGGATTCGAAGACCGCATCTCGCTCACCGGCCTGATTCCCATGGAGAAAGTAGCCGAAGTGATGGCGGGAATCGATCTGGGCATCGTCCCCAAGCGCGCCGACGGCTTTGGCAATGAGGCATTCAGCACCAAGATCATGGAGTTCATGGCCATGAATGTGCCGGTGCTCGCCTCCAGAACGCGCGTCGACGAATACTACTTCCACGACGGTATCGTGCAGTTCTTCGAGTCAGGCAATGTTCGCGACCTGGCCGGCAAAATCAAGATGCTCTACGAAGACCCCCGGAGGCGCGCCGAGTTACGCTCGCACAGCGCTGACTTCATTGCACAGAATAGTTGGGACATAAGGCGGCATGAATACTTTGGATTGGTAGACCGCCTGGCGCCGCGCCGCCACATGGCCACGGGCCTGAATGAAAAAACTCACCCCTGAAGATCTGCCGCTTAAAGCTTAAGAGGATAGAGCTATTATGAATTGCAAGAAGATACCTATAGTTGTCGCCATGTGGTTGCTTGCCACAACACTCGCCGCCGCACAGACATGGGCATCGTTTCTCCTTCCCGGCCAGGGCATCGACTGGTCCACGGCCGGCGTCGGAGCAATTCCCACACGCACCGCGTGCGCAACGTTGAATGCCGGAGCCAGCCTCTCCGCCATCAACGCGGCTCTCGCCTCCTGCAAAAGCGGAGAAGCCGTTGTGCTCAACGCCGGCACCTACACAATCTCCGGAAGCGTACGCATTCCATCCAACGTCACTCTGCGCGGCGTGGGCGCCGATAAAACCATCCTGAATGCGACCGGCACCGGCGAAGCGCCCGTCCAACTCGGCTCCGGTTCAGTGCCCTTCGTGCCCCGCGTCATCAGCAGCGGCGCCACCGCCGGCTCCACGCAGATAGCCCTTGCCGCCACCACAAACATCACTGCCGGCATGTACCTCGTCGTGACTGAAACCAACGATCCCAGCTACGTCACCACCGCCGGCAGCGGCGGCACCTGCACCTGGTGCGATGGAAGCTGGACCAAGACCGGCGCCTACGCCCGCGGGCAGATCGTGCAGGTCACCGCTGTCAGCGGCAACACTGTTTCCATCGCTCCCGCCCTCTACACGGCGTACACCAACTCGCCCATCGCCGTCGCTTTCAGCATGGCGGCAAGCTGGGCTGGTGTGGAGAGCCTGCAGGTCAAGGCCAACAACACGGGCTATACCGCCAACTTCGCCATGGACATGTGCGCCTACTGCTGGGTCAAAGCCGTCGAATCCAACTATGCCGACGGCGACCACGTCGAAGTCTCCTGGGGCTTTCACGACGAGGTCCGCGACAGCTACTTCTCCAACGCCTTCCTGCACACTCCCGGCACTTACGACTCCGACGTCAAACTGGTGCTCAAAACCAGCGCCAGCCTTATCGAAAACAACATCATCGAGCGCACTCACGTCGCCATCATGCTTGAGTGGGGACCGGCCGGAAACGTCATCGCCTACAACTACACCATGGGCGAGTTCGACAGCGGCTCTCCCAACGTCGTCATCGGCGGCCTCGACTACCACGGCGCTCATCCCCAGTTCAACCTCGTCGAAGGCAACGTCATGACCCAGTTCTACGCCGACTCCATCTGGGGCAGCTCGAGCCACACCACCGCCTTCCGCAACTGGTTCGTCGGCACTAACCACGTCTGCGCTCCGTCCTCAGGCCGCGGCACCGTGTCCTGTTCCGGCAGCAAAGGCTATTACGGCTACCAGGCAGCCCGCGCCATCCAGTTCTCTTACCTCGCGACCAAAAACTTCTTCATCGGCAATCTAGTCGGCAGCTCGCAGATGCAGGCACTGCTTAAAGCCGGCAAGACCATTCCGCAGGCCGACTCCCTGGAGTATCCAGCCGACAGGCCCTATGAGGCTGCTCAGCTGTGGACCTTCGGTTACGGCAGCGCCAACGACGACGGCCTGGGAACCGGCTGTGGTGGAGGCGTGGCCCCCTGCCATCTTGAAGGCAACACCGCCACCCAGCTTCTGCACGGAAACTACGACAACCTGACCAAGGTCACCACCTATGCACCGGGAATGAACAACATCCTGCCTGCCTCGTTTTACCTCTCCGGCAAGCCGGCGTGGTGGGGAACCCTCGCATTCCCGGCCATTGGTCCCGACATCAAAGGCAACGCCGGCCCCGGTTCGCACAGCTTCGGCAATCCTGCCCAGAACTGCTACCTGAAAATCATGGGCGGCACCGACGGCGGACAAGGAGGACCCCTCCAGTTCAACGCAGGCAACTGCTATGCGACCGATAAACTGGTCCTGGCTCCAGCCAAATTGCCGCTGCGCGGGCGCGACCCCATGCAGCCGGTCGGGATGAGCGTTCCCAGAAAATAATCCGGTTCACCGAAAGATCAAATTTGGCCGCCGGGTGTTTGCAAGTTGGTTACCAATTAGGGTGTGGGGAAACACCCCCTTTGTGGGATATTGCGCTAGAGCAAAATCCTTTACGCTGAGCAGGATATACCCCTGCGCGCGGATCGGTCCCTCAGTCCGGCAAAGAATCTGGGTCTTTAAGATTCAAGGGGTTTGGGGCGTAAGACCCCGGAAATTAAAGAGATGGACGCGATTGCCTTCCCCGGTGCAGTCAGCGAAAGCGTAGCGGGGCCGGGAATTCTTCAGCAATCCGCATCAAATGGCGGATTTTAGCCGATTTTGAGTGAAGAACCATGAACCGGCAGCTTAACAAGTCGTTTGCCATCGCGCTTCTGGCGGGCGCTGGATCCCTGCGTGTCCTGGGCCCAAAGTCCGGCGGCGCCCCCCGCAGCGCCGTCAACGCTGCCCGCATCTTCCTCCGACGCCACCATCGTCATCAACTCCGATCCCCAGCTGAAGCCCAATCCGCTCGACGCTCTCCGCAAATTCGAGCCCGCTGCCGACGAAGAATATCGCCTGGGCAAGGGCGACGAAATCACTGTGGATTTTGCCGGCCGCACAGACCTGCTGGCCAAGCTCATCGTCGGGCCCGACGGCCGCATCACCCTGCCCCTGGCCGGCGAAATCATGCTCGCGGGCCTCACTCGCGCCGAGGCAGCCAAGGCCATCGAGACACGCCTCTCGCCCTACTACTCCAACCTCGAAGCCCAGGTCACCGTCACCAAGTACACCGCCAATCGCGTCATGGTGCTGGGTGCGGTTGAGCACCCCGGCCCCCTGGTCTTCGATGGCGTGCCAACCCTGCTCGAAGCAGTCTCGCGCAGCGGCCTGCCCACCGCGGGCCCGGAAAAACGCCCCCAGATTCCCGACCAGTGCGCCATCTACCGCGGCAGCGACCAGGTGCTCTGGGTGCAGTTGCGTTCTCTCATCGATTCCGGAAATCCGCTCGCCGACCTTCGCCTCCGCCGCGACGACGTGATCTACATTCCCGACCCCGCCGCCCGCTTTGTCTCGGTGCTGGGCGAGGTCAATCATCCCGGAGCTGTGCCCCTCACCACCGGCACCACGCTCGCAAGCGTTCTGGCCTCCGTCGGCGGCATTACCGACAAGGCCGGCGGCAGACCGAAGATCCAGATCGTCGATCCTGCCGGAGGCACCACCCGCACCGTCGCCTTCAACGATTTGCTGAATCCGGCAAAAAATCTTGAAGTCACGCTGAAACCCGGCGAGATTATCTACGTGCCTCAGACTGGATTTTCGCGCGCAACCTACTATCTCGAGCGCCTCAACCCGATGACCCAGATGGCCATGGTGCTCTCCTACAACGGGGTGCTATGAGCGCACTGCGTCCCAGCGGCGGATTTCGCGACGAGCTGCGGCCCGGCGGCATGCCGCTGGACACGCCCGTCTCGGTTCGCGCTGTGCCCAGTGGAAACCCGCCTCCGGCGTTCTTCAACCTCGACGTTCGCCGCAGCCTGCAATTGCACCGCCGCCTCGCCATCGGCATTGTTCTTGCAGCTGTGGCGCTCGCCGGTCTCTACTTGGCCCGGGGCTGGAATCACTACACGGCCGAGACGCTGGTCTATGTCCAGCCCGCTCCGCCGCGCTTGCTCGATCCCGCCCAGACACAGCACTGGCCCTACGACGCCAATACCTACGAGTCGTACATCCAGCAGCAGATTCACAATGTCACCCGGCCCGACGTCCTGGCCGCGGCCGTACACAAGTTGCCGAACTGGAAGGATGAGTCGGAGACCGATCAGGCCGCTGCGGCGCGCCTCGATCGCGCCATCGAGGTCGTCCGTGTCGGCGCTTCCTATCAGTTGTCCATTACCGCGAAAGCCAGGAACGCGGTTGAAGCCGCGCAGATGGCCAACGCCGTTGCTGCGGCGTTTATCGAGAGCGCCACGCGCGAGCTGCGCTCCGGCGACACCCAGCGCATCGAATTGCTCCGCGAGGAACGGAACCGCATCGTCAAGGAACTCGCCTCCGATCGAACCGAGCAGGAAGATCTGAACAAGAAGCTCGGCATTGCCGCTGTAGCGGGAGCCACGCCCGATCCGTACGACGAGCAGATTGCCGCCGTCCGCTCGGAACTGGTCAAGGCGCGCACCGCCAACGACGAAGCCGCGGCGCGTCTCACCAGCGTCGACAAAGTCGGGGCGTCGTCTGCCGCGCTTGATGCCGAAGCCGATGAGATTGTGTCCTCCGATGCGGGTATGGTGGCCATGAAGACCGCGCTCAACAAGCGCCGTTCCGACCTCATCTCGCAGATGGCCAACCTCACGCCGAACCATCCGCAGTACAAGCAGGACAGCGAGGAACTGGCCAAGATCAACACCTCGCTCGAGGCCATCACCAAAGACCTCCGCGAGAAGGCCTCGGCGCACATCCAGCAACGGCTGAAAAACGATCTGGAGCGCACCTCGGGCGTCGAGTCCAAGCTCAACTCGCAACTGGCGCAATTGACCCGCGCAGCCGGCTCGGCCACGCCCCGCCTGCAGCGTTCCAACGAACTGGCGACCGACATCGTCCGCCTGCAGAATCGCTTTGCTGCCGTCGACGAGCAGTTCCGCAATCTCACCATGGAGAGCAACGCGCCCGGAGCGGTTTACGTCGCCTCCGCGGCCACTCCGCCGCTCAGTGCCGATCACGCAAAGATGTTCCGCAATGCATTCATCGTGATCGTGCTGGGCCTGGTCTTCGGCCTCGGCGCGGCACTCGTCGCGCACAACGTTGATCCGCGTATCTACGTCGCCAAAGACGTTGAGCAGATCCTGGGCTTCGCTCCCATGGCCATGCTGCCCGATTTTCAGGAGGTGAGCAGCGGCGTCGCTGAGGAGTACATGCTGCGCCTGGCCGCTGCCGTGGAGCACGCTTACCAGGAAGGCGCCATGAAGAGCTGCATCTTCACCGGCGTTGCTCCAGGCGCAGGCGCCACCACGCTGGCAACCCGGGTCACCGACATGCTCCAGGGCATGGGACGCGAGACCGTCCTCGTGGATGCTGCCGGTGTGCCATCCGCAGAGTTTGCCGGAGCGCGGTTTGATTCCACTGACCTGGTCGCTGCGCCGCGCGGCACCCGTTCCACAGCGCTGTTGCAGCGCGTCACCAACGTGACTTCGAGCGACAGCATCGTCGTTACCGATACGGCCCCGCTGCTTGTCTCGGGAGAAACAGAATATCTGGCGCGCTTTGTCGACTCCGCGATCGTCGTCATCGAATCGGGCGTCACCACACGGTCCCAATTGCGCGATTTGGCCAGGACCTTGCAGCGGCTTGAGGTCTCCGCGGTTGGCTTCGTGCTCAATCGTGTGTCGATGACCAAGGCCAACACGTCATTCCGTGAGTCGGTCCAGGCAGTGCAGCAGCACCTGCATACGCAGGCGCGCTCCTTCGCGCGCAACACCGCCCGCAATCAGCAGGCGCAGCCGCAGCGGGAACCCGCCGCCGAACCGAGAGTCGCACGAACGCGCCACAAGACCGATCCCGTCCCTGATCCCATCGATGATTCCGCGGTCGCCCCACAGCGCAACACTGCATCGGAACGCAGGATGGAAGAACCGCCGCCGCGCGATCGAGTCCAGGATCAAGTCCAGGATCGAGTTCAGGATCGAGTCCAGCAGCGCGCGCAAGAGCACACCGAAGCGCCCGCCTCGGCAGCCAGGCCGCCGGAACCCGCGCGTGCTCCGGCTCAAGCCGCCGAAGGCGTTGCTACCGCCGGACGAATCATCCCGCCCGATCCCGTGAGGGAGGCTTCTGCGCAGCCGCGCCGGCCGGAAGCAGCGCCCACCATCTCGGCCCATCGCTTCATTACGCCGGAACCTGCCGCCGACTGGGCGCAGACACCGGTTGGCGATGCTCGCTCCGCAGGCGCAATGCCTTGGCAGACTGCGCCGGCCGAGCCGATTCAGCCGCCTGTCGCGCCCCAAGAACATGCCGCGCCCGAGAGTCAGCCCGGAGCTGTGCCGGCCTACATCCCCGCACAACCCATTGCCCAGCACGTTCCTCGTGGGCGGGAACCGAAGCGCCCGGCGTCGCCTCAAGCTGTCCCACCGATGCAGGAGACCCCTGCGCAGGGATCCGTTCCCTCCGCTCCAGTTATGGAACGGCCGCCGCAGCCTTCGGCCGAGGTTCGCAGGGAGCCTGCGATCGTCACCGCCGCGCCGACATTCGAAGCCTCAATACCCGCTGCTTCCGCGGCGGGCAAGTCCACCGGCGGCCCTGCAACTCCTCCAACGAAGTTTGGATCGGATTGGATCCCGCCTTTCGACAGCGGCACCGTCATTGAGCCGATCCAGCCTGCGAATCGCGCGCAGACTTCCGCGCCTCGACGCGAAGTTCACGCCGGGCCCGCTGCGTCCATTCCGGTCACGCCGGCTTACCGCGTCGCACAGCCGGAAGCACCAACGAACCTGGCTCGTCCAGCCGACACATCCCCGTCTCCCGGCGAAGATGAGGACGACCTGCCCTATAGTGCGGCGTCACGGTTAGGCGGCTTGCGTACCCTGCTGGTGTCCCTGGGCCTGAAAGCCATCAACAAGGAAGGCGAATACCCTAGCGATGCCGCCGAGCAGCCATACGAGCGCAATGCGGAGCGCCCGGTCTATGCCGAGCCCGTTTCCATCTCTCCCACAGGGAGTGCCGAGATCTTGTCACCGGTGAAAGCCACCCCCGAGTTCCTGCCGCCTAAGCCGGCACTTGAGTCTGGCTCAGAGCGCGAGAAGGATCAGATGCGGCCGGTGCCCAAACGTTTGCGCTGGGATGATCCCCAGGATGTGGAGACGCTGCCTTCGTGGCGCGGGCAATATCGCAAGCGACGGTAACGAACGTCGCATCGTATTCTTTCGTCATGCTCATCAAAAGTCTTCATTGTTCGTCTAAAGTGCCATAGGGTTTCATTTAGTAACGCTTTTCCCACAGCCGTGAGCTGGGTGGTTCATATCGCCAAATTCGCAGACGTGTAACATACCATGATGCACAATCGCTAGAAGGGAGATATAAAGTCGTGCCGCGCATCCACTTTCAACAGCAATTAGCCGAGCTCAAGGACAAACTTCTCGCCATGGCTGCGTTGGCGCAGCAGGCGATGGAGTCGGCGGTGGACGCCTACCTGCAGCGCGACCTTGGTCTGTGCCAGTACGTTCGCCAGAACGAAACGGCAATCAACACCGCTCAGCGCGAGCTGGACGAGATGGCTTACGAACTGCTCTCGCGCGAGCAGCCTATGGCCATCGATCTGCGCTTCATCCTGGCGGTCATTAAAATCAACGGCGACCTGGAGCGCATCGGCGACCAGTCGGTAGCCATCGCCCGCCGCACCCGCGAGGCCATCGAGATTGCCGCCCTCGATCTGCCCGTCGACTTCGAAGCCATGGGCGAGTGCACCGGCACGATGATCCGCTCAGCTATTCAGTCGCTGCTCGACGGCGACGCGCGCCTGGCCGACTCCGTTCGCGAGATGGACGACGAGGTCGACCGCATGAATCGCCGCGCCCACGCCGACCTGCTGCAGCTGATCCAGGACGAGCCGGCCAAGACGCAGCAGGCCATGAACGGGCTCTTTGTCTCTCGTTCTCTGGAGCGGATCGCCGATCACGCCTCCAACATCGCCACCGACGTGATCTTCTGGATCCGCGGCGCCGATGTGCGCCACCAGCTCAGCATGGCCATGGATTAAAGCCGCTTTGCAGGCAAGCCAAGGGGCAGCCCTCGGGCTGCCCCTTGTTGTTTCGAGCGAAGCTGCGGTTATACCTTGACGCCGGGGTGGGTGGCGTAGTGCAGCAAGACGGCGACGGCGCAGCTGGTCAGCCGCGTCTCTGCCGAGTCTGCGCGGCTGGTGAGAATGGTGGGAACGCGGGCGCCGAGAACGATGCCGGCCAGCTGCGCGCCACCGAGGTATTCGAGCTGCTTGGCGAGCATGTTGCCGCTCTCGAGATCGGGCACCACGAGGATGTCGGCCTGACCCGCGACCGGCGACTCGAGCTTCTTGATGGCTGCGGCCTTGGCGCTGACGGCCGTGTCGAAGGCCAGCGGCCCGTCGAGAATGCCGCCGGTGATCTGGCCGCGATCGGCCATCTTGCACAGTGCGGCGGCGTCGAGCGTCGACTTGATCTTGGGGTTGACCGTCTCGACCGCCGAGAGCAGCGCCACCTTGGGCTCAGGGATGCCGAGCGCATGGGCCAGGTCGATGGCGTTCTGCACGATGTGGACCTTGTCTTCGAGCTCGGGGGTGATGTTGATGGCCGCGTCGGTGATGAGCAGGGTGCGCGGGTAGGCCGGCGTGTCCATGACGAAGACGTGGGAGATGCGGCGCGCGGTGCGCAGGCCGGTGTCGCGCTGCATGGCGGCCTTCATCAGCTCGTCGGTGTGGAGGCTGCCCTTCATCATGGCCTGGGCATTGCCGCTGCGGCACATGGTCACGCCCAGCTCGGCGGCCCTGCTTTCATCGTCGGCCTGGAGGAAGGGATAAGGGCTGATGTCGACGCCAATCCTGGCGGCCAGGGCCTTGATGGCGGGCTCGTCGCCGATGATGGTGGGCTCGATGAGGCCCGCGACGGCGGCTTCCACCGTGCCCTTCAGCGCCACACCGGACTGCGGCCAGACGACTGCTGTGGTGATGGCGGGGAGGTCTTTGCAGCGCTCCAGGAACTGGTGAAAGACGTGGTAGTCGGCGGGATGACCCACCAGCGGATCGACGGCAACTGCTTCGGCAAGTGGGGCAAGATCGCTCATGAGGTGCTCTTCTCCGGGCCGCATGGTTAAAAGGGTATCAGCGGCTCAACCAGTCCATTGTCGTCGCTGGAGCCGCTGCAGGCATGTGCGGAAAGTCACACGCCGGTTTGCCGGTCCCTAAATGTGATACGGAATGTGTTGCAAAAAAAAAA
This sequence comes from uncultured Acidobacteriota bacterium, assembly GCA_963846375.1. Lineage (GTDB taxonomy): Bacteria > Acidobacteriota > Terriglobia > Terriglobales > Acidobacteriaceae > Telmatobacter. The sequence continues at coordinate 225,893 of CAWJVV010000001.1, forward strand.
TCGAACAAGCTCTTCGGATTCAGAGGGTTAAGCATGGGTAAAACACTGAGTGTGATTTAAAACACAGGGGACAGCGAACAGTGGGCAGTGGACAGAAAAAGCCGTGATGAGGGCATCGAGTGAAAGGTGAAAGGGTGAAGGAAGGGAGCGCACGGTACGCTTCGCGGGTTGATGTGGGCATGGTGGTGTGCTCCTTTCGGGTGGAAAATGAAAAAGCCCGCCGTTGGGCGGGCCTGTTTTCCTACTGTTAATACCATTATAGCAGATTCGTTGAATCAGATACCAATTATTTTGGAAAATTTTTCGCTTTGTTTTGTGGCGTTTGTAAGGTTTTCAACAGGTCTTGCTCTTGACAGGTTTCCAGGAGGGAGTTTTTCCACAGGCGAGCCGGGGCAGCCAGGGAGCAGGGACAAAAGGGAACAGGGAATGGAGGACAAATCTTCTCCATTTTCCGCGTTGCGCCACGCTGGCGAAAACACCAAGCAGGTGACCTGATGGTCTTGATTGATTGCCATGCCGTGGAATGGTGCTGCGCGCCGAGGCGGCGTGGCCCCTGCAGGATGTCGTGACACGCTGAACCTGCGTTTCTGTGTGGTTGCGGCTGGCTGATGGCCGATGTGGCGGAGGTTTATGGAGGCGTTTTCGATTCCGGACCTTCGGGCTGCCGTGGTTTCCGCGGTGAACGAAATGAGGAGAGAGCGCCGACCCTCAACACGGTGGCATCGACACTGCCTGACGCCATCCGCCCTGGGCTGACCCCGGAGGCTCAGCGGCCTGCCGCTCCTGCAGATCGTTGCCAGGTCCTGTTTGGCGACCACTCGCTCTCAATCTTCGAAACGGGCGTTCGTTTCGAGTCGGCCACCACTCGCCCGGAACGCTTCGCAAAATGCCTGAACGATGCGCCACGGATTCATGGATGGAACCAGCGGATGCACTCCTCGGGATTGGCATCAATCCCCATCTGTGCCAGTTCGATCAGGCCGAGTGGAACCCAACTTATCAGTGCGCCTTCAGAAAACGAGACCCATAGGTCCCACGGCGGAACATTATTAACGTCGAAGAAACCGTTTGAACCGACTTGGGCAGCGCCGTCCGCAAGATTCTCGTGCGGGAAATAGATCAGGAATCGACCTGAGTCGATAGATATCGACTGAGCTTCTACTGATGGATTCTGCTGGTTTTGCGCGCTCCTTTTGCTGACGACCTCCGACACGGTTTGAAGCCAATCTGAGTCGGATCCGAGTTCGTCGAGGGCGCGGCTTGGCATCAACACGGGATTACGCAAACGGCTTTCGAGCGGCCCCGATGACTCACGGACCTGTGACCAATTCGTCCATGCCCTTTTCCACTCGTCGGTTTCCGAGACACTTCGAAGCCCCAATCGACTATAGGTTGTGCGAGCCTCATCGAACAGCCGGTTCGCGAGTTCGCATAGACGCCGACGTTCTGCGGCTTCCGTCGAGTCACGCACAATCGTGCTGTGGTGTCTTGCGCACCAATCAACGACATCGCGCAGAGAGGATTGGAACTGTTCTGAATCGACGGCCAGCATGGTTGCATTCTATCTTTCCGTGCGCTCCTGCCGTTCCGGGACAATTACCGCGTATGGAGACCTTTCGGAAACTCGGCCGGTTCCGGTGATTTTGGCTCGCACAAAACTTCCCCATAGGCCACCATCCAACCGGGACCCTAATTCTCGGGCCATATTCTGCCCCCTGGCAGCATTTTCACGGCAGATTCGGACGCATTGCAAACGATGAGAATATCGTGCTCAGTTTCTGCAACCAGCCATGCCTTGTCCGCGTCCACGACATAGTATTCGAAGAAAGGGCATTCCCCGATTAAGGTTTCGATGCCACTGGCCTCAATCCCAAATACGGGTAACGGACCTTCGTCCAATTCAGGAATAAAGAGCACCTTTCCGCTGAGACTTGGAAGAACTTGCGAAAGACGGGTCGACGCCGAATCATAGTAAACATAAGGCGTCTTTAGCCCCAGCCACCACACGCGTGGCGACCCATCAACAAATCTGGCCCTTATCTCTTCAGTCACAACGAAGGCATCATTTTGTGTCAAGCGTTCCAGCCGGATTCCGAGGTTCCAAGCGGCCTTGTCGATCCAAGTTTCCAATTCGCGTGGCATGGAGAATAGTTTAAGATCATCGAAGTTCGAGATGCGCACGCCGCCGTCTCGGTCGAGTTACCGCCAACTCGGACATTACCCAAGTTTCGGTTCGCAGGGCGAAACATTCGGCAGGATAGAGGAAAGGCCCGCGGCTAAAGCCGCTTCTATTGCGAGCCTCCATTCAGGGGACTGAATGGCCCCTGCTCCCTCCGTCGGCGACCTGTCGATTTCTGATATTCCGGGCGTAACACCGCGGATGGGGAAGTGTCGGAATGAGGTGCGGCTCCTTTGATCCTGCTGGGCTCCGATGAGATTGGAAAGAGGCGGTGAGGCGAGGTTCGTGGTATCCCACCCTAACGACAAAAACAAAGACGTCGTTAGGATGGGGCACCCTCGGTTCGTGGTGAATTCGCCGGGCTGAAAACAACCAGAAGCAAAAGCAGAGGCCTTGGCCTCCACAGTCCGAAGGATTGGCCAAGAGCAACCCACGGATCTTTCGACTCCGCTCAGGGAAACAGCGTGTGTGGGTTCGATGTGGGAGAGTCACAACGTAAGCCGATCTTTGGCGAAGCTTCGGTCGGCTTAGTGGAGAGTCGACGACAAACCGGGCGGAACTGAACACCTTGTCATTTTGCCGAACGGCGTTTAACGCCAAGAACAATCAAGACGACCCCAACTCCCATCGTTGCACCGCTAGCAGCGTACAACTCGTTTTTATCGGTCGGCGTGGCAAAAGCGTCCGGCGTTGCAGCCATGACGACTCCACCGATTATCACAAAGCCAATGCCGACGCCGGTCATGATCTTTCCTGCTGCAGTCATGTGCGTCTTGTGATCCGCATGGTTTGATGCGGCGGCAGGCGGGTCATCGACATCGTTAAGCGGAGGTGTGCTGAGCCGTGCGCCACCGTTTCGCATCAATGCCTTGAAGGGAACAGGAGGCTCTGCCATTGCCAACGTGGAACTGCATAACATCGCGACGACGAGAGCAAGTGCGACAGGTTTCATCGATCACTCCTTACAGTTCGATTCAGGGCAGTTCGATTCAGGACAGTTCGATTCAGGGTTAGAGAGTTGTTCAATACTGATGCAACACAGTGTGCCTGTCAATGTGATTGTTAACGGCGAGTGAACTAATGCTCGCGCAGTCGAGTGAGCCGCTGCGGAATGAGGCTTCTGTGGAAGTGGAAGACGGGCCATGGAACCCGATGAAGGCTGTTGCCGGGTCCGAGAGGGAGGCAGGGACTGAGGGACAAGAGACCAGGGACATAGGGAGAGCAAAGGGACTAAGGGACAAAGGGACAAAGGTACAAAGGTACAAAGGGACAGAGGTACAAAGGGACAGATGGGGCTATGGATCGCCCCATCTTACTTGATGCCGATGACCATGGAGTCGGGGCCGACGAGGTGCTCGACGCGTGTTTCGCGGAAGCCGGCTTCTTTCATCCAGCCGGTGCAGTCGGCGCCGGAGTAGTCGAAGCCGCCGGGGGTTTCGATGAGCATGTTGAGGCTCATGAGGAGGCCGAAGGCGTTGGTCTTGCGGTCGTCGTCGATGATGGAGTCGTAGGCGATGAAGGCTCCGCCGGTGGGAAGGGCTTCGTAGGCCTTTCGGACGAGCATGCGTTTTTCTTCGAGGTTCCAGTCGTGGAGGATGTGGCCCATCAGGATGACGTCGGCGTGGGGGAGCGGGTCGGTGAAGAAGCTGCCGGGATGGAACTTGACGCGGGACGAGAGGCCGTTGCTGTCGACGTACTCTTCGAAGATGGGCGCGACTTCAGGCAGGTCGAAGCCGGTGCCGGCGATGTGGGGATTTTTGAGGGCCACCTGAACGATGAGGTCGCCCTGGGCGGTGCCGCAGTCGGCGGCGGTCTTGTACTTGTCCCAGGGGAACTTGGCGGCGATGGCGAGGTTGGCGCCGCGGCTGACGCCGGTCATGGCGCGGAGAAAGGTCTTGAGGCGGGCGGGATCGGCGTAGAGCGCGGCGAATACTTCTTCATCGCCTGCGGCCTCGCTCTGGCGCTCGCCGGTGCGGAGTGCCTTGGTTAGCTTGTTCCAGTGGCCGTATAGGCGCTGGTTAGCCATCTCGAGCATGCCGCCGATGTAGGAGGGCTTGTGGCGATCGAGGAAGAGATCGGTCGACGGGGTGTTGGAGTATTTGCCGTCGTGGCGGAGGAGGAAGCCGAGGGCGACGAGTGCGTCGAGGAAGTCGCGCGAGGAGCGGGGATGGAGGCCGAGGCGGCCGGTGAGGGAGTGCAGGTCCTCGGGGCCTTTGGCCAGTTCGGTGAAGACCTCCATTTCCACGGCGCTGAGGAGAGTCTTGGAGGCCCAGAAAGCGAGGCCGGTTTGCAGGATGTGTTCGGGTGAGGGCGGGGTGGCGGTCATGGGTTCTCCATAGAGCAGGTGGGATCGCAGGGGAGTGCGGTTATCTGTGAGGGACAGAGGGAAAGAGGGACAAAGGGACAAATTGAGACCCACGTTTTGGGAGAGAGGGACAGGGGGAGTTTAGCCGATGGGGTGTGGGGTTGGGGAGGTTGTCGTTGATTGAAGTATCCAGGTCCCCAAAAGAAGGAGACCTGGGCACCCGGCATTCGAGGATGTCTCCGCGTTTGCCGTTTATTCGGCGCGGAGGGCGTTGACGGGGTTGACGGCGGAGGCGCGACGCGAGGGCAGGTAACTGGCGATCCAGGCGATGGCGGCGATGCAGACGGTGGCGATGAGGTATGTCCACGGGTCGACGGGGCTGACCTGGAAGAGCAGGGAGCGCATGAGGCGGACACAGACGATGGCGATGGCGATTCCGCAGACGACGCCGATGGCGGCGAGGGCGAGTCCCTGGCGCACGAAGAGCGCGGTGAGGGTTTGGCGCTGGGCGCCGAGGGCCATGCGGATGCCGATTTCGCGGGTGCGCTGGGAGATGGCGTAAGAGATGACGCCGTAGATGCCGACGATGCCGAGCAGCAGGGCCATGCTGCCGGCGACGCAGAGCATGACGAGGGTGAACGAGGTGCGGGCCATGGATTTGCGGTAGAGCTCGCCTTCCGTCGTGATCTCAGAGAGGGGCAGGTCGGGATCGACGGACCAGACGGCCTTTTGCACTTCAGTCATGAAGGAGGAAGCGCCCGCGCGCGGGGTGCGCAACACGAAGTGCACGTAGCGCCGCACCATCTCTTTCTCGGTCTCGAAGTTGTCTTGCCAGAGGGGCCAGTAAACGGAGGTAGGGGGATCTTTGCTGACGCCTTCGTCGTAGACGTTGGCGGAGACGCCGATGATCAGACGCCAGGGATCGTTGGAGCCGACGCGGATGCGCTTGCCGAGGGCGTTGCCGGCGCTGCCCCAGTATTCGCGCGCGAAGTTCTCAGAGACGATTGCGACGGGACGTTTCTGAAAGGTCTCGTCCCACGTGAGATCGCGGCCTGCGACGATTGGCGTTCCGAAGGTGGCGAAGGTTCCGGGCGAAACGAATTTGAAGTGGCGGATGGGCGCAAGCTCGCCTTCCTTGTAGGTGCGATCGGCGGCGTAGACGGGGTCCATGGAATAGCCATTGGAGAGCGGGACGGCGGTGGTGATGCCCACGGAGGAGACTCCGGGAATGGCGGCGAGCCTGGTGGCAATGGCCTGTTCGGTGCGGACCACGCGCTCCATCTGCGTGTCGGGGATTTGGGTGTCGGGGATGCCGATGCTGAAGGCCTGGAGAGACCTGGGGTCAGCGAATCCCGGCGAGATACGGGCCAGGGCGAGGAAGGTGCGGATCATGAGGCCGGAGCAGATGAGCAGGACGAGGGCGAGCGCCACCTGAACGACGACGAGGGTTTTGCGGGCGCGATGGCGTTCGCGGCTCTGGCTGAGGGAGCGGCCGCCTTCGCGCAGGCCGGTGCTGGCGCGGACGCTGGAGTATTTGAGGACCGGAATCATGCCGATGACGACACTGACGAAGACACCTAGTCCGAGCGTGAACAGAAGAACCGAGAGGTTGATGCCGATTTCATGCAGGCGCGGGAGGCCGGTGGGCGCCGCCGCAACAAGGGCGCGCAGGGCTCCGAAGGCAAGGCCGAGGCCCAGCAGGCTGCCGGTGAATCCGAGGACGGCGCTTTCGAGCAGGATGACGAGGGTGATGTCGCGGCGGCTTCCGCCGAGGGCGGTGCGGATGGCGAGTTCCTGGCGGCGGCCTTCGATGCGCACGAGGAGGAGGTTGGCGACGTTGGCGCAGGCGACGAGCAGCACGATGGCGATGGATCCGAGGAGGACCCAGAGGACTTTGCCGATGTCGCCGACGACGTCCTCTTTAAGGGAGTGAAGATTGGGGTTGAAGTGGGCCTGCTCAAAGATGGCGGCGCTGAATCCTTCTGGCGGAGGGAAGGTGCGATTGGCGATGGGGACGAGGCGGGCGATATCGGTGTCGGCTGCTTGCGCGGTGACTCCGGGCTTGAGTTTGGCAATGGCCTCGTAGCTGAAGCCGCCCAGCTTGGTCTTGCTGCGATCGAGTTGCAGGGGAATCAGGACGTCCATGTCATTCCAGTCGAGGAAGTGGAAGCCCTTGGGCAGGACGCCGATGATGGTGCGTGCGGTGCCGTCGACATTGAGGGTTTGGCCGACGACCGATTTTTTGCCGCCGAAGCGGCGCTGCCAGTATCCGTAGGAGATGAGAATGGTCTTGGGCGAGCTGGCGAGGTCGTCCTGGCGGGAGAAGACGCGGCCCACGGCGGGGGTGACGCCGAGCAAGGGCAGGATGCCGTCGGTGACGTCGAGAGCGTCGAGGTGCTCGGGCTGGGCGCCGCCGGTGATGCTGACGCCATCGCCCTGGTACATGCCCAGGTCCTGGAGAGTGGTGTTCTGCTCGCGTTCAATGAAGTAGAGGTAGGGCGCCATGTTGAGCCGGGGAACGCTGGGGATCTGGGTGGTGTAGGAGAGCCCCGTGAGCTGTTCAGGATTGGGATAGGCAAGAGGCTTGAGGAGGACGCCGTCGACTACGCTGAAGACGACAGTGTTGGCACCAATGCCGATAGCGAGGGTGAGGAGGGACAGGGTCGAAAAGAGCGGCGCGCGTGCAAGTCTGCGCAGTACCAGCCTGAGTTGCTCCAAAATGACGGACATGAAAGCCTCCTCACGATAGACCAGAAGAGCCCCTTGGGGCAGTGTTATCTATTTCTCCGCGGAAGATACGCCACGAGGAGGCAAAAAGTTCTGGAAATGTGACCAGTCACGGAAAGGCCCAAGCTTGGCCGCCGTCGAGCAAAGCTGATATGCTGCGAGGTCTCAAGCAAAGCGATTTACGCGAGGGAATGGCTATGTGGTTTCTGGGCATGGATGTGGGCACCGGCGGGACGCGGGCGGTGGTGGTGGATGCAGACGGCAGACTGATCAGCGGGGCATCGAGCGAGCACGCGCCGTTTCGCACGCCACACCCGGGCTGGGCGGAGCAGGATCCCGAGGACTGGTGGCGCGCCGCCCAGGAAGCGATCCGATTGGCTTTGGCGGCAGCGCCCGAACCGCAGCGACCGATTGTGGCTCTCGGCCTGACGGGGCAGATGCATGGCGCTGTGATGCTGGATGAAAACGGCGCGGTGCTGCGGCCATCGCTGATCTGGTGCGACACGCGGACGCAGCCGGAGTGCGACTGGCTGACGCAGAAGATTGGATATGAGCGGCTGATCGAGTTGACCTGCAATCCGGCGCTGCCGAACTTTACGTTGACCAAGCTGCTGTGGGTGAAGACGCACGAGCCGGAGATCTTTGCGAAGATCCGGCACGTGATGTGTCCCAAAGATTATGTGCGCTACCGGCTGACAGGAGAGTTTGCGATTGATGTGCAGGAGGCTTCCGGCACGCTGCTGCTGGATGTGACGCATCGGCGGTGGTCGAAGGAAGTGGCCGAGGCCGCGGGGATTCCGGAGAGCTGGCTGCCGAAGGTGTATGAGTCGCCGGAGGTGTGCGCGCGCATCAGCAATGTGGCGGCGGGGTTGACGGGGCTGACGGCGGGAACGCCGGTGGTGGCGGGCGCTGGCGACCAGGGCGCGGGCGCGGTGGGCATGGGGATTCTGCAGCCGGGCTCGGTGTCGGCGACGATTGGGACATCGGGCGTGGTGTTTGCGGCGACGGCCGAGCCAACCAAGGATCCGAAGGGAAGACTGCATACGTTCTGCCATGCGGTGCCTGGCCTGTGGCACGTGATGGGGGTGACGCAGTCGGCGGGGCTGAGCTTTCAGTGGCTGCGGAACACGTTTTTCGAGGGGCAGAGTTTCGACGGACTGACAGATGGCGCGGCCAAAGTGCCGGCGGGCAGCGAGGGTTTGATGTGGGCGCCGTATCTGCTGGGCGAGCGCACGCCGCATCTCGATCCGGAGGTGCGGGCGGCATTTGCGGGCATCAGCGCGGGGCATACGGCATCGCATTTTGTGCGCGCGGTGCTGGAGGGCGTGGCGTACTCGCTGCAGGATACGTTCACGCTGTTCGCGGAGTTAGGAATCCCGGTGAAGGGAATTCGCCTGGGCGGCGGCGGGGCGCGCGGGCCGTTGTGGCGCAGGATCCAGGCCGGCGTTTACGGTCATGCCCTGGAAGTGCTGACGGCGGAAGAAGGCGGAGCATTTGGATGCGCACTGATGGCCGGCGTGGGTATTGGTCATTGGAAGGATCTGGACCAGGCTTGCGGACAGGCCATTGAAGTGGCGCAGCGCATTGAGCCCGATGCGGCAGATGTGGCGGCGTACAAAGCAGGCTATGCGCAGTGGCGGAAGTTGTATCCCGCGCTGCGGAGCTTGCGGTAGAAACAGGGAACGGGGAACAGGGAACAGGGAACAGGGAACAGGGAACAGGGAACAGGGAACAGGGAACAGGGAACAGGGAACAGGGAACAGGGAACAGGGAAGGTTAGAAAGTCCCCGGGTTGCCTGGACGCGGGGACTGCGACAAAAATTGACGCTGATTTGACGATTCGAGGGCTCTCTGCGCCCTCGAAACGACCCCTGGCACCAAAACTGCATCCCCTCTGATGGAGGCGGGCCGCACGCCCCCTCGAGACGTTTGTCCCGTTAGAGTATGAATGCAGGTTCATTTGCCGCGTAAGATTTTGTCCACAGTTACACTCCTGGCGATCGCGTTTTCGGCGCGCGCGCAGCAAGCTTCGTTGCATACGATCCCATCCGAATTGCCTGACGCTCCGACGCCGGCGATCTCACAAGCTCCGGCGCAAGCCGCGACTCCAACTCCAACGAACACAGTGCACGAGGCGGGCACGGCGACCATCTCCGGTACGGTGGTGGACGCCGGTGAGGATGTGATTCAGGGAGCGAAGGTGGTTTTGTCGGGCCCTGGAGGCACGCAGCGCAGCGCCATTTCCGGAGGCAACGGCCAGTTCAGTTTTGCGGGATTGCCACCGGGCGCCTACACGTTGAAGGTGTCGGGCCCGGACATGAGCACATTCCAGTCGAAGGCCATCGTGCTGCAATCCGGCGATGCAAAACTGGTGCCTCCCATTACGCTTTCGATCGCTCGGACGACCACCAGCGTCACAGTGCATGGCGACAAGGAAGAGCTGGCGGAGGAGCAAGTGCAGATTGCCGAGCAGCAGCGCGTGCTGGGCGTGATTCCCAACTTCTATAGCTCGTACGACTGGAATGCGCCGCCCATGCTGGCCAAGCAGAAGTACAAGCTGGTTGGGCGTTCGCTGATCGATCCGGTTTTCTTTCTCGAAGTTGCAGGTGTCGCGGGAGCAGAACAGTACCAGGGGATTTTTCCGGCATATGGCTGTTGTTTTGAGGGCTATGCCAAGCGTTACGGCGCGGCATTCGCAAACCAGGTGGCAGGCGACACGCTGGGGCGCGCAGTGTACCCGGCCATCTTCCACCAGGATCCGCGCTACTTTTACAAAGGCACGGGAAGCGGTCCGTCACGGGCACTGTACGCCATGTCGCAGGCCGTGGTGGCGCGATCGGATAGCGGACGGCGGATGCCGAACTACTCGGGGATTCTCGGGAATCTGACGGCGGGCGCGATTTCCAATCTCTACTACCCGGAGGCAGACCGCGGAGTGAAGCTTGTATTCCTCAACACGCTGGCGGCGACGGGTGCGAATGCGGTGGGCAACCTGGTGCGGGAGTTCATTCTGAAGGATCTGACGTCGCGCGCGAAGGGCACGAAGCAGCCCTAGTGTTGCGAATTCGCTTGAATGACGCGGACTAGCTGGCCTAGTGTGGATGATCGGGAGCCGCGTTCGTCCCGCGCGGCTCCGATGGAGTGCAGCGCATGTCCGCAACCATTCCTGTATCAAGAGCAGCTGGTGGGAGCACCGCGGCCGTGTCGGCGCAGTCGGTGCAACGCAACATTGCCGTGGATGCTTATCGCGGCCTGGTGATGCTGCTGATGATGGGCGAAGTGCTCCGCTTCGCCGAGGTTGCGCGGTCGTTCCCGGGAAATGCGTTCTGGCGCGTTCTGGCGTTCAACCAGTCGCACGTGGAATGGGCGGGGATGAGCCTGCACGACACCATCCAGCCGGGCTTTACATTTCTTGCCGGGGTTGCGCTTCCGTATTCCATTCGCAGCCGCCAGCGCAAGGGCGAAGGCTTCGCGCACATGCTGCTGCATACGATGTGGCGCAGCGTGCTGCTGATCGCGCTGGGAATCTTTCTGCGCTCGACCTATGGAGCCGATCACCTACTACACGTTTGAGGACACGCTCACGCAGATCGGGCTGGGATACACGTTTGCATTTCTGCTGGCGTTTGTGCGGGCGCGCTGGCAGTGGGTGGCGTTGGCGGCGATTCTTTTTGGGTATTGGCTGGCGTGGGCGCTGTATCCCGCGCCGGGTCGGACTTCAATTACGCGGCGGTGGGTGTTCCGGCGGATTGGCACCGTCATCACTTGACCGGGTTTGCCGCGCACTGGAACAAGAACAGCAACCTCGGCCAGGCGTTCGATGTGTGGTTTTTGAATCTCTTTCCGCGCACCAGCCGCTTTGTGTTCAACTCGGGCGGATACCTCACGCTGAGTTTCATTCCCACGCTGGGAACCATGATTCTCGGTGTGATTGCGGGGCGAATGGTTTCTTGAGGCCGCGCCGAGCATTCCGCTGCGGCGATTTGTGATTGCAGGTTTGGGGCTGATGGCGGCGGGACTGGTGCTGCACTTCACCGGCATTTGCCCGATTGTGAAGCGCATCTGGACGCCTTCATGGACGTTGTTCAGCGGCGGCGTTTGCTTCCTGTTTCTGGCGGCGTTCTCGTGGATCGTGGATGTGCGGGGGCTATCGGCGCGTCGTCTTCCCGCTGGTGGTGGTCGGCATGAATTCGATTGCGGCTTACATGATTGCGCATCTGTGGGAAGACTTTGTCCAGAACAGCTTTCGGATTCATCTCGGTGCGGGAGTTTTGAATGTGCTGGGGACGGCGCTGGAGCCGCTTGTGTTGGGGACGCTGACGCTGTTGGCTTATTGGCTCGTTCTTTATTGGATGTACCGGAGGAAGATATTCCTGCGGATTTGAGCAGTCTGGTGACACCCAAGTTGCAGAGGAAGAGTGCGGGCCAGGAGGCCCGCACGACAGCCGACCAGGAGGTCGGCGCTACTACTTGGCGCTACTACTTGGCGCTACTTCTCGTGAGAGATCAGTTCAGCGTGATGTCGGCGGTCAGGGGCGTGTTCTCGCTGCTGTCGCCGACGCGCAGCACAAACTTGCCTGGATCGATGGTCCACTTGTGCGCGCTCTCGCTCCAGTAGCTGAAGGCGCGCGCGTCGAGATCGAGGGTCACGTGTTTGGTCTCTCCGGCGGCGAGCCGCACCTTGGCAAAGCCTTTCAATTCGCGTTCGGGCCGCTGTGCATTGGCTGAAGGGTCGGAGACATAAAGCTGGGCTACTTCCGCGCCTTCGCGATCGCCGCTGTTGGTGACGTCGAAGCTGACGGAGACGGTAGAGCCTGAGGATGCGGTTGCGGGCGCTTTGAGATTGGAAAAGCGGAATGTCGTGTAGCTCAGGCCGAATCCGAAGGGATACAGCGGATGCTTGCCGGTGGTGGTCCAGTAGCGATAGCCGACCATCAATTTGTCGTCATAGTGCACGTGGCCGATGGTGATGTCGTTGGGAGGATGGCCGGGCTCGTCGACGCGCAGCTTGGTGTCCTCGCCTTTGGCGGCGTAGTAGTAGGGGTACGACGGGTTGTCTTCCCACGTGCGATCGAAGGTGACGGGCAGTTTGCCTTCGGGGCTGCGGTGTCCGAAGAGCACCTCGGCGATGGCGGTGCCGCCCTCCTGGCCGGGATAGAAGGTGTGGAGAAGGGCGGGACCTTATCGAGCCAGCGGCTGGTGTCGACGCCGCCGCCGCTGCTGAGGGTGACGATGGTGTGCGGGTTGGCTGATGCTGCGGCGTCGATCAGAGCGTCCTGTCCCCATGGCAGCGTGAAGGTGCGGTCGGAACCTTCGAGTTCGAACTGGGTGCCGTAGCCGACGGCGACGATGACGGAGTCGGCCATCGAAGCGTATTGCTTCACCTCAGGCGCGACCATCTCGGCTTCACTCATCATGCCAAGGCCGAAGCGGTTGCCGGCGAAGGCGGGCAGGTAATCGGCTACTACATTTGCGGTCTGGCCGGCAGTCAGGAAGACGGTGGCGGCCTGCGGAGACTGGCCCTCGACTTGTGTCTGGTTGAGCACCTGTTTGCCATCGACGGTGATGGTGTACTTGTCGCCGCCCGAAGCGCCGGCGACGATCACGTATTTCCCGCTCTTGTCGGCCTTGAGGCTCATGGTGTAGCGAATGCTGCGCGGCGACTTATCGGCGGGTCCCCACCACTCCACTTTGTAGTCGTTGATGTTGTCTTGTGTGCTGGTTTCGGGCGTGCCGCTGAAGTCCTTGCTGGGATAGGTGGCCACTTGCACCTTGCCGTCCCAATGCGAGCGCGCGAAGACGTCCGGCATGTCGGGGAGGCCGCGGGTGTAGAGCACGCGGACGCCGGGGCCGACCAGTTTAGCGATGCCCTCAACGATGCTGACGGGTGCGAAGGCGGTGGACTCGGACGATCCGCCGCCGCCGACCATGGCGGGCCATGCGGCCGGGCCAATCACGGCGATGGTCGTCTTGATCTTGTGGAGGTCGAGGGGAAGGATATGGCCTTCGTTCTTGAGCAGCGTAAGACTTTCGCGGGCGCCCTGGAGAGCGACTTCGCGGTCGGCGATGGAGTAGGTGGAGTTGGAAGGATCGAACTGCGGGCGATCGGCGAAGCCATAGCGGAGCTCGGTGCGCAGGATGCGCAGGATCTTGTCGTCGATGGTGGATTCTTTGACGGTTCCCGCCTTGATGGCGGGAAGCAGGCCTGCGGCATTCATAAAGCGGGCCGAGGGCATCTCGAGATCGAGGCCGTTGTTGGCTGTGCCCACGGAGTCATAGGTCGAGTCCCAGTCAGACATGAGGATTCCCTGGAATCCCCACTCGCCTTTGAGCAGCTTGAGGTTCAGGTATTCGTTTTGGGTGGCGTGCACACCGTTGATCAGGTTGTAGGAGTTCATCACGGCGTCGACGTGGCCTTTGGTGACGGCGGCTTCGAAGGCGGGCAGGTAGATTTCGCGGAGCGTGCGCTCGTCGATGATGGAGTCGGTGTCGTGGCGGCTGAACTCCTGGTTGTTGGCGGCGAAGTGCTTGACGGTAGCGATGACGCCCTGCGACTGCACGCCCTGGATGTAGGGGACGACGAGGGTGGAGTTTAAATACGGATCTTCGGAGAGGTACTCGAAGTTGCGGCCGGAGATGGGGGAGCGCGCGATGTTGACGCCGGGGCCGAGGAGGAAGTTGACGTCGCGGGCGCGGGCGTCTTTGCCGAGGCTCTCGCCGAGGCGGCGCGCGTAGTCCACGTCCCAGGTAGCGGCCAGGGCAGCGCCTCCGGCATAGGCGGTGGTCGGACCCCAGGTGCGCACGCCGACGGAGGCGTCGGACATTTTGAAGCGCGGCAGACTGATGGAGGGAATGGCGCGGGTGTACATGTCGTCCTGGCCGCCGAGCAGGGTGATCTTCTGCTCCAGAGAAAGCTTCGACAGCATCTCGCGGGCCTTGGCCTCGATGGCGGACGAGTCGGGCGCGGGCGCCTGAGCCGATGCGAGGGCAACAGAGAGCCACAGCACCAGCGCCGCGCGGGCCAGCGCACGGCTGGAAAAGGATTCAGCAAGGGCTCGAAGAGGAATTTTCATGACGCCAAAGAGTACAGCATCGGGCGTGGACTACGCACATTTCAGCGGATTGAAGAGAGAAACTGGCGACGCCGTTAGATTTCCGTCACGGGACAACGCGTCCAAGCCCCGCCTTCTGTTCGATTTTGACTCCATGGCCCGGGCATGGAACACTATTCACAAATTGAAGAAATCTAATCCATAACACGCCGGTGAGCTGCTTTTTGCGACCAACTGAGCATTCTTCCGCTATTCCGACAAGCCCATCACCGTTGAAGGATGAGGCGTCAGCTTTCGGATCTGACGACAATTACGGTTCGGCTGTGAGTACAGTGGATATCGTCGATCGACGCCCGAACATCCCAGCGCTTACCGGGGCGCGTTTCTTCGCTGCATTCGCGGTTCTTCTGTATCACTATGCCTCCCTGATTCCGCTTTCCTCGGTTGAAGGCCACCTGGTAGGCGCTGGCCGATCGGGAGTTTCCTTCTTCTACATCCTGAGCGGATTTGTCCTCACCTATAACTATCGCGATTGGTTTCGAAGTCATACCAGGAGGTGGGCAGCCTTTGCATCCGCTCGAATGGCGCGTGTCTACCCCATGTATCTCACTTCACTGTTGGTTGCCCTGCCGGTGGTGTTATGGGAAAGGAGCTGTCACAAAGCTGCTCTTTCCGCGGCCGCAGCCAGCCCACTTTCCCCGCCGGGAATGGCGCTCAGCTTTGTTGCGAATGTCCTTTGTCTGCAACCTTTTTTGCCGATTCCAGAAGTTCAGCTGTTGTGGAGCAGCGTGAACTGGAGTATTCCTTGCGAGCTATTCTTCTACGCGTGTTTCCCCTTTCTGATGGTATGGCTGTGCTCCAGGAAACTCACTCGCTCGGGAACGTTCAGGTGGGCAGCCGGAATCTACGTTCTTCAGGTTGTCCTCTTCTCGGCTCTCATCGCAGTCCTGACCTATTCATGGTCGCCTCAGAGCCTTGTTGGACAGATAACGGTGACGCGCTATTTCGCGAACGACTTCCTCGTCTACAGGGCTCCCTGGGTGAGGATTGGAGAGTTTGTCATCGGTATTTTGATGGGAATGTGCTTCCTGAAGGAACAGGATGAGGGGATTTCAACTTCGTCACGCCGCAACGCGCTGATCATCACGGTCTGCGTTGCGCTGGTGTCCGCTCTGGCGTGCATCCAATTGAGCGGTACTCCGCAGAAGGTAATTGCCTGGCTTCAGGCTTTCGGTCTGTTCACGCCGTTCTATGCGATTATTATTCTCTCGATCGCCCGCGGAGCAAGCGGGTTTACTGCATTTCTGTCTTCTCGACCCATAGAGCTGTTGGGTGAATCCAGCTATTCGCTCTATTTGCTCCACACTATTCCCTTGGGCGCTCTCATCCTTGCGAACGCGCCGGGGCATGTCTTCTGGTTGGGAACCACTGTTCTGACGATCCTCGCCACAATCCTCGTGTCCATTTGTACGTATCGTTTCATAGAAACTCCCGCAAGAAGAGCTTGGCGTCGACTAAGCACGCGCCAACTGGATCGGGCGCTCACTTCGTGATCCGTATCACACCGGGAGGTGAATGGGGTCACTGCTCACCCCCGGGGGCAAAGCGCAGACTCAAAAAACAATAGGTTGATCGGCGGCGCGGCTGACCCCAATTGGGAGCGCCGGGAGGCATTGAATGAGTTTTGCAGACAGCCTGAAAACCATCGTTGTGGCGACCGATCTTCAAGGGTCGTCGGAGGCCGCGCTGGAATACGCACGGAAACTTGCCACGGCCTATGGCGCGCGGATCGTGCTGGCGCACGGCCTGGATCCGGTGGAGTATGCGGCCATCGAGTCGGTGCCCGGACGGGTGCTGCGCAGGCTCACGGAAGCGGCGCGCGAGTCGCTCGACGAGATGGCAGCGGATTTGTTTCGCGACGGAATTCACACGCACACGGAGCTGCGCCAGGGAGCGGTGGTGCAGATGCTGCTGGACGTGATCCGTCAGCATGATGCGGGGTTGATCGTGCTGGGAACGCGCGGCCGGCGGGGGGCCGGGCCGTTGGCGGTTGGAACCATCGCGGAGCATCTTGTGCGGCTGGCGCCGTGCCCGGTTCTGGCGGTGGCGGCTGACTGGAATGCGGGAGAGAACCGGCCGAAGCCGGGCGGTTCGGTCCTGCTGGCCATGGAACACAATGAGGCGTTGGGAGCGGCGGTGGATGCCGCCAGCGCGCTGGCGTTGACGTTTCAGCGGACTCTGATTGTGGTGCATGCGCGGACGGCGGCTGAGGCTTCGGCATTTCTCAACCCGTGCGCTACCACGCTTGAGGAGTTTGGCGTTCGGCCCGGCGGGGAGTTTCCGGTGCGATGCATCGTGAAGGACGGCAATCCGGCAGAAGCGCTGATTCAGGCGATTGATCAATACACGCCGAGCATCCTGGTGGTTGGCGTCAAGCGCAAGAGCGAATCGCGGGGACGGCACGGAACGGCGTTTAATCTGCTGGCCAGCTCGCGGGTGCCGGTGTTGTGTGTTCCGGCTCCGGTCGAGCCGAACACAAACGAAGAGGAGGCCGAGATCTCCGACCAGATCCAGGTCTCCGTGGAAATGAACTGATCGCTATTGAATTGCGGCTCATGTTTCGTGGGCCGTGTGAACAGGGAGAGAACCATGCAGCCAGAGGCACGGTCCACCCAGGTGGACTCGGTCGAGGCACATCCGGTTTCAGAGTTGTTGGCTTGTCCACCAGAGACCGGAATCCTGCTTGCGGCTACAGCGCGCTCTCTCAATGTCGACGCAGGGGAAATTATCTTTCAGCAGTCGGCGCTGTGCGAGGGTTTGTACCTTGTGGTTACGGGGCAGCTGGTGAGACGGACCGAGCGGCTGGACACGCGTCTGGTGTTGGGCGGTGCGCGGCCCGGCGATCTGGTGGAACTGGCTGCGGTACTCGGCGATCGCTGTCACACCTACTCACTGATCGCTCAAACGACGGCGTCGCTGCTGGTGCTGCCTCTGGAGACTCTGCTCAAAGCGTTTGAAAGCTATCCTCCGCTGCGCATGAAATTACTGGAAGAACTGGCGCGCGAGGTGTCGCGAGCTTATCGTGCGTGCCGCGTTTCGAAGATGGTGCGCATGCGGCGGCGCTCTTTGTCTGTCGTTTCTTAGTAATTGCCTGCACGAGATTTCCAGTTGCGAAACAAAAGTGATCCCTCTCTCTTGTATGTGAGCTACATCACATCAACAAAATGACAATAGGTATAGGAAAGAGAAGTATACTTTTTCAAGCAACCATGGCCTCTTTCCAATCTCATCACGCGCCGGAAGATTGTCTGAATTGTGAGCATCGTCACCTGCGTATGTTCTGCAATCTCACCCCGGAGGCGCTGCAGGATTACGACCAGATCGGCATCATGATGAGCCATGCGCGCGGAGCGAAGCTCTTCAATGAAGGCGATGCTGCTCGGAACGTCTTTGTAATCTGCTTCGGCCACGTAAAGATCTCCTCAACATCGCGGGACGGCAAGACGATGATCCTGAAGATCGCCGGGCCGGGCGATGTGATGGGATTGAGCGCGGTGCTGGCCAACGTGGCGCACGAGGTCACGGCGGAGGCCATCGAGCCCTGCCAGGTGAAGACGGTGCGCAAGCAGGAGTTCATCGACTTTCTGGGGCGTCATGGCATTGCCAGCATGCACGCCGCGCAGTCGCTCTCCGGCGAATATCTCACCGTGTTTCATGATGCCAAGCGGCTGGCGCTTTCCGGATCGGCGGCGGGACGGCTGGCACGGCTGCTGCTCGACTGGGGCCGCTCCGCTTCTCAAGGCAAACCGGAGATTCGCTTCACCATGGCTCTGACGCACGAGGAGATCGCCAACATGGCGGGCACTTCGCGCGAGACGGTGACGCGCTTGCTGAATCAGTTCCGGCGCGATCAATGGATCCAGATCAAGGGCGCGAGCCTAACGATCATCAAGCCCGACCAACTCGAGCGCCTGACGGCGTAAAAGCAGGGACAAAGGGAACAGGGACACAGGGACAGACAAGCTGTCGAAGTGTTGGATTTTTCTCTTCGTCCCGTTTCCCTTTGTGCCTCTTTCCCTTTGTCGCTGCCTTCAGGAGCGCGCGGCCAGTTGCGCGGGGGCGAGGATCTCGGTTTTCACCTGGGCTTCGCGCAATGTGAGCACGGGGCAATGCGCGTGAGCCAGCACCTTGTAGACGGTGCGGTCCCGGGTCAGGTTCTGAAAGCCCGAGCGCGCGGTCGATCCCATGACAATCAGGCTGGCGTGGCGGTGTTCGGACTCAGCCAGGATTTCGATGGCGGGGTTGCCGTGCACGAGACGCGGCTCAATGCACACCAACGAACCCTCCGAGGTGGCTGCGGCGAGCGCCTTGATTTCCTGCTCGGCGGCGGATTCGAGGCCGGAGGGCAGTTGTTCACGCGCCATGCCGTTGGTCGAGGGGAGAATGTGCAGGACGACCAGCCGGGCATTGAGAAGGCCGGCGATCTGGCAGGCAAGCACTGCGCTCGGACGAGAGGCCTCTCTGAGTGTGGTGGCGTGCAGCACGACCCTTTCGGCCGTGGTGGCATCCACCGGGAGACGAGCCTCAGGACCCACGGTTAAGACCGGGATGTTTGCCGAGCGCAGCACCTGCTCTGCAACCGAACCCAGAAGCAGCTTGCTGAGCTTACTCCTGCTGCGAGTCCCGAGGATGATGCGATCCGCGTGAAACTCGCGGGCTGCTTCCAAAACCTGCTGAGCAGGATTTCCGTCGCGAACCAGCCCGTCGCAAACGATAGTATGCTTGCGCACTGCCTGGCAACAAAATTCGAGGATGCGGACTGCGGAATCTTCGATGGCGCCGGGATCATAGTAGGGCATGCCGGCCATGTCGGCTGAGAGATTTTCGGTGGTGGCGACGACGTGCACCAGGATCAGACGGGCGCCGGTGAGGGAGGCCTGGTTCATCGCATAGGGCATCAACCGGTCGAGGTCGCTGAGATCGGTAGCGACCAGGATCACGGAAGGGTGTGTCCAGCGGCTGAGAGTGCCATCCTGCATCGCGGTAGCCTCGCCAAAGGCAAGAGTGGCACCGTTTTCGGGCCTGGCGCGGTGCCTTGGCGCACCTATCCACGTGATTTGGATCACCTTGTGCGCACTTTGACGCGGGAGGTACACCGTTTGGCATGCTGTGCCCTTTTATTCCTGTGGTGCGACGATCCACTTTGGGCTTCTGGGGTTGGATGATGGTTCGGTATCCTAGGAAGGAAGGCGTGATCCAAGTGAAGGCTTGATCGTTAGCCTCAACCCCCTGGAGGAGAATATGACCGAGACCATAAAGAAAGCCAAGCCGGCGGCGAAGCCGCGCAAGACGACCACCAAGAAGAAGACCGACCCCGCGAGTGCCGATCCGATTGCGATCAACAGCTACGAAGCGCAACAGAACCATACGAACGGCCATCACCAGCCCTCGTTGAGTCATGAGGAAGTGGCGCGACTGGCGCATCGGTACTGGAAGGAACGCGGACACAAGCACGGACACCACGAAGAAGACTGGTATCGGGCCGAGCAGGAACTGCGCGGCCGGGCTTCGTAACAACGGGACATCAAAAGAACAAACTAGTTGTGGATGTATTCCGGGCCTCAGCCCGGACGCCGGAGAAGGCTGCGGCTCTCGAAGTTATTGCGCCGGCTTCGTCCGAGGTTGGGACCCTCTGCATCGCCCATCATTTTTTGCCCTATTCCAAAGGAATAACTGGCGTAAGTGCATGTGTTTCTGCACTTAACGCCAGTTTGCACCATAAATGGTGCTACATAGGGGGAGGGGTGGGGTCGAATCACCCCGTGAACGAAGGCTCGGTGGCGGAGGTCCGTTTCTCGTTCGAGTGGATTTTTGACTTCTGCGCGGCGAGGGCAACCTGAGCTGCGTAAAGCAGTTGCGTGGATTCGCGAGCGTGCCAGATCTCGAACGCAATGCCGTGTGCAACGCACGCGATAAACGCGCGGATTTCGCTGGGTGATCCCATACAGGGCATGGCGAGGCGGTAAGCGTCGGCCCCGGCCTTGCACTTTGTGTACTCGTCGGCGCCCATGGAGGCGGCACCGCGAAAAGCCTGTTTGTATGCGTCCATGCAGCGCTTGACAGCGGCGGCGTAGGGTGTGATGGGCTTTTCGGGAGCCGGGGTTTGCGGATTTTCAGGCACGGTGCCTCCTTTGGCCGCAGTTTTGAGGTCACACCGCGAACGAAGAGCGGTTCGCCGGGGCCCCGGACAAGCGTCGCAAATGAAAACGCCCGCGGCAGGCCGCAGGCGTTATTTTTTGCTCGATATATCTAGTATGGCAGATTCGGCGATATAAATACCAACGGCCGAAAAGTTTTTTGCGCTGATTCTAAAGGGAGTTAGAAGCTATTTTCGATTTGCCTCTTGACAAGTTTTCCGGCAATAAAACGGATGACACACATGAATAAGTCAACTAGTTTTTTAGTTGCCGGGACAGGGCTAGCGCTGTTTTATTCGCTTGGGTGGTGTCAAAACTGGGCAGTTTTCGAAACGATCAGGCCCGACGTATGTTGCCTCTTCGAGAACGTTGCCGGTTGCGAACTCGCAAAAATCGATAGGTTTCAACGAAAGTCCGTTGCTGTCGTTGAGCTTGATAGTTCCCCAGAGATACAGGCGCTTACTGGGGTAAGATTCGGCAGTTACACCCTTGGTGTCCGCTTCTCTTGCGTCATCGAACGACTCGCCGCTATCTTTTGTTCGGAGTATTGGAAGTCGATTCGTGATTTGGTTATCAGTAAATATGCGGTCATGCTCCGTTGGGGGGGAAGAGAGAAATCTAGCAGACGCTGCGATTGTGAGGCTGGTTGCGGCAGTTGGCCCGTTATTCCGGAATCTGATATCCGCGAGGACCGTTTCCCGCTCTGGATGGCGAGTAACGGAGGTGCCACCATGGGTTCCGTCAAATTCGATTCTCGGCCCCCTTGCGTTCCTATCCAAGTTCACTTCAGAAGTGATTCCACCGACAATATCTTTCATTGCTCCAGCCTGCAAATTCAATTTGTCAACAGCATTATGGACTTCTCCATTGATATGCGCGGCGCTTCCAGAAAAGCTGTCTGCGGCGTCGTCGATCCGGTCAGCGGCTGTAATTATTTGCTTGATTTGTTCCGTACTACTCTCGGAGCTACTTTTCATAGTGGAATATTGCCGCCCCGCAAAAATGACGATAGCGAGAGCCAAAATAAGTTCGATATGTCTGTCCGGTCCCGCATCCCGCAGCTTGATCCCATATCCTTTCGTTTTCTCCCAAGATCTCTGGAAGCGGTTTTCTACGGGGTGTCGGAGGTCGTCTTTATCGCTCTGAGTATTATGGGGATCCTGTTGCTCATGGGAGCCGTATAAAGCTCTTGGAGGGACTACGGGGTCGTCTCCGCCTGTACCGCCATCTTCGTTTGGATCACTTTGTGGCTCTTTGTCCATGAAGCGAATTACCTCGCAAGATATAGACTTCAAGGAAGAGGAACAGACGAAACACGAATATCACGAAGGCCCGAAGGCTGGCGAGAACTTCAAGAAATTTGCAACGGTTCTCCTTCAAAAACCAAAGGCAGTTGCGCCGAAGGAACAACCGAAGGCGAAACCCGCTGGCAAGAACAAGGGTTAGAACGGTTCCTCTTCCCCCGTCCCTGCCTCCGGGTGGCACACGGTATCAGTGTTCTTACCGGTCAGTTCGGCATAGGTCAACCGCTTGCCAGCAACCATCGACACAATGCGAGTTCACGGCACCTGCAACCCGCAGTTTTGCAGTCATCACCGGTCCCCAAATGCGAGGGACCGGTGGCACCCTCATCTGGGTTGGAAGAGCCACCGAGACCGTTGCCACCCGCCAATTGACTTCAGATGCGTGGTTCGACAGAACGCCGGCTGTTCTTGTGCCAATTCCGTGCTCCGGTGACCTTGCAGACCGTGAGTACGAGTTGTTGCAACCGAAACTTCCGCATCCGCGGTGGTACGACCGGAACTCGGAATCCACCCCAGACTGTTCCGCGCTCGCAATCGTAACCGCCGGCAAACTCCGTCCCGTCCACGAGTAGCCTGCAGGATCCAGCCTGAACGTAGGTCCCAACTTGTCGCACTGCGAATTTACGTTGGCCTGCGCGCTCGGCTAAGCTAACACCCGTACGGCTTAGGAGGATTCCCATGAACCGACGAGAGGCTCTGGCCGCGATGGTGGCGGGGCTGGTGGCTGCGGGCGCAGGCGGCGCGGGAGCGCGCGGCGCGGAGGAATCAAGCAGCGGCATGATCTACCGGAACCTAGGGAAGACTGGCGAGCGAGTCTCGGCGATTGGTCTCGGCGGCTTTCATATCGGGATGCAGTCCGACCCCGAGGAGAGCATCCGCATCATACGCACCGCGGTCGACCATGGCATCACGTTCATGGACAACTGCTGGGACTACAACGACGGCGAAAGCGAAAAGCGCATGGGGCGCGCCCTGCGCGACGGGTACCGGCAGAAAGTCTTCTTAATGACCAAGTTCGACGGTCGCACCAAGGCGGCAGCGGCCCGGCAGATAGACGAGTCGCTCGCGCGGCTGGAGACCGACCGCGTGGACCTGATGCAATATCACGAGAACATCCGCCTGGAAGATCCCGACCGTTTCTTTGCTTCGGGCGGGCCGCTGGAAGCGCTGATGGCCGCGAAGCAAGCCGGCAAGATCCGTTACATCGGATTCACGGGCCACAAGGATCCGGTGGTGCATCTGCGCATGCTCGACCAAGCCAAACAACACGGATTCCATTTCGACACCTGCCAGATGCCTCTGAACGTGATGGACGCGCATTTCCGCAGCTTCGTGCACCAGGTGGTGCCGCGACTGGTGGAGCAGGGAATCGGCGTGCTTGGCATGAAGCCCCTGGGCAGCGGCGAGGTGCTGCGCGCCAAGGTAGTCACTCCCATCGAGTGTCTGCACTACGCTCTCAACCTGCCGACGTCGGTGGTAATCAACGGCTGCGATAGCGTGGACCGCGTGCACCAGGCGCTCGAGGCTGTCCGCAGCTTCAAGCCTTTGAGCGACGCCGAAGTCGCGGCCTTGCTGGCCAGGACCAAGGACGCCGCCATGACCGGCAAATACGAGCCTTTCAAGACCGACACCATGTTCGACGGCACCGCCCAGAATCCGCAGTGGCTAGGATAGCCCTGGACTAAGGCTGCGCATCCGCGACCGGCGCCTCATCGAGCTAAAAAGGACGCCATTTTATTGGCCCCCGATCGAGTCGTGGCCAAACGGGAATGTAGTAGCTCCATTTTGGGTTACGTCTTGTTTCGCGGTAATCCGGCAGTCACGCATTTATATACGCATTGACAGATATGTTCGAGAAAATATACATTCGCATTGACGCATATGATGCGGGATGGTGTTCCCCACACTTGAAAGGCCAGCAGAAATGTCCTCACACTACAACGTTCTGTTCCTGTGTACCGGTAACTCGGCACGCTCGATTCTGGCCGAAGGCATTTTGAACCATAAAGGCAAGGGTGTTTTCAAGGCGTACAGTGCCGGGAGTCATCCATCGGGAAGAGTGCGCCCAGAGGCACTGAAGCAGTTGGAGCTGGCCGGTATTTCAACTGAGGGTGCGCGTAGTAAGTCGTGGGATGAGTTCGCAGGCCCTGATGCTCCTACGATGAACTTTGTGTTCACGGTGTGCGACAACGCCGCGAACGAGGTTTGTCCGTTCTGGCCGGGACAGCCCATGACGGCGCATTGGGGTGTTTCAGACCCCGCTGCTGTTAAGGGCACTCAAGATGAGATTGACCGCGCCTTCCGTGATGCGTTTTCCGTCCTTGATCGCCGCATCAGTCTGCTTCTTTCCTTGCCGCTTTCTACGTTGGAACATTTCGCGATTCAAAAAGGAATTGATGAGATTGGACGCCAATGAGGGCGTCGCTTCAACACCGCTTTGTCGCGGAGTTTCTGGGCACACTGTTGCTTCTCACCGCAGTCGTGGGATCTGGGATCATGGCAGAGCGGTTGGCCGGTGGCAACATGGCGATTGCTCTGCTGGCAAACACCATCGCAACGGGTGCTGCACTTGTCGCGCTCATCCTTGCATTCGGACCAGTCTCTGGGGCGCACCTGAACCCTGCTGTCACTCTCGCAGATGCATGGCAGGGTGGCATTTCGTGGCGCGAAGCTCCAGTCTACATCGTTGCACAGCTAGTTGGCGCTTTCGTCGGGGTCGTCGTCGCTCACCTGATGTTTGGTTTGGTAGCCCTGTCGGTCTCAACACACCAGCGCAGCGGACCGGCGCAGTGGTTCAGCGAATTCGTCGCGACGTTCGGGCTGCTGTCGGTGATTTGGGGATGTGTACGGCAAAGGCCATCTGCTGTTCCCTACGCGGTCGGTGCGTACATCACGGCAGCATACTGGTTCACCGCTTCCACATCATTCGCGAATCCTGCCGTAACCATCGCTCGGTCCGCGAGCAACACGTTTGCAGGGATTAGGCCTACGGACGTTGCTGGCTTTGTTGGGGCACAACTGGCGGGGGCGTTTGTGGCGACGCTTCTATTTCAATGGCTGACGCCGGTACTGAAGGAACAGCCCACGGGTGTCCTCGTGGAGCACGATCAACGTTGATCGATCATTCAGATGAAGTCGCCAATTGACTCTTAGGGGTTCCGATTGGATTGTGGACGATCCGGAAGTAACTCCGATTTCTAACTCCCGAAAGGCAACCGCGGATCCTTCACTTCGTTCCGGAAGACACAGTCCTGGGGAGGTGAGTGTGTGCAGGATTCGAGATTGTAGCGAGTCGTTGCCAAGTGGGAAGTTTCGGACCACGCTTCCTGGCGGTTCAGGACATTGAAGGAGTCGATTTGTGGTGTTCGCGAGGGGCTTGTGACCCATGCGCCCTGGAGGTTCTTACGCACCGAGCGGATCAGAGTACGGGGACGACCGCATCCTCGGAGATGCCGCATTCGTTTGGACGGAGGCGCGAGAGGTAAGCGTAGCCGCTGGCGCCCCAAGCTGTCCCCAAGGCGAACTTGAGAACCCAGACGGGCTCGCCGTTGCGGGTGATGGCACCGACCAGCAGCGCGGAGATAAGTGAATGCTCCCGGGAGGCACATGAGAGGTTTTCGCCCCGATAGCCCGAGATCCAGTTGTCCTCCACGCGCACGGCAACCGGGCCACGCGTTTCGAGCATGGACAGCAGTGCGGCGTCATCGCCAACCGGTGAGCGCTCGATGCGGCTGATTTTGATGGGGACGATCGCGGTTCTTCTGCAGTTTCCATCTCTGGCGGTGTAGGGATAATCGACGTTCAAGGCCGCCGAGCCCATTTTCTGGATGTAGAGCATGCCTTGTTCCGGGACGCCTCCATTGCAGCCCTGCGATCCGGTTGACCCCCCGCAATCGACGAGCTGCTGTGCGGAGAGATTCTTCAGGGTGCCGGTGGCGAGGAAGTGCTCCGCCTGCACCGCGTCTTTGGCGCTGAAAGCCCAGTCGGAGCCGCATTGTCCTGCGTTCTCGACTGGGGTGACGGCCCCCTTCGATCTCCAGTCGATATTCACGCTGGTGGAGGTGACGCTGCTGGCTGAGGCCAGGCTGCTGGCTGCGTGTTGTACCGGTGGCGCAATGTTGAGTGCGGCATACAGGCCGGACTGTTCGCCGATGGTGACGGATTCGCCGCGGCTTCCTGTCATTTCGGTGAGCGGCGAGTTCGTGGCCTCGAGAGGCGGCTGGACCGAGTTCTGGCCCTGGAGCTGGGAAGACGATACAGCAATGGCTGCGGTGGCTATAGCAAGCAAAGGGAAGCGCAAGCGATTCTCCGGGTGTTCCTGCGCAGGATAGCCGATTGCGCTCGCCGAAACGTTGCCCGAGACCAATCAGGTTGTCGTTTCCGTGCGGGCGAAGGGGTGCGGTCTGCCACGACGCTCTCTGCCACTTCGGCGCCGAGGTCTACGGAAGGGCGCAACGAGTCTTTCAAACCGGTGGCTCACCGATGAGAATCTCCCCTATTGTCCACTTGGGGGCAGAAAGCTTCACAACCAGTTTCGTGGGCACTTGTCCGGTCAAGGCTAGCGACTATTCGGCCGAGTGGTCCAGAAGAACTCCCGAGCGCCTCTCGGCCAAAACCGGGTTGTGCTCGCAGAGCGGGACCCCTCCAGGGTCACACCTTCAAGCATCGCCATAGTAGGGGCGGACCTTCACGTCCGACGGCAGGCTTTCTTCATTGAGTTGCCGGGTCTTTTCCTCGACGCCCTTCAATACGTTCTGTGTCTGTTCCCCGCGTCGCATCATGATGACGCCTTCGATGGCTGCTCAACGCAACATGTGCCTCCTCTTATCCGCAAAGCCGCTCTGTTCCTACCCACAGTTGAGCCAGATCTCTAAGGTTGTGTTTGTACGTACGCGTCACCAGGTATTCCTTCCCGCCCTTTACACGCAGCTTGTACTCCCCCGTCGGTAGAGGTTGGACCTCCTCAACGGCCGAGATATTCACGACGACCGAGCGGTGGATGCGAATAAAACCGTAAGGTTTGAGCTTCTCGGCCATGGACGAGAGGGATTCGTGCACCAGATAGCGATTAGGTCGGTGTTGCAACGAGACATAATTACCTTCGGCTTGCACTGCCAAAATATCGAATAGATTCAAGAGCAGAATGCTGCCCTTTGTCTTGAACGCGATTCGTGGCGCCTGTCGTTTCGCTATGCTCTCCAACTGCCGCGAGACTAGCATGAGGCTTGCCGCATCAACTCGGATGACCGGAAGCAGTGATGTGTCTGCAGCTTCGAAGAACTGGTCCTCTGTCGCTCCAGGAGCGTAACCCCTTCTGCTTCTGGTGGAGAACATCGCAGCTCCGCGCAGTGGGCCAGCCGGACCGTCCGCATCTGTGTGGGCGGCTTGCTGGACAAACGTCTCACCTGCAAGTCTCTGATCCTCAATTGTGCGGGCGCTCATGATGAAACCCCTTGTTCTTTCGTTTCGACTCCTGCTACGTGATTGAGGGTGACGAGTGCACTGCTTCTACATGAACTCGACTGGGCTCCGGGATTAGAGCGAAACTCAGACAAGCTACCGTCGCCGATCTTCTTCGATTCATCGCGTTCCCCAAACTGAAATCACCGCCCTCGCCGGACAACATGCTTCTTCGACATCCTGTCGTCCGCCTTTTGGAGATTGACGCGGCGCGCCGAAGAGACCTCAACCACCCCACGATGTTTCTAATTCCCACTTCCCATACCTTGGCATCTTGAGCATTCTTCGCCAACGAGGCGTAACCCTCGACCATCGCGACCAGAAAACTGGCGCTTTCCTCTGGATTCAGGTCGCGGCGAACTGTTCCTTCGGACTGTCCTCTTCGCAAGAGCGCAGCTACTCCTTTCTGCCAGGCCAGGAAAATCCTCTCCAGGCGCTTGCGAAATTGCTCGTCCACCGGAGACATCTCCGTTGCCAAATTGAGGAGCGGACAACCGGTTCGAATGTCTTCGGGCCGAACTGATGTGCGCCGGACGATGCCAATCAAGATATCAATCGGCTGCCCGCTGCCAAGCAGAGGGCTCAACCACCCGTCGCGAACGATCTTTGCGATGATTTCGTCGACGACCGCATATCCAAGGGCTTCTTTGCTTTCGAAGTGATGATAGAGCGCTCCCTTGGTCACATTAGTGGCTTCGAGAATTGTATCGATGCCGGCACTCTGGAAGCCTGATCTGTGGACCTCCCGAAAAGCCGCTTGCAGCAAGCGTTTCCGTGTACGCTCTGGATCACGGAACCGTGTCTTCTTCTCGTGACCGTTTAACATACCGACCAGTATGTACGTTAAGCATTTGAAAGTCAATCCAAATGATCTGGCCTGACTCTTGGCTGCGCGGTGTTCTCGAATTTCGTAACCTCCCGTCAGTTTGGGTATGAAAAGTTGGAGAAACAGTCGTCTACGCCGTTTGGGATCGCCCCGGAAGACTGTTAGCCCGCCACTCTGTGTCGAAATCTGAAACCTCGGGCCTGTTGTTTCACGTAATTGTTGTGAACGTGGAACACCACGTGCTCCTACGAATTGCGCATTATCGGCACGCAGAATTTCATCGGAGAAAACGAGGAGACATGAATACACAAAGACAGTTGCGCAATTTCCGGACACTGTGGGTTATGACGATTGCTGTGGCTTGCTTCAGCAATGCGTTCGCTCAACAGAGCTACAAAATTACTGATTTGGGCATTAACAACAGCAAGGACAACTTCAGCATGGCCATGGGTCTCAATAATCAGGGGTGGGCGGAGAACATGGATGGGACCGTGAACCCTCCCGAGACGAGTACGTCTACGACAGTTTCAAGGGGCCGCGCGGTGATCAGCATCTACGGGTTCAACATCGACCTGGGCACGCTTGGAAAGCCGACGGCAACAGTTGGATTAACTGGGGTGGGATCAACGATCGCGGGGAAGCCGTTGGTCAGTCCGAAACAGCTGAGCCAGATCCGAACGGCGAAGACATTTGCGGCTTCGGCACACACCTTACGTGCGTTCCGTTTCTTTGGCGAGAGGGCCACATGAGCGCTCTGGCGACGCTGGGCGGAAACAATGGTCAGGCCAGCGCCATCAATAACCGCGGAGAAGTCGTCGGATTTGCCGAAGATGGCGCCTTGGACGCCACATGCCCGGCCGGCATAACGAACAATCGCATTGCGTTGCCGGCGTTGTGGGCAAAAGGCAACGCCGAAGCTCTTCCTTTGGTGGGTAACGATGTAGACGGTTTCGCATTCGGGATTAACGATCAAGGCCAGGCGGTTGGCTACTCGGGGAACTGCACCACGGCGACTCACGCTGTCATGTGGAAGAGACAACACGGCCGTCGTGCTTTCAGATCTCGGAGGCGCAGGTTCCAATTTCGCCTACGTCATCAACAACCTCGGCCAAATCGCCGGACAAGTCGGCACTGCTGATGGCTCGACCTTTTATGCCGCGGTTTGGCAGCACGGCGCAGACGGCCTTGCCACCAAAATCGACATTCTGCCGGGAGATTTTGCCGCCTTCGCCACCGGCATCAACAACCGCGGCCAGGTGGTGGGAAACGACTTTGACTCCACGTTCAACTGGGCCCACGGTTTTATTTGGAAGGACGGCGTGACGACCGACCTGAACTCGCTGATTCCCGCGGATTCCAACCTCTTCATCATCTCGGCCAGCAACATCAATGACCGCGGACAAATCTCGGGAATGGCAACGGTGCAAACCGGGCCACACGCGGGCAACATTCACGCCTATCTTTTGACCCCGGTAGAGGGACGCATCGGCACCTCAATGGCAGATTTCGCACGTACACACCCGCATTCCATTTTGTCCGCGAATGCTTGCAGCCACTCTTCGCGGAGATTCGGACCCAGCCGATTCCAGCGATAAAGGCACGCGTTCCCATGCGTATGTGCCGAGCTCCACTCGGTTGAATTCCCCAGAGATTGACACACCCGCCAATCTTTAAGAAGCTGCTGTTGTCGAGAATCGTCGGACCCGGTAGATTGGGGCGATAGGGAGATTTGCGGAGCCACAGCACCATGTAATTCCAACCGAATGCCGTGTGAAGGCGCAAGGCTGGAGTTGTGAAGACAATTCTGGGTCACGCCGGATACCGACGTGACCCAGAATGCACCGCGTAAGAACGACGGTAGAGAAGGTCTGGTAGGCTGGAATCACTTCAAATAAGTTGGATTGAGGGTAAGCAATGCGTCTTCGTACTCTGATTCTTGCAGCCGCTGTGATCTCGAGCAGTGCTATGCAGTTGCGCTCACAGATGAGTGGCCCGTCACCGTCAGTGGGTACAAAGGAAGACCCCGCGAAAGCGGTTGACGAATTGGTCTCCGAGATGGAATCCGAGGTGGTCGGGGCGGCGAAGGCGATGCCCGCTGATAAATATAGCTTCGCACCAGCGCAAGGCATCTTCGCCGGGGGCCAGATTACGCAGTTCGACACTGTACGCACGTTTGTGGCACAGGTGACACACTTGGCACAGGCGAATTACTTCTTTTTCGGCTGGAGCGGCATTAAACCTGACCGCGACGTGAAGGCGATCGGGTCGATTACGACTAGAGACGAAGCGCTGGCTGCCTTAGAAGCATCGTTCGTCTACGCACACAAGGCGATCGCGACCATTACGGCAGAAAATGCGTTTGTGGCCATTAAGCCGGTTGACGGGTTCAGTACAAGGACGACGATAGCCGCTTTTGCCGCTGCACATGGCTTTGACCACTACGGCCAAATGGTGGAATATCTGCGGATGAACGGCATTGTGCCGCCGGCAAGCGCGAAGTAGAAGCGAACCTCAACGAGCGGCCGCACACATTGTCGCGGCATCAATCTTGATGCTCGTGTCAGCCCCCCGCAACGAGGAGGACGCCAGGGTGAGGCCTGCTTCGTCGCTGTGGCCGCACTGACGGAACCTCGCCCGCATCATGAAGGGTATTTGTATGGACCAGAGGGTGTCGCATAGACTCGTGGTATCGTGAACATCCCAGGTCGCGCGAAGCCCCAATGAAAAAGACCACGCATCCGACTCTCAGCGAAGTAGCACGGCAGGCCGGCGTCGGAAACGCCACCGTGTCGCGTGTGATCAATGGTGGGGATCGGGTCAGCCCCAAGACCCTGGCGCGAGTGAGCCGGGTAATAGATGCGTTGGGGTACCGTCCCAACCAGGCGGCGCGCGTTCTCAAAGGCGATCGGACCAAGACCATCGGGCTGATGATACCGAATCTCGCTGATCCGTTCTTCTCCAGCTGTGCCGAAGCGGCACAAGCGGTGGTACGCGCAAATGATTCTCTGCTCATCGTAACTGCGACGGCGAACGATCCCCACACCGAGATTGAGAATCTTAACGTACTCATTAGTCACCGAGTGGATGGTCTGCTGATTGCGCCCGCCAATTCGCGGAGCCAGGCCCTGTGCAATCTCGTGAATCGGCTTTCCATTCCAATCGTGGCCATCGATCGCCCCATTTTCAATTCGTCGGTTTCGTCGGTGGTGACGAATAATTTCAAGGGAGCAAGGTTGGCCACCCAGCACCTGGTCGAGCACGGCTGCGAACGAATTGTGTGCCTCACCGGAGAAACCACGCTATTCACAATCCAAGAGCGCGTTCGCGGTTATCGCGCTGCGGTCAATGCCGCGGGGTTGCCTTGCACGGTGAACACATCGATCAAGGATTATCGATCTGCGGAGTACGCGATCGAGAGCCTTCTCGCCGGACCCAATTGCCCGGACGCGTTTTTTACTCTCAAGAACAGTACAACGATTTATACCTTCGAAGTCCTGCAAAAGCTAAATATTGCCATGCCCAAGCCCATCGCCCTCGTGGGTTTCGACGATTTTGAGCTCGCCACGACCCTTCGACCCTCGGTAAGCGTGGTGCAGCAACCGGTCGAGGAAATAGGACGCGCAGCCGCAGAACTGCTCTTTGAAAAATTTTTGGGCTCATCGAACGGCGGCGGCACCGCGCGAGCCAGGCGACCCCGGAGAGTGCTGCTGGAGACGCAACTCATTCGCCGCAGTTCCTGCGGCTGTTCTGGGCATGTCGCTTGAAATAAGGCGGGGTAGTTTACGAGCTCTTTGCCAGCCTTTGCGATAAATGTGGTATCGTTTCCAATCAGCGGCGCGGCGGAGCCAGTCGTTCCGCCGCGATGGCGGCCGCAAGCTAGTTTCCCGCCCTTTCCTGGCCGCATAGATCTTCCTTTTCTTTCAATTGCGGTGATCAGAAAATGAATAGCGAGAATGGTCAGTCGCTGACGATTGGAGTTGACCTTGGAGGAACGAACCTGCGGGTTGCGGCGTACACGGTCGATCAAGGCGTCCTGGACTCCCTCACCTTGCGTACGCGTCTGGAAGCCGGTCCTTCATGTGTAGTCGACGACATGTGCGGGGCAATCACGCAGTTGATCGATCGTCATTCCAAGGGGCACTCTCTTGCAGGGATTGGAGTGGGCTCCCCGGGCCCGTTGGAACTCCCTGCCGGGCGTCTCCATCATCCACCGAATCTTCCCGGATGGGACGGGTTCCCACTGCTGGATGAGATGGAGAAGCGCTTGTCGAGGCCGGTGGTGATTGAGAGCGATGCCAATGTGGCGGCACTGGCGGAATGTGGGCTTGGCATTGGGAAAGCTCTTGGAATCGACTCGTTTTGCATGCTGACTTTGGGCACCGGGGTGGGGAACGGAATCATCGTGAACGGGAAACTCTGGCACGGAGCCAATGGGATGGGGGGCGAGGCCGGCCACATGACCGTCTATCCGGATGGCCCATTGTGCGGATGCGGAAACAATGGCTGCCTCGAAGCGTGTGCTTCGGCAACGGCGTTGGTTAACTCGGCGGAGCGGATGATCGCTGCGGACAAAGCGCCGGGGCTGGCAGCTCTAAAGCGCGCGCGTTCCACGTTAACGGCGCTTGATATTGCAGAGGCGGCGCGACAGGGCGATGCCGAGGCGCAGCTGATCTACGAGGAAGCGGCGCATTGCCTCGGAATATGCCTGGCGGGCTTGATTAACATCCTCAACCTGCCGCTCTATGTAATCGGCGGGGGCGTGGCCTCGTCGTGGGACTTGATAGAACGGCCGCTCTTTCATGAACTGGAACGGCGCAGCTACGTTTATGCGCTTACCGCGCCAGGACGGGCTGCGTCGAGTCGAATGCCAGGAGGAGGCACGAAGGTGGTCCCCGCGAAACTGGGCCCGGAGGCCGGACTGCTGGGCGCGTGCATTCTCGCTCTGCAGTCGGCGGAACTTCGCGGTTCCGCGCAAGTCGGAGAGGTTATAGAATGATCCCGATTCATGCCGCGTTGCGATGCTGCAGCGGGTACATCTCGAAGAGTAATCCCGAAGTTTTTGTCGCTCGACAAGCGAGTCCAAACTGACGGTCAAATCGATTTCCAGGAGGACTTCGTTGGCGCAAACTCGCAAGTCGTTTACTTGCGTGGTCGCCATCGTCGTGTTTTGTCTCGTCCCACAAACGATGCAACTGTGGCCCCAGAGCACGTCCGACCCCGAAACAATGAACGGCAGCGCTCCCGCGCGCGCCCGATCGACCGCGAACACATTGCACAAGACACCTGTCACCAAACAAGGATTCGTTGACTCTGGCCCGGTCGTGTTTAAAGACATTACGAAGTCATCTGGACTTGCCGGCTGGAATCACACGATGGGGGCCAAAGACAAGGGATTAATTTGTGATGTGAACGGGTCTGGGGTTGGGTTGATCGACTACGACAACGATGGATGGCTCGACATCTACCTCGTAAATGGATCCAATTTCAGTGCGCTGGACGGAAAGCAGGAGGCCCCGCACGCGGCCTTGTTTCATAACAACCATGACGGCACGTTTACCGACGTCGCCGCGAAGGCGGGCGTGACGAACGACCGATGGGGATTCGGAGTGGCTATCGCCGACTTTGACAACGATGGCTGGCCTGACATCTTTGTTAGCAACCTTGGAAAGAATCGCCTTTATCACAATAATCACGACGGCACGTTTACCGATGTAGCTGAAAGAGCTGGAGTCATGCTGGGGAATTGGTCGGCGGGCGGGACGTGGGGCGATTACGACGGCGACGGGCGGTTGGACTTATTTGTCACCGGATATGTTCATTTCGACCGCAACAACCTTCCCTACGAAAAGACGAAGGCAGTCGGGTTCTCCTACTGCGAGTTTCGAGGCGAACCCGTAATGTGCGGTCCTAAGAATATCGAGGGCGAACCAGACCATCTCTTTCGCAATAACGGCGATGGCACGTTTACCGACGTGAGCGCGAAGGCCGGCGTTTCCGATGAAACAAACCGCTATTACGGATTCACGCCGGTGTTTGTGGACGTGAACAACGACGGAAAAGTTGACCTAGTGGTGGCAGATGATTCCACGCTGAGCTATCTCTACATCAATGGCGGCGACGGGACATTTGAAGATGCAAGTTACGCTTCGGGCTTCGGGTTGAACGAAGATGGGCATGAAGTGGCAGCCATGGGCGTTGCTGTGGGCGATTATCTGAACAACGGCCAGGTGGACTTTGCGTTCAGCGATTTTTCAGATGAGCCCAAGCTGCTGTTTCGTAACGAGGGCAAGACAAGCTTCTCTGAGATTTCGATGCGCTCAGGCATTGGCAAGGTATCGATTCCATTTCTCGGCTGGGGGGTGGGGTTCATTGATTACGACAACGACGGCTGGCTTGACCTCTTGTTCGTGAACGGGCATATCTATCCTGCCGCCGACAGGCTGGACTGGGGAACGTCCTACCGCCAGCGACCCCTGCTCTTCCATAATTCGCGGGACGGGAAATTCGAAGAAGTTGCACCGGTGAGGGGCACCGGACTGGCTCAGCTTCTAGCCGGCCGTGGGGCGGCTTTTGGTGATTTGTTTAACGACGGCAAGATCGACGTGGTGATCAGCCAGATCGAAGGTCCTCCGGTGCTGTTGAGGAATGTCTATCCCGACAATCACCACTGGGTGGAACTGAAACTAGTGGGCGGGCAGAAGAGCCCAAGAGACGCCGTTGGTGCGATGGTCTTTCTCACGGCCAACGGGATGCGTCAGAGGCAGGATGTGCTGAGCGGCGGAAGTTACGTATCGTCCAACGACCAGAGGCCGCACTTCGGGCTGGGCGACGCGACGGACGCGGGAACCGCCGAGATTCACTGGCCATCGGGCTTGAAAGAGACGGTGAAGTTGCCCGCGGTCGATCGCATTTTCACCGTTTCAGAAGGCCATGGGGTTACGGGCGCTCTTTGTAGCGGTGCTCCATGCCCTGCGATGGGGACCGCGGCATCAGGGATCAGGCCTTGATGGAGCTGAAATCAATCTTGAGTGCTGTGCTGGCTGCGGCATGCGTGCTGGGATGGGAAGCCGCCGCAGGACCACAGTCTTCAGTGCCGAGTTCAGGGCATTTGTTCCCGGCGCCATCCCAGGCCATGGTCCCGGGGCGTTTTGTTGACATCACGCAAAAGGTTGGTGTCCAGTTTCACCATCAGGCGCTGCACACGACACGCAAGTATCTACTTGAGACCATGGGATCGGGCGTGGCGCTCTTCGACTGCGATAATGATGGCCGGCTCGATCTGTTTCTTGTCAACGGCGCACCCTACACAGATCCCACTTCACCAGGCATCATTCCGCAAAAGAGTTCACCGCAGGACTGGAATCGGATGTTTCATCAGAAGCGGGATGGGACCTTCGAGGACGTGACCGAGAAATCCGGGCTCAAGGGCGTGGGATACGGAATGGGCGTCGCAGTCGCCGATTATGACAACGATGGTTATGAAGATCTCTTCGTGACAGCTTACGGATCGAACCGACTCTACCACAACAACGGTGACTGTACTTTTACCGACGTTACAGAAAAGGCAGGAGTCGCTGGTAGCGGTTGGTCAACTTCGGCCACCTGGATTGATCTGGATAACGACGGTCTGCTCGACTTGGTGGTAGAGCGCTATGTTACGTGGGACTGGAACGATGTGTGGTGCGGCGAGCACCGCGAGGGTTATCGCAGCGTGTGTCATCCCGATGTCTTTCCGCCGATAAGCATGCTGGTGTACCACAACGACGGCAATGGCCACTTCACCGAGGTGGCGCGCAAACTGGGTCTTGACAAGCCCGCCAAAGCGCTCGGGATCGCCGTTGCCGACTTCGACCGGGACGGTCGCAACGACATCTACGTTGCAAACGACTCCATGCCAGAGTTTCTGTTTCACCAGAGGGCGGATGGAACCTTCGAGGAAATTGGCCTCGAGTCGGGGACGGCCGTTAATTCCGAAGGGCAGACCTTTGCCGGGATGGGCGTGGATTTCGCCGACTACGACAACGATGGGTGGCCCGACATCGTGGTTACCGATCTGGCCAATCAGCGTTACGCACTCTATCACAACAATCGCGACGGGACATTCGATTACGCTTCCCTCATCAGCGGCCTCGGAGGCATCACGCTTCTCCACTCTGGATGGGGGGCGCGATTCATGGATTATGACAACGATGGCTGGAAAGATCTATTGATCGCGCAGGGCCATGACATGGACAACGTTGATCTTGTGTCTCCTCAGTTCCACTACCGTGAGCCGGTATTGCTGGCGCGAAATGACCGGGGAAGATTCAACGACGTCTCCGGAATTTCGAGCGGTATCTTTAAGGATCGATGGGTTGGACGCGGGTTGGCGATCGGCGACATCGACAACGACGGGCGCATCGACGCAGTGATTACGACCAATGGAGGAGAGGTCCACGTGCTTCACAACGAGACCGAAACCGCAAACCACTGGATCACATTGCGCCTCGTCGGACACAGGAGCAACCGGGACGGCATGGGAGCGGTTGTCAAACTGGTGACGCCGGAAGGGTCGCAATGGGTGACGGCGACAACCTCGGGTAGTTACCTCTCTGCGAGCGATCCGCGAGTGCATTTTGGTCTAGGCAACTCTATCGCGGCATTGAGCATAGAGGTACGCTGGCCGAGCGGGGTCGTGCAGACCCTGACCAACGTCAAGGGTGACCAGCAGGTTGAGATTGACGAGCCCCCCATGGCCGACTCTCACTCCCCGGCAATCAAGTAGCGGGCTGCCTGGCGCTGCGGCGTCCGATGTTGAGCCAGCAAACCAGCTTGATTAACTCATGCTTGACATGAGCGTTCATCGAAAGTATAGTTGCGCGAAATGGAATCGATTCCACGATTGGTGGTATCGATTCCATAAAGGCGGCCAGAAAACGTCCGCACCCCAAAAGGTCGCTTCCCCGATCCTCTGAAATCCGCTCCGAGATCATGGCTTCACCCCCAATGGAGCATTCTGAAGGAGACCCAGTGATCCGTACACACGCTTTTCAGGAGACACCCAGGACATACGGGGCAATTCGAAATCGATGGATTGTCTTCGGTTATTTAATCGCCTGCTTAGCGCTGCTTGCGCCTCGCGCTATTTCAGGACAGGCCAGTGCGGGCATAACCGGCACCATCACCGACTCGAGCGGCGCTGTGGTCCCCAACGCGAAAGTGACTGCGACCGACGCAGCCACCTCGGTCGCCAGCCACACTGTTTCGAGCAGCGCCGGCACCTATGCATTCAAGGGCCTCAATCCCAGCCAATACACCGTCACGGTTGAAGCATCCGGATTTAAGAAGGTGCAGCAAAATGTGACGGTCGAAGTCAGCACCGTGGCAACCATCGACGCTGTACTTTCAGCGGGAGCAACGAGTGAAACTGTCGAGGTAACGTCGAACCCGCTTGCGCTCAACACAACCCAACCGGAGCTAGGCAGCACGCTCGAACCCGAGGTCGTCGCGGCGCTGCCGGAAGAGGTTTCAGGGCGCGGCCGGCAGATCGATCAGCTGCAATTCTCGGCGCCAGGAACAACGGGGAACACATTCTCCCACCGGGTCAGCGGGGGAGTCGATTTCGAACAGGAGATTGTCTATAACGGAATCCCGGTTCCGCAGCCGGAAACGGAAGGATACACAACCAACTTCAATCCGCCGTTCGAACTCGTGCAGGAGTTTCGTGTTGAGAAGTCGACATTCTCGGCGCAATTCGGCTTGGGTCAAGGCGCACTGACTTACCAGATGGCGTCCGGGACCAACTCGTATCACGGGGACCTGTTCGAGATCAATCGCAACAGCCTGTTTGATTCAGTTGGCTTTTTCAACGGCCCGGCCTGGGGTGGCAAAACGACCCCACCGCCGGATCACGAGAACAATTACGGTTTCAACGTCGGGGGTCCCATCCGGATTCCCCACATCTACGATGGCCGCAACAAGACCTTCGGCCATTACAGCCAGGAGTGGTACAAGCAGAACAACGAGGACACTGATGTTTCAACAGTGCCTACCGTGCAGGAGAAGAAGGGCGATTTCAGTGATCTTGTGGATGCGAACAACAACCTCATCCCCATCTACGATCCGCAAACCGGTCAGCCATTTCCTGGCAATGTAATTCAGCCGGGACGATTCAGTGCGCTTTCTCAGTCGATTCTGCAGTACATTCCCGATCCGGACCGTCCGGGATCGGGCCCGGGCGGGCTGCTCAGCAACAAGAGCTTCGCTCCTTATATCAATCCCATCATTCAACATGTGTGGGGATTTGTTGTCGACCAGGTGCTGACGCCAACGCAGGGCATTCACTACAGTCAGTGGCGCAATAGCTATTCCACGCACAGCTTCGACTACCATCCACTAGTCCTGGCGCCTAATCCGCTCAACAGCCAGAAGGCTGAGCCATCCCTAGGCAGCGTATTCCTGCTGAACTATAACAACGCGATTTCATCCCACCTGGTTGTGACTGCCGGTATCGGCTGGATCGGCGAAGTCAACAACCAGTTCAATATCACCAAGGGAGCAACATTCGGGGCGGTGACCAATGAGAACATCCCGCCCAACATAACCTTTGGCCCCAACAGCGACCAGTGCAATAACGCCCGAACCTATACGTGTTGGGGTACGAGCGGATCATGGTTCCAGTCAATTAACCGCAAGCTCGGAATCGCGATCGTGAATAACTGGCTATGGACAAAGGGGCGTAACACGTTCAACATCGGCGGAGATTTTCGACGCGCCTACCAGGACGACAACGAAGAACAAACCGAGGGCGGACATTTCAACTTCAGCAACTCGCAAACCTCGGTGCAGAATCCGAGCGACCCGAACTTTGGGAAATATGGCAACGCGTTTGCGAGTTTCCTGTTGGGGCTACCGGATTCGGCGAATCGCAGTAATTCCCAGGAACTGGAACTGCGCAATTGGGCGCTTTCCCCTTACCTTCAGGACGATATCAAGCTGTCGCCCCGGCTTACCCTCAACCTCGGTCTTCGGTGGGATATTCAAGCGCCATTCACGGAGAATCACAACCTGATTGTTTTCTTCAACCAGGACACCCCGGGAACATTCCCGAATGGCGGAATTCCCGGCGCGGCAAGCAAGTTTGGGAATTGCACCGGCTGCGCGGGGTTTAGTCGCGGCGACATCCACTATGGCCACATTGGCCCCCGATTAGGCTTTGCTTACCAAATCAGCAAGAAGATGGTGGTGCAGGGCGGGCTGGACGTCGCGTTCCTCGATGGCGGTGCCTATGAGTATGGCACCAACAAGGTCGCGGTGAATTACGGCAACCTGCTAACGGGGTCCTTTACGCGCGCCACAACTGGTAGCTTCACTTCTTCGTTCGGGAGTTGGGATAGCAACTCCATCCCAGCCGTGAATCCGACACCGTTCAGTCCTGGGCTGGGAGCGGGAAACCAGATCAACGCTTTCAGCAAGAAGAAGGACGGCTACGCACCGTATAGCCAGCAATGGAACATTAACGTTCAACGCGAACTGCCGTACAACATGTTTGTGACGGCTGCCTGGGTAGGCAATCGGATTATTCATCTGCCCAGCCAATTGAACGAGATCAACCAGATGGATCCCAAGTACGATGTCTCGCTGGGATCCCAGCTCGCCGACACATTCACAACCGGTCAAACAAGCGTGGATGGCGTACCGCTGCCCTATCCAAACTTCGTAAACGACTTCGGAGGGTCGGCGACTGTCGCCCAGGCGCTTGTGCCCTATCCACAGTACTCGAAGATCTTCAACAACTTCGAAGGGTACGGAACAACTTACTACCAAGGCGCGCAGATCGAGGTTGATAAGCGCTTCACCAACGGGCTTTCGTTCCTCGCGGGTTATACACTTTCCCGCCTGATGGACAATACCAGCAGCGGATTCTCGAGCTTCACTGCCGGCGGCATCAACAAGTACAACCAGAAACCGGAGTGGGCGATCTCCGGGTCGGACGAGCCGCAAACTCTGAAAGCCAGCGGAATTTACGAACTGCCGATCGGTCCCGGCAAGCAATTTGTCAACAACCGATCGTTAGGTAACCTTGTCGGTGGGTGGCAGGTCGGTTGGCTTTTGGACTACGAGTCCGGAACGGCTAATGGCCCCGCCGAGAACGGCTCGCCGTTCCCCAATGGCTTCGAACGTCCTGACCGGAACAGTTCGGTGAGCCTGAGCACCGCCTCCTATAGCCGAGTGCGGGATTACTTTGTCGGCAAGGCAAGTTCGGCGCAGATGTTTAACCCCGCAGCATTCACCAAGACGCCTACCCAGTACGTACTCGGCACGGCACAAAGGAACTACGGGGGAATGAGAAACGCACCATTGGCCTTGGAGAATTTCAATGCCAAGAAGAATTTCTACATTGGAGAGCGATGGAAAGCCATTCTTTCGGTGGAT
The DNA here is from genome assembly GCA_963846375.1 of uncultured Acidobacteriota bacterium. Classification (GTDB taxonomy): domain Bacteria; phylum Acidobacteriota; class Terriglobia; order Terriglobales; family Acidobacteriaceae; genus Telmatobacter. The sequence continues at coordinate 266,357 of CAWJVV010000001.1, forward strand.
TACTTCAACGCCTTCAATCGAACTCAGTTCAACGGCCCCGACAACAACATAAGCGACAGCACATTTGGGCAGGTAACGTCGCAAGGTTCAAATATCTCGAATCGACAAGGGCAGGTCACGTTCCGGGTTGAATTCTGATTCGTTAGAGTGGATCTGCCTGTTTTGTTGAAAAATGCAAGTCTCCTGCTCTTAGCCGGGTTGCTTTCGGGCAGCCCGGCATTCTTTTCTTTCCCGGAACATGGGCGTCGGCTCGAGCGTCAGCGAATTATCAATCAACTATAATCACTTGCCATGAGGACAGGCGTGCAGGCATTTTCATATCGATGGATGCAACGGTTGCTGCTGACGTGGCTGCTTTTGATATCGCCATCGTTTCTGATTGCACAACGGACAAACGATGAAGTCAGCCCCGAAGTGCAGAGCCTGTACGAGCAGGCCAGGGCGGCTCGGCAGAACGGAGACACCGCAACTGCGATCGAAAAGTACCGGGCCCTCATTAAGTTGGCGCCGCATCTTGCAGCCGCATACAACAATCTTGGGATGCTCTACTTCGACGGTCACGACTACACCCATGCTATTGAGGTCCTGCAACGGGGGCTGGAATTGAACCCCAACATGCCGAGCACCGCGGCGATGCTCGGAATGAGCTACTTCCAGTTGGGGAAGAATGATAAAGCGGAACCGCTGCTCGAGAGGGCACTTCGCGCCAATCCTAAAGATGACCAGGTAGAAATGGTTCTGGCGCATGTTCTGATCAATGCGAGGAAGCTCCAGGAGGCGACATCGCACTTGAACGGTTTCCTTGCACGCAATCCCAACAACCAGGAAGCGTGGTACTTACTCGGCAAAGCCTATCTCCAGCTGTCAGAGGACGCGCTGACACAAATCAACAAAATCGATCCTGATTCAGTTGTAGCGCACGAGATTGCCGGCGAGATTGACGAGAGCATGCACAATTACGATTTGGCTTTAGTCGAATATCAAAAAGCCATCGACAAGGCGCCTCAGATGCCGGGAACCCACCTGCACATGGGAGATGCGTTCTGGAACATGGGCAAGTGGCAGTCGGCGCAAACGGAATTCCGTTCGGAGTTGGTCAACGATCCCAACAATTGTATCGCGCGCTGGAAACTGGCCAATGCGATACTCGAAGCGAATGATTCCAGCGAAGAGGCCTTCACTGAGTTAAATCGCGCCATCGAACGCTGTCCGACGCTCATGCAGGCACGCGTGGATCGGGCGCGCGCGTTGGTCAGGCTTGGAAAGCACGCGGATGCGCTTCCCGATCTCTTGATGGCCGAGAGCGAAAGTCCGCGCGAACCCACTATCCATTTTCTCCTCGCGGCCGTGTACCGAGCCCAAGGCAAGAGCGCCGAAGCACAGGCGGAGATGCAGAACTATGGCAAGCTCCAGCGAGAGGCCAGCGCGGTGGTCGCTGGGCAGGCTAATGACGTGACCGCCATCAAGAGCAAAGCGAAATGATACGAGGGTTCCAGGCCTGGGACTTACATGGTTCTAATCGTGTTGATTGCGGCGCTTAATACGGCCAGTGTGCAGCCGACCCCGGTGCGCGTGGCGGACGCAATATGTGCCCGATGCCACGCGATGATCGTCCGAAGTTACTTGGCTACTCCCATGGCGAATGCGAGCGGCCTCGCCACCGAGAATCTACGGGCAGGCAGGTTTGTCCATTCCCGCTCCCGCATGGAATACCAGATATCCTTGAGCGATGATCACGGGGAACTCGGCTATCGATCTGCGAACGCACCGGGTGTTACGGGTCAGTTTTCCTTGAATTATTTCCTGGGCTCCGGCCATCTGGGAACGACTTACCTGTATACGATCGGAAACTTCCTGTTCGAGTCGCCCATCGCGTGGTACACGCCATCCCAGAGTTACGACATGAAACCCGGACTGGCAGAGTTGGACCAGATGCCTCCTCCACTTCCCATGCAGAGCGGATGCATGAGATGCCATATGAGTGGAGTTCAGGCCAGCGACACAGGCACCATCAACCGGTATCGCGGCTTGCCTTTTCTCCACTCCGGCATCACGTGCGAAGCGTGCCACGGCGACTCCCGGCAGCATATCTCCACCAATGGCAAGGGCGGAATGGTGAACCCAGCGCAGCTCGATCCGGAGCAGCGCGATTCCATCTGTATTAGTTGCCATCTCGAAGGAGATGTCACGGTCGAGCGCAGCGGGCATTCTGCCCTGGACTACCGTCCGGCGGAATCCATCTCTACGTACCTGGCTTTTTATGTCCGAGCCGGAGCGAATCTTACAGACCGCGCTGTGAGCGAGGTGGAACAACTCAGCCAGAGCGCATGTAAACGTTCCACTGGCGACCGAATGTCCTGCATGAGCTGTCACGATCCACACTACACACCGGATGAGTCGCACAGGGTTGGATACTTTCGAGGCAAATGCCTGGCGTGTCATAACCGGCCTGAGTTCGCGACAACTCATCACCCGGAAAATCCCGACTGCACCAATTGCCACATGCCGCGTACCGGAGCGCGCAACGTTCTTCACGTGGCCTGGACCGATCACCGTATTCGCAAGAACCGAGTGGATTCGGCGACATTATCAGACGCGAAGCCAGGTGGCGTGCTGACGCCGATCTTCTCGCCGGGCGCCTCACAGCGCGATGAGGCGATGGCAAACTATCAAGCTCTCCTCGAAGGCAACCGCTCACTTGAGACAACCGTATGGCAGCAACTCAATGCAGCGGGCGATACATTGACAAACGACAAGGAGGCACTGGATGCTCTGGGCAACATCAGTGCTGAACGCCGCGATTGGACCAAAGCCGAGAGGGCTTTCAGAAGAGTCCTCGAAATCGATCCCGCTGATCTTACTGCGCTGTCCAATCTGGGAACTCTGCTCGCCAAGCAGGGCAAGTTAAAGGAAGGCGAGGCTCTGCTGCAGGAAGCATTCGACCGTAATCAAGACCTGCCGGGTTTGGCCAAGAACCTGGCTCGAGTGCAATGCATAGCTGGCGATGCAGCGGCCGCCCGCAGCACGCTGACGACGGCGCTCATCTATTGTCCGCAACTTGACGATGTGCGCCAACTGTTGACAACGCTAGGGAACTGCGGGCCAGAGACTGGGAAGTAAGTGCCGATGAAATCGATGATTCATAAACCGATGCGGTACTTTGCCTGGTCTCTCCTGTGCATTTCTACGGCCTTGAGCCAGACGCCCGCAGATCCCATTGCGGAGGCTCGCTCACTACTGGATGCCGGGAAGATCCAGGAGCCAGAGGTGATTCTCCGCAGCTATCTGGCTCAAAATCCGTCGGCCGCCGACGCGCACTTCCTGCTCGGTTATGCACTTTTTCGTGATCAGAAATCGAGAGAGTCGTTGGCGGAATGTACTGCCGGCGCCAAGTTCCGCCGCCCGCGTGCCGATGAGTTGAAGATTGTGGCGGGAGATTATGTGATGCTGGGTGACTATAGCGACGCGGATAAGTGGTTCTCCCAGGTAGTCGCTGAAACGCCCAATGATGCGGACGCGTGGTATCTGCTAGGCCGGACCAAGTACAACGAGAGTGAATTTGCCGCTGCGATTGCGAGCTTCGAGCATGCTCTGACTCTGCAGCCCAGATTTGTGGAAGCGGAGAACAATATCGGATTGTCCCGGAAAGAGCTCAACGACCACAATCAGGCGCGTACTGCATTTCAGATGGCGATCCAGTGGCAAGGCGACGCTCCAGTCGACGCGCAGCCGTTCCTGAACTTGGGTACGCTCCTTGTCGACGATCACAAAGAAAACGAAGCCCTTCAATTCCTGACGAAGGCGATTGCGCTTTCTCCCGGCAATCCCTCAGCGCACGAAGAGCTTGGCAAGGCTTACCTGGCCATGAATCGTCTCCCGGATGCACGGGCCGAACTGGAGAAGGCGATCGCTCTTGCTCCTGAAGTCTCGTCGCTTCACTACAAACTGGCGCAAATCCTTCGCAAGGAGGGCTCGATTGACCGGGCGCAGCAAGAGTTCGCGTTGTGTGAGAAACTCAACGGTGCCCATTCCTCCTCCAAGACACCGAATCCGCCCCCATCGAAGACCGGCCAGCCAAAGTAACTCAAGAGGTATCGTTTCCATTCAGGGCGCCCCGGACATGATTCGCTGGCGGATTCGTTTCGGAAACGGACGTTGCGCAACGAGAGAGTAGAGTCCCGCAGGGCTGAGATATTTGCTGCGAGTCCTGGGTTTGGCGCGCTATGCAGATTGCCGGCTTCCTCGGCCTCAAACGCAGCCTCCTGGTGGACGCCGGTGGCATCCCGCCGTCGCGCGTGGCCAGCGGGGCCAACAGGCATGACAGCTATCTGTTGCGCGCCACTCAGGCCGCCATCCGGCATCAGCGGACCAAACGATGGGCCCCAGAACCAATGGCAGGGCAGAACGCCAGGCCGGAAAGAAGGGCGGCATCTTTCAAGTAGCGCACCGAGCGCCGGGCCTGAAAGCAACAGCGAGTGTACCGCTCCCGCATCCAAGTGCGGGGGAGATCTGCAATGGACGTCCGCCAAATCACCACCCTCTTCCGCCGCAGCTTCGACGACTGGAATCGCCATAACGCCACGCGGCTGGGCGCGGCGCTGGCCTTCTACACGATTCTGTCGATATCGCCGCTGGTGATCCTCACCCTGGCCATTGTTTCGCTGATCTATAACCAGACGGCAGCCAAGACGCACCTTCTGGACGAGGTGCAGGCGCTGGTAGGGTGGCAGGGGCGGGTGTCCGTCCAGACGATTCTGAACAGCGGCCACGGTCTGAAGAACGGAATTTTCTCGACGATCGTGGGCGTTGTGGTGCTGCTGGTGGGCGCATCGAGCGTCTTCCAGGAACTGCGCGCCGACCTGAACGCGATCTGGAATGTTGACCCGAAGGCCTCGTCGGGCATCAGGGGAATGCTGCGGGAGCGGGTTTTCTCGTTTGGACTGGTGCTGGCGGTGGGCTTTGTGCTGATGGTTTCGCTGGTGATCAGCGCGGCGCTGACGGCGATTGCGAAGTTCTTCTACGGACTGCTGCCGGTGCCGCCGTTGCTTCTGGACCTATTCAACAACCTGGTCTCGCTGGCGGGCATTGGGATTCTTTTCGCGGCGATCTTGAAGTATGTTCCGGCGTGCCCGGTGGCGTGGCGCGATGTGCGGGTGGGCGCGGCAGTCACGGCCGTCCTGTTTGTGATTGGGAAGGCGCTGCTGGGGATATATCTCGGCATGTCGACCACGGCCTCAAGCTATGGGGCTGCCGGGTCGCTGGTGGTGCTGGTGATCTGGGTCTACTACTCGGCGCAAATCTTTTACTTTGGCGCGGAGTTCACTCACGTGCACGGAATGCTCAACCGCGATCAGCTGCATGAGCCGCGCAATCCGAAACTGGACAAGGCTGCGTGAGGCAACAGGCGCTGAATTCGGCGAGATCGCTCGCCCCTCGGCGCGCAGGACTTGCGGGTCACAGGGATTCTGTGGAGGCAGCATCCGGGGGCTGCGGCGCCGGAGAGAGCCAGGTTTCGCGCGCTGCCGGTGTGAAGCCCTGGCAGGAGCAGTCTGGATCGATGCAGTAATGCTCTTCGCAATAAAGGTGTTTGTTGGCTGGGTGGCCGCACATGCAGTGCGCGTGGGGATGGCGATCGCGTCTGTTTCCGAACGTCATGGGAAGACGATGGCATTGGTTTGGCTTGTTCGCTTGTGATAAGTGTCACTGCGTGATTTCCTGCAAAGAAAGAACTGGCTGATTCCGAGAATGTGTGGGAATGTAACTTGCTCTTTTGCAGTGGCTTGGTCATGCGATCCCTCCGACGTGATGCAGCGCACATAAGAAGCAGGTGCGGCTCCGTTACAACAAAGGGAACAGAGGCACCCAATGAACGACTCACTTCCCGATTACGAATTTGACACGACTGAGCTGGCGCTTGAATCGCCGTTGTCAGAGCACAGGGCGACAGCAGCCTTGATAGCGGAGTTCCGCAAACGGGGTACGACGCAGGTCTTCACAGAGGAAGAGATCTTATTCCGGCAAGGCGATGAGCCGGGAAGCGTCTACCTTGTCTTGTCCGGCCAGGTGGAGCTCACTATGCCGGTTTCACGGACGCAGGCGATGGGTTTTCGCGCGATCATCGGATCGCTGGTGGGACTTCCCGCGGCGTTCGGTAATCGGGCTTATTCGATGACCGCGACGGTGAGAAGGGGCGCGGAGCTGGTGCGCCTGGATCGTGCGCAGCTGGGCGAGATGTTGGGCGAGATGCCGATCCTTGCGCTTGACGTTCTGCGGATCCTGGCGGCGGAGACGCGCTCGGCAAGAATTGCGATTGTGGATGTGAGTGGCGGACATCGGAGGCGAGGTCTACCTCGACGGACTCTGCGAGCGTCGTAAAAACAGACGACAGACAGCAGACGACAGAAGGCAGCTTCGGGTCCGAGATCGTCGAAGGCTGTTCCCACCAAACGACAAAGGCGTCGCGAGAGAAGCGCGCCAGCTATCCCATGCATGTCTCCACAGAACGGGAGACGTGGGATAGCTGGCGCTTTCTTTCGTACGAGCTACTCTTCGCGGAGCAGGATCAGAGGGTCGACGGCCAGGGCGCGTCGGGCGGGAATGCTGGCGGCAGCCAGGCCCAGCACCAACATGGTGAGCGTGACGCCGCCCAGGACGTAGGGGTCTTTGGGGCTGGCCTGGTAGACGATGAAACTGAGGACCTTGGTCGCGAGCAGTCCTAAGACCACTCCTGTGACGGAACCGGCGGCGAGAAGGCGGAAGGCGCGTCCCAGGGAGGCTGCCAGGACTTCGCGCCTTCCGGCGCCGAGAGCTACGCGAATACCCAACTCGCGCAGGCGGCGGCTGACCGTGTAAGAAGCCATGCCGAAGATGCCGGTGACGGCCAGCATGGCGCCTAGCAATCCGAGGACTCCGAGAGCGACGCTGGCGACGCGGGCCGGGAAGAGCGCGGTCGACATCTGCTCGGTCCACATGCGGGGCGCGAGGGGCAGGCTGGAGTCGAGGGCGCGGACGGTGCGCAGGACGGGGTTGGCGATCTGCGTGGGGTCGCCCTTGGCGCGCACAACCAGGAAGGTGCTGGCGGTTTGGTTCTGGAGGAATGACAAGAACATGGCCGGCTGCTGATCTTCCGTGAGGCTGCGGTACTTGCCGTCTTCAACGACGCCGATGACTTGAGCGCGCTTGCTGCCCCAGAGCTTGAAGTGGTTGCCGACGGCTTTGTCGATGGAGCCGAAGACTTTGACGGCGAAGGCGCGATTGATGATGGCGACATCGGGGGCCTTCTTGTTGTCGTTGAAGGAGAGATCGCGGCCGGCGAGGAGGTGCGTGCCGGATGCGGCGAGGTAGCCGGGCGAGATCTGGTACTGCATGGCGTCGGCGGCCATGTTGGTGGGCTTGAAGTCGGTGGTGGCATCGGAGTAGACGAAGGAGTCGCCGCTGCCGAGGGAGAGGGGTAGATCGCTGATCAGGCCGACGGAGGCGACGCCGGGCAAAGCGGCGGTGGAGTCGAGCAAGCGGCGCTGGAACTCGGGGACGCGCTCGTCAGGGTAGCCGGCCATGTGGAGGTCGTTGAGAATGACCATGGCGTTGTTGGGATCGAAGCCAAAGCTTGAGTGGAGGGAGCGGACGAGGCCGCGGACGGCGACCAGCGAGGAGGTGACGAGGACGGCGCAGATGGCGATCTGGAAGACGAGCAGGACATCGCGCACATTAAAGCGGCGGCCGCCGGAGGTGCTGGACATGCCAGTGCGGATGATCTGCCATGGATCGGCGCGGAGGACCTGGCGAACGGGGACCATGCCGAAGAGAAGTCCGCTGAAGACGGAGAGCAGCAGGGCGACGGCGAAGGTAAGGAGATTGGGGTTGACGGGGACGTTGATGGGGATATCGGGGATGGGCTGCCAGGCGCTGATGAATCGCAGGATGATGACGCCCCCGATGATGCCAACGACGCCGCCGGCGATGGAGACGGTGACCGCTTCCGTGAGCATGCGGCGGAGGACGAGCGCGCGGCGCGAGCCGAGAGCGAGGCGCAGAGCGACGTCTTTGGCGCGATCGGCGGCGCGGGCGGCGAAGAGGCTGCCGAGGTTGGCACATGCGGCGAGGAGGATGAGCCCGGCGAGGAGCATGAGGCCGGCGACGAAGGCGCGCGCGGGTCCGCCGAGCATGTCGCCGACGAGGCCGGGGCGGGCGAGGGTGAAGTTGAGGCCGTCATCGTCGGAGGGGTAGGTTTTGGCAAGTGCGGCGGCGATGGAGTTGAGGTCGGCTTCGGCCTGCCTGGGAGTGACTCCGGGACGGAGGTGTCCGACCACCATGGCGGAGTGATTGCCGCGTTCCTTGGTGTTATCGAAGCCGCGGATGAGGGCGAGCTCGGCCATGGGGACGTAAACGGCCGGGGCGAAGAAGAGCTCGGTGCCGCGGAACCCCTGGGGTGCGACGCCGACGATGGTCATCGGATGCTTGTTGAGGGCGACGGTGCGTCCGATGATGTTGCGGTCAGCGTGGAAATAACTGTCCCAGAAGGCGTAGCTGAGGACGACGTAGGGCGCGCTACCGTTGCCTTTTTCGTCGGCGCCGTGGAAGAAGCGGCCGAGGAAGGGCTGGACGCCGATGGAGTCGAAGTAATTGCCGGTGACGGCCTCAGGCCAGGCGCTGGTGGGATTGTTGCCGGTGTCGATGCCGACGGGGCCGATGATGTCGTAGGCGACAAGGCTCTCGAAGGAGTGATTGCGGTCGCGGATATCGACGTAGTCGGGGTAGGACTGGGAGGGGTATTTGAAGCGCTGCACCATATAGAGGTTCTGTGAGTTGGGCACATTGAGGGGGTGCAGGACGATGGCATTGAGGACGCTGAAGACCACGGCGTTGGCGCCAATGCCGAGGGCCAGAGTGACGATGGCCGTCAGGGTGAAGCCTGGCGAGCGGACGAGTTGCCGGAGCGCGGATTTCAGGTCTTTGAACATAATGATTGGGGATACGCGATTGAGGGGGAGGTTGGTTCCCGGGTTGGTGATCTCGCTCACTTTGGGACAGATAATACTTTTTTGGCTGGGCGATGGAGGCGCGGTTCCTGTTGACGGAGGTGTTGGCACGCGCTCATTATTGTTGCGCGGAGGTGCATGGTGACTGGTTTGGAGGAGGCACGCATGTATCGGAGCGAGGGAACGCCGCGGGAGCAGGAACACGAGTCGAGCTCCCTGGAGGTGTTCCTGGCCGAAGAGCAGCTTCACCCGTCGCTGGACGAGATCTTCCGGCAGATCGACGCGGCGCATAAGCGCGGAGATGAATGGCTGCGGCAGCATTTTCATCCGGCGCACGCGCGGCACGGAGCGAGATAAAGGCAGGGAAAAAGGGACCGAGGGACACAGGGACACGGGCGACCTTTGGACCTTGCGGATGAGCGTCGCCATTCTCACGGAGCCGGTGGTATGGTGCTCCTATCGGATGAAGCGGCATGTATTGATCTTCGGGCTGGTGGGCGGGGCACTGGTTTGCCTGCTGCGGCTGATTGAGTATCGATTCCTGATTCTGGAACACTCCTTTGAAATCTATGGCGGGCTGATTGCGCTGACGTTCGCGGCGTTGGGCATCTGGCTGGGCGTGCGCGTGACGGGACGCCGGCGCGAGGTGATTGTGCGCGAGGTACCCGTGCCGGCGGCGCCGCCCGCACAGCCGTTTGTGGCGAACGAACGGAAGCGGGAGGAGTTGGGGATCACGCCGCGGGAGTTGGAGATTCTAGGGCTGGTGGCGCAGGGGCTGAGCAATCGCGAGATCGCCGGGAAGCTGTTTGTGAGCGAGAACACGGTAAAGACGCATTGCAGCCGGGCGTTCGAGAAGCTGGGGGCGCGACGGCGGACGCAGGCCGTGCAGCTGGGAAAAGAGATGGGACTGCTTTAGAAGCAGGGGCTAGGGACTAGGAGGGCTGAGGGGCGGGACGAGCGACGAGGGACATAGGGACATAGGGACAGAGAAGAGCCTGCCTGGGGGTTGGCTGCTGGGGAGATTGTAGAGTCTCGCGTCGCCTGAAGGGATGATTTTTGGGGTTCTGACGCAAAATCACACTTAAGCATGACGACAGGGACCCTGACCGGCCGGGTAGGGTGAGATTGCGTTGCGGTGAATTCAGGCCGGCGACGAATGAGGAGGTGGGGATGAAGAAGATTGTTCTAACGTTTGGGGTGATTTCGGGGGTAGTGATATCGGTTCTGATGCTGGGGACGCTTCCGTTCCAGCATCAGATTGGGGAAGATCGCGCGCTGATTGTCGGCTACACCACGATGGTGGCGTCGTTTCTGCTGGTGTACTTCGGTATCCGGTCATACCGGAACAACGTTGGGGGAGGACGGATCACATTCGGACGAGGATTTGCGGTCGGCATCCTGATCACGCTGATCACGTGCGTGTTTTACGTGGCGACGTGGGCGGTGGTGTATCACTTTTTCATGCCGAACTTTATGGGCGACTACACCGCACACGAGATCGCCAAGGTGCAGGCTTCAGGGGCGAGCGCGGCGGTGATCCAGGCCAAGACGGCGGAACTGCGACAGTCCGCTGCGTCCTACAACAATCCTCTGATCTTCACAGCGATGACGTTCATCGAGCCGTTTCCTGTGGGGCTGCTGATTACGTTGATTTCGGCGGCGGTGCTGAGAAAGGCAGGGATCAGGGGTCAGGGGTCAGGGGTCAGGGGTCAGAGAGAGGCCAGTTAGCGAGTCAGCGAGTTAGCGGTCGAGCAGGCGAGGGACGAGTCCGATCTTTCTCGGCCCTCGTCCCGCGAGACTCGTCCTGCTTGTTCAGTGTCCATTAGCGGACATTTTCGGTCGAATTCGTACAGGTCCTGATGCTCGCCGCTCCGAATCGGCGGTCTATCCCTAATGGAGTGTGTGGGCCGCGCGCGGCCCATGATGGCCGCGGTCTTGCAACTGACCTCGCATCCCGCCGTGTGTGGAGGCCTTAATGGGGACCTTGCTCCAGGATCTGCGCTTTGCTTTCCGCCAGCTGCGGAAGGCTCCCAGCTTCGCCATCACCGCTATATTGACCCTGGCGCTCGGCGTGGGCGCGAACACTGCCATCTTCAGCCTGGTAAACATGTTGCTGCTGAAGCCCCTGCCGGTTCCGAACGGGCAGCAGATCATGACGATTGTGCTGCGGGAGAACAACGGCACCCTGCAGCAGCAGTTCTCGTGGCCGGAGTACCGGGAGATTCGCGCGCAGGCGGGCAAGTCGTTCAGCGATGTATTTGCGTACGATCTCTCCCTGGATGCGCTGTCGATGCCGGGCCAAAGGCCGGATCGCATCGTGACGGGTTTTGTTACCGGGAACATGTTTGAAGCGCTGGGGCTGAAGCCGGCCGCGGGGCGGTTGTTTCGACGCGATGAAGGCGAGGTGCTGGGCCAGGACCCGATCGTGGTGCTGAGCTACGACTACTGGAGGAAGCGGTTCAACAGCGACCCGGGAGTGGTGGGTCGTGTGGTGGCGATGGACGGCCATCCGATGACGATTGTGGGCGTGGCGCCCAGGGGATTTCACGGGACGCAGAGTTTTGTGGATATGGCCGCGTTCATGCCGCTGTCGGAACTGGTGATCGACACGCCGGCTGACTTGATCGAGGGGTTGCAAAACCGGAGCTATCAGGTGGAGGCCCGGGTGCGTCCCGGTGTAACGCGTGAGCAGGCCAATGCAGAGCTGAGCCTGGTGGCACAGAGCCTGATGCGTCAGCACCCGGAGTGGGAGAAGAAGCTGGGAATCGAGGCGTATCCGGAGACGAGCCTGAGGATCAACACGGGCGACCCGAATGCGCTGATGGTGATTGCGGGGCTGTTCCTGGCGCTGGCGGCGATGGTGCTGCTTCTGGCGTGCGTGAATGTGGCCAACCTTGTGCTGGTGCGGGCGACGACGCGGGCGCGGGAGATGGCGATTCGTACGGCGCTGGGGGCGGCGCGGAACCGGCTCTTCCGCCAGATGATGACGGAGAGTGTTTTGCTGTCGCTGATTGGCGGCGCGATGGGTGTGCTGCTGGGGATGCTGAGCGGTATGGAACTCGGCAACATGAACCTGCACGCAGATGTGCCCATTATTTTCGATTTCAACTTTGACTGGCGGATTTTCTTCTACTCGTTTTCGGCGGCGCTGATTGCGGGAGTGGTGGTGGGACTGGTGCCCGCGGTCCGCATTGCGCGCGCCAACGTGAACAGCGTGCTGCATGAAGGCAGCCGCGGCGTGACCGGCGGGCGCCACAGGTTGCGCGACGGACTGGTTGCACTGCAACTGGCGAGTTCGCTGGTTCTGCTGGTGATCGCGGGGCTGTTTGTGCGCAGCTTGACGGCGATGCAGAGAGCGGACCTGGGTTTCAGACCGGACCACGTGATGAACTTCGTGGTGGATACCAACGAGATTGGAATGACAGGCGAGCAGGCGCGCGCGATGCAACGCAACATTGTTGCCGGCCTGGGCGGGCTGGGCGGAGTGCGCTATGCCAGCAGTGCGAGCTCGGTTCCGTTTGGCTATTTCGGCAACGGCGACCGGCTGCTGATTGATGGCGCGCCTGCGCCGGCGAATCCGACAGATCGCGACTCCAGTTACAACGTGGTTTCGCCGCAGTACTTCAGCGTGATGGGGATCGACGTGGTGAGCGGGCGCGGGTTTACCGACGCAGACAACGCGCAGGGACGCGATGTGGCGATTGTGAGCGAGAGCGCGGCTAAGAAGTTCTGGCCGGGACAAAGCGCGATTGGCCGCATCTTCCGCACGTCGAGCGAGAAGGACCGCAAGCTCGAGGTTGTGGGGATTGCACGCGACGCGGAGTTCCAGATGTTCAACGGAGGCAAGACGCAGAATTACTTCTATGTGCCGTTTGAGCAGCATGTGAAGGGCAATACGCTGATGGTGCTGCAGGTGCGGACGCAGATGGATCCGCTGGCGGTGCGGACGGAAGCGGAGAAGGTGATTCATTCGTTTTCGCCGCAGCTGCCCATCTTCCAGGTGCAGTCGATGCACGAAGCGCTGTATACGCTGAATGGATTGTTGCTGTACCAGGTTGGGGCATCGCTGGCGGCAGTGATGGGAGCACTGGGATTGACGCTGGCGATCATCGGGCTGTATGGCGTGGTGTCGTATGCGGTGAGCCGGAGAGTGCACGAGATTGGATTGCGGATGGCGCTGGGCGCGACACGGGGATCGGTGTTCCGCATGATCTACCGGCAATCATCGATGATGATCGGCTCGGGACTTGGAATCGGCCTGGCCGTTTCACTGCTGGCCTCGAAGGCATTTGGGACGCTGGTGGTTGTTAACGTTTGGGATCCCGCTACGTATTTGCTGGTGTGCGGAGTGCTGGCGCTGGCGGCGCTGGTGTCGTGCTTTTTCCCTGCGCGGCACGCGATGGGCGTGGAGCCGATGGTGGCGCTGCGGGAGGACTGAGAGGCAGTGAAGAGTGAAGAGTGACCGAGGGCTTCACTGGTTTGCTGGGGCCGGAGTGCTGTGCGGGATTGAGTCAACGGGTTTGAGTGCGGCCATGCGAGCTGGTATGACGCACGAAGGGGATGTGGGTCACTGGTCTCCCAAGCATCCCCTTTTTTTTTATTCGTTTCTGAAGAGGATTTTGTTAGCCCCGTGCTCGCGCGAGCTTAAATCTGCTCTCTGCGATCGCCCAACGTTTCGTTGATGAGTGTCCGCATTTGGGGGTCGTGCCAGACGTCGACGCCCAATCTTCTCAGTTCTCGAAGGAGATGGCCGGCCTCCGGGGGTTCAAGCCTTTCTAGAGCTGTTCGCCGTTTGCCATCAGCCCAAAATCGGATTCCGTATACGGCTGGGCTTCTGCCCCCGCCGCGTTGCAGAATCACGTATTCGACTTCAGCTACCTCTGAAAGAGGAAAGCTGAGAGTGGTCCAACGGCCGTTGAAGTTTATCCAGGGTATCTTCGACACAACGAACTGGGAACGGTCGCACCGCAGTCTCTCGCCGGAAGGAAACAGGCTTCGCACTCCCCAAGCAAGGAAGAAGCTGACCAGCGCCAGGTTTAAGAGCGACCCGATTATCGCTTCGATGAAGTGACGGGAGCCAACCGCTTCATACTTGAAGACCCACCACGCGGTGTACCGATGACCGACGCGAAAGACAGCATAGTACATCCACGCTGCCGCCAAAGCGATCATTGCGAGGATGCCAAGGATGCGCACCGGGATCGAGCGGGGTCTACTTTCCCAGTGCGCTTCGACGGAATCAGCTTTGGCTGAAACGCGGTATCTTGGCGAGGGCATTTGTCCGGAAGTATACCGCGCAGCGCGTTTACTTTGAGATGGGAACGCGGAGGTCGCCGCCGGTCATCTGCCTGGGCTCTTGCAATTTGAGGATGGAGAGCAGGGTTGGGCTGATGTCGCGCAGGGAGCCGTCGTTGCGCAGGCGGAAGTGCTCGGCATCTTCGCTGATGTAGATGAAGGGCACGGGGTTGGTGGTGTGGGCCGTGTGCGGGCCGCCGGTGACGGGGTCAACCATCATCTCGGCGTTGCCGTGGTCGGCAGTGATGAGCCAGGAGCCGTTGCGCTCCTTGACGGCCTTGTAGATGCGGCCGAGCTGGGCGTCGACGGCTTCGCAGGCCTTGATGGTGGGCTCGAGCTGGCCGGAGTGGCCGACCATGTCGGCGTTGGCGAAGTTGGCGACGATGAGGTCGAAGGCGGTGTCTTCAACGGCCTTGACGATAGTGTCGCCGATGGCCTCGGCTTTCATTTCAGGAGCGAGATCGTAGGTGGCCACCTTGAGCGAGGGAATCATGGTGCGGTCTTCGCCGGGGAAGGGAACTTCGATACCGCCGTTGAAGAAGTAGGTGACGTGGGCGAACTTTTCGGTCTCGGCGACGCGCAAATTGCGCAGCTGGTGGCCGGAGAGGACGTTGGCGAGGATGTTGTCCATCGACTCGGGCAGGATGACCAGCGGCAGCTCGTAGAGCTTGTCGTACTGTGTCATGCAGACGTAGTGGAGGTTTTTAGGAATCTCGCGGCGGGGAATGATCTCGTCGAGGGACTCCCATGCGTCGAGGTCCTTGCCGCCATTTTTATTGAGGCCGCTTTCGCGGGTCAGGACGCGGGTGATCTGGCGGGCGCGGTCGGCGCGGAAGTTGAAGTTGATGCAGACGTCTTCATCGCGGATCTGCCCGACGGGCTTGCCTGCTGCGTCAACAACGACAAAGGGAATGAGGAACTCGTCTGTGATCTTGTTGTTGTAGTTTTCCTTGATGCGTGCGACGGGGTCCGCGTGAGAACCTCCCTCGGCTTTGCCGGTGACCATGGCGTCGTAGGCCTTGCGTTCGCGTTCCCAGCGCTTGTCGCGGTCCATGGCGTAGTAGCGGCCGTTGATGGAGGCGATTTTGCCGATGCCGTACTCGCGCATTTTTTGTTCGAGGGCGGCGATGTAGCCGGCGCCGGAGGTGGGGCCGGTGTCGCGGCCGTCCATAAAGGCGTGAACGAAGACGCGCTCGAGCTTGTATTCGCGGGCGGCGCGGAGCAGCGCGTAGAGGTGTTCCTGGTGGGAGTGGACGCCGCCGTCGGAGACGAGGCCGAAAAGATGGAGCTGGCGGCCACCTTCGCGGGCGAGCTTCATGGCGTTGGCGATGGAGGGGTTGGTCGCAAACTCGTTTTTGGCAATGAGCTCGTCGATGCGGGTGATGTCCATGTGGACGATGCGGCCGGCGCCGATGTTGAGGTGGCCCACTTCGCTGTTGCCCATCTGGCCGTCGGGAAGGCCGACGAAGTGCTCCGAGGCCCGGATCAGGGTGTTGGGAAATTCGCGGAGGAGCTTGTCATAGGAAGGCTTGCGGGCCAGCGCGATGGCGTTGTTGGCGGTTTCGGCGCGGTAGCCCCATCCGTCGAGGATGGTGAGGACAAGAGGACGCTTGGACACGAAGACGGTACCCCGTTCGAAGGAAATGATCCTATTCAGGATAAATGTCCAGGGGGGTGGGGCAGGTGTAGCCGGAGTCACACCGAATAGGGTCGTGGGTGTGCGCTATTTCGGCGACTGGGAGTGCGCGACGGCGGGTACGTCGATGCGCTTGTAGTTGGTGGGAGTTCCGGTGAAGCAGTGCCAGGAAAAAGAGTGAACGAAGCCGGATTTTGCACGCTTGACTCGGAGAACGCAGTATCGCTCGACGGCCTCGCCGAAGGATTCAAAGACCTCAGGCTCGGGCGAGAAGGCCTGATCGATGGTGACCTTGCCGTTCTGATTGTTCCACCAGCCGTGGATTTCCTGGACGGAGCTGACCTGCCCGGTGATGTCCTGCAAAGTGATGGAAACTGCATAGAACTCGACCGGGCCTTCGGCGGTAGTGGGTTCACTGGTTTTAAACAGCACGTTCTGCATGGAGAATGAGTCCGCCTGGGGTGAAGAATGACTGCCGGCACTCAGGCTGCACACAAAATCCACAGATTCCCGGGGCCGGAATCAGAGGGCCCGGGGTAATCCGTTGGATTGCTTGGCGAGGGTGTGCAGCCTGGATCCGGCATCTCGATGCTGACAGCAGGGGTCTGCAGCGGGTAGGTGGTTTTACAGTGATTTCACCGTTGAGAGTGGGAAGGGACTTTATTTGGTTGCAGATGGCAGCGTGTATTGGACCGGTGTGCGAACCAGTCAAACGGGCCTGTATGCGTGAATTTATTGGAAGAGGCGGGTTGTGAAGGCTAGAATCCAGCGTTAATGGACACAAGAGATCAGCGGGAGAATGAGCGGGACGCGGCGCTTGCGGACGATCCCCGGTGGCAGCTTGTCCAGCGGATCGTAGCGAGTCCGGGGTTCGTCAATTCCCAGCGCCTGGCAGCCTTTTTGCTGTACGTGAGCAGGCAGACGCTAACCGGGAATGGCGACGCCCTGAACGAGAGGCTGATCGGGGAGACGGTTTTCGAACGCTCTCCCGATTACGATCCCCGCGACGACAATATTGTGCGTTCGCATGCGAGCCGGCTTCGGGCGCGCCTTGAGGAGTACTTCGAGCGGGAGGGAGATTCGGAACCGATCAGGGTTTCGATTCCGCGGGGAAGCTATGCGCCGGTTTTCAAGGGGGTGGCAGCTGAGACGTCTCCCCAGGCTGACAGTGTTCCGGAGGAGGTCAAGCCGGCAGCGGGGCCGAGATTGTGGGCGATCTTGTGCACGGTTGCCGGTCTGGTGATTGCGGCGGTTCTCGCCGTTTGGGTCGTGAATTATCGCCAGCATTCCTCCCAACAGACTCCTTCGCACAAGCTGTGGTCACAGATGTTTCGCAAGGATCAGCAGACGCTGATTGTTCCAGCAGACAGCAGCCTGGTCATTGCGCGTCTCCTTACCGGACACCAGGTTGCGCTTTCAAACTACGCCGGAGGTCGATACAGGCAGGATCCGGACTGCGCCAAGCCGTGTGACCTGGCCATGGTGAAGACGGTTGAGTCCCTGCGCTACACGTCGATGAGCGATCTGGAGTTCGCGGTGAAGATCACGCGCCTTTCCGAGGCAATTCCGGACCGGACGGAGATCCGGTACGCGCGCGACATCGAGCTGAAGGATCTGAAGGAATCAAATTTGATTCTTGCCGGCTCGCAGGAGGCGGATCCCTGGATGGCGGCCATCAGCGGCCAGATGAATTTTGTAGTTCACGATGATCCGGCGG
The DNA here is from genome assembly GCA_963846375.1 of uncultured Acidobacteriota bacterium. GTDB lineage: Bacteria > Acidobacteriota > Terriglobia > Terriglobales > Acidobacteriaceae > Telmatobacter. The sequence continues at coordinate 283,983 of CAWJVV010000001.1, forward strand.
CGGGTGCGCTGCGGGTCGAAAACCGACACCCGCAGCAAGGGGAGAAGGGTGAATATTCTTACGATCCGAATGACGCTCAGCACCGCGGACTGGCCACCATCGCATTCCTGCCGAATCTGAGTGGCAAAGGAAGCCTGCTGGTGGTGCAAGGGTTTTCGCACGCTGGTACGCAGGCGGCCGCCGAGTTTGTAACCGGCGGGACGGACCTTGATACCCTGCTGCGAGACTACGGCGGGGGCAGCGCACCGTTGCCGCACTTCGAAATTCTGCTCTCGACAGTGGAGATTGACGGCATGGCGTCCCGGGCAGTCCAGCTGGCGTGGCATGTATATCCCTGAGAAGCAAGTTAGCAAGTTAGCAAGTCAGCGAGTCAGCGGGTCGGCCGGAGAAGACCGCATGCGATCCTGTTGGTATGGTTGGGCCAACTACGATCCATTTTGTGTGCACGGGGAACATCTACCGAAGCCGACTTGCTGAGGCGTACTGCACTTCACTCAACGCGGCGGGGATTCGTGCATCTTCGAGCGGCATCGCGGCCGGTCAGTGGGATGATGCGCCGATCTCACCGCATGCGGCGGAGCTCCTGGCCCGACATGGCCTGTCGTCGTATGCGGCGGCGCGATGGCAGCGGACGACGGCGGAGCTGGTGCGTTCGAGCGACGTGCTGGTGTTCATGGAGGATGAGCATCATCGCTTTTGCGAGAGCTGGATCGAGCCCCGGCAACGAGTGGAGATCTGGGGTGTGAAGGATATCGACGGCCTTGAACTGGATGAGATCCCGAACGAGGTGCAACGAACCTTCGAGATCATCCGGCGGCATACCGATGCGTTGATTGCGCGGCTGACCTAGCTTATCGGCCGCCGCCGACTTCGAGGATGGTGCCGGTGGTGTAGGAGGCGTCATCGGAGAGAAGCCAGGCTACGCCGGCGGCGACTTCGTCAGCAGATCCGGCGCGCTTCATGGGAACGGATGGAGCCATCTGCTGGAGCCTGTCGGGTCTGCCAGCGGACGCATGCAGGTCCGTCTCGATGAGACCGGGCGCCACCGCGTTGACGCGGATGCCTTCATCGGCGACTTCGCGGGCCAGGCCGATGGTGAAGCTGTTGACCGCTCCTTTGGACGCGGCGTAGTGCACCCATTCGTTGGCGCCGCCGGTGCGGGCTGCGAGCGAGGAGATGTTGACGATGGCGCCGCCTGTGCCGCCATGGCGCAGCGACATGTGTTTCACGGCTTCGCGGCAGCAGAGGATCAAGCCGGTGACGTTGACGCTCAGCATGTCGTCGATGTTGTCGCGGCGGACGGATTCGACGCGGGAGAAGCCGCCAGTGATGCCGGCATTGTTAACGAGGCCGGAGATGCGGCCGTAGGTTTTGACAGCGGTGTCGAACAGGCGGAGGATGTCTTGTTCGCTGCGGAGGTCAGCCTGGATCGCGGTAGCGTCGCCGCCAGCGTTGCGGATGTGGGCGGTGAGCGATTCAGCGGCAGATTGATTGGAAGAGTAATTGACGATGACCGGGCGGCCCTGCGAGGCGACGAGACGCGCAACCGCTGCGCCGATTCCGCGGCTGGCTCCGGTGATGAGTACGCAGGGTTGGGGCATGGGAGAGCGGATCAGGCGACGGCGAGAGTGCGGCGGCCTGCTCCTGATTTTGCTGGACGTACTTTGATTTCGATGTCGTAGCCGAGGCGGTTGAGGCAGAGCATCAGCTTTGCTTCAGAGAGATTGGAAAAGTTACCACGCATGAGGCCGGAAAGTTTTGGTTGAGTTATACCCATGCGCTCCGCGGCCTCCTGTTGTGTGATGTCGAGGCGGCGCACAGCGCGTGTGATCTCGATGGCGAGACCGGATTTGATCTTGAGCTCGGCGGCATTGGGTAGAGCGAGATCCCTGAAGACGTTGCCCGAACTCACTTCGTATTCAAATTGGCTCGGTCTTTTTCTTGGCAACCTGCAACTCCCGTGCAACTTGTTCGGCTATTTTGAGCCTGGTTCGAATGATGTCGAGTTCTCTCTTAGGTGTCGCAATTCCTGAAAGGCTTTTCTTTTGGAAACAGTGCAGCACAAACACGGCTTCAGAGAATCTCACGGTGTAAACGGCTCGGTAGGTGCCCTGGGCATCGTCCTCGATGACCTCCAGTATTCCGGCATTGCCAAACCCTTTCAGCACCTTTGTGGATTCGTGTCGTTCACCGCGTTGGGCGTAGTACAGAGCGTGGCCGAAATCTCCGCACAGGGGCGGGAAGGCATAACAAATCTCTCTTGCTGCTCCCAATCCAGATGAGCCTCTTTTCAGCATCCTCTTGCATCATTATACCTGAAAAGGAATAAATCGCTCAGAAAACAAACGAAGAGGAATCTGAGAGATCCCTCCTCAAATGAGAACGTCGGACTCTATCCGTTGTAGTTGATGCTCTCGAGGCCGAGGAAGGCGGCGCCGGAGCCTAGCTCTTCTTCAATGCGGAGCAGCTGGTTGTACTTGGCGATGCGGTCGGTGCGGCTCACCGAGCCGGTCTTGATCTGGCCTACGCCGGTGGCGACGGCGAGGTCGGCGATGAACGTGTCTTCGCGTTTCGCCGGAGCGATGCGACATGACCGAGGTGTAGCCGTAGCGGCGGCCGAGCTCGATGGCTTCGAGCGTCTCGGTGAGCGGTGCCGATCTGGTTGACCTTGATCAGGATGGAGTTGGCCACGCCCTCTTCGATGCCGCGCTGCAGGCGCTTGACGTTGGTGACGAACAGGTCGTCGCCGACCAGCTGGATGCGGCTGCCGAGCTTGTCGGTGAGGAGTCTTCCAGCCGTCCCAGTCGTCTTCGGCGAGGCCGTCTTCGAGCGAGACGATGGGATACTGGCGGGTCCAGTTGTCGTAGAAGTGGACCATCTCTTCGCTGGTGAGCTCGCGCTTGTCGCTCTTCTTGAAGACGTACTTGTTCTTTTCCTTGTCGTAGAACTCGCTGGACGCGGGATCGAGGGCGATGGCGATCTGCTCGCCGGGCTTGTAGCCGGCCGCCTCGATGGCTTCGAGAATGAGCTCGATGGCTTCGGCGTTGGACTTGAGCGAAGGAGCAAAGCCGCCTTCGTCGCCGACCGCGGTGTTGTAGCCCTTCTTCTTGAGCACGCCCTTGAGGGTGTGGAAGGTTTCGGCGGCCCAGCGCAGCGCATCGGAGAAGCGCTCCGCGCCGACGGGCATGATCATGAACTCCTGGAAGTCGACGTTGGAGTCGGCATGCGCGCCGCCGTTGAGGACGTTGAGCATGGGCGTGGGCAGGATGCAGGCGTTGACGCCGCCGAGATAGCGATAGAGCGGAATCTCGAGGGTCTGCGCGACGGCGCGGGCGGCGGCCATGGAGACGGCGAGGATGGCGTTGGCGCCCAGCTTGCTTTTGTTGGCGTGCCGTCGAGCGCGATCATGGTCTGGTCGATGAGGCGCTGGTTGGCGGCGTCCATGCCTTCGAGCTCGGGCGCGATGACGGTCTCAACATTCTCGACGGCCTGCAGAACGCCTTTGCCCAGGTAGTGGCTCTTGTCGCCGTCGCGCAGTTCGACGGCTTCATGTTCGCCGGTGGAGGCGCCCGAGGGCACGATGGCGCGGCCCAGCGCGCCGCTTTCCAGAATCACGTCTGCTTCCACGGTGGGATTGCCGCGCGAGTCAAGAACTTCGCGCGCACGAATGGCAACAATCTCAGTCATATCATTCCTCAGCAATGCGGTGCTGCAGCCGGTCATTCAATTTGGGACGGCGATCCACGGCAAGAGCTTCTCCGGCGGCGCTTTGAATCGTGTTCAGAAGCTCCTGCACGCTACGCATTCTGTCTCCGTCCCGGGAAAATACGGCAATTCCTGAGTTTGTGTGTCCTTTTTGTGGTGTTGAGGGTCGCCGCTCCCTGCTGGTCGCGTCGACTCTAGCGTACCGGCTCCGGGGCACAGTGACTCAGGAATTGCGAGAGCGAATGTTTCCAAGGGGATTCTAGCAGGCGGGGTGCTGGCTACCGGTGTGCCGATGGTCACAGCGGGCCACGCAACGAGCGTACTCCGGGCCACGGGAAGAAGCTTGGAGCGACGTAAGAGAGGCGCGAAGGAGTAGCGCCCAAGGTTACCTTTCGTGATTCGTGCCGCCGGAGGCACACTGGATTTGAGGGATCGGGGCGGGAACCGCGGACCGCGATAGGCTGAGCTTGAGGGTACTCCAGAACCGCATGACGGGAGCGGAGCAACAAAGGGCGACGGGGCGTGTCTATACATGTATGGCGAAATCCGCCGGGTTCCCCGGTTTTTTCGTTTCCCTTAAGGAGAGTTTTATGAATCGGCCGATTCTGGCGTGTGTCTTTCTGGCGATGGCGTCCGCAGGCTTGTATGCGCAGCAACAGCCGGCTCCTCCGCCTTCCGATTCGAGTCAGGGCCCGGGGCAATACCAGGGCCAGTCGAATCCGCCTGCGGATGATGTAATCACGGCGCAGCAGGACGAGCCCGAGCAGGAAGCAAAGCCAGAGAAGCCGCGAGCCGGAAAGCCACTAGTGCAGCCCACGCCAGCGCCATCGTATCCGGCTGGCAATGGCGTAGGGCCGAGTCCATCGCAGAAGTATTCATCCGCGCCAACGGCGAATTATGCTGCGCCGAGCGCGGCGGCCACGCCGAATCAGTCGGATGGGACGGATAACGGAATTGTGGGGGCAGCACCGGAGCGCACCGACCCAGGCCTGAACCGGCGGTATGCCGAGGATCCGGACGGCGATATTGTGCACCCACATCCGCTCGGGCCGGGCGAAGTGGCCGAGGGAACCACGATCCGGGTGCGGCTGACGACCGAGCTTTCGACGGCGCTGAGTCAGGTGGGCGAGACTTTCAAGGCCCGCGTAGCGAGCGATGTATTGCAGGACGGGAAGGTGTTGATTCCGGCGGGCGCTGAGATTGATGGGCACGTGGTTGAAGTGTCGGAAGGGCACGCCGGTGGTCATGGCACGATCCGGCTTCGGCCGGACACGGTGGTTTTGTCGGATGGCCAGCAGTTCCACATGGACGCGATGGTGACCGGCACGCCCGGCAGCCGGACGCATGTGAACGGCGAGGGAACCATCAATGCCGGCTCGCGCTGGAAGAAGGACGGGGTTGAATACGGCGGGGCGGTAGGCGCCGGCGCGGTGACCGGCGCAGTGATTGCCGGTCCTGTTGGCGCGTTGACCGGCAGCCTGATTGGCGCCGGGGCGATTACGGTGCATTTGCTGATTGACCATCCGCAGGCCAGGCTCGGGCCGGGCACGGTGCTCTTAATTACATTAAATAGCCGCTTGAATCTCGTTGCCACCACCACAGCCAGCAACTGATTTCGGGAATTGGGATCGCTTGGGCGCGGCTTCGGCCGCGCCGCTTTCTTTTTGGGTGACTGGGGTCACGGACAAGGCTGGTGCAAGATGAGGACTATCTCTTCGAGGGACTAAGGGACTAAGGGACTTTGGGGCCCGGGGGTCGGGGAAGAGGGCGCAGTGGTCAATCGGCGAGAGCTGCTGATTGGAGGCGCAACGGCCGGGGCGGCGATGATGTCGGGGTGCTTCGCGCACCGTTCGCCCTGGGAGTTTTTCACCGAGGATGAGGCGCGCACGCAGGCCGCGCTCTGCGACCAGATCATTCCTGCGGATGACTATCCGAGCGCTTCGCAGGCGGGGGCGGTTGCGTTTATCGACCGGCAACTGGTGCGGCATTATGCCAACCATCAGAAGGCGTATCGCGATGGCCTGTTGATGACGGACGCGCTGTCGATTGCGCAGTTCGGTCCGAACCTGGGCGCGGTTTCCGTGGAGCAGCAGTATGTGATTGCGCTGGCCCTCGAAAAGAAGGCGCCGGAGTTCTTTGAGCTGGTGCGGCGTCACACGTTGGAAAGCTACTATGGTTCGCCGCGCCACGGCGGGAATAGCGACGAGGCGAGTTGGAAGATGCTGGGGCTTGATGATCCGCCGCTGCTGGGGCGCGCGCAATACGACCTTGCCCTCAACGATTCTGGGGAGCCGCAGCGATGAATCGCGTAAACGCTGTGGTGGTCGGCGCGGGTGCAGGCGGGGGCATCGTCGCCAAGGAGCTCGCGGTTGCAGGATTGAGCGTCGTACTGCTTGAACGCGGTAAGTGGTACACGCCGCCGATTGCCGCAAGGACGATCTGCGCAACCAGCGCACGACCGTGCTGGGTAATGCATTTGGTCCGGAGGACGAAGGCAACCCGCGTGTGTGGGTGGATGCGAGAGGCGGGCGCGCATACAGTGGTTCCGAGTGACGGCGCGTACTCGAACAACGCGGCATGCGTGGGCGGCGGAACGCTGAGCTGGGGCGCGCAGGCCTGGCGCTATATGCCGCAGGACTTCAAGATGCGTTCGACCTACGGCGCGCCGGTGGGGAGTTCGCTCGAAGATTGGCCCATTACATACGACGATCTTGAGCCGTTCTACGACAAGGCCGAGTACGAGATTGGCGTTTCGTGGCGACTACTCTGGCACGCCCCTCAACGCGCTTCGCAAACGACCTCTACCGATGCCGCCGTTGCCGCCCAATCGCGAGTTTGGCATTCTGGAACCGGCAGCCAAGCGGCTCGGGCTTCATCCGCTGAATATCCCCATGGCGCGAAACAGCGTGCCGTATAACGGCCGCGGCCCGTGCATGCGTTGCCGCTGGTGCGTGCGGGTTTGCGTGTGAGGTGGACGCAAAGAACGGGTCGCAGAACACCGTGATGCCCGTGGCGCTGGACACCGGAAACTGCGAGCTGCGGACGGAGAGCCAGGCGAAGGAGATCTTACCGACGAGCGTGGCCGGGCACGCGGCGTGAGCTACTTCGACGAACGGGGCCGATTGCAGGAGCAGCTTGCCGATCTGGTCGTTATGTCAGCTTGCGCGACCGAGTCTGCGCGGCTGCTGCTGAACTCGCAAAGCATGCTGTTTCCGAATGGAATCGGCAATCGCTACGACCAGGTTGGGCGCAATCTGCAGGGCCATTATTATTCCGGTGCGGTCGGCTATTTCGAGTACGAAACTTTCGACGACTTGGGGCCGGGCGCGAGCATCGCCGTTGACAGACTACAACCACGGAACGCCGGGACTGTTGGCGGCGGCATGCTGGCCAACGAATTCATTCGGCTGCCCATCCAGATGATGGACGCATGCCACATGGAACTCCGCGCTGGGGCCTCGGCCACAAACAGGCCATGCGCCGCTATTACAAGCGCAATATCGCCGTGATGGGGCCGACGCAGCAGATCCCCTCGGCTGAGGCGCGGGTGTGCTAGACCCGGATCGTGCGAGACCGCTGCGGGTCCCCGTGGTTCGCATCTCCGGCAACGTCCATCCGACACTTATGAAGTTGGAGCGATGCAGGCGCGGCGCGCCGAGGCATGGCTCAAAGAGGCAGGCGCGATCGCGACGCAAACCAGTGGCGAATTCCGGAGACGGTAGTCAGCAGGGCAGCACCAGGCCGGAACCTGCCGCATGGGAAACGATCCGAGGAATCCGTTGTCGACCGAACCTGCCGGGTGCATGACGTGGACAATGTCTTCGTCATCGACGCGAGCGTGCACGTGAACAACGGAGGCTTCAATCCTGCGCTCACCATTATGGCCATCGCCTATTATGCGTCGGACGCGCTGGTGAGGGATGGAAAGGCAGGGGATTCCGGTCATGATGCGCCGGATCTGGTTGGAATGCTGGCCGCTTGCTTTCTGATCGCTGTTTTCGTGGTGGCTGGGGTTTTTGGCGCGTCAGCATACTACATATCCGAGGCGTGGACAGGGATGCGCCGGTTGCCATAAGATGGCGGCGGTGTGGCGCGGTTCACGGCTCGCAGCACCGCACCGTGGCTGCATCAGTGCCAGAGGCGAGTATTGGCACAAAGCTGCGGCACATTCGTGTTCATCTGATGGGCCGAGCCGGAAGAGATCCGGCTGCGCAAGGCGGATGTCCGGCGGAGATGGCAAGTGCCAGCAGTGCCATCAGAAGGAGTTCGCAGACTGGCATGCGGGCGCGCAAGCGCGAGCTTATGGCGAGATATTTGTGGACGCGTAGCACAACAAGAAGCAGCGGTTGATGGACGATTGCTTCCGTTGCCATGGCATGTACTTCGAAGGCGGGATGCGCGACCTGGTAGCGCAGAGCGACCCGCGCGGTGCTGGCGGCTGTGCGAAGCCGGAGCTGGCAGCCGAGCCCGCGATTCCATGCATGGCGTGCCACTGGGTGCATCGCGAGGGCGCCATGGTGAGCAAGGCAGGATGCGAAGGGTGCGGTCGGGGGGCCGGTGGTGCGCGATTCGCTGGCGTTTTACGATCGCCGCGAGGAGACGCATTTTAGGGCAGCATTGCTCGCTCTGCCGCAGATTTACGATGGGCCGCGGATGATCAAGGTAAGTCCCGATCCGCGCCAGGGTTTTTGCTACCAGTGCCACGCACCGCGCCAGCCGGAGACCGAGAGCGTGGCAGCGAAGAATGGATGGGGATGGCAGGTCGGATCCGGCGACGATCGGACGCCGATGGGCGTGCATGAGGGCATCAGCTGCATGGCCTGCCATGGCGGCCACAACGAGGATGCGCGCAACTCGTGCGCGAACTGTCACCCGGCGATGTCGCACTGCGGCATTGACGGTTGAGAAGATGGATACGAGTTCGCCGAGCGCTAAAAGCCCGCATAATATCCACTGGGTCAAGTGCGCGGATTGCCATCAGCACGGCGTGCCCCGCGTCAAGACGAGCGCTGTTTCCCAAGGACAATGACCGCCGATTTCGAGCCAGGGCTCCCCTGATAGACTCCCAATTTGGTTGGGAGGTCGGTGTGAGTACTGACATTCAGACGGTTGCCGTAATCGGCGCGGGAACCATGGGCTCAGGCATCGCGCACGTCTTTGCGCGATCCGGTTTTCGGGTTTTGCTGTGCGATGTGGAGCAGCGGTATTCTGGATCGGGCCGTCGGGCAGATTCGCACCAATCTGGGTCGCGAGGCCGCCAAGGGCAAACTGGCCGAGGCCGACATTGAGCCGGCCCTGGCTCGCATCACTCCAACCACCGATCGCGAGTCGCTCAGCGCTTCCGATTTCGCCATTGAGGCAGCAACGGAGCGTTTCGAGCTGAAGGCGGAGATCTTTCGTGGGCTCGATCGCGTGCTGCCGGCGGGGAGGATCCTGGCCACAAACACTTCGTCCATTTCGATCACGCGGCTGGCGGCGCTGACAGGTCGGCCGCAGGACGTGATTGGGATGCACTTCTTCAACCCCGTGCCCGTAATGGCGCTGGTGGAGGTGATTCGCGGGCTGGCTACCAGCGATGCGGCCTTTGGATCGGTACGGGACCTGGCTGTGCGCCTGGGCAAGACGCCGGTGGAGGTGAATGACGCGCCGGGGTTTGTCTCCAACCGCGTGCTGATGCCGCTGATCAACGAGGCCACGTACGCGGTGATGGAAGGGGTGGCGACAGCCGAGGCGGTGGACCAGGTGTTTAAGCTGGGCATGGCGCACCCGATGGGACCGCTGACGCTGGCCGACCTGATCGGCCTGGACGTGTGCGTGGACATCATGCGGGTGCTGTATGAAGGCCATGGCAATCCGCGCTTTGCGCCCTGCCCGTTGCTGGTGCGGATGGTGGATGCCGGCTGGCTGGGGAGAAAGTCGGGGCGGGGGTTCTATGAATATGAAAAATAAGCTACTTCTGTATGCCGGCCCGTTCCTTACCTGAGGTAAGGAGTATACTTGGACGTGAGGTACGGATATGGCTTCGGCGGCGTTGACCTCCAAGGGGCAGATCACGATTCCCGTTGAGATCCGCAAGAAGCTCGGTTTGAAGACAGGCGACCGGGTGCAGTTCGTGGAAGGCGCAAACGGTGAGATTGTGCTCAAGCCGAAGAACCGCTCCATCATGGACCTCCACGGGGCCGTGAAATGGACGGGAAAACCGGTGACCATTGAAGAGATGAATGACACGATTGCAAAAGGCTGGGCCGGGCTGCTGGAGTACGAGGACTAAACGGTTGTCATGACCGGTTTGGACACGAACGTTGTCGTGCGGTTCTTCGTTGAAGACGACCCGGATCAGTTCCAGCGCGCGGGGAACCTTCTTCGGTCATTCACGCCTCAGGATCCCGGCTTCATTTCGCTCGTCTGCCTTGCTGAGTGGGTTTGGGTGATGCGCAGCCAGTATAGGGTCTCCAAGGCGCTGATCCTTGAGTTCCTTGACCGGCTCTTGGAGGCGCCGGAACTGATGTTCGAGCATCAAGCAGCCGTTGCAGAAGCGGTTCGTCAATTTGCTGCGGGAACGTGCGACTTTGCGGACCATCTGATTGAGAAAGTCGGAAAGTCGGCGGGGTGCGACAGGACCGTAACCTTCGATATCCAAGCCTCTCGGTCGGCCGGTATGCGCCTGCTTTAAACTCCGGCTTCGGCCCGCATACGGACCTTCCCGTCACTGCGATGGAACCCAGGTCTGTTTCCTGACGTACTCTCACTTGAAGACATCGACGGAGATCCGCCTGAGCGGACCAAAGCCGGACCGTCTCGTCGAACAAATATGCAGAGTTTCTCCGACACTCTCGGGCAGGTGTTTCGCGCGATTGCCGCCAACAAGTTGCGCTCGTTTCTGACCATGTTTGGCATCGCCTGGGGAGTGGGCTCGTTGCTGGTGCTGGTAGGGCTCGGCGAGGGGTTTCGTTCCGGGCAACGCCGGCAACTGGCTACCTTCGGAAATGACGTGGTTTTGATGTTCAACGGGACCATCCCCGCTGTCGCCAACCAGCACACGGGGATGCGTCCCTACCAGTTCACGCCGGGGGATGTGGCTGCCATTCGCGAGCTGCCGGAGATTCGTTCGGTTACTGGCCTTTTGAACCGCAACGATCTTTATGAAGTGAGTGCCTATGCAAACACTTCGGGCCAGGTGCTGGGTGTAGAGCCGAATTTTGCGGAGATCCGGTTTGTGCCGCTGGCGGAAGGCCGTTTCATCGATGCCGCGGACCTGGCGGAGCATCGGCGCGTGGTGGTGCTGGGATACAAGAGCGCCCAACTGTTGTTTCCGGGCCGGCCCATGCTGGGCGAGACCATCACGATCAATGACGTGAGTTTCGCGGTGGTTGGCCGCGTGGGCACCATCAGCCGGGGCAACAACGATAGCGACAATCAGAAGGTCTATGTCCCCATCACCACCATGCAGGACCTGTTCGCGATGAAGGGCGACAACGTGCCGCACGATGCGCTCACGTCGATTCAATACCAGCCGGCGACGCACGGAGACACGACGGCGGCTGTGCCCGCGGTGCATCGGGTCGTTGCCGAGCGCCACGGGTTCGATCCCGTCGATGAAGGACGCATTTCAGGAGTGGGACACGATCCAGGAAGAGCACATGATCGGCGCGATCTTTACGGCAATGGATGTGTTTCTAGGCGGCGTGGGGATCGTGACGCTGGCGCTGGGAGCTGTCGGGATCATCAACATCATGCTGGTGTCGGTGACGGAGCGGACGCGCGAGATCGGAGTGCTGAAGGCCATTGGCGCGACGCGCCGCAGCATTCTCACGCAGTTTTTCTGGGAGGGGCTGCTGCTGACAGGCGTCAGCGGGATCATCGGGATTGCGGTGTCTGGCGGCGGCATGTGGGTGCTGCAGCAGTTACTCACGGGCAAGATTCCGGGGTTCGACCCGCCGCGGCTGGTGCCGTGGTCGGCTGCACTGGCGTTGGGAAGCCTTGTGTTGTGCGGCGTGGTTGCGGGACTTTATCCAGCGAGCAAGGCAGCGGAGCTGGATCCGATTGAAGCGCTGCGGAGAGAAACCTGATTAAGCACTGAACTGTGAACAGTGAGCGGTGGACAGTGAGCAGTGAGCATCTGGCAGGAGCTGGAAGATGTTGAAGGACATACTGGGGCAGGCGTGGGAGGCGATGCTATTCAACCGGCGCCGTACCGCTACGACCATGATCGGCATGGCGTGGGGAATCGCCACGGTGGTTCTGCTGGTGGCGTATGGGGCGGGGTTCAGCCATGCGGTCGAGACGATCTTCTCGAGGTTCGGCACCAATACCATCATCTTCTGGGGGGGCCGCACCAGCGAGCAGGCGGGCGGCGACAAGGCTGGGGTCAAGGTGCGATTCACGCTCGACGACGTCGACCGGGTAGTGAGCAATGTGCCGGAGATCATCCACATTTCGCCGATGGTGCCGCGGGACCTCACCGTAAAGAACGATATGCACACCTATACGTGGACGGTGATGGGAGTTCGGCCATCGTACCAGGACATCTGGAAGCTCGACCTGGAGCAAGGCCGGTTTTTCACGGGGGCCGAGGACCTGCAGCGCGCCCACGTGTGCGTGATCGGGTCAGAAGATAAGGAGAAGCTTTTCTCCGGCGGTTGGGCGCTAGGCGAGACAATTCGGTTGGATGGCGAGGCCTTCACCATCATTGGTGTCATGAAACCGAAGATGCAGGAAGGGGATGGCGACGACAGCAATCGAAATATCTACGTGCCCTTTAACACGATGAGCGATCTGAAGGACACGAAGTACCTCGACAGCGTGTGGCTCAACTACCGGGGCGACCACGAGATGGTGGAGAAGGCGTTACGCGAGACAATGGCGGCGAACCACCACTTTCTGCCGTCGGATCACAACGCGATGGGTGTGGCCAACCTGATGAGCCAGGTGAAGGTGTTCCGGCTGCTGTCGATTGCGCTGTCGGTGTTGCTCACACTGGTGGGCACGTTGACGCTGGGCATCGCCGGCATCGGCCTGATGAATATCATGCTGGTGGCCGTGCAGCAGCGCACGCGCGAGATCGGGATCGAGAAGGCGCTGGGCGCGCGCCGCCACCACATCCTGGTGCAGTTCCTGGCCGAGGCGCTGGCGATTACCTGCGTTGGCGGCGTGGCCGGCATTGTGCTGGCGTACACGGTTTCGATCCTGGTGGGACGGATTACGTTTTATAGCGCGCTGGCCAAGAACGCTGAAGCGGCGGATATCCGCCTGCTGATTTCGCCCACTTCGGTGGTCGTGGCGACGGTGATCCTGATGATTACCGGGCTGGTGAGCGGGATGATCCCGGCGATCCGGGCGGCGAACCTGGATCCCATTGAGGCGCTGAGGTACGAGTAAGACAGGGACAAAGGGACCAGGGACAAAGGGACAAGAGAACCTGGCAAGCCCGAGCCGGCCAACTACTTTTCAGACTCTTTTGTCCCTCGTCCCTTTGTCCCTCTTTCCCTGCTCTTTTCACACCGGTGGCGGCGCATCCACCACTGGGATTCCCGCCGGCGGGGTGAAGTGGAACGCACCCGGAGGCGGTGCCGCGTTGACCTGCTCGCCGGTGAAGGTGAAGCGGGTGATGGCGCCGTCGGCCTCCTCGATCTCGATCCCCGTGATGACTCCGTCGGCTGTAACCGTGAGGGCGAGGCGGGGAACGCGCTTTTCCTGATCCTTGGGCTGACCAGTGAGGATGTAGGAGCCATTGGCCGCGGGAGCGACGGTGAGGTGGGTCAGCTCCTTCTCTAACTGGGTGTGGCCCAGCAGAAAACGCAGGGGCGAGCGCAGGTCGTCAAGCTGTTTGGCCGGCATTCGCTGAACCTGCTGGTCGCCCTGGGCGTAGAACCAGGCGTATTTGCCGTCGAGGACGAAGAGCTTGGTGCGCGGGTAGGTGTAGTCCCAGCGCATGCGGCCGGGCTTCTCCAGAAGCAGCGTGCCGCTCTCGTTGCGGTGCATGCCCAGGCCTTCGTAGCTCTCGGTAAAGCCGGCTTTGAGGGAATGGAGCTGGTTGTAATGGCGGTCAACGCGCAAGGCGAGTGCATGCACGTCGAGTGAGGGGGCAGACGGCTTTTGCGCCCAAGCCGGAGCAGTGGCGCAAAGCAAAGCGGCGGCCAGCAGGCGCGGGCCGCCGCGGAGCTTTAGGAACCCCAGGATCACTTGCTTACATCTTGCGAGCAGTTGGTACCGCCCGTGGGGTCGTACTTGATCGAACCGAACTGATCGCTGCAGAAGCTGCGGTTGCCGGTCTGGCCAACGGTCAGCGGCGTGGCCGTGACGGTGTAGCCGGTAATGCGATCGGTGCCATTGTTGTTGACCTTGGTGCAGTTGCCGATCGCGAACTGGTAGCCGGACTTGACGCCGCTGGCGAGGTCCGATTGCACCATTTGCGCGTTGGTTGGCGAAGGCGGACCTGACTTGGGATCACCGCCGAGCGACTGGAGCGAGCAGGCATAGCCATTGGCGGGATAGGTGGATTCGTACTGGCTCTCAGCCATATTGATGGCGCGGATGGATTGCTGCGCCGAAAGCTCGTCGGCGTAGCGTCTCATGTTGCCCATGGTGGGAATGGCGATGAGCATGAGGATGGCGATGATGGCCATCACGATCAGCAATTCCATCAGGGTAAAGCCATTGGTCTTGGCAGAGCGGGGGTCCGCAGAGCGCCCGCGGTGAAGAATAATCGTGCTTTTCATTGGATCTAAAGCCCTCAATGGGCGCGCCGCCCCAGCGGCCACCCGACCAAATCGTACAACGGATTGACGTGCGAGTGGTAGACAACGCTCAAAGACAAGAAACAGGGGCTAGGGACTGGGGGCTGGGGGCTAGGGAAAGGAACCGCGGACGCGAGCGTCGTTCCACCACTTCTCTCTCCGAAGGGGGGCTCGCTGCTGCCGGTTCGAGGCTGCTCGAAGTTAAACATCGCAAAGGACGTAGCCTCTAGTCCCCAGTCCCTAGTCCCTGTTTCTTTGTGTTACTCTTCGCTGTTCACACAAATGGAGGATGGGCCGTGTCTTTGCGAGTACTCCCTGCAAAATCGATTTTTGTCGCCGTTCTGTGCTGTTTGACTGCCTTGCTGGTGAGAGCCCAGGCCGATTACCCCTTCCGCGACACGAAGCTGAGCGACGATGAGCGCATCGCGGATCTGTTGGGGCGTTTGACGTTGGCCGAGAAGGTGACGCTGATGTCGAACGCCCCCAAGTTCGAGCGGCTGAAGCTGCAGTTTTCAGGGCAGGTGGAGGGGCTGCATGGGCTGGCCCTGGGCGGTCCAGGGGGATGGGGGCCGCGCGGGAGGCAGCCGCTGCCGACGACGACGTTTCCGCAGGAAAAGGGACTGGGAAACACGTGGGACACCGAGCTGCTGAAGAAGATCGGGGCGCTGGAGGGGCAGGAGGCGCGGTACTACTACCAGAATCCGGTGTACAGCTTTGGCGGGGTGGTGGTGCGGGCGGAGAATGCCGACCTGAGCCGCGATCCGCGCTGGGGACGTACTGAGGAGTCGATGGGCGAGGATCCGTACCTGGTGGGGACCATGGTGGTTGCGTTTGCCAAGGGGTTGCAGGGGCCAGATCCCAAGCACTGGCAGGCGGCCTCGCTGATGAAGCACTTCCTGGCCAATGAAAACGAAGAGAAGCGGGATTCGAGCTCATCGGACTTTGATGAGCGGCTGTTCCGGGAGTACTACTCCGTGCCGTTCCGCATGGGATTCGAGCAGGGCGGATCACGGGCGGTGATGGCGGCCTACAACTCGTGGAATGGCACGCCGATGATGATCCACCCGGTGCTGAAAGACGTGATGATCAAGGAGTGGGGCAACGATGGGCTGATCTGTACCGACGGCGGCGCGCTGGGGCTGCTGATTACTTCACACAAGACTTTCCCCGACAAGGAGAAGGGTTCGGCGGCGGCGGTGAAGGCAGGAATCAATCACTTTCTTGACCGGTACCAGGATGATTTGACCAAGGCGCTCAAGGATGGGCTCGTAACCGAGGCCGATATGGACGTGGCGCTGAAGAACCTGCTGCGCCTTTACCTGCGGCTGGGAGAGATGGACCCTCCGGGAGTGGATCCGTTTGGAAAGATCGGCACCGAGACGGACGGGAAGCTGGCACCATGGGAGCAGGCGTCGAGCAGGGAACTGGTGCGCAAGGCGACGGATGAGTCGATTGTGCTGCTGAAAAACGAGAACAATACATTGCCGCTCGACAAGAGCAGGCTGAAAACGATTGCGGTGATCGGGCCGTGGACCGACCAGGTGCTGCTGGACTGGTACAGCGGAACGCCTCCTTATGATGTGAGTATTTTGCAGGGCGTGCAGGAGGCGGTGGGCAAGGGCGCGAAGGTGCTGTACGCCGATGGCTCAAATGTGGACGAAGCCACGGCGCTGGCGAAGAAGGCTGATGTGGTGCTGGCGGTGGTGGGCAATCATCCCACGTGCAATGCGGGATGGAACCAGTGTCCGGTGCCATCGAACGGCAAGGAGAGCGTGGACCGGAAGACGATTGTGCTGGAGCAGGAAGAACTGGTGAAGCAGATCTTTGCCGCCAATCCCCACACCATTGAGGTGCTGCGCTCGAGCTTTCCGTATGCGGTTGTCTGGAGTCAGCAGAATTTGCCGGCGATTGTGCACATGACGCTGAACAGCCAGGAGGAGGGACATGGGCTGGCGGATGTGCTGTTCGGGGATTACTCGCCGGCGGGGCGGCTGGGGCAGACGTGGCCGACGGGCGATGCGCAACTGTTGCCGATGATGGACTACAACCTGCTGCACGGCCGGACCTACATGTATTCCAAGGAGAAGCCGCTGTATGCATTTGGCTATGGGCTGAGCTATACAGCGTTTGCCTATGAAGGGTTGACATTGAGCGCGCCCAAGGCGAATGCCGACGGGACCGTGCAGGTGACGGTGAAGGTGAAGAACACAGGCAAGCGGGCGAGCGACGAGGTGGTGCAGCTGTATGTGCAGCATCTGGGCTCGAAGGTGGAGCGGCCGCAGATCGAACTGGAAGGTTTTCGGCGTGTACACGTGGAGCCGGGAGCGAGCCAGGCGGTAACGATGGATCTGAAGCCACGCGACCTGGCGTACTGGGACGCCGAGGCGCACGCCTGGCGCGTGGAGAAGGAGCCAGTACGGATACTCGCCGGTGGTTCGAGCGACAAGCTGCCGGTGCAGGCGACGCTCGACGTGGAGACCAGCGGAGAGTACAAGCCGTAACGGCAAGAGACCTGGAAACACTATTACCCCGCGGGACCCGGATGGCGAGTCCGGAAGGGTTCCGCGGGGTTGCATTTGCCCCTGCCGCTCGGTAACAGCGAATGGCCGGGCGGGCTCTTGCGAAGGGTTGTTGCGGGTGCTACGATTCTGCTCTCTTCTTCCGGGTGTCCGGCGTGGGACGCGGTGACATGCCCTATAGAGGCCGTACGCCGATCTCACGAGCGTTTTTGATTAAACCCCGTTCGTGCGCTTATCGAAGATTCCCCATAACTGGTTCGGCCGGGGTCTATCATGCTCGGGTCGCGCTGGAGGTCTCCCCCATGAAGCTACAGTCTTTCGCGGTTCTTGCGATCTCTGCCATAACGTTTGTGCACGCTCAGGGTACGCCGAAAGCGGCATTGAGCTCTTCGAATCTCCCTTCGCCAAGGGCGGAGGAGGCCAAAGCTCTTCTGGCCTGCGCACAGATGGTCACCGACCAGGTGAAGATGCTCAAGATCCCTGACATGCGGGCAGGACGCTTTGAAGGCAAGGTGTCGCAAGCGGTTGCACTGTGCCGTGGCGGCGATCAGGCTCTGCAGTTTCGCGGCACGCCATGGGTTGATTGGTCGAGTTACTGGGGCGCGGGCGATGCGACCTCGCTGCCGAAGATCGTTTTGCAGAAAGCTCCTGCGACGCGCGGCGTTGCGGGTGCGTTGGAAGACCTGGAACTGCAACGCGTAGCTCTGATCAAGTTCAACCTGTTCGATAACTCAGGAACGTATCCATCCTATGTCAACGGGAGCGGAGGCGTTGGTGGTCCGGTGATCAAGGTGTGGCCGGAAATGCGGCTGCTGCCCACCAGTCCCAGTTACAGCGCCGTAGGCGGCGACGGTGCGCAGGTCTGCAAAGACGAGCTGATTCGCTTTCGCAACGTGAGCGGCATCTGCAACGACGTTTTGAATCCGGCGATGGGCTCTTCGGGCATGCTCTTCGCGCGCAACGTGGAGTTTGAGACAACGTTTCCCGATGCGGGCCTGAATGATTTGACGCGGAACCGGCATGGGGACAGGCTCTCTCTGCTGCAGCCCGATCCACAGGTGATCAGCCGGCGGTTGTTTACGCGCGTGCAGTCGTCGCCGGACAAATGCAACGCCGGATACGGACTGGCGGGTGACTCGCGCGATGCGAATTGCGATTACAAGAAGGCGCCGTTCTTCAATGTGCTGGCGGCCTACTGGATCCAGTTCATGACGCACGACTGGTTCTCGCACATGGAGGAGGGCCACAACGATTCGCAGTACATGAACGTGGGCTGCGCGACCAAATTGGTGAATGACGCGGAGCAGCCGCTGACGCCGGATGAGATTGCGCAACTGGGCTGCCGCCCTGACGACCTGATCGACAAGGGCTATGTGGCCGATGACTCAGCGCCGCCGACCTTTGCCGCTGGCGGCCAGTCACGCATGGCGCGCGCGCCGAAGACCATGCGGCAATAACAACACGGCGTGGTGGGATGCGTCGCAGCTTTACGGGTTCGACGAGACCTCGAGGCAGCGGGTGAAGCGCGATCCCGCGGACATGGCAAAGCTGCTGCTGGTTCCCATTGCGGGCCAGAAGGGTCTTGGATATCTGCCGGTCTTTGCCCCAAGCGATCCCATCAATCCGGAGTGGGCGGGGCAGGAAGCAGCGGCGTTTCCCGATAACTGGACGATCGGGCTGAGCTTTCTGCATAACCTGTTTGCGCGGGAGCACAACGCGTTTGTTGAGGAGTTCAGGCGGCATGCAAAGTTGACGCCGAACGCTGATTGCGGGCTCCGTGATCCAGCTAAGCCTCAGCACGTGATCCGCTACAAGGACGTGACGCCGGATGAGCTGTTCGAAGTGGCGCGGCTGGTGGTGGCTGCGGAGATCGCCAAGATACACACCACGGAGTGGACGCCGCAACTGCTTTACGACGAGCCGCTATACAAGGGCATGAACGGCAACTGGAACGGGCTGCTGGGCGGCCAATGGCGGGCTGCTGTCAAAGGCGCTGAGCAATGTAGTCGCGCAGAACTTCGGCAAGTCCACGGATGTGGACAAGGGGTCGTCAGTGGTATTCGGTGTTTGCTTCGGGTCCGGGAATTTTCGGGCTGGGAAGCAAGGTGCACGCCTTCGACATCACCGATCCGAAATACACCAATGGCGGCGTGAATCACTTCGGCTCGCCGTTCAATTTCCCCGAGGAGTTTGTGTCGGTGTACCGGCTGCATCCGTTGGTTCCGGACCTGCTGGAGTACCGCGATTTGAGCGCCGATCCCAACAAGATTGCGAAGAGCGTTCCCGTAGTGGAAACATTTCAGGGGAAGGCGACGCCGTTCATGCAATCGATGGGAATGGCCAACTGGGGGCTCACCATCGGACGGCAGCGGCTGGGATTGTTGACACTGAATAATTCCCCGCAGTTCTTGCAGAACCTGAAGATGGGCCGGCTGGAGAGCCAGACGCAGCAGATCGATGTAGCGGCGCTCGACATTATCCGCGACCGCGAGCATGGAGTACCGCGGTTTAACGAGTTTCGGCGGCAGTATGGGCTGAGGCAGCTCACCAGCTTCGATGACTTCATGGACCCGTCGGTTCAGGCCGGCACGGCGGACTGGCAGGAGCAGCATACAACGATCGCCGCGATGCGGGATGTGTACGGTCAGCATAAGTGCGATGCATCGAAGGTCATCACCGACGCGCAGGTGAACGACGACGGCACTCCCATCAACGACTGCCTGGGTCATCCCGATGGATCGACGGTAGACAATATCGAAGATGTGGACACGGCGGTGGGCTATCTGGCTGAGTATCGCCGGCCGCATGGATTTGCGATTTCGGAGACGCAGTTTGTGGTGTTCATCCTGAACGCGTCGCGCAGGCTGTTCAGCGACCGGTTCTTCACCTCATGCTTCCGTCCGGAGTTCTATACGACGCTGGGTGTGGACTGGGTGAATCATAATGGGCCGGGACCCGAGATGATGGAGAAGGGAACGCCGAACGGGCACAAGCAGCCGGTGTCACCCATGAAGCGCATCCTGATGCGGAATATTCCGGAGCTGAAGCCGGAACTGGATAATGTGGTGAATGCGTTTGATCCGTGGGCGCGCGATCGCGGCAATTACTACAGCATTGCCTGGAAGCCGCGGCCAGGAGCGGAATCAGATGAGGCGTTCAACCAGTAAGTAACTGCGGCCCGCTCTAATTTGCTTTGAAAATACGTCGGGGCCAGAGTGCGGACAAGTCAGCGAATGTCGGGCGGGCTGTATTCCTTATATCTTTCGTTGGTATGTGACATGGGTCACATCACTTAGACTTACTAACAGATTTACGAATGTTTCACAGATGCATTACTTTTGTCCTTGTTCGCTACTTGGTGTGATGTTAGGATGAATGCATCTTCCCAAACAACTGCCGAGGTCAGGTGAGGAACATCTCACTTAAAGGGCACCACATTTATCCGATTTCGATAGACGATCGAAATCGATGGATGTGGAGGTGTAGGCAAATTTCGATCCTGATCACGTGGGACCGACGATAGCGAAGCTATATCCAAATTGGATGTAAAGACGAGTCGGCCAGCGGAAGGTAATTCCATCAAACAACTGAGATCTTCGAGGGCCATCTTGTGGCCGTTCTAGTTCCGCGCATACGCACGCTTGGAGTCCGGCTTTCAGAAGAGGAATACTCCGCGCTCGAAATGTATTCAGTGAAAAGCGGCGCACGCAGCATCTCCGATGTTGCCCGCACTGCGATCTGCGATTTTGTACGTCGCGCATTAGAAGAGAGCTCCCGAGCGACGGTCGCCAATGAGCAGATTGCTCACGTAGAGAATCTTGAACAAAGGGTGTCTCACCTTATTGCAGAGATTGCGTTACTGAGAGCGGACACGACGCCGATCACTGTTGAGCGCAGCCGAGATGAGTCATGCCTATCTGTTGAAGCCCCGTTGAACCCGAACAAAGAACCCATTAGCTCTGCGGGATATTCGCACGAATCCGCTGACGGCGATTGTTCCGCGATCCAGACTCCGACCACAAAGAGGGAGGGCTCAAATGCGTAGGAGAATCAAAGCCGCGGTAAGAAGTAACGCAATGCGCTGGACCCTCTTGTTGGCAGCGCAGGCCCTGATGTTTGTATTGGCAGGTGTAGCGGCATTCATGCTTCGATTTGAGTTCCACCTGCCCCCCGTCGCTATGCGTCAAATGTCGGAAGCGTTGTTGATCTGGGTTGCGGTAAAGAGCGTCACGTTTCAGTTTGCGAAGTTGAATCGCCGCGGTTTACGGTACGTATCCATATCCGACGTTTATCGGCTCCTTATCGCAAATGTGGCCGGATCGTCGGTGAGCTGCTTGCTCATCCTGATGATCGCGCCGTCAGCGTTCCCTCGTTCCATCTACCTGAGCGACCTCATCATCTCCTTGTTGAGCACGGCGGGCCTCCGCGTGATGGTTCGGTTGTTCGTTGAAGCCACGCAGAACAGCCCTTCGAGCATCCCGGAAAAAAGAACGTTAATCTATGGCGCGGGCGATGCTGGTAACATCCTGTTGCGCGAGATTCGAAACAACTCCCGCCTTGCGTATCGGGTGTGTGGATTTATCGATGATGATGTTCACAAGAAAGGCATGGCAATCGGCGGCATCCCGGTATTCGGCGCAGGAGACGAGATCAACAAACTCGTCGAAGATCACGATGTCGAGTTGATTCTGATCGCGATTCCCTCCGCAACCGGTACCGAGATGACGCGCATTCTTTCGTTCTGCCATGACGCGGCTGTGGAATGCAAAACAGTACCCGGTCTGGGTGACATGATCGAAGGCAGCGGACTGGCGGGTCAAATCCGCGACGTAGCCGTCGAGGATTTGTTGGGCAGGACTCCGGTGCGTTTGCAGGACAGTGCCATTCGCAGCACTTTGGAAGGCAAGATGGTCTTGGTCACCGGGGCCGCCGGCTCGATTGGTTCGGAGCTTTGCCGGCAGATTGCCAGGTTTGGCCCCGCCGGGATTGTGGGGTTCGAAATTGCTGAGTCTCCTCTCTTCGAGATTGATGGGGAGATGCAGCGAACGTTCCCGCGAATACCGTTTTATCCCGAGATCGGCAGCGTCCAAAACACCCGGCGACTGGACGACGTGTTCAAGCAATACAAGCCATCCGTTGTCTACCACGCCGCCGCCTATAAGCACGTTCCGTTGATGGAACAGCATGTTTTCGAAGCTTTCGAGAACAACGTATTCGGCACATATAACGTCGCCGTCACGGCGGCAAGACACAAGGTGGAGGGATTCGTTTTCGTCTCCTCAGACAAAGCCGTCCGGCCCACAAACGTTATGGGGGCCACCAAACGGATCGCCGAGTTACTGCTCGAGACGCTTCAAAACGGTGGCACGCAGTATGTGATGGTGCGTTTCGGCAACGTCCTTGGATCGAGCGGGAGCGTTATCCCCATCTTTAAAAGACAGATAGCCGCGGGCGGACCCGTCACCGTGACGCATCCTGAGATGCGACGGTATTTTATGACGATTCCCGAGGCATGCCAGCTTGTATTGCAGGCTGCCGCCATCGCGAGGGGCGGGCAGATTTGCGTGCTCGATATGGGGCAGCCCGTTAAGATTGCCGACCTGGCGCGGAATTTGATTCTGCTCTCGGGGTTCAAGCCCGGCGAGGGTATCAACATTGAATTCACCGGAGTTCGGCCGGGTGAGAAGCTCTGCGAGGAGTTGAGCACGTTGCTTGAAGATACCGTGCCGACCAACCACAGCAAGATTCGGATCTATACCGGGAACGGCCTGCCGCAGGAGGATCTAGGCACGTGGCTGGATTCCTTCCGGGAGATCTGCGCTTCGCGCGACCTGGGGCGGCTGGTTATTGCCCTGAAAGATACGGTGCTCGATTACAACCCCAGCTCGGATCTATTAAAAAGAGCGATCGTTCCCCTGGGGTGCGACAGCTCGCCGGACTTAAATACCGCTGCCGGCGCTGTCAGCCCAAAAGACCTTCGTGCATAACAGGCTCGATGTCAGGATCAAACCGCTCGAGTAAAGCCAAGAAAAACACCTCATGAAGCAAAAGCTGATTTTGTCACTCTTGTTTTTCGTACCGTTGTGCGGGGCGCAATCTGTTCCCACGCCCGCGGCGCCAGCCGAGTCAACCATGCCCGCCGCGGCGCATCCGCCTGATCTCGTGAATCCCGACCGCGAACGCGATGGGATGGCGGACCAGCGGCCGGTCACCGAGCCGGATTCAGCGGAACCTTTGCTGGAAAAGGCGCACAAAGAAGCATTGACGGAAGATTTGCTCCGGACGCGCAAACTCGAACCGCTGAAGACGAAATCTG
This sequence comes from uncultured Acidobacteriota bacterium, assembly GCA_963846375.1. Taxonomy (GTDB): domain Bacteria; phylum Acidobacteriota; class Terriglobia; order Terriglobales; family Acidobacteriaceae; genus Telmatobacter. The sequence goes on from CAWJVV010000001.1 coordinate 307,259, forward strand.
AGTTCGAACTGTTCGCCGAAGATGCTGCGGGGCATCCTTTGACCGTATACGGCCGGCAATTGTTTGAGGAGGCGCCCACGACGTTTGCTCCAACTGACAGTAACCCTGTTCCGGCCGAGTATGTCCTCGGACCTGGTGACGAACTGTTGGTACGAGTCTGGGGCAAGGTCGATCTGCAATCGCGTTTGACCGTCGACCGAGCCGGGCAAATCTTCATACCCAAGGTTGGCGCGCTGACCGTCGCGGGGCTTCGCTATGACCAGTTGCAGGACAGCATCCATTCGGCCATCGCCAGCCTCTACAAGGGCTTCGATTTGAACGTAACCATGGGGCAGCTCAGGTCGATCCAGGTGTTTGTTCTCGGGAGCGCCCGGCAGCCAGGAGTGTACACGGTAAGCTCCCTGAGCACGTTAGTGAACGCTCTGTTTACATCCGGAGGCCCATCGGCGGCGGGGAGCATGCGCCACATTCAATTGCGACGCGCAAATCAGGTTATCGCCGAAATCGATGTGTACGACCTGCTGCGCAATGGCGATAAGTCGCACGATGCACAGCTGCTTCCCGGCGACGTGATCTACATCCCGCCCGTGGGTGCACAGACAGCCATCCTCGGCAGCGTCAAGGAACCTGGAATTTATGAACTCAAGAGCGAGTCTACCGTCGGATCGATCTTGAAAGACGTCGCGGGTCTGACCAACCTGGCCAGCGTGGATCGCGTTCTTCTGGAGCGGGTCGAGAATCATCGTAGGCGGCAAGTGGACGAATTCGCCCTGGATAACGAAGGTCTGCGGCGCGAACTCAAGGATGGAGACATCCTCCGGGTCTTTCCGATCTCGCCGCAGGTCGATAACGCGGTCACGCTCCGCGGAAACGTGGCATACCCGGGCCGGTATCAGTGGCACGAGGGTATGCGCGTCTCCGACCTGATTCCTTCGCGCGAATCGTTGTTGACTCGAGAGTATTGGAACCGGCAGAACTCCCTTGCTTCGACAGGGGTGCCGGGTCAACCGACTTGGGACAGGCCTCGGCCCAAGTCCGATACCCCAACCCGCGATGTGATGGCGGACGTGGCCGATGCCGGTACGGAGATCAACTGGGAGTACGCCGCGATCGAGCGGCGCGACGACATTGACCTCAGTACCCGGATTATTGCGTTCAACCTGGGCAAGGCCATCGAGACTCCATCGTCGAGCGACAATCAGCCGCTGAAACCCGGCGATGTGGTCGCGATCTTCTCGCAAAGAGACGTGCCTCTGCCTCAGGAGAAGCACCCTGCTTTTGCGCGCGTGGGCGGGGAAGTGAATGCTCCCGGTGTATACCGCCTCCACCCGGGAGAAACCTTGCGTGAATTGGTGATTCAGGCCGGTGGGTTGACGTCTCACTCTTATCTGTATGCATCCCAGCTCAACCGTGAATCCACGCGCGCGGCACAGGAACAGGAACTCAAGGTTGCAATTGCGCAGATGCAGCGCGAACTGACCTCGCGGTATGCGGGGGGCACATCACTCAGCCCGATCAACACCACCGATCAACAAGCTCAGTTAGCCTCCCAACAGGCCCTGCTGGCGCAACTCACCGCGGCCCGTCCTACCGGCCGCATCGTGTTGGACATGCTATTCAACGCCGCGTCGATCACCGATATTCCAGATTTTGTCCTCGAAGACGGCGACAGTTTCTTTGTGCCTGCAACTCTGGAGACGATCCAGGTAGCCGGCGCTGTCTACAACGAAAACGCCTTCCGCTATCAAAAAGACAAGCGTCTCGCCACCTATCTGAAAGCCTCCGGGGGACCTACGCGGCAAGCGGACAGGAGGCGCGTCTTCCTGATCCGCGCCGATGGGACCGTTATAAGCAGGCAGAACCAAAGCAGCTTGTGGCGTGGCGGCTTCGAGAACCTGAGGCTGCAACCTGGCGACTCCATCGTTGTGCCCACAAAGCTGAAAGCGCCCGGCAGTTTCCTGCAGCAGCTTCCGTTTATTACGCAAATCCTCTCGCAAACCGCTATGACCGGCTCCGTCATCGGGATCCACTGACCACAAATTACGTGCGTTTGTTCTGCGATGAGAGCCGTGTCTTGTTTCAGAGAAGGTCACCGGTATGAGCACTGTTCTGGAAATTTCGGCGTCTTCAACTCGGGCAACATACCCATGCAAGCGCCCCTTCGATATTCTTTGCTCGGTTCCGCTGATCATTCTGCTATCGCCTGTGCTGATTGGAGTGGCATTGGCGGTAAAGATTACCTCGAAGGGCTCGATTATTCATTGGTCGAATCGGGTGGGGCAGAATAACCGTATCTTCCGCATGCCAAAATTTCGCAGCATGCGCATGGATACTCCGCAGATCGCGACTCATTTACTGTCCGACGCGTCCAGATACCTGACCCCCATCGGCAGTTTTCTTCGCAAGACGAGCCTGGATGAGCTGCCCCAGCTGTTCAGCGTGGCCACCGGGCATCTGAGCCTTGTGGGTCCCCGCCCGGCGCTCTTCAATCAGGCGGACCTTGTCGCTCTAAGAACTCACTACGAAGTTGATTCGCTCGTTCCCGGCATCACGGGTTGGGCTCAGGTCAACGGCCGGGACGAACTTCCGATCCCCATCAAAGTCAGGTTTGATCGGGAATATCTTGAAAGGCGATCGTTCCTGTTCGATCTCAAGATTCTGTTCTTGACCGCCAGGAAGGTAATTGTCCGCGAGGGGATCTCTCACTGAGAGCGCCGGCCGGCCGTTGCCCCATGCATCAATCTTCTTCTCTATCTCGTGTCCATCGGCTGTTCCGACGGTCCAACGGACACAACGCTCACACTCCCTCAAATGAGGTGAATTTTTGATTGACCAGATCTCTTCTGCAAGCCATGCCGTCCTCGGGACGGAGCCCCGTTGGGATGATCCCGGGCAAACATCGGCGCCTCATTTGATTGAATATCTGACCAGGCTTGCCCACGACAAGCGCACGATCCTGATCTGGACGTTCGCGGCAGCGGTGTTGGGAGCAGCCTACAGCTTCATCATTCCGTACGTGTTCACGGCGACAACCAGGATGATGTTGCCTCAACAAAGTACTCCGTCGGCGGCCCTGCTTCTCTCTCAACTGGCAAACAGCGGGGGTGCCGGCTCACTTATGTCGGCGGCCAGCGGCGGACTGGGGCTCAAGAACCCGAACGATACCTACGTCGGCTTACTCTCTTCTCGCCCCGTAGCAGACGCCATTATCCAACGGTTCGGTCTTCAGGCCGCGTACAAAGCCGGCGATATGACTGCTGCCCGGATGAGACTGGCGGCGAACACGACATTGCGTTCGGAAAAGAGCGGCTTTATCGCAGTCACCGTGATGGATCACGACAAGAACAGAGCCGCCGATATCGCCAATGCCTACGCGGATGAACTGCGCAATCTCACCAAAACCCTCGCGGTTACCGAGGCCTCGCAACGACGCCTTTTTTACGAGGAGCAACTGAGCCGCACCAAGGAAGATGTGGTTGCCGCGGAGGTTGCGTTCCAGGCTGTGGAACAAAAGAAGGGATTGGTACAGCCGGATGTCCAGGCGAAAGCGCTGATTGAGGGAATGGCCGCACTTCATGCCCAGGTTGCCGCCAAACAGGTTGAACTGCACGCGCTGCGATCGTATTCCACTGACTCCAATCCCAGCGTGCAGATCGTCGAAAACCAACTCGCCTCGCTGCAGGCTGAGGCAACTCGGCTCGATCAGAACAACCACTCGTCGAGACCGGCCGATTTGGGACTGCAGGACGTTGCCGGCGCCCAAATGGACTACCTGCGCGCCTCGCACGAATTGCAGTATCGCCAAGCGATTTTCGACCTGCTGCTCAAGCAATACGATGCCGCGCGGTTGGATGAAGCGAAAGATGCTGCCGTCATCCAGGTGGTCGAGCGAGCGATTCCGCCAGACAAACGATCTTCGCCGCATCGGTCGGTCATTGTCCTGATGTTTGCGGTATTGGGATTGCTTGCCTCCTGCGGCTATTTGCATCTGCGCGATCTGGAGCGCCGCAATCCTGCCGCGGCGCGATCGCTCAGGGTATTCAGAGACGCACTGCTGAAACGATAAAGACTCCCGTGTTTACGCAATTCACAAGCAACAATCGTCGCCTGTTGAAGCAGTTATGGGCCCCGCGCGTCTACGGCGAAGCGGGTTGGGTCTTGAGCGGACAAATCGCGGCTGCGATTGGGGGCATCGTCGGTGTCCCGCTTCTTGCTCATTTTCTGCGGCCGGAAGAGTATGGGCAACTTGCCCTGGGCGGCACTCTTGCCGCTCTCATTCAGCAGATGGCTTTGGGGCCCCTCGGCGCGGCCGGTCAGCGGTTCTACGCCGCCTCCGTCGAGTCGAACGCGTTAGCCGACTATCTGCGGGCCACCTTGCGGGTTGTAATGACATCGGTCATCTTTGTCGCCCTCATCGGAGCTCTGGTGATCGCCGTTCTTGCGAACACTCGTTGGCACAGCATCGTAATGCTCGCCGTCTGGAGCCTAATCTTCGCTCTGCTGTCTGGCGTCTCATCAGTGTGCGACGGCATTCAAGGCGCTGCCCGGCAGAGAGCCATTGTGGCATGGCACCAGGGACTGGGCGTCTGGCTTCGTTTCGGGCTCGCCGTCCTGCTGGTGCGCTCTTTCAGCAGCGCCAGCGCGGCCATGTTGGGATTCGCATCGGCCATGGGGCTCACTCTGGTATCGCAGGCCGCATTCCTTCGCGGCGCCATCGTGTCTTCTCCGGCTTATCGTCCCGACCTCGATCGCGCTCTTCAGTGCGAGATGCGGCGCAAGATGTGGGTGTATGCCCGGCCGTTCAGCACCTGGGGACTGTTTACCTGGGGGCAGATCGCATCCGATCGTTGGGCACTGGAATCATTCCGCTCCATGCGGGTGGTGGGTATCTACCAGGCGCTCTATCAGCTGGGATATTACCCCATCTCCATGGCATCGGCGTTCCTTAACCAGCTTGTGCAGCCCATCCTCTTTGCGCGCGCGGGAGGGGGGACGGATGCGAAGCGGGTTCAAAATGCCCACAGCCTTATCCACAAGCTCCTTCTGGGAGTCTCGATCCTCACCGGTTTGGGATTTGTGATTGCGGCATTCGCTTGCCGGCCGCTCTTCCGGCTCCTGCTCCCGCCCGCGTATGCCTCCGCCGCGCCCATGCTTCCGTTCCTGGTGCTTTCCGCCGGGATCTTCGAGTGCGGACAGATCATCAGCCTCAAACATATGCTTCTGCCCAACCCCAGCCGGTTGATCGCACCCAAGATTGCGACGGCGCTGCTGGGTGCGGGTCTGAACTTCGCCGGGGCCTATATGTTTGGATTACCCGGTGTAGTGATCGCAAGCCTCGCCTTCAGCACAGCCTACTGCGGATGGGTCCTGGCAACCGCGCCCAGACCGGATGCGGCCGTCCTGCGGGGCGCTTCCCCGGCTCCGGCTCCGGCCATGAATCTCTGAAATGAACGCCAGCCTCTCAAGAATCTTCAAGTCGATGCGGCTGTCTGAAGTCGAGACCGGCCGGCAAAACAACCTGAACCTGATTCGGGCCGTGCTCGCCACGTTGGTCATCTACTCGCATAGCTACGTCTTGCGCGGGGAATACGCCAGCGAGCCGATGCATGCGCTGCTCCGTTGGGGCGACCTGGGCGAGACGGCTGTATTTGCATTCTTTTTTGTTAGCGGGTATCTCATCCTGAAGAGCGCCCTGCGTTGGAGCACCCCCGAGCAATATATCGCGGCACGGGCCCTCAGGATTTTTCCAGCTCTCGTGGTGGCTGTCTTACTCTGTGGATTTGTGCTTGGGCCGATGGTGTCGACTGTTCCCGCCCGCTCATATTTTGCCAGTCCCCTGACGCGCTCGTTCTTGAGCGAAGCCTGGTTGCATCGGACCCAGAACCCGCTGCCTGGAGTATTTGATCACAACCCTCTCCCGTTCATCGTAGATGGGACGCTCTGGACCTTGCCGGCTGAGTGGACGATGTATATGATCACACTCGCAATCTGCTTGGCCATTAGCTGGAAGAAGACGCTCTCCAAGCTAACGATGCGTTCGTGGATTGTGGTCGCGGCGAGCGTCATTTTGACTTGGCAGATGATGCCGATTCCCTGGCAGTTCGCCCGCATCTGGGTCGCCTGCTTCCTTGCCGGTTCGGGAAGTTACCTGCTTCGCAATAAGATCGTCCTATCGATTCCGGCCGCTATTTGTCTCTTCGCGGCAGATTTGGCAGCTGTGCGATGGGGAATGCCGCATTTGGGCGCCGTCATATTCCCCCTTGCTCTGTGCTATCTGGTGTTGACCTGTGGATTTCATCCGGCATTGCACGTCGCCTGGTATCACCGCCTGGGAGACTACTCCTACGGTCTTTACATCCTTGCGTGGCCCTGGCAGCAATTGTTTGAGCCGCGCACCCATAGTGCGCCGAGTCTGTTTGCAATCAGCTACGGTCTGGCTCTTGCTTCTGCCGTTCTCTCCTGGCATTTGCTTGAAAAGCCGTGCCTGCGCTTGAAGGACAAGTTTGGCAAATCCGCTGCAGTTTCTGGGAACGTCAGTTCGGTAGCCGGCAGGGTATGGTCAGAAGAAGGTGCGCGAAGTATTCCGAGGGCGGTAACCAATGGCTGAACTGGCGTTGGCTCTGCCGCCGAACATCGAGAGGCCATCAAAGCGGCTGCTCCTGAACACGGCACTCTTCGCGGTAGTCGTGATTCCAGCAATAACAATTTCCGGCTTGATGGAGAAAATAGGGACTGAGGCGAGCCTTCCTATAGGCACTTCCGTGTTCTTGCTCGTTTCGGTTTGTCTCCTAGCAACGTTAGTTGTCCGGAGGTGGTCGCGAGGTCTGTTTGCCCCAATCCTGATCGCGAGCTACCCACTTCTAGGCTTCGTTCATTGGCAGGTGATCGGGCGCACAATCCCATTCGGCGACGATGATGCTCTCCGTCCAATGATCGACTGGGCAACATATTGCTGGCAGCAACCCGAGATTTCAGGATTGTGCTTTCTTCAGGGCGCATATGACAGCAGATATGTTGCAAGCAGCGTCTATCACGGATACCGCATTGCGCTGTATGGCGATTCGCCCGTGGCCACTGTCAGTTGGGGATGCGCAGTTCTTCTCAGCGCCGCAATCCTTCTCCTGCCGGGCTTGTTTCTCAGTGGCTTGACAAGAGCTCAGGCCCTCGGGATCGCTGTAGGGTTACTTTTATGGCCGGATTTTATAGATATGACAGGTTGGCTAGGCAGGGATCTGATCATTCTTTGGGGGCTCGTCGCCTGGTACTCAGGAATCCGGATTGCCGTAAACCTTAGCGCAAAATCAGGCGCACTCCTTGCATTTGTCGGGATCGTATTCCTGGCGTTCACGCGACCCGTGTACCTTCTGATCTGTGCCCTCGACTATTTCGGCATGGTCAATTTGGAGATGTTCAATGGAAAAGGAAAGACTAGGATTGTGGTCCTCGTACTCATCGTTATCCTACTCTGTGTTGGTATCCTAGCCTGGCTCAATAACCCCGTTCTGGGCTTCATACAAGATACGACTCTCTCGCAGGCAGACGTCGCTAGCCATGGGCTTGGAACGACTAGCAGCTCAAATATTGGCGGCAAGTTGTCGGCATTAACTGGTGCCGGCTATTTTGTATCGATACCGATTCGCATACTGATATCAGCAGTCGCGCCATTTCCATGGACCTCTCCGCAAATCTTCGGCGATGACTTAGGCGGTTTCAATGGTAATTGGAGCGCATTGGTTGTGCACATTCTTAAGTCCATAGCGAGCGTCGCAGGCCTACTTCTTCTGCCAACGCTACTTCTTAAGAGCTTCAGAAGATCAGGCTTTCGAGAAATGATCCGAAATTCGAATCTAGCTCTATGCGGAGGGTTACTGATATCCGCCGGGATCGCCGACACGGGATACAGCAGATATATAGCAATGTCGTACCCGTTCCTTGCAGGGTCACTCTTCCATCTCGGAACAACAACGCATGAAACGAACAGGCTCTCATCCCTATTCGGTAAAGCAATGTTTATCGCCATAGCAGGAACCGTCCTAGTGTTGTTGATTTACGAATTCTCTAGGTAAAGCTTTCGCAGTGTAACAGGCAGGAAGCGCCGCTGGCGGGCCACCGCCGTTAAGACATTTGTTGCAGTTATGGAACATAGAACCGTCCAAATGGAGTGGGGAATGATAGACGATAGGGGGCGAGGAGGGGATCATAACCTTATGCCTCTGCGCTTGCGCATGGTGCACGAGGTTGCGCTTCTAATACCTGCGTTCGTAGCAAGTGAGCAAAATACGTCTGCAATCCAATTAGCTCCGGCCATGAGATCCTGCGTCGAGTGGTACCGCAGTTCGCGCGACTACTTAGTGAAACGATTTGGGAAAGGATATCTCCCGGTATTCCGGTTCAGCGATGGCGAGTGCTATTTCTGTTTAGGCTATAGAATCCCAGCGGCACCACCGGGACGCAACGCTGCCGTGCATTATGTACGCGTCGTAGCGTCAGCATATCTCAAGTACAGTTGCCACAATACGTTTTGGTCGGGCAATCCGGGATACGGGCATGAAGTGTATCGCGGGTCTCAATGGCGTGCGCTTAGGCAAGAATTTGCTGGGCTTCTTCGTGAGATCGCGGAAGATGGCATGATCGCTGCGAACTTCGCCCGGCACAGGGGCTTTGAGCTGATGGACCGCTATATCCCCGATATCTATGACTGGTTCGATCAGAACGACATTCGTCTCGACGAGAACAACTACATCCCGTTCTACTTCGTATACGCGCTGCTTCTCGGGCCGGACCGGCACGCCTTCCTGCGCGATCGCAAGATCCTCGTCATCACCCACGCCTCCCCGGAAAAGGAGCAGAAACTGCGCCAATACTTCGAGGCGGAGGGTTGCCGGACTGTGAACTTCATCGGCATCTCGCGTTCCAGCAGCATGACCGATAGGATCACGCTGCGGCCGGAGCACGAAGGCACGGATCTGGTGCTTATCGGCGCCGGCGTGGGTGCGGCCAACATTCTCTGCCAGGCCAAGCCGCTCGGGACGCTCTCCATCGACGCCGGATACGTGCTCGAATGCTACGCGAATCCCAGCTACAAAGGGACACGGGTCTTTACTCTTCCGGACGAAGAGCTGACCGGGTCCAGTCAGGCCTCTGAACTGGCGTCCACAGCGAAATGAACATAGCCTATCTAGCCAACTATCAAGGGGCAGACCTGGTTACCCGGCGACAACTGGTCCGTAACCGGGCACTGGCCGGATCGCAGAAGATTGCCACGCTCGCAGGGCTCATGGCTGACTCGGGCTGTAAGGTGAGGGTGTTCTCGCTGGGAGCCGCGGCCGAACGTTCGCTGAAGGTGTATCGCGCGTTTCAAGGGACCATTCCGGATCGAAGTGATGTGGTCGTCTCCTATCAATCCGAATGGGATGTTCCTCTTCTGGGAAGAGCGCTTGGGATCTTTGCGCTGATCGGCGCGGTCCTCAAATCGCAACGGGAGACACCGTTCGATGCAGTGCTGCTTTACAACTGCGGCCTTCCTGAAGCCCTGGCCGCGAAGATCCTCGCATCCATTTCCCGCGTGCCGATCGCATTGGAGTATGAGGACGACGCATCGTGCGGCCCGGATGGCCGCAGGACGTGGCGGCAATGGCTACAGACTCTGGGAATGAGAATTATCAAACGAGACGTCAAGGGACTGATCGCCGTCTCACCCGAATTGTCACGGCGCTTCGAAATCAGAAACACCTATGTCTTGCGTGGCGTGTTGAACAAGGACCTGTACGACATTCCTCAGGCTCCCGATTCGCTAGTTGGGCGCCGGTTCCTGTTCGCCGGATCCCTGCAGGCCAGCAAAGGGGTTGATCGGCTGTGCAAGGCGTTTATTGAACTGGGCATGCAGGAATCTGAACTGCACGTAGTTGGCGATGGTCCTCTGCTTGATTCGCTAAGAGCAGAATGTGGCAATCACAAGGGCATCCATTTCCACGGATTTGTACCGCGCGCGGAACTGGTGGCGTTGCTCGCAGATGCACAGATTCTGGTCAACCCCCACTGTGTCAGCGGCGACATCGGTTCTGTGTTCCCCTTCAAACTCATCGAGTATCTCGGAACCGGCCGGCCGGTCATCTCCACGCCCATGGCTCCACTGGAGGGAGAAATCGCATCCGGAATCGTCTACAGCAAATCGGATGGAGTCGCCGATCTGATGCAGGCGATGAAGTATGTAGCAGCCAATTATCGGGCGATGCTTGCCAAAGCGCAGCTGTCGCGCGCTGCGGCCTGGAAGACCTACAGCCCCGAAATGGTCGCCAAGGGAATCGGGGAGATTCTGCAAATGCTGGATGGCCGAAGTGAAAGCTGATGTTCAGATTTATTCGGATGCTGCAGCGGCCCATGCCAATCTCGGCAACACGGAGCGGCCAATGGTCCTGGTGTTCGCAGACTGGTATCTGCCGGGGTATCGTGCGGGCGGACCTATACGAAGCATCGCTCATTGCGTCGCCCAACTTAGTGATCGATTCCGCTTCAGAATTCTCACTCTCGACCGGGACTTGGGAGACCGCGAGCCATACCCGAACGTGGCGCCAAATCAGTGGATCGGGAATCGCACCGAGATCATGTACCTGCGTCCAGGTATCGGAAGCTATCTGCGGACGCTCAAGCTTCTTTGGTCCATAAGCGAAGACACGATTGTCTATCTCAACAGTTTCTTCTCCCGCCGATCTTCCATGCTGCCGATCTTGGCTCGCTGGATGGGAATCTGCCGGGCAACTAAATTCATCATCGCTCCCCGAGGTGAGTTCTCGCCGGGAGCTTTGGGGATCAATCCCCTGAGGAAGAGGTTCTACATCGCCGCGGCTCGATTCTTGCAACTCTACAAGAAGGTTATCTGGCAGGCTTCCAGTGAGTTCGAGGCGCACGACATTAGAGCCCAATTTGGAGCGGTCGGAGCTGAGAGAACCACGGGCGACGGTCGGCGGCAGCATGCCCACGATTTCAAGAGGAGGAGCGCTATCGTGGTGGCGCCCGACTTGTTGTGCACCCCGCCGCCGATTGATTCCCGCAAGAGACCCAAGTGCCCAGGCAGCCTGAGAATTGCGTTTATCTCCAGGATAACCGTGATGAAGAACCTGGATTTCGCGTTGCGGCGGCTCTGCGCGATCTCCGGCGACGTTGTGTTCGACATCTATGGCCCGATTGAGGACCAAAAGTATTGGGAGGCATGTCAGCAGATCATTCGAAAGCTCCCGCCCGATGTTCGGGTTTGTCAATTCGGCGAAGTTCCACACGAGCAGGTCGTGAGGATCCTTTTCGATCACGACTTGATGTTCTTGCCCACGCTGGGGGAGAACTTTGGACACATTATCTTCGAATCGCTTTCTGCCGGGTGCCCAGTTCTCCTTAGCGACTGCACTCCTTGGCGCGCCCTGGAGGAGGATGGAGTCGGGTGGGACATACCACTCGACGACACGAACAGGTTTGAGAGGGTCCTGCAGGAGTGCATCGATATGGATGACCTGTCATTCAAGCAGAAATCAGAACGCGCGATGATTTACGCCCTGGAAAAGAGCGTGAATCCAGAGAGCGTAGGAGCACACGAGGGATTATTTGAAAGGGTATTCAGTGAAGAGGACGAGTGACGCTTTGAAGGAGAATACTCTCCTGATTACAGGTGGAACAGGTACATTCGGAAATGCTGTGCTCCGCCGATATTTGCACACCGGAATTGCCGAGATCCGCGTCTTCAGCCGTGATGAGAAGAAGCAGGATGATATGCGCACCGCACTCGGGCATGCACCCGTGAAGTTCTATCTGGGGGATGTGCGCGATCCCGCTTCCTTGGTGGCGCCCATGCAGGGTGCGGACTATGTTTTTCACGCCGCTGCTCTGAAACAAGTCCCTTCCTGCGAATTCTTTCCTATGGAGGCGGTGAGGACGAATGTCCTCGGAGCGGAAAACGTAATCAATGCGGCGCTTGCGGCGAAGGTCAAAAAGCTCATTGTCCTCAGCACGGATAAGGCAGTTTATCCGGTCAACGCGATGGGGACATCCAAGGCTCTAATGGAAAAGCTCATGATAGCCAAGGCCCGCCAGTATGGTGAGGAGGCCACCGTCTTTTGCGGCACGCGATATGGAAATGTAATGGGCTCGCGGGGGTCGGTCATTCCTCTGTTTATCTCACAGATACTTGCCGGTAAGCCCCTCACCGTCACCGATCCCAAGATGACGCGCTTCATGATGAATATCGACGAAGCCATCGATCTTGTGCTTTTCGCATTCGAACACGGGGTACCCGGGGACATATTTGTACAAAAGGCGCCCGCAGCCACCATCGAAACGCTGGCGTTGGCCCTGGAGAAGATCTTCGATTTCAATGGCGAAATCCGGATCATTGGCACAAGACACGGGGAAAAGCGATATGAGACGCTGCTCACGCGCGCAGAACTTGCCCGTGCCGAAGACATGGGAGGATATTTCAGAATACCGGCGGACATGCGGGATCTCGAATACTCCAAGTTCTTTACGGAAGGTGAAGCCGCCGTATCCGAAACAGGTGAATACAATTCCAGCAATACGAACCAGTTGAGCGTCGATCAGATGATCGATGTGCTGTTGAAACTGGAGATCGTACAAGAAGCTCTTGGGTCTTCACTGGTAACGACGTAGATGGAGAAAACGATGGAAGACCTGAGAGTACTTGTAATCGGTGGCACCGGAATGCTCGGCCACAAAGTATTTCAGAAGCTCAGTTCGCGCATCCAAGCCACATCATGTTGCGTACGGTGTTCCGCCGGGGAAGCACATCGACTTGCTCCGACTCTTCTGGACAGCGAAAAGGTTATCGGCAACACCGACCTCACCGACTGGGAGGCACTCACACTTCTGCTCAAACGATTTCAGCCAGATGTAGTTGTGAATTGCGCTGGAATCATCAAGCAGCGATTTGAAGCCCATCTGGCCGTGCCATGCATCGAGGTCAATTCTCTGTTGCCCCACCGATTGGCTGCTATTTGTTCGGAATGGAACGCGCGCCTGATTCACTTCAGTACGGATTGCGTGTTCACCGGCACACGAGGAAACTACACAGAAGACGACACGCCGGACTCAAGCGACCTGTACGGTAGAACCAAGGCGCTTGGAGAGATATCTGATTCCCGGAACGTTCTGACGCTTCGAACCTCGATGATAGGGCGAGAACTCTCTCACTTTCATTCGCTTCTGGAGTGGTTTCTCGGCCAGCAGAACGGGCGTGTTCGAGGCTTCACTCGGGCCATCTACTCGGGCGTGACCACAAACTATCTCGCCGAGATCGTACTTCGACTTATCGTCGACTTTCCTGATCTCCATGGCCTGTATCAAGTGGTAGCGGACCCCATCTCAAAGTACGAGCTCTTATGCAGGTTGCGCGACGCCTACGGAATTGACATAGAGTGCGTCGCGGATACTGAATTCGTATGTGACAGGAGCATGCGCGGCGAGAAATTCCAGCGGGCTACAGGAATGGCGACACCGTCCTGGGATGCGCTTATCGCGGGCCTTGTGTCTGACGGCACGCCCTATCAGCAGTGGAGAAGTGGTTCGGTGCGGCAGCCGGAATGCGTGGAAAATCGAGCGGGGGTCCTATGAAGGTCGCAACAATTCTCGGTACTCGCCCGGAGATCATCAAGCTGTCAAGAGTCATTGCGGCACTGAAGCAAAACACCGAGCACGTACTGATTCATACAGGGCAGAATTACGATGAGCAACTGAACGAAGTGTTCTTCCGAGAATTGGAGATATCCCGCCCCGACTATTACCTGGAGGCAGCGGCCAAGTCTCCTGCCCAAACCGTCGCCAATGTGATTCATGCGTCGAGTGAAGTTCTGGCAAAGGTGATGCCCGATGCCGTGCTGATTCTCGGCGATACGAACAGCTGTCTGGCGGCGTTATCGGCCAAGCGACTGAAGATCCCGGTGTTTCACATGGAAGCTGGAAATCGCTGCTTCGATGAGCGTGTTCCCGAGGAGATCAATCGCAGGATCGTAGACCACATTAGCGACATCAATCTGCCGTACACCACCATTGCCCGCGACTATTTACTGCGCGAGGGGATACCGCCCGACAGGATCATTAAGACAGGTAGCCCGATGCTCGAAGTGCTGTCGCATTATCGAAAATCGATCGACCAGTCCGACGTTCTCGGCAGATTGGGCTTAAAGCAGCGCCAATACTTCGTAGTGAGTGTTCATCGAGAAGAGAATGTCGACTCAGAACGGCAGTTTGCGAGGTTTGGAAGCATTCTGGAGAGTATCGCCGAAAAATACGATCTTCCTGTGATCATGTCCGTTCATCCCAGGACCCGACAGAGAATCGGGGAACTCGGGATCAGGTTCTCCGAAAAGATTCGCATGTTGAATGCCATGGGGCTATTCGACTATGTGCATCTCATGGTGAACGCCAAGGCAACCCTCTCCGATAGCGGCACCATTACTGAGGAATCATCGATTCTCAACTTTCCCGCGCTGAATCTTCGTGAAGCGCACGAACGCCCCGAGGGGATGGAGGAGGCGTCAGTGATCATGACCGGGATGGATCCCGAGCTTGTCTTGGACGCCCTGAGGGTAGTGGAAAATCAGGGGCGAGAAGGGCGCAGGACACTTGGGCTTGTTCGCGATTACCAGGTTCCCAATGTCTCGGAAAAGGTCTTGCGCATTATCCTCAGCTACACGAAGTTCGTACGTCGCGTCGTGTGGCATGAAGAATAACGTCATGGAACTGAGTAAGTAGGACGCCTATGCATATCTTGTGTTTGGTCGTATATTATCCCCCGATACCCAATGCGGCCGGCATGCTTATGCGAGATCTGGCCAGGGAACTCATCAGGTGCGGTCATCAGGTGACTGTGGTTACGCCGAGTAAGTGTAGTCACGAAGCGATGACCATCACCGACGAAGACGGTATTACTGTCATCCGGGTTCGAACCGGGGAAATCAGAAATGCAAACAGGGTGAATCGCTTGTGGCGCGAAGCCCAACTATCCCGTCACATCTGGCGCCGCGGATCGAAGGTATTTCGGGAAAATCCATGTGATCTGATCGTGTTCTATGCGCCGACAATATTCTTTGGCGATCTGGTTGAGCGTCTAAAGGAGATCTGGAACTGCCCGTCATACCTGATCTTGCGAGATATCTTTCCTCAATGGGCAGTCGATGCAGGTGTTCTGAGTGGCAAAGGCATGCTTTATCGGTACCTTCGGCGCAAGGAGCTTCAACAATACCGCGTCGCCGATGTGATTGGGGTTCAGTCGCGGGGGGACCTGGCATATTTTCAAGATCACGCGAGCAGCCAGGGGAAGCGGGTCGAGCTCCTGTTTAACTGGATCGATAGTGCGTCCAAGCCGACCGGCTCGTCTCGGTGGAGAAGAGAGCTCGGGCTGGTGGACAAGGTCATCTTCTGTTACGGCGGAAATATCGGTGTCGCGCAAGATATGGACAACATCGTCCGTCTTGCGATGAAGTTGCGTGGCCGTGATGATTGCTTCATTCTGCTGGTTGGAGAGGGCTCCGAGGTTCGCCGGCTGAACGCGTCAATCGAGGGGCTCGGCCTTACAAATATTCGAATTCTTCCGCCGATGGAGGAGAATGCATATCTGCAGTGTCTCAGCGAGTGTGATATAGGCCTGATATCACTTGATCGGCGGTTGCGTTCGCACAACTTTCCCGGCAAGCTTTTGGGTTACACGCTGTGCGAGCTTCCCGTTCTGGCGAGCATTAACCCGGGCAACGATCTTAGAAATGTTCTGGAGGATGGAGGAGCCGGGATCTGCTGCGTCAATGGGCAAGATGAGAAATTGTGTGAAGCCGCCCAGTTGCTTGCGTCGCAACCTCAACTGCGACGGAGGATGGGAAGGAATTCATATGAATTGAGCAGAACAATATTCTCGACGAAGGCTGCTGCTCAACAGGTGATCGCGGCATCGGTTCCAGAACTGGTGGCTGCCGGCACCGGGTATATCGATGGTGCTGAGTGAAGGGGATTCGAACCGCCGGGGTGGTATCTGAGTGGAAAGTGACTGGAAGGGCGCAGCGATCTCGATGAGTGAAGAATCGTGCCCGGCAATGACAGACACGCCTGAGGTGAAGGCATACGAGCGCCTCGAAGGCATGCAGGGTATGGGTAGCCCAAAAGGCAGGATTATCCTGAATTGCTTTGGTGGTCTTGGGAACCAGCTCTTCATGTATGCCGCCGGGCTCTACTTCGCTAGCAAATGTGGCCACGCCCTCGAAATCGTCAAACCTGAGCTCGGGCGGCAAAAGTACGGAGAGCACTCGCGGCCGTTCCAGTTAGACCAGTTCGGGATCAGCGAGCCAATACGCACGGCGGGAATTCTGGACAGGCTACTGTTTTCAAGACGGCAAAGCATGGCGCCGTGGCGCTCGCTGGTCGCGAGGAGTGCTAGTGCCGAACTGATCGACGAGGCCACCGAGTATTGCTTCCAACCACCCCCGGCTGGCGGGTCTGCAGCGCGTCGGACTTATATGTCGGGGTACTGGCAGGCCGCAGGATACGCGCAGTCGGATGAGCACGCTCTTCGCGAAAGACTTACATTTCGCTATCCACCGAGTGCAACTACCCGCGAATTCGCCGGCATGATCCAACGCGCTGGAAATTCCGTCTCAGTCCACTTACGGTATGGAGACTATGCGCAGATTTTCCATAAGAACGGGAACTGCGCCAGGGTTAGCAATATTTTGCCATTCAGTTACTACCAACAGGCCATCGAGGTACTGCGACAATCCTGTGAGGGGCTTGTGTTTATCGTCTTTTCTGATGAACCCAAGACCGCGAGAGCGTTAATGGGGGGTGTCACGCCCTGTCTTTTTATCGACGGAAATGGGACAGCAAACGCTCATGAAGATCTATGGCTGATGTCGCTCTGCAGACACAACATCATTTCGAACAGCAGTTTTTCCTGGTGGGGAGCCTGGCTCAACGCAAGCCACGAGAAGCGGGTTTTCGCCCCGCGATACTGGCACAATACAACCAACAGCTACTTCGCCGACTTATATCCGGATGGATGGACCCTGATTGATAACTTAGACGAGACTGGATCGAAGTTGCCGTGCCTCCCGGACTAATGGACCTCTGAGACACTCTGAGACCGAGATGTGAAGGTGCCAGTTCTGGAAATGAGGTCCAGATTGTCCCATTCGCTCTCGAAGGAAAACGACTGACGCACTGCCTCCAGAGTTAGAATCACGCGGCAACGTGGCCGGTATTCCTTTACGATGCCTTCGGATCCCGCGAAGATTCCGTCGCGAACTCTTACCCTGGCGCCTAAGTCCAAGCCACGGTGGGGGCAAAGCGATAGGCCATTTTCTATTCCCTCGCGAATTCTGGATATTTCTTTATCTCCGACCATATTCTGATCTTCATCTCCAAAATCCCGAATGATGCCAGGTAGCGAGATCACTGTTGCTCTGTGATGTCGTGCGAAGCGGGCGAAGATGTAGCCGCCGAAGAGCGGGCGCTGAGTAACGACGGTTCGATCGGTCCATCTTACTCTCACTGAATAGAGGGGAAGAAAATGTTCCAGAGATCTGGCGGCTAAATGCTGCGCCACACGTTTCTCAGCATTGGACCGAACTTGAAGAACATGCCATGGCTCAGAAGTCATCTCTTGTCCATCCCTGGAAGTCCGGAACAACAGCAAAGGTCCACCGAGAAGTCCTTAGTGTGGTCCTGACTATGTCAGATTCGTTTGATCGGCCGAGAAGTGCATTGAAAGAAATGCTCGGGCCAACGGGTCCGGTAGATGCTGTGAGTATTCTCCGTTAACGGCGTTCTCGATTAATGTGTTCCTCATCACATTGAGTCGGTCGCCATCCTCATTTCGAGAAACCGGCCCCTCCAAGGGATTGTCTTCACTCCTGAAAGCTCAATGATCCCCAAACCCGCGCCCGCGGGACGAAGGTTGTGCAGAGTTCGAAGCCTGCGGAATCTCAAGTCTGTCTCTCCCTCCTGAAAAACTCATTCTTCAGAACAAACCTCAAGGGCAATCGCTCAGGGGGTCCGTGCGTCCGGATGGATGCCGACTCTGAGGGTGAGGCAAGGGCCAGGTGCCTGCTTCGAAGCAAAATTCTGTGGAATCCTCCACTGAACTCGTGGTAAGGTCTGTCCGTACCCAAACTTCCCGGATTTCCGACTTCAAATCAGAAACTTAGAGCTTTCTGCTCATGGGTTTGGCCCTCAGGGGGAAGGCCGAACGGCATGGAACAAGTTTCGTTGGGCAAAATCGGGCGCTACGATGTGATTCGTGTCCTCGGCCGCGGGGGCATGGGTGAAGTCCTGCTCGCGCAGGACGAAAATCTGAGCCGGTACGTGGCGATCAAGCGCCCCTTGAAGTCCGCCATGGCCGAGGGACTCGCCCGATTTCAGATCGAAGCCAAGGCCGCTACCCTCCGGCACCCTAACATCCCTGCCGTTTACGAAATGGGCGTGCACGATGACCTGCCGTTCATCGCCATGGAATACGTCGAAGGCGAATCCCTGGAGAAGGTCATTGCCTCCAAGCGGGAAATGGACCTGATCGCCAAGCTAAGCATCATCGAGCAGGTGTGCTCGGCGCTTGGCTATGCGCACTCGAAAGGCGTCATCCACCGCGACATCAAGCCTGCCAACATTATTGTTCAACCCGACGGGGTCGCACGGATCATCGACTTTGGCATAGCCAAGGTGCAGGATGACACTCCGGGCTCGGACTTGACCAAGGCGAGCCAGCTGATCGGATCGCTGCACTATATAGCTCCGGAGCGGTTCTGGGGCGGACCAATTGATGGCCGTGTCGACCTTTTCTCTGCAGGCGTCACGCTCTTCAAGCTGCTCACCGGCACTGAGCCGTTCGTCGGAGGAGAGGCCACCGCTTCGTTCAAAATCATGAACGAGGCGCACAGCCAGCTGAGTGCCTATCTCCACGACTACCCGCCGGTGATGGACGAGATCGTCGCAAAGTCGCTGGCCAAGAATCCCGAGGATCGTTATCAGACGGGCGAGGACTTTGCGGATGCTCTCCATGATGTGATGGAGGACCTGAAGCGTTCGCGCGTTTCGGAACTGTTCAACGATGCCGAACGGCTGGCCACGGAACGCCGCTTCGCGCCGGCGCTCGAATTGCTGGAAGAAGCAATTAAGCTCGACCCCTCGAATACCCAGGCGCGCAAACTGCGCAAGTTTGTCCGGGAACACCAGGAACGCATCCGACGCGCCGAGCGCCTTCGCGAGAGCCTTCTGCGCAGCGATGAGGCGCTGCTTTCAGGAAACTTCGAAGAAGCGCTGACCCAGTTACGCGAGGCGCAGGGGCTGGATCCCGAATCGGCCGAGATCAAGGCGAAGATCCAGACGGTGGAAGACAAGAAGCGCCGTCATGAGCGCGCCACCAGGGCGCTGGGCGAAGCCGAGATCACAAAATCGCGTGGTGACATTAACGGCGCCATGCGAATCGTCGCCAGGGCTCTTGAAGAGGATCAGGAGAACAAGAAACTGCAGGCGGCAAGCGCGGCTCTGGGGCGCCTGCTGGAACTGGAGGCACAGCGCGGAAGGTTGCTGGAATTGCTGGAGCAGGCTACGCGAGCACTGGCGGCGCGCGATCTGGATGCCGCCGAGGCGCTGCTCAATGAAGCCGGAACGATTGATGCCGCCAGCGTCGAGACCGACAAGCTCCGGCGTGAACTCGTCAAGGCACGCGAGTTGGAATCGAGACGGTCCGCATTGGCCGAGATCGAGGCGCGCGTGCATGAGCTCATCCGCACGGAGACATTTGACCAGGCGACCGACCTGCTGACCCGTGCGCTGGAGCGGCTTCCCAACGAGACGACGCTGCATCGTCTGAAGGCTGAGGTCGACGCAGAAGCGCGGAAGTTCCACACGCGGCGGCTGGTGGAAACGGCGATCCAGCAGGCCCAGCAACAGTTCGCCTCATCGCCGCTTGAAGCGCTGACGGCGCTTCAGAAGGCAATCGAGCAGGCGCCTGGCGAGGAACGCCTCATCGCTTACGAGCGCACGCTGCGGTGGGAATTGGAAGCGCAGCGATCGGACCGCGTCCGCGAGAGCACGGCTTTGAAGGCCCGCGAGCTCATGGACAAGCAGGATTATGAGCGCGCTGTCGACATCCTGGAATGGTTCCAGGTGGAGTTTGGAGAGGATCCTGATATCTCGGCGCTGCTGTCGATGGCACGCAATGAAGTGGCTGCGCGCCGTCGCAAAGAAGTGGTTGAGCGTACGCTGAACGATGCGCGGGCCCACATGCGCGATGGGCGTCTCGATGAAGCCATCAGCGTGCTCGAGGCGGCCTCGCAGCAGACTGGCGAAGCCCCCATCAACCATCTGCTTCAGGAGGCGCGCGAACAGCAGACAGCCCAGGCTCGCAAGCTGGACGCCGTGCAAAAGCGCGCGGAGCAATTGCGCGAACGGGGCGAGGTGGACGAGGCGATCCGGGTTCTCGAAGAACAGTCATCGTATGCTTCCGTCAACACTGGGCCGCATAAGCTGCTGAAGGACCTGAGGGCACAGCGTGACCAGAAGCAGGCGGTTGTCAATGCGATCCGTGCCGCGAGAGAAGCGGCGAAGCGGCACGAATTTGCGGCATCGCTTGACGGTTTGCATACAGTTGCGCGTGCCTATGGGGAGCCGGCTGAGATTGCGCAAGCGATTGGCGAGATCGAGGAGCAGCGTTCCGCGCATGCGCAGGAGGTCGTTTCCAATTCCATCGAGACCGCTCGCGGCTGCCTATTTAAGAAGGATGTGCAGGGCGCATTGGAGGCGCTGAAAGCAGCCACCGGCCTGCTGGAGTTTGCGGGAGAGCAGAAGCAGGCCGAGTGGCAGAAGGTAGGACTGGGAGTCAAGAAGGCTCTTGAGCAGAGCGGATCTTCCAGCGCGGCCGGAGCCTTTGACCAGCAACTATCGACCATCGCTCAGACTCGTCCTCGGCGTGTGCCGATCTGGGCGATTGCCACGATCGCGGGCGTACTGGTCGTCGCTGCGGGTGCTGTCGTCCTGGTCCTGCGCAGACCGGCTCCGCCAATCGCGGCGCACACGCAAATCACGCTGCCCAAGGTGCCCGCGGGTTCAACTGTGCGAATCGATGGGGTTACTGAGACCATTAACCAGAACGGCGCCGTGATCACCGAAGTCAAGCCCGGTACGCATGAAGTCAGCGTCACCAAGGAAGGGTTTGAGGCATTCAATGATCGACTCGACGTCGATGCGGGCCAGTCGGTGCGCGAGGAGGAGGTCAAGCTAAGTCCGCTTCCTCCGGTCGGGGTTCCCACGGGAACGTTTGCCGTGATTCCCCAGCCTGACCTCCCGGCGGTGAAGGTTTTTGTCAATGGCCAGTTGAAAGGCGAAAAGCGGGCTGGCGAGAAGATCACGCTTCCGGTTGGCAGCTATCATGTGCGCTACGCCTGGGGCGGATATGTTGACTCGAAGGATCATGTAATCGATATCGCCAGGGACACTGATATCCAGGACACGATTCTCCTTCTGAAAGCTCCCACGGCCATTAAGCCTGTCGCGGCTCTTGCGACCGCTACTCCGGCGCAACCGACTCAGGCCGCGCCGCCAGCGCCCGCTCCGGTTGCTGCTCCGAAAGGTTCACTCGAAGCCAGCGCCGCCTCCATCGAACGTGGGCAGTCTGTAACTCTGGTGTGGAAGGTTGAGAACGCCGCTTCGGGCGAAATCACTGAGCTGGGCAAAGTAGACGCGGTCGGGTACCGCGCGGTTGCTCCATCGCAGACCACGACATATCAGCTCAGCGCAAACGGTGCACAACTCGCGACCGCAAAGGTTGAGGTGCGGGAACCGGTCAAGCCCGTTATCACCCCTGCTCCAGCGCAGCCTGTGGTCAGCGCGCTCAGCCAGCCGTCCGGCCCGGACAAGTCACTCCTTCAGCAAGCTGTCATGGCAAGTTATGCCGCTGTCTTTAGCCGCGCCTCAGGAAAAAGTGGCAGGGATTGCAAGGCGGCATTCACCAGCGTCTACGGCGGCAAACTGAAGGACTTCACGAGTTGGTGCGATCTGGCCAAGAGCTTTACGCCGGCCGAGCAATGCTCCCAGGCCGGCGGTTCCGCGGAAGCGCCCACCCTCACCTGCGTGGAGCGCGTCGCCGTTCGCCTGAAGGACGGCGGCACTCAGGATTTTCCACCGCAATCCAAGACCTTCCACTTCGCCAAGAGTGCGGATGGATCCTGGAACGTGACCGGCTGGTAGACGTTCGGGTCGCCTTCTCAGTGAATCGCTCGCGTCAGCTATTCGCTAAAACTGAACTCCGTTACTCGCGCCTGGAAAAGTTGTACGCGATACCACCCAGAGGAACCACATCGCTGCGTAGCCCCTGGTTGTTTACCTGGATCAAGGCATTTCCGTAAAACACCAGGTGCGGGACGGGCGACCATTTCACGCCGCCGCTGAAGTTGGCCGTCGTGTACGTGTTGTGAGGAGTTGAGACCAGGTTGAACTGAGACGATAAGCCGCTGCTTGCGGGCGGCGCGGGGTTGAGTTGGGTCGGTGTCACGGTAAAGTAAGGCGTATTCACGAACTGCGAGCCAAGAAGATCAGCCGCAATTGTGAGCTGCCGATTGACTCGGAAATCCGTTCCGGCCGCGTATTGCAGGCCGCCCGGAAGAGTTTTGGTTGTTCCGGTCTGCAGGTCCAAAACTTTGGTTGTGTTGTTCCACTGATATCCCAGTTTGAAGTGCGGCGCCAGCCGGGCACGGTATTCAAAAAGGCCGTAAGCACTTCCGCCAATCGCTCCTGACCCCAGGTAGTTGAGCGAATCGCCGCTTGGAACGCGGAAACTGGCCCCCACGGCGGCCGCAACCCGATTGTGGTCCTGGCCAAGAACCATCTGCTTCAGGGTGAACGTCACGTCTCCAATCCCATTGGCGGAGCCGGATGTTGCGACGGTGGTGCCTTTCGGCGGGCCCACGGTCGTATACGTGTTCTTGAGCGAGTCATAAGTTGCCGCAGAAAAGTTCGACGAGACCACCGCCAGCGAAACGGAATTCACGGGAACAATGACGGAGACGTCCGTTGTCGGGGTAATTCCGATTGTCGCAATACTCACAAATTGATCCAACTTGAAGCGAACGTTGTTGGCCATGCTTCCGAAGTAGGTCTGTTGATCCGCGGTTCCCTGCGGCGTCTGGATGGTGGCCGAGTATGTGAAAGCAATCGGAAGCGACCCCAGGCTATATCCCTCCAGAGCATTGAAATTAAAATGCTGATAACTGAAGCCCATAAAAATATGTCCTCGCCCGACCGTATCCGGACGATCGGTGAGGACCGGGCCGAGGTTGTTCCACGGAGTCGGCACTTCACTGCCGGCATGACGCAGCGAGACAACACCGACGGTGGCGCTGGGAACTGGAAGCTGGGTCAACTGGGCCGCAATGGCGGCATTGATGGGCACCGCGGTATTCAATGCCGCGGCCTTGGCGCCGGCGCCGAATGTCTGCGCCGACAGTGTCTCTGCAGACACGGGGAATTCACAAACGAGTTTCGTCGAAGTGTCACAGTTCACCTGGGCAACGCATGCGAGCGGCGCGGCCGCCATCACAGTCGCGACAAAGAGAGATTTAGTGTTCACTGGATTCTCCTCTTGATTTACAAGGTCGGTTCCGTCCGCATTACTTACTGCGCATTCACTACCAGCGGCACTTCGGCGAAGTAGGTGTTCCCCGACGAGTCGGTCGCCACCACCTGCACCAGGTAATTGCCGGCGGGGATTCCTGAAGCCGTCGGAGTGGGTGGCCGGTTAAAGCTTCCTCCGCATCCCGAGGCGGCGACGATTCCCCATGCAAGGACCACCAGCGAGAAATAGCGCAGCACCCGTTTGCGCCGTGAATGGCTTCCGCCGATCAGACCCACCAGCGCCAGTAGCGGCACACCGAAAACGCCGGCAAGATAGAGGCTGCCGCCGCCATGGGTCAACATTGCCGAGGAGCCATTGGTCGAGATAGAGATTGGAACAGTTGTTACCAGTCCGTTCTCTGAAACCGTGCCCGCAGGTCCGGTGCACGTAATCAACGAACTGCCGGAGTTGCTGAGAACCTTCAAGTTGACGGTGTCCCAAATCTGCGGGCACGTAATGGTAGGAGCGCCGCTGAAAGGAGTTGGAGTGAGGAAGAGGGCCGCTTCGTTGCCCGTCGCTCCGCCCGTTCCCAGGGCGAGCGCGGCGCTCTGGCCCACCACAAACACCTTGAGGGGCGCGGTGGTTTGTGAGAGTGTGGTGAGCGCTCGGTCGGCGAACGTCACCATCGCGCTATAGGAGTCAACCGGCGCCTTGGCTGAGGCGGAGACGATATAGGTCAACGTCGTTCCGCTCGCGCCGGACGGCGTGGGATTGGAGAGCGTGCAAGAAGGATCGGTAACCGCCGCGTTGGTGGTGTTGCTGATGATCGAGCAGGACGCATTCAGCGAATCATTGAAAGAACCCGTCGACGCGATGGTTACCGTAATGGACGCTGCGTTGAAGGGATCCGGAGCGATGGCCGGAGAGTTGCTCGCCCCAGTACCGTAGCCTTGCGTCAAAATGATTCCCTTGGAACTGGACGGATCGGTCGAGCCGGCCGTCGGTGCGACGGTTACGTTCGCGGTGAAATCCTGCACCGTCTGTGCCGCCATCCCGGAGTTAGGCCCGAAGTTGCCAACGCCATTGGAATTGAGGTCGGAGGCAAATGCTGCGCTGACGGTGATTTGTCCGGGCAGCGACGAATTGTGCGGAAACGCAGCCTGGCAGCTCGCGATCGAAGTACCATCGGAGCGCTGCGACACGGTCACAGCTCCGCAAACGGTGTTCAGCGTGACATCGCCCGATGTGAACGTGACCGTTCCCGTAGGCGAGGTTGCTCCCTTCAACGTGGGGCTAACCACCGCGGTGAAGATCACCGGTTGGGTCGCCTTGCTGGTGGGCGATGACGAGGAGACCGTCACTCCGGTGGGCGTGGCGGCAACGGTGACAACGGAAGCGGCTGAGCCGCCCGCGAAGTTGCCATCGCCGCTGTAGGTCACAGTGATGTTGTGGCTCCCGGCAAGAGCAAATGTCTCGGCGCAGCTGGCGCTCATGGTTCCGGCGGTTCCGGACGCTGACACAGCCACTCCGGAACCACAAAGCGTAGTGCCGCCGTCGCTGAACGATACTGTGCCGCCGGGGGCCGTTGCGCCGCTGATGGTGGACGTAATGCTCGCCGTGTAAGTGATGGTGCCATTGACCTGAGAGGTGGCCGTTGGAGCAATTCCTGACAGGTTTACCGCAGTCTTGCCGACGCTTTCAGTAATCCCAGTCGACGATCCAGCAGTGAAGTTGCTGTCTCCG
Source organism: uncultured Acidobacteriota bacterium (assembly GCA_963846375.1). Lineage (GTDB taxonomy): Bacteria > Acidobacteriota > Terriglobia > Terriglobales > Acidobacteriaceae > Telmatobacter. Next base: position 332,595 of record CAWJVV010000001.1, read on the forward strand.
CCGTAAGTTGCCGAAATGATCCAGTTCCCGTTCGCCGGCAACGAATCAGTGCAGGTTGCGGTCGGTACTCCGGCAACAGTGTTCAAATTCTTGGCTGCGCCGCAAAGCACAAGGGTCTGCGCACCCAAAGCCGCATTGAAGGTCACGCTTCCGGTTGGCGCCGCGGTGCCAGTCACATTGGGAGCCACGGTCGCGGTGAACTGCACTTGTTCGTTAACTGACGAGTTGGCAAAGGCAGCAACTACATTTGTGGTCGTTCCAGTCTGCACCACGCTTTCCACAACTGGATTCGATGTGCTTACCGCGAAGTTCTGGTCTTTGCCGAGGGTTGCCGTGATGGAATGCGGTCCCACAGAAGCGAAGGTCGGCTGGCACGTTACCGACTGCGCAAATGCCACGGTGCACAGGGTTTGACTATTTGAGGCATCCACAAAGGTAATCGAGCCTGTGGGGAGTGTTCCACTGATGGCCGGAGTGAGGGCTGCTGTCAACGTGACCTGCTGATTCACCGTTGGGCCGGTCACGTTGGTCGACAGAACAAGAGGAGCTCCGGCCTGCCCGATGGTCAGCGATCCCGTTACCGTGCTGGTCGCGAAGTTCCCGTTGGTTACAGGGCTGAAGGTTGCGGTGATGCTGTCTGTGCCGGCCGCGCCGAAGACCAGCGTGCAAGTGGGCGCCGACCCATCCGCGGCGAGGGTCACGCCTGTGACACACGTGCCGGTAGGCGCGGGTGTCGCGTTGCTCGTGTATGTGACGGTTCCCTGTGGCACTGCGGTTCCCGCGTCCGACGCCGCAACCGTCGTTGAAAACGTAACTGTTCCGTTCACTGCCGGTGAGCCGTTGGTATTGAAGCTGGTCTTGGTGCTATCGGGAGAAACTGTCAGGTTGATTGTCGGCTGGTTGCCGGCGCTGAAGTTTGTATCGCCGCTGTAAATGGCGACAATGGGAAGCGAGGCAGACGAGCTCGAGAACGCGACATTGTTGCAAGTGGCAGTCGGCTGATTGGTCGCCGACAGCGGCAGCGCGGGAACACTTAGCCCCTGCGGCCCGCCGCACAGCACATTCGTGCCCTGCTTGAAAGTGACATTTCCGCTCGGTATGGGAGCCCCTGTCTGACCGGAGGGCGCCGCAACAACGGCAGTAAACGAGGTGGGATGATTCACAAACGTGGTGCCGGCCGGAGACGAGCTCAAGCTTACCGTTGGCACTGCCTGGATCACATTCTGGAAATAGCCCGCCGGCGCGGCGACAATGAAGTTGGTATCGCCGCTGTAGGTTGCAGTCACGTTGTCATTGCCTGAGGGCAGTGACGGGATCGGACATTGCGCGGTCCAGACTCCGGAGACGATCGAAAGGCTCTGTGTCAGGCACGCCGATACCCCAACATTATTGAGCGTAAAGGCGACGGTGCCCTTGGGGTTCACTGGAGTGAACGGATTACCACCGCCCAGCTGCGCATAAAACGTCACCGTACTCCCGGCCGTAACTTGCGCGGGAGTGGATGGAGCGGGAATCACCGCAAATGTGGGGCTAGCGGTGCTTACGGAGTAGGGGAGCGAACCCGGCGCAGCGGGAATGAAGTTGGTGTCTCCCGAATATGTCGCAGTCACCGTGTTTGAGCCCGCATTCATGTTGGCGATGGTGCACTGCGATGTGGCCGAAGCCGAGATTGTCCCACCACATCCGGCCGTCGTGATGGTTATTCCGTTTAGGGCAAACGTCATTGTCCCGTTGGGTGTAACTGGAGTCAAAGTGGCGCCCGTGAGGCTCGCGGTAAATGTCACCGCAGTGTTCACGGACGCCGTAGGGACACTGGACGAGATGCTGATACTCGGCGTCGCGGCCACCACCACGTGATTCACTAAGCCCGCGGTCGTTTGAACATAGCTGGGATCGCCTGTGTACGCTGCCGAAATGGCGTTGGTTCCCGCTGTCAGGCCGGTGATCGTGCAACTGTTTGATTGGCCGGCGGCATTCACTGGCGCGGAACAACCGCTAACCGGAACCCCGTTCAGGCTGAAGGTCATTGTGCCGCTCGGCGGAACTGGCGTTAGCGTCACGCCCGTCAGGCTAGCTGTAAATGACACGCTGGTGTTGACCGTGGTTTGCGTGGAGGGACTATCAATCACCGAGATAGCGGGCGCGAGAGGAGTTACGGCTACGCTGGCGGTCGTGCTGTTGGAGGCGTAGTTGGTATCGCCATCGTAGCTGGCGGTAAGAGTAGTCACGCCTCCGTTAAGCGCGGATGTCGAACAAGTGAAGGCGCTGGTGCTCCCCGTTGTTGCCGCCGGCAATGACCCACTGCAGAACACGGTCGCGGCGGTATCATTTCCCGTGATGGTTACGGTTCCTCCCCCCGGAGGACCGGTCGCATCGGCTCCCTGAACTGACAAGGAAAGTGCAACGGGCGTCGACGAATTCACGGTTGTGCTCGCCGGAGGACCTACCGTCAAAGCCATGGTGGTGGTGGTTGTACCGACGTTCGCTCTCGCGTGCACGTTTGAAACCACCGTCAATCTCGATCCGCTCGCGACACCGGAACTGACGCCGTTCACGGTGGCGATGCTGGCAGAGGTGTGCGCAGGCCCGAAGATTGCCGTCAACGCCACCGGGTTCGTATTCACCGCGATAGGCGCCGCCGGTTGCAGTGTCGGACTTCCCGTCCCATAAAGTACCGTGACCGTCGAGTCGCCCACATTCGCCACAGCCACATCCGGTTTACCGTCTCCATTGAAATCCGCAATCGCCAGGGCGCCGGGCACATTGCCCACGGGATAGGTCACCGCGGAATTGAACGTACCTGAACCGGCACCGGGGAATACCGCAACCGTATTGTCGGCGCTCCGCGTGATAACCAGGTCCAGAACGCCTGAGCCGCTCAGGCTCGCCAGTGCGATCCCTGCCGGCGCAGCACCAACGGCGATGCTGGTTCCAATTACAAAGCTGCCTTTGCCGCTACCGAGCAGAACGGTTGCTGTCCCACCCGACTTGCAAGAGGTGTCCGCGCCGCAGCGATTTGCAATCACAAGATCTGTCGCGCCACCGCTGCGCGTTGCGCCTGCAGCCAGCCCCACAGGCGCGTATCCTACCGCATAAAGTGCTGCGTTCTGGAAGCCGCCCGATCCTGTTCCCTTTAGAATCTCCACTTGTCCCGGTTCTGAGCACGTCGCCATCCCGCAGTCTTCAAGAACAGCCAGGTCCTGCTTTCCATCTCTGTCAAAATCGCCAAATGCAATCGCCAATGGTGCCGCCGACAATGAGGTCGTGCTCAACGCTCCGAACGCTCCGCCTCCCGTTCCCAGGCGCAATGAGACCGTCTTGTCGATGCGATTGAGTGAAAGGAGGTCCGGCTTTCCGTCTCCGTTTACATCCGAAAGCGCGACCGACACCGATCCAGCGCCCATGGGATAGACCGCAGACAACTGGTAGACTTCCGCGGCGCCGGCAAGCAGGATCGCAACGCCACCCGAACCGGAGCAGCCCCCGGCATTGCAGTAGTTCGCCACGGCAAGGTCGGCACTCCCGTTTCCATCCAAATCCGCCGAAGCCACGGCAATGGGCCGATCGCCTACTGCATAGGATCTGGCTGCTCCGAATGTGCCGTCGCCATTTCCGGCGGGGATACTTAATGAGCTGGCAACATTGTCGATGGTGACAATGTCCGCATGGGCATTTCCGTAGAAGCTCCCGACTGCTGCCGCCACCGGTCCATTGCCCACCACAAATTCAGCGGCCGCGTTGAATGTTCCGTCTCCGCGCCCGTTCATCACGCTGAAGGTGTTGCTTCCCTGGTTCACCACAACCAAATCGGGAATGCCGTCCCCATCGATGTCTGCCACATAAGTCGAGGCCGGCGAGTTTCCCGTATCGAAGACTGATCCCGGTGCAAAGGTCCCATCGCCATTCCCCAGCAGCACCTGCACCTTGTTTTGAGTTGGGGATGTAACGACAAGGTCGATCCTTCCGTCGCGATTGAGATCGGCCGCTGCGAGAGCTGAAAGTGGACCTGAGCCCGTCGTCACGGGCGCCAGCCTGCTGAACTGTCCGTTGCCAGATCCCAGCCACACAACCACTGACCCATCGGCATTGGCGAACGCCAAATCCAGGTGGCCGTCCTGGTTGAAGTCGGCAGCCGTCATCGCGCCCGGCGTTGCCGCGAGGGCGAAGTTCAGTGGCGCCCCGAAGTTGCCCGACCCATCGTTCTGCAGTACAGCGAGCGTTGCGCCCGTGCGTCCCGCCACGGCTATGTCGTTGTGGCCCTTCCCCGTGAAGTCTCCAATCGCGACGAAATAGGGCTTGAATCCGACCGCGACCGATGTACGAGTGCCCAACGACCCGTCGCCGTTGCCGGGAAAAATGCTGACCGTCGCGTCCGACTCATTTGCCAGCACGACATCCAGGTTGCCGTCCCCATTCAAATCGGCCAGAGCGAGAGAACTCGGCTGTGCACCTGCCGCGTAGGTTGCGCCGGGCGCAAAGGTCGCATTTCCTTTTCCGACAAATACCGTGATCTGTCCGGACACGTAATCCGCCGTGACGATGTCGAGATTGGTCGAATTGGCCAGCGCGCCGCTCGCCAGACTTGTGGGCGAATAGCCCAGCGACAGAGATGGAGCGACAATGAACGAGGAAGAGGTGGACGGCTTCAGCGTCAATGCGCCGCTGGAAGACGCAGGCTGCTGAGCCTGGACGGTCCGAATGACAGCTGGATTGGCGACCACGAGGCACGCAAGCGCGCCCACGGCACGCAGCCGGAGGAAGACGGTGCGGGACATTTGAATCTCCAAGGCAAAAAAAAGGAACACGAAGGGCTATCCCGATTGGCACGCAATCGAGCCGACGGACAAAAGCCCAAAAACAGATTTGTTGATCCTTATTCCCCGATCGAAAAGGACCGAACAAACAACCAACTTTGGAAAGATTGGGGAGCCCGCACGATCTTCGGAACGGTCCGCGTGCATTCGTGGGTGCACGGGGACTGTTGAAAAAGCGAACCGAAAACGGTGCAACTACTTGAGTGACAGAAAGCTAGCATGCACTCTTTTGCGAGTCAAGATAAAACACATTTCGAACGGCTGCGCGGCTGTAAGTTATTCGTGGTAATTGTTGCTAACACGTAACCCCGGTCTGATTCACGCAGAGGATTCTTATCGGACATCCGTATATTTACGATCCGTGAACGATCTTCATCATACGAAGACCTGGCCGCGCGTGAGACTCTTCGTCTTCGTCCAGAGTTTTTCGGCGGGCAGGGCACTGCCCGGTTCAGGGCATTCGTCACATACCGCAAAGATGGCTTGACTAGAACTTCTAGGGGTGTCATGCTCTCTTCCCATGGAAGCTTAGTCGAGAGGGAAGTCATGGGCCGGCGCGACCCGCTGAATAACGATTTGCTTAAGGGCACACTGGACATGATGGTGTTGCGCACGCTCGTGCTCAGCGATGCGCACGGTCACACAATTGCCAAAGTCATCGAGCGCGGATCTGAAGACCTGCTGCAGGTGGAAGAAGGCTCCCTTTATCCCGCGCTGCACCGGCTGGAGGAGCGTGGCTGGGTGACATCGTACTGGGGACTAAGCGACGCAAATCGCAAGGCGCGTTTCTATCGTCTTACGGCAGCGGGCAGAAAGCAGTTGCGCTCGGAGGTCGGGCGGTGGCGGCAGATGGCAAAAGCCATTTCCCTGGTTCTGGGCGACGTGCTGAAGGAAGGCGGCGAATTGTGAGATGGCGCAACCTGCTGAGGAGAAATTACTGGGACGCCGAGCGTGCACAAGAAATGGAAGCCCATCTTGCGCACGAGATCGAGGACAACATGTCTCGCGGCATGAGTGAGGAAGAGGCTCGCCGCCGCGCCCACGTCCGGTTTGGCAATCCGCAGAAACTGCGCGAGCAAATCTGGCAAATGAACAGCATGGGATGGTTTGAAAGCGTTCTTCGCGATTTCCGCTACGCCCTGCGCACCTTGCGGCGCAACCCAGGCTACGCGGCGCTGGCGATCACGACCCTGGGCCTGGGCGTCGGCGCGAACACGGCCATTTTTACCGTGATAAATGGCGTGCTCTTAAGGCCTCTGCCCTACGTCGGCCAGGACCGTATCGTGCATGTCGATCAGATCGAGAATCGCACCGGCAGCGACGGCATTGGCCTCTCCGTGCAGGAATTTTCCGACTACCGCAGCCGGAGCCGTGCCTTCGAGCAGTTCAGCGAATACCACTCCATGCTGTTTACTCTCCTCGGCACCAGGAACCCCGAGCGGGTGGTTACCGGCGTGGTGTCTGCCAACTTCTTCGACACGCTCGGTGTGAAGCCTGCGCTTGGCCGGTTGTTTGTGACTGCGGACGAATCGAAGAGTGCCCCGCCTGTCCTGGTTCTCAGCTATGCATACTGGATGAAAGAGTTCGGGGGCGATCGCAGCATCATCGGGCAGGTCTTCCACATGAACGACCGGGCACACACGGTCATTGGTGTGCTGCCTCCATTGCCCGATTACCCTGACGCAAACCAGGTCTACATGCCGGTGTCATCCTGTCCTTTTCGTATGGATCCCAAAATGATCGCGGACCGGGATATGCGCATGATCTCGGCCTATGCCCGGCTTAAACCAGGCGTGACGCTCGAGCAGGCGCGCACCGACATGAATACGATTCGCGCCGCCATGATTGGGCAGTATCCACAGAGCTATGCGGGGTGGACGGGATTCGCGGCGACCGTGACACCTGTCAAAGCTGAGCTGACGCACGCGGCGCGGCCCACGTTGATGGCCCTTCTTGCCGCCTCGGGGATTGTGTTGCTGCTTGCCTGCGCCAATCTTGCCAACCTGGCTTTGTCGCGGCAGATCCGGCGCTCACGCGAAGCTGCCATCCGCATGGCCACTGGTGCTTCAGCCTGGCGCATCGTGCGGGGTGTGACCACCGAGGCGGTGATCGTGGCGTTGGCCGGCGCCCTCGTGGGGCTTGCGATTGCCGCTCTATCCACAAGGCTGCTGGTGGCCTATGCGGCGCGGCTCACTCCTCTGGCGCTCGGAATCGGCCTCGACGGATGGGTGCTTCTGTTTGCACTGGGTAGCTCGCTGATCGCCGGCATCTTGTTCGCGGCACTGCCGGCTCTGCTTGCCGGCAGGACTCGTCTTACCGCTCTTCAGGAGTCGGGCGAGCGTACTGCAGGCGGCCAAGGCAGTAGTCGCGTGCGCGTCGCGCTGGTCATGGCTCAGGTTGCGCTCTCATTCGTGTTGCTCGTCTCGGCTGGCCTCATGATCCGCAGTCTCTACAACTTGCTCTCTGTCGATCCAGGATTCAAGCTGTCGCATGTGCTCACCATGCAGATTGATCTGAACTGGAGCAAGTACCAGGACAACTCCTCTCAAGTGAATTTCTACCGCCAGTTGCTGAGCCGGACGCAGACGATGCCTGGCGTCGAGGCCGCCTCCATCAGCTGGCTTGCGCCGCTCGATCTGTCCGCCACCGGCATCAACGGGCGCGTACTCATCGATGGGCAGGTCCAATCGGCAAGTACGCCGGCGCCCATCGTGAACTTTGAAACCGCCAGCCCCGATTATTTTCGCGTGCTCGGTGTACCAGTGCTCCAGGGAAGAAGTTTCACCGATTCCGATACCGAGAAATCCCAGCAGGTGGTGGTCGTCAACGAGCGCCTGGCCCGGCACTTCTGGCCAGGACAGGATCCTATCGGACACCGGGTGAAACCCGGGAATGCCCCCGTTTGGTTCACGGTCGTTGGTGTCGTAGGCGATGTGCGGGAGTTCGGACTTGACCGCGCTCCGGAGGACTTGATGTACGCGCCTCTGGAGCAAAACCCGATCCTGAATGCCCACCTGATGCTGAGAACACATGGCGACCCCATGCTCCTGAGCAGCGGAATCCAGGCCATAATTCACCAGATCGATCCGCTGCAGCCCGTCACCAGGATTCTCACATTGGATCAATTGCGCAGCGAGCAACTGGGTACGCCGCGGGTGACCGCGACGCTGCTGGGCCTCTTTGCCGCAGTGGCGCTGTTCATCACCATCGTGGGCATCAGCGGCACGCTTGCGCTCTCGGTCGCCCGGCGCTCAAGGGAGATAGGCATCCGCATGGCTCTCGGCGCCACCAGGCGCGATATTCTTTCCGACGTGCTGCGCAAAGGTTTGAGCCCCGTGTTGGCCGGAATGATTGTGGGAATCGCTGGCGCGCTCGTCGCGACGCGAGGCTTGGTGAACTTGGTATTCGGAATCAAGCCGAACGATCCCGCGACGTTCGTACAGATCGGCCTTCTATTCCTGGCGGCTGCGTTGCTGAGCTGCCTGGGAGCGTCACGGCGTGCGTGGAGCGTGGATCCGTCGGTGACGCTCCGGGCTGATTAGTATGCGAAACGTGCCGCTGACGGCCACCGCATTGAACCCGGTGGTCGCGCCACGACAGTTGGGCAGAAAATGTGAGCTCTAATGCAGTTTGTAGCGAATAACAACCCGCGCAAAACCTGCATCCGCCTTCAGGGAACTCACGAATTCACGAGCCATCAAAGACTTCGTAAATGATTGATTTAATAGATTTAAATGGTGCGCCCGGAGAGATTCGAACTCCCGGCCTACTGATTCGTAGTCAGTCGCTCTATCCAGCTGAGCTACGGGCGCACATGCCTCAGGGCTGAATCCTGAAGCGGCGAAGAACCTCAATCAGATTATCAACAATTCCGGGCTGGCGCAAACTCGCTGCCGAACACGTAATCGCCTGATCATCATACATATCAGACAGGATTTGCGGGTGGCGCGGCCGGCGCCGGCGGGGGCGGCGGAATCAACGACACTTCCTCGACAACGTCGAGGCCCGCGTGGCGCAACAGGTTCGCCACCACGGCGCCCGTCAGGCGGGTTGCGTCGTATTCCACCAGGACCGTCTGCTTTTTTCGGTCGAAGTTCAGGCGACGGATGCCGTAAACCTCGCGCGCTCCGGAGAGCGCCAACACAACCGCCTCACTCGGCTGCGTGCCGTAGCGAAAAACAACATCCAGATTCGTCATGCTTGGATCATAACAAGCGCGAGCCCATCGCACGTGCCGTTCATCACAGTCCTTCAAGGCTCTTCAAATACGTGCGGATCTCAGGATTGAACCAGTCAGGGTCGCCCACAATTTTGCGCCGAATAACCCCGTCCTTGTCGATGATGTAAGTCTCCGGCCACGCTTCGGTGTGATACAACTTCGCGGCCGACTGGTCGGGATCACGCACCGTGGTCACATCCACGTGATAGCGCCTCAGAAACTCTTGATAGGAATCGCTGTCTGTATCGATGCTCACGCCCAGAATCGCGATATCAGGACGATCGTGGTGAAGCGCTTCGAGGCCCGGCGTTTCCTGGATGCAGGGCCCGCACTGACTCCACCAGAAATTCAGCAGGACCGTCTTTCCCCGATAGCTGGCCAGATGGACGGTATTGGTTCCGTCGCTTACCGTGAAGTCCGGGGCAATTTTGCCCACCTGGGCGGGGTGGTCGCCGCGATTACAGCCGGCAAAGACTGCCAGGCAGGCCAGGGAGGCCAGCCCAAGGGGCGAAAAGATACGTCGGTAGTGCACATCCCTATAATACGGAGCGAAAGCTCAGGATGCCAGAGGCTTAAACAGATGGCGCAGGACCCGAAAGATACCCCGGAAAACTCAACAACGCACGAATGGAAGCCCGTTCTGGGCCTGTCTGACGAGCCCGGGGAGGCGCCCCAGTGGCACGCCCGGCCCGGAACCGTCTTTGACCAGCCCGAGGCGGACCCGCTCATTGAACTCACGGTCATTGTTCCAGCCCGCAACGAAGAGGACTGCATCGGCGCATGCCTGCAATCTCTCGTTGCCCAGTCTGAGGACGTCTTCGAACTCTGCCGCGACTGGGAGCTGATCGTTGTAGATGACGATTCGACCGACCGGACCGCCGAGATTGCCCGAGGCATTCGAGGGGTGACGGTGTTGAAAGCCGGCAAGGTCCAGCCCGCATGGACGGGCAAAGCGAACGCCGTATGGACGGCGGCTCGTCGCGCGCGTGGCAAGTGGCTTCTGTTTACCGATGCGGACACGATCCATGAACCGGGGGACCTGCGCCGCGGTATTCACGAGGCAACGCGTCACAAGGCGGGCATGCTCAGCTATTCGCCGCGCCAGATTGTCAGCGGATTCGCGCAACGCGCCCTCATGCCCCTGGTGTTTTGCGAGCTGGCGATTGCCTATCCGCCAGCCAAGGTGTCAGACCCCAATCAGCGCCTGGCTGCTGCCAACGGCCAGTTTCTGCTGGTCGAGCGCGAAGCATACCGGCGCCTGGGCGGCCATGCTGCTGTGAAAAACCGGGTGCTCGAAGACGTCGAGCTGGCCTTCCTGGCGAAGCGCCGCAAAGTCGGCTTGCGCTTCCGCTATGCCGACGACGCAGTGTCGACCCGCATGTATCGCACCACCATGGCCATGGTTGAAGGCTGGACCAAGAATCTTGCTCTGCTCTTTGAAAACGCGCTGACGCTCGCAATCTGGCGTGCGCTCGACTTCATCCTGCTGTTCTGCCTCCCCATCCTCGCCGTCGAACTGTGGAGTGCGCGCTTCAACGCGCATGGGCTGGAGTGGCTCGGCGCCGGTTGGGTTCTTGCCTTGTTGTGGCTGCGCACTCTGATCCGCTTTTACAGCCGCGTGGCCAAATCCAATTTTCCCTTTCGCGATTGCATACTTGCTCCGCTGGGGCTGCCGCTATTCGTGGCATTGCTCTATCGAAGCTGGTTCCAGCACCGAGTCCTCAAACACGTGAATTGGAAAGGCCGCACCTACGCGCAGTAAACCATGCAGCGCGTTGATGCGGCCCTTGGTTGGAGATTGACAGAGAGCAGATTCTACCAGCGATAGACGACCAAATCATCGAGATACACATTGGCGCTGCCGCTGCCGCTGGTCGCCCCATCGATCTGCAGATTGGTGATCAGAGTCGGTCCCCAGCCGAGAGCGAAAGCCGAATACACTTTGGCCCCGATCCACTGCTCTTTCCCATCAAGCATCACGTAGTTGTACCAGACGTTCCCGACGGTGTCGCGCGAGTACTGGATCTGCACGTGATGCCAGGAGTTCACGCCCCAATTTTTGACATTGCATCCCTGCCCGGAGTGGATCCACACGTCTTTCGGAGCGCTAGCCGAACCGCCATTCGCTGTGTAATCCCAGGTTCCGGTCCATCCATCACACTGAAACCCATAGATGACCGTCTGTCCGTTGGGCATTGTCTGGTTGAGGTCCAGTTCAAGGGTGGCGATGTCGGCATTCGAATTGGCGATATAGAACCAGCCGTCATACAGAAAATTCTGCGCCACCTCATCAGCGCCAAACCTGATGGCGAAACGCTCGCCGCCATAGTAGCTGTAGTCCATCAAAAACCCTCGAGCCACCCCACTGCGCGATGGAGAACTCGTCAGGCTGGTGCCGCCGATTGAACTTCCCGGGGTGCCCGAATCGTGAACCGCACTCCAGTTGGCAATAGCCTGCACGCTGCCGGCGACAAGGGCAGTCGCAGGAACGAGAGCCGAGGAGGCTCCCCCCACCGTGATGGCGACGTCGGTGTCGCAAACCGCGCCGGCGTTCCCCCACGCTTTCACGTGCAGCGTGTGACCGCCCCCTGCCGCTGAAACGGGGCCGTCCATCTGTGTTCCCGAGAAGATCGCGTTATAGGAATTGTTATCGAATGAATATCCCATCGCCGTAACAGGCTGGTTGGAACAGGAGGCAGCAGCTGCGTGCAGGGTGAATGGCGAATTAACACTTGCGCCACTTGCCGGGCTGTAGACGGTTACAGCGGCGAGGGCAGGAACTGAGGTGCCGATCAGGACGAGAGAGGCGAGAGCCAGATTCTTCAGGAGTTTCATGCAGATACCTTCGGAGAATGAATTTTTGAGCTTTTCCCGATTTCGAGCGTTCTGGTTTTGGTCTTCGCGGAACCTCGGCAACTCCTTGAAGCTTTTTCGTGCTCCAAGACCCCGGTGATACAACCCCGGTGTGCTGGGAAGCATCTCTATAAAAAGCCAATCCTGTGCACGACGGTGGAGTGTGTCCAGCCGAGACGAGGCAGTGCCTTGTCTGTGCGGAACGCACTTCAAGCGCGCGCAAGAATCTTCTCTTGCCACTCAAAGAGCGGCTCAGGAAGTCTTCAAGTTTTGAGGGCTGTTCTGAGAAGCGTTTCGCGTGCGAGCTGGCTCAGCAACCTCTGTAAATTCCTCACGTCCAGTTGCACGAGAAGATCGTGCAATTTGGCCGCAAGATAGACACGGCAGAGCATCAAGGGGCCCGGCGAAACTGCGATTACGGAGCTTTCTACGTACTTCCGCTCAACTATTTTTCCCCGTTGCCCTAAATCTTCTGCGCATCAGGCAACTTGTGTGGTGCAACACGGCAATACTTACACGGCAAACCCAAGTGGGCAACATAATCCATAAAGAAAATTCAAAAAAAACTTCATCATCCAGACAGCCCGGTAAATAGTACGTGCATCGTGCAATTTCTTTGCAGCGGATTGTAAGAATTACCCGATTTGCAAGGCGACTCCCGGGCTTGCATCCGTGCAATTGCTGCAGAAAATCGACTTACTCCCGTTCAGCGAGACATTCGCGCCCCAAAAAAATGGCCGCCGTTCAGGACGGCGGCCTTGAGGTTGTGGAAATCCTCAGCTCATTTGCTCGATGCAGTGTGCGTGTAATAGAGCAGCACGTACGCCTTGATGCTTCCGTCTGCCTGCGGAACACCGAAAACCTTGACCGGAACCCCAACGGCAAGATTCTGGCCCACCGTTGTCAGCGTGCTTGCATTGCTGATGTCCTGCGGAGTCACGGTAATGACACCGCCCTGCGGATCGATCTGGTACACCAACGTCGCGCTTCCGCTCGTGATGTCCATATCCGCCGTCACCGGGATGGGCGCGGGAGTGCCTGTGGGTGCAGTGCTCGGCAACGGCACCGTGAATGCGAAGCTGTTGCTGGATGCGGAGAATGCCGTGCTGATGGCGCCAATGGGCGCGCCTACCGGCGTGAGAACCGCGTTGAGTGCGGCCCACGTATTCGAAGCCGCGGGATCACTAAATCCGGCCCTGCTCTCGCCCACAGTCCTGAGACTGCCCACCACACCGCCAAAATTCGCCGCGCCGCCGGCGGCATTCATAAAGTCCGGTACTGCGGTGCTTCCCGTATCCTCGAGTGTCGGGAATTCAAAGTCCCACCAGTAGAAGCCCGTGATCGATGAGCCCTGCTGATCAACGTTGGCCCCCGTGGCATAGTCGATCGACCCGCTGTAATTGTCCTTCCCGCCGCGGCCATCCTTCATGGCAAACGTGCGCGTATAGTCGAACTGCAAATTAGTCGGCGAAGTGATCGTGCCGTCGTAGCGCGCCGCGTCAACGTCAACCGACAGCGCTACCGGCGGAGTGCTTGTCGACAAAGGATCCACCGTCACCGTTACCTTGAATCCACGCGCGAAATTCGGCAATCCGCCCGGCGTGCTGCCATCGAAGAACGATGTGCCTGTACCAATCGCGGTGTTGCTCGACCCGGATAGGAACGTCGTGTTCGGCCCGATTGCAATTTGTTTCGCTCCGCCGTCCTCCGTCGTCACCCACATCTTGTTGTTCGTCGTGTTCACATGCAACACGTGACCTTCAGGGTTTTGCCACACCTTGTCGAAGCTGCTGCTGGCCAGGATTCGCGTTGCCGTCAGCGTTCCGTCCACTTGGTACCGCGCCGCGATGCGAACAAAAAGATTGGGAAGCGCCGAGGCAAGGCTCGAAAAGTTCATGATGGTACTCGGCGAAGTGCTGTTGTCCAGATTGAAGAAGAGTGTGCCGTTTGCCGCATCAGCCAGGATGGTTACGCTGTTGTTCGCGTCCACATTCGCGGTTTCTGGCGTCGTGATCGGATGCACCGGAAACGCGCGATTGACCGTGATCGACGTGTTGTCGCTGCTGACCTTTGCCACTTGGCCGTAGAGATGACGAAGCAGGATCTTGCTCAGATCAGGGTGCGGCCGATGATGCACCGGGCCATTGAAGTTGACCACCCACGTGGGAGCAACGGCGCCTACCGGATCGTGCTCGACTATGAGCGCTGGGTGCTTCAAATCGAACTCCAGGTCGAGCGCATTGCTGCTGTTCGCCGTCACCACCAGCGGGCTATCGAGCGTGAGTTTCAGCGGCACCGTCATGTTCGGCGCCGTGCCCTGCGCGCCCGCAATCGAAATCTGGCTGCACGGCACGGTCGCACCGGGAGCAACGTCCAATCCTGCCGATGGATCGCCCGAAGCTACTAACTCCACATCGCAATGAGTGCCATCGTTATTCGCGCCCAGCGTCAGGTTCACTCCGGTGTAGGTGCCCACCGGAATGGTGGCGTTGTTGCCCATGATTTCGCCCAGTTGATCCAATTGCACCAGGTTGATCATCGGTGGCGTCGAAGGTGCCGTATAGACATGCACGGGCGTTCCTCCGCCCTGCGGAACCACGGAAATGTCGTCCACCGTTACGCCGATGGTCGCCCAATCCTCCGTCGGGCTATCGCTAACGATTGCGCTGACGGCGCCCGTTTGCGCCGACTGAACCGGATTGTTGCTGTTGTTGGTGCTGTAGCTGCTGCAACCGATGAAAAGCACGAGAGCTGCGGTTGCGCCTCCAAAACTCAGGGGAGTGATGCACTTCATTCCTCGCTCCTTACATTTAGCTGGCGATCTCGCACGGACTCACATGGACAAACCACGAGCGTATCCGCGCAAATCTGCCGGGTTCTGGCGATGCATATCTAAGTTGGTTGGCCCTGTGGGGCCGGAGGGGACAGCATTGCGCCGTCGGCGCCGGCCGGAATGAATGTACCCTTGTATGCGCGATGTACCCGATTCACGGGTTTCCGCGCTTGAAAGCCCCTTTTTCGATCCAGGAGCCTCCGTCAGTACATGCAGAGTCTGGGAGTCTCGATTGCAAAGACCACGATTCGCACTGGAAGTTGCGCCTCAACGCCTGATTTCGCAAAAAAGTTTCACGGTTTTTCTCGGGCCGCGACTGCTGCTCTTTCGTAAGGCGTAATCCAGGTCGTACCATAGGCGAAGAGACCGCGAATCCCAGCGAGTCCGGCGGGCCGCTTTGGGCAGGCCCTGCTTCGTGGGCTGCAGCTTGAACCCGAATGGCCCTCCCACGCATCTTGTTGAGACAGAGGCGACTGATGATCTTGCTTACGCGGCGGGCCACTTTTTCCGCCTCCCATTACTACTGGAACGAAGCCTGGTCCGCGGAAGAGAATCACCGTGTCTTTGGCCGCTGCGCCAATCGCAACGGCCACGGACATAACTACACGCTTGAAGTCACGGTCGCGGGCGAACCCGATCCGGTCACTGGCTTTGTTGTGGATCTCAAATGGCTCAAGGATGTGATCGAGGAGAAGATCATGACGGCTTGGGATCACCGTCACTTCAATCTCGAAGTGCCGGAGTTCGCCGCAACCATTCCGACTTCAGAAAACATCGCCATTGCCGCCTGGCGCCGCCTTGAGCCCACTGTGTCCGGCGCGGGAGGTGCGCGCCTCGCCGCGGTCCGCATCTACGAGACCCCTGAAATCTTCGCTGAGTATCGGGGTGAGCAATGAAAGCTTACTTCGGCCGCCGCTACCAATTAAGCGCCAGCCATCGGCTGCACTCCGACTCTCTGAGCATCGAGCAGAATCGCGCTGCCTACGGCAAGTGCAACAACCCCCATGGCCACGGTCACAACTACATCGTTGAAGTACTGGTCAGTGGCCCGGTGGCATCCGATACCGGCATGGTCATCAACCTCGTCGATTTCGATGACGTAGTACAACAACAAGTCCTTGATCGTTTCGACCACACCAATCTGAACCAGGACCCGTTGTTTACGTCGGTCGTCCCGACCACAGAAAATCTTTGCAGAGCCGTTTTCCAACTTCTCAAGAACAAGCTTCGCCCCGCTGAACTCGAATACGTCCGCGTGGAGGAAACCGAAAACAACTTCTTCCAGTGCTTCGACTCCGGCATCGCCGGCGACGCGGCCTGAACCTCACGACTCGCACGGAAAGGACTGCTGCATGGCGCAGACAGTGGTAATGAACAAAAAGGAACTCAAGGAACTCATCGCGACTCCGAGCCTGAAAGACTTCAGTACCCAGGACCTCTATCGCGAGATCCTCACGCGCATCGGCGAAGACCCGGACCGCGACGGCCTGAAGGCCACACCCGCCCGCGTTGAGAAAGCGCTCGCGTTTCTCACCAAGGGCTACGATCAGGACCCCAACGAGATTCTGCGCGGCGCCCTCTTTGATGTGGACTACGACGAGATGGTGATCGTAAAGGACGTGGAGATGTTCTCCCTCTGCGAACATCACATGCTGCCGTTCTTCGGCAAGGTCCACGTGGCCTATATTCCTAACGGCAAGGTGATCGGCCTCAGCAAAATCGCGCGTCTCGTCGAGGTCTTCGCGCGCCGTCTTCAAGTACAGGAGCGCATGACGCGCCAGATCGCCGACGCCATTCAGGAAGCCATTGCCCCCCAGGGTGTGGGCGTCGTGATTGAGGCCCGGCACCTGTGCATGATGATGCGCGGCATCGAGAAGCAGAACTCCTCCACCGTGACTTCCGCCATGGTTGGCGTCTTTCAGAAAAAAGAAACCCGCGCCGAGTTCCTCTCCCTTGTGCGCGGGTCCGCAACCTTCTGATCACCAATCCCTCTTCAAAGCCGGCCAAACACCGCGCGCGCGACTGCTAGAGTAGTTGAGTGAACGGGCTTTTGGTCATCGATAAGCCGGGCGGGATCACCAGTCATGACGTGGTGAACCGTCTAAGAAAAATCACCGGCGAAAAGACGATCGGCCATCTCGGCACGCTCGATCCCATGGCCACCGGCGTACTTCCGCTCTTACTGGGAAAATTCACGCGCCTTGCACAATTCTTCTCTTCCGCGGAAAAATCCTACAGCGGCGTCATCCGCTTCGGCTTCGCCACTGACACCTACGACTCGGAAGGCGAACTCGTGGGCGAGCGCACTGTGCCAGGTTTCACTCTCGACGATCTGCATCGCGCGGCTAATCGCTTCCATGGCGAAATGCAGCAGATGCCGCCCCCATTCTCCGCTAAAAAAATCAACGGAACGCCGGCCTACAAACTCGCTCGCGCGGGCAAGGATGTGGAACTGAAACCTTCCACTGTTCGCATCGATTCCTTCCAGATCGTCACCCTTAACGGCTGCGATGCCTCATTCGTCATGACCATCAGCGCCGGTGGATACGTCCGCAGCATCGCTCATGAACTCGGCCGCGACCTTGGCTGCGGCGCGCATCTGGCCTCGCTTCGCCGCACTCAGGCCGGTGTCTTCACGCTCGCCGAAGCGCACACCCTCGACGACCTGCAAATGATCGCCGGAAATATTGAGGCGCTTGAAGATCTCTGCATGCACCCCCGCAGCCTGCTGCCCGCCATGCCCTCCGTCACCGCCGACGAGCAAACCATAGGTCGCCTTCGCAACGGTGCGCAGGCCAACCTGCCCGAGTTCAGCCCCGCTCCCATGATCAAGGTCTTCGCCGGCCAGCGCGACCTCTTCGCCATCGCCATCCGCGTCGCCGGCACCCTCTTCCAACCCACTGTGGTCCTCGGCTGAATGCGAAATGCCGCGCCCAACGGGCCTTCGTCCCTCCGGCCCTTCGCCCTACCTAGTCCCTAGTCCCCAGTCCCTAGTCCCTGCTTCTGCCCTTGCGAAGCAAGGGCAGAAGTTCCGGCATCAGCGTCTCCGCCAGAATCTCCGCGCCCTTCGCAGTCGGATGAATCCCGTCCGGCTGAATCGTGTCCGGTACCTTCACCAGGTCCTTGTAAATCATGGGCACAAACGCCGTATGATGCTTGGCCGCCAGAGCCTTGAAGTTCTCTTCAAAGGCATGAATGTAGTCGGGCCCGTAGTTGGGCGGCAGCGTAATACCGGCCAGCAGCACCTTGACATGTGCGTTTTCCAGTGCGGTCAAGACAGCGTCCAGATTGCGCCGTGTCTGATCCGGCGGAAGCCCCCGCAGTCCATCGTTGCCGCCGAACTCCACAATCACCAGCTGAGGATGGAGCCGCAGAACCGCTCCAAGATCCGCCACCGCGTCCTTGCTGGTCGCGCCGCTCGTACCCTCGTTGACCACCTTGTAGGCGTACCCCGCCGCATCCAGCTTCCGTTGCAGCACATCGGGATAAGCCTTGCCAGGCGCCACGCCGTACCCGGCCGTGATGCTGTCGCCAAAGCACACCAGAACCGGCCGCTCCGCGCCAAACAGCGGCAATGCTGCCACCAACATCACAATTGAAACGAGAACCCGTCGATATACGTCCACACCATTAGTGTAGAGGCAAAGAGAGTGATCGGTGATCGGTGTCCAGGGGGCAGAAAATCGAGGGAACCGGCACCAGGGAATCACCGTATAAGAGGGAAGGGAGCCGTGTGCCCGTCGATCCAATGATTTCACGCGTTCACTTTTTCACCAATTCACTTCCTCGCTGAATCTGATTAGCTGACCACTGTCTTTCGGGAGACTCAACTTGATTGAAGTTCGGGACGTATACAAGTGGATTCAGAACGGCGCGCGTCGCGTCGACATTCTCAAAGGCATCTCGCTCACCATTCCCGCGGGACAGTTCGTGGCCATCGTCGGCGCCAGCGGCAGCGGCAAGAGCACCTTGCTAGGCCTTCTCGCCGGCCTCGACTCGCCCAGCACAGGCGAAATCTGGCTCGACGGCGTGCCCATCCACAATCTCGCCGAGACCCAGCTCGCCGCCGTTCGCGGACGCAAAATCGGCTTCGTCTTCCAGTCCTACCAACTCATCCCCACGCTCACCGCACTTGAAAATGTCCTGCTTCCGTTCGAACTCAATGCCGCGGGCTCCGGCCTCAAGAAGGCCCGAGAACTGCTCACCTCCGTGGGCCTCGCCGAGCGCATGGACCACTATCCCGTCCAGCTCTCCGGCGGCGAGCAACAGCGCGTCGCCATTGCCCGTGCATTCGTCGTCGAGCCGCCCATCATCATGGCCGACGAGCCCACCGGCAACCTCGACTCCAGCAACGGCCGCATGATTCTCGACCTGCTTCTCGAACACAACAAGCGCGCCGGCACCACGCTCGTCCTGGTCACGCATGACCCCGAGGTAGCCAGCACCGCCGATCGCAAGATCGTTCTCCGTGACGGCCGCATCGTCGAGGACACTGCTCGCCCAGAACTCCCCGCACCCGAACCGGCTCAATCGCAGGCCCATCATGCCTGACTACCCGCGATTCAAAAAGCGCCCTCTCAGTTGGAACCGCGCCGCCGCCATCGCCTGGCGCGATCTCAAATCCGCTCCCGGAAAATTCGGCTTCGTCGTGCTCTCCGTCGCCATAGGCGTTGCCGCCCTCGTTGGCGTGCGTGGCTTCAGTGAAGCCTTCCGCCACACCCTCGGCGCCGAAGCGCGCTCCCTCATGGCCGGCGATCTCAGCGCTCGCATCTTCCATCAGCCAACTGCCGAAGAGCAAGCCAGGATTGCTGCTCTCGAGAAAAAGATCCCCGGCACGCGCTCCACCTGGGTCGTGGAGACCATCTCCATGGCCTCGCTTCCTCCCGACCCCGTGCCCATCCTCGTCGCCCTCAAAGCCGTCGATCCCTCGCAATATCCCTACTACGGCAAGGCGCTGCTCGATCCCGAGATGCCGCTCTCCCAGGCCCTCGCCGGCAACAACGTCGTCGTCGCCGACGAGTTCCTCATCCGCCTCAACGGCCACGTCGGGCAGGATCTTCGCTTCGGCGGCAAAATCTTTCACATCGCGGCCGTCCTCAGGCAGGAGCCCGACCGCATCAGCGCCGGCGCCGGCATGGGCCCGCGCGTCCTCGTCTCGCGCGCCGAACTCGACTCAACAGGCATCATGGCTCCCGGAAGCCGCGCCAGCCAGCGCCTGCTCTTGAAACTACCCGACAAGCTGCCGCCCAACGTCACGCCGCAATCGATCCGCAAGGACCTCGAACAGGCCCTCCCCGATGCCCAGGTCATGGACTATCGCGAGGGCAATCCCGCCATCACCGACGGCCTCGACCGCGCAACCTCCATCCTTAGCCTCATCTGCCTCGTTGCCATGGTCCTTGGCGCCATCGGCGTGGCCATGGCCATGCACGCGCATCTTGAGCAGCGCATGGACGTGCTCGCCATCCTCAAAGCCATCGGCGCAGGCTCATCTGATCTGCTCCGCATCTTCCTGCTGCAGACGCTCGGCCTCGGCCTTGCCGGAGTCTTCCTCGGCATCGGCGCCGGCCTCGCTGTCATGGAAACGCTCCCCGTTGTGTTCGGCAAGCTTCTCCCCGTGCACACCGTGCTGGCGATTCCGTGGCGATCCATGGCCGCGGGCCTCGGCACCGGCCTGCTCACCACGCTGCTCTTCTGCCTTCCGCCGCTGCTCGATGTCCGCAGCATTCGCCCTGTGCTCGTCCTTCGCCGTCTCGTCGAATCCGGCCCCGAGGGAATCGGCGGATTCTTCGCGCGTCTTTGGTCCCGCTGGCTTCAGATCCTGCTCTCTCTACTGGTGCTCGCCTCGCTCGGCGGCATTGCCTGGGCCCTCTCCGATTCCGCAACCGTCGGCAAATGGTTCGCCGCTGGCTTAGCTGCGGTTCTTCTCGTCTTGCTGGCCACGGCCGCGGGCGCTCTCCGCACCCTGCACTTCCTGCTCAACCGCGTCCGCCTCCACCTGCCATCATCCCTGCGCCACGGCCTGGCCAACCTCTACCGTCCCGGCAATCAATCTGCCGCCGTCCTCGCCGCGCTCGGCACCGGGGTCATGCTCATCCTCGCCGTCTATCTCATGCAGGCCGCGCTTCTCCGCGAGATCCGCGAGACCGCATCGCCCAAGCTTCCCAACATCTTCCTCATCGACGTCACCACCGACGAAGAGCCTGGTGTCCGAAACTTCTTCGCGCACCAGCCTGGTGTCACTGAGCCCCTCGAACTCATGCCGTCCATTCGCGGCAAGTTCGTTACCCTCAACGGCAAGACCCTCGACCAGCTCAAGGACCAGCACCTGCCCCGGCGCATGCTTGAAGACGTCGGCCTCACCTATTCCGACACTCCGCCGGCCGGCGATAAGGTCCTGCAAGGCAAATGGTGGACCGATCCCAACGCGCCGCAGATCGCCATCGGTCAGGGCTTCGCGCAGCGTCTCCATCTCGGCATCGGCTCAACCGTCGAAATCGAAACCGAAGTCCAGGGCGTCCACAAGCTCACCATCTCCGCCATCTTCCGAGCCGACGAACAGCACCTCGGCGGCCGCGTCCCATTCGTGTTGCCCTCCGGCCAGCTCAAGAACGAAGTCGCAACCTGGTACGGCGGCGCGCATATCGATCCCAAACAGATCGGCACCCTCGAGCGCGCCCTCTTCCTCGCCTATCCCACCATCACTGTCATCAACATTGCCGACGTGCTGCTGCGCATCGAATCCGTCGTCGACCAGATCACCTTCGTTATCCGCTTCCTCGCCGGCTTCTCCATCTTCGCTGGACTCACCATCCTCGCCTCCTCCATCGCCAGCACGCGCTTCCGCCGCATGCGCGAATCCGTGGTGCTCAAAACACTGGGCGCAACGCGCATGCGCATCGTCCGCACCTTCAGCGTGGAATTCAGCGTCCTCGGCCTGCTGGCCGGAGCCGTCGGCGTCGTCTTCGCCAACCTGCTTACGCGCATTCTGCTCCAGCGCATGCAGGTCGGCTTTCACATAGAGTGGATGGCCGCCGTGGCCGCGCTTGTGGGCACCGCAATCCTCGCCACCGCCACCGGCTGGATCGCCAGCTATCGCATCCTCGGCCTGCGCCCCCTCGAGGTCCTGCGCGAGGAATAATACCCCCGCGTGCCCCGCCGGCATGCCGCACTATTTCGCAGACAAAGTCAGCTGAGGACTGGCCCGGTTCATCATCCGTCCATTGGGCTGCGTAAAGAACGAGTCGATCATGAACGAGATAAATCGCCCCGTGAAAATCGTGCTGTGATCCGGCACCACGTCGGGATCGATCTCCATCAGCCAGTAGGGCGTCCCGTTGCAGCGCTTCGGCCGCTCCTGGATCGCGAAGCACTGATGCGTATCGTATAGCCGGAATGTGCTTATGATATGCAGACTGCTGTCGAACAGATCTTTCCTGCATTCTGCAATCGCTTGAGGGCTGACGTTCATCACCTCGCCCGTCGAAGCAACCTTCATCTGCTTATCGTTGATCGCCTTCAGCATCTGGTGGCTCTGCAGAACCGCCATGTGCCCTGCGCTCGACAGATAGTACGAGCTTTGATCCTGCGCTCCCTCGGCCTTCGACGTCAGCGTCCAGTGGTGCGGATCCGGATGCGGATCGTAGCAAGCCAGGCCGTATTCGTTGCCCTTCTCCGTGCTCACATTGCGAAAGCTGCCCTTCTGCTTGAATCCCACATCTGGCAAATAATGTCCGATTGGCAAAGCCAGTTTTGTGGCTGCGTCCGCGGTCGACGTAACCGCTACATACAGCGGCCGGTCATCATCCGCACTCACCTTGTCGCCCGGATTTCTGAACGGCGTGTAGCGCGCTTCGCTCGATGTCAAAAAGTTCAGCATCTGCTTCGCTTCTGTGGCTGAAGCCGCCGAGTTCACAAAAATATTCAAATCAGCGCGGGAAGCAGTCGCGCGCTTGGCCATCAGTTGCTGCACCGCCGCATCATCGCTCGCTCCCGCTGAGGTGGCCGTGTCAGCTTCCTGTTGAGCGATGTTTTCCACCGAGAGTTGGCTCGCCGTCATCTCGCTCAACGTACGTTCCAAAAGCAGCGCGCCAAATGAATGTCCCACAAAGATCGCCAGCGCATCCTTATTCTCGTGCGTGCGCAGCGCAATCTGCGTCAGCGCGCTCGACAACGTTGCCCCCGGAATCCGAATCGCCGTCGCTTCACGGTTATACAGCGAAAACTGCCGCGCCACAGGAATCGATGCCGGAATCAGGTCCCCGCGCCATCCAATGTAGATGCCCCGCACCGGCCGTGTCCCCCGATTCCTCCCATAGATAACCTGCAGCGAGCTCTTGAATCCTCTGACGTTGTCATTCCCCCACGCCGCATTGTTCTTCCAACCATGAATGAACACGATCACAATCGGCGCTTTTGCCGGGTCATTCCCCGCCGCATCGTTGGCCCGGCGAATGAGGCTCAACGTGGTGTCGAGTTGAGCCTTGTCCCACAACTCGCCCATGTCATCCACTTCCACAAACGACAGGCAGATCGGCTCGTCCGACTTCACGCAATCCCTGGCTTTGTTGATCGAGTCCTCTACCGGTTCGAATTCCTTTGCTGGGTCCGGGTCCGGAATCGGCACCACCAGCGCGCTCGGATTTTTTAAGCACGGCTCGGATGTGCATTGCGGCGGGACCAACCGGTACGACCGCAGCGGCACATAGCATCCCGTCAGCATCACAAGCACCAACGCCATCAACAAAATGCCACGCATCGATTTCACTGCTTCACCCCCGCAGTCGGTTTCGGTTGACTGCCGCGCCGCAACAGGGCGCCCAGCAGATTCGTAATCTCCGGCTTGTACTCGGTATAGAAACTCGACAGCACCGCCGTCCCAAACGCGCCTGACGCCCGCAGCCCAACATTCTTAGGCGTGTTCTCCGCTCCCGGATACCACGGATATCCCGCGTAGGCACCGCCAAGCTCCCCGGCGAATCGCGAGAATGCAGGAATACGAACGCCCTTTCCGTACTTCTGCGAGTGCCGCACGGTGATCACGTCGAACCAAGCATGACCGAAGCGTTGCCATCCATCGTGCTGCAGCGCATTCACCGAATTCGCGGTCGAGGCCCCGCCACTCGAGCCTTTGGTTTCCAGCGCCTTGAAGGCAGCCTGCCTGCGCTCCAGCACGCGCGGATCATCGCGGTACGCCAGAAATCGCGGGTCATCCTGCAGCATCCATCCCACCAGGTATGTCGCCGCGCCCTTGCCCACAGCCTGCGTATATCTGGATCCCACGCGCATCCCGTATCCGTACCAGGTGCGTTTCCACTCGCCGGGCGAATCGATAATCTGTGCGCCCAGGCCGAACACAACCGCTGAAAGTATTGGCTGATCGGTCACCGATCCCGAAACAAAGTCCAGCGTCCTCTGTTTCAGGTGGTACTGGCAATTGGCGGTGTTATTCAGATCCGTCGGAAACGCGCCGGGGCACGCTCTGATCTCTGGATAGGGGCTCGATGGCGCCGACTGCGCACCGGCACACAACGCAAATGCCGCCGGCACAGCCAACGCGATCAGGCGCAGCACACTCTTCATGGATCTCTCCCTGCATGGGGGTGGTTGCAGATCGGAGAACGAACTACAAGAGAAGTGATCTTGCGGATCTGCCTTCTACCGTATGTTGTTTTGATTCGTCGCCGAAGAACTATTGGGGAACTTGCTTGGTTGGCGATCGGAGCCCTTGGGGATCAGTGCAAAACCGCAGGTGTACTGGGACTCGGAGAGCCCCTACTGTGACCTGAACGGTGCAATCGTGTCAAGCAGAATCAACGCACCTGCCCTGTCACTCGAGCCGATCCATTGCCACTGCTCCGGCCGCCCGTTCTCTCGCTTAATTAGTGTTTTTTAGCCCCCAGCGTTTCATCTTTCCACAACGCCACACCGCCCAGAAGGCCCGTTTCATTCGGCACAACCGTTACATGCTCCGGCAATTTGAAATCAATCTTCTTGGTATTACCGCCGCCAAGATAGAGGTGGTCCCAGTTGAAGGTGTTGAGCGTCTGCGCGATTACCTCCTGCAGATACTTGTTCCAGCGCTTCTTTCCGTACTTATCCAGGCCCCGCCGGCCAATGTAATCCTCATAGGTGAACTTCTTCCACGGGTGGTGTCCCAGCTCCAGCCCCGGACACAGCCGCCCCCCGGTGAACAGCGAGTTGCCCATCCCGGTGCCCAGCGTGATGATCATCTCCACGCCCTCACCCTTGATGGCTCCAAAGCCCTGCACGGCTGAGTCGTTCGCCACCCGGACCGGCTTCTTCCACCGCTTCTCCAACTCCGCCTGCAACGGAAATTTGGCCCACGTCGGATGCAGATTGAACGCCGCGTAGGTGACCCCGCGCTTCACCACACCCGGAAATCCAACTGAGACGCGGTCGAACCCCGGCAACCCGGCGGCCAGCTTGTCCAATTCCCGCAGCACGGCCCTGGTTGTGGGAATTGCCGGGGTCGGAATGCGAAGCCGTTCGCTCACCGGCTGTCCGTTCCGATCCAGCAGCATGGCCTTCAGCCCCGATCCGCCGATATCGATGGCCAGCGTGATCGGACCCTTGCCTTTGGTTAACTTCGGAAGCTTCTTCGCGGGAGCGGCGGGTGCTTTGTCCTTAGGTGTCATCAGCACAGAATTGTACTGTGCCGATCCCATGCCGTGCAGTGCCCTGATCTCCACAGCCCTATCCCCTACACTGAACCTTGTCTCTCATGCCCCTCTATTGCGAAGTCGCGCTGCCGGTGCCGATCGATCGCACCTTCACCTACGCCGTGCGCGAAGGCCAGCATCCGGTGCGTGGCGCCCGCGTCATCGCTCCATTCCGCAATGAAAAACTCATCGGCGTGGTCCTGAGCCTGGGGCATGTGGCGCCCGTCGAATACGAGGTCCGTCCCCTCGAAGCGGTCCTCGATCAGCTTCAGGATCAAGACAACGCCGACGGTCCTCTCCTGACCGAATCGCAACTCCAACTCGCCGAGTGGATCGCCCACTACTATCTCGCTCCCCTCGGCGAAGTCCTCCGCGGCATGCTTCCGCTCATGGCCGAAGTGCGCCGCGTCGTCTACTACCGCATCACCGACCTCGGGCGCGACGTCCTCGCCAACTCCCTTGACGGTGAGTCCCTCCCCGGCCTCTCTAGCCCGGCCAAAAGGGCAGGGAAGCGCCTCTCTCCGGAAGAGCACCACTTGCAGCGTCTCGTCCTTGAGCGCCTCGCAGACGGCGAACTCGTTCGCGTCTCCACCCTTCGCACCGCCACCGGCGCCACGCTGTCCGTCCTCGCCTCCATGCTGCGCAAAAAGTGGATCGCACGCGAGACCGCCGCCATGGAGCGCGATGCCCGCCGCACCGAGCGCTTCGCCGTTTTTCTCCCCGAAGCCCGCCTCCCCACCCTCACCCCGAATCAACAGGCCATCCTTGCCGAGCTCGCCGCCTGTGGTGGTGAGATGCCCCTCACCGAGCTGCGCCGCAAAGAACTCAGCTCCTCCACGCTGCAAACGCTGGTCCGCCGCGGTCTGGTGCGCATCGACGAGCGTCCCATCGCCTTCCGCCTCGGCGGCATCCAGGGCGCCCCTCAGCCCCTGCGCCTCAACGAGCCGCAGACTGAAGCTCTCGCCTCCATCGCCTCCGCCCTGGGAGCATTTCATCCTTTCCTGCTTCACGGCGTCACCGGCTCCGGGAAAACCGCCGTTTATCTCGCTGCCATGCAGCGCGCCCTCGACCGCAAACTGTCCGCCATGCTGCTGGTCCCCGAAATCGGTCTCACCCCGCAAACCGTCGGCCTGCTCGACGCCGCCTTCGGTTCCCGCGTCGCCCTCCTGCACTCCGCGCTCACGCCTGAAGAACGCAGCGAGCAGTGGCGTCGCATTCGCCGCGGCGAAGCACCCATCGTCGTTGGCACCCGCTCCGCCATCTTCGCGCCCGTCCCCAACCTCGGCCTCATCCTCGTCGACGAGGAACACGACCAGAGCTACAAGCAGGAAGAGACCCCGCGCTACAACGCCCGCGACGTCGCCGTTATGCGCGCCAAACTCGCCGGCGCCGTCGTCGTCCTCGGCTCCGCCACACCCTCGCTCGAATCCTGGCAGAACTCCGTCCAGCAAAAAGACACGCCCGCAAAATACACGCGCATCGAGATGAAAGATCGTGTCAAGAACCGCCCGCTGCCCGCGGTCGAGCTCATCGACATGCGCCGCGAGTTCCAGGAGACCGGCCACGAGCACCTCTTCTCCCGCCGCCTCATCGAAGAAACCCAGCAGTCCCTCGATCGCGGTGAGCAGGCCATTATCCTTCTCAACCGCCGCGGCTACTCCTTCGCCGTCATGTGCCGCGCCTGCGGCGCCAAGCTCGAATGCCAGAACTGCGCCATCGCCCTGACCCACCACAAAGCCACTGAAGACGGCATTGCCCGTGAAGGCCAGCGCCTCGAATGCCACTATTGCGGATTCCGCCGCACCGTCCCCGCGCGCTGCCCCCAGTGCGACTCCGAGCACCTCTACTTCCTCGGCGCCGGCTCTGAACAGGGAGAAGAACGACTCACTGAAATCTTTCCCACCGCGCGCATCGGCCGCATGGACCGCGACACCGTCCGCGGCCGCCACGACCTCGAGCGCCTCCTCGCCCGCCTCCACTCCGGCGAAATCAACCTCCTCGTCGGCACCCAGATGATCGCCAAGGGACATGACATCCACGGCGTCACCCTCGTCGGCGTCGTCGGCTGCGACCACGCCCTCTCCATGCCCGACTTCCGCGCCGCCGAACGCGTCTTCCAACTCATGACCCAGGTCTCCGGCCGCGCCGGCCGCGGCGATCTTCCCGGCCGCGTTGTAGTACAAACCTACTACCCCGATCACTACGCCGTTCTCGCCGCCTCCACGCACGACTACGCCAGCTTCGTCGAGCGCGAACTCAAGTACCGTCGCTGGATGCACTACCCGCCCTTCGGCGTCCTCGCCAATGTACTCGTGCAATCCCCCAAACTCGAAGAGGCCGCCGCCTGGTCCACAACCCTCGGCGAGTGGTTCCAGCAAAAAGCGCCGCAAGGCATACGCGTCCTCGGCCCCTGTACCGCTCCCGTCGCGCGCATCAAGGGAATATACCGCTTTCACCTGATTCTGAAATCCGCCTCGCGCAAAAGCCTGAACGCCATTCTCCGCGAGATGCTCGCCCATGCCGACCAGGCCGGCATCCCGCGCCGCCACCTCATTGTCGACATCGACGCCCAGCGCCTCATGTGACCACATATGCAGTGTAGGTGCGCCCACGACTCAGCTGCGTAGGGCATCTTCCCTTATCCAACCATCGCCGTGCATGTGGTCGGTAATTCGGAGGGAGCAGGGGCCTTCAGGCCCCTCAATCAGGGCACACAGTGTAAAGCGGCTTTAGCCGCGGGCTTTTCAGGATATCTTCCTCGACACCAGCGGCAAACACGCGGCGCCAGACAGAGTCTCACGCAGACAATTCCGCCCTTCAAGAATCTCTTCTATCGTCCATCCAGAAAATGCATAACCGAGCTGTCGAAAAACGGCGTCGGCGTGATCGTCATCAGCAGGATGATCATCGCAATCGCAGCCAGCAACAGCCGTCCCTCGCGCAACGGCGGGTCCGCCGGCACCTTGGGATGCCGCATCGCCGGAAACAGCAGGAACACGCCCCACAGCAGCCAACCCACCCAGAACGTCGCTCCTGCCAGGAACAGCAAAAACGGCAACAGCTTCGTCGTATACCGGTGCAGGCGCGGCGATACCGCGTACAGAATGTGTCCCCCGTCCAACTGACCACCGGGCATCAGGTTCAGCGAAGTAATAAACAAACCCACCCATCCGGCAATCAGAATGGGATGTGGCGCAATATGATCCATCGGCGGCACTGACGGATCCCAGTGCCGCAGCAGGCCATGAATAATGTGGATCGTCAGCGGCTCGCTGCCAAAGCGTATCAGCGCATGCGGCGCGTCCTGTGCCGGTCTGAAGCTGAGCGTAAAGCCCACTGCCACCGCTGCTGCCGACATCACATATCCCGCCGCCGGCCCGTAGAACCCCACGTCCATCAGTGCATTGCGGGTCTTGATCTTCGAACGAATCAAAATAATCGCACCCGCTGTCCCGCTCAGCGTGGGCGCGGGCAGCAGCCAGGGCAGGGAACTCCGAATCCCGTGCCACCGGCACGCAAAATAATGTCCGAATTCGTGGACCAGAAGAATCGTCAGCAGCGCGCCCGTGAACGCAAACCCCGACGCAAAAAACTCAGGATGCGCGATGAGCCATGGCCACGGCCAAAGATCGCTGTCGCGTACCACCGGCGGTGCGCCATCCATGAAGTTCTGCATGAATCGCGCGCCGTTTGCCGTGATCGTCACTGCGCTCACGGCCAGCAGCAACAACGCCATCCACGGGCTGTGCACAAATCCGCGCTTGGAGCCGCCTCGCGCGGCGTCTCCGGATGCCTCACTCGGCTTCGAGGAGGCAGCCGGCGCAACCTGAGTTTCCAACGATGATGTCGATGACTCCAGACCCTCGCTCGCCCGCACGTCAGGCGCGGGCGTCACGGCCCCGGGATTGATCGATGTCACTCCGAAGTGGCGGAGGCCGTACTGTCGCGCTTGCCATCCAGCGCGTGCAGTTCTTTTCCGGGCTTGAAGCGTACGGCCTTTCCAGGCGTAATGCTCACTTCAGTTCCGGTGCGGGGATTGCGGCCAATCCCGGTCTTGCGGGCCCGGACGCTGAACACGCCAAAACCGCGCAGTTCAATGCGTTCCCCCGCTGCCAGCGCCTGCTTCAAGCCCTCGAATACCGTGTCTACGGCTGCTTCCGCCTTGGTCCGCGGCAAGCCCGTCCGCTCAATTACATGATGAACGATGTCCTGCTTGATCAATGGGGAACCTCTCTGCAGCGATTTCGAAACCGCTTCGAACTTATCAGGGTCGCCGTCGGTAACCAAAGCGGAATACGCTTCGGGGGTTCAATCGCCAGCCGCACGCCCATAGGGCTAACCCCTACCCCAATGATGCTACAGGTTTTGCGCCATTTGGGAAACTAGGATTTCCATGCGCCTGCAGGCCCGGTTCCCGTCCAGTACCAATCCCCGGTCAGAACCCTTCATTGCCGCCGGCCTCACCCGTTTGTCAGCCCGCCGACTCCTCCCGTAAGATGGGGTCTCCAAGCACCACTTCCTGAGGTTTTGAAGCTAACCTCGCGCCGTTCTACCAGGCTCATATTCACCCCCGGAGTGACAGTGCCCCCTTCGCATCCCCCCCAGACAATCCGCATCGGCCTTGTGGCCGGCGAACCCATCCGGCTCGAAGGGCTCACCATGGTCTTCGAAGAGAAGCCCACCCCCGGCAAAACCCATCTCGTACCCACCATCGGCACCATTCAGGAGCTTCTGGCCAACCCCGCTGTCGAATACCTCGTCGTCGACCTCAACTCCGCCAGTGGCGGCTTCGATACCGTCGAGGCTGTGAAGCGCTCCCGTCCCGGCATGCGCCAGATCGTCATCGGCCCGGAAAATGAGGATGAACTCGTCCTCAGCTCCATCGTCGCCGGCGCTCGCGCCTACCTCGATTCCTCGGCGCCCCCTGAAACCGTCCGCCAGGCCATCGAGATCGTCGTCAGCGGCTCCATCTGGGCGCCTCGCCGGCTCCTCTCCAAGCTCATTGACCGCCTCCTCCACGTCCCCGACACCAGCGTTCCCACTGAACCGCTCAGCCTCACCGCCCGCGAGCGCCAGGTTCTCGAGCTCATCCTCACCGCGCGCTCCAATCGCGAAATCGCCCGCGAACTGGGCATTGAGGAGCGCACCGTCAAGGCCCACGTCGGCCGACTCATGCGCAAGGCTGGGGCTGAAAACCGCATCGAGCTCTCCATGCGCGCCCTCGCCGGAGCCCTTCCCCCCGATCCCTCCCCCAAAAGCTAAGGAATCCTGAACCCCCACCAAGCGCGCCCTGCACTACGCTCTTTCTCCCTCTGTCCCTCTGTCCCTCTTACCCTCGCCCGATTACCTCCAATTACCAGGGGGTAATGTAGATGGTTACTAAAATTCACCGCCCCTTCGTACCGTTGTACTAAAACGCTCCACGGCAGACACTCAATCCAGAAACAACGCAGATCTGGGGAAAGGAGTTCCCTGGCAGCATGTTCCGCATACCGCCAGTGAACTCCTCTTTTTTTCGCACCAACCAGCCCCGGACATCGCGAACACCCGCCCCTCCCAACCAATCCCCCGCCATATCTCCCACCCCTCGCCGTCACCGCTAGAATCTCGCCTCACCCGCCCCACATAGCCAACCGCCAACTTGTTGACTGGCTAACTCGCTGACTGGCTGCGTATGCTGTCTCCGTGGCCGCCACCCTCCAGCCCGCCCGCTCCAGGCTGAACCCCGCCCTCGGCACCCTCATCCTGCTCATCTGCCTCAATCTCCTCAACTACATCGATCGCTACATCCTCCCCGGTGCACAATCTTTGGTGCAAAAAGAGTACGGCTGGAGCGATCAGCGCATCGGCGCCCTCACCACCGCCCTCTTCCTCGTCTACATGTGCGCCGCTCCGCTCACCGGCTGGCTCGGCGACCGCTTCTCCCGCAAGCCCCTCATCATTGCCGGAGCCGTCCTCTGGAGTCTCGCTACCCTGGCCACTGCCTGGGTCCACGACTACTGGACCCTCTACCTCCGCCACGCGCTCGTTGGCGTCGGAGAGGCCACCTTCGGCATCTTTGCCCCCTCCGTCCTGGCCGACTTCTACCCTGAGCGCGATCGCAACCGGATCCTCTCCATCTTCTATCTGGCTATCCCGCTGGGCGGCGCCATTGGCTACCTCGCCGGCGGCGAACTCGGCACCCTCTACGGCTGGCGAGCCCCCTTCTTCCTCTGCGCCATCCCCGGCCTCATCGTCGCCGGTCTCTACTGGATCATCGGCCGCGAGCCCGCACGCGGCGCCAGCGACCACATCCAGCAAAACGTCTCCCGCGCCACCGTCGCTGGTCTGTTTCGTAACGGCGCCTTCCTCACCGCCACCCTCGGCCTCGCTGCCTGGACATTCGCCGTCGGCGGCATCTCCACCTGGGTCCCCACCTTCCTCCACCGCTCCCTCGGCCTCACCGTCGCCAAATCCAGCTTCGTCGTCAGCGCCATCACCGCCGCCGACGGCATCGCCGCCACCGCCATCGGCGGATGGATCGCCCAGCGATGGCTCCGCACCAATCACCGCGCTCTCTACCTCATCTCTTTCTGGAGCGTCGTCCTCACCCTGCCCTTCGGTGCGCTCGTCTTCTTCGGCCCCCCGCGCGGCGCCATCCCCGCCCTCGCCGCCGCCGAGTTTTTCCTATTCCTCTCCACCGGCCCGGTCAACGCCGCCATCGTCAACTCCGTATCTTTCCGGGTCCGCGCCACCGCCATCTCCGTCAACCTCTTCTGCATTCACTTCTTCGGCGACACCTTCTCCCCCCAGATCATCGGGGCTGTCTCTGACCGCACCAACCTACCCCTCGCCCTTGGCGTCACGCTGATCGCTCTGTTCGTCTCCGCAGCCATCTTCCTGGCCGGCGCACGCTTCGCCCCACCCCTCGACGAAACTCCCGCCTGAGGTCGGTGCCCCATAGCCTGCCTTGAGCTTGACGAAGGGCCTCCCGTTGTCGGAGACAAGGGATACACAAACGTTCCCGCTGCTTTCAATCAAAACGATTGTGTGATCCAGAAAGAAGATAAAGTCAGGGCCGCCTGTGGCCAACAGTCAATGCCGCGGCATATCCATCGGCTTATCCTTTGCCGGAGTCTTCGAATCCGCATCCGCGGTCTCCGCAGCTCCCGATTGACTCGCGGCCGTCTTCCAGGCCGACTGAACCGCCGGCGGCAGCTTGTCCATGTGGCTCAAAAACGTGGTCACCTGCCACACCTCCGGCTCCTTCAGGGTCGTCCCCCACGCTGGCATGCCGCTCAACCGCACCCCGTGCTCGATGATGTAAAAATTCTGATTTTCCGGCATGTCCGCGGGATCCTGCGCAAACTGCGGCGCCCGTGGATAAAACGAATCGCCAAACGCCGCGTGAGGATGCGACACATCCCCATGGCACCCGGCGCAATTCGTCTGGTAGATCTTCATGCCGCCCAGCAGGTTTTCGTCTGTCGCTTGAAGCGGATTCTTCGCATCCGGTGCACGCCGGTCCACGGACGCATCCAGCGCCGGCATCGCAACCTTCATCTCCAGCGAACCCGGCTCCTGGTCTGCCCGAGGATCCACGAATCCAAACCGAACATAACAAAACAACGCCACCACCACCACAACAACTCCCACTACCAATCCAGTGAGAAATCTGACCATGGAAAGCCTCCATTCGATCGGACTTTGTGCCTTCTGATTGAATTCCCTGCGTTCTCCGTCTGAACCCCAAGGGCTGCTGCTCGCCGCTACTCACTCCGGAGTCCCAACGATCCGCACGGTGCCACTCCGCAGATGATAAGCTGATTCAACCCCCATCCTTAAAAAAGGCGCTTATGAACAAGCTGCAAACGTTCGCCTCGGCCTGCTTTCTTTGCATATTGGTCATCACGGCTCTGCTGGGAAACGCGTCGCCGGCATATGGCGTGTCCTGCTCCGTTATCCATCATCCTGCTTCGTCAGATGCCGACAAAGCCCTGCTCAACGCCGACTACCCCAAGGCCGAGTCGCTCTACCGCCAGGCTCTCACCGCCAACCGCGCCGATGAGAACGCCACCACCGGCCTGGTGCATGCCCTCCTGCGCCAGCAAAAGGTGCAGGACGCCGCGGATGCCGTGCAGGCAGCCCTCTCCACCAATCCCAAATCGGCGGCACTGCTCGTGCTCCGCGGCGAAGTGGAGTACCGCCAGGGCGTGCCCTGGACGGCTGCGGATACCATGAGGGAAGCCAACAAGCTCGACTCCTGCAATCCCCGGCTTCAGCTGCTCGTAGCGGATATTGCCCGCATCTCTTCCCTTTACGCGACCGCACAGACCTATATCAAGAATGCGCACCTCATCGATCCCGATGATCCTGAGATCACTCAGGAATGGATCGGCACATTGCCTCTCAAGGAGCGCATCGCCCAGGCGGAGGCCTATCTCGCCGCTCCCCATGGAGACGATCCGGAGGACCTGCGCCACCTGCACAGCGCCCTCGATCACTGGAAAAAGCTAACAGACGAGCCTCGCAAATCCTGTCACCTGGTATCGGGTGGTCAATCCGCCGAGATCCCGTTCGCCAACCTCATGGAAGACGCTACCCACGTCCGCGCTGTCGGCCTTGACGTCAAACTCAACAACCGGGGCGCCCGTCTGGAGATCGACACCGGCGCCGGCGGCCTGGTGGTCAACCGCGGTGTCGCCCAGCGAGCCGGGCTCAAGGCTTTCTCGCACACAACCATGGGCGGAATCGGCGACAACGGTGAAAAAGCCGCGTACACCGCCTACGCTGACTCCATTCGAATCGGCGGCCTCGAGTTTGCCGATTGCATGGTCGAAGTCCTCGATGACAAGCACGGCCTGGATCAAATCGACGGCCTCATCGGCATGGACGTCTTTTCCAGGTTCCTCGTCACACTCGATTACCCCATGCGCAAGCTGATCCTCAGTCCTCTTCCTCCGCGCCCCGACCAGACTCAGGACGCCGGCCCCAGCTTGAACACCGCCGAAACCGCGTCAGACGAACCGGATTCCTCAGAGGAAACGCAAAACAATCCAGCGGCAACGCCCCCTGCCCCCAAAAAAGCGGCCGCCCCGCGCGGTCCTCAGGATCGCTACATCGCGCCCGAGATGAAGGACTACACCAAGGTCTATCGCGTCGGGCACGACATCATCCTTCCCGCCGCACTCAACTCGCAGAAAGTTAAATTGTTCATCATGGACACAGGCGCCTGGGCCACCACCATTTCCCCGCAGGCCGCGCGCGAAGTCACAAAAGTCCACAACGACCACAGCGGCCTGGAGGTAAGCGGCATCAGCGGCAAGGTCGACAAGATCTATACCGCGAACAAAATCACGTTCCGCTTCGCAAACCTGTCACAGGAAGCAGAAGATGTGGTGGCCTTCGATACATCGCGCGTGTCCAAAAACGTGGGCATGGAGATCTCCGGCTTCATCGGCGCCAGGACGCTGCGGATGTTAACAATTCACATCGACTACCGTGACGGCCTGGTCAAATTCGACTACGACCCAAACCGGGGATACAGGCAATAGGCCTTCTGAAGACGACCCCTCTCCTCCCGCGCCCCGCTCCGCCGCGCACAACCCGAGGGTGCCCCAGGTCTCCTGTAGTTGGAGACCTGGGATACCACGAACCCGTTACCGCCCCGTGTACCTGAACGAAGCGCAGCCGGAGTCGTAGGATCCGCAATTGTTCTTGCCGTGAGGGTACCGGGACATTGTTTACATTCTGGACCGGGGACATGGTTTACAACCCCCTTGCGGCGAAAGTGGCTCTGGTTGCGGGTTTGCGGCGGGGTTTGCCGGTCTTAAAGTTATAACAGTCGCAATCGAAGCCGTGGGAATGTGCGAAATCCTGAAGGGATTTCCAAGGGGTGTGGAAAGGGTGGAAAGCCGGCCTCTTGGCTTTCCAGGCTTTCCATGCCCCGCCATTTCCATGGCTTGCTTCATGTGCGTTGCACCGCTCGGAACCGCATGTCCGCGCTGTTAAACTCGCCAAGCTCCGTGGTCTGGAAGAAGACCCGGTGCACATCTTCGTCCATCTGCTCGAGCCCGATGTCTTCGTTGCGAAGAACTTCGCTGACGAATACGCGGCCTTTATGCCAACTGATGTCTCCGCTGTTGTTCACTCGTCTGGTCAGGAACGACTTGGGATATTGGAAGCTCGCCACGCTGCTCGGGAACATCCGAGCACTGGGCACATAAATGCTGCCTGGCGTCTCGTTGCCGAGAGCCTCATGAGGACGCTCATGGTTAAAAGTGGCACGGAAGCGATCGAACTTTTTCTGCTGCGCTATCAGCGTGCCCGCCGGCGGCTTCGCGGTGTCTTCCTTCAGCGTCCGATGCATCCGTTCATGTCTCCCATTCTGCTGAGGCCGTCCTGGCTGAATGCGTTCGTGAATGATGCCGAGCTTCATCCATCCCAGTGACAATTTGGACAGGCCTAACAGCCCGACGCCCGCGAATGGTGCTCCGTTGTCGGTGCGAATGCGTTCCGGCATTCCGAACTCGCGCATAGCCGCATCGCAAACAGCGTTGACCTGGGCCAAATCCATGCGCGCTACCGCCTGACAGCGGATCAGAAATCGGCTGTGTGCGTCAGTGATCGTGAACGGATCGCACCGATATCCGTCGCCAGTCAGGAAGTATCCCTTGAAATCCATGCACCACAACTGATTCGGAGCGGTGACCATCGAGAACGGTTCCGAACTTGGCGTTGTGCGCCGCTTCTTCCGTTTCGGATTTGTGAGCCCGGCCCGGCTGAGGATCTGGCCCACTGTGCTTGCCGCCGGCCAGTTCACGTTCGGGTTCATGCGCTCCAGTCGTGCCTTGAGCTTCCTAGCTCCCCAAGACGGGAATCGCTTCCGTAGCGCGAGGACTTCGTTCTCTAACTCGGCCGATGTTGAATGGGGACAACTATGCGGCGTGCTCGTCAGGTCCAGCAGGCCTTCTGGCCCAACCTCTTCGTAGCGCTTGATCCACTTGTAAGCGGTTGGGCGCGAGATGCCGTACTCATGGCACAGATCGGTGACGGACATCTCTTCCTTCTGATAGCTCGAAAGAAACTGCAGGCGTTGATCCACGGTTCGAATCTCTTTCCAAGGCATAAACGCATCTTCGTGCGTAGAGCCAAAGCAGGGAGAGCCATCCGACCTCCGCTTTTGTGTAAACCATGTCCCCGGTCTGATCTGTAAACCAAGTACTCAGTACGCTCAGCCCTTCCTCCCCTGGCGCACACCCGAGGGTGCCCCAGGTCTCCTGCAGTTGGAGACCTGGGATACCACGAACCCATTTACCTGCAAGCGTCGTGGGGCAACAGCATCATCAATCGAATTGGCGCATCCTGCATCCCGTGGAGAGAAAGCCGGCAGCTTCTCTCAGGGGATCAGTGCCTCCATTCAACCCTGTCTCCGGGAAGTAGACGTAGCTGCGCAGCGCCATCCTTATTGTGCGGAAAATCTATCTCCGCATAATGATCGGCGTTCACGCGTCGAAATACCCGGGCCGACTCCAGCGCCCTCGTCTGCTCCGGCCGAGGTTGACAGCTCGAGAGTTCCGCGAGCGGCGACCCAAACAGGCACGAAGTCCGACGCCCATCTACCCAAACAGTGGAAGAGAGAATGAGCGCGCCGAGAGGAAACTCAGTGCAAACAGTCCCCTGGTAATTCACGCACTTCGCTGGATCACTTTGATGGATGAGATCTGTTAGCGCGTCGAGTTGCCTTTGGTTCGACGCGCCGATAAGGATCCCGTGGGAAACCTGACCCGTTCCGTACACTCCTTCCAGAAATAGCCGTAAGACCGGTGTCTGAGCGAATCGCTGTGACAGCGACAAAAGCTCCTTATCTTCTGGTACCGAGTCACCATCCTGACCTCTCCGAACCCTACGTGTAAGTTTTAGCCGGACACCTTTGGCGTGGCGAGGGATGACCTCATAGCTCGCAACCCACATCCGAGGTGGATCTTGTGACTGCGCGCTGATCGACTTTCCTGTTGGCACGAACCCATGGAGTCCGACTTCCATCCCGGGCGCCAGGTCGGCGAATCCTATCCCCTTGTCCGAATAGATAAACAACGGGACTTCATCCGCCGGCAATGGAATTCTTTGCGCAATTGCCACTCGAATTTCCAATGCCGTAAAGCCCGTGGGGAAACAGCCATTTTCATTCATGCGTGCGACGCCGCGCGTAAAGATCTTCCATTGCGAATCAATATCCATTTTGCTGGCAAGCGTATCCCACCCGGAAATGCTCGGGCTTCGAACGATCCAGTACCTCGAATCCTGGGGTGACGCTGAACGAAGAGAGAAGACTTCACCGTTGATCAAGCACTGGTGGTTAACTTGATCCTTCGCGCCGGCGAAGCCACCCGAGAGAACGAGCGTCGATGTCTGGAAACTCCCTGGATCGGAACTCTGGCTGTCAGTCGGGACCAGCATGGGGGCGTCGCCGTTCTCTATGAGACGGAACCCATTTTCAATCGCGATTTTGCGGTGGAAACACCCTGAGCAGCACAAAAGCAACGCACAGAGAACCACCCTTGGCAGATTCGCTGCAAACCTCGCACCTGTTCTCGTCAGCTCGAGTGTTTGTGTTGTTCGTCGCATTTATTCCTGAGTCGGCGCGCAAAATGCATGGGTGACGCTGCCACTTCCGCTTCACCCTTTTCTGAGGATGCAGTATTGCGGACTCACAGCACCGGCAGCAAGCCCAAGACAGCTCTCATTGATGTCTCCCTTTATCGCATCAAGACACTGCTAATAGAGACGTTTGGGCCTGACGGTGGTGTTCGTTTGATCCGCTCTGGGCGGATCGTGGTCTTGCAGAAGTCTCCCATGGACCGATTCCCGCTCCCGGCATCGACAAGCGGCGCGCTTATCACCACCGCGCGTGACCCCTGGCACATCCACGCTCCCCTTCTCGAGGACATACTCAGCCAGGATTCCCGGAACCCGGAGGAGACGTGTCCTCCAACTTCTCCGGGAACACAAGGGAAAGAGCGAATAAAAAAATTCTTTCCTGGATATCCATACTTTCGCCCCCATTCGCAGGGCTGAGGACCTGGAATCAGCAGTTTGCAGGCGTTCTATTCACAGTACCTTCGCTTTTTGTGGATATCCATGCCGATGGAGCTCAACCAATGAAAGTCGCCAGATGGGGCCACGCCCTCGCCGTTCGTCTCCCCGCCGCCCTCATCGAGGAACTCGGCCTCGTCGAAGGCGATGAAATCACCCTCGTCCCCGGCCGCCCCGGAACACTCGGCGTCGCCTTCGCGCAGCGCCACGAGCGCGCCGTCGAATGGATGCGCCCTCCCGAAACAGGCATCTCCATGGACCTTCTCCAAAGCTATTTCTGCGGCCAGCTCATCGCCCCCGAACCCTCCCAAGCCCCTCCGCCCGCAAAATGATATACAGTGGTAAAATGTATATCATCGCTCGGGGAGGTACGCGCCGATGAAGATCGCGAAATGGGGAAACAGCCTCGCCGTCCGCCTTCCCGCCAGGCTCGTCGCCCAACTCGGCCTCAAAGGAGGCGATGACATCCAACTCACCGCAAACGGCGATCGTCAACTCAATGTCTCGCTCGACAAGTTACGGGAAGAGAGGATCGCTCGCATGCGCGCGCTACGCGTTCCGTGGCCGGAAGGCTACGTCTTCAACCGTGAAGAACTGTACGATCGCGGGGACCGCGAGCCGCGATATTGGGAAGATGCGAAAAAGGAAGCCGCCAGAGAACCTAAAGATCGGGGAGCCGCCGCAGATTGACGAACGAACCTGTCTTCTTCGACACCAATATCCTCGTATACACGTATGGCGGAGCTGGGAGCGAAAACCCAAATCGCTGAAACTGTGCTCGCTGGGGGAGGCGTCGTCAGCGTCCAAATCCTGAACGAATTCGCATCCGTGATGCGATCCAAATTCAAACAGAACATTGGTCGGGTAAGACTGCTGATCGACGAGGTCTTGATCGATTGCCCCGATCCGCGGCCGCTGACCCTGGAGACACATCGAACAGGACTGCTGTTGTCAGAACGCTACGGCTTCTCGATCTACGACGGAACGATGATCGCCTCAGCCCTCGAAGCCAGGCAGGAAGAAAGTGAGTGCGTCCATTAGGGGCCGCATGTGACTGGCGCTACAAACCAATTCTGATGGCTCACCGACGTGACCGAGATCTTCCTCAAGGGCGCTCATGATGCAGATTTCACGCCTCCCGGTCGAAACGAAAATCTTCGACCCGCGGGATTCCTCAACGGGTTCTCTCGGCGCAGAACTCGTCGACGCGACAATTGCCGGGCGCAACGGGCAATGGTGGATGTACCTTGCCGGCCAGCCAGGTGGATACGGTGCTACAGACATCTACAGCGCCTCGCTACTGCCGGAATCCCCTCTGTCTGCAAAGGGTTGGACCGTGACGAAAGGCCCAACCGGCGAGTTAGCGCCCGTGGCCCCGAGAACTCACAGCACGCCTTGGGATGGCAAAGGCGGCCGTCATTGCCCGTCGCATGTAAAGGGATGGGACCCTCATCAAGGCAAATGGGTCGAGCGCATTTACTACGGTGGCGCTGCTGAGAATCTTTGGGGCCCTTACACCATTGGCTATCTGCAATGGGATGGAGAGCGATGGACCGATCGGCCCGAGCCCGCTTTCACAGCGAATGAGATATGGGAGCACGGAAGCGTTTTCGAACCGAACCTCATCTACCACGATGGAAAATGGAAGATGTGGTATGTCGCCGGATCAAACCACGAAGACTATCTCGTGCAGGGATATGCGGAGAGTGAAGATGGATCGACGAACTGGTCCAGCCACACCGTCTTTGCGCCGCCTGAAATGAAAATGTTCGATTTCTGCGTCCGCCAGCGCGGCGAAGCCTTCGAAGCCATCTTCGCAAGGGTGTGCGTTAACGGAGACGACCCTCCCGGTGAGACTGGCCTGTGGTGGTGCTCCGCCTCGCAGCCCTCGGGAACATTCTTAGACTGGGGTCACCCCATTCAGATCATGACGGCCGAGGACCGCGGCTGGCACTCCGGCCCATGGAAGCCCACATTCCAATTTCATGAGGAGTCCGGGGACCGCGCCTTCGTCTTCTTCGACGGACTCTATCGGACCAGCGATCCGGGGCCGTTCCCATTCGCATTCACGCTCGGCTGCCTCGACATCGATCTGCCGCTTCATGGCGGCACCAAGGACGACGCAAACATGTCACACTCGGGGATGATGGGTCCTACTTAGCCTGATCCGAAATCGCCTCGTACTCCGTCCAGGCAAACTTCTTCGAGTCCGGAGCCCAGCCGTTGGTATTGCCCGAGCCCTGACCTCCAAAGAACGTCCGCACCGTCGTCAATTCAGCGCCCTTTGCGCCCACTCCGTTTTCCAATCGGAGCAGCCTGATCCTGATCCCGTCGCCAATGAAGTTGTGGTCGGGGTGTTCCATTGGATAAGAGATGGTGTAGAGCCATTTACCGTCGGGAGAGATGTGTGGGAACCAGTCCTGCGCGTCGCCGTGGGTGATCTGCTCGGCATGCTTGTCGTCTGGCCCGGCTCCGTCCGCCGGCATCCGCCACCCATCCCACTTGCCTGAGCGGTTGGAGCAGAAATAAATCCACTTGCCATCGGCGGAATACTCGGGGCCATCGTCCTGGGCCTTGTTGGTGGTCAACAGCAACTCGCCGCTTCCGTCGGCACGGATGCGATAGATGTCGAAGTTGTCAACGTGGTACTGGGTGTACAGCAGATACTGGCCGTCGGGCGACCAGCCATGAAGCCAGCCCAGGTGAACTTCGTGCGCGTTGCTGCCGTCTGCGTCCATGACGAAGAGGGAGTTGTGAATGTCCGCGGGGGTGCGTATCTTGGCCGGCATGGGCGGGGTGATGCCGGTGACGGCGATCTGCTTTCCGTCCCATGAGAGCGCGTGATCGTTGGTCGCCCTC
Source organism: uncultured Acidobacteriota bacterium (assembly GCA_963846375.1). Classification (GTDB taxonomy): domain Bacteria; phylum Acidobacteriota; class Terriglobia; order Terriglobales; family Acidobacteriaceae; genus Telmatobacter. Next base: position 373,929 of record CAWJVV010000001.1, read on the forward strand.
ATCTCCTCGGTCCCATTGATCTTCTCCGGCTTGCCGCTGCCGGCGCCGCTCACTGGAATGCGATAAAGCGCGCCGCCCATGTCGGAGACGATGTACTTTTCATCGGGTGTCCAGTTAGGAGCATGCCATTCGCCGTCGATTGTGAAGAGGGTCTCGGTGGTCTTTCGTTCGACGTTGTAGACCTGAAAGTGCGTGCGATATTTTGGGGCAGCGGTGCGGGCCTGATTTGAATTCTGCGCGGTTGCGGTGGCGATCACTCCGAAAGTCAGGATCGAGATGAACATGAGAGAGCAGCGAAATAACTTCACGCCGAATCCTCCTGAACAGGATTTCGAGCTATCTTTGGGCGCTTGCGCGATCTGAGCATAACACCGGGGGCGGCGGCCTTCAGGGGAGGGCCCGGAGCCGGGCGCGGTTAACTCCGCTGCCTCACGAATGCCAGGTTTTGTCCTTCGAGTGGCAGATCGTCTCCAGGTTGCACTCGTGGCACTTGGGATTGCGCGCGATGCACACCTGCCGTCCGTGATGAATGATCTGGTGGGAGAAGTCGATCCACTTCTGCTTCGGAATGACCTTCATCAGCTCCTGCTCTACGAGCTGCGGCGTGTCCCCTTTCACGAGCGAGAGCCGATGCGCAATGCGGAAGACATGCGTATCCACCACGACGCCTTCGGCCTTGCCGAAGCTCACGCCTAGAACGACGTTCGCCGTCTTGCGCGCCGCGCCGGGAACGGTGATCAGTTCATCGAGCGTCTCCGGCACTCGACCGCCGAACCGCTCTGTAATGGCCTGCGCCGCGCCCTTGATGGACTTGGCCTTGTTGCGAAAGAAGCCGGTTGTGCGGATGATGTCTTCGAGTTCGGGCAAAGACGCTTGCGCCATGACGGTCGGAGTAGGGAAGCGCTTGAAGAGCACGGGGGTGACCATGTTCACTCGCGCGTCGGTGCACTGCGCGGAGAGGATGGTGGCCACCAGCAACTCCCACGGTGACGTGTGGTGTAGCGCGCAAACCGCGTTCGGATAGGCCTCGTCGAGGGCTTTGAGGATGGCGGCGATGCGCTCGGGGGCGAGATCGCCGCGCTGCGGAGCGTCGGATCGCTTGCCCGCAGGCTTGGGTCTCTCCGCGAGGTTCGCCTTCGCGGCAACCTTGGGGCTATTCGCGGGGGCAGCCTTCTTGGCCGATTTCCTCGGAGTGTTCTTGATTGTCGCCATCGTCGTCAAGCCAATGAGCCGCTGAGCCAGTTGCCGAGTTTATCGATGGGCAGTCGCAGTCCGATGAAGAACTGGCCGAAGAGCGCGTAATCGGCGCTGACCTCGTCGAAGCGCATTTCATAAATCAGCTTTTTGAAGACGACCGGATCATCCGCGAACAGATCGACGCCCCATTCCCAGTCGTCGTAGCCGATGGAACCGGAGATGATTTGCCGAACCTGCTCGGCATAGCGACGGCCGATCATGCCGTGATCGTGCATCATGCGCTGCCGCTCCGGGAAGGGAACTGAGTACCAGTTCTTCTGCTCATCGCGCTTGCGGTCCATGGGATAGAAGCAGAGGTACTTCGCCTCGGGTACGCCGGGCCACAGACGTGGAGCCATGGCTGCGGCGCCGCGCTCCAGAGACGCAGCGACCTCGGCGTTCCACTCCGGTGAGTGCTGCTCGAACCCCTTGGCAGAAGCCGCTTCGTAGGTCTTGCGGGTGGATTCGTAAAGTCCGAGTTCGACAATCGAGACGTAGGAGTGGCGTTGATCGAGAAAGCCGTAGAATTCAGTTTGCGCGAGCGCCAATTCGACCTGGTTGAGCGCTTCGAGCGAGTCGCGAAAGTGCACGAGGATCAGGTCGCCCTTGTGACCCAGCTGCGAAAAGAGAGCCGTCTGGATTTTGCCGTCGGAGGCCTTCTCGAGGGCTCCCAGCGCACCCGTCGCTTCAGCCAGGATGCTCTCACGCTCACTGTCGGCGCAGGACCTCCAGGCGGTCCAGTCGAAGCGGAAAAACTGATGCAGCACGCTCGCGCCTTCGAGCGTGAGGGGAACGGGAGGAAAATCGGCCAACGTACACCTCTTCCAGCGAGTCGGTTCATGTCAATCGTAACAAAACAGAGCCGGGGCGTTCGGAGCCATCAAGCCGGTCGAAATCGCGTCTCGCCGCGGAGGAGCGAGGCCGGATTCGGCCTATATACTGAAAGTCGCGCATGACGGAAAAGATTCTCGGCTTTCTTGTTCAGTTTGTTACCAGCGTGATTGCCAGCGGTGGATACGCGGGCGTGGCCGCGCTGATGGGGATCGAGTCGGCATGCGTTCCATTGCCTTCCGAGATCATCATGCCGTTCGCCGGGTACCTGGTGTACAAAGGCGAGTTCAGCCTGTTGTGGGTGGCGACAGCGGGCGCGATCGGTTGCAACCTCGGTTCGGTGATCGCCTACTGGATTGGCGCGTGGGGCGGACGTCCACTGGTCTTGCGGTATGGCAAATGGGTGATGATGAGCCATCACGACCTGGACCGCATGACTTACTTCTTTGACAAGTATGGAAGCGTTACGGTTCTGGTTGGACGTCTACTGCCGGTCGTGCGGACCTTCATTGCGTTCCCGGCAGGGATCGCCAGGATGCCGCAGCTGCGCTTTCACCTGTACACATTTATCGGATCGTGGCCGTGGTGCTACGTGCTGGCTTATGTGGGGATGAAACTGGGTGAGCGGTGGCACACCGACCCGCGATTTCAAGCTGTGTTTCACCGGTTTCACCTGGCAGTGGAGATCGTCCTGGTGGCCGGCATCATCTGGTTTGTCTGGTCGCACATGAAACGCGGCCGTCAGGCGGCGGACGCAACCTAGCCCGGGGACGCGGGACGGGGCGTACACTAATCCATTCGGTACAAATGATTCCTAGAAACGTGCGGTTTTCCGCCATGAAAGAGGGTTGGGGCAATGTCGAGTGAGAAGCAAAGCGGCCTGACGGCAGGAGCCGCGAAGATCGAGCCCGCGAAGGGCAAACTGGGAATCATGGTGGTGGGCCTGGGCGCCGTCGCGACCACGATGATCGCGGGCGTTGAAGCGGTGCGGCGCGGCCTGGCCAAGCCCATTGGATCGCTGACGCAGATGGGCACGATTCGTCTCGGCAAGCGCACCGATAACAATTCGCCGCTGATCAGGGATTTCATTCCTATAGCTGACTTGAATGACGTGGTCTTCACGGGGTGGGATATTTTTGAAGACAATGTGTACGAGTCGGCCGCGCATGCCAAGGTGCTCGACAAGGAGATCCTCAACCAGCTCAAGCCCTATCTGGAAACGATCAAGCCGCTGCCGGCGGTATTCGACCAGTACTACGTGAAGCGTCTGCATGGCACGCACGTGAAGAAGGGCAAGAACAAGCGTGATCTGGCTGACCAGGTGATCGCCGACATTCGCGCGTTCAAAAAGACAGTAGACCGCGTGGTGATGATCTGGTGCGGTTCGACGGAGATCTTCATCGAGCCTACAGCCGTGCACCAGTCCCTGGCCGCATTTGAAAAGGGGCTGGAAAGTGACGACATTGGGATTGCGCCATCGCAGATCTACGCATACGCGGCGCTGAGCGAAGGGGTGCCCTTTGCCAACGGCGCGCCGAATCTCACGGTCGATGTGCCGGCCATGATCGAGCTTTCAAAGAAGAACGCGGCGCCGATCTGCGGGAAGGACTTCAAGACCGGACAGACCTTTATGAAGACGGTGCTGGCGCCGGCGTTCAAGGCGCGACTGCTGGGTGTTTCGGGATGGTACTCCACCAACATCCTCGGCAACCGTGATGGCGAGGTGCTCGACGATCCTGAATCATTCAAGACCAAGGAAGAGTCGAAGCTGGGTTCGCTCGAGTACATCTTCCAGCCGGAGCTTTATCCCGATCTCTACAAGGACATCTACCACAAGGTTCGCATCAACTATTACCCGCCGCGCGGCGACAACAAGGAGGGCTGGGACAACATCGACATCTTCGGCTGGCTCGGATACCCGATGCAGATCAAGGTCGACTTCTTGTGCCGCGACTCCATCCTGGCCGCGCCCATCGCGCTGGACCTGGTGCTCTTCCTCGACCTGGCCAAGCGGACGCCGGAGTTGCGCTCCATTGGCATTCAGGAATGGCTGAGCTTCTATCTGAAGAGCCCGCAGACGGCGCAAGGCCTCTATCCCGAGCATGACCTCTTCATTCAGTCGATGAAGCTGAAGAACACGCTCCGCCACATCATGGGCCAGGACCTGATCACGCATCTGGGGCTGGAGTACTACGACTGAGCACCCCCGGTGCGGCCAACTTTTCCAAATTGTCGGGTCAGCAAAAAGCCCCATCGCAGCGATGGGGCTTTGGTTTTCTGCGCTCGTTGACTACTTTGCCTTGAGAGGCTGCTTGGCGATGATCATGCCTGCAATCTTGTTGTAGGTAGCCTCGGGGATGATCCCTTTGCTCTTGAGCTGTGTCTTGTTGGCATACGGCCGTCCGGCGATGATCTTTTGCGAGTAGGCGTCGCCGATGCCGGGCAGAGCTTTGAGCTGATCCGCCGTCGCGGAGTTGATGTCGACCAGCTTGGCGGCAGTGGAAGACTTTGCGGTTTGCGCGGTCGGAGCCTTCGATGCGGGAGCCTGCGCCGCGATCGGTACCAGGCCCAGGAACGTGAGGGCTGCCAGGCTCAGCAGCGCGGCTTGGATGCGTTTCATCAACATAGGGGATTTCCTCCTGGCACTTCTGTTGCGACATCCAGCCTACGGCATTTTCGGAGACTCGTGGATCACTTTCTTTCATTCTCGGCTTCGATGTGCACCATCTCTGAAAATGCTTCAACTCACCGATGGCGGCCGGCCCTCCTCGCCAGACCGCGAGTGATCGCTCATCAGTTTCACTGCCCGTCCACCGACAATCACCTTATCGCCCGCGTCGATCTCGGCAAACGGATCGCACAGGCGCTCTGTGTCGATTATCTGGCACCATGGATTGCCGCTGGGCGAGACAGGCAGCGTGAATTCCACGCCCTGGTCGGCCGCATTCACCAGTAGCAGGAAGCTATCGTCGATTACCCAATTGCCGTCTTCGTCGGTCACCTGCAGGGTTTTGCCGTTGAGCAGCAGGGCAATGGCGCGCGACCATGGCGACGACCATGCTTCATCAGACACCTCGTTGCCGTCGGGATTGATCCAGGCAACGTCCTTGATGACTGCTACCAGCGTGCCTTCGCCCTTCTTACGAATTTCGCGATCCTGAAAGAATTTGCGCCGATGGAGATTGGGATGCGCAAGGCGCAGTTTGATTAGCTTGCAGGTGAAGTCACGCAGGCGCCGGCGTTGTTCGTCTAGATCCCAATCGAACCACGACAGCTCATTGTCCTGGCAATAGCAGTTGTTGTTGCCGTGCTGTGAGTGGCCGACCTCGTCACCGCCGGTCAGCATCGGCACTCCCTGTGACAGCATCAGCGTTGACAGAAAGTTGCGCATCTGGCGTTCGCGCGCAGCATTGATCGCCTCATCGTCTGTGGGACCTTCCACGCCCATGTTCCAGGAGTCGTTGTTGTCAGAGCCGTCGCGATTGTCTTCGCCGTTCGCCTCGTTATGCTTCTGGTTGTAGCTCACCAGATCGTTCAGGGTGAATCCGTCGTGCGCGGTGATGAAGTTAATGCTGGCATACGGCTTGCGCCCGTCGAACTGATACAGGTCGCTCGATCCCGTCAGGCGATTGGCAAAGTCTGACAGCATGCCTTCGTCGCCCTTCCAGAAACGCCGCACAGTATCGCGATACTTGCCGTTCCACTCCGCCCACAGCACCGGGAACTGGCCCACCTGATAGCCGCCGTCGCCGACATCCCACGGCTCGGCGATCAGTTTGACCTCGGCCAGCGTTGGGTCCTGGTGGATCGTGTCGAAGAACGACGACAGCTTGCTGACATCGTGCAGTTCGCGCGCCAGCGTGGCGGCCAGGTCGAAGCGGAATCCGTCGACGTGCATTTCGGTGACCCAGTAGCGGAGCGAATCCATGATCATTTTCAGCACCTGGGGATTGCGCACGTTGAGCGTGTTGCCGGTGCCGGTGTAGTCCATGTAGAACATCGGATTGTCAGCGACGAGCCGGTAATAGGTGGTGTTGCACACGCCCTTCCAACTCAGCATCGGCCCCAGGTGATTGCCTTCGCAGGTGTGGTTGTAGACCACGTCGAGGATGACCTCGATGCCGGCCGCGTGGAGGGCCTTGACCATCTCCTTGAACTCACGGACCTGGCTACCCTGGTCGCCCGAGGAACTGTAACGCGACATGGGAGCGAAGAATCCCAGGGTGTTGTAGCCCCAGTAATCACGCAGGCCTTTTTCCACCAGATGGCCTTCGTCGATGAAGTGATGAATGGGCAGCAATTCCACCGCGGTTATGCCGAGGCGCTTGAGATAGTCGATGCTGGCCGGATGTGCGAGGCCGGCATATGTTCCGCGAAGATTCTCCGGTACGTCGGGATTTCGCATACTGAAGCCGCGCACGTGGACTTCGTAGATCACGGAGTCCGGCAGGGGAGTGTCGGGCGGCGAGTCGTCACTCCAGTCGAAGCGGGTGTCGATGACAACCGACCTCGGGACTCCGGAAGCGCTGTCGTCCGGGCTCATCCTGGTTGGATCGCCGGAGGCAACATCGTAGCCGAAGATGGGCTGTTTCCAGTCCACGTCGCCGGAGATGGCCTTGGCGTAGGGGTCGACAAGGAGCTTATTGAAGTTGAACCAGTGGCCGTTCGCCGGGTCCCACGGGCCGTCGACGCGGTAGCCATAGAGCTGCCCTGGCTTGATGCCGTTCACGAAACCGTGCCAGACATGTGCGGTTCTTTCGCGCAGGGTTACGCAGTCGATTTGTGTACCGTCGGGTTCGAGAAAGCAGAGGTCGACGCGGGTTGCGCCTTCAGAGAAGATTGCGAAGTTTGTCCCTCTTCTATACGCAGTGGCGCCGAGAGGGTAGGGCTTTCCTGGCAGCAACGTTCGGCTCATAGGCACTTCGATGCAGAAAGGCAGGGAATAGGGAACAGGGACCAGGGACCAGGGACCAGGAAACTAGCTTTGGCTTCATTTCTGATCTCTGTCCTTACGCTGCGGCAGCCTCCTGTTCCAGCCGGCGTACTGTCAATACGGTGATGTCATCTTCCTGCCCGAACTCCTTGGCCGCGTCGGCAATATAGAACGCTGACTGGTTGCTCAGGTTATGCACGCGCTCAAATCCAAACAACTCCCCGGATGTGTGCCGCGCTTCCACCACCCCATCAGAGAGCAACAGCAGCCGGTCGCCGGGATGCAGATAGAGCCTCACTTCTTCGTATTTCACATCGGCCAACACGCCCAGCGGCAGTCCGCCGGGCAGACGAATTTCTTGCGTATTCAGGTAGGGCGGCAAATGGCCGGCATTGGCGACAACCAATTCCCCATCTGGACCAAACCATGCTGCCTGGCAGGTAGTGAAGCTGTCGCTGCCGACCAATACGCGATTCAGCGACTGGAGAATCTTTGCCGGGCTGCGGTCTGGTGTGCGCCGCAAGGCGCCCATGAGCATGGAGACGTTCATGGCTGCGCGCAAACCCTTTCCGGCCACGTCGCCGATGACCACCAACAGGCCGCCCTCCGCAACCGCTTCCACGTGAAAGAAGTCTCCACCCACCTCGTTGGCCGGGTTGTAGACGGAATCGACTTCGAAGCCAGGCGTCTGCAGTCGTTCCTGCGGAATCATCAACTCCTGGACACTGCGCGCAGCGGCCAGTTCGCTGGATGCCCGTTCCCGGTCGCGATGAATACGCAGGAAGCGCACGAAGATGATGATCACGATGACCAGCATGCCGATGAATTCGGCAATGGCGGCAAAGTGAATCGGGATGGGACCGGCCTGGAGGGTCAGCGGGGAATGGTAAGGGTGGCCGCTGAAGTCCTTGATTCCCGCGGTGGCAAGAGGTTCGAGGATACCGACAAAACTCAGGACCAGGGGAAGCAGCAGAAGTCCCGCTTCGAAGTTTCGTTTGACGGTGGCGGCCACCAGGGTGATGCCGCAGAACAGCAGGTATCCCAGGATCCAGAAGCCGCTGCCGATAAAGACAATCGCCAGCATCCACCCAATGAATTGATTGCGTCCGACCATCAGGAGGAGTGGTCCGCAGAATACGAGGATAGGTGCGGTGTAGCGCAACCAGCGGATGTACCACTTGGGACGCAGCGCCAGGAACGAGACCAGGAATTCGAAGTACAGGTAGGCGGAGATCAAGAAAAGCTCGATCATTGACGCGGCGTACCAGAGCTGGTCGAGGTACGCGCTGCTGCCGGCCTCATCGATGAACGCGATGGGAGCCTGAACGAATTCGTGCAGCGCCAGCCAGAGATATTCGCGATGCCCCTTCTGCGCAAAATAGAGGGCGATCAAGAAGGCGCCCAGCACCGCCAGCAGAATGCCGTTGATGATGCGCGGCAGCCGCTCGAAGAGGCTGTGCACCGACCACAGTTCCAGCGACTTGTTCAGATCCTCCGGGCGGCCCAGATAGAACGTTCGGTTTGAAAAGAAGCCGGTATAAGCCGCAAATCCGAACGGAATATAGATCGTCCGGAGCACCAGGGTCAGCGATGTTTCTGAAGGCGGGATGTTGAGGTTATAGACCCGCGAAATCAGCTGGTAGTGACTTGGGTCGTCGCCGCCAGGGCCCTCGGGGTGAATCTCTTTGCCGTTGGCATAGACATCAATGGCGGGACCCTCGCTGGTTGCACCGATTGACGCACTCTGGGATACGGGCAACAGCACCAACAGGGAAACGGGTCCATGGTTGGCCGCCAGCTCAATGTGGGCGCGAAACCAGGCAAAGGGCCTCTGGTGTCCGCCAGGAGCCTTGATTGGCGGCGGAGCCTCGTCCGGCTCGCCTGGAGTTCTGTGCGGGGGCGGCTCGGGAGGCCGATCTTCGTCCGGCACTTCGGCGATCGCTTCGGAGGCTTTCCGCACATCCCAGGTTGAATCGTCGAAATTGGGGGTGGCCGCGGCCGGGTTGCTGGTGATTCCGACGCGCCAGTTTTTATCCAGCAGGAGCGGGGACCCCAGGGAGGTGGCATCGACGACTACGTCTGGAATCGAAACCGCGTCCCTTGCCGGGGGCCGGCCATGCGGCGGGGGTCCAAGCAGCCGATCGAGCGGGCCGGGGGGATGGGATGGGTGCTGGGCCGCGGCGAGTATTCCGGCACATACAGCCACAAGGGCCACCATGGGATTTCCTAGCCGCACGAACCCTCGCTTTCCTGTGCAATCCACTTTAATTCAGCGGACTGCGGGCTCCAAGTACTGTCGAAGAGCCGATTTCTCGAATTATTGTGGCGCGTAGCTGCCTAATCAAGGGATACTAGCGTCTAAACCAATGGCGAAGGCCCAAGTGTATCGAGAGGTGAGGTCATGAGCAGGATTCAGGGCGAATTCAAGGCTCCCATCATGGCGGTGGCAGCAGCAGTGCTTGCATGGGGAATTACATCGTCGGCATGGGCACAGTCGACTCCCCAGCAGCCCGCCCCGCAGCAGCAGCCCGACCCTCAGGCATCTCCTGCGCCGGGTACTCAATCTGATCCGGCCGGCCAGCAGCCAGCCTCGACTCCCGACACGACACAACAGGCTCCTGGGACCACGCCCGTAGATGGCGACAAGCCTGCTACCACCTCCGACGACAAGAAGGATAAGAACAAGAAGGACAAGAACAAGAAGGACAAGGATCCGTCGGTCGGGACTGAGCCGGTGAAAGGCGACGTTCCTTCCGCATCGGTCGACCCGGAGAAGGTGGTTGAGCCGGGCAGCCAGAAAGTCAACGTAAAGACGGGCAGCATCGAAGACGTGAATGCTGTCGGCAATCGCGACATCGGCGGCCGCGGCATGGGCAACTGGTACTCGACCGACAGCGAAATCAAGATGGGCAAGACCTACGCGTCGGAGATCGAGAAGAGCACCAAGTTTATTACAGACCCGGTCATCACCGAGTACGTGAACCGCATCGGCCAGAACATCGTCAAGAATTCTGACTGCAAGGTTCCGTTCACCATCAAGATCATCGACTCCGACGAAATCAATGCCATGGCCCTGCCCGGCGGCTTCTTCTACGTCAACTCCGGCCTGATCCTGAACGCCGATGAAGAAGCGGAGATGGCCGGCGTCATGGCCCATGAGGTCGCTCACGTCTGTGCACACCACGCCGCACGCGAGATGACGCGCATGAACTACGCGCAGCTCGGCACCATCCCGCTGATCATGATGACGGGCTACAGCTGGACCGGCTACGGCATCTACGAAGCAGCCCAGTTTGCCGTCCCCATCACCTTCCTTAAGTTCTCCCGCGATTTCGAAGCGCAGGCCGACTATCTGGGCGTTCAATACATGTACAAGGCCGGCTACGATCCTCAGGCCTTCATCGCGTTCTTTGAGAAGGTGCAGGCTCTGGAGAAACGGAAGCCGGGTCTGGTGGCCAAGGCATTCTCCGACCATCCGCAGACACCCGACCGGATTCTCCATTCCCAGGAAGAGATTGCCAGAATCCTTCCTGCCAAGGACGAGTACACAGTCACCACGTCGGAATTTGACGACGTGAAGGCTCGCCTGGCCCGTATCGAGAACAAGCGGCGCCTGGTCGACTCCAAGGACAACAAGAAACCATCGCTTCGCCGCGCCAGCTCCGATCCCAATGCGCCGCAGACCACCGATGGCTCCAACGGAGACGATCGTCCGACCCTGCACCGTCGTGAGGACCAGCAACAATAACGGTAACCTGATGACAAAAGATGGGTGGGCTGAGACACAGCCCGCCCATCTTGTTTTTTTGACCAACTTTTTCTTGTCTGCTTACCAATCTGGCATTACTCTAGTGACGGGTTATCCACACATCCCATGTGCATTTCGGTTGACTTCGCGCCGAGTTTGCGTCCCATAGGGCCAAATTAGAGGGGTACCCCAGGATGCATTAATTATGAAAAAGCTAGCTATCTTCGCTGCGGCGTTTGCGTTCATTCTTCTGTTGACCAAGATCGCAAACCAGGTACCTCCCGAGCCGCCCCCCGGAACTGCATTCTCCCTCAAGGCTCAGCAGGTTATCCAGTGCTCCGCTGAGGAGATCACTCTTCTTGACCGGCACGAGAAATCGACCCACTTGGAGAAGGACGGAACCTGGCCAGACTGTGGGTCCTTCCAGAAGGAACAGGTTCTCGACTTTTATCTCTCCCGCGGCGAAAAGACCCGCTTTCTGTCCGCCGAGCCCACGGTCTGGTGGCGCAAAGCCCTCTAAGCAACGCAGCGGCACCGGCTACCAGCAGTCAGCCCGTTCGTACCATTCTTCTGATTTCGCCCCAGCCAAACGACGTTCCCAATTATGGAAGTATTCCCCGTCTCTTCCTCATCAATGCCCCAAAATGTAGCGGTCGTGGTGCATTCCGTCCCCAAAATACCGGGTGTGTTCACAGGCTGAAACGTTCATAGGCCGTGTGCGTCCAAATCCCAACAGGTGAAAAGGGCGAAATCGCCGGAAACCCCTTGAACTTCCGGGTAGACCAGCGTTATAACCAAAGAAACCGGCAGCCGCCGGGGCTTCTGAAAGGCAATCATCCAAACCGGAGGCATTATGCGGAACGCGGCGCGATCCAATCTCCTTGTCCCTGAAGTGCGTGAAGTCATGGACATTCGTCAGGCCTCCGATTATCTCGGCATCTCGCCCGACACACTTTACAAATATGCCTCAGAGGGATTCGTGCCTGCCTTCAAGCTGGGCAATCGCTGGCGTTTCAAGCGCTCCCGCCTTGATGAGTGGATGGACAGGCAGTCGGACATGCAAAATGCCGAGCCGGTGAATCCCGAGCAGAAGAAGCCCGTCCGCTCGGCGATGTAGACGTCGGCCAGCGTGGCCCTTGCATCCGTTTTCCACAGTAGGTTGGAGAGATCTCTCATGCCGCTAAATCGTGGCCCGGAATACGTGTCCCCATAGCTCAGGATGGTGGAGCGATAGCTTTCCAGGTTCTTAGCTAAGATATTTATTATGATGTATTTAGATAAACTACTTAGAGGACTACTTGAAATGATCGCTCATCCATAGTGGGATGGTGACCGGACAGCCATGATTCGTTCATTGACGCCGCATATGCGAAATCGTAGGAGCAAGGCCGGTTGGCGATAACCAAACCTGAAATCTGGATTTATTCCAAGAGCGCAATCGATCGGTGTGTGCAATACGGGTCCGCGGTCCAAGCGGCCTGCCTATTCTAAGGCGTCTTCGACCCGAAGCGACGATTGACTGCGTGCGGCTGCGTCGGCATCCTGTGCCATCTGGGCCAACTTGCGCAGGAAGTCCGGTGATTGAGCGACGAAGAGACCATTTTGAGTGAAGCTATTGATGGTGGCCGCGGCCCCGTCGAACTGATCGTCTCGCGGCAGGACGGCCGGGCACTGACGAAGAATCTTGCTCATGAAGTCGCCGCTGGCGGGGAAGTTGAGCTCATCGTGGGAGAAGGATTGCCGGTGGTGGATATTAGACGTCCAGTAAGGCATGCCATTCTCAGTCGATGGTCGGCTCTTTCCGAAGCAGAATGGAGGCCCTTGGGTGGCAACGCGTGCGAAATCCGCCCATGTGAGAAACTGAGCAATTTCATCACCTCCGATACTGAGGGCAACTTTCAAAACCCGAGCCCTCTTCAAGTTCTGGCTCAAGCTTGAGTACAGCCTCGCGCAAGCATCCTCGATGTACCCAAAGTGGAAGACGGCAGTATTCGCCATCGCTTGAATCTGCGCGGGTCTTTCGTAATCCGTTTCTGTACGTGGAATGGCCTGGCGATTGGCAATGCGAAAAGTCGGCGAGAGGAACGGTCCAGAGTCCGGATCCTCCAGACTGCGGTATCGAAGGTACCATTTCGTGTCCATATCCAGGTGGAACAGGTTTGTCAGGCGTCCGACATCGTGAACACTATTCGCCGTACTGCCTCGCAGAACTCGGAATCTGTCAAGATCCACCGGCTCTACTCCTTCTGACTTCAGGAAGGCGTTGAGATAGGCTGCGTGACTGATCTCGCATTGAGTGTTACGGGTGATGTGCTGTGAGATCTGAGCATCGAGATCTTCCAGGGCGAGCCGATACCTGTTGTCGGAAGAGCTTGTTGCGCCGCCAAGCTCTTCATATTGTTGCCACAAATCCGATTCAATCAGTTCCATAGCCGCAAGAAATCTAAGAATTGCGATGTCGCCCTTGGTCAAATCGCCTGCGCTGTAATCCAACGTCTGGCCATACTCGGTGCGGCTTACGCGACTGAGCATGGTTCCAGCAGTGGCTACACTCATCGCAATCATTCCACTCGTCATAAAGTTCGGTTGATGTGACAGAGGAGTCTTGGACATATTCCCATCAGACATGGTGCTCTCTCCGATCCGTTTTCGATCGTCGCGCTTCATAGCGCTGTGATGAGAACCAGAAAGCGGACGTTCTATTCCCGAAATGTTCGAATGTAGGCGAACAGCAGCTCATGTTCTATGGAATCACCAAGAGATGATGCGGAGACGAGGGCGCCGACGTTCCCGATGGAGGCTCCGGAATTGGGATGGCTCACTATCGCTCGATATCCACCTGTGAACTTTTCTTTTTTGACACTAGGAATAAAAAGCGAGCTTGCGCAGTTTCCATCAGTACACAGGCATAAATGTCGGTGAAACGGGGAAAAGGAGTTATTGTGACGAACACCGTTGGGAAAAGGGATGATTCGACGCAAGGAATTGCCGAAGTTGAGCGAGGATCGGTTAGCGCCGACGGCGTGGATCGGCGTGGTTTCCTGAAGTGCATGGCTTGGGCGGGTGCGGGACTTGTCTGGACGTTTGCAGGCGGCGTCCCGGTCTCACATGCGCTTGGCAGGCCAAAGAATGACAGTCAGCAGGTGGACTTCAGCTTTGTTCAGATCAGCGACAGTCATATTGGCTTCAATAAGCCTGCCAATACCGACGTTACGGCGACGCTGCAGTCCGCCTTGGATAAAATCAGCGCGGACCAGAACTCCCCGGATTTCCTCATTCATACCGGCGACCTGACACACAGTTCCAAAGCCGCTGAATTCGACACTCTCGAGCAGGTCCTGGCCGGGACCAAGAGGCAGGTGTTTTATGTGCCCGGAGAACATGACACTTCTGTCGATGACGGGAAAATGTACTTGGATCGGTACGGCAAAGGGACAAAGGGGAATGGGTGGTATAGCTACGACCACAAGGGCGTTCACTTTATCGGGCTTGTGAACGTCGTGCAACTCGAGGGCATGGGCAAATTAGGCCAGCCTCAGTTGGATTGGCTGAAGCAGGATCTTGCCGGACTGAAGAGCAGCACCCCAATTGTGGTCTTCGCGCATATTCCGCTGTGGGCGATTTACCCGACCTGGGGGTGGGGCACCTCGGACAGCGAGCAAGCGCTTGCGATGTTGCGTCGCTTCGGATCAGTCTCGGTCCTCAACGGGCACATTCATCAGATCATGCAAAAGGTGGAGGGGAACCTCACATTCCACACCGCGATGTCGACCGCATTCCCGCAACCTGCACCCGGGGCGGCACCGTCACCAGGCCCTATGAAGGTTCCCGCTGACAAACTCCGTGATGTCCTCGGAATCACCCATGTGAATTTTGTTGCTCAAAAGCACGATCTCGCTGTGGTCGATCTTTCGCTCTCTGGTGCATCTGTCGAATCCCACGAGGCTCGGCTGTTGCTATGAAGGCAGCAAATCTCGGATTCTGTTGCGGGGCTTTGGTCGCGGCAAGCTTCGCACTCTCGGCAATTCATCCTTGGGGCAACCTGCGCACCGGTGTTGATCAGAACTCTCCGCTCCTGCAGGGCAGCAACGTCCCGGAAGATGTGCGGCGCGTGCTCGCAAGGAAGTGTGGGGATTGTCACTCGGAGAACACCCATTACCCGCCATACACGCGGTTAGCGCCTGTCTCTTGGATGATTGAGCGCGACATACACGAGGGTCGCAGGGCGCTTAATTTGTCGCGATGGCAAGACTACACGGCCGACACCCGTATCGATCTGCTGACCCGGATTGCGTCCGAATCACGAAGCGGCGTGATGCCCCTCAAGCAGTACTTGATTCTTCATCCGGGCAACCGCCTCAACACTCAGGAACAGGAACAGATTTACGACTGGGCCAAGGCTGAACGAAGACGTACCAGGCAGCAAGTGAGCGAGAATTCGCGAAAGCCCACATTCGGCTCGAGGACAGAGAAACCATGAACTATGATTCGCAGATTCGCGCGAGGATACAACGCACGAAACTGACATTCACATTTGTGACAATGTTGTTTTTCACATTCATTTTCCTACCGGTTGCTTTATCAACTCAACGCATGCTGTCACAGGCTGGGCCAATGGGCGGTGACCCATCGAGGGGCAAGGAGCTATTTGTGAAGCGATGCGGTGGATGCCACTCGCTCGAAGCGGACAAGGAAGGGCCCCGCCTTGGCAATGTCTTTGGGCGAAAGGCGGGAACCATTCCCACATTCAAATATTCGGACGCGCTCAAATCTGCACAAATCGTGTGGGATGAGGCCTTACTCAATAAGTGGCTGATTGACACCGACTCTGTCGTTCCGGACAATGACATGGACTTTCACGTGCCCAAGGCGGATGAACGCGCGGACATCATTCAGTTCCTGAGAGTATCCTCGGGCAAGTAGGATGCAGACCGATCCCAGCTCCGATCGGGAAGGCTAAGATGGACCCTGAGTTCTTCGAAAAGCTGGCAATGCCACTCTTTGACCAGCTGTTCAACCTGGCTCACTGGCTCACCGGCGACCGTACGGACGCCGAAGACCTAGTGCAGGAGACCTATGTGAAGGCTCTTAAAGGATTCAGGTCGTTTGAGGAAGGTACCAATATCCGCTCGTGGATGTTCAAGATTCTGAGAAACACTTTCCTGACTTCGCGCACAGGCTTGAAGGTCCAAAATACCGTGCTTCTGGAGGACGAATTCGACGGAGCGGATATTTCGGCTCATAACATCACGCCCGAGGTCCTCGTGCTGAAACTGGAGAACTCGCATTCCGTATTGAACGCGTTGGCGGAGCTACCTATTCCTTACCGCGAAATGGTCTTGCTGAGTGACATGGAAGAGTTGTCCTACAAGGAGATTGCGCAAATACTGGCTGTGCCGATTGGGACGGTGATGTCACGTTTGTCGCGCGGCCGAAAAATGCTCCGCCAGGCATTGCTCGCAGGTTCAACAGGGAGGTCCACCCATGCAATGTAGTTCCGCAGCAACTATGCTAGGCGCCTATCTGGATGGTGAACTTTCTCCGGACCAGGCTGCCGAAGTACAGGGACACCTAGGAAGCTGTCTGAACTGCTCTTCGGAAATTGCTGAGATTGCCAGGTTGCAGAGGAGCCTGCGCACCGCTCGCGGATATTTTGCCCCGAGTGCAGAATTTCGGCGCAAGCTTCAGAAGCAGATTGTCCGGCCGAAGCACCGAAGTCGGTTGATCTGGCTGGTACCCGTGGGTGTGGCCTTTGCAACGATCTTGCTGACTACTTTTGCCTGGGTCGAGCACGGGCGCCGTTCGGCTGCTCTTACAGAACTGGCTGATCTCCATGTCAATGCCTTGTCAAGTACCAACCTGGTCGACGTGGTTTCGACCGACAGGCATACGGTTAAGCCCTGGTTCCAGGGCAAGATTCCCTTTTCTTTCAATCTACCTGAATTCAACGGCACGCAATATGCCCTCGTCGGAGGGCGGATGGTGTATTTCCATCAACACCCGGGAGCTCAGCTCATCGTGTCCTTGAATCAGCATAAGATATCTGTCCTGATTTTTCAGAATTCGATGGACTTGGGGCGCACGTTTCTGGAGCCCGCAGTCTTGGACCACCGTACTTCCTTTGGTATTGAAACCTGGCAATCCCAGCAGTTGAGGTTTGTATTAGTGAGTGATGCGGACCCTGCCGGAATCGATAACCTGGCTCGACTTCTCAAGCAGGCTAATGACTAAGGCAGGCGTAGCCCGCAATCCAGCTCACAGTCGACTTGTCATCGGCCGCCCGGGCGTGATGAAGTGCAGCGGTCGAGGCCCTTGGAAGTGAACTCCGTTAGGTTATCGGTGACGACGCGTAGAGGCAGCCCACGGCTTCCCCGCAGCTTGTGAAGACCGTCGGGTTCGTGAATTGTCGGAGCGCTTGGCGGCGGGACTATCGAAGAAGAATATCGATTTCTTTCCGCTCATAAGGAACGAGAAGGCTGATGCTATCGGGATTACGATCGACCTGGGTTGAGATCGTGTTTCCGTTTAAGACCACCTCGTTTCGCGGCAGTTTGATTCCAAATACTTCGAGCCGAATCTGATTCCAGAGGGGTGAGTAGGTTCCCATGGGCTGCGAGACATGAATTCGCAGACCATTGGAGCTGCGCTCGCACGTGAATTCCAGGCGAAGGAAAGATCCGCTCTTGTATGCGAAGCTTGTGCCGTCGTCCTGATAGAGCGACCCTCCACAATGATCGCCGACGTAGACCTGCAGGGTGAGAGGCCCGCGCGGTGCTTCGCTCGTACTCTCAACAAGCGGAGCGAGCGGAAGAATGGAGCCTGCGCGGACGAAGACTGGAAGCTCGTCGAGACGCGGCGTGATTTGAAGAACGGACGGGGCTTTAACATCTGAAGCGGCGCCCGAATTGCCGCCAGAAGGTTCAGACGCGGGTACGACCGGTGCGCCGGTCCAGAAGTCATACCAACCATCGCACGGAAGTTCCACGACATAGTTGTCAGTTTCTTCCGGATAATGCGGCGGAGTGATCAGCAGAGCGGGACCAAGCATGAATTCGCCCGAAGCCGGCAGGTCCACATCAATGGGATGACGGTCTGGAAACGCATCGGGGAATTCCAGGAACAGCGGTCGCAACATCGGCAAACCGGTACGCGAAGATTCGTCGGCAAGTGTGTAGAGATAGGGAAGCAAACGATATCGCTCCTCAATGAAGTGACGCCGAATCTCCTCGTGCAAGCGGCCGCCGATCCATGGCTCCTGGTCGCCGGTTCCTTTTTCAGTGTGGTCGCGGTCGATCGGCTGAAATGAACCAATCTCAAACCACTTGGTGAGGAGTTCAGGCGTCGGAGTGCCGGCATAGCCGCCGACGTCCGCGCCTGCGAACGCAAAACCGCTGATGCCGAGGTTCTCAAGCATCGGGGTCGTCATGCGGAGGTGGTTCCAACTGCTGCTGTTGTCGCCGGTCCACGTGAGCGCATAGCGCTGGGCTCCGGCAAAGGCCGCACGTGAAAGCACGAATGGACGCGTGCCGGGATCGAGGGTGAGAAGGCCTTCGTACGTTGCGCGCGCGTTTTCCATTCCGTAGACATTGTGTATCTCAGCGTGGGTTGCGGCGCGCGGCGTGAAGCCAGTCTCGTCAATGCGATGAAGTACGGAAACCGGCATGGTCAGCGTTGGAGAGTCGAAGACGGAAGGCTCGTTCATGTCATTCCAGAAGCCATCGACTCCTTCCTTGCGCAGAGAGGAGTAAAGTGACCCCCACCAGGTGCGGGTCTGCTGACGAGTGAATTCGGGAAAAACTGAGGGGCCGGGCCATACGCGGCCGGTATAGATAGTGCCGTCTGGATTCTTCACAAAATGATCGCCTGCAACGCCTGTGTCGTAAGGAGCGTAGTTCTGGCCGGGGAGACTAGCGATGTGCAAATCGGTGATGGCCACAACGTGGAAGTGATCGGCTTTGAGTTTCGCCACCATCCCTTCGAGATCGGGAAACGCCGCCTTGTCGACTGAAAATGGCCGATTCTTGTCCTGGGAATCGATATCGAGATAGATTGCGTCGGCGGGAATTTTGTCGGCGCGGAGTTGCGCGGCGACTTCGAGGACACGAGTTTGCGTCATGTAGCTATATCGCGACTGCTGATATCCAAAAGACCAAAGCGGCGGCAGTGGTGGTTTTCCGGTGAGCCAAGCGTAGGTCTCAATGACTTGTTTCGGAGAGGGACCAAAGAAAAAGTAATAGTCGATGGGGCCACCTGCAGCGCCAAATGAGTACGCGTCGGGTGATTCTTTGCCGAAGTCGAAGCTCGATCGCCATGTATTGTCGAGCAGGATGCCGGCGGCACGACCGGCGCGATAGGTCATGAAGTAAGGGATGCTTTTGTAAAGCGGGTCTGTTGATTCCTGGAAGCGGTAAGCGTCTGTGTTCCAGAGTGTGAATGCCTGGTTGCGACGATCGAGTGGACCGACTTTGTCGCCTAACCCGAAGTAGTGTTCGTCCAGCGGCATGGTTTTGTAGATACGGAACGCATCGCCATCAAAGCGGATGGGGCGCGCGTCATCCATGAGCTTGATGCCGTTCGGATCCTGAATGGTAAGAGCAAGCGAGACTTTGTCGATCTGGACGACCAACTTGCCAGTACGAAAGCCCGATGCTTTTCTTGAGTTCTGTGCTTCAACGGGAAGTGTGGCCAATCGAGATGAACCAAGCACTGCCCAGGATGCGTCTTCTGATGCGGTATTGCCGCGCCAGACGCGAATGCGTATGACATCGTCACGAAGGGCCGTTACCCTCTCGTGAAGTCCGTTTGAAACAACTTCAATGCCATTGGGAACAGAGATTGTTGCGCTATTGGGGTCGGCGACGGAGGATCCGTGCTGAGTCTTTGCGATCGCCGGAATTGAAACAGAAAATGTGACGAGTGCAAGAATTACGGCAATACGGCATCGGCAAGAGTACATGATGACTCCAAGAAATGGCGGTTTGCTCTTCGTTTCGGGGAATGGGAAGAGAAGGAAGGTATCAAGGTGCTGACGGCTCGCCAGACGATTCCAACGCCGAAAGCTCAGGATCCTGAACGAATTTGAATCCACGGTCGCGGCGCTTGTCTCTGATGGTTTTCATACGATCGAGTGCGACCTGCGCCGATTTGATATCGCCGAGTTGACGATAGATGCGCGAGAGCAGGTATTGAACCGAGCCGTCATCGTCGCTAGCAACGCCAAGCTCAAGCTCTTTGATAGCCTGCTGAGGCCGGTCGGTCTCCGCGTAGACTTTGCCCAAAAGGGCATGAATGCGCGGCTGCGAGTTGGCATGAAGAGATTTCTCGAGATACGGCTCGGCGGCTGAATAATCTCGACGGCCGATTTCGACCTCGGCCATGATCAGGTTCATCTCCGGATCGCCAGGCCGCGCGGCAAGAGCGGACTGTGCAGCTTGCTGAGCGGCGGAGAAATTGTTGTTGCTCAAATAAGCTGTTGCTGCGCCAAGCAGGGCCGCTGGATTGCCCGGTGCGATCTGAAGCGCCTTCAGGTATTCGGTTTGCGCATCATCGTTTCGATCCAGCTGGTGATAGATATCGCCGAGCAGGACGTGACTTTCAGCGGAACTAGAATCGATCAGTTGAAATCGGTCCAGCGAGTCCAGGGCGAGTTTCTCATTCGCCTGAACCGACCAGTAGAGCCCCTCAATTGATCGAGCATCCAGTTTCCGCAGCGCGGCCGCGGCCCGGGAGACGAGGTGCTCATTGCCGGTGAACTGTGCGCAAGCTGCCAACAAGCTGAGCTGCGTTGACGTCAGGCGCGCAAGGGCGGGCGCCAGTTGACGGGTGCATTCCTGGAAGCGCCCGGCTTGATAAGCCGCCTCGGGAGTACGGTCACTCGAGGAGCGAGATGTGATTGTGGAAGGAGTTTTCATGTCTTCAGGCTGCGACGACCCGGAATCCGAAGGACTCAACAAATTTTGAAGGGTGTTGCGTAGATCGAGCGAAATGCTTTTGCCTTCTGGAGAGTCGAGAAGTTCCACAATGGCCGGGGTCTTGGTTCCGTGGACGCCATCCATAAGCAGACTGGCGTTTGCTTCAACGAAGCTATGATCGCGCGACCAGAGCTGCTCTAGTCGCTCCACGGCTACTCGTTCGTCGTCATCTTCCAACGCCAGACGAGCTTCGCCCAGGAGGGCAAGCGAACATTCCGGATGCTGAACGTTTTCACTCGCAAATGCTTCCTTCGCGGCGGATTCATCGTGGGCGCGGAACAGAGAAAAACCGAGTTCGGAGCGGAGGCAACGCGGTTGAGGATGCATTGCAAGCAGGGATTTGTACAGGGATGCTGCTTCCCCAAATCGGCCTTGTTTCTGAAGAGACGCGGCGTAAAGTGCCCCGGCGAAGGGCGATTCCTTTTCGTGCTCCGAAATGTCCCTTGCATCCTTCTCAACTTGTTCCAGGTGAGCGATGCCCAACGCGAACCACGCGGCGCCGAGCTTCGGTTCTAATTCGGTAGCGCGCTCGAGTTCTGCGACTGCGCCGGTTAAATTGCCTGAGGCAACATATACCCGGCCGAGCGCCAGAGCGGCCTGCGGATCCGACTTGTTGATCTTTACAGCAGTGACGAGATAGGGAACCGCAGTCTGTTGTTTGCCGGTATGGGCGTAATCAATCCCCAGAAAGAGATTTGGAACGTAGAGCGACGGATCGAGATGATTGGCGTGAAGAAAGCTCGCAATGGCTTCGGTGTAATTTCCCTGCTGATGCTGCATCAGTCCCAGGTTGGCCCAGAGTTGCGGCACATTGGGGTCGAGCGAGATCGCTTGTTTGTAATCTGACACTGCTTCGGCGAAGTTGCCAGCCGCCTGGGCCGTTCGCGCATTGGACAGCAAAGGCTCAAGTCGGGAAGGATTGGGCTGCTGGCCGAATCCGCAAAGGGAAACGGCCAGCAGTGCCAGGTGAGTGATGGAGTCTCTGGTCACGGTCGAATTACCAATAGAACTTTCCGGCAATTTGGACAATTCTTCCGGGGAACGCAGTTGTGATTAGCCCGAAACTACTGGGACTATACAAACTCATGTTCCCAGGTCCCGGCGCATAGAAGTTTGGATGGTTGAAGGTGTTGAAGGTTTCGAAGCGGAACTGCGCTCTCATGGACTCGCCAAAGAGCCAGTTTTTCTCCAGAGCCGTGTCCCAGTTCTGGTAGTGGGGTCCGCGAAGATTTGAGAAGTAGCGAGGGGCTGTACCGAAGCTGCCATAAGGCGCATACGCGAACGCAGCGATGTTCGCCCAGTTGTTCTTTGTTTGATGGGCCGGTTTTGGATTCCCCACGACATCGGGCCTGGGATCGCCGCCGTAGGAGTTCCAATCGTTTCCGAAGACGCTAAGTGGAATTCCCTCCCTGAACGTAGCGACTCCTGAGAGTTCCCAACCCCCGGCCACTGCATCCGCGACGCGGTTCATTCCCGAACCGACCGGCTTGCCGCGGCCGATGGGAAGTTGATAAACGTAACTGGCAACCAGCGCGTGCGGAATGTCGCCCGCGTCCACGCTCTTTTCGCCGGCTATGTTGAAGTAGTTTGCAGTGGCTCCCCAGTTCGCCGCTCCGTTATACGACCAGGAGTTGTTGCCCTCCACGTTGTCCAGGAACTTGGAATAGGTGTAAGAGACCAGCGCGGTAAGTCCCTTGCTGATGCGGTGGTTGTAGCTTACCTGCAGGCTATTGTAAAGAGACTGGCCAACGGGCGCGTCGGTTTGGCTTACGCCGCAATACTGCGGATAGGCCAGGAGTAGTTGATAGTTTGGCATCGCTGTTGCGCTATCAATATTGCAAGAGCTGGGAGCAATCTTTCCATTCTTCTCCAGAGCCTGAAGCGGCGCGGCCAAGGGATTGTAAGCTGCGGTCCCGCTAAGGAAGGCTGTATTGGGTTGCCCCGATGCGGTGAACAGGTATTTCGGATTCAACTGGTTGTAGTTCCAGTTTCCTTCCATGCGAACACCGCGGTTGCCGATGTAGTTCACTTCCAGTTGATCGTTCGGCGTGAAGGCATATTGCACCCCCAACATCCACTGTTGAAGGTAAGGGGATGGCCGGCTCCTGAAAACGCCGCCTACGCCGTTGCCGTCTTGCTGATACGAACCGTTGGCGTTGCCCGTGACCTGCGCATACACGCCGCCCCAGGGATTGCTGGTGCTGATATGCGGATTGGGCGTAACTCCGCCGTCCAGGCTTAGGTTGGCGTTGGTTGTTGCGGTGAAACCATCCGTATCGTCTGAACCCGAGCTGGTAACCGCTTCCGGAAAGAATATTCCGTATCCGCCGTGGATAACCGCCTTCGGGATGGCCTGATAGGAAAAGCCAAGGCGCGGTGCAATGTTGTGGTAGTTGGTGTTGTAGAATCCCCGATTGCCGGGTCCCAGGAACTGGAGAGCGCCAAGTAACGGCATCCCTGCCGAATAGCTGAGCGGGTTCAATGCGTTCGGGTCGAAGATCGAGCCCTGGTTGTGGCGCGAAGTGTACGGAGTTTGAATCTCATAACGGACGCCAAGATTCAGTGTGAGCTTGTTGATCGGTTTCCAATCGTCCTGCACATACTCGCCAAAAAGATGGTTCGATTCATAAGGGGTGGTCGGCGTTCCGATGCTTGCGCCATCCATCACGCCTAGCAGTATCTCAGCCACTCCGTTGCCGGTGGTGACGCCCGATCCTTGCAATGGGTTCGGTCCGGTAGTGAAGTTCCCGTCGAACGTCAGGGAGTTTGAGTAGTAGTTGAACTGGCTGAAGACCTGTTCTACGCCCATGAACCCGAAGCTGACGGTGTTCTTTCCGAGCGATTTGATGAAGTCAGCAGCCACCGTGCCGATCGGGCCGTGGTTGGTGACACCCTGCGCGTTCCCGCTAAATGGGCCGAGTTGGGAGATCCCATTGCCCACGTTGATGATGGGAAACAGTGGATCCTGCTGGGTGACATATGCGGGAAGCCCGAGAGTCGCCGACGGGTTGAAACCGAACGACTGATTACTTGAGGTTTCATGCCATAACTGGACGCCCGAAGTGATGTTCATCGTGAAGGTAGGGCTGAATATCCGCGAGAGCCCGGCCCACATTCCCCAGCGGTTGTTGGGCCGCTGATTGCCTTGGCCTGCCGGATCGGATCCCCAGTTTGTGGCGGTGCCAGTCTTCGCCTCTCGCTTGTAGGAATAACGGAAGTAGGCTCTGGTGTTGTCGTTAATATTGTGGTCTGCCCTGAGTCCGAATTCGTCCCAATACGTGGGTGCCGCTCCGGCCAGGGTCAAGTTGTTAGCCACATTCCCTGGCTTTTGCGCCGCGGGATAGTAACTGAGCAGCTTGGCGCCGACAGCATCCGGGGCGTAGCCGGAAAGGTTGGAGAGGATGTTACCCGGTATCGGATCGCGTATGTAGCCGGTCTGGGTAGCCGTGAGGCCGGTCTTGGGATCGGTCGCACCCGCAGTGATTGCGCGCCCGCTACGCGGATCGTAAATCTGGCCGGCATAGATGGGTCGGCCGAGAGCGTCCGTCCCCATCGACGTGGTTCCCAGCTGCTCGGAGAAGTCGCCCGCCAGAAACTTCGTGTCCGGCACAGTGTACTGCGAGGGAGATGGCTGGTTTGAGGTGAAGTGATCGTAGATGCCGAAGATGAACGTCTTCTTTCGCTGCCGGTACAGGCCGGGAATGTACAGTGGACCGCCAGCCGTCGCGCCAGTCTGGTTCCGGCTGAACGTGCAGATATTGGTATTGAGCAGGCCCTGACAACTGCCTGGCGACTGGAAATAGTTGAGGGCGTTGAAGTTATTGCTCGAATAGAACTCATACGCCGATCCGTGAAAGGAGCTGTTGCCCGACTTGGTGACCACATTGACGACGTTGCCGGTGCTCCACCCATACTGAGCCGTGAACGAGTTGTTCTGAACCTTGAATTCCTGAACCGCGTCTACGCCAGGAACAAAAACAACCGCACCCCACTCGCTGTCGGTATCCCACGACCCGTCAATCATGAAGGCTGTCGTTCCAAAGAAGCCGCCAGCAAAGTTCATGAACGAGATATCCTGGTCCGCGGTGTCCGTCGTATTGCTGCCGCCGCCCAGAAGCAATTGAGATTCCGATGTGTTTTGAACCGAAGAGTTGAGCGTGGCTAAGCCATAGACGTTGCGTACGTTGAGCGGCAACTCTACGATTTGCTTTGCTTCAATGTCTGTCGCTACATTGGAGTTATCTGTATTGAGCTGGGAGACATCCGAGGTCACGGAGACCGATATTGTCTCGGCTCCGACAGTGAGCGCTACGTTCTGCGTAGCTGTTTCCGCGGCATCGAGGACAATCCCCTTTTGTTGATATGTCTCGAAACCTTTCGCTGTAACCGTCAGGCTATAGGCGGATGGTGGAAGTTGATTGAAGAAGTACCGGCCTCCCTGGTCTGTCTTGAAGACTCGAGTGATGCTTTTCTCCGCACTCGTCAGAGTCACCGTGGCGTTCGGCAGTACGGCTCCCGAAGGGTCTGCAACGACACCGGACAGCGTTGCCGTGGTTGTGGCGATTTGAGCATTGATGGGTTGGCTGATGCCTAGAATCAGACCCACCAGGACCGCGATCCCTCCCAGATAGCAGAGAGAGCATTTCCAACTTCGTCTCTTCCTCAATTTGAAGCCTCCTTCAAGCCTTGGTCCACCGCGCGGGACCGTCTTGCCATTAGCCATCAAGGCAAGTCGGACTAAACAACTTGGCTGTGAAAATCCAGCCACCCTTCTAAGCGCGCGCAAGCACAATTGATAAGGTCCTTACGGCAGTCAAAGGGAGGGTTTACGGCAAGAGGAGGAAAGAATTTACCTGATAAGTTTCCATGGATCCGTGTTTTCAAGGGGTTGAGGCCTGTTAGACGATAGCGGTAAAGAACGCACAACCGGGGTATAATCGCAACGATCATGCGGAGCAGGTAATGCGGGACACAGACTCAAATCAGAGCCTTGTGGATGGGACACCGAGAGAAGCGGTCCACGACCAACTCGACCGGATGCTGGCTAGTCCGTATTTCAGTCACAGTAAGCGCTTCCCAAACTTCCTTCGCTTCGTGGTCAATCACACCCTGAACGGCACCGTAGACAACATCAAGGAACGCACCCTCGGTATTGAGATCTTCGGCAGGGATGCGAGCTATGACACGGCATCTGATCCGATTGTGCGGGTGACCGCGGCAGAAATCCGCAAACGCACAGCGCAGTACTACCAGGACCCGGAACATCGGGAAGAACTGCGCATCACCCTGTCCTCTGGTTCCTACATTCCGCAGTTTCAGTGGCCCGCGAACACGGCCGAACCGAACAGCCTGGTCCTTGCCGAGCCGGGAACCGCTCCGGTGGAAACGCATGTTGCCGTCCCGAACCGGCGTAGCCGCCACAGGCTTCTTTTGACAGGGATCGCTGTCGGGTCGATTGCGGCTCTTGCGGGCTTTCTCTGGTGGCAGCAAGCGCAACGCGGAGCTTTCGAGGCATTCTGGGGCCCCGTACTCAATTCGCCGAAGCCGGTTCTGCTTTGTATCGCTGACCAGATGGAGTACTCAGTCATCGCTTTGCGGGACGCATCCGCGCCCGAACGCCAGGTTGAGCTCAAGGACAATCTGACCGCGGTGGTGATCGACGACCTCAATGCGACGGTAAAGGTCGCCGGCATCTTGCAGTCCCACGACAGGCAATACTCATTGAAAGGCGAAGGCGCAACCAACCTCGACGAGCTCCGCCACGGCCCAACCGTCTTTGTTGGCGCCTTCGACAATGCCTGGACACTGCGGTTAACCAATTCCCTCCGCTACCATTTCGCCAACGACGCCGACATGACCCACCTTTGGATTGTCGATTCAACCGGGTCCAATCAGCGTTGGGTGATCGATCGGAGTGTCCAGATGGCGACGAATAACTATCGCGACTATGCGATCGTGGCTCGGTTCACTGATACCAACACCGGAAATCTCGCTGTGATCCTGGCTGGAGTCGGCCGTGGCGGGACGCGAGTGGCCGGTGAGTTCCTCACAGATCCAGCCGATCTCGCCGAGCTTCAACGCCTGGCGAAAGCAGCTGGCGACAAAAAGAACATGGAAGTTGTTCTCAGTACCCAGATCATCGATGGTGAGCCAGGTACGCCCAAGATCGAGGCCACCCACTTCTGGTAGAAGGTCATTTTGGATTCGCCTGGCCACCCTGCCTGCTCGGCCGCTACAAGGATGGTGCCGAACGAGACGGAGGCCGCTGAACCCGGCGGTGTGAGTTGGACGACGCGGAAATCGTCGCTGTTGACAATATCATCATCGACTCGAAACCCGAGTTTTGTGTAAGAACGGCCGTGTCCACGCCTATCGTGCGCAACCACGCGGTAGCCCTTCTGCCCGAGAAACAGCATCTGCGGGTCCCATGCATCTGCGTTCAGCGGCCAGCCGTGGGAGAAGACGACCGTCGGCCCAGTGCCCCAATCTTTATAGAAGACAGAGGCGCCATCTTTCGTCGTGATCGAACTCATGTGAATGTCTCCTTCATCTTGTTTCTGCGGCGCAGGAGCGCTTGCGGGCTTGGGTTGAGTGGCAGCGGCCGGGAGGCGAAGCCCCGCGACCGCCAACACGGCAGCACCCTCGATTAGAATCTCTCGCCGTGAGATAAGCGACTTGCTCATTTCATGTTTCTCTTTCGGATTCAACTCCAAATCGTCACACCATTTCACGCTTTGACCTCTGCGCCTTCCTGACTTCATCGTTCTAGCTTCACCGCTTGTTGACGATGAGAGGTTTGAACAGCACTGCCGGATCTCGGGACATCTTCCGCGCTATTGTGTCAAGTAGGACGCGAACATCTGAATTCATCACCTAACTTTCCATCAGATTCTTCGTTCTCAGTTGTTGACTTCGAACCTTACCTCAAGCATGACCGGCACACCCAGCGGAAGGGCATATGTCGCGATTCAGTGAGATAGACGACAGCTCCTGCGATGTCCTCCGCACTGGAGATGGTGCCCATCGGCGATAAGGTCTTCAGAAACTCCTTCGGATTGTCTTTGTGAAGAGGAGTGTCAACAATTCCTGGTGCGACTGCATTGAAGCGGATATGTTCAATACTCAGAGGCCAGGCTGCGCGTGATCGCCTCAAGACCGCCTTTCGTGATCATCGGCAGGGACACCGGCAGACCACCAATGGAATTTTCGACCAGGGATGAGGTGATGCCCACGAAGATTCCGCCCGACTTCTGAGCGAGCATCTGCTTGACCGCGAGTTGGGTGACGTAGATGTAGCCCTCCAGATTCGTCGAGACGCGACGCATGGGCCCAGATATTCTTGTGGCGTTGCCAACGCGGCCAGCTGCCGTAGCGAATGTTGAATCATTTCAAAACTCCTTGCGGTTCCGGCACCCACATATCAAGTGATCCTGGCCGGCGGTTTGACGTTGATGAGTCTCGCGGCAATCTCCGCGCGATTCGTTGGGCATCTGACGAATTCGAACTGGTCGCATCTAGTTCTTCAAAGGTGTGCTTGCAAGGATCTCCACTTTTTCGATCTGCGGTGGAGTCGCGAACAACTCGTTGGCGCGCGCGCCCAACGCCTTCGCAATCTCGCCGGTGAGATGAGCATTGCGGCCGCCCTCATTTGCAAAGGTATCGAAGACACCGAATCTCCCCGGCCCAAGCTTGATCGCATACCATTTCAGGGTCCCGTTTTCATTGAGCGCGAGAGGCTGAGCCGATTTCAGAAATGTTTCGACATCGGCCTCTTTGCCCGGCCGTGCTTCAAGCGTGACGAACAATCCAATTGCTTCCATTGAGTTACTCTCCTTGTTTGAATTATTCCCGACCGAGTGACCCTGCCCCGGGAACCTTCGTTCGCGCCAAGCGCACTGCACGCATTTCCTCGGTTAGATGGAAGCGCAATGCAAATGCCAATCCTTCCGGCAGGCCATGGCAATTGAGGAAATGGCTGAGGGCGTGGAACTTGTACCCGACTGCGAAGAGCAAGCCATACAAAACGGATGCCCGTTAATAGCGCTAGCTGCTAAAACCTGGCTAAGTGCCATGACCGGACAAATGCGAAGAGTTTGCGGCGGGACACAGTCCCGGAGCTTCCCAGCGACCTGAATGCCTATTGTCGTCATTTCGTCGCTCCTCTCTTGGCCAGGACTGCACTCTCTCAATCTGCGCCCTAGCGGGCGATTTAACCAGTGGCAGAACTGCCACATTTGGTACTATCTGTGCCATGCGCGTTTATGTGTTTGCACTCGATGGCGTCTTCGATTTGGGCTTGTCGGCGATTCTGGACGCATTTCAAACCGCGAACGAATTAATTCAGATGACTGGACTCGCTGTTCCTCAGTTTGAGTTCAAGATCGTAGGTCTGCGAAAGGCAGTCCGAACTGCACACGGTCTGAAGGTCCCGATTCAGTCGGTCGGAAGACAAAGGCCTGAATGCGTTATTGTCCCGGCAATCGCATGCAGGACGCCCGATACTCTGAAAGCAGGTCTAGCCAGGCCTGACGTCCGCGACGCTGCGAAGGCGTTTCGAGAATGGGCGAACGACGGGGCAATGTTGAGCGCTGCTTGCGCTGGAACCTTTGTGCTGGCTGAATCTGGCCTGCTGAACCAGCAGCGCGCAACCACCACCTGGTGGTTGGCGCCGATGTTTCGCGAACGATACCCTGAGGTATTGCTGGACGAATCGAACATGGTAGTCAAGTCGGGAAACGTTGTGACCGCCGGAGCGGCTCTAGGTCATATGGATCTAGCCTTATGGCTGATACGTCGCGTCAGCCCCGAACTCGCCTCGCTCACCGGAAGGTATCTCATTGTTGACTCCAGGCCTTCTCAGACGGCTTATGCACTTACCGATCACCTGATGCACAGCGACCCGGTTGTTCGCCTCTTCGAACGCTGGGCGCGTGCCCGGCTCGCGCGTGGATTTTCTCTCGACAGTGCTGCGAAAGCCGTAGGCGCAAGCAAAAGAACGCTTACCCGGAGGCTACAGAGCGCACTTGGGAAGTCTCCGATGTCATATTTCCAAAGTCTGCGCGTTGAACGTGCGGTGCATCTCTTGAAAACCAGCAAGGCAAGTGTCGATGAGATTGCCACGAAAGTCGGGTACACGGACGGCGGAACGTTGCGACTCCTTCTGCGACGGCGGCTGAAACTCGGGGTGAAGGAGATTAGGAGAGCTGCTTGACCCATTGCACTCATTGGCGGAGTTCGGCGCTAGCTGATTGCCACGGGACCTTCAGGAAATGCCAGACCTTGCTAAAACTGCAGTTCGCGAGAGGCGGATGCCAAGCTTCTGCATTCTGAGCTGCAGCGTTGAACGCTTCATTCCCAAGCGCGCTGCGGCTCCGTTCGGACGAGTGTTGGACTCCGTGAAAACGTAAGTTGAGGCCAGGTAGGCACTTCATCACGTCTAGCGGAACTCATTCGCGCAGCGAGAGGGGAACGACTGTCTTGTTTGCATAACGCACCACGTGTGCTCGAAATGCAGGCCGCATCAGCTGTTTGATTTACCGGCATTCCGCATATGTGTTGCTGGCGGCTATGGGATCCCCGGGGAAATACCAATGACTATGGCAAGCCGGTCTTGATCTGTATTCCGCGCAACAGGGCCGCGCTCGCAAAAATGGAGGGCGCACTGAACACACAGGCTCAGGCTCTCTTCTATGTTGACGTCTACTGGCTCCTCGCAGTCACTGCCGCCCTGATGTTCGTGCTGAGCTTCCTACTGGAAAAAGACGAGCCGGGAGCATCCGGCAATATTCAAATGCATTGACGTAGATCCTTCAGCCCAGCTTGGCGGGCAGGTGTTAGAGCGGAACATTTTGCTCCGCGCACGCAGCGTTCACTCGGGTCGTGGATGGCATTGCGCACAACCGTGGGATTGTGGCCTTGACGCCCGCCGAGCAGGACCTGCCTCCTGAATGTCGCAGAATGAAGGTTCAAAAGTCCTGTTGCTTTCCAAAAGGAGCCGTGTCATTATTCCTGTTGGAAAGCTAAAGGTCGTTCCCTATGAAGGAAAAGCCCGACGTCTTGCAAGGAACGCTCGCGCTGATGGTCCTGAAAACACTCGATGTTTTGGGGCCGCAGCACGGGTGGGGAATCGCCCGGCGCGTCGAGCAGATCAGCGGAGACCTTCTGGCTGTCAACCAGGGCAGTCTCTATCCTTTGCTGCTGAAGCTGGAACATGATGGAGCGATTGCCTCTGAGTGGGGCGCATCGGACAACAACCGCCGCGCGCGCTTCTATCGGCTTACCGGGGCCGGCCGCAAGCAACTCCAGGCGGAGGCACGCGAGTGGGAGCAAACCGCGGCGATCATCGCGCGCTTTTTCAACGTCAAGGCGGAGGATTTAACGTGAGATTCCTGCGACGCTTCCTGATTCGCCTTTCTAACTTCGCCACAGGACGAAGTGCCGACCAACGCCTGCAGGAAGAGATCGCTGAACATCTTGCATTCCAGACGGAAGAGAATTTGCGGGCCGGCATGTCGCCCGCCGAGGCGCGGCGGCAGGCCGCACTCAAGCTTGGCGCGGCTCACGTCATCCGGGACCATCATCACGGTGAGCAAAGTCTTCCCCTCATCGAGAATCTGCTCTTCGACCTGCGCTACGCGTTTCGCATGTTACTGCGATCTCCTGGATTCTCTTTCATTGCGATCGCCACCATGGCGCTGGGAATCGGAGCCACGACCGCGATCTATAGCGTGATCGATGCCACTCTGCTGCACCCTTTACCGTTCCCGAACCCCAGCGAATTGGTGCGCGTCGTGGACGATCTTCCCGGCGTAGGCGCGCAGGGCGTCGGCATCTCCGTCCCTGAGTGGAGAGACCTCGAGAGTTCCGGGATATTCGAGTCCGCGGCTATTACCGGTAGAGGCGCAAACGTGAATCTCACCGGGACGGCGCAGCCCCTGCGTCTCAGCTTCAAGCAGGTTACGCCGAATTACTTTGCGGTCCTAGGCGTGGGCGCTCAGTTGGGACGCACATTCGATCCGCACGATGCTACTCCCGGCTACAACCTGGAGGTCGTCCTCAGCGACGGACTGTGGAGGAGGGAATTCGGAGCCGACCCGAATATTCTCGGCAGGGCGGTGCGCCTGGACAACGACGTGTATCACGTGGTGGGCGTGATGCCCCGCGGCTTTCGCGATCAGGGGGCGACCAGCGAGGAGCAGAATGTGGAGCTGTGGCTGGGGGCCGGCTTTGCCGGTGTGCCGTTTCCACCCCCGCTGCGCGACTCGCGTCTGCGCAGTCGAGCGGTTCTCGCGCGTTTGAAGCCGGGTCTCTCGATTGCGGCAGCGCAGGGGCATCTGGATGCGCTGGTTGAATCGCTGAAAAAGCAATATCCGGCGGAGTATCCGGTACAGACAGCTTGGACCGTGCGCCTGATTCCGCTCACCGAAACCGTGGTCGGCAGCGTTCGCCAATCACTCGTTCTGCTGTTCGGCGCAGTAGGATTGGTGCTGCTGATCAGTTGCGTGAATGTCGCCAATCTCCTGCTCGCCAGGACCAGCGTGCGGAGTCGTGAGATTGCTGTTCGGCAGGCTATGGGAGCGCAAAGAACGCGCCTCATCCGCCAGCTTCTCACCGAGAGCCTGCTGTTGTTCCTGCTGGGAGGCATTGCTGGTTTTGCGATTCTCTTCTTCGCGAGGAAGTTTCTGCTGCGGTTGATTCCCGATAGCCTGCCGCACATGAACGATATATCGATCAACTGGGGCGTGCTTGGGTTTGCTCTCGCTGTCTCGGTGATAGCAGGAGCCGTGTTTGGACTGGCTCCCGCGTGGCTCATGAGCCGTCTTGATTTGACCGGTACGCTCAGGCAGGAAGGACGCGGGGCTGGAGGTTCCAGGCAACGCTCGCGCGCCCGCCAGGTTCTGGTCGTCACTGAATTGGCGCTTTCCCTGGTTTTGATGGTGGCCGCGGGCCTTCTGCTGCGCAGTTTTTGGGATCTGTTCGCGGTGCAGCCCGGCTTCAATCCTGACCGGGTCATGGCCGTTGAGACCTGGCTGCCGGGGCCCAATGATCCCACGATGGATCCATATCAAACTGCCACGCAGGAAACGGTCCTGCTGCGCGAACTGCTCCGCCGCACCAGAACCCTGCCAGGCGTAGAAGAAGCGGCGGTCGGCGACGAGACCGCTCTGCCCCTGGGGCACAGAGATCCCAGCCGACTGCCATTGATCCGCGAAGGTATCGAGACGATGGACAATGAGGCTCCTTTGATCGAGAGCCCCACGGTTTCTCCCGAATATTTTCACCTGCTGGGCATGCCGCTACTGCGCGGGCGCATTTTCAGCGAGCAGGATATTGAAACGGCGCCCCAGGTTGCGGTCATCAATCAAGCCGCGGCTCGCATGTACTGGCCAGGCAAAGATGGGAAGGGCGAGGACCCGCTTGGCAAACGCGTCCGTTTGCATCTGGATACCCGCGGGCTTGTGAGTTCCGCCGAGCCCGCATGGACCACGATCATCGGCGTCATTGCGGATGCCCGCACGGAATCGCTGGGGGACGCGGGAACTCCGCTGATCTATCGCACCGCGTACCAGCACGCCTCCAAAGAGGTGACCATCTTCCTTCGCGGACAACTCGATCCCAGCGCTATATCTGAACAAGTGCGCATGCAGGTCCAGTCCGTCGATGCGACACTTCCTGTCTTCCATGCCGAGACCCTGGATGGGGTGCTCACCGATTCGCTTTCGGTCAGGCGATTCTCGATGGAGATGGTGGCGTTTTTTGCGGCCACAGCCTTGCTTTTGGCCGCGCTCGGAATCTACGGGACTATTTCCCATGTTGTGAATGAACAAAGGCGTGAGATCGCCATTCGTCTCGCGCTGGGAGCTCAACGAGGGTCTGTCCTCAAGATGGTTTTGCGCCGGGGACTCGGTTTGGCCGCCGCCGGAGCCGGGCTGGGTGTGGCCGGTGCGTTCATCGTGTCGCACCTCATGGCCGGGCTGCTCTACGGCGTGTCGCCTAACGATCCGACCACGTTCGCTTCCGTAACGGTCGTGCTTACCACGGTTGCGCTGGCCGCCAGCTACGTCCCGGCACTGCGCGCCATGCGCCTCGATCCCATCACGACACTCCACTCCGAATGACTGCTTGGCGCTCCTCCAGACTTCAAACGCCAATGCGCTTACCGACGACAGCATCTTTAGCCGCACGGGAAAAGTCTCCGACTCGGAAAGGTGACGAAGCACTGCAGATCCCAGCCACTCGAACAACAACGATAAGGAACATTGTCACCGCTGCCGACGCGTATTCGCGGGCTGGGATCGCGTCGTGCAGCATAAGGACGCGATCTCACCGAGCTTAAAGGTTCGTTCGGTATTCGAAGACCAAAAGAAGCGGCCGCCTTCGGGGATGGACTAAGCCGTGGTTGTTTGTCCCTTCAGCCTTCGGGAACTCCGGCCTTACGAAAGACAGCAAGTGAGCTCTCGAGGCCAGCTTTCGCTGCTGCTTCCGGTGCCATGTCTTTGGTTCGCCCGAAGACTTCTACGCTGAGCGCATCGTTGTAGTGGATGCTTTGGAGCGCCTGCAAGAAGCCGGTCAAATTGATGACACCTTCGCCGGGCAGCAGACGCTGATTGTCGTGAATCTGCTCCGGAGGCAGGTTTGGCGCGTCGTTGAAGTGGACATGTACGATGCGATCGCGGCCGGCCGCAACGATGTCCTCCGGGGTGGCTCCGGCGTGGTGCCAGTGCCAGGAATCGAGCAGCAGTCCGACGTTGGGTCCACATTCCTTTGCGAACGCGAGCATCTCGTTCATGCGCCAGATGAATTCGTATTTGTGCGCCTTGCGCAGTTCGAGCGGACCGAGAAACTCGAGGCCCAGGCGGACGTTGAACCGCGCCAGAATGCGGGCACTCTCGGTAAACCGCTGCTTGTAGATTTGGCGAAGTTCGTCTTTTGGCGTGTCGCTCGACGGCATGATGTATGTGATCATGCGCGGACAGTGGATAGCGGCAGCGAACCGGGCGGCAGCGTCGAGCTGGGTGAGCGAAGCATTGAAGGTTGCATCGTCTTTACGGAATTCGACCGGAAAATCGATAACGGCCGGCCTGATCTTAAGTCCGGCGAGCAGCTCGTTGGTCACGCTGACGCCTGCTTGCATGGCCGGACGAAGCATGATATCCGTGGCGGGAAAGCCGGTTTGCGCGGCCAGGCGCGCGAAGTGAGGCCATGGAACGCGACCTTGCAGCAGGACGCTGTTCAAGGAGAGGAACATGTTGCTCTGGACGGCGAAAGCTCGGGACAGCGGGGCCGCGGCCAGCAACCTGCAAAACGATCGTCTGGATATCAAATAAGACACGCGCAATTGATCATATCCGAGGTAGCATAGCCTGCAGGAGACGGATGACATGAACAGACGAGAGATGCTGGCTACCACGAGTGCGGCAACGCTTGCCGCGCTTTGCGCGCCGAAGCTGATGACGGCCGAGGCTCCAGCGAGCCGGGTCGCTATCGTGCGTTGCCGCGATTACGCGCAGTACGGGCAGCAACTCTCGCACGCATTCGATCAGATCGGCGGGCTCGAGAAGTTGGTGCGCGGAAAGACGGTTGCGCTCAAGCTGAATCTCACGGGGAACCCGAGGAACTGGCCGCTGACGCCAGAGCTTCCTTACCGGACGAATCCGCAGTCTGTGGCGGCGACCGTGCATCTGTTTGCCAAGGCGGGCGCGCGGCGTGTTCGCATGATTGAGAGCTTCTTTCCCGCCGATCAGGATCTCTCGTTGTGGGCGCGCTATGGCCTCGACGTCAACACGATTAACAACATGGGCGTGCCGGTGGTTTGGGAGAACGTGCAGAACCTGGGCAATTACAAGCAATATGTGCGCATGAAGGTGCCCTGGGGCGGGTACTCCTACCCGGCATACCACCTGAACCCGGCATTCTATCAGTGCGATGTGTACGCCTCAATGGCCAAGCTGAAGAACCATTGGATTGCCGGCGTGACCATGACCATGAAGAACAACTTCGGCAACACGCCCTGCTCGCTCTATGGCGGGGACTGCGGCCCCAGCGGGAACGAGCGGCCGACGCAGGAGCGCGGGCAGGTGCTGCACGAGGGAACGACGCGTGCGCCCTCGGGAGTTGATGCCGAGTTGCATCCCGATTCGCCGCGCGATCCGGGTTATCGGGTTCCGCGCATTCTGGTTGATCAAAACGGTATTCGGCCCATTGATATCGCGATCGTGGACGGCGTGGAGACGGTGCGGGGAGGGGAAGGTCCGTGGCTCGCTGGTCTGGAAAAGATGACGCCGGGCGTGATCATTGCCGGCCTCAATGCGGTCAACGTGGACGCGGTGGGCATGGCAGTAATGGGCTACGATCCGTATGCTGAACGCGGCACCTCGCCGTTCATCCGGGGCGACAACTCGCTGCGCCTCGCGGAAGAAGCCGGGATCGGAACACGGGATCTGAAGCGTATCGAAGTGGTCGGGCTTTCGATCAAGGATGCTCACATCAATTTTGGGCCTGGCGCGGTGGGTAAGAAGCTGAGCGAATTGAGTTCGTAAACTGCACCCGTTGAAGCATGGCGGCGCTTGCTTCGGCGCGGGCTGCGGTTAGAGTCAGCCGCGATCGATTGGCGTGCCTCCTTCGCCACTACTGCCTATATGTCGACCCGGGTGATCGTCGCTGATGATACATCGCCAGCGCCCTCATCGAGGCCGATCACTGCCTGAAAGCCAGCCAGAATCTTGCGACCTCGGGCGGGACGAGCCTGTGTGCGGGGAAGGGTTCGCAGCGGTTGCGGAGAGGCTGATAGGATGTTGCTCACTACACGCTTCACCAAGGAGCCAGGATGCATCGTCTCAGCGCAGCTCTGGTGCTTGCTGTCTTCGCGGCCGCAATGGCGCCGCGGGTTCATGCGGCAATCGACGTGCAATCGAAGACCCTGCCGAACGGGATGAAAATCCTCGTCGAGGAGGATGACTCGATTCCCAACGTTGCATTCTACACGTTCTACCGGGTGGGCTCGCGCAACGAGCATGAGGGAATCACCGGCCTGTCGCACTTCTTTGAGCACATGATGTTCAACGGCGCGAAGAAGTATGGCAAGGGGGAGTTCGACTCCACGATGGACAACGCCGGCGGGAACAACAATGCTTTCACGACCAACGATATGACGGTGTATACGGACTGGACGCCGGCGTCGGCGCTGGAGCTCCTGTTCGACCTTGAGGCGGACCGCATTCAGTATCTGGCGTTTGATCCAAAGGTGGTGGAAAGCGAGCGGCAGGTGGTGTATTCCGAGCGGCGGCTTAGCGTGGATAACAGCAATGACGGTACGCTCACGGAACTGCTGGAGGCGACCGCGTTTGAGAGCTCGCCGTATCACTGGCCGGTGGTGGGCTGGCCCACCGATATCGAGAAGTGGACGATCAAAGATCTTGAGGATTACCACGCGATGGGCTACTCGCCCACGAATGCCACGGTGGTAGTGGTGGGCAACGTGAAGGCGGCGGAGGTGTTCCGGCTGGCGGACCGGTATTTTGCGCCGATACCGGCACATGATCCGCCTCCGCCGGTGCGCACGAAGGAGATGGCGCAACAAGGCGAGCGGCGCGTGGTGATTCGCAAGTTCGCCCAGTTGCCGATTCTTGCTATCGGCTATCACGCCGTGGATGCGATGGATGCGGACCTGTATCCGCTGCGGGTGCTGGACGGAATTTTGACCACAGGGCAGAGCTCGCGGCTGTATCGCGCGCTGGTGGACGGGCAGTTGGCGATTTCAGCGAACACGTTCAT
Source organism: uncultured Acidobacteriota bacterium (assembly GCA_963846375.1). Taxonomy (GTDB): domain Bacteria; phylum Acidobacteriota; class Terriglobia; order Terriglobales; family Acidobacteriaceae; genus Telmatobacter. The sequence goes on from CAWJVV010000001.1 coordinate 411,421, forward strand.
TCGGTCGAGCTTCGATCCGAGTCTGTTTTACGTGGAGGCGCAACCGCGGGATGGGGTAGCTCCGGAGAAAGTGGAGGCGGCGATCTATGCGGAGATTGAGAAGCTGCAGAACGCGCCGATACCCGAGGCGGAGCTGACCAAGGCGAAGAACCAGATGATTGCGAACAACTACCGGCAACTGCAGACGATCGCGGGAAGGGCCAATGCGATCGGATTTGCCGAGGAGTTTTTCGGCGGATGGCAGCATGTGAATCAGGAAGAGAAGCTGATCAACGCGGTGACGGCGGCGGATGTGCAGCGGGTAGCGAAGAAGTATCTCACCGCGAATAACCGGACGGTGGCGACGCTGATTCCGGACAAGAGCGCGCAGGATGCAACCGGGGCTCCGGCAGCGGCGGGAGGAGGAAAGTGAAGCTTTCAAAAGCTGTGGCTTATGCACTGCCTGTGTTGCTGGGTGCGGTTACCGGTGGCGCTTGCATGAGCGGTCAGGCGGCGGGGCAGATTGTGCCGCCTCCGCCGAAGCCGTTTGTGCTGCCCGCGTATGAACACGTGGTGATGAAGAATGGGCTGACGGTGCTGCTATTGGAGAAACACGACACGCCGTTGGTCAGCATGAACCTCACGCTGCGGTCGGGGTCGGTGTATGACCCGGCGGGGAAGGAAGGCGTGGCTATGTTGACCGCGCAACTGCTGCGCCGGGGAACGGAGGGGCGCACGGCGGACCAGGTCTCCGACCAGCTGGATGCGATGGGGATGCAGTTCGGCAGCTCGGCCGGACCGGATTCGACAACGGTGTATGCTGACTTTTTGAAGAAGGACGCCGCGACGGCTCTGCCGCTGGTGGCGGATATCGAGCTGCATGCCACGTTTCCTGACGGGGAGGTGAGCAAGAAGCTGGAACGGGCGCAGGACGAAGCGCGCGGGATTAAGGACGAGCCGCAGGCCGCGTTGCAGTCGTACTTCCGCAAGTTTTTGTACGGCAACGGCCTGTATGGGCGGCCGGCAAACGGGGATGAGGTCTCGATCAAGGCGATCACGCGGGTCGATATTCTGGCGTTCTACCAGGCGAATTACACGCCGGCGAACGCGGTGCTGGCGGTGGCGGGAGACTTTGACAGCGCGCAGATGAAGGCGATGCTGGAGCAGTCGTTCGGCAAGTGGAGCGGCGGCTCCGGCGAAGCCTGCCTTGACGGCGACAGCTCCGGTGACAGGGCGCAGGCTGCTGCTGGTGGACAAGCCGGATGCGACCCAGACCTATTTCATCATGGGCAGTGTGGGCATTGACGCTACAAATCCGGACCGCGGCAACATCCAGGTGGTGAACACGCTGTATGGCGGGCGGTTTACCTCGCTGTTCAACACGGAACTTCGCATTAAGAGCGGGTACAGCTACGGGGCATACTCGCGGTTTACGGAGTCCCTGGTGCCGGGGCCCTTTGTGATGTCGACCTTCACGCGGAACGCCACCACAGGGCCGGCGATGGAGAAGACGCTGGAGGTCATCAACACGGCGCACGCTGAGGGCTTTACGGAAGCGCAACTGGCCTCGGCGAAGAACACCATTGCGGGCTCGCTGCCGCCGCAGATGGAGACCTCGCAGGCGCTGGCAAACACCATGGCGCGCAACGAGCTGTACGGCATTACTCGCGACCAGTTCAACGCCAACCTCGTGGCGCTGGGGAAGATGACGCTGGCCGATGAGAAGCGGGTGCTCGAGAAGTATTATCCGAGCGCGGACAACCTGGTAATTGTGGTAGTGGGCAAGGCTGCCGAGATTGAGCCGCTGATGGGGAAGTTCACGAAAAATATTACCAGGAAGAAGATCGGAGAGCCGGGGTTCTAGAAGTGGTCTCGATTAGGACGGAGCAACCCCGGTTGCAGAGGAATCTGCACTCACCGCTTGCACATTAGGGATGTTATTGCCGGCTTGAGTCCGAGATAGGCAAGGGGGAAGCCGGCATCAAGGTGCATATCCGGCGTTTGAGGTTTGCCCCGGCAGCCGAGCAGCGGAGAGAACCTTCACAATCGTTCCGCCATGGGGGGCCGAGAAACGAGAAAGGACTTGGCCAAAAGCACTGCGATCCACACGCAATTCGATTGCATATCGTTCCTGAACTGTCTCATTACACCTCCTTGAAGATCAAGACTCTAGCTCTTTCGTCGACAGCCGTCGGCAATTTCGCAGCCGGCGTCTGCGAAATCCTTGGGGAGATTTCCTGCGGCTGAATTCGCTGACCTTGTCTGCGGATTCTCCCATTGGAAGGTAGAACAGGAGCAGCGAGACGCTCGACAGCACCGTGTCATATCCATCGTCTATTTCGGTTTTTGAACGTCGTTTCTGCGGCACTCCTACTCTCTCACCTGACCTAAAATAGGCTCCGCGCCTTTTTGAGCCCGCCTATCCGTGTCACCTTCCCTTATGCGTGGCTCCTGCCACTTGTCAGGAGCGGCATTTTAGTCCGCCCAACGGACAGTGCCGAACAGGCTCCTAGTGGCAATTGAGACCGACTATAAGGCACCATATTGCGGCTATGTCCGATGCGCATCTCGGTTTGTCATGCCGCCAATTGCCTGTGACACAGTGCAACTCGCCTTTCTCAGAACTTCGACGACCGTGTCAGGCGTTGTGGCGTCGCCGATTCTCTGAAGAAACGGAACGCTAATGGCTGCCACAGCGCATCCCCGGTCATCTAGGATGGGAAAGGAAATGTTGATAACGCCCTTGACCTCATAACTCGGCCGTTGGTCGAATCCACGCTGTCGGATCCGGCTTAATTGCCGTGCCAGATCGTGCGGTGGACTCGAGCCATTGTGCTTGCACCATAGGCTTATTGCCCGAGATGAAGCTTCCATCGTCTGATGCGCGAGGATTACCTGCCCTGTTGTCGACCGCATGAGGTCACCAATGCCGCCGGACTTCACATAAAAGCCACTCCTCTGTGGAGCATTGACTTGGGCGATGATTACGACTCGGTCTCCATCGAGTACTCCCAAATGGCATGATTGCCTGATTTGACGAGTGACTTTGCCCATGATGGGCAGGGCCTCAGAGGCAAGACGCTCGATGGGAGGATGGCTCCAGGCCAGCCTGAACAATTGCAAGGTGAGTAAGTATCGCTCGTCGTCGCCAAATCGGGCGATATAGCCTCGCTTTTCCAGGCATATGAGCACCCGAAAAACCTCTGAGATCGTTCGGCCCATCTTGCGGGCAACCTCCGCTTTTGTAAGCCCTCCCGACTCGCACGCAAATAGCTCCAGAGCATCGAGCCCTTTTTCCAATGCAGGTGTCGTATACCGCCAATCGATCTCCATTGCCTTCATCGCGCGTCCATTTTGACCGAGACGCGATGCGACAGTACCCCCCGCGGAGCGGCTACCCGCCTCGCCAAGCTCATTTTTGATGTCGCCCAAAGTCTGCGATAGCTGTTGGGTTGCTCGTCGTAAGACTCGACCTACGGTTGTCGTGGTTGTTCGGTCACCGATCCTCTGGAGAAAGGGAACGGTTAATGCCGCTATGGCGTTCCCTCGATGATCTAGAATGGGAAACGAGATGTTCGTTACTCCATCAACTTCATTACTGGCTCGCGCTTCGTACCCCCGGTCCTTGATTTCATTAAGGTGACCTTGCAAGTCGGTTGGGAGGCGTTTGCCCGTCAGCTCATACCACGCCTTGATTGAACGAGAGCGAGCCTCCGGCGATTGATGAGCCAGGATCACCTGCCCAGTAGCCGAATGCATTAGGTCGAAGATAGAACCCGTTCTTACATAGAATCCCGTGCTGGCGTGCGAATCAGCGTGTGCAACCGCCACGACTGTCCCGCCCTCAAGCACTCCCAGATGACACGACTGCGTCGTTTCCTGGGCAACGTTCTGCAAGACCGGCAGAGCTTCCGTAATGATTCGTTTGGTTGGCGGGTGCTCTTGAGCCAGCTTGAATAGATGGAGGGTCAACCGGTAGAGTTCGTCACTACGCGTTTGCGAGATGTAGCCTCGAGTCTCGAGGCACAAAAGCATTCGAAAAATCTCCGGCACTGTGCGGCCGAGGCGGCGGGCAACTTCGCTCTTGCTCAACCCTCCTGGTTCGTCACCAAATAGTTCCAAGATGTCCAGCCCTTTTTCAAGCGCAGGTGTGGAGTACAGCCGGCCGACCTGCTCCGATGGTTTTTTCTTCATTGCGGGTTCTTCCCATCTTCTGTTGGAATGCGGCATTTCTTGTACGCCACAAGAGTACTTTCACGATGTGAATCTGTGAATGCAAGTGCATTTTGAGTTATGAATACGCCGCCGAAACGAATCGTCCAAAGCGCAAGGCTGCTCAACCGCAAGTTCACTGCAATTCCTCTCTCCGATTCATTTCGCGATTCGATAGACTCGCAAAAGGTAACCGCTTTACAAGTATTGTAATCAGAGTGAAAGCCTTACAATGCAGGCCGCGATTCCATTGATGGTGAAGCGGCAAGGCTGGAGTAATCCTCTATATGGCCTCAATCGCGGCCACTCGCGGGTTGAGCGACCGATTTGCCTGCTCGATGACCAAGGGAGCAGTGCTGGCGATGTCGCTTTCTCTCGTCAAAGACTGCTTGTCTCTGAACATTCACTGCAACCGTGTTTGGCCAGCTCGCATGCATGCTCCGCTTGTCGATGCGTTCGGCGAAAATGAGGATCTGAGTGAGTTCAAGGAAGACCGAGTATTGGGAGGCGTGCGAAACTTCCAGAAGGGCGCCGCCATCAAGGCGCGTAAGAACGGCTTATCCTTTGAGCGCCGTCCATATGCCACTCGCGACGGCATGGCCAGCGTTCAGTGCGGTCTAAACGTGAAGCGTGCCGGTGGTGCCCACGCCGGCCGCCAGGTAACCTCCATCTACGACAAGCGTGATTCCATTGACGTAGCTCGCACTGTCAGATACCAAAAACGCGATTGCATGAGCGACTTCATCCGCGGTTCCTAGTCTTCGCATCGGGATCATTGATTCATAGGCCATTTTGGTTTCTGGTGTATAGAAATCCCGTGTCATGGGAGTGGTGATCGGACCCGGTGCAACACAATTGACCGTGACTCCGCCAATGGCCAGTTCAAGCGCAAACTGCCGGGTCAGTGCACAAACGGCACCCTTGGATGTGCCGTATGCAACCCGACCAATCCCCGCGCGCTCGGCACTTATTGATGCGAGGTTAACTATTCGCCCATACTTTTGAGCAAGCATGGATTTCGCCGCTCGTTGCGCGCACAGAAAAACGCCTGTGACATTGATTTTCATCACGGTCTGAAAATCAGCTAATCGGCACTCCAATACAGATGCCACTTTCATGATTCCGGCGCTGTTGATCAAAGCGTCAACGGGCTTTCGCCATGACTCGATAGTTGCAAAAGCCTGCTCAACCGAATCAAAGTCCGTCACATCAACCCACACCGGTAACGCGGAGCCTCCGCTGTCGCAGATTCGCTGAGCAACGACTCGTGCCTTGTTCAAGTCGATGTCGAGCACTGCAATGTCGAAACCCGAATTCGAAAGGAGATATGCAGTTGCTTCACCGATTCCTGAGCCGGCGCCAGTGATTGCGGCAATTCGCCGGGTTTGTTCCATACCTACGGTCGTGTCGATGGTCATAGCTAAGCTTCCTTTCCGCTGTGAGCCTGAATCTAGATCAAGATCATTTAAATTATCTATACTCTTCGTTACCCGACTCTCCAACGCCACTTGCGATTAAAAGTTCGATTCAAAGGCCGAACTATCGGATTCCCAGTGCCTCGGACCGGATGCCCGGTCCGCAGCCACCTCGCGCACAGTTGCAACTCCTAATCAAGGACTTGCCTCGTCCGAATGGGATTGCTTTTTCGCCGGATGAAAGGTACCTCTACGTCAACAACAACTCTGAGCCTAAAAAGATTTGGATGCGGTATACCGTGAGGGCCGACAGAACGCTGGTTGACGGAATGGTGTTTTGCGATGCAACCTTAGGCACGAGGCTAGGAGCGCCAGACGGCATGAAGGTCGATCAGAAAGGAAATCTGTACAGCGCTGCACCAGGCACCAGGCGGTATATGGATTCGTTCTCCTACCGGCAAGCACCTGGGTACGATTGATTTTCCGGAGAAAGTGCCGAATTGTGCGGGGAGATGCCGATTACAAGACCCTCTACGTTACAGCGAGTTCGAGCATTTACCGAATCTTCTTGAAGGATCCCGGGGTCTACCGGTCTACCCACAAGTACGCTGAATGTAGCGAACAAGAATCCGCTCCCTCCATGAGTTGTTTAGAGCGCTGGATGTCAGGCGACCAAGAACCCCTGGTAAACCTTGTTGGGGGTCGCTTGTTGGAATTGTTTACTTGATTTCCTTACTTCTACGTTGCGATTGAAATCCGGCTGTCACTCCAGACCGGGCCGTCCGGGTAACGGTATGCGAGCAAGGTTTCCGGACGTATCTCGGTACTGTATCCTGGGTTATCAGGCATCAGATAGTGGCCCCTATCGATGCGGGCGGGATCAAGAAAATGTTCATGCAGATGATCTACAAATTCGATAACACGATTTTCGAGCAACGCAGATACACACAGATAATCAAAGATCGCAAGGTGCTGCACGCATTCGCACAAGCCAACTCCCCCAGCGTGAGGGCAAACAGGTATGTTGAATTTAGCGGCCATCAAAAGTACCGCTAGGTTTTCGTTGACGCCCGCAACCCTGCAACTGTCGATCTGACAGACATCCATTGCACCCGCCTGCATGAATTGCTTGAACATGACTCGATTGTGGCAGTGCTCACCCGTTGCGATGCGAATGGGGGAAACTTCCCGGCGGATGCGAGCGTGGCCCAAAATGTCGTCAGGGCTAGTTGGTTCTTCCATCCACCAGGGATCCAGTTCAGCCAGTTGTTTCGTGCGTTGTATTGCCTCTATGACCCCCCACTTCTGATTTGCATCCATCATCAATTTGTTGTGTGGGCCAATTTCTCGACGTATCATCCGGGCACGACGAAGATCATCGGCTGGATTGCCACCGACCTTTAGCTTGAAATGTGTCCATCCCTGACTGAGAGATTCTCTGCAGAGGTGCCGAATCTTGTCGTCACTGAAGCCGAACCACCCTGCGGATGTTGTATATGCGGGATACCCGTTCTTCTCAAGCATCCTTAGGCGCTCGGATTGAGAAGGTTTACACGTCCGTAGGAAATCAAGGGCTTCGTCGGGGGTGATCGCATCGTCAATATATTTAAAATCGATTGAACGGACAATTTCTTCGGGTGCAAGATCCGCCAGTAGCCTCCATAGAGGCTTGCCTTCCTTTCGCGCATAGAGGTCCCAGACAGCGTTAATGAGAGCTGCGGCAGCCAGATGGATTACGCCCTTTTCGGGTCCGAGCCACCGGAATTGACTGTCCTCCGTAAGCTGTCTCGAAAAGGCGACCATGTCGTCTGTCGCAGAAGACAAGCTGCGACCCTTGACAAACTGCGCAAGATACTCGAGAGCGAGCACGCACAGTTCCGTTCCGTGTCCCAAGGTGAAGGCGAGGCCGAATCCTTCGAGGCCCGAATCTGTTTCCAGAATGCAATATGCCGCTGAGTAATCAGGGTCTGTGTTGACCGCGTCCGAGCCGATATGGTGGCGTGAGGTGGGAAAGCGCAGATCGAGGACGCGAACGTTTGTGATTATAGGGTCGCTCAAATAGATCAACTCTCCTTCGAAGGTCCCGTCGCACCAGGCGAGATGAGATAGACTTGTTCCAATACGCGCCGGCGAGATGCATGTGATTTTTCCTGCAACGGCGATCTAGAATCATAAGTTCTATTCCCGAAACTACTAATTTGTCAATAAAAGCCGGACAGTAGCGCTTTGGGGACCAGCTGTGGATTGGCCCTAAACAGCGCGCCTTAGCGCGCTTGAGTGTCCAACTTCAGGCGCTCCCGCGAGGTTCCCCCGATACCTTGGGAAAGCTGAGAACTGGCTCGCTGCAAGGCTTGGCGCACGGTGGCTGTCGTGGTGCTGTCGCCGATTCGGCGGATATAGGGAACAGTTAGCGCAGCAGCTGCGTACCCATGCTCGTCCAAGACCGGATAGGTGACATTGATGACTCCCTCCACTTCGTAACTTTCCTTCTCTTCATAACCTCGCTCCTTAATGGCGGCAAGATGAGAAGTCAGGTCACGCGGAGCCACAGTTTTGTTGCGTTTGCACCAAGTCTGTATGGCACGTGCACGAGCTTCCTGCGTTTGGTTTGCCAGGATGACGTGACCGGTAGCAGCATGCATCAGATCCACAACGGCACCGGCCTTGACGTAGAAACCTGGACTCACGGGAGAATCTACCTGCGCAATAATCACAACTTGGCCCCCGTTGAGCACCCCCAAATGACAAGACTGATTGAGTTCGTGAGCAACCTGCTGCATGATCGGCAAGGCTTGCGTCGTCATACGTTTGATTGGCGGATGCTCTAGGGCGAGCCGAAACAAGTGTAAGGTGAGATGGTAACGTTCACTATCCGGGGCCTGCGCAATGTAACCCCGTTCTTCGAGACATAGCAGCATCCGAAAAATCTCTGAAATCGTACGACCGAGCTTGCGCGCCACGTCACTTTTCGTGAGCCCTGACGGCTCACTGACAAACAGCTCTAGAATATCCAAACCCTTTTCTAGAGCCGGAGTCGGATACCGGGTGGAAACCTTAGGCGCTTGTGTCTTCATAATGTCGAAGCCGACAACCGGGTCAGGTGACGCAAATGGCAATAATGCTGACGGCGTCAAGCGACTCGGTTAAATTCCATCGGACCTAAGAGTTCTAAGCAAAAAGATGGACGCTGGGCGAGTCTCGTTGGCGCACGCAGGATTTTATATATGAAATTAATCGGAAAAGCAAATATTGAAGGGAAGCCATGTTCCAAAAGCGATAATTAGGAGAAGGTCGGACGATCGCCTTCGACCGATGAGCAGTCTTAGGATCGCATGAATCGCCGAATCAGGACGCGATTTGCGCGCCCTGCTGGGCAGATCTGAGCCGCGGGCCTCACCGGACAAATTCGCTCGGGTGCGAGCGCCCGGCAACAAAAGATTAAAGAACAAAGTCGGTGATGGCCTATCTATGCTCGCGCAATAAATCGATTTCTTGTTCTCGATTGCTGGCAACTTGTTAGGTTTCCAATCAGGCAACTTGTCCGCTTTTACCCGGCCGCAACGACACGCGTGAGTTCGAAATGTTCTTGATGTCAGGATTCCTTAGCTTTGTCTTCAGTCAGGTTTCAGAAGCTCGCTGACGCTGAATTCACTCACGCATGGAGACATTTAAAAAATGCTTGACAATCGCTATTAGTCGAGCTTATCAAAGTTATGGTTTGACATGCGAACGCAAACTTTCATCTATAAAAGTGGGGTCAAGAGATGAATGTGAGTCCAAGATCCTTTTTCGGGTGACCGCGATGGCGAAGCATCCTTGGCGCGAGTCCGATGCCAGTCCGCAAGTGATTACCCGAAATGAGCGATCTTGACGTTCGTCGCCACTCGCCTTCAGAGCGTTTAAGCTCCGCGGGCGATCATCTTTCTGGAGGTCAACAGTGAAGAGGCAAATCCCGAGTATCAACTCCATCATCTCCGGTGGAGATGCGAGACCTTTGAAGAAGGGGAGCAGCTTTGTCTGCGCCCTTGTCCTCTCTCTAATCAGTCTGGTTGCCAGCACGCCGCTGTTAGCACAGTTCGATTCGGCTCAGATCAACGGGACAATCCGTGATCAAAGCGGTGCGGTGTTACCTCATGCGACTGTGCAGATTCGAAACCGGGATACGGGGCTGATCCGAGAAACTGTGACCAATTCTCACGGAATCTATGTGCTAAGTCACATACCTCCGGGAGTATATTCAATCACTGCTAGTTCGGCATCGTTCTCATCGGCTTCGCGCACGGGGGTCGAACTCGTCGTAAGCCAAAGTGCCACGTTTGATTTTTCGCTTAAGCCGGGATCCACGACCGAGACTGTCGCAGTTTCCGCGAGAAGCCGTATCGCTGGATACTTCCTCGTCCACCGTCGGGGCGAATCTGGAGTCTGATTCGGTCAATGAACTGCCCCTTGCTGGGAGGAACTACACCGTTCTGATGACGCTCCAAACTGGTGTAACACCCATCAACAACGACCAGACTGGAGGTCGCACCAATGAAATTGGCGGTGCCGTATACCCCTCCATCCAGGGCCAGAACAACCGCAGTAACGTATACCTTCTGGATGGCGTGAACAATAATGAGGCTGTTTCAGGGGCAGAGATAATCACACCGATTCCCGATGACATGCAGGAAATGAAAGTGCTAACCCACACCGACTCCGCTCAATTTGGCGAGGGATTGGGTGGAACCATCAACATCATCACCAAATCGGGTACCAACCAGTTTCACGGAGGTGCCTGGGAGTTCTGGCGCGGGAGCCACTTCTTCGATGCCAAGAGCAATCCGAGCGGAGTTTTGCAGGACCTGCATCAAAACCAGTTTGGCGCGAATGTCGGAGGCCCGGTGTGGCTGCCTCATTATAGCGGGAAAGATCGGACGTTCTTTTATGGAAGCTATGAAGGCTTCAGGCAGAAGATCGGAGCCGTTACGCTGCAATTGGTTCCCACTTCGGCTGAGTACTCTGGGGACTTCAGCGCTTTGCTGGCCAAGGGAATACAACTCTACAACCCCTTCACCGCCAACCGGGATCCTTTTCCAAATGATCAAATTCCTTCCAACATGATCGACCAGAACTTGGTTAAGCTGGCGCAGACTCTGTTTCCGGCGCCATCCGGCAGTTATGAGGGAGGAGTATTCAACTATGAAAACACAACGCCCAATACGCACAACTCTGATCAATACGACGTTCGTGGAGACGAATATCTGACCAAGAAAGATTTGGTTTGGGCTCATTTTCTGCACCAGAATAACCCAATCGAGTCCTACGGAGGCTTCCCGAAGCTTGGGTCTATCGTAAGCTTTACCGCGCACAACTTCGGGGCACAGTGGATCCACACCTTCGGTCCGTCTTCTATCCTCACTGTGGGAGTCGGCCAAAATATTGGGACGCAATCGACCAATATTACATATGGTGGTGACGGCAATTCGGTTGCTACTGCCGCAGGCTTCGCATCGAGCTTCGCCTGCGAATACCCTCACGGCCGGAGCGGATGTTTAATTCCCGCCCTAGGCCTTGGATCTTATATCGGGGGCGGCGAAGCCAGTGAAACAGCAGGGGGCCTCTCGGGAATTTGGGAATACAAGGCAGATTATCAAAAGACATTCGGGAGGCATACCCTCTATGTTGGGGGAAACCTCGACACCAACAACCTTGGTAAGACCGCGGGAGGCAATTCCGGGCTTACATTTTCGCCATTTCAAACCTCTAACGGCTCAACCGGCGGCAATGAGTTAGCGTCCTTCCTGTTGAGTGTGCCCGAGGGCGCTAGCCGGATCAACACGGATTATTGGGAAACCGGAGGTTGGGTGTATGGTCTCTATGGCCAGGACCAGTGGAAGATTCGGGACAATCTGACCATCAACGTTGGCCTGCGTTATGATTTGTCAACTATACCGGTGACAAACAATATTGTGGGCAATTACTACGATATCTTCGACTTTAACCGGGGCGTAGATATTATCCAGAAAATGCCTCCTCCGTGCAGTGCGACACAGTTTGCACCTTGCATGCCCGGTGGGATCTTTGCCAGCCCACGTGGTCCTTTCTAGCCAACCTGGCAAGCTCTTTTTTGCGGACAAGGGCAACATTCAGCCAAGGTTCGGAATGTCCTTTGCCTTCCGTCCCAATACGGTCGTTCATGGTGGCTATGGCCGAACATACGATAACTGGGCCGCCGTCGAACAGTCCGCGCAAAATGAGAATAGCTGGCTCATGCAAACAAGCGTTCTTGTAGCTAACCAGAATTCGCAGCCCGGACTAACTTCGGCGACGGTGGTCACTGCCGAGAACCCTCTTGTAGATTTCGGCGGCGACTACCCCGCTCCGACCCCGTTCAGTTCAATTGGGTGGAGTACAGCGCCTCAGTTCAAGAATGCCTATTCGGATCAATGGACGTTCGGCGTTCAACAGAAGGTCGCGGGAGCTGGGGTCTGGACAATCAATTATGTGGGCTCCAGGGGCCGGAACCTGGATTACGCCCCAGTCGCAAACACTGCTCAAACCCCTGGCCCTGGTGCAGTCAGTCCACGCACCCCATTTCCTTACATGCCACAGTCCTTCTTTGATCGTCCGATTGGACAGCTCGATTACAACGCGTTTGAGACCTCTTTGCAGGGTAGAAGCCGCGCTACCGGCCTGACCTACCTGGTCTCTTATACATGGTCGAAAGGGCTCAACTACGGGACGGATGGATGGTATGGAATTGGCACCACTAGCATCGAGAATCCCTACAACTTCAAAGGCGATCGAAGCGTCACCGGCTACGATCTTCCGCATGTGTTCACGGCTGGCTGGGTATGGGCGGTTCCCGTCGGAAAGAGTGGTTTCTCGACCGGCAATAGATTATCGGACTACGTGCTAGGTAATTGGCAGATAAACGGAATTGCCACCTTGGAATCCGGACGTCCCTACACTGTCGGTGACGAGGGCGACATTGCCAACACGGGCAATTTCAACTTCGTTGGCGCCGGTTACGAACGTCCGAACCAAGTCGGCAATCCAAAGCCTCAACATCAAACGCCGACTCCGCGCATTGCCCACACTAGATGCAATGCTTCGCAACGCCCTCATCCGCAACCGATGGGCTTGCGAGCATGGCTGGGACATTGACCTCGACGACGGCTCGAGCAATTTCCATATTGTTGAGAATCTCTGTCTGTGCGGTGGTATCAAGCTTCGCGAAGGGTTTCTTCGCGTTGTTGAGAACAACATCATGGTCCACAACACGCTTCACCCGCCAAACCCCAACCCTGGACCGGGATTCGGAACGCTCTGGCATACGGCCGCGCCTGCCCTCAGCAGGATTCCGCGCACGTCGATACAGACGGGCATAACTCGGCGAATCGATGCGCAATTGCTTGAGTCCCGTTACCGCCGAGGCGATCTGCACAAGCCGCACCCGGGCGAACACGCGATTGAGCATCAGATATTGTGCGCCAACTTTGAGCGAATATCGTGCCTCGGCTACAAGCTCGTCGATGGGATCAATGCAATTCCTCTCTCTCGAGATGCGAGGGGTGTGGGGAGGCGGGGTAATGTCGAGGCGGACATGCTGCTGCCTGGCCAACTCAACGGGGCCTACCGCCTCTTCCTCTGCGAGGTAAAGGACCGGGCTAACGACCCCTGGTATGCAGTGGTTGAGGGGCTTCGGCAATTGCGGCTCTTTCTTGAAAACACAAAATCGCACAGTCTCTTTGCCCACCGGGGGTTAGTAGGCGGATTGCCCTCAGAGATTCCCGTTACATCTCTTGTGGTGGCGCCGGTCAGCTACTACGTTAGCGGCAAAAATCTGAATGCAGTTAGGCCGGCATTGCAGCTGATTGAAAAATTCAATTCCCAGATTGCCGCGGATATTCGGCTGGCTACTTGGGACGAGAAAACACATTTGATCGATTGCCTACGGCACAATTGAGCACTTCCATGGGCGACCTGAAAGGACAGCTATAGTGGCAGAAATCGAATGTATTGACCCGCGAATTGGTTCATGGATTCCACCCTTTATGGAGGATAAGGCCGAACTGTCAGCGCCGGTGCAAAAATCCCCATAACGCCGGTTGAAAAATCCTCCACCCACTGAGGGTGACCAGTCGGCCCGATTCTGTATTCAGAGGAGGGCCGGATGTGCTCAGGGGGACAGACGTGGATGAAGTCGTCGAACTGAAACGGCAGGGATTGAGTATCCGGGCGATCAGCCGTCTGACGGGTTATGACCGCAAGACGATCAACAGGTACCTGGCCGGGCCGAGAGGCCGTCCGACTTATGGGCCGAGGGTGCCTGCGCCGAGCAAGTTGGAGCCTCACAAGGGGTACCTAAAGGAGCGTCTACGTGCGGGTGTGTGGAACGCGGTGGTGCTTTTGCGGGAACTGCGGGAGCGCAACTACACCGGCGGTTACACGATTCTGAAGGACTGGTTGCACCCGCAGCGCAAGCTGGCCGAGTCGATCGCGGTGCAGCGATTTGAGACGCCGGCGGGCAAGCAGGTGCAAGTGGACTGGGGCCACCTCGGCACCCTGTCGGATGGCGACGGCGAGCGCAACCTGTGGGGCTTCACGATGACGCTGGGTTACAGCCGGAGATTGTTCGCGGCCGCGGCCACCGATCAGAAGCTGGGCACCTTGCTGCGCATGCACGAAGCGGCCTTCTACGAGTGGGGAGCGGTGCCCGATGAGATCCTCTATGACCGTATGAAGACGGTCTGGACGGGTATAGACGAACGCGGTGAGATCGTGTGGAACGCCATCTTTTTGGACTTCGCACGATACTGGGGTTTCACGCCGCGGCTGTGCCGCCCCTATCGCGCCCAGACGAAGGGCAAGGTTGAATCGGGCGTGAAGTATGTGCGCCGGAACTTCCTGTGTGGATTGCAAGGTCGCGAACCAGCTGGCCTGATCGACCTCAACGGCCAACTGCGGTGGTGGATCGCCGAAGTTGCCAACCAGCGCGTCCACGGCACCACGCACGAACAGGTGATGATCCGTTGGGAAGCAGATCGTGCGGCCATGACCGCGGTCAACGGACGACCTCCATATCCATATATGGATGACGAGCAGCGCAAGGTGGCCCGCGATGCTTACGTGTCATGGAAGGGCAGCCGGTATTCGGTTCCGTGGGGCTATGCCGGCAAGGAGGTGTGGGTTCGCGATCACGGCCCCTCGGTCGAGATCCGCTACAGCGCCGAGCGCATTGCTATGCATGCGCCCGCGACCAGGCGCCACCAGGTCGTCACGCTCAACCATCATCACGTCGGCATCCCTCCTCAGAGCCGGCACAGCGTGAAGACGCTGATTCACATCGCGCAGACTGCGCCGGTGGTGGAACATCGGCCGCTGGCCGCATATGACAGCGTGGCTTGTGGAGGTGCGCTATGACTCCTGTCGAGCAACTGCGCACCACGTTGGCCGCTCTCAGTCTGACGGCCATCGATGCACGTCTGGAAGGGCTGCTCGAGAGCGCGGCCAAGAAGGAACCCTCCTACGCCGACTTCCTGCTGGAGGTGATGAACACCGAAGCCGATGCACGCCGGCAGCGTTACCTCAAGGCGCGGCTGCAGCTGGCACATCTGCCCTATGTGAAGACGTTCGAGCAGTTCGACTTCAACTTCCAGCCATCCATCGACGAACGCCAGATCCGCGAACTGCGCACCCTGCGCTTCGTCCACGAAGCTTCCAACGTGATCCTGCTCGGTCCGCCTGGAGTCGGGAAGACGCATCTTGCTGTATCCCTGGCCGAGACCGCTATCCAGTCCGGCAACGGCGCTTACTTCATGACCGCGCATGATCTGGTCGCCGATCTCGGCCGCGCTTATCGCGAAGGACGGCTCGATCGCCGCATGCGCGTCTATCTTGCTCCCAAGGTCCTCATCATCGATGAGATGGGGTATCTGCCGCTGGATGATCTCGGCGCAACCATCTTCTTCCAACTGGTCAGCGCACGTTACGAACGCGGTTCCATCATCCTGACCTCGAACAAGAGCTATGGAGAGTGGGGCTCGATCTTCGGGGATCCGATCATCGCCACAGCCATCCTCGATCGCTTGCTGCATCACTCCACCACCATCAACATCCGCGGCGAGAGCTACAGACTCAAGGAACGGCGCAAGGCAGGGCTGATTCCGCTTCCGGACCAGCAACCGGCTGAACCATCGACCCTGGCTCACCGCAGCCGCAACAAGAGGGACCAGCTCCCATGAGTTTTCTGAGGCATCGGCGATCTTTCGTCCGGTGGGGTTTAGGACCGCGAGCGGAGCAACGTAGTGCTCCGCCCCGACCTTCTCACCGTCTCGATGAGTCGCAACTGGCTATTCCTTGGCAGGTTGCTCTCCAGCAGAGCCTGCCTCCGCTTCACCAGCTGGTTTCATCTTCACGCCAACCGGCTGGAACTGTAAACCTTCATCCCAGGAAGGTGGAGGAATTTTCGACCGGCGAAATGCGGAATTTTCAACCGGCGTTGACAGAACTGGACGTAGCCGAATTGGCTTGGGAACCTGTTGTCGCTCTTTCTCGGCGCGAGTTCACTGGTATAGTCGCCCCTCTTGCCGGGCAGCCTACCCCAGGGCTATTGAGGTCATCGATAGCCTGAGGCCGGCGATTGAAGCTATGGTCGCGGACGCTCTTTTGAAAACGAGAAACTCGACGCTGGCTGAAATGGAATCGTGTGCTCATCATCCGAACGGAGCCATGGATTGCTATGCCCAAAAGCTCGCAGCGCTGGTGGCTTCCTCTGAGGATGTCCAGTGGGCGCTGTTCTACATTGCAGAGGACATGACGGAGTTTACTGTCCGCTCGAATTCCAACGATGAATCCTCACAGCGAGTGCCTCTGTCCAAATACGCGGGATTTGTGGCTTCACTCGATCCCCAGCTCCAGATCTTCATTTTCGAGTCTATTCTTTGCAATGAGATATTCTGGGCGCTTCGCAGGAAGTTCTATCGCATGCTATTTGCGAGAGTAGTGGACCCCAACCTTGACGCAATGGAGCCACGTTACTTCGTAGAAAACCCAGAATACGTTGGAGAGGTGGAAGATCATGAGGCATTTATCCGCACAAGATTGGCGGATGCGATTTCGAGCAGCGGGTTTGCGGCAGATGGGCTATTCGCGGCTTTGCAGGCGGCGGCTTCAGACTATCAGCGTAAATTCTTGGGGAGCTTTGGTTCGGTGTTGCCTCATACGACAGCCGCTCGGCCGGACCTTTCGCGCCGGCCTTTGCTCCCGGATCGCATCGCCCTTGAGGAGCTAAGAAGCGAGATTGTAGATTCCCTCGATTCCTTGAAGGCCACTCAAATGGAAACGCTTCGCCTCATAGACAGTAATCGCCGCGCTGCCGCTGCCTATCAAGATGAAATCGAAATGCAGCTTGGCAGCGTTCATCCACTACTTCAAAGGAAAACGCTTCAGCTGATACTGGAAGCCGAATCTCAGTATAGGCAGCTCCGAGCAGAGTCAGACTACTTTCTTGGCCCGGTGCTGCTCATGGTTCAGGGTTCAGGCCTATGAGACCGAGCTTCTCTGTCGAGTTGTCTGGCCTTACCTTAGAGAGCTTATCGAACGGGGTATCGAAACATATGATTGCGATGGATTGTCGCTGAAGCCACTGATCGTGCGCGGGAAGGTCTTGGACCGGAATCTGAACCTGGGGAGCCTGAGCTGGCATTTGAAGTTTGATGAGGGTCTGCGTGGATGGATTGCAGCGGCCGATCTGCCATTTGGTGATGCTATTTCGAAAGATGCCGAATGGCTTTCAGGCATTCGCAACAGGACTGCTCACCAATTGATATGCCCTCGGGCAGTCGCGGACGAAGTCCGCCAACGGATGCTAAATAGGGACGGCATCCTGGGACACTTGCACTCAGCCCGGCACTGATCCAAGGTGGTTAAGCTGCGTTCCGGGATTCTCCAGAAAGCCAGAAAGGCACATCGGTTTTCGAAGTGTATGTGTCTCTCACCCACAAAACCCCCTATCCGTCGCGCAGCGCATCGTCGCTGCCGGACACCTAACCCGCTCGGCCAGCGCTCGACTGCCACGCACCGCTCCGCAACATTTCCGACCCCCACGCGAACGAGTCCGATTCTGGACCATTCGCCACGATTGAGGACGAAATAGCACAGGTGTGGAAATCGTTGGAAGCCCTTTAATCTCTGAAGTCACCTACAAAGTGTGTAAGCGTGTGGTCTGAACCGTCTTGACAGTCAGTTTATTGACTATTGTGTCCACAAGTCGCGACCTGTGGACACGACTAGGCGGAAACAGTATCAGTTTGCATGTTCCAGGGGAGCAGCTCGTCGATTCGGTTGATGGGATGCTGAGCGATACGCGTCAAGACGTTCCGAAGGTAGAGCTCGGGGTCCATGCCGTTGAGCTTGGCACTGCCCACTAAGGAGTAGATGGAAGCGGCCCGGTCTCCGCCAGAATCGGCACCTGCGAACAAGTAGTTGCGCCGGCCAAGAGCGACAGCGCGTAGCGCGCGCTCGGCGCTGGAGTTGTCGATCTCGATCAGACCATCATCGAGGTAGCGCGTCAGAGCTCGCCAGCGAGAGAGCGAATAGCGGATCGCCATCGCAGTGTCGGACTTGGCGGACAACGTCGCGAGTTTTTGTTCGAGCCATCGATGAAACTGATCGAGAAGAGGCTTGGCTCTGGCCTGCCTGAACTCTCTTCGTTGTTCTGCCGTCTGGCCGCGGATCTCGCGCTCGATGCCGTATAGTGCGCCGATCCGATCGAGCGCCTCTGTTGTGATCGGCGAAGGATGAACCTCGTGGATGTCGTGATACTTGCGGCGGGCATGCGCCATGCATGCGGCTTCGTGGATGTTGCCCGTATCGTAAAGGTGCCCGTAGCCGGCGTAGGCATCGGCCTGTAGTACTCCACGAAAATCCTTGAGGTGATGGCGGGGATGTTCGCCTTTTCGATCCGGCGAGTACGCGAACCAGACTGCGGGTGCGGTGTGGACGCCTGCAGGGCGATCGTCGCGCACGTATGTCCACAGGCGGCCGATCTTGGTTCTACCGCGCCCTGGCGATAGAACCGGAACCGGAGTGTCGTCGGCATGGACCTTGCGGCCAGCCATAACATGGCGGCGAACCGCTTCAACCAGCGGCGCGAGTAACCGGCTTGACGCACCAACCCAGCCTGCCAGAGTGGAGCGATCAAGCTCGGCGCCTTCCCTGGCGTAGATCTCCGACTGACGGTTGAGCGGGATGTGGTTCGCATATTTAGCGGCAAGAACATGGGCCAGCAGTGCGGGGCCGGCAAGGCAGCGTTCGATCGGCCGCGGCGGAGTCAGCGGTTGCACGATCTTATCGCAGCCGGAGCAGCTCATTTTTACGCGCACATGACGGATGACCTTGAACGTCTCAGGGATGCGTTCGAGGTACTCGGACACATCCTCGCCCAGCTTACGAAGCTTGCCACCGCAATCGGGGCAACACTGTTCAGAGGGTGTATTCGTGATGACTTCGCGCTGGAGATGGTCCGGAAGGGGCTTGCGCGTCGGCTTGTTCCTGATCGGCCTGTCCGATGTGAGTAGTTCCGTTACTTCTTCTGCGGCCTGCTCTGACTCGAGTTCTTCGAGCTTGAGTTCAAGCTGATCCGTGTTGCGCTCGAGCTTCTCGCTCTTGGCGCCGTACGCATCGTGCCGCATCTTATCAAGCATCAACTTCAGGTGTTCGATCTGCTGCTCGCGCGAAGAAATCTTCTCGTCTCTGGCGGCGATCTCGGCATCCTTGCGTAAGAGCGCAGCATCCTTTTCGGCCAGCATCTGATCTCTCAACCAAAGCTCACGAGCGTGCGCGTCGAGCAACGCTCTCACTGCTTCTGGATCAGAGAAGTTGCAACTGTCAGAAGCAGTGAATGACATAGCGGAAGTATGCCATGAGCCGCGAAAAACATAGCAATGAAAAGACTACAAATCATAGTGCAGGATCTGGTTCAAACGTGCGCTCCACGCGTCTCCAATCAATCCCTTCGAGAAGCATCGAAAGCTGCGCACGGGTGAGCGACAAAGCACCGCTCTCTGCCTTGGTCCAAATAAACCGGCCGCGTTCAAGACGCTTCGCGAAAAGGCATAGCCCATCACTGTCAGCCCAAAGAAGTTTTACAATATCGCCTCGGCGTCCCCTGAAGATGAACACATGCCCAGACAGCGGTTCCTTCTGAAGCGCGCCCTGCACTTGTGCACTGAGTCCATCGAACCCGCGCCGCATGTCTGTAATCCCGGCAACAATCCAGATCCTCGTTCCCTTCGGGAGTTCGATCACCGCATCAATCTCTCGATGACTGCAGCAACCAATGCGGGATCAACTCCAGCTTCAATGCTGACCAGAGCCCTACCAGGGAAGTCAATATGAATCGAAGCAGTTCGCTCCTGTGGGCTCGCTTCGTCAGGGACATCCTCAGCAGCATCAGAAATCACCACTGGAAGAAGCTTGGGCGCGGCCTTACTCTGCAGTGCGAGGTCACCGCTCTGGTACTGGCGGCGCCACTGGAATACCTGGTTCGAGTTCACTCCGTGCAAACGAGCCACCTGGGCAACACTCGCACCGGGCGCAAGCGTCTCTTCCACGATCCGCCGCTTCTCTTCAACCGTCCGCCACCGCCGGCCGCGCTCCGAGCGTCCTCCAACCAGTTCCGAATCCACACCGATGCTCTGCTCCATACAGGCATCCTCTACGCACCGATCAACGACGTCCAGACGGCCCGGACCAAACGCTTACCAAAGTGTGGGCCGGGATCGAACCGGTATGAGCGGACCGATAATGCTCCGCCTGAAAGCAAAGAGGAGGTCAAGGAACCGCTCTTCATCGGCCTCCTAGTTGGAAGCTGGATTCGGATCTCTGACATCGGATTGAGACAACCGATTCCATTAGCCCACGACCGGCCCCAGCATCGCCATGTTGAATTCAAGAAGTTGATGATCGACATTATGCGACGAGATATACGTGTTGAGCCTATTGGCGAAGCTCTTTATAGGCAAAGCAATGGCCGAGGTGGAACGCGGGCTAAGGGAATGCATGAAAGAAGGATATCGACAAGTGGATTTCGGGCCGACCAAGGTGAAGGCCGTAAAACTGGTCTCGATGACGAGACCGGGCGGGAGTCTTCTCGAGAGACACTCGATCAAAATCCAAGCTCTCGCACCAGAAGTCAACGATGAAATACAGAAGCGCTTCATCGAGGTGAAAGATATTGAAGACGTTCCATGGCTTCTTTTCCCTTTCCACGACTTGACAGGAAGGAGTCTCGCCGAACAACGAGACATCGAATTTCCACATCGCGACACCCGAAATCAGAAATTTATGGAAGAGTTCTTTTCGGCAAGCCCTGCACGTTGACTTGCACGAGTGTGGATCGGTCGGATGTCAGCAGCGCCTCGAGGTATGCCGACTGGGCTGGATGATGCTTCCCCGCTTCCCTTCCTTCCTGCCGGCCGCCAGGCGAGGAGTCAGCATAGGCGGATGATTCTGCGTTGGCGCTGGCGGTTTGAGGGGGGATACAACCGGCGACGAAATCCGGAGTACCCAAGTGGCTAGGCTATGTCGCTGGCTGAGGAACTACGCCTTCAATTCGAAGCACTCCGTCACTGTCCCGCCCGACATAGAGGTCTTCAAAGAAGACACCTCCAGGGTATCGCGTTCGATATCGAAAGATGTAAACGTTGCCTTTACTGGTTGAGGTAGGTGCCACCGCGTGAGCTTGCTCTTCTGTCATTGTCCTTTGTGCCACCAATTCTCTCCCGACGCCGGCTCCTTGTTTCGCATTGAACCACATCTTGATTGAGGCAATTATTTCTGCTCGAGATTGCATCCTTAGTCCATTGTTCGCCGATAAGCCGGTATGCCGCAACAGCATCTTCGCTATCCGTCACTTTCAAAAACGCGGTTGTTACGTCCTTTGCATCGGAGAGTTCATCGGCAAGCAGTCGACACGGCACGATCAGCAGAATTGCAGTCAGCACCACCGGGATTGTTTGTCGACACAAATTGAATGAGTACCCACTTCGCATTTGCAACCCCCTTTTGCGTAGATCATGACGTTGTGCTGAAGGCCCTCTCGGAGAAGAAGTATCTCCATAGGCCGCGGTAAGGAGCCCCATTATAGACTAAAACGATCCGCAAAAGTCCAGAGAGATCTTCTGTTGGATCCCGCCACATTCATGCTCGGCGCTTCCGGCACCGAAGCCCGTCGCGCAGCGTCCCAGCCCCAACCCGCATTCCGCACCCGTGAGGGACCGTTTGACAGTTTTACCGTACTTCGGCGTAATTTAGGCCGGCTTCCACAGCCGGTAAGAGGTTGGAAGTATTGCTTATTAATGCCCTGAAGAGGCATGGACCTTGGCGCGATTTGCGCTCCATAAAACATGTTATTTCAGGAGGTTGCACGTTGTGCAGGAGGATTCTCCAACCACGAGTAGGAGTGTTTTTCGGGAATTCTCCCAGTGGGATGTTCCGCTCTCGTCAAACGAACCTGAGATTGGGCGCGGTATGACGATCACCAGGGACTTGTCTCTGTCCCCGTGTCTGGCTTTCCCTTGATCTCATAAAGGTACTTCCAGGAGGGGTCGTAGACAACGAGCGAACCCCGGTCCAGGTCGGAAACGACATTTACCGGTCGAAGCACAGCGATGCCCGAGGGGGTACTCAAGTGCCCGTCTTGAGCCAACCAGGTTTTCGCAATTAGTGAACCGTTATGCTGGATCGCGAACGGCACGATCAAGTGACGACTAGCGTCTGACGCGAACAGCGTCGGAAAACTCGCATCTGGCCGATCGACCAACATCGCGCTTACGATTCCAATGTACTTTGACACCTTGGCCAGGGTTTTCTCGCTCACTTTGTACTCGTAAACTCCACCATTCAACATATCGCCTACGTATAGTGTGGTCCCACTGCTGTCTGCCTGGTGGCAGCCAACAACTCGTCCGGGCCGTACACCCAGCGGGCCTGCCCTGCCAATATCAGGCAGCGACCCAACTAGTACGATCGTCCTCTCGCAAAGCGCCACCCTAAACAGGCGGCCATTCTGCGATGTGGCGAAGTATAGTGCGTCCGCGTTCTCGTCGTAATCGATGCCCGTTCCCGGTTCCTGTAGTTTGATTTCCGGCTTGATCTCAGTCCCATCGGGGTATCGGAACTGTCTTATAGTTCCACTCTCGCTTCCGTGACCAGCTCGGGTGAGAATAAACAGATACTTTTGTCCCTCGTATTGCCCGAATGTCATATCGATTGGAGTCTCGGCGCCTTGCACTGTGAAAAGAAACTTTGCACTATGTTCCGGCGACCTGCCCAATTCGAGCTCCGAGACTTTGCCACTCGAGTCAAGCACCAGCAAGGCTGAATGGGAAAGCGCATCTAGGGCCACCGGAACGGGTGAAGCGGCGAAACACACCCCTGGAATAATCAGTAAAGCGGCAAGCAGGCAAAAGCAGCCGCCGACAAGCACCATACCCATCTTCCGACTACCCAATCCTGCATTCGCCTCGATCACAAGTCCTCCATACTTCGCTGCCTCGATCAAGCCTTGTCGTCGTTCAGGTTCTCCGCTTGCTTCACGGGAGTCGCTTTTTCATCATTCAGCGGTCTTTGCTTGGAGTCATGACCGGGGGCAAAGTCATCTCTCGCTGAATTTAGCCATTTCCTGACGACCGTTCCGCCGCTAGCTAGCAGAGCAATGCCGAAACACGGAGCAAGCCGCCGAGGATCCAGCTCCACCCCCAAAACATCGAGGCCTTGTGCAGCCTTATTCCCGTGTAGCAGAACGCTTCCGCTGCAAGCACTGCGCCCATTGCAACAATGGCCTCCTTAATCAATCTCTCTCGTGTCCGCTCCTTCTTCGGGATCGCGAAAAGATGAATTAGACAACCTATGACAAGTCCTAGAATTCCGGCGATAAATAATTGCAACGGAGAAGGATCAAAAGACAGCTCATACACGATGGTCTTCGTTCGTTCCAAACCGCCGATGGGAGTATAAATGACCGTCACCTCAGCTTCTGCGTCCGGTCCGTCCTGAAAGACGTGGGCAAGGCTGTCTCCTAGCGCACACCATCCACTAAATTCAACTGGAATAAAGACCGTTTCCGGGTCACTTTCGGGGCGACTTAATCGAAACGCCTTTAACTCCCTCCCCTCGCCAGCCGTAAATTTTGCCGCTCCCTCTTCATCCCGCCAGCAACGGCCCGATCGGTTTTTCAACCATAGGTGAACATCAATTGGCATCGCGGGGTCCAACTTCGAAGAGATCACCATCTTTAGACCATCGTCGTGCGGACTCAAATCTTGCTTGATCAAGTTGAACTTCGTCAATGAGGTCAACGGGTCTGCTGATCTTTCCGGACTTGATTGTGCATTCGTTTGGACCAAATCGCGTTTACTGTTCCATGAGTGAAGCGGAAAGCTTAAGAAATTTGGGTTAAATGAATTGTTGGAGCCGGCATCCGTTAACGTGAAACCTGCGTGGTCAAACCGGTCATAGAATTCGCCGGGGGCAGAACAGTTCATCACAATTTTGCCGATTGGATGATCCTGATCAAGGTGCTTGAACACCCAAATCGGCACCTCATAATGGTCGGCGATGGTCCTTCCGTCCTTAGGATCGATACCGGGCCTTTCGGGTTCGAGCGTCAAATCATATTCACCCGCCGGCACTCGGTCGCGGTGGGCGGGTTTGTCACTGTTGCTCCACGGCGCGAGAAAGCCCGAACATGTAACTTGCGCATCCTTCACGCTGCTCCCGCCTGTAAGAGAAAGCTCCGGGAGCTCGGCTGCAACCGACACCCTGCTAGTGACCAACAACGTCACAATGACCGTGAGGATCCAGGTACGCTTCGCGCGATATACCATTCTGGTCCACCTCAGCCAGCACAGAACCCCGAAGGCGGCGGGCTGACATTCTGAGTCACTTTGGAAATGGAAAAGTTGGGCATGGTACGAACAGTGCAATAATCTTACCCACAATTCGAGCGAATCGCGAGTGAATCTTAAGGTGTGGTGCGCCACCGTGAGTCCGCCTGCCGGCGCTCCGATTGCCCTCGCTGCGACAGACCCTTTCAGAACGGCGGCGCATATGAATGGAATCTGTGGCACATATTAATGGGGCGGGAAACGAAGAATCGCTCGTAATTTCAAAGAATTGGCGATAAGCTGCTGCAAGGACACCGAGCCAGATCGAGCGTGACGAAATGATCTAAGGATTTGGCCTTTGGTGTTTGGTGCACGCTGCCTCAATGAGTGCGCTGAGAAGGAGCTAGATCCAATGCGCCTTGGATTTTGTTTTCTGGTCCTACCTGCGTTCGTTCTGGTTGGCTGTGTCAACCTTCCCTTTGGAATCGCACAGGGTGCCAAAACGCCTGTTTATCCTGACTGCCTGAACCTTTCCCCCTCCCGAAGCGCGTTTCGCCCTCCCAGCCATCCTGAGTGCATCAACGACGTGTTGAAGTTAGGGGAAAATAGGTCGGTCCGTGGCGGAGAAGACTATTTAGGCATTGCCCCTCAGGAGGTCAGCTTTATCGGTTGCTCCGCTGCGCCTTTTGTCACATTCCCGGGCCATGGTCTCAGCAGCTCAAAGCCCACAATTTACTACCCGACCGGAGGTGAACTCTCCCTCGACGACTATATCGCTCCCCTCCTACACGAATTAGGCCACGTCTTCCAACTCAAGCACGCCGGAAGCTATGAGAAGCTCATGACCGCTCTCGATAACTCGATCGAAAGGGTCGAGCTCGGCGCCGATTTCATCGCGGGCTTTGGAGCCAGCCACCTTGGCCTCGAGCCGCGCGCTTTCTTAATTAATCTCTCCCTCTTTGGCAGCTACAACAACCAAGACTCGGACAACCACGGTCGACCCGAGGATCGCACCGCTGCTTTCCGGGAAGGCTATTTCTACAGCAATAAACATGCCACTGTTGCCGACTCGTATTCTGACTTTGAGGACAATCGCTACGCCCAGATCAAGCACATGTAAGGAGACCGTATGAAGCGATGGCTTTGTGTCGTCTGTCTATCGAGCGCGATACCTCTGTCATTGACGACACTCGCGCAGGAACTTCAGTCTGGACAAACTTTCCGACTGCGACGCGCTCGCTTCAATTCATACCGCGCTTCAACTGCCAGTCTCCGATTCATGTCGCTTGCCTCGCACTGGGTTGGAGGAGCGGTTAATGTCCAACTTTCGCGCAACACCACGCTTAAGCTCCTGCCTCGTCGTGACGGCGCCAACCACTCGGTTAGCCGGATTCAGTTGCGTCGATTTGGGATTTCAGGGCAGCCGCGAATTTGCGTGCTTCCGCCTAATTAATGATGGTGCCATCAGAGATTATCGCGAACGCTACGATCCAGGACGGAGCCAACGTTACAAGGCGGCTTCAGCTAGGTGCCCTGGCACGAATGGTGATGCCGCTGAGGCGGCGAATAGCCTATTCCCGCAGTCTCTCTCTTCGGTAGCCAAAGGACTTTTCGGATTTTCTGTCGGTCTCGGAGATGCCAGAATCCCCACCGGTCTTGCCTACCATGGATTTGGCAGCCTCGATCCCGATCTCGCATTAGGCGGTTCGGCACTCGAAGTTTTCGATATGACCCAAATCGCAGCGTCCCAAACCAATCAAGCCGTGGCAGATAGGACCGATGTGGTTGGTGATTGGAATTTTGACATCAATGACATGCACAGAGACGCCCGGAGGGATTTCGCCAGCCGTTTCGAGCACGTATCAGGGGAGCGCATCGGTGTGAATCTGCGATCGATCACTTTTACTACGAGTCATTCCTCCGAAGCTTCAATTGGGGATCGCGAGAGCCGTCTTGAACACTTGCAGGGGGCGATCGAGGATTATCTCGGAGATAATGGCTATCGCAGTCTCACCCGCCAAGAGATGGCCAGTACGCCTTTCAGCAACACCGACCAAATGCGGGATTTTATGGTCAAGAATATGCCGTATGGAAATCGTGACTTCATCCGCCGGACGTTCGGACCGCATCTGGTGTTTCTGGTGAACGATGCAGATGATCATTGCTACAAGGTGGCGGAAGCGCTCACTGCCGAGCCAGAGGAAGGAGTCAAGAATGATTTCGGGGGAATGGCGGTCATTGTCATCACCATCGGCACCTGTCGCGATGACGGAGGCGCAAGTAAGGTGCTAAACCAGACGATTGATGAAGAGACCGAACTGCTCGAAAAGAAAGTGAGTCGGCCTTGAAGACATGCCTGATCTTGATTGCTCTTCTGATTTCTAATTCAGGAGATGAATTAGCCAATCCAGAACACCCTCGTATCCAAGCATCTTCCCAAGAATTCATTCAGGGGACACCCGCAGCTCTGAAAATCTTGCAGGGATCCAATTTTGAGCAGGGCCTCGAAACACCGAGCTTAGGCGCAAGTTCAAGCGAAGAATTCGGAAAACTCGTTGCTGAAATCAACGCAAAACCTCAGATCGAAGGAGTAGGAACTGGCGATCCTGGCATCCTATATGACGTAATCCTTCAGCCGGGACACTATCAGCGGACTTCGGACAGTACCGGCACGCATGGAAGATTTGTGTCCGAACAGGCATTGGTCGCCTACATGACCAACATAGTTGCCGTAAACCTCCGCCGAACAGGGGAGTCGGTGCTCGTTGTCTCCGCCGATAAATTTCTGCGTCCCACTCGACTTGGACGGGACTTCAATGGGCTGCGGAGCAAAGTATTCTTAGCCATTCACGCAGATGGGAACGAACGACCGTGCTCTACCGGCCCCAGCCTGGGGTACCAACGACCCACTACCGCCCTCACCATGAACTTTGTAGGCCTCGGCCTCGCAGACGCGCTCGGATACGACTACGCAGATTTCCGAAAAGCAAACTTCACCACTAATGAAGCCAACTACTACATGTTTAGTCTGGTGCATGCCGTGCGTCTTACTGGAATTCTAGAAGTCGGGGAGTTGACGTGCGACAGGTCCGAACGTGAACTCATTGGTTCATCCCACGCCGTGGGGAATAACGTCGCCCGCGCCATCGACTTTATTATCCGGACGCCGTAAGCCGCTGTTTTCAAGAAACTTGTATCTTGCCCTCATAACTCTCCCAACGATCGAGCCCCCCTCACCGTTTCCTGACTTCAGCAGGCTCGGGAGTTGTTCCCTACGGGGGAGTCGGTCAGTTGTAAGCGTGCTTTTGAGCTTTCAATTACCCACAAGTTGAACTCCGATCATGATTCCCAGTTCAATATCCGCCAGCCGTGACATGCGTCTCCAGATAACAGTGTTGCCGGGTGGTGGGTCATGCGCGCGGGCAAGATAACCTCCAAGACGAGCGAGTTTGACGATGTAGAAGCCCAGCGAGGGGGCTGGAGGTGGCAAGCCCTTGTTCGGGATCAGTTCGTCGAGTAGATATTGATCGAGATCGGTGAAGGCCTCCGTTGGTGCAGCCTCGGGACGCGTTCGGTTCAGCATTGTAATCCAGAAGATCCTCCACCTCAGGATGGTCAAGATGGCGATTAGATTCACCAGCCGTTCGGCGGTTCTCAGTTTCGCCTCTTCGGCTCTACATCCCGATTTAGGATTTTCTGAAAGGTCTCGACCTTCCATCTCTGCGCGTACCATTCCAGCTTCTCGATTGCATCGAGACAGGAACTCAAGAGGACTCAAGCCCGGAAAGTATATCGTTCAACTGGTAAATTACTAAATTACTCGGGAGAAGACTGGATCAAAATACCCGTCTTTGCCCCCGGCGTGATCCGCCAGGAACATGCACTTCAGATCGACCTCGGTTGGGCCGAGCACAAGATGCCGGTTACAACGAAAATGCCCCTACTCACTACAAAGTTATGCCCCCCACTGATTTCACTCTCAGGGGACCACCTGCCAGCAGGCTCGAAGCCGCCCCGCCAGGATGACGGCATAGCCGCGCTGGGCGCGGCGATGATGTTGCTTTTGATGTCATCTTTAGGGTGGGGGAATCAGACTGTAACGGGTGGGGCCCTAACTTTGTACAGGGTGGTGGGATTGCATTGTATTGAGTGGCGATATTCAGTGTAATCACCACAAGACAGGACTTGAAATTCGAGTGCCGCCGGAATCACTGAAAGCTGCCCAGTAAAATCAGTGGCACGTCGGCACTTGGTCGATTGTGGGCGTGTTGCGGATTCCGGTCCATGTGGACACCTGATTCCAGTGGATGTGGGCACCGAAAACGCTCTGATGTGGGCAGCGATTCCGTTGTAATGTGGGCAGGGTTCCGGGTTTGACCGTAATCGGTGCCCACATGGCGTAATCGGTGCCCACATGGAACGGGTTGATCGCCGCGGCGATGGTGACTCATGCTGACGGCTACGCAGAGCGCGATGCTGCGCTGTTGATGCTGGCCGAGAGGCAACAAGGCCATACGCGCCGCATTACTGTGGGTGCTGACAAGGCGTATGACAGTGAGGATTTCGTGCGCACCGTACGGGAGCTGGTTGTGACCCCGCACATCACCAAGAACGACAAGAACCGCAGCAGCAACCTGGACCGCAGAACGACGCGGCAGCCTGGTTACGCGATTAGTCTGAGCCGCCGCTGGCTGATCGAAAAGGGTTTTGGGTGGTTGAAACAAACTGGTTCGCTCCGGCAAGTCAAGTTGCGCGGACTGGAGAAGGTGGACTGGCTGTTCGTGTTCAGTAGCGCCGCGCATAACTTAATCCGCCTTCCCAAACTCATGGCTCAATCACTCGGAATGCTAACGGAGCAGTGTGCCGAACCTTGGTTGCGGGCATCGGGACCGCATCCCGATGACCGAGAACCCCGATGAGCACTGCCGAAAGTCGCGATTCAAACAGATTCCAACTTGGCAGAAACGTAAATCCCCAATGAGTTCGCTACAGGACGGCGATTTTCAACGAGTTCCTAGAGGCTCAAAATCAGCCGATCTGACGGAATGTTAGATGACTCGCGCCTCGACCTGATGGAGGTTCTGGTCAAAGCGGTCCAACGCAAGGTGGACGAGGCAATCAAAGCGAGTTTTCTCAAGAGAGGGCACTGTCATCGACTAGCGCATTCCGTAGTCGCGCGGTGAAGCCGTCCGCGAGACTGCTCAGGATTTGGACTGATATCGCGTTTAGTTTCTCACAGCGGATTGACGTCTCGGGTCGCGATTCGACCGCAAAATGAAATGCGGACAGAACGCGGAGAGGCCGTCTGGTCTCCGCTCAGGGCTCGGATTCTCAGTGGCACATTAGGTCATTGATCGAACAGAGATTCCCGGCGTACTATGATCGGATCGTGATGACAGGCCGGAACGATCGATGCACCTGTGGCTCAGGTCAGAAATACAAACACTGTTGCCTCCGAAGTCGTTCAGCGGTGGGTACTGGCGGCGCTGCGCAAGCGGCAGTTCTTTAGTCTGGCGGAGTTGAACGAAGCGATCCTTGCTTCGGTGTTAGTGAGTTCTGCGTGGCGGGACATCCCATCTTCCATGCTGGCAAACCACCTGGGCAACAATGCCAAGACCGCCTGTCACGGTGGCCCTCGCTCCGGACAAAACCGGCTAGCGCTTTGCGTGGTTCCCGCTTTGCGTGGTTCCCGGCGCATCTCTTGCGCACCGGCCAGGACGTGACGCCGGAAAGCTCGCAAATACGCGTCTCGGGTGACTGATGCCGGATTAGCATGACGGAAGTCTAATCGCCGGGGACCGCCGATTTAGGATCAAGTACTTACCTTTCGACTAAGCCCGCACGGAAGCACTCTGGTTTCTGGTCTGTTCATCCAAGACATTGATTTGACGCATCGTTGCACGCACGGAATGGCACACTCTGCGGCACAGCTGCTTACGGCTTCGTTCTCGATGTCCGATGTTGGCAGCGATTCGCGCCATGGCTAACGGGTTTACGGACAGTGGACTCAAGCGGCGCGGACGGCGCCCCTTTTCGCTAATCACTTCAAAGAAACCCACGGACGATTTGAAGCGCTCTCTTTCGTTCCGCACAGTGCCGATGGGTAACTCCTTTGGCCGCATCGCCTATCGAGGGTATCGAGGACTACCGATCATCCAGTCGATGCGTGTCCGCCGTTCCCCGATGTGTCGGCGCGCTGCTACTGAACGGTCAGAGTCACTGTTCCGACAGTAGCGCTGATGCTTCCCGAAGTGCCGGTTACAGTGACCGTGTAAGTTCCGGGCGTAGTTCCAGAATTTCCGCTGCCACCGCCGCCGCTGACGCTTCCCCTACCACCGCAAGCTGAAAGACCTACGGAGAAGAGAAGAACGAGCAGTCCCAGCATCGCCATCCAGTTTCGACGACGCGGAACGGTAAAGAACAGCAGCAGGGCCAGGGCCGTTCCACCCGCCGGCCAGAACAATCGCTCACCGCGATTGGTTGCGCTGGTAGCAGCAGAGCTGTTCACCGTGAGCGTTGCGGTTTGCGCCGTGTTCCCTCCTAACGTCACCGACGATGGGCTAAGGGTGCAAGTCGCTGGAGCGCTGGCCGCCGCCGGGCTGATAGAGCATGCGAGGTTCACGGTACCCGAGAATCCGTTCGTTCCCTTCACGCTAATGGTTGAGGTGTTGCCGGTGGTTGCACCGGGTGCAATAGAGATCGGCGCATCGCTGCCGCTGGCCCCGCTGGCGGTGAAGGCCGCCTCGGCTGTAATCGTCAGCGCAATGGTTGTAGATGCGGTCAGCTCGGCTGAAGTCCCGGTGATAGTTATCGTCACCGGACCAGCCACCGCAGCTGTGTTGGTCGCTGTCAGCGTCAGCGCCTGCGTTCCTGCCGCTGTGCCCGCGGCAAAGGATGCCGTCACCCCGCTTGGCAAACCCGTAGCTGCCAAGGCTACTATGCCGCTGAACGCGCCAATGTCAGTTACCGAGATCGTGCTCGTGCCGCTGGCGCCCTGAGCAACCGACATGCTCGTCGGCGATGCCGAAAGCGTAAAGCTCGGCGGTACGGTTACGGTCACCAAAGCCGTGCCGGTAGCACTGTTGTAAGTTGAGGAACTGGTTGCGTCCGGTGTGTAGGCGGCGGTCAGCGTGTCTTCACCAGTCACGAGCGAACCTGCGGGGATGATGATGGTCGCGCTGCCTTTCGACAGAGGTGTTGCCGACGAGCTATACGGGCCGCTGGTCAACGTCACCGTGCCTGTGGGCGTTGGTGTTCCGGCCACCGCGACCGTCACCTGCAGCGGCTGTTCTGTGGTGATACTCGATGAAGCAGCCGTAACCGTGACTGCCGGCGTCGGCAGCGTGATCGTGTACGCCGCGGTGGTCACGGCGCTCTGTGCATATCCGCTGGCCACCGCGATCGCCTCTATGGTTTCCGAAGAGGAGACTGGGATTGCGCCGTTGTAGACCATGGAACTGGTGGTTGGGTTTGCATTGATTGCGTAGTAGATGGTTGCGCCCGGTGTCGCATCGGAAATCGTCACCGTCTGCGCTGCGTTGTAGTTTCCTGGTTGCACGCTGAAGGTTGGCGTAGCCGCAGTCATACCAGTAGACAGAGCCACAACACCCACAGCGGAGCTGCTCATCGTACCTGCGGCGGACACTGAGGCGGCCGTTACCGAACTGCGCAGCCGGACCGCTCCCGATGAAATCGAGATTTGTCCCCCTGAGCTGATGGTGACTGTCCCAGTGATCGCGCCGGAAATCACCGGCGTGACCGTGATGCTGACCGTGCAATTGGCGCCGTTGAGCAGCGTTGTGCCGCAGTTATCGCGCTCGGCATATTCACCGCTCGCGGCGATTGCCACATTGTCGAGGGATGCGCCTGTGTTATTGCTCAGCACAACCGTTTGCGGCGCAGACGTAACGCCCTGCTTCGGCGTGGCAAAGGTAAGCACTGGCGGGGTCAGGATGAAGCCAACTGGGCTGCCGTCGCCTTCGAGGGAAACCAGCTGAACACCTCCGCCGGCGTCATCGCTGATGGTCAAGGAGCCGGTGCGATGGCCCAATCCTGTTGGAACGAAGTTGATGCTCAACAGGCAACTGGCACCCACGGCGATTGTTGTTCCGCAACTGTCGCTTTCGGTGAAATCTCCCCGCGTGCTGGCTCCGCTGAATGTGAGTGGCGAGGTGCCGGTGTTCGTTACCGCGACCTGCAACGACGTACCCTGTGCGGAACCGGAAACGGGTGCGCTGCCAAATGCCAAGCTGGTCGGGGAGACGCTCACGCCCGTCGACTGGCCCATACCGCTGAGCGCGATGATGTGGGACCCGTCGGCGCTGTCGATGATCTGGATCGACCCGGTGCGCATTCCTGTGGTGGTGGGGGTCATGGTCACGCTAATCAGACATAAGCTGCCCGCAGCAATGGTCTGGTCGGCGCAAGTGTCAGTTTCGGCGAAATCACCGTCGCCGCTGACCGAGCCGATCTGTAAAGGTGCCAAGCCCGTATTCGTGACCGTAATGGTTTGCGCCTGGCTGGTGGTTCCAACCGGGAGGCTGCCGAAGAAGAGCGTCGCCGGCGCAGCGGCGATTCCCGGCAGCGTCCCTTGTCCGCTGACCGTCGCCATTGTTGTAGCCGCCCCACTCGTATCGCTGATATTCACGGAACCCGAAAGCGATCCCGTCGCGCTCGGTGAGAAGGTCACACTGACGGTGCAGGACGAGCCTGCTTGCAATTGAGATGGGCAGTCGTCAGATTCGGTGAAATTGCCGGTGACCGTGATCGGATTGAGCGTCAACGGCGTTGTGCCGGTATTTTTCGCCGTCAACGTCTGCGCCTGACTGCTGGAGTTGACCGGTTGGGCACCAAAGATCGCGAACGAGGGCATGATTGTCAGCCCGGCACCGTTTCCCAGCCCTTGCAAGTTGATGGTCTGGTTGCCCACGGAATCGGCAACGGTAACCGTGCCGACGAGAGAGCCGATGGCGGTCGGAGCAAAGAAGATGTTGATGCTACAGCTACTGCCCGGCGGGATTGTGCCGGAGCAGTTGGTGGTATCGCTGAAATTGTCCGACGACTGAACCGAATCGATCATGAGCGGTGCAGGTCCCGAATTGGTCACGATCGCCGTTTGCGCCTGGGATGTCGTCGTTACCAACTGTCCACCGAATTCGAGTTCGGATGTGCTGAGCGAAACTCCCGGCGCAATGCCGGAACCCGCGAGAGGCAGGTTCTGCGATCCGAGACTGTCGGTGACTGTGATGCTGCCCGTTTCCGCACCGGTGATTGAGGGGACGTACTTGACGCTGATCGTGCAGGTCGCGTTTGGGGCTAACGTAGCTGAACAGTTGTTGGCTTGGGTGAAGTCGCCTTGAACCAGTACAGAAATCCCCGTCAGATCGGCCGCGCCGGTGTTGGTGAGCGTGGCGTTGATCTGGAAGCTGGTTGCGCCGACCAACGTAGCCGGGAAGGTCAACAGGCTGGGCGATAGTGATGCGCCGGCGGCAGTACCTACGCCCACCAAACTCACGGCATGGCTCGTGCCGGTGCCGCCGGCGTTATCGGTCAGGGTGAGGGTACCGGTCCGTATGCCGACCGCGGTGGGCGTAAACATCACAGTAAGGCTGCAACTGCTGCCAGCCGGCACAGTAGAGCAAATTTCCGAAGTGGCGAAATCTCCTGTTGCAGCGATGTTGGAGACGGACAGAGTTGCATTTCCGGTGTTTTGAATGATGACCGTCTGGCCGGGACTAGTGGCCCCAATCGCCTGGCTCCCGAAGTTGATCGCCGCGGGCGCCACTTGAATACTGGCTGTGGTCCCCGTACCGCTCAGCGGTATCGATTGCGGGCTGATCCCGGAGGAGGTGACCGTGAGTATTCCGGTGCGCGCGCCAGTGGCTCCGGGCGTGAAGGTCACACCCACGGTACAAGTGCTGTACGCTGCGATGATCGGGCAATTGCTGTTGGCGGTGAAATCGCCGCTGGCGTCAATGCTGGTGATCGCGACCGCCGCTGCATTCGGGTTGGCAAGGATCACAGTCTGGGCCGGACTTGTGGTGTTGAGTGGCTCGCTGCCGAACGACAGCTCGCTGACGTTGAAGTTGAGGCTAAGAATCACCGAGTTGACAGTGAATCCTTGCGCGATCATCGGAGCCGCGGCATAAGTGCTGTTGCCCGCCTGCGTCGCGTCGATGGTGCAGGTGCCCGAGGCGATGAACGTGGCCGTGGTGCCGCTCACCGTGCACACGCTGGGTGTGGTCGAGGCGAAGCCGACCGTCAGACCGCTGGTGCTCGAGGCTGTCAGCGCGAGCGGGGTGCCCACCGTCTGCGCACCGGGGTTGGCGAAGGTGATGGTCTGCGCGTGGCCGTTGACGTTGAAGCTCTGCGCGATCATCGGAGCTGGGGCGTAGGTGCTGTTGCCCGCCTGCGTCGCGTCGATGGTGCAGGTGCCCGAGGCGATGAACGCGGCCGTGGTGCCGCTCACCGTGCACACGCTGGGTGTGGTCGAAGCGAAGCCGACCGTCAGACCGCTGGTGCTCGAGGCCGTCAGCGCCAGCGGGGTGCCCACCGCCTGCGCGCCGGGGTTGGCGAAGGTGATGGTCTGCCCCTGGCCGTTGACGTTGAAGCTCTGCGCGATCATCGGAGCTGGGGCGTAGGTGCTGTTGCCCGCCTGCGTCGCGTCGATGGTGCAGGTGCCCGAGGCGATGAACGCGGCCGTGGTGCCGCTCACCGTGCACACGCTGGGTGTGGTCGAAGCGAAGCCGACCGTCAGACCGCTGGTGCTCGAGGCCGTCAGCGCCAGCGGGGTGCCCACCGCCTGCGCGCCGGGGTTGGCGAAGGTGATGGTCTGCCCCTGGCCGTTGACGTTGAAGCTCTGCGCGATCATCGGAGCCGCGGCATAGGTGCTGTTGCCCGCCTGCGTCGCGTCGATGGTGCAGGTGCCCGAGGCGATGAACGCGGCCGTGGCGCCGCTCACCGTGCACACGCTGGGTGTGGTCGAAGCGAAGCCGACCGTCAGACCGCTGGTGCTCGAGGCCGTCAGCGCCAGCGGGGTGCCCACCGCCTGCGCGCCGGGGTTGGCGAAGGTGATGGTCTGCCCCTGGCCGTTGACGGTTTGGGTGATAGTAGTTGAATAACTTACATCGAAGTTTTTGTCCCCGATATACCCCGCCGTGAGAGAATGCGTGCCCGTTGTCAGTGCAGGTGTGATGAAACAGCTTCCTGAGGACAAGACACAGGACCCGATGTTTTGGTCACCGTCGATTAAGTTCACCTTACCGGCCGGAGCATCTGAGCCACCGGAAGAGGCAACAACCGTCACGGTGAACGTCGCGGGAGAGCTCCCATTCGAAGGATCTTCCGAAGAACTAAGGCTCGCGGTCGAGAGAGCGACGCGACGCAAAACCGCAGTTTGCTGCGAGTTGCGGTGTAACATCGGCCAGTCGCTAGCGGCAGCATTGTAGTTCCATCCAGTGCTCAGAACCTCTGCTCCCATTTGCAGCGGCGGTGCATTGTTGAGTCCAGTGACTTGTGAGCCCACTGCAATTTCGCTCTTGCCGTCGTTTAGAAAATTGCCGACGGCAACAGTGGCCCAATCGATCTGTTGCCCGTTCATTCCCGACAACGTCCAGGTGCGAATTATTTTCCCGGATCGATCGATGACGAGCACTTGCATCACGTCGTAGGTCGGGTACGTCGAGTTCGAAACCTGATAGCCGAAAGACGCCACGATCTCTGGATAGCCATCACCATTGACTTCGGCGATAACGGCCTGGTCAAAGCCGCCGTATGGGTTCACCCAGTTAGGCCAGAACACTGTTCCGTCGGTCTTGAACACGCTTAGCTGGCCACCGTGTGCAACGACGATTTCTTCGTTCCCGTCCTGATTCATGTCGCCGATAGCAATCGAGTCGCCCGGCCACTGACTACCCATGTACTGCGGCCATCCGGGTCGTTCGGCCCCATCCGGGTTGAGCACGTGAAGATACCCGTCAGCACAATCGATGACTGTCTCAAGTTTGCCATTATGGTCGAGATCAGCTAACGCCATCTGATTTGAGTACTTCTGCAGTGTCGGAGAATTCCATTGTTTTGGAGTGCCGTCAGCAGCAAACAGCCGCGGAGTGAATGTGGACGCAGACGTGCCTTCGAGAACTACGAATTCTTTGTTGCCGTCTCCATCAATATCTCCAACGAGAACGCGCGGTAACGAGTAACTGTAGAGTTGAGAGTTCTTGTCGGCAACCATCACGGGGAAATTGCTATTCATTAGCTGCCCGGTATTACGCCAGGCAAATAGATAGGCAGTGTTTGAGGGCAGGGATCCTCCTCCTTCCCCGAAACCTACCGTGACAATTTCAGGAAGCGAGTCTCCATCGACGTCATCGACCAGCAGTTGCGAGTAAAAAAGACCGTAATACTGCCCCTTTGAGGGGATGGAGGGCGATATGATGTCCTCTGCTCCGTCGGGTCTGAAGACAAGAACTGAATTGCCATCGATATCGATCAGGTCGTCTCCTGAGGAGAAGTGCAGATTTGAAGCCACTGGTAATCCGATCGACCCATCTTGCGGCAAAGGATATGTCGTGTGTGTATTTGCATCCGGCGAAAATGAAAGAAGCTGAGATCCTCCTTGACCGTACTCGAAACCACCGAGAAGAAACTCCGTATTCCCTAATGAGTCTAGGGCGGGCACAATTGCATCATGTGGATACCAGAGATCCGGCATCCACACCGGCCAGTTCTGCGACAGGAGGGAGGGCTCCAGATAGACATAGGTTGTTGCAGTAGTGGTGACACTCGAGTTCGTAACAGACACGCTTACTGTGTAGTAGCCTGCTGCGCTGATCGAGGTGGTATCCCAGGTCGCCACGGGTACATTCAAAACCGGCCCGGAAAGATTTCCGCTCAATGTTACGCCACTACTGCTCCAACCCGTGGTTGGATTGATCCCGGGCGCCCACTGCACCTGGAGATTCTGAAACGTCCCCGGAATGACCGCCGTTACTGAGATCTGGGCCCCCGGCTTAAACTCAGAAGCCAGGGAGGGGGCGGCCGGCGGATTCGGCGAAGTTAGTGTGATGGTACTCGGGGTGATGGATATCGGAGCAGAAATCGTCGACGACGCGTAGTTGCCGTCGCCGAGGTAGTGTGCGGTGATGGCATTTGCTCCCGCATTTAGCAACGCCATCGGAAGGTTGAAGGTGGAGGCTCCCCAATGCAGCGGCGATGCTCCACTGGCCTGAACCGTTGCCGTTCCAGCCTGAGTGCCATTCACTAAGAAAGCCACAGTCCCGGTGGGAGCATTTCCAAAACTGTCAGCGCTGACAAGAGCCGTTATGGGCGTGTATCCGCTAGAAGGAACGCCGGCACTGAGAGTGACCACAGTATTTGCTGGGACGACTGTGAAAGTGGTCGAAGCGGCGCTGGTACTCGAAGCAAAATTGGTGTCACCGTAAAAGTACGCAAACGCTGTGTACACTCCTGGAGTAACGGTTGTAATCGTTAAATTGCTGTACCCCGCTGGGCCCAGATTACCCATGTAATCAGTCCCTCCAGGGGCAATAGTGAAGCTGATACCGCTATTGGCTACAGG
Source organism: uncultured Acidobacteriota bacterium (assembly GCA_963846375.1). Lineage (GTDB taxonomy): Bacteria > Acidobacteriota > Terriglobia > Terriglobales > Acidobacteriaceae > Telmatobacter. The sequence goes on from CAWJVV010000001.1 coordinate 449,478, forward strand.
TACACCGATCCCCGACTGTCCCCTGATTGTGGCGCTGAGAAGAAGGTTGCTGCCATAGGGAATTGACGTAATTGCCAATGGATTCGCCTGTTGTGCGTCCCTGGCGCTCACGGAGATCGTGGTGATGCTAGGCTCTGGAGAAACGTTGATGTTTACCGGCGATGAAGTGCTGCTCGCGAAGCTTGAGTCTCCCGAATACTGCGCTGTGACCGGATAGTTGCCGCCAGGCAGAGACGCAACACCGCCAGACCATGAGCCGTTCGACAGTTGGACGGTTGCAACCGCGACGCCACTTGCTAGCAGGCTCACCGATCCAGTCGGCGAGCCGCTTCCACTCGACGGGACAACCGTAACGATCACGCTTAATGGCGAACCATGAGTTCCTGCCGTCGGCGAGATCTGGAGAGTCGTGGTGGACGGGGAGTTTCCCTTCGCAGGCACGTCCCATCCGTTGACCAGATTGGTTATGTTGATCGATCCCAGCCCCGTAGCCAGATCGTAACCTGTTCCCGTAGCGTAGCTGGTCAACACGCCCAGAGTGTTCGCGCTGGTGGACGAACAGTTCTCGGTGCCGCCCACGCACGCAACTGCGTTGCTTCCGCTCGTCACGTCGTAAAAAGTGCATGAATTGACGGGGTTCTGCGTCAGGCTGGCGTTGCAGCTTTCAAGATTTGTCTGATTCTCCGCTCCCGCAGGGCCGTATTCCTGCCCAGCCAGCGTGTAGAGTTGGTAATTCGGCATTCCCTGGCGCCCCCCGGCTTTTTGGTTCACCAGTGCCATCACTCCTGCAAAAGACGGAGTCGCGGCGGATGTCCCGCCTACAACCAGGGTCCCGCCTTGAAGCATGATTAGATATCCGTCGTGGATTGCCGCGGTAAAGGAAACATCGGGAAGGTCTCTCACGCCGTCTGCAGGGATACCGGTGACGCCGGTCTGCCAATCTGGCTTGGGCCAACCGCCTGAACAACTCGCGGTGTCGTAAAACCCTTCCGGCAGGCTGAAGTAGCAACTGCTTGCTCCGCCCGAGCCCGCATAGAGAGTTGAGTATTGTTGACTTTCATTCCAGACTTCTTCGGGGATGTATCCTTGTGCCGATGTCCCCGGGAGCGGGGTAGAACTCACGGAGCCAGCCCAGGAATCTCCCTGGTCGACGAATTCCGTCCCACCGACGGCAACGTTATATGGGCTGGAGGCTAACCCGTTCACCTGCATCCCGAACTCAGCTGCGGAGTCTGTATCAGGATCACAGCCGGCAGAACCGTTATCGCCAGCCGCTACGACCACGGTGATTCCCTGGGCCGCCGCCTGCTCCCAAAGCGATGAGTACTGGAGCACGCCGCTCGTCTGCAGAAAGGATTCGCACTCTCCGTAGCTCACGCTCACGACGTCGGCGAGGTTATTGTCGATGAGGTACTGCGAAGACAGGTAGACACCGTCGTCGGCGCCGCTTTGGGACACAACAAGAATAACACTCGCGTCAGGCGCAAGGGCGCTAGCCCACTCAACGTCCAAAGCGTTTTCAACGTCATCATTTAGTACCGTTCCGGGATCGATCCCATTGACGATCTGCTGATAGGTGCCAGAGTATGAGTTACCCAGGTACGTCGACCGGAACGTCAATACATCGCTCGCGTTAACGTCGCTGCGGCCCGCGATGCCGATAGTGACCCCTTTGCCAGTTATTCCACTGTTTTCGGCGGGTGTCGCATTGTAGATCGTCCAAAAATCTCCTGGCGCCAAGTAGTTCGAGGAACCTGAAAGGTAGGACGGAGGATTGCCAGAAAGCCCGCCCTTGTCCGAGATCTGCCGCACTACGTGCGACATCGGCCTGCTGGAAACGCTGGTCAGTGAGCCGACGCCCACTACGACAGGACTTAGGGATGCTGGGATTTTGGGATTCGAGACATTGCTATACTGCCTGCCCGCCTTCGTGTTGAACCAATGAAGCTGAGTATGAAAGGCATTTTGAATCTGCGCATGCGTTGCTGAAAACTCGATCGACGTTCGTCCCTTCGAGATACCAGTGACCTTAATCCCTTTGGACTGTAGCCAGGCGGTGATCTTGTCGATATCCGCCTGGGCCGGACCGAACTGCACACCAAATTCATCCGGTGTGAGCCACTGATGATACTGCGAAGAATGGCTGTCCTGCTGCGAGCGCAGGAGATCTTGAAGGGCCGTCTCTTGCTGAGCGCTTCGTTTGAGCGTCAAATGCATGCGCCCCAGCAGCATGTCAGCGGCGACGGGCCCCTGATCTCGATTAGTGCTGAAGATAGGGAGAGGACTGCCAGGCAACGAAACGAGGGTCCCATCGTTAATTGGCTGGACGATTTGCGGAGAAGCGAGCGTCTGGCCGGAAGAAAGCCGGGTGGATTGTTGTGCCTGAGTTTCACATGATACAAGAACAAGGGCGACGAAAAGAACACACCTCACAACAGGCCACGCTTTCACGGCCGGCTCCATTTCTGATCAGGATACTCATCGGCGCAGATCACCGCAGATCACAATGTGAATGTCGTCGTCATCGCGCAGAAAAACCCCACGCCTCGGGTGAACACGAGGATCCGCTGCTTTCTGCGGAAACAGTTAGGTTATCGGCAAATTTCGACTGTGGTTTAGTGTGGTTGATTACATCCCGGTGCGCCGCTGTTGTCAATCAAACTGTTAAGAGCGGAACACAACGCTTGTTGACGGCAACGGTCTATGATTGGGTGCACAGAATCCTCAGGGTCGCCAGGCATGATGACACTTCAGACAGGAAGCAACTCTGGTGATGTACGAAGCTATCGCCTGTCGCTTTTGGTCCCACTTCTTTCCCCCAAACAACGGTCGGGGTGGGAAACGGAATATTGTGATGAGCATCGCCCCGTCGAACGCTGAACCATACAGAGCTTGAACGACGTCTTTGCTTGCAGGGTAATGTTCCGTCGTCCCGAACTCGACGCATTCGGGGGGCATACCTCCCGACGTAATAACAAAGAAGTCGTCCGTGGAACTGGAGCGACATGCTGGACACGTTAATTTCAATGGAAAGCCTCCAGAGATAGAAATGTTATGCTGCGGCTTCCGGGCCGTCTCAAACAGATAAGCTTGAAGACTTGTCGCATCCGTTGCGACTGCATCCATAGATACCTATCGGCAGTTTCCTTGAGTCGGATTACTGTCCTCGACCGGGTAAGGTACTTCATTGGGGCATCCAGAAGGGCTATTCAGGCCATGGAAGAGACTCAGAACTTCGAACGCGGCGAAAGCGGCCTGCGTTCAGACACCTTGCCGATTAGCTCCGCAATCGTGTACCGCGGCCAGAGGATCGGCCGTTTTCTGCTAAGAACTTCAAGTACCCTTCGCGGACGCCCTGACTGATCAATTCAAGCATCTCTTCCCTGGTGGCCGTAATCGCGATCACCCGATCTGGACTCGAGGAGTAATCCCCTTGCGCATCGGCATCACCAGCGTGAGGGGGATGCCCACTACCCGCTCGGCGGCCCGGTAGAACTCTAAGAACTTGTTGAAATAGGTACCTGTGGCGTCCCGGCGAAAGGGGTAGGTCGTCTAACAGACATGCGTGGAGACGAGCGTACTCAAGACGGGATGTTCAGTTATGTTTCGTTGGAGCAGCGGGTACCTGCGGATCACCCGCTTCGAGCAGTTCGCAAGGTGACAGACGCAGTGGTGGGGACTCTGAGCCTGGGTTCGATGCTCTCTACGCCGCCTCCGGACGGCCGTCGATCGCGCCGGAGTATATTCTTCGGGCGCTGCTCTTGCAGGTGTTCTATTCGGTTCGCTCGGAACGATTGCTGGTTGAGCAGATCGACTATAACCTTCTGTTTCGCTGGTTTGTGGGCCTGGGCATGGACGATGCGGTGTGGAACCATGCGGTGTTCTCCAAGAACCGCGATCGATTGCTGACCTCGGATGTTGCCCAGCGATTCTTCGCCGAGGTGAACAAGCAGGCGAAGAAGTTCATGTCCGACGAACACTTCACTGTAGACGGCACGCTGATCCAGGCCTGGGCTTCGCAGAAGAGTTTTCGCACCAAGGGCGGCTCCGACGATGACGATGGTACGAACTTTCAGGGACAAAAGCGCAGCAACGATACGCATCAGTCCACCACTGATCCCGATGCGCGGTTGTACAAGAAGAGCTACGGCAAGGAGTCGAAGTTGAGTTATCTTGGCCATGCTCTGGTGGAGATCGCAACGGGTTGATCGCCGCGGCGATGGTGACTCATGCTGACGGCTACGCAGAGCGCGATGCTGCGCTGTTGATGCTGGCCGAGAGGCAACAAGGCCATACGCGCCGCATTACTGTGGGTGCTGACAAGGCGTATGACAGTGAGGATTTCGTGCGCACCGTACGGGAGCTGGTTGTGACCCCGCACATCACCAAGAACGACAAGAACCGCAGCAGCAACCTGGACCGCAGAACGACGCGGCAGCCTGGTTACGCGATTAGTCTGAGCCGCCGCTGGCTGATCGAAAAGGGTTTTGGGTGGTTGAAACAAACTGGTTCGCTCCGGCAAGTCAAGTTGCGCGGACTGGAGAAGGTGGACTGGCTGTTCGTGTTCAGTAGCGCCGCGCATAACTTAATCCGCCTTCCCAAACTCATGGCTCAATCACTCGGAATGCTAACGGAGCAGTGTGCCTGAACCTTGGTTGCGGGCATCGGGACCGCATCCCGATGACCGAGAACCCCGATGAGCACTGCCGAAAGTCGCGATTCAAACAGATTCCAACTTGGCAGAAACGTAAATCCCCAATGAGTTCGCTACAAAACGGCGATTTTCAACGAGTTCCTAAGGGTGACAGAGCACCACCTTGTAGCGGGAGACGCATAACAGCACCGGTCGCGGCGATTTCAGTGACCTGGTCGCGGTAAAGAGCTAAACGCCGCAGAGTCTCATCCTGATTCGCGATCTGGTCCGGCACGATGACCATGGATTGTGGCCCCAGCGCAGTGGCCAGGCGCAAGTACACTCTCAGCCGCTCAGGCCATTCGGCGTCCGTAATGAGAGCAACTACGCTAGGAATTCCGTTTGGAAAGACCACTCTCCAAATGCGCCTGAATCTATCAGAACAGGCTGGTCTGATTGAGACAGCAGAAGGATTGCTTCCTTGTTCAATTCGCAGACACAGACCCCAATCGGCATGTTGACCTGCGAAAATCCACGTATTTCGGGGGGCCGATTAGAACCGCAGGCAAACGCGGACACGTTAGAAGGAAGCCGCTGCCGGTATTCAGAAAGGTCAAAGAGCATGCGCCTCCTCCTCTTTTGTTGGAAGTCTTTGGATGCCGGGGAGTGGAGGGGATACAGCAGGATGTTTGTAGGGCCGCTTGTGATAAGGACGGCCCACAAACATTGCAGCTCAATCGTGCTGCAGGTTCATCCCTGATCTAAAGACCTGGCGGCTCGCCGGGGTCTGGGGTCGCGAGTCAGAGACACCAGTTTCTTGGGAGTTGATGTCTCTTACCGACGTCACAACATAACTCTTCCGGTCGCTAGAGAGGCGGCAAAGCCGCTTTGCGCTGACGTTCCCACAACTCATGTGCCCGTTGCCTAAGTTCTTGTCCAGCAGAGAGGTTGATCCCGCCGACAGTGTTATCCACCCATGAAACGTTGAATGTCAACTTCGGGTAATCACAGAACCAATTCTGAAATTTAAGTGGGGTCTTATCGAGATCATCATAGTTGATTCGGTCCGAGTCCGAACCAATGATAGGGTATCCACGCGCGCAGAAGCCGCCATCGGGAATTGGACCATATTTCGCATATTTCTCGCGAACCATATTGCTGAAAGCCACCTTGTCCGCATTGGTTTGCAAGTTTGTCGGCCAGTAAGCGAGGTCTGTGAGTCGTTCGGGGCTGTTGGCTTCAAACGGAAACGTCTCAGTAAAATCTAGCTTGAGTCCGAGCCGGTCGGTGTAGACGTAAATATACGAGACGTATTTGGCCTTTGGCGTGTACTGCGCGACCCCCTCAGAAATATCGATGCAAGGTAGGTTTCGGTTCACCCCAACTGCGCACGGCTTAGTCGCATTCAATCTTTCTGCAGCCACTACTTTGACTTCTTGCGCGGTCATGTACAGCTTGAATCCGAGGATGTCAATCTTCGCCGGGTCCAATTGCGGGTTGGGAATGTCAATTGCAGGCCCCGAACCCGGGCCCAGGCCCGCGTGGGCCCGAAGCCATTCCTGAGTGTAAGATTCCGGGGGGTTGAGAGATTGAGAGCGGACAAGAAGAGGAAGAAACAAAAGGAAGAGAATGAGTTTACAGCTACGCGGCAAAGCGTACATAGTCGAAATTCCTTACCTGTAGGCCAAGCTGTTGAGCCACGACGAGTAGGGGCCCAGACCTATCCGTCTGTATCCTTCTATCGGCAAGATCGCCGCTAGGTGTTAGCTTTGGGGAGGAAGGGGCGGCTGCGTTTGCTGTCCTTGCAATACACGCGTCTCAACCGGTGCAATTAGGAACCGAAGGCGTGTTTCAATCCCAGCACATCATCAAATCCGGAACTCACTCGTGAGCTCGGTAGAGATCGATTCGATCAGGTGACAGTTCCCTCCTGCAACGATGGGAACGAGCCAATTAACGCCGGCAGCAACCCGCCAACGGCGGACCCCACCTGCGCCGCAATCCAGCAGTTCTCCCGGACCGCACCCACGCGGATGTTGTTTCCCACTGAAGTATTTCGCTTCCAGTCCGCCTCAATCAAAACCTGCACCCGAATGGCCGCATTCGCTTCACAGGGGCCAGCATGAAGTTGCCGCATTCAATGAGAACTTCCTGGGCCTCGACAACATCGGTACCCGGCAGTGGAACATTACCGGTAGCTCCAAGGCCACAGGGTCAACGTCGCAGGGGATGTAGGGATGGTTTGGGAGTTCTCGCCGCGCGTCAGCTTGTCGGAACAATTCGATTTCTGGAACTTCCTGCCACCGTCCGACAACCATCTGACCGAAATCGACCATCTCGACGACGTCAATCCCCACCACGCCCTCGATGGATGACCCGCCGGGAGCGCCGCAGCCGCCTGTACTCACCGACGCGCACAACTTTCTGGGCCATGAGACGGAGACCAACACCGTGATCCTTGGCTGGAAAGCATCGAAAATTGTGCACGTTTGTGATCGGACGTCTGTCCATCGTGCTGAGTCATGCTGCGACTTCTTCGGTAAATTGAAGACTAGTTGAGGACGAACTAACGACGCTCGACTGCTTCGCCTTGGCTTCGCGGACCCACCGCACAACGGTTGGCCGTGAAACGCCATAACGCTTCGCAAGGTGTGTCAATGACGTTCCCGCTAAGCGGTCTTGGACAAGTGCCGCGCGATCGACATCGAGCCGCTGGCGACCTATCGGAAGCCCTTCCAGCTTGCGACGACGGATCCCACCTTTGATGCGCTCGCGAATGAGGTTTTTCTCCAGTTGCGCAAGATAACGGAGCATCGCCACAAAGATCTTTCCCGACGGCGTGCCGGTATCTACCGCCTCTTGGACGAAAATCAGCTCGATGCCAAGCGAATCGAGCTGATCCACTATCTCCAGGAAGTTGCGCGTGCTTGTCGCCAGTCTGTCAAACCCGCCAACAAGAATGACCGAAAACTTGCCACGTTTCGCATCGCGGAGGAGCGCGCTCACGCCTGGGCGCTTGGAGTTACCGCCTGAAATTCCGACGTCATTATAGACGCCAGTCGATTCAAATCCACGCTGAGCGGCAATGTCGCGAAGCGGAGTGATCTGTGCGTCCAACTGTTCTTGAGGGGAGGTGCGGCCATACAACACGGCTTTCTTCATCTCTTCTTCCTTATGCATTGGTTGGGTTCTTCAGTTTTGAAATCGCATGTGTTGTTGTGAAATTGCTTGACGATGACGGTACGGGGGATTTTCAGATCAGTGTCGACGGACTGGATCGCATGCACGTTATCAAGTACGCTGCCACGTTCACCCTGATAAGAGCGGATCTACCGGAGCCGCAGCCGGGGGATGACCAGATAGTGTGGTTCAGCGGTACGAATCCAGTGGGGAGCTTTTGGACTAGCCAGCGGTGGCTCTGCAAGGCCTCGAAGCAGTCAGCGGTGAAGCCGCTAGTGCCTACTTCCTTGAAAGCTACTGTGGCGTTCTACCTTCGCTACTGACAATGTCGGGTGACGCCTCTCCCAAGACGCCACCGAGAAGCCGCGGCGGCGCAACCAGCGCTAACACAAAACGCAATAGGCCGCTCCTGGCTGTCAACGTTGTCAGCAGTGCATAGGGCCTCCTATCCTTTCTTTCTTTCGTGCGCGATATGCCTGACGTTGCTTGCCAGTGATCCCAGCGCGTGCATACAGATGCATGACGGCATGAAGCGATTCAACCTCGAATTTTCCGGGTCGGACGATCTGGTCGCGCGACAAGGGAAATCGATCGGGTACAAATCTTTCGAGTGGTGCCGCATTGACACCTGAACATAGCCAAAAACTTGCCGATAACGACACTGGGCTTCATCCCTCCGTCAATGGACGCATAGCAAATCGTATGCTCACATTGCTTGGGCAACCCCGGTCCATCGGAAGGCAAACCGGTTCTGGTGGGTAGACCGGGAGGGGAGAAGGCTCACCGGCAATCTCGCATCCGGAGATTGCATTTGAACACTCAGCCTGCAACCCCTCATCGCGGAAATTCTAGCGGTGCAACCCCCAACGTGGCTCGTTCTGTTTACGAATGGCCCTTCAACTCAGACGTGCTCACGCTCGTTCAGGCTGCGGCAGTGCTGCACTGCCATCCGAAGACTCTTCGGATTATGGCCAAGAGCGGGAAAGTACCTGCAAAGCGCGTAGGTTCGCTTTGGCGTTTCTACCGGCCGGCCCTCGAGGCCTGGCTGATGGATAGGGAAGCTGCCGCCTGACAAGAAAGGGGAGGTGGGGATCCACACCTCCTCTTTCACCTCATGTCACGCTACTTGGCTGTGAGCAATCCAGCGGGCACAAGCTGCTTCACCAGCCTGTTGTGGCTCTTCCTCATGTCTTCGGTCAGCGCGCGGCCGTAGATGTTCATGGCCGTGCTGATGTCCGATACGCGCAGCAGGTCCTTCTGGACGCCGGTTGGAGTTCTCCCGGAATCCAACCAACTTCTACAGGCGTGTCTGAGCATGTGCCATGTGATGTGTCCAAGCCCAATCTCCTTGGCAACCGGTTGTATTCCCTTCTTCAGAAGCATGGATGCACTCCGGACGCCGCCCGTTCTCCTTGAAGGAAAGACCCATTCGCTGCCTTCCGTCTTGGGTTTCCAATCAGTCAGAACTTCGAGCAGTTCCTTGGCTAGTGGCAGGCTCGCCTCAGATGCGTCTGTCTTGGTTATGCCCAACTTGCCGTGAGTAAACTTGCGCTGGATCATGATTGTTCGGGCTTTTGAATCAATGTCTTCCCACTTCAGTGCGAGGAGCTCACTGATTCGCAAGCCGAGGCAACCATCGACGGTCACCATAATGTTCAGAGGCTCCGGTAGCGCCTTGATCAGCCGATGAAACCACTCAACTGTGATCTGTTTCTTCTTCTTCTTGCGTTTTGATATCCCTTTGATCACCACGAGAGTCATGGCGTCGGCCTCGCTCGTTGGAATATAGCCGTAGATCGCAGCCAACCTGAGACACACACTGAGCACAGACCGAATGCTCGATTTGGTCGTGGCCGCCAGCTTCAGCCCGGCGAACCAGTCCAGAACAGCCTGAGGGGTGACCTCGGTGAATTTCTTCGCGCCAAACATCGGCTCGATATAGGAGCTGAGCAGATAAGAATTCGTCTTTTGCGTCGCATGTTCCAAACCTGGAAGGTGCTTCTCGCGGTAGATTTCGATGATCTCCTGAAACTTCGCGTCCACCTTTACTCGTCCCGCTGCGGAGTTTGCTAGGATCACTTTGTGTTGCAGGGCCGTCCTGACGGAGGCTACCGTTGGGTATTTTCCCCCATCGAAATAATGCGATTTGTACTTCGGCTTTCCGTCGATTTTGCCGGCGGAGAAGCGCACCTCCCAGGCGAAACCACTCGCTCTGGGAACTTTACGAATGTTACCCTGCTGATAACGTGCTCTGGTCTTCTTCATTTCCGTGCCTGCCTCAGGTCCTCTTTGGAATATCGTCATTTTGTTCCAATGGGTTAATATGGGTCGAAGAAAGCTTGGCGTCGCTGCAAGTTGTTCATTCTAAAAGTGGCCCCGTAGCTCAGATGGATAGAGCAGCAGTTTCCTAAACTGCGTGTCGGCTGTTCGAATCAGCCCGGGGTCACCACCTCCTCTGCCGCCCTCTTGATCCGACCTGGCAACCAGCACCGGACGGCCGCACCGGCCCTCACCGAGATTCTCGAATGGATTACTCTCATCGGAAAAAAAGAGAATGCGGCAGCCGTGCGTGGCTGCTGCATTCTGCCGAGATCGGCAACTTAAAAGTTGATGCGGCCGCTGAACTGAAGCGTGCGGGCGCCGGCCGTCGGCGAATAGGGCGCGCCGAAGCTGGTGACAGTGCCGAGCGTGCCGTAATTGCCCGCGGCGATGTTCGAGTTCGAAGTGACGGTGTTGTTGGGAACGCCGCTGTTCACACCGTACAGAAGAGCGTGATTGAAGACGTTGAACGCTTCAAAGCGTATCTGGAACTCGCTCTCGCGATACATATGGAAGGCGCGGAAGATACTTGCGTTGAAGTTCGAGGCTCCCGGCCCGCGGAACTGGTTGCGCCCGGTGTTGGGCAAAGTGGGCGAGGCGTTGCTCGGATTGCCCGCGACGGTGGCTGCCGGTTCAGCAGGGTTGGCGAAGGAGGATGGATCGAACCACCCCTTGCCACCGCTGAGGGCCGCTCCGCCTGCCGCGCCGCGATTGTGCCCGCTAAGCTGATGGTATGGCTTGGCCAGTTGCGCATAGGTCGCGCCCCATCCCGGCGCAACGTTGCCGATCAGATTGGAGTTGGCGTTAACCGAGAACGGAGTGCCGCTGGTATGGCTGAACTGCCCGTTTAGCTGGAACCCTCCGATGATCCAAGCCATCAGGCCCTGATTCGCGAACTTCTGTCCGTAGCCGAACGGCAGGTTGTACACGGCGTAGACCTGGGCATTGTGTTTTATGTCGTAGCCGGCCAACCCGCGATTGAAGTGCATATACGCGGGATAGTTGAACGTGGTCCCGGCGGAACCGGATCCGGCGCCGTTGTCCTCATAGTCAATGGCTTTGGCAAACGTGTACACCAGGCCATACGAGCTGTTCTTGCCTCCGTTGCGCGTCAGCTGCGATTGAAGGGCATTGTAGTAGGAACGGAAGATGGGCTGGTTCACGTTAATGCCGCCGGTGTTGTAGCAGGCCAGGCTTGACGCCCCCGCGCACCACTGCTGATTGATGATGGTGTTGTCCTGGAAGCTGCAGCCGCCGGTGAGACCCGTCGAGGGGTTGTACTGTCCATTGGCCATGCAAGGCGTGTTGGCCGACGGCAGCGGTGCGGAGTTATAGGGAGTGATAGTGGCAGGCTGTCGGATGTACTCAGTGCCGACATAACCCACATTGGCGATCCACTGCGAGGCCAACTCTCGTTCGAAGAACAGATTCCAACTCTCAATGTAGCCGCGGTTGTATTTAAGGGGCACCGTCTGGGTGCTGGCCGCAACCGGCAGTGACACAAATCCGGTTGAGAAGCTGGGATAAACGATCTTCGGAATGCCGTAGGTCAGCGTCATGGGCGCGTTGCCGTTGGCCGGATCGACCGGCACAGTGCCGGTGCCGGAGCCGCTGTAACTGACCGTAATCGAACCCGGATACGAGTCGCGAATCACGCGATAGCTGTCAGGGTCAGTGGTCAGGCCAAACCCTGTACGGATAACAGTCTTCTGATCGACGCGATAGGTGAAGCCGACACGTGGCACAATGTTGCCCCAGCCAACGCTGAGACCCGCACTCTCGGGATTGCCATTGACTCCGCCGATTTCGACGTTGCCCGACTGTGGAAGGGTAGTGTGCACGATATACGGTCCCGTGTGGTCCTTGTACGGCGGCGGGTAGTACTCGTAGCGAACGCCGTAAGTGATGGTCAGTTTAGGAGTGATGGACCACTGATCCTGCGCATACACGCCGTATTCGCTCCAGCGCAGGGAATTGGGATCGCGCGATTGCTCTGCCTTGGATACTGCTGAGCCCGTTCCGTTGTTGGGCAAACCGAGAAGGAAATCAGCAAGCGCGTTGTATCCCGTGACTCCGCAGGACCCGGTGCACGTCAGCTGGCCGTCGAACTGGAAGCCCCCCCGCGGGTTGCTCACGCCGCTGCCGAGATTGGGCTGGAAGTGGTTCAGGTCGAAGTGATAGTAGGTGAATCCATATTTGGTGGAATGACGGCCCTTGATCCAGCTGAGGTTCACGTCCCCAGTGAACTGGTTGTCACGGAAGAGAAACGGATTCGCAGTCTGCGCGTTGCCGAGCGTTGAAAAGGTGCTGTTGAACGAGAAGATGGGTTGGCCCAAATAGTCCTTGCCCGGGCCGTTCGTACCAGGAATGCCGAGGGTATTGACGCCGAAATCCCCATCGGCAATATCGATGGTGGACTGCGCTCCCGAAACCTGGCGCGTGTAGCCGAAATCCGCGTCGAGGACGAGGTTGGCCTTGAAAACGTGGCTCATCCCGAGACCCACGTTCTGGATCCGGCCTGCGGTTGCGCCAGGCTGGCCGCCGTCCATCGTGGGCCCGCCGGCAGCGCCCAGTGCCTGCGGATCGTTGATGGTGAATGGCTCGATGGAATACTTGCCGAAGATGTGCGTACTCTCGTTGGGAAAATAGTCAATCTTCGAGTCGGATGTGTTGCGGTTATAGGCGTAAGTGCCCGTGGCGAGATAGTCGTTTGCCATTCCCTGCGACAACGACGTAGCCGAGGGCGTGCCGACCTTGGCAGCAAGGGGCTGCAGGAGCGCGAGCATCTTTGAGGCGGCGGAAGATTGGCGTGACGCCGGTATGCAGTTGCATCCGTACTCCGACATGAATGTGGTGGTTCGCGCCGAGGGCAGCAAGTAGCCATTGGCGGTGCCTGCGCCGGTCTGCGTAACTCCGCCCGGCTGCGGGTCATACAGAGTCACATACGGAGCCGCGAGCGTAAAGTCGCCTCCCAGCATCGCGGCCGTGGGCACGGTAAAGGTGCCGCTGATGAGCTTGCGCTGGGTAGTGCGTTCGAAGTTCTCGAAAAAGAAGAGCTTTTTTTTGCCGGTCAGAATGCGGGGGATGTAAATGGGTCCGCCGATGTTGAAACCGAACTGATGGAATACAAACTTCGGAACCGGACCCTTCGAGACATACGTATAGGGCTTGGCGTTGATGGCTGCATCCTGGTAATACTCCCAGCCGCTGCCGTGAAAGCGTTCGGTACCACTCTTCGTGGTGATCTTGATGGCGGCGCCGCCCGCCTGTCCCTGTTCGGCGGTGAAGGCATTCGTCGTGAAGCTCACGTTCTCGATGTCGTCGGCCGGTGGGACATAGGCAATCAGGTAGGGAAGCCAGCCGTAATAGTTGACGGCGCCATCGATGCGCGTGGTGTTGCCGTTGTACGAGTTTCCGTTGATATTCACGCTCATGGCGCGCGATGGATTGGCGGAGGTCGAATTCTTCTCCTGCACCGCGGACGCGCCGGGAATGATGGTGTAAAGCGACTGGTAATTGCGCCCGGCACTCGAGGTCATGGGAAGCGCATTCAGCTCTGTCTGGCTGATCTCGGAGTTCACCTCCGCGGTTTCCGTCTGCAGAGGCGGAGGCGCGCTGGTCACGGTCACTTCAGTCGTGACGCTTCCCGCTTGCAGTGCGATGTCGACGCGGACCTGCCGGTTCACCTCAATCTGTATCCCTTGAACCTTGTAGGCAGCGAAGTTGCCACTGCGCGGTACTTCAACCGTATACACACCGGGAAGCACATCCAGCAGCGAGTAAGTTCCCGTTGAGTTCGCGGTCGTAGCGCGGGCTTCCCCGGTCTGCTCGTTAATCACGTTCACCTTCACGTTGGGAACCACTGCGCCGGACGTGTCTGCGACCGTGCCGGTGATGGAACCATAGAGGATCTGCGCGTTAGCGGATCCAGCGCCGATAAGGATGAGCACAAGCGCCAATGTCGCTTGCATAGCCACGATCGCGGTGGCCTTGGACCGACGACAGACCTTCACCATTCCCGACATGAGACCTCCGCAAAGACTTTCTGAGTGTGACTCGGCTTCTGCTTTGGCGACCGCCGAGGGTGCACAAGAACGTTATTTTGGGGAACTTGTGCAATCACGACTCGGTGCCAAATCGCTTTACTTCGTGCCGCAAACTATATCCCGCCCCCGCAGCCATCGTCAAGAGCCTTGCTGCCGAGGCTATCCCCCTGCAGGCCCTGAAATTAAGGGGCGCAGATTACTGCGTTGGTCGACCGATACAAGCCGCGGGAGCCTAATTTTCCTTTCACTTCGCGGTGGGGAAGTGGAAACTCGATTTGCTGACAATTCAGATTCAGCTCACGCCCCCGAACGGAGGAGCAATCATCCGCCGCCCTGTATTGCGCAATCCGGGCCGAGCGCTTTGACCGACCCACCCTTCGCCCGTTATAAAAGTTCATGTCATGGAAGTTACCTTCATGACCCGGTAATTCACGCCAAGACAGCGCAGTCGCCCGGCACTCTGGAACTCCCGCCGTGCACTGCTAAACCAACCACAGCAATCGCCAGGATGCTCGGGAAAGCGGTGAGAATCCGCTACTGCCCCGCAACTGTGAGCGCCCCCGCTGCTACCGCCGTCAAAAGCTGTCAGGCACGGGAAACCAGTCAGGTTTTGCGAACCCACTGAGATCACCAACCGCAGATCTTGGGAAGGGGACTGGAGAAGGCGCGAGTCAGGAGACCGGTCCTTTGGCGCCTCACCCGCTTGCGTTCCGAGGGGAACGAAGGAGCCGTCATGATCGCTTTCCCGCTGTGCGTTCGATCGCACGCCCGCATCTCCGCCCGCCGCCTTAGCAGGCTCGCCGAAATTATTGCGCTTGCCATATTCGCGGCGCTTACCGTCGCCGTCGCCTCTGCGGCATCCGTTCGCGGCACCGTCGCTGATGTATCCGGCGCCAAGGTCACCGGCGCAACTGTTGCGCTCCTCCAGAACGGCAACGTTGTTGGTTCCGCAGTCTCCGCGGCCGACGGCAGCTTTCAGATCCTCACCGGCACCAGCGGCCGATTCTACCTCGTCGTCTCCGCCAAGAGCTTCCGCCAGCTTCAGACACCAGGTTTTTATGCCGGCCGCCTGGACTCCATCGAACACAATATGGTCCTGGAGCCCGAATGGGTCCGCCAGTCCATCGTGGTCACCGCGACAGGTACGCCTACGCCTCAGTCTCAAACCGGCGCAGCCATCAGCGTGATTGGCCCCACCGACCTCGATCTCCGCACCAGCATTGTGAGCGACCTGCGCTTGATGCCTGGAACCTCTGTTCAGCAGAGCGGCGAGCGTGGTGCGGAGACCTCGCTCTTCATCCGCGGCGGCGACTCCGATGACAACGAGATCCTTGTCGACGGCATCAAGGCCACCGATCTTGGCGGCCGCTTCGACTTCGGCATTCTGCCCACCACCGCTGTCGAGAGCGCCGAAGTCTACCGCGGTCCAAACTCCGGCCTCTATGGCGCCGACGCCGAAAGCGGCGTAATCAACCTCTCCACGCCGCGGGGCACCACCAGCTTCCCGTCTTTCTTCCTTCGTGGTGACGCCGGCAATTTCAGCACGCATCACGAAGACGCCACAATTGCCGGCGCCCACAACAAACTTGACTACCTCGGCGCCTACGATTGGCTGCAGACCGGCAATTCGCTTCCCAACGATGAATTCCACCTTGGCAGTGCCGCCGGCAATTTCGGTTGGCAGCCCTCCGGCTCCACGCAGATTCGCGGAACGGCCCACTACAACGTGAGCGCCACCGGCGTGCCCAACTCCTGGGACTTCTATCACGTTGCCGACAACGCGACGCAGAAAGACCAGGACCTCTACATCAGCGCCTCCATCGACAACCAGACAACTGCGTCCTTCCACAACCTGGTCCGCTATGGCGCCACGCGCAAGCGCGAGCAATATGCCCTTTGGCAGCCCTCGGGTCAATTCGTCACCGATTACGATGGCTTTGGCGACAACGCCTACCTGGGCAATACCGTCACGATCAAAGGCGCAAACGGCACATCTGCCGCCGGCCAGGCCGTCCTCGACTACGACCAGCAATATCCCTACACCTACCGGCTAGTCTCTGACCGCGACCAGCTCATCTACCAGGGCGACTACACCGTTACGCCACACCTGCAGGCCCTCGTCGGATTTCACTTTGAAGACGAGCGCGGCTCCGAAGTGATCCCTACCTTCGGAACCAGTGATTCCACCGAGCGCACCAATTACGACTATCTCGCCTCCGTTCACGGAGACTTCAAGTCGCGCTTCTTCTATACGCTCGGCGGAAGCCTCGAGCACTATTCGCTTTTCGGCGTGGAGACCACGCCGCGCGCCGGTTTCAGCCTTTATGCGTTGCGCCCAAAATCCGGCATCTTCAGCGGCACGCGCATCCTGTTCAACTACGGCGACGCCGTGCGCGAGCCCGCACTAACTGACCAGTTCGGATCGCTCTACCAGTTCTTCACCACCAATGGACTGCAAGCCGACGCGCAGCAGCTTCACATCACGCCTCTGGCTGCGCCTACCGCGCGTACTTACGAAGGCGGCGTCGAGCAGACTTTCCTGAGTGAGCACATCCTCTTTCGCGTCTCGTACTTCCACAACCAGTTCGGCAAGCAGCTTGAGTATGTCGACAAGTACCTCATCCCCGATCTGCTCCGCAACCTCACGCCCGCGCAGCAGCAGCAGCTCGGTGACACGCTTGCCTCTTATCCCGATGCGTTCAGCTTTGCCGTAAACACGCAGGCCTACAAGGCGCAGGGAATCGAATCAGTCCTCGAAGGCGGCATCGGCCGGCGCATATTCCTGCGCGGCGGCTACACCTGGCTTCAGGCCCAGGTTCAGCGCTCTTTCGACAGCGACAACGAAGCGCTGACCGGCGGCTACGCGCCTACGTACAACGGCATTCCCATTGGTGCGATTGGTCCGCTAATCGGCGCGCGCCCCTTCCGCCGCCCGCCCCACACCGGCTTCGCCACGGCCACCTACTCCACGGGCAAGATCTCCGCCATGATCAACGCTGCCTTCGCCAGCCGCGCCGACGACTCCACCTACCTCGAATTCGCAGACGCCACTGGCGGCAACAGTCTCCTGCTGCCAAATCGGAATCTCGACTACGGCTTCGCCAAGATCGACGTTGGAGGCAGCTGGGATTTCCTTTCCTGGCTCGGCGCCTATGCAATTGCCGAGAACCTCACCAGCAACCAGCACATTGCGCCGATTGGCTACGTCAGCCTGCCTTTCAATGTCCGGGCCGGCTTGCGCCTCCAGTGGGGGAAGGGAACCAGCCGCTGACAGCCCATGGCGCCTCGGATCGAGTGAAGGCGGGATCTTGAGAACCAGGTCCCGCCCTTCTGACGTTATGGGCTTTAAAGTCCAGGAGTTTGCACCATAACTGTGCAATTTACGGTGTTTCCGCGCCCTACGGCTGGTGCACCCACAATACTTACTCGCAGTCAACCCCGGTTTTTCCCCAGCTCGCGCGTGCCTGCACCGCCTATGGTGCGACCGGCTTGGTAACCTCTGATTTTTTTTGACGCCAAGTATCTGCTATGGTTCAATTTATTCTAAATTTGCTTGAATAACACAACATGTTGATAACACGAACATAATTAATGCTTAAGAGCAACCTTTTGCCAAAATCACTACAAATTGTTCATTTCTGCGATTGATCCCTGCCAAACAGACACGGTATTGTTCGTGGTAACCATTAGTTGTCCTTCCAAAGAAGAACTTAAGGCCCATTCAGAGGTACCTGCGTGAACTGCCCGAAGTGTCACTCCGATGCAGTCGCTACCGTTCCTGCGGAGATCCGCCTGTACCGGAACTCTCCGCGCACCCTTAGCCATCCGCCCATGTCGCCCTCGCCAGACGTTCGCGTCTGCATCGACTGCGGCTGGTCTGAATTTTCGATTCCTGACTCTTGGCTCTCCGCTGGTTGGCTTCGGCCGCTCAAAAAACAGCCGACAGCAACCGTTACGTCCATCTCGGCGGTGCGCGTCGCCTCCTGAAGACTCCCTCGCGCCCCCGCCATGCTCGCGGGAGAAAAGGGGAGCGCATTTCCAACTCCTTTCCTCAGCCTCTGGGTTCTCTCCGAAAAAGGCCTCCAGCAACCACTGGAGGCCTTGTTACCTTCCGGCCCAAATCAACCGGCGCGATCACTAAAGCGGAACTCATCCAGAGGAGCTATAAACCCAATTCCTGGCACGTCTAATTTCAGCAACTGCGCGTCGTTCGTGATGAAAAGGTCTACTCCACTGTGAGCGGCGCATGCGAGTTGTATTGCATCTGCACTCCGTATCGTGTGCGTGGCCCGGAGTGTCGCGTACCGCCAGGCTACACCGGCATCGAAGCTCACCACCTCTGACGTCGAGCGAATCGCCCGGTCGTACTGCTCAATCAGTGAAGTCTGACTCATCTTCGTTGGTTTCACCAGGACCTCACCGAGCGTCATGGCTGAAGTCACGATCCTGTCTCCTCTTTCCAGCATGCGCTTGCGAATTTCGAACATCCGCGTTCGATACGGCTCCAGTCCCTCGAACATGTAGATGAACACATTCGTATCGAAGAATATTCTCCTCATGCCAGTTCCTCACGCAGCCTATTCACGTACTCGTCGGCGTGTTCATCGGCCCAGATGTGCTGACCAGAGCCGATAAGACGAATGAGGGGATCATCCTCCCACGAGGGCTTGCTGCTTGCCGCGCCAAACTGGGAACTCCAAGTCGTGTACCAATCCAGGAGATGCCAGTATTTTGATGGGATCTCATCTTGCCGAGGGAACGACTTAGAGGGCTTGCGTCGCTGGATTCTTGCGGGATGGGTGAGGTCGCCAGGTCGGAAGAGTCGCAGACGGCCCGGAGTTGGTTCGAACAACATCCGATATTTCCCTGACGATGGGGGTACGTTGGCGACACAATGCTCCTTCAGATGAGCATTGATTGATCCCCGCTCGATTCCATGGTCGAGCCCTTCGCCTTCCAGTTTTTTCCGAATCTCGTCCTTCGCGAAGTCTGGTTGTTGAGGATGTGCTTGATGCAGTAGCGCTGTTGCAATCCACACTCGATCAGCAATAAGGAGCTCAGCTTCCGTTCTTGAAACCATAACGATTCACCAACCAAATATATGGTATACCAATAAATACAATAAATGTCAAAATTAACAAAATAGCCCTCAGCCGAAGCCGAGGGCTATTTCTATTCTGACCGTCTCCGGGAGCGGGGATTTTGTTTTCTAGTCCCTAGTCCCCAGTCCCTGATCCCTGTCCTTAGTACATGCCTTCCATGCCGCCGCCGTGGCCGCCCGCCGGTGCAGCCGACTTCGGCTCCGGCATCTCGACAACCAGTGCTTCGGTGGTCAGCAGCAGTCCGGCAATCGAAGCTGCGTTCTGCAGTGCAGTCCGCGTCACCTTGGTCGGGTCGATTACGCCGGCCTTCACCAGATCCTCGAATTGGCTGGTCGCCGCGTTATAGCCATAGTGCGGATCCTTCGACTCCAACACCTTGGCCACCACCACAGCACCCTCTTCGCCGGCATTCGCGACGATCTGGCGCAAGGGCTCCTCGAGCGAGCGGCGCACAATCTGCGCACCGATCTTCTCATCGCCTTCCAGCGTACTTGATCAGCTTGTCAACCGCGGGAATAGCGCGAACCAGGGCGACGCCGCCGCCTGGAACAATGCCTTCCTCCACGGCCGCGCGGGTCGCGTGCAGGGCATCCTCAACGCGAGCCTTCTTCTCCTTCAGCTCGGTCTCGGTAGCCGCGCCAACCTTGATGATGGCAACGCCGCCCACCAGCTTGGCCAGCCGCTCCTGCAGCTTCTCCTTGTCGTAGTCGGAGGTGGTCTTCTCGATCTGCGAACGGATCTCCTTCACGCGACCGTCGATCTCGCTGGGCTTGCCGGCGCCGTCAACGATCGTGGTGTTGTCCTTGTCGATCGTGATGCGCTTTGCCTTGCCCAGGTCCTCGAGCTTCACGCCTTCCAGCTTGATGCCGAGGTCTTCCGTGATCGCCTTGCCGCCCGTGAGGATCGCGATGTCGCCCAGAATGGCCTTGCGGCGATCGCCGAAGCCCGGAGCCTTCACCGCAGCTACGTTCAGCGTGCCGCGCAGCTTGTTCACAACCAGGGTCGCCAGAGCCTCGCCTTCCACATCCTCGGCGATGATCAACAGCGGCTTGCCGCCGCGCGCAACCTGCTCCAGCAAGGGCAGCAGATCCTTCATCGCGGAGATCTTCTTCTCATAGATCAGGATGTACGGATCGTCGAGCACAACCTCCAGCCGCTCTGCGTCCGTCACGAAGTACGGGCTCAGATAGCCGCGGTCGAACTGCATGCCGTCCACGGTCTCGAGGCCAGTGTGCATCGTCTTCGACTCTTCGATCGTGATCACGCCGTCCTTGCCCACAACCTTCACGGCGTGCGCAATAATGTCGCCGATCTCCTGGTCGCCGTTGGCCGAAATCGCGCCAACCTGCGCTACCGAGCCTTCATCCACCGGCTTCGACAGATCGCCGAGCGCGCCCCCCGTTGTCCACTTGCCGTCCTTGTCGCGCGTGCCGATGATCGCGGTCACGGCCTTGTCGATGCCGCGCTTCAGCGCCGTCGGGTTCGCGCCCGCCGCCACTGTCTTCACACCTTCGCGGAAGATCGCCTGCGCCAACACAGTGGCCGTGGTCGTCCCGTCGCCGGCAACGTCCGAGGTCTTCGAAGCAACTTCCTTCACCAGCTGCGCGCCTACGTTCTCCAACGCGTCCTTCAGTTCGATCTCCTTGGCGACCGTCACGCCGTCCTTGGTGATCGTCGGAGACCCGAACTTTTTCTCAATAACCACGTTGCGCCCCTTGGGGCCCAGCGTCGCCTTCACCGCGTCCGCCAGCGTGTTCACGCCGCGCAGGATCGCCTGGCGCGAATCTTCACCATGCAGAATCTGCTTTGCCATTGCTCTCTCCTAAAATCAGTGATCAGTGTCCAGTGAACAGTGATCAGTTGGAATCTTTGCTCGACATCCAATCTCGTGTGGGCCAGCCAGTCCGCTCAGCAAAGCTTTCTGTTCACTGTCGACTGTTCACTGTCCACTGCGCGCCGCGCGCGCTTACTTCTTGATGATTCCGAGAACTTCCTCTTCGCGCATGATCAGATACTCTTCACCGTCGATCTTGATCTCGGTGCCCGAGTACTTGCCAAAGAGGATCTTGTCACCGGCCTTCACGTCCAGAGGGAAGACCTTGCCTTCGTCGTTGCTCTTGCCCTTGCCCACGGAAACCACTTCGCCTTCCTGGGGCTTTTCCTTGGCGCTGTCGGGGATGATGATGCCACCACGAATCGTCTCGCCCTCTTCCATGCGGCGAACCAGAATCCGATCGTGCAGCGGGGTGAAGGTCGTCGTTACCGTTGTTGCTGCCATTGCTTCGCTTCTCCTTCACACGCGATTAGCTTTTAAGCCACCGCGGAGTTGTAGATTGGAAATGAACTGCTGGGTTTTCCGGCAAGGCGCGCCTGGCAAATACCTCAAAAGCAATCTCGCCAGGGAACTGCTAGCACTGTCGCCTTTCAATTGCTAAAGATAGGAAAGCCAGCTCACCCTTGTCAAGCCCCCTCCCGTGAAAAATGTGAGCGAATCTCGCTAAAGACAGGTTAACTGCGCCCCTGTGAAGGCCGAATCTCCACATGAGCTTGTGACCGCCACCACAGCACAGCGAGAAACAACTAGCTATGCTTCATCCTGTGATCGTGTTCCCAAAATCCGCCTCAGGCCAGAGACACTGGCTGTTCGCACCGGCTATGGCGCGGGGAAGGACTGCGCCCGGTCGTTGTGGTCGTTTTAAAAAATTCTGTCGTTCATTTTCGTCATCTGATCGCCTATGTAGATTTTTAACTAATTGAAACTAAATAGCTAATGACCATGTCTAAGGCAGACAAACAGCGAATATCTCCGTTTCTTCGCCTCCGAACCTTCGCAATCCATTCAAATCCTTGCTTTCTCCCCCACAACAGCCTCGACCCCGAATTGATTACAATGACCCAATGCAGTCACGCCGCCTTCTGCGCAACTACGCCGTACTCGCCGTCTTCTTCGCGCTCGGCCTGATCACGGCCTCTGCCCAAAGCACCAGCCGCGGCCGCAAATACAAAGCCCCGCCGCCGACCGCGAAGCTCGAAGTCACCGTGCTGCGCGACACCGACGCCAAGCCTATCGAGAACGCCGCCGTCATCTTTCACCCCATGGTCCACGGCAAAGACGAAGGCAACATGGAGCTCAAGTCCAACGAAGACGGCAAGGCCCTCATCGATGTCCTGCCCATCGGCGACACAGTGCGCCTGCAGATCATCGCCAAGGGCTTTCAGACCTACGGTCAGGACTACAAAATCGACAAGGACCAGATGGCTCTCGAGATTCGCATGAAGCGCCCGGGTGAGCAGTATTCCGTCTACAAGCCCCGCGACAACGATCCTCAGCACCAGGTCAAGAAGGACGATAAAAAGGACAGCGACAAGCCGTCGGACAGCTCCAAGCCCAACTGATCCCGCGCTGTGATCGTGGCCAAGCGTGTGCAGACACAGGCTTGTCGCGTATCCGGAATCCCGTCTCCCCGCATCCAGCAGCAATTTGCCGCGTCTACAATCGAGAGAGATGGACGCCCTTTATTTAAGCCTGTGGTACCCGAACCTGCGCCTCGCCTCGCTCGGGGAGAAGCTGACGGCTGTGCTTGGGGAGTTCGCCAAGCATGGCGGCGAGCCCCTCGTGTACTCCACGACCGTGTGGCCGGTCAGCTGGCACGAGCCGCCGGTGTTTCAGCGGGTGTACGGCCGGGTCGTGCAAGCGGCGGGTGACGGTCCTGTGCAGCTGGGCGTCGAACCGCAGGTAGCGGTCCATGATGCGCTCGAGATTGTGCACGACGACTACGCATACGAATTCCAGATCGGCTGGAGTCTGTGGGAGCTCGAGGACGCTCCGGTTCAGATAGCGGCAATCAATACGAGAACGGGGACATCCCCCGCGGAGGCTGGTTCGCGTTGGGTGCGTCGCCCGCGCCTGGTGCGCGTGACCGGCTTTGGCCCGCTCTTCGACGAGGGAAGCTACGAACAGGAAGGGCACATCCGCATCGACTTCGGCAGCGACACGCCGTTCCTCGAAGAAGAGGCAGAGCTGGACTCAAACGCCGCGCGGCTGATGGCTGAAAATGTGCGACGCCTGGTCGATCTCACCAATGGCGTGGAGAAGGCCTCGGGAGCGACCGCACGCCTCTTGTGGAGCGAGCTTGGCGAGAGTCTGGCGCAGCGGTTAGCCGCGCGCCTGGGCAAAGGGAACTGAGCAAGGGGAACTAGTTTGCGTCTCACGATCGAAAGACTGCGAA
Source organism: uncultured Acidobacteriota bacterium (assembly GCA_963846375.1). Taxonomy (GTDB): domain Bacteria; phylum Acidobacteriota; class Terriglobia; order Terriglobales; family Acidobacteriaceae; genus Telmatobacter. Next base: position 472,987 of record CAWJVV010000001.1, read on the forward strand.
CGCTGGTGTTGGTGACGGGCGGCCTGGTGGTCGCTGCGCTCATCGGGTTCCTGGTCGTGGGGCACTGGCGGAACAAGCTGATCCTGCGCGAGATTCCCAAGAGGCTGGGAATCGACGTCAAGCAGGAACAGAATGACATCGTCTTCACCCATGCGCGCGGCGGTCATACGTATTACAAGGTTCGGGCGTCAAAGGCGGTTCAGCTTGCGGCGGGAAATCGCCTTCTGCTGCAGCATGTGCAGATCGAGCTGTACAGCGTGGACGGCAAGACCGTCGACCGCATCGTCGGCAACGAGTTCGAGTACGACCAGAAGGCAGGAACGGCGAAAGCCGCGGGACCCGTGGAGATTCTTATCGAGCGCCCCGGTGTGGCCCCGGCGATTGCGCCGAACGCGACAGCCGGCAAAGCAGCCGGGAATTCGCCCTTGGCGGGTGTTGCGTACGGTGCTGCAGCCGGGCAAATCGACGTAAAGACAAGCGGCCTCACCTTCGATCAAAAATCAGGATTGGCCATCACGGCCGAACGTGTTCAGTTTTCCACTCTGCAGGGAGACGGAAGCTCAATGGGAGCTACCTTCGACTCCGATAATGGACAATTGATTCTCGACCGCGATGTGGAGCTGAATGTGAAACGCGGTGCGGCGAATGTGCTGCTCCGTGCGCAGCACGCGGAGTTTGCCCGGCTCGAACTCGTGTGCCGCATGCGCAATGCGGTGGCGCATTACGATCAGGGCGAAGCATCGGCGGGTACCTCCGTGATTCATTTTCGCGTCGATGGCACGGCGGAACATCTGGATGCCGGCAATGGGTTTGCGTTGGCAACCGCAAACGGTGCGCATGTCAATGCCCCGACGGGCACAATGGATTTCGACGAGCAGAATCGTCCGCTGCGTGGGCATCTGCAAGGCGGGGTCACTCTGGATTCAGCCGGCGAAGCCAGGCAGATGCATGGGACCGCGCCGACGGCAGAGCTGGTTTTCGCCGAGCGTGGAGAACTGAAGCATCTGCACCTGGAGCGTGGCGTCTCCATGCACAGTGAGCAGACCACGATCACCGAAGGCAACCAGCCCGCGCTGCGCGCGCGTCGCGACTGGCGGTCTCCCGTGGTGGACGTAGATTTTCGCAGCGCCGGCAAGGGCAAAGCGGAGCTGGCACGGATTCGTGGAACCGACGGAGTGGTGATTGCGAGCGAGACCCAACGCGGCGATGGTCCTGTCACAACTTCGCGTATGGGCGCTGACACCGTGGTTGCCCAGTTCGGCGACGGCCAACAATTGACCCAGATGACCGGCGAGGGACACGCGAGCCTGGCACAGGCGACGGCTTCGGGGACGCGGCAGACAACCAGTGGGGACCACCTGGAGGTTCACTTCGCCAAGTCAGCCGGTGGGAGCCCGGTCACCACGATGAAACCTCCAAAGAAGGGCGGCAAGACGGTTGCGCAACGCGGAAACGATACAACCGAAATCGAGTCGGCCACCGTACACGGTAATGTGGTGCTGACCCAAACGCCCGCGCCGAAACGCGGGGAAGCGGCAGTAACGCTGACAGCGACGGCTGAGCAGGCAGATTATGAGGGAGCAGGCGAGTGGCTGCACCTAACCGGCAATCCGCGTGTCGACGACGCAGGGCTGAGTCTGACTGCGGACCGTGTGGATGTTTCGCAGAGTTCCGGCGATGCTTTTGCTCACGATAACGTGAAGGCGACCTGGATCGGTCAGCACGATGGCCAGACGGGGCAGGCTGCGGTCGGGCTAGGCGGAAAGGGCCCGGCGCATGTGATCGCCGCGGAGGCGCAGCTTCAAAAGGCAACCGGCGAAACGACATTTCGAGGCAATGCCCGGCTTTGGCAGGACTCGAATTCCGTAGCGGCGCCTGTCATTGTTCTCAATCAGGCGCGGCAAACACTTGCAGCGCGAGGCGCGGCCGGCGACCCCGTCAGGATTGTTCTGCTGAGCGCCGGTGGCGCCGCCTTTACCCCGGGAGCCAGGAAGGTGAGTACGGGAGCTCGCGGCAGCGGAGATGGCGGAAAGGGCAGGCCCCCGTCGGTTGTGCGGGTCACAGCCGCCGACTTGAAGTACTCAGAGGCGGAGCGGAAGGCTATATTGCGCGCTGGTGACGGTGGTCGCGTCGAAGCCGATACCGCCGGAGCGACGACCACGTCAAACGAAGCAGAACTCGTGATGCTCCCTCCCGGCAACCATGCTGGGCCGAACGGCGAATCTGCGCAGGTGGACCGGCTCATCGCTCGCGGCCGCGTGATGGTGAACTCGATGGGCAGGCGAGGCGTCGGTGAACAACTCGCGTATTCAAGTGAGACGGGCGAATACGCCCTCACCGGCACGGCTGCCAACCCGCCGCGCTTGACCGATCCGGCACGCGGGACCGTTCGTGGCGATGTTTTGATTTTCAATAGTCGCGATGATAGCGTCAGTATCGAAGGCCAGGGCCAGAAGACCACTACGGAAACCACTGCTCCCAAGTAACACAGCGGAGATCGTGGTATGTCTGGCTGATTTGGATTGAAGCGCGGCGGTACCCGACTGGAGAGCGACCTCGCAACCCGAATGGAAACGCTGATCGCCGAGGGTATCGGCAAATCGTACAAGGGACGGCAAGTGGTGCGCGGGGTTGACCTGCGAATCTCTCGCGGCGAAGTGGTTGGGCTGTTGGGACCGAACGGCGCCGGAAAAACCACAAGCTTCTACATGATCGTCGGCCTGGTTCCACCCGAAACTGGCTGCGTCAAAATCGACAACTCCGATATCACGCGCGTCCCCATGTACCTGCGGGCGCGCAATTATGGCATCAGCTATCTACCGCAGGAGCCGTCGGTCTTTCGAAAGCTGACTGTGGAAGAGAACATCTTGGCGGTCCTGGAAGGTCAACCCCTGAGCTACCGCGAGCGGCGCAAAAGGACCGAGCGCCTCATCAGCCAGTTGAACATTGGCCACATTCGGACGACGCGCGGGTACGCGCTCTCGGGCGGCGAGCGGCGAAGGGTGGAGATCGCCCGGGCACTCTGCATTCAGCCTAAGTTCATTTTGCTCGACGAGCCATTCAGCGGAATCGATCCTATCGCGGTCCTGGAACTGCAAAAGATCATCTTCGACCTGAAGGCAAGCGGAATCGGAATCCTGATCACGGACCATAACGTTCGCGAAACCCTGAGCGTAACCGACCGCGCCTACATCATCACGGAAGGGCGTATCTTCCGGACCGGAACCCCGCATGAACTTGGTAACGACGTGGAGGTACGGCGGATCTATCTGGGCGAAGGATTTTCGCTGAACTGAGTCTTCCGTCGTGAGCAAGAGAGCTTTCGAAAACTTTTAATCAAAAGGGCTTACCGCGGATGGGCCCTCGGCATCCTAGAGTCAAACGGTCCGGGTTCCGGAGAACGAGGTTTCAAACCGGGACAGTTGGCTGCCGGGGAAGATTCCCGCTTTTGGGCTATGGCCCACGATTTACACTTGGGGTAGTCTGTCGGGAAACTCCTCTATGGCGCTGTTGCAACCCAAATTGAGTCTGAAGGTCGCGCAACGCCAGGTCCTCACTCCGGGCCTGATGCAGATGGTGAGCGTTTTGGCGCTCAACAAGCTGGAACTGAAGGAGATGATCGATGCCGAGATGGTGGAAAATCCCGTCCTGGAAGAGATCGACGAGACGGTTCCGATGCTTGACCAGGTGGCTGGCCGCGAGCAACTCCTGGAGCGCGGAGCGCAAGAAGCTACGGCTCCGCCTAAAGACCCTTTCAGCGAAGTCGATTTCGGCTCCTATTTCCAGGATTACCTCGATCCTGGCTACCGCACCCAGCCGGAGTACGAGGAAAGCGAAAAGCCATCCTTTGAAAACTTCTTATCGCAACCTACGAGGCTGTCCGATCACTTGGCGTGGCAACTGGGAGCTCTGACCCTGGAGCCGGAACTGGCCACGGCAGCTGAGTTTGTGGTGGGGAACCTGGATGACGACGGATATCTTGCCACCTGCGAAGAGGAACTAGCCTCAGCCTATGAGCAGCTTCTGCGCGGGGATGCCGCGCCGAATGGAGGCGAAGACCAACCGCCAAGCGACAAGACGCGCGATCTGGTGCGCCGCGGAATCGACCTGGTGCAGCACCTGGATCCGGCGGGGATTGCCGCGCGCGACCTGCGCGAGTGCCTGTTGATCCAGATTGCCGCACAGCAGCACGAGTTTGCGCAACTCTTTGCCCGGCGCCAGGGGCAGGAGACCGATGCGGAAGACGATGCCCACGGAAACCTACGACAGGAAGCCGAAGAGCAGCTCGAGAGGCGGCGTCGTGCCATGGAGGTGGCGGCGCAAATCGTGGATAGGCATCTGCACCTGCTGCAAAAGCGGGATCTGAAGGACCTTGCGAAGGTTTTGCAGGCCGCTTCAGAAGATGTGACCGGGGCGGTCGAGTTTATCCGGACGCTCGACCCGCGTCCCGGCCGCATGTACAACCGCGAGCAGACGCGGCTGATCGAGCCGGACGTCGTATTTGTGAAGCGGGGGGAGAGTGGGTCGTCTCCATGAACGAAGAAGACCTGCCCAGCCTTCGACTCAGCCGGCGGTATCGGCAGATGCTGGTTTCTGAAAGCACAGAGCGCGAAGTAAAAGACTATGTCAAGGAGCGCTTCCGGTCGGCTTTGCAGTTAATGCGCAACATCGCGCAGCGTAAGAGCACCATCCTTCGCACCTGCGAGGTGATCGTGCGCCGGCAGCAGGACTTCCTGGACCAGGGAATTGAGGCTTTGCGCCCCATGATGATCAAAGAGGTGGCCGAGGAGATTGGGGTGCATCCCTCCACCATCAGCCGCGCAGTCGCCAACAAGTACGCGCACACGCCGCAAGGGGTGATCGAATTACGGTTCTTCTTCTCTGAAGGGTCGAATGGCCCGGAAGGAGCCGACACCCCGCTGCTGGTCCTGAAGCGCAAGGTGCGCAAACTCATTGAAGAAGAAGACCCGCGGCACCCCCTCACCGACGATCAACTGGCCGCCATGTTGCAGGCACAGGGAATTCAGCTGACCCGAAGGACCGTTGCCAAGTACCGCGAAGACATGAATATTCCCTCCACCCACCAGCGTCGCCGCCGCGACGGCTGACCCATTCTGCAACATCAACTTTGCAACGCTTAATGCTTCCCTGATGACCGGCGCTTTTGCACGTCAGACGAGTGCAGAGGCGAATCGACTGCAGGCCTCTTGGGATTTGTTCCTTCGCGCACCAGCGACATGGTCTGCCACGAATAACGGAGCCTCGCGCCGCACTTGAGACACACTTTATACGTCTCGTTCTCTGCAGTGAAGGCGCGGCTGAGTTCGCGATGGCGGCAGCCGAACAGCCAGTTCAAGATTGTCGTTCCAATCGACACGTCGCGTCCTTGGTGCTCCATGAACCAATTCTAGGGCACTGGCTCACAAGCGCAGATTAGAGAACCCTTTTGGGGATGGATGGCGTCGGCAGCCGTTTGGTGGCTCCGGTTTCCATCACTCCCTTTATCCCCTGGGCCTCGCTTTGAACACCTGAATCGCCGCTCGTTTTGATCGATTCTCCCACTCGCGTGCCGCAAATCTGAACCCGCACCGTTCAACCGATGTGCCTTCATCAGGATGAAGGTTGCTCGCGAGCCAGCTATCTCCAAAGAAGGTGCAGTTTGCTCGGGCTCAATAACCTTGTAAAGTGTTGTAAAAACAAGGCGTCAGCCTGACAACTCGAAGTAAAACCTATGCTACAGTCGTCGTTACTTGAGCGGACAAATCAACGTCCGAGTAATGTGAACGACCAACCATCATGTATGGAGTAGGGCGACAGTTGATACAAGATAGCCACTAAGTTGCAGTTACACGCTCGAAATTCAGTCGCTGTCGCCTGCTAGCTAAACTCTAGGGGGAATATTGCGATGTCCAACTATTGGAAATTGGGTAGCCTGTCGCTGATCGCGTATGGGGTACTTACCGTTTGCCTGGGAATGATACTTAGTGTATGCGGAACGTTTATGACTCATCCAATGGGAGAAGAGCTCGGGTACCTGCTCGCTGAGGTATTCACCGGCTTTTGCCTGTTGGTCGCCAGTGTGTTTATCGGAGTAATGAGAGCAAAGACAGAATCGACACCTAATGTCGCTGTTTATCTCCTCGCATGGACCGCCTCCATCGCGCTGTGGTTTGTCTGCTGGATCTTTCAGCCTTCGACGCAGGATTTTCCGCTCTTGCTGAGTTTAACCGGGTTGCACGGCCTCTTCTGGGGCTTGTGGTGCGTTAGTCTTGCGCTGAACTTTCGAGAACTAAGGGTGAGAGCGTTTCTGCTGTGCATACTCGGGGGTACGACGTGCTCCGTGGGTATTATTCTCGCGACTCGATCGGGAATCAGCAGGTTCAGCGCAGTTACAGCGGCCGCTTGCTTCATGTTGTTCCTCGGCACGCAGACCATATTCACAGCTCTCTTGCTGCATCGTCAGTTCGAAAAGAAGAAGCTTCTGGTGCAGCAAGTCTGATCGCTATCTCTGTTGGCTGACTAAATAAACCCTGCGTTCGCGTCAAGGAGATGGCCTTGAGCATAGATATGCTCAAGGCCATCTCTCTATATGGACACTCCAGCGTAAACTGGCATTTTACAAGTCTTTACATCGATATTGATTGCGAACAAACTTACTTTGTGTACGAAAAGGTTACTGTCGCATCTAGGATTTTCCCCACTGCTGCCATTGGGATGTCTCTTCAGCAGTAACCAACATCTGTTGTGGCTGCAAGTACGGGTCGCAAATCGGGTGTACCTGAAGGTCTTTTGGGGAAGAGGACGGTGAAAAATGAATCGGATCGCCAGACTGTTTTTTGCAAAAGGGATCATAGCGGTATTCATTGGCATCATATTCTTCGGTTCGACGACGCGTCTTGAGGCAATTCCCGCTTTCGCGAGGAAGTACAAGACGGCTTGCGCAACCTGCCACAACAATTGGCCTGAGCTGAACGACTTTGGCCGAGCCTTCAAGATGAACGGGTTCAAATTCCCCAAGGATGATGACCAGTTCGTGAAGGATCCGCCTCTGATGCTCGGTGCAGAAGCTCAGAAGGAACAGTTCCCGTACTCGATTTACCCTGGGGAACTGCCAATCATTCCGATTGCGTTCCGTTATTCGGGCTACATGACCTACACAAGCCCGCAGCCCGCGGACTTTACGGCCGCCAACGGCTACGCGCCTTCGACCACACTCTTCTCTCCAAATACGTTCACCATCATTGCGGCGGGGAGTTTCGGTCCTTCGCTGGCATTTTGGATTGATAACGATCTCTCCACCGGAGGTAGTGGTGCGCAAGGTGGTCTCGGCGATGGATACATCAAGGCCAATAACTTCCTTGGTTATGCATTCCATGTGCCTCAGAACGATCTGAATCTGCGTTTCGGGCAGTTTGAGCCGGATCTGCCGTTCACGGTTGCTCGCACCATCAATCTGTCGAGCTACGCAATTTTCGACGAGGGGGCGGTTGCTGCCAATGGGACTACGAACAATCCTCTAGTCATCGACGTACCCCAAACAGGCGTCGAATTTGGCGGCTATCCAAATAAAGGAAATACCTGGTGGTCGGTCGCGCTCTTCGACGGTGAAAACTCCGTCTACGGTCTTGCGAATCCAACAACCGGTCATAACTCCAAGGACATATATGTCCACCTCCAGCAGCGGTTCAACCTGGAGAGCGATCCCTCTGTCCGAAAGGAAGTTCAGGCTTCCGGGCCGACGGGCGTTCGCGATCATACTTCGCTGCGGTTTGACGCCTTCGGGTACTACGGACGGAATGAGCTTAACCAGGATGGCAAGCTTGTCCCTGGCCAGCCAACCTTTCATGAGCCCTTTTATCGTGTAGGCGGAGCCTTCGATTACAAGTTCCGCAACCGCTTCGAGCTCTATGGGCTGGCCGAGTATGGTCACGACAGGAACCATATGGTGAATGGGGACGGCACACTGTCTCCTACGACCCCGGTGACCTTCTCAGGCGGTTTTGTCGAGGCAGAGTACTGGATCTATCCATGGCTGATCGGAATGATGCGTTATGACGCGGTGGATTCGCCGTCGGATCAACAGCTCGGCGTATCTCGATACGACACCAGGAGTATGTATGAGCCCGAACTCGAGATACTGGTGAGGCCAAACATCAAGATCGAGGCCCAGTACACCTACAACTTCGAACAGCCGGTACCAAATACAACCACCTTCTACCGTCAGAACCAGTTGGTAACGGGAGTTGATTACGTGTTCTAGAAAGCAGACACTCGATGGCCCCGTCCGGGCCATCGAGTGTCCCAGGTTCCACATCGCTGGAGAGAAAGACAATCTCGTTACATTCTGCTGGCATTTCTTCGCCGAATGTCCTCTATGTTTTGGGGGACAGGGACATACGTGTCAGGCCCCGCGAAGTTTACAAGGTTTTACACGTTTCTTGACTGTGAGCAATCTGGCGTTGTTCGCAAACGCCGTACCATCGCGACCAGCAACACCCATTTTCTGGCGCAATGTTTTACGGTTCAGTCACACCACAGAAGGTTGTGCCGATCACAATCGCAACAAGCAGGAGGCGGAAATGAATATCTCAATATCGTCTAAGAATGCTCTAAAAGCAATCGTTCTGCTCTTTGCCGGCAGTCTGGCCTCTTCGGCGTTTGCCGGAGATGTGCACGGCAAAGTCACAGCGCAAGGGCTGCGTTCCCCCGAGAACATAGCCGTTTACATCGACAGCATCCCGGGAAAGACGTTTACGGCCCCGACAGAGCATGTGTTGATCAACCAGACGCACCTCGCGTTCGTGCCCCACGTGCTGGTGGTGCAGCAGGGAACGACAGTCGACTTCAAGAACAACGACAATGTCGGCCACAACGTCTACTGGCCTGCCATCAGCCATAACAAAAAGCTTGCTCATAACCTGGGCACCTGGCCGCAGGGACAAGCAAAGCCCTTTACCTTCGCAGATCTCGGTGATGTGCCCTTGCTTTGCAATGTCCATTCCGAGATGTCGGGCTATATCTTCGTCGTGCCCACGCCTTATTTCGCTGTTACTGACAAGGACGGAAACTTTGTTATCAAGGGTGTTCCTCCGGGCCAGTACACGCTGAAAACCGGAAGCGAAGGCGGTAAGCCCGCGACGCAACCCGTGACTGTCGGAAGCGGTACCGTGAGCGTAAACGTAACGGTCACAAAGTAGCGCAAGCTCAGGTAAAGGATGCGCCTGATATAGCGAGGACTTATGTTCAAGAAGGCACTGCAATCCGGAAAGCCGTGGTTTGCGTACGGCATGGCCGTCGGCTGCGCATTTGCGGTGTCCTTGCTCTATTGGCAGGCGCGCACAGACTGGCGAGCATGGCGTCAGCTCACAGAGGGCCACGTGCTGCTTGCCAAAAGTGGCGGCGGCACTCTGGCGTGGAATGAGCCCGTACTTCCGGCTCAGTTCGCGCAGGCCAGCTGCGGCGCTTGTCACCGCAATGAACTTGCCCAGACTCCGCGCCTCAATCACGGCCGTCAATTGATGGTCAAATTCAATTGCACAGCATGCCATCAGCTTCAGGATATCGAGCGGCCGGCCATGTTGGGCCCGGATCTGACTAACATCGGAACCAAGGTCAGCAGGGAGTGGATTTATAAGTGGTTGAATGAGCCCCGCACCTTGGCCGACGCCAATGGCAACGTCATCGTCGACGGCGTGGCCTCCGATCCGCGGATGCCGAAGTTTGATCTGAGCGATGTTGAACTACGTGCACTCTCTGCCTATCTGAGCTCCCAGCGGGTCAAACCGTTCGCTCCATCAAAGATCAGCCTTAGCGTGGTCAACAGCCACGGGAAGGACCAGGCCGCAATTGATGAAGGACAGATACGGTTCAACCAGATGTTCTGCGTCACTTGCCACTCCATCGCGGTCGATCGCGGCGGTGAAGTCAAGCTGATTGGCGGGGATATCGGTCCGGAATTGACCAAGGTTGGCAACAAGGTGAAGCCCGAGTGGCTGGTCGCATGGCTAAAGGATCCGCAAGGGTATCTTGAGCACACCAAAATGCCAAGGTTTGAGTGGTCAGATAAGGACTTGTACCAGGTCAGCCAATATCTATCAAACAAACTTACCGATCCTGATCTTCTCAAGAACGTGCCGCAACTCGGGGCAGCAACCCCGGCAGAGGTCCAACTGGGACAGCGGCTCTTCGTTGAGAAGGGATGCGTGCAGTGTCACGTAATCCGTGGGGTTGCGCCCCGGACGAACTTCGGTCCCGATCTCTCCGCCATGGGGATTGCTGCCGGCGTTCGGGTGCTTGAGGCTCGTGTCCCACGCGATAAATCCTTCGCCGTGCATTTTGTTCGGACCAGCGTGGATCGGCTCGATATTGGGGAGTCGGTCGTTCCGCACTCAATGATCAGCTATATCCAAACCAAGCTCACAAATCCGGCGGCGGTAACTCCGGCCCCGCGTATGCCGAGGTTCACCTTCACCGATGCCGATCGCGACGACGTAACCACGGCTGTCCTGAGCATGACGGGCCCCGCCATTCCCAACCAGCCGCAGCGAACTGTGGTGGAGAGAGCACACTCCAACTTCCGTCCCGACGGTGCCGCAGGCCAACTTTACGATAAGTTCCGCTGCAGCACTTGTCACACCTTCCGCGGGAACGGTGGCACCCTGGCGCCGGATCTGAGTTACGAGGGAAGCCGGTCACAGCGCGAATGGCTTGTGCAGTTCCTCATGAATCCTCAGACGATTCGCCCCAGTCTTACCGTCCGTATGCCGCGGTTCAGCATGACCAAGGCAGACGCTGAAACTCTTGCCGACTACATCTCCGGGGCGCTACAGAAGGCAGATGTAAAGCCGGCTACGGGGGACGGCTCGCAATTTAGCGCGGAGATGGCTACTCACGGAAAGCAGCTATTCGAAACCAAGTACGGATGCCAGTCGTGTCACACGATCGGGTCTTCGGGTGGATATGTCGGACCAAGTCTCAATGACGTAGGCAACTGGCTCACCCCAGCATGGATCGAGGCGTGGCTTCGTAACCCGCAGGCGCTTGTACCTGGTGCAAGCGAACCGCGTCAGTCGATCAGCGAAAGCGAAATCCGCGATATCACAGCGTACCTGTTGACGCTGAAGGAAGTTCCAGCAACTCAGGCAGCGGCCGGAGGTCAGCAATGAAGATTCTCGCGCTCTATATCGCAGTCGTGGCGGGAGTTTTGTCGCTTGCCGCACTGGCTCAAAGAACATCCGTTGCAAATATGTGCTGGTGCTGGCCTCCTGTTAAGCACGGCGGGTTGCATTCCAAGCTGAAGCCACAAAGCCTCGAATATGTAGCTTATGGTTCTTATGGAACCGAGGCTGACTGGAACAATCCCGACCACGTTTACGCGCTCAACTTCAGCCAGGAGCAAGGTCGGCGCATCTTCTACCAGCACTGCGTGTGGTGCCATGCGGACTCTACCCCCGCGGGCCCATCGAACCGCTCCAATGTTACGCCTGAGCCTCCGCTGCTAAACGACAGCGCCGTGTTAGGTAAGGAGAGCGACGCCACTCTGCGGAATATGATCGCCAAGGGAGGAAGCGGAGTAGGCAAATCGGCAATGATGCCGCCCTACGATGGAACTTTGACGTCGGATGAGATTGACGATGTCATCGCTTATATCCGGGTTATCGCCGCGCCGGAACCGCCAAAGCCCGCCGCTAATCCGAAGTCAATTGGAGAGTAAAGCATAATGATGTCTTCAAAGTCCGTTATCTATACTTCGTCTAAAGTCCTCGCGGGCGTCGCATTGATGGCGGCAATCGCAAGTGCGTCTGCTCAGGTACTTCCAAGTGAAGTCTCAAACCCGAGGGCCAGGGCAGCCGAATCCAAGTATCTGCAGGAGTTGGAGTCTCTGCAGCTAGAGATAGGCTCGACGAGCTTTCCTTTTCCGTTCCAACTCACGCGCTATCTCAATGCCAAATCGGGACGCGCTGCTATGGATAGGGATGGATTGGAATTCGTGAACTTTCAGCACCGCACCGTGCTAAAGGTCTCCGGTGTCTACAAGGCGGCGTTTGAAGCGGGTTTGCAGACAGAGAATGTTCGTGCCACCCGTGTTCTCGAGGGAGCAGGAATCCCGCTCGTTCGAATGGTCGCTCAGGCAGTCCCCAACAGTGACGACTACGACGGAATTGGAATCGAGATCCTCTACAACACGCGCGACACCAATAACGCCTACAGCTTCGAAGGCCGAGAGGTTTTGAGCGCGGTGTTCAGCCGGGCCGATGCCGCCGCTTTGGCCAGTGCGACGACGCAGGAAGCTCGCCAGGAGATTCTGAACCGGTCAGATGTCTACGTGAACGGTCAGGCGTTCGGCGTCGCCCTTGGCAAGCACGAACCCATCACGCCCGAAGTCAAGGAAGATCGGGACGATGAGATTGCTCGAGCCGAGGCAAAGTTAGCGGAATCCGCCAAGCTGGTGCGTGCTTCGGCTTCTCGCGAAGCAGAGGAAGCAAGGCTGGATCCGCCGCCCGCGATCGTAACTCGCGACATCCGGAGCGCTGTTTTGCCCATTGACACGGCCCCGAAGCTTGAGCAATCCGGCGACCAGATTGTGATGCACTTCAATCTGCAAAATCCTGTCACATTCAATGGAGCCAGCTCTTCCATCTATAAACGGGCTGCGCAAAGCTTCGATCTCTTTCTGGCCCCTGGGTTACGCACATTGATGAAGACTTTGCCCTCGGACGCAAAATACGATGCATTCGAGTTTTCCATTGTGAACCAGGTGGCAAATGCCGTCGCACCCTCTGAGACCATCGATTTCATCTGCCCGATCAGTTCTACGCGCTCTTTTTTGGATAACAAGATCACGAGCCAGGACCTGATTAATCAGAGCACGGTTCTGGTGAATGGGGTCCGGATAGGCTTGGATCTGGCCAAGGTCGAATAGGACCGGATCTAGGTGGGAAGTCAAAGGCCGCCGGGGCGATCCGGCGGCCTTTGACTTGAGTTGAAGTTACCAACCGAGCACATAGGCGAAGATAAGTGGCGCAACAATCGACGCGTCCGACTCAATAATGAACTTAGGGCCCTTTTCGCCAAGCTTGCCCCAGGTGATCTTCTCGTTGGGCACAGCGCCCGAGTATGACCCATAACTTGTCGTGGAGTCGCTGATCTGGCAGAAGTAGCTCCACAGCGGCACGTTGTCCCGCTGCAGATCCTGGTGCAACATCGGCACCACGCAGATGGGGAAATCCCCCGCGATCCCGCCCGCGATCTGGAAGAACCCAAGCGGGGACTTCATTGTGGTATTGGTGTACCACTCGGCCAGCTCCATCATGTACTCGATCCCGGTGCGCACGGTGTGTACCTTCTTCACGTCGCCGGAGATGCAGTGCCCCGCATACATGTTGCCGAGGGTCGAGTCCTCCCAGCCCGGTACAAACATGGGCAGGTTCTTTTGCGCAGCGGCCAAGAGCCAACTATTCTTGGGGTCAATCTGGTAGCTCTTCTCCAGTTCGCCTGACAACAGAATCTTGTACATGAATTCATGCGGGAAGAAGCGCTGGCCGGCCTGATCGGCCCGCACCCATTCCTTAAGCACTTCATTTTCGATACGCCGCATTGCCTCCATCTCGGGGATGCAGGTATCCGTGACGCGGTTCATATGCCGCGCCAACAACTTCGCTTCGTCAGCTGGCGTCAAATCGCGGTAGTTCGGAACGCGCTCGTAGAAGTCGTGCGCAACCAGGTTGAAAACATCCTCCTCCAGGTTGGCCCCTGTGCACGAGATTCCATGAATCTTGTCTTGCCTGATCATCTCGGCCAGCGAGAGTCCAAGTTCAGCCGTGCTCATGGCGCCGCCGATGGTGACGAACATCTTGCCGCCAGAGTTGAGGTGATCGACGTAGCCCTTCGCCGCGTCGACCATGGCCGCGGCGTTGAAATGACGGTAGTGGTGCGTGATGAATTGTGAAATGGACGACATGCCTGCTCGTTCTCCAACTAGTAACCTAACACATTGATCTGAATGGTCTATGACGGACCAGTGGGGGGCCGAAGTGGGCGCCCCAAATCACCTCGGCACAGCATTACACGGTCGGTTTGGTGAGGTGGATTGCACAGACGCACCTTCGTCCGCGTGTGCGTTGGACAGCCCATTGTGATCAGAGTCACTGCCAGTCGCGCTACAAAAAGCCTTTCCTGTTAAGAGCAACTCATCTTTACGGCCTCGCGGTCATTGCGGGGCCTGTCCGGGCGCGCTGGACCACCACGTCCTTGTGCTCTGGAGAAAGACGGCAGAATGATCCAAGCCGCAGATGCAGAGCCGTGCGTTGTCGCACTATTGCTTCGCCTTTGGTATCGCTCGCATCCAGAGTCAACTCATCACATGAAGAGCTGCGCCGCCCTCAGCAAGCGCAGGTCGGTGCCCACCCTTTTCCGGCGGGCGCGGTTGGTGTTCGGCCTCGTTCTCCTATTGAGCGGGCTGACATCGGGTCTCGCGCGGGCGCAATCCGACTGCCTCGCTTGCCACGCCGACAAGGACATGAAGGATGCGGCAGGACACAGCCTGGCTGTGGACGGCGATAAGTTCGGCGCCAGCATTCACGGCAGCCTCAAATGTAATGACTGTCACGCGGATATCAAAACCTATCCCCACCCCGACAAGGTGGCCAAGGTGCAATGCTCCACTTGCCATGCGGGGCAGGAGAGTGACCTGAAGGGCAGCGTGCATGCTAACGGGCAAGAGCATCCCTGCACCAGTTGCCACGGCGACGCGCACTCCATCTTCGTCAAGAGCGATGTGCGGTCGGCCGTCTATCCCCTGAATGTGCCCACCACCTGCGGGCAATGCCATAGCAACAACGGCATGGCGCAGAAGCATGGATTGGCCAGCGTCTATCCGAACTACGTGGACTCGATTCACGGCATGGCCCTCAACAAAGAGGGACTGCTGGTGGCCGCCAACTGCCAAAGCTGTCACGGATCGCACCACATTCTCAGCCGCAAAGATCCGCAGAGCCCCACGTTCAAGGCCAACATCCCGAACACCTGCGGCACCTGCCACGCCAAAATCAACATGGATTACACGGCTGGCGCGCACGGCCGGGCCATTGCCGCCGGCAAGATGAAGGCGCCGGTCTGCTCAGACTGCCACACCGCTCATGCCATTCTGCAGCCTACCGAGGCCAAGTTCCGCATGCAGTCCACGCCCATCTGCGGGTCGTGTCACAAAGACAAACTTTCCACCTACCACGACACATTCCACTCGCAGCTGGGCCTTCTGGGCGGTTATGTTGAGACCGCTCGCTGTTGGGACTGCCACGGGGCGCACGATGTCCTGCCGGCGCGCGATCCGCGCTCGCCCATCGCTCCGGCCAACCTGGTTACAACGTGCGGCCGTTGCCATGCGGGAGCCAATCTCAAGTTCGTTCAGTACCAGCCGCATGCCAACGCGCACGATCGCAGGATGAATCCGGCTCTCTACTATGTGCGCCTGTTCATGAACCTGCTTCTGGCCGGAGTGCTGACTTTCTTCGTCATCCACACCGTCCTGTGGCTGTTCCGAGCGCGAATGGACCAGGTCAAGAACAAATCGGCTAATGGAGGAGATCATGCCTGAACTGGCGCAAGCACCCCAGGAAACCCGGAAACAGGAAGACACCGGCCTCCGTTACATTAAGCGTTTCACGCGCGGGCAGCGCTATTTGCATGCTGCCCTTTTCAGTACTTTTCTCGGGCTCGCAGCTACCGGTCTCCCGCTGCGCTTCAGTGAGAGCGTCTGGGCGCGCGGTCTGGCGAGCTTCGTGGGCGGATTTGGAGCCATCCTCTTTGTCCACAAATTCTGCGCCATCGTCCTCACCGTGGCGTTTCTTATCCACGTAAAGGACATCTTCACGCGCGTCTTCTTCCAGCATGAGAAAGGAATCTTATGGGGCAACACATCTATGGTTGCCAACTGGAAGGACGTGAAGGACCTGGCAGCCCATATGCGTTACTTCGTCGGGCTCGGCCCCGGCCACAATTTGAGCGCTACGCCTACTGGGAGAAGTTCGACTACTGGGCCGTGTTCTGGGGCATGATCGTCATCGGCTTCTCCGGCTATGCCATGTGGTTCGCGCCCTTCTTCGCCGCATTTCCTGCCGGGATGGGCTCTCAATGCCGTCCTCGTCATTCACAGCGAAGAAGGCCTGCTCGCGATCCTCTTCATCTTCTCGATTCATTTCGTGAATACGCACCTTCGCCCCGGGAGCTTTCCCATGGACATGGTGATCTTCACCGGTGTGGAGCGTGAAGACGAGTTCCGTCACAAGCGGCCGCTGGAGTTCGCACGCATGCTGCGCGAAGGCAAAATCCAGTCGCGCATCGGCGAGAAGCCGCAAACCTGGCAACTCAATTTTTCGCGCATCATCGGATTCACAGCCATCGCCATCGGCTTGATTCTGCTGGTGCTCACTTTGACGGCATATTTCGGCTGATTGGCTCGCGAATTGGGGCCGCGCTGTCTGGGATCAGCGCGGCGCCAAATGGGGAGCGGGAGTTCGACTCGCCGCTCCCCTCAATGCGATTACACCGTTAGAACCGGATGCTCGGACCAAAGGTGACGCGAAGATTGTTATGCGGTCCGTTGTTCAGGTAGATCTCGTCGCCTGCTTCCGCGCGGATTCCGAGCGGTCCCATGAATGCCTCGAAGCCGCCTCCCGGATACGCCGCGAACATCGTCGAGTCGCCACCGAACTGGCCAAACGAATCGGCAAACGTCGTGCCCGACGGCGCCTTGCCGCTGGTGCTCCACTCAATGAATCCGGCCTTTCCCGTCATGAATGCGCGGAACGGTCCCGACGTGCCGAACTGGAACTTAGGCCCAAACATCGCTGTCAGCGGACGTACGCCGCTGGTGATTGTTGTGCTCGATCCGCTCGTTCCTGAAAAGCTGGTGTAGTTCTGCTCGAAGTCGTAGTTCATCTCCCCCTCGAGCGCCACGTTGGGATGCACATTGAATCCCACGCGCCCGCCCAGACCCAGGAAATTCAGGGTCGGATAGCCTTTGGGGGACACGCGAAATAGATCGCCGTACACGCTGAAGTCCCCATGATTCAACGTGCTCGCTTCTCTGGGAGGATTCTGCACCTGGGCCGAAGCCGGAATCGCCAACGCCAGGGCGGCGGCCAGACCGGCACAACTGATAATGCGCTTCATAATAAGCTCCTGCATGAATTTACGTACTTATAGCCACAGGCTCTCCAATGAGCCCAGCAGGCCGTAGCCGCACAGCGTGCGCGGCATAGTCCAGCCTCCGAACTAGATGCTTCTGAGTAACTTCAGGTTGACCGGAAATCAGTTGTAACATTGCTACGCGCCACGAGCCTAACTCATGCAAAAGCAACCAATTGGACGCAGCATGTCCGGTGGCGGCAGCAATAAGTGACCAGTATCACTGCATTACAAGCAAACAGGGCGTCTCCTCGTAACCGTGAACGCTCGCGGTTTTTCATCTGTACTTAAATTGGCTGTCTTATTTGTTGTCCTTGCTTCAACTCTCCATGCGGCGCAAAAGCTGAAGGATGCCGACTGCCTCACCTGCCACGCCGACTCGACACTCACCACGGATGTGAACGGCAAGACCGTCAGCCTCTACGTCGATGAGAACAAACTCAGGCATTCCATTCACGGCAGCTTGTTCTCCTGCGTGGATTGCCACAACGACGTAAAGAGTCTCGTCCACGAAAAGCACTCCGCAAAAGATCACCTGCTCGCAATGCCACGCCGATGCCAGACCGGCCTACGCGCACAGCATCCATGCGAAAGCGACAAGCGGAAAGGATCCCGCTGCCAGCTGCGAAGACTGCCACGGCGACGCTCACCAGATGTGGGCGCGAGCGATCCCAAGTCGCCCGTCAATCACGCCAACATTCCCGCCACCTGCGGCCGCTGCCACGGGCAGAAGTTCCTGATGGAGTCGAACGGCGAAAGCGCGCAGCCTTTCCTCTCCTATCAGGAGAGCGTGCACGGTCGCGCGGTTGAGAACGGCTCGCAAAAGGCCGCCGTCTGCACCGATTGCCATGGCGCGCACGAGATTCTTCCCGCCAACGACGCCAAGTCGCCCATCTCCAAATTCAACGTCCCGGCCACCTGCGGCAAGTGCCACGCTGACGTCGCAGCAAACATTCAAGGCCAGCATCCACGGGCAGGCCATCGCGCGCGGCAACAGGCTGGCGCCGGTCTGCACCGATTGCCACGGCATCCACTCCATCAAGTCGCACAAGAATCCCAACTCGCCGGTCGCCGAGCAGAATCTCTCGCGCGACACCTGCGCGCCCTGCCACGAAGGCGTGCGTCTCTCGCAGGAGTTCGGCGTTCCCGGCAATCGCGTCACCAGCTACCTCGACAGCTATCACGGCCTGGCCGCGGAAGGCGGCTCAGTCGTTGCCGCCAACTGCTCCAGCTGCCACGGCGTCCACAACATTCTGCCGTCGAGCGATCCGCGCTCCACCATCAATCGCGCCAATCTCGACGCCACCTGCGGCAAGTGCCACAAGGGCGTGACGCAGAAATTCACCCGCACGCGCGTGCACATCGCAGGACGGCGCCAGGTCCGCGCGACATCGATCGCATCGCCGTGCGCTGGGTGCGCCGGATCTACATCCCTCTCATCCTGCTCGTCATCGGCGCCATGTTCCTGCACAACGCGATCATCTGGCGCAGCAAGGCCGATCGCCGCGCCGCGCATGCAGAATCCCGTCATGGTGCGCATGACGTCGAATCAGCGCTGGCAGCACCTCATCCTGCTCACCAGCTTCATCATTCTCGTCATCACCGGCTTCGCGCTCAAGTTCCCCGACATCATGGTTCGCGCACACTCCTCGGCATGGGCGAAGCATCTGCGCGGCATCATCCATCGCATTGCCGGCGTCGTGCTCATCGCCGCCGGCATCTATCACGTCTTCTATCTCGCCGCCGCGCGCGAAGGCCGCAGGCTGCTGCGCGACCTCGCGCCCGCGCCCGAAAGACGCCTTCGACGCATGGGCAGCCATGCTGCTACTACCTCGGCCTGCGCAGAGAGAAGCCGAAGTTCGGCCGCTTCAACTACGCCGAAAAGGCGGAGTACTGGGCGCTGGTCTGGGGCACTGCGCTCATGGGCCTCACCGGCATCATGCTGTGGGCCAAGGTCTGGGTGGGCAACCTGTTCGCGCGCTGGTGGGTCGATGTGGCCACCGCCGTCCACTTCTACGAAGCGATTCTGGCCACGCTGGCCATCCTGGTCTGGCACTTCTACCAGGTCTTCTTCGATCCCGATGTCTATCCCATGAACTGGGCCTGGTGGGACGGCAAGATGCCCGTCGAGCACTACCGGGAGGAACACGAACTCGACGTGGAAACATGGGAACATCCCACACCGCCCGTGCCTCCAGGGATAACGGAACCAGACCAACCCGGATCGGCGACAGCGCCTGCGCAAGACTAAGCAGGCGCCTGCGGAGGGCAAAGATTAGGTGTGGCTGTCAGCTAACTCAGCTGGTTATGCGGCGGTTTCGCATCGCCGCTTCCCGCACCGGGTCGAACCTGCCCGGGAGTGGCCTCATGCGGCGCATGCGGCACGCGGAAATCAAGCCCGTTCGCCAGATTCGTCTGCCGCGTCGCGTTCACATCAATCTGGTCCAGCGGAATCTGACGATAGGTATCGTCCAGCACCGTCAGTGTCGTCGGCGTCAGCAGGTAATTGTGAACCTGCAACTGCTGCCCATCCTTCAGAATCACCTTCAGCGCCGGCTGCGGTGGCGGCGGACTGCTGATCGCCTGGCCTGAGTACGGTGCGCGATTGTCCGAAGGATAGTTAGCCTGCGGCTGCGGATAGTCCTCCGCCGACCCATAGTTGCGCGGCTCCGGAGCCGCTGGGTAGCCGGGGTACTGCGTCATCGCATCGCCATATTGGCCGTACCCGTAGGCAGATGGATCAGGCGCTCCATAGCCGCCCGCATAACCATTGGGGTTGTCGTAGCTGCCGTAATCTCCTGCGTCGCATCCCAGGACGCACTCAGAATTCAATAGGAATGGGTACCCTGGCCACCATCCGGGGTAGCCATAGCTATAGCCCAGTCCCCACCCGCGGTAATAGGGGTGACGGTGGCGGTCTCCCTCTCCGCCACGGCCGTGTCCACGGTCGCCAAATCCCGGGCCATTCGCTCGACCTGCAGCACGCGCTGCTGTGTAGGGAACTCGCCTCTGATTCACCGGGACAGCTCCGCCGTAGCGCAACGGTGCGGCGCCTGGATAGGGTCCGCGTGCAAATCTACCCGGATTCACTGGTGCGAAACGTCCCACCGAAGCAGCGGGCCGGCCTGCGGGAGCAGCAAAATGCCCCATAGGCGCGCCGTGGCTCATCGGCGCGGAAAAGTGCCCCGAAGATGCCGACGCGTGCCCCATCGAACCCGCATGCCCTGAAAACCCGCCGTGCGATCCCCCACGTTGCGCCACCATAGGCATCGCCAGCAAACCCAACCCAATCGCGATCGCAGCCACAGGTTTCATAGTCCAAAGTCTACGCCTGTTTCGATTCGGCGGCACCCAAGCAAGCTTCAGGTCCGGGAATCTCAGCGCGCCTCCATGTCCCGTCAGACGCATCGCGCTGGCAGGACGCTCATTGGACGGGATTCAAACGCGCCAGTTATCTGGCCGCCAGACCTTGATGCGTTCTTTGATCTGCTTCCGGTTCAGGTTCTCGTCCAGTGCTTGCCGCGCCAGCACCACCACCTCGTCATCCGGCGCAAACCGCAGCCCAATGCACTGATCCACGCTCAGGTTGTCGATCAGCGGGCGCCAATCCCCCGGCGCCAGCTCCCGCAGCCGCATCCGCTCCTCAAGCCGGATCACGCGATCCTGCACCTTGATTGCGTACATCCGGATCAGGAAGAAAGGAACAAACACGACAATCGACATCACCAGCAGCCAGCCGTTCCACCACGTCGGGTGGCGCACCACGTGCACGATCACCGCGATCAGGTTCAGGGCCAGGAACAAGAAGCTGAAGATGTGGAAGGGAGGATGAAGTCTGCCGTGGTGCTTGAAATCCTGCAACGGTTCGGGTTTACTCATTCGGACTCACGATCTCTTTCAGTCCAGGGCTTGCCTCCGCTGCGGACCCAATACGGCTTCCCGTGTTCAGCGCAGCGCCGGACTGGACACCTGCGCCACCCGGATTCTCCGCGACTTCCGCGGGCCATGTCAACGGATCGAGCCGATCCGGCGCCAGCGTCGCCGCCCTCGGTCCAGACGCAACTCGGACCTCCCTCACGAATTCGGCAAACCCGAATATTCATGGAATGGTCGCGGCCCCAATCCGTCCCTTGAGACGCAAAATCCCCCCGTCTGCTACCTTTCTCCTTCCGGAATCTTCTCGAATTTTGAGCAGGGAACCTGCCGGATTTACGTCGGTTACGTGAGGATCATCGTGAAACTGCGCTCATTGCTCCTAGTCGTTCTGCTTCTGGTTGTTCTGCTTCCTGCCGCCATCCTCTCCGCCCAGATCACCGTCCCCGCAGTCCTCTCAGACCACATGGTGGTCCAGCGCGATCTTCCCGTGCATATCTGGGGACGCGCTCCGGTCGGCCAGCAGGTCAGCGTCACCTTCCGCGGTCAGACCGTCACTGGCGAAAGCAACCGCCTCGGCCGCTTCAGCATTTACCTCAAGCCCGGCGAGGCAGGCGGCCCCTTCGACATCTCCATTAAGAGCGCCTCTTCCGACTCGCAAGAAATCGTCATTCACGACGTCCTCGTCGGCGATGTCTGGATCGCCTCCGGCCAGTCCAACATGGAATTCGCCATGAGCCACGCCGCGACCGCCGCCGCCGATCTGCCCCATGCCGACAATCCCCGCATCCGACTCATGATCGTCGACAAGAAGGCCGTCCGACTATCCGCAGGACGATCTCCACACCGAGGGCTGGACCGCGTCCACGCCCGATACTGCCAAAGAATTCTCCGCCGTTGCCTGGTACTTCGCACGCGAGATCGAACAGCGCGAGCATGTGCCCGTCGGCGTGGTCGACTCCACCTGGGGCGGCACCGTCGCCGAAGCCTGGGTGCGCCTCACCGCGCTCGGCCACGATGCCTCACTCGATCCGCTCTTTGCCTCCCGCGGCAAGATGCTCGACAACGCCGCCGACACCGAAAACCAGCTCAAGGACGAGCAGCGCCAGCGCGACGAAGCCAAGGCCGCCGGCAAGCCCAGCCCGCAATTTCCCTGGCATCCCCCGCTGGCCAGTTGGGGTCCCGGCACTGCTCTGGAACGGCATGATCGCGCCGCTCACGCCGCTTCCCATTCGCGGAGTCATCTGGTATCAGGGCGAGAGCAACAGCGCCCTCGAGCGCTGGCCCCTCTACGACCGCATCATGCGCACGCTCATCGAGGATTGGCGCCGCCAGTGGGGCGTGGGCGCGTTCCCGTTCCTCTACGTGCAGATCTCCAACTTCAAATCCTCACCCCTCGAAGATTGGGCCAGCCTCCGCGAGCAGCAGTTCAAGACCCTCGGCGCTGCGCAACACCGCCATGGCCGTCACCATCGACATCGGCAACCCCGACGACGTCCATCCCACCGACAAGCTCACGTGGGTCACCGCCTTGCCCGGCCGCGCGCGCCCTCACCTACGGCGAATCGATCGAGTACTCCGGCCCGATGTTCCGAGAGGCCACTCCCGAGGGCCCATCCATCCGCGCCTGGTTCGATCATGCACACGGTTTAGCAGCAAAGGGCGGGGAAGTGACACGGGATTGAAGTAGCGGGTGCCGATGGAAAGTTCGCTCCAGCCTCCGCCAAAGATCGAGGGCGAGACGATCGTCGCCACCAGCCCCGACGTACTCAACCCCGTCGACATTCGCTACGGCTGGAGCAACAGCCCCCAATGCAATCTCTTCAATGGCGATGGGCTGCCCGCATCGCCATTCACCTCAGTCAAGTAGCTGAATCGAAGACCAGCAGGTGCGTCGCGTGGGAATCGTCAATCGGTGCAAACCCAATGCGCTCGTAGAGCCGCGCCGCACCAGCGTTCTCCGCGCGCAGTCGCACGCTGCGAAAGCTCTTCCGCGCCTCTGCGAGCAGCCATCGCACCAGAGCTTCGCCCACGCCGCGATTCCGCCAGCCGCGCCGCACATAGACGCGGCGGATCCGCCCCACCTCTGGATTCGCAAGAAACGGATCGCGGTTGAGCCCGCCAACCGCCACGATAATGCCGTCCTCGATTGTTCCGCAAAAAACCTCGCCCGGGCCATCAAAGCGGTTCTCGCCGTTCAGCCAATCTTCAACCAGCCGGTCCAGAAAGTTGTAGCCCTCTTCGCCAGCCTCGAGCCGCAGATCGTCAATTCCAGCCACCGGCAAGCTGATCTTTCGGATTTCAATCATAGGAGTGAATGCAAATCGAAGTCGCGCGCGTCCTAGGTCCGCACAGGCACAATCACTGACGTCTCCTGCATCTCGATCAGCCCGCACCCGCATCGCTGCTGCAGTTCCGGCAAGATGCTCTGCACCTTTTCCGCGCTGTCGATGAACTCGATCCGGATAGGCAGGTGATCGGAAAGCTCGAGGATGTGCGCAGAGTGAATGCGATGCCCCGATCCAAACCCCGCCACGCCCTTGCAGACCGTGGCCCCGGCCACTCCGTTCCTAAAGAGAAAATCCAGCACCCCCGTGTAGACGGGGACACCCTTGTGCTTTGTGCCGTCGCTCAGGTATACGGTCACCTTCGTAGCTTTGCCGGTGGTCAGCATGGCAGATCCTTTCCCGCCGCCCGCCACAACCAGCGGGCAGCCTACCGCGCAAGCAACGCAGGATTGGAACACTTTTGCCCATGCATTGCAAGTGCGCCCGTCTCTTGACCGCGGCGCTATTTATAGGAGTTAGATGCAGACGATTCGACGGGCGCTTAGAGTGCCTCTCCCAGCGCGGCTCCGGCCCAGGTGGCTGCCAACCCCAGCACCACGCTTCCGCCCGCGTAGAGCGCCGCCAGCAAAAACGCCCCAGACCGCAGCGTCTGCAACGTCTCCCATTCAAAGGTGGAAAACGTGCTGTATGCCCCGATAAATCCGATCGTCGTAAAGTAGCGCCACGCCGGATCGAGTCCCACCCGCTTGCTCAGCAGCGTCAGCGCAAAGCCAATCACCGCGCATGCGGTCAGGTTCACCACCAACGTCCCATAAGGAAACCGCACGCCCATGCGTCCGCCAACCGTTGACCCTACCCAGTAGCGCGCCACCGACCCCAGCGCTCCTCCCAGCCCAATCAGCAGATACTTATACAAAGCTGTTCTCCTTTCGATCAGCTCCTTCACTGCGACAGCATTTCGCGCAGGCCTGAACACGCGCACGCGTGCCTTAGCCTGAGCAAACGCATCTTGCAGGAATCTTCGCCGGGACATAACTCCGCGGCAGGACCGCCTGCCAGGAGTCATCATCTGTCCGGCCTATAGGAGAGGACAGCGGTTAAGGGCGAACTCCATCGCCACCGCTATTCATTACAAATGAGCCGGGAAGCAGTGTCAATCAGGTCGTCCCCGAGAAATCGAACGGATCACGCTGGAATGACTGCGGCGTGTCCCCGTTTGCGCGCAAATTCGTAGAGTGCGCGGTCAAACGTCACCAGGCTGGCTTGAGAACTTTCGGCATAGGCCAGGAGCCAGCAGTCTCCAACCCACTTGGTGGCGGGTTTTGCCGAGAACGGGTCAGTAGCCGCACGGTACGCAGAGTCGGCATCGCGAGGTTCCGGGTAGAACTCCACTCGCGGATCCTGTAGCCAGCTGTCGTACACGTTCCATGCCTTGCGGAGCGTCAACGTCTGGTCTCCCATGGCTGCAGCGTTGGTGAGGAGGCGTAACAGACCGAGTTGAGTGTAGCGTGAGAAGATAAGGCGCGAATCGGAGCGTAGTTGGCTGAGCCAAATCGATGCAGGCTTGTGATGCGAGTGTCCGCCGTCTGAGAGCGCAAGCCAGACATTGACGTCAGGAAAGAATAAGGTCATGCGGGTTCTCGTCGACGGGGTAGCGAGGGCCCCGCTTGCCTGTTCCGGGAATGAGCGGGCCGGTCACTAATTTCCCCTTCCTGGGCTCCCCGTACGTCTCCTCTAGCGCCCGGACCACGAGAGAACGGATGGATGTTCCTGAGTCCAGGGCTCGACGCCGCAGCCGATCATGCAGTGGTTCAGGGATATCGACGGTGGTTCGGACTGCCATGACATGATTATGTCACAAGACTCGGCAGGGCGCGCTAGTTGTGCTTGCCCTTCCACTCCGCGTACGGCCCCTGGAAATCCTCGATCCCGTCTTGCTGTGAAGTACCCACAGCCGCGTCGCCACCTCATCAATCAAATCGTGATCGTGCGTCACCAGCAGCACCGTGCCCTCATAGCGCTGCAGCGCAATGTTCAGCGCGTTGATCGACTTCAAGATCAAGATGGTTCGTCGGCTCATCGAAGATCAGGATGTTCGGCTTGGTCAGAATCAGCTTGCAGAACACCAGCCGCGCCTGCTCGCCGCCCGAGAGCGCCTTCGTCGGCTTCGCGCCCTCTTCGCCGCAGAAAAGCATCTGCCCCAGGATGCCGCGAATCTCCTCCACGTGCGCCGCCGGATCCCAGCGATGCAGCCACTCCGCCACCGTCAACCCGTGCTCGATGGTCGAGCCCACGTCCTGCGGAAAATAGCCGACCTGCGCCTCGTGTCCCCAGAAGACTGCGCCCGAGTCGAGCGTGAACTCTTATCCGCCGAGGCCCGGATAATTCGCCAGCAGGCTCTTCAGCAGCGTCGTCTTGCCCGCGCCGTTGCGCCCCATCAGGCAGACCTTCTCGCCGCGCAGCACGTTCGCCGTAAACCCTCCAATCACTTTCTGATCGCCATAAAACTTCGTCAGGTGCTTGAACTCCAGCACGTGCTTCCCGCTCGGCCGCACCTGGTCAAACTTGATGTACGGCCGTTGAATGTTTGACCGCGCCAGTTCGTTGGTCTGCAGCCGCTCCACTTCCTTGCGCCGGCTCGTCACCTGCGTCGACCGCGTGCCGGCCGCAAACCGCGCAATGAACTCATTCAGCTGCGCAATCTTCTTTTCCCGCTGCGCGTTCTGCGACTCCAGCGTCGACCGGATCTGCGTCTTCGCCATCACCATGTCGTCATAGCCGCCGGTGTAGGTAATGATCGTCTGGTAATCGATGTCGGCCGTGTGCGTGGTCACGCTATTCAAAAAATGCCGGTCGTGCGAGATAGCAATCAGCGTGCCATCGTAGTTCATCCAGAAAATCCTGCAGCCAGTGAATCGAATCCAGATCGAGATAGTTCGTCGGCTCGTCGAGCATCAACGCCTCCGGCTTGCCAAACAACGCCTGCGCCAGCAGCACGCGCACCTTCTGCCCGCCCTGCAGTTCGCCCATCTTGCGCTCGTGCAGTTCCTCCGGAATATCCAGCCCCTCCAGCAGCACCGCCGCATCGCTCTCGGCCGTGTATCCGTCTTCGTCGCCGATAACGCCCTCCAGCTCGCCCAGCCGCATGCCGTCTTCGTCGGTCATCTCGGGCTTTTCGTAGATGCGGTCGCGCTCTTCCAGCGCCGCCCACAGCGGCTTGTTGCCCATGATCACCGTATCGATCACTCGATACGGGTCAAAGGCAAACTGATCCTGCCGCAGCACGCCCAGCTTGCGCGGCCGCACCACCGTGCCCTTCTGCGGATCCAGTTCGCCCGTCAGGATCTTCATAAAGGTTGATTTGCCCGAGCCGTTCGGGCCGGTCAAACCGTAGCGCCGGCCCGGCATAAACGACACGCTCACGTCTTCAAACAGCACCTTCGCGCCGTAGCGCATGGTTACATTGCTGACACTGATCATTCCAATAAGTCCTGTAGGGAGACGGCCAACGGTGTGAACAAAACGCCGGCCGCATCAAAGGGATAGGGCGCACAAACGGCAGCCCTGCATGAATACCGCTCACTTCAAGTTTCTCATATTCTGATCGCGCTTTTCCGGGCACCCCAGGCCCAATCAGTTTCCCAGCCGAACCTTCAGCAATGCAGCCACACCCCACGGGTGCTCCCCATAGAGCGCCGTCACAGGTCGCGGCGTCGTATAACTCGTAAGCTGCGCGCCCAACTCCGCCGTCCCGCTCGACCACCTCGCGATACGGTGCGCATACCCGCCCGTATAAGCCTGCACGCGCCCCAGCACCGTCTCCTCGCTCGGCGCTCTCATTCCCAGCAAATCCGTGGTCCGGTCGGCATTCTCCATCCGGGTCCACAACACTTGCTTCTCACCCAGCGCAAGCGTTCCTTCCAATAAATATCCGTTCGCGTTCTCCGCACTCGCCACAGTGTGGTTCCGGCCCCAGATCGCCGCAGCGTCCAGCCCCGCCGATCCAAACGCATGGTGATAGTGCAGCGACGCCGTCTGCCGCAGCACGTCCTCTTGCGCATGCAATGCCTCTGGCGAATGTAGACGTCCCACCGAATACTGCCCCAGCCAGTCACGACCTGCTGCTCCTGTCACACGCCCCGACCACGAATCCAGCGCGCCCACCTCGATATGCCAGCGATTCTCATCCGGCTCGCGTCCATGAAACCCCGAGCCCTCCACCCGCACACCGCCGCGGCCAACGTTCATCGCAGCTCCGCCCGTCAGCACATCGTAGGCAATATGGGTTGAGTCCTGTAGATGGTGCGACAACGGAGCCAGCGGATCCTCCGCCGCCGACGCGCGATGC
This sequence comes from uncultured Acidobacteriota bacterium, assembly GCA_963846375.1. Classification (GTDB taxonomy): domain Bacteria; phylum Acidobacteriota; class Terriglobia; order Terriglobales; family Acidobacteriaceae; genus Telmatobacter. The sequence goes on from CAWJVV010000001.1 coordinate 500,683, forward strand.
GGATAGGCAATCGGCCCCATCGCCGGATCGCCAACCGGTGCCGCATATAAGGTCAGCAATCCGCGCCCGCCCACCTTCAGGTCGTAGATTCCAGCAATCTCCATGAACAGATTGTGCGGATGCTGGCCATCCACAATCGGCCTGCCAAACGCCGTCTCCCCCTGCTGGAACAGCTCCGGATAGTACCGCCCTGAAATCGTCGCGGGCTCCAGGCTCAGCATCGTGCGCAGCGTCAACTGGCCTGATTCGTACGACCGCTGGGCCATCGGCATCACCCAGTTCGCTGAATACAGCTTGTCGCGCCCGCGCGGCCCCGTCTGCTGCTGTTCCACCACGAACGCCGACCCGTGAAGCATCAGCATCCATTGGCTGCCGGTCATCTTCATCAGCATCGGAGGCGCAGTCGATCCAGGCTCCATGCTCGTCCCCGATCCTTCATGGCGCAAGATGTTTTCGGTCATGGAGGCAGCCGGGCCACCCATGTTCATGCTCATCTGGGCATGGCTGACCTGGGAATGACTCAACAGGGCAGGGAAGAGAAGAACGCCGGCCAGAAGGGATCGCATCAACGTATTAGAGTCGGGATTGTTTCCTGGAGTGTCAGAAACGTTTTTAGTGGATAAACGCCATCACCACGTGGTTCACCACAAACGCCGCGCCGTACGCCAGCACCAGCATGTAGCCGAACTGCAGCGCCGGCCACTTCCAGCTATTGGTCTCGCGCCGCACCACCGCCATCGTCGACGTGCACTGCATGGCAAACGCAAAGAAGATCATCAGCGCCAGCGCGCCGCCCAGCGTCATGTCATGATGCAGCGCGGTCTGCAAGCTCTCTGCCTGCGTCTGCGGATCGGCCCCGTACAGCGTGCCCATCGTGCTCACCATCACCTCGCGCGCCAGCACGCTCGACACCAGCCCGATCCCGATCTTCCAGTTGAAACCCAGCGGCGCAATCAGCCGGCTCCATCAAGTGCCCAAGCCGCCCCACCACGCTCTCCGCCAGCCCCGGCGCAGACCACGTGCCATGCGCGGTATGAACAATCGGCAGATGCGCCAGTACCCAAAGCGCCATCGTCACGCACAAGATCACTGTGCCCGCCTGGTGCAAAAACACCTTCGCGCGATCCACCAGCCGCATCCCCAGCGACCGCAGCGTGGGCATGCGATACTGCGGCAGTTCTAATATGAAGGGCGTCTCGCTCGATTTCAAATCGAGCTCTTCAGCAGCCGCGCCGTCGTCATGGCCGCCACAAACCCGGCCACATACAGCCCCAGCATCACAATCGTCCGTAGTCCCAGAAATCCGTGAAGATACGTGATGTTCGGAATGAATGCCGCAATCAGCAGCATGTACACCGGCAGCCGCGCTGAGCACGTCATGAACGGCGTCACCAGAATCGTCGCAAACCGGTCGCGCTTGTTCTCGATGGTGCGGGTCGCCATGATCGCCGGCACGGCGCACGCGTACGCCGACAGCAGCGGAATAAACGCCTTCCCGTTGAGCCCGATCGGTCCGCATCACGCGATCCGCAATCAACGCTGCCCGCGCCAGGTAGCCCGAATCCTCCAGCACCCCGATAAACAGAAACAGCAGCAGGATCTGCGGCAAAAAGACCAGCACCGACGAGATGCCCTTCCACACGCCGTCAAGCACCAGCGATTGCAGCCAGCCCACCGGCAGCAGCGGCCTCACCAACTCGCCCATCTTGGCCAGCACATCCCCAAATCCATCCGACAGAGGCTGGCCGATCGAGAACACCACTTCGAATACGCCTACCACTACCACCAGAAACAGCAGCGGTCCCCAGACGCGGTGCAGCAGGATGTTATCGAGTTTGCGGCTGCCCGATGCCGACAGCGGCGCGCGATAACCTGTCTTGCGGCTGATCTGCGCTGCCCAGCTATGCGTGCTCGCGGCATTTCCCAGCACAGGCAATGCCAGCAGCCCGGCATTCGAGCCGTTGGTCCCACCGCTGATCGCGGTGCTTTTCATTACGTAGCCGTTCGCAGTGCTCGCCACCACGCTTCCATTGCTTCCGTTGCCATTCGCGCTTACCTTCGATCGCGAGCGCAAAAACAGCGGCACTGCTTCCAGCCCGCTTCCGTGCGTGGCGCTGATTTGTGCCACCGGCGCGCCCAACTCCCGCGCCAGCTTCAACGAATCCACGCTCCCGCCCCGCGATTCCATCAGGTCGGTCATGTTCAGCAGCACCAGCGTGGGAATGCCCAGCGCCAGCACCGGCGCCGCCAGCATCAACTGCCTTGTCAGGTGCAGGGAATCAAGAACCAGGAGCACAGCGTCCGGCTTGGGCGTGCCCGGCATATTGCCCTTCAGCACGTCCACCGCAACCCGCGCGTCCTCTGAATAGGGAGTCAGCGAATAAACGCCGGGCAGGTCGATAATCGTCAGGTCATCGCGGCCTACACCGGCCATCGGACCCATGCGCTGTTCCACCGTCACGCCAGGGTAGTTCGCTACCTTCTGGCGCAATCCGGTCAGTCGATTGAATAATGTCGATTTGCCCGCATTCGGCGGGCCTATCAGAACGACGGTCCGAAGTTCTCCCCGCGGTTCTCCAGTGATCGGCGCCTTCGGCTCAAACGCCGGAACCTCGCAGCAAGGGTTCATCGCGCCGCCTCAAGAAGCTCCCGCGACTTCTCACCGCTTTCATGCTCCGCAATCCGCACGCCAATCGCGCCTGCCGTCTCTTTCCGCAGCGCAATCTCCATTCCGTCCACCGAGTAAACCGTCGGGTCGCCGGCCGGTGCCCGCCGCAACGCCATCACCCGCGCATCGGGCACAAAGCCCATATGCATCAAATGGTTCTGCACAGACTCCGGGAGATTCAACGAAACCACCACTCCCGTCTCGCCGACGCTCAATTCGCTCAGCACGCTCACCCGCCGTACTCCATGGATCCTGCGAAACGGCAAGATCCTAGAACTGCGACCAGTTTGGTCGGAATTCAGTATACGACCAAATAGGTCTGAGTTGCAAACCCATGCCAATATCATCCTGCCGGCCTCCGGTCGTCTCCTCAGGCCTCCGCGGTGCCGGCCTGCGCAACCATTCCCGAAATCTGCTCTTTACCAGAGCTATCGGATCGTCGAGTCTTTTGTAGCAGGGATTATTTTTGGAGCGATGTGATCCATATCACGACCGCGTTTGGCTTCGGAGTCCAAGCGCTCTGGTGGGAGAGGTGGAAGCGGCGTCGTGGGAAGCTGCGCCACCTCTGCACCGCAGAAGACGCGGAATACCCGCCCTTCTGGCGTTTAAGTCGTGCTCTAATCTATCCGTCGTAAAGCCGATAAATCTGCTGCGCCTGGCATGCGCGAAAGATCCCGGCCTTGGGGCCCGGCGAACGCCTTCCCCGGGCCGGCCACCGTTCTGAATAAAGACTGCGATGCGGCTATCGTGTCGATGGTGCTCGCTGTCGCGGTCGCGGGCTTAACGGTGGCCGGCGTCTAACTCAAAGAATTCAAGCAGACATTGAAACTGCGGTTTTGTGTCGCTTGCTGTACCAGATTGCGCATTTGCATGTTCTGGCACACCAGCCCATTGCTCCGGAGCAAATCCAGCGAGCAGCGGAGCGGTACCCTGTGTGATGAGGCGCCTCCGTCGGGGGCGTCTTATGACCTCACCGTTATATTGAGGCGAAACTGCAAAGCAGCCAAATGCCTTGTCACGCCTGATCGGGTCAAATCAGGCCATTACCTCGATTCAAAGGCTTTAGCTTATGGCTACCTCTCGTATTGGTGAACCGGCCGCGGCCGAAAAATCGCCTCTCTCAGCGTGCCTCGACGGCTGGAAGGATATTGCCGCCTACCTCGGCAAGGCCGAGCGCACCGTCAAGCGCTGGGAAGCGAGTCGAGGTCTGCCCATTCACCGCGTGCCCGGCGGAGCCAAGGCCTCGGTCTACGCCTATGCCGCAGAGCTCGACCAATGGTTGAAATCGAGTGCGGCCTCGGTCTCGGATCTGGTCGAGTCAGCGATCCCAGCCAGTTCAGAACAAGCTGCGCCGCCCCAGGCTCGTGCGTTCGACCAAAATCCCCATGCTTTCCAATTCCCCACGCCACGGTCTTCCCACTCTCCGCGGCGCCGCTGGATCACTACCGTCCTTTCGCTCTCGGTTGCGGGATTGGCAATGGGGCTGCTCTTGTTTTCCTCGACAACCGAAATACCTCTGGCAAGAAAAATCCAGGCGGCCTTCGCAAGCAAATCCGCAGCCTCATCCCCCGCGGTCTCGGAAGATGAAAAAAAGCTTGCCCGCGACCTGTACCTCAAGGGCCGCTACGAGTGGAACCAGCGCACGCCTGAGAGCCTCGGCCGCGCTCTCGATCTCTTCACCCAGGCAATCGTTCACGACCCCGCATATGCCCAGGCCTACGCCGGCCTCGCCGATACCTACGATCTGCTGCGCGAGTACTCCACCATGCCCGACAACGACGCTTATCCCCGGGCCATCGCCGCCGCCCGCAAGGCAGTCGAACTCGATGACTCCCTCGCTGAAGCCCATCGCGCTCTCGCTTTCGCCGAACGGTACGGCACCTGGGATTTCCAGGACGCCGAGAAGGAGTTCCGCCGCGCCATCGAACTCAATCCGAAAGATCCCCAGGTCCGCCGCTGGTACGCCAACGCATTCGCTGTCCCCGGCCGTTTCGAAGATTCCCTCGAGCAGATCAATAAAGCCCAGGAACTGGATCCATCCTCGAACGCAACTCTCGCCGACAAAGGCCTGTTGCTCTTTATCGCCGGCAGGACACAGGAAGGAATTGCTCTCTTAAGAGAGGTGGAGCAGTCCGCGCCCGGATTCAGCTCTCCGCACGCCTATCTCGCGCGCATCAACTTTCGACTCGGAGACTATCCCGCCTACCTTGAAGAAGAGGAGCGCAATGCCCAATCCGTGGATGATCCGGTGCAGAAAGACATCGCCGCATCCGCCGGGGCTGGCTACACACGCAACGGCACTTCGGGATTGCTCGACGCCCTCTATGCGAAACAGAAGCAGTACTACGACGACGGCAAATACCCGGCCACGTTCCTCGCCCAGACCTGCGTTCGGCTGGGCAAACGCCAGGAAGCCCTGCAGCTGCTCGAAGCCGCCTACGCGGGCCACGAGAGTGAGGTCGTTGCCATCCTGTCCGATCCCGACTTGCTCACGCTGAGAGAAGAAGGCCGCTACAAGACCCTGGCTTCGAAGATCAACTTCCCTATGCACGCGGCCGGCGCCACCCGCCATGACGCGGCCGAACGCGACAATCCGCACCTGGCCAGCCTCGACAACCCGCGCTGACAGTAGTCCAGCCCTATTCCACCCGCAGCGCCTGGATCGGATCGATCGAAGCCGCTCGCCGTCCCGGAAGATACGCGGCCAGCGCCCCCACCGCGCACAGAAATATCGCCGCCCCGCCATAGATCCAGGGGTCGAACGCATTCCCGCCCAGCAACTTTGCGCTCGCGCCCATCGCCGAGTTGGTAAACGACACGCTCTCCACCGCCCTTCCCAGCGCAATCGCAACCACCGCGCCCGCAACCAGCCCCACCGTGGTCAGCACCAGCCCCTGCCGCACAATCATGCCCAGCACATCTCCGGGCCGCGCCCCCAGCGCCATCCGTACTCCGATCTCCTGCGTCCTCTGCGCCACCGAGTACGCAATCACGCTGTACAACCCCACCGCCGCCAGCAGCAGCGCTACCGCACCCAGCACCGTCATCAGCGTGGCCGCCACCTTTTGCGGATACAGCGACGCACCAATAAACTCCTTCAGCGGAGCCGCATCAAACACCGTCACATTCGGATCGATCGCGTGAGCCTGCGTGCGCAGCGTCGACAGAATGCTCTCCGGCTCGCCGCGCGTCCGCACATAAAACGCCAGGTTCATATCCTCGCGATACACCTGCCGAAACGGCACATAAAAATACGGCGGCGTCGACTCGCCCAGGTAGTGGTACTTGCTGTCCTTGGCCACGCCCACCACGCGAAACCACTTGCCCCATCCGTGAATCATCTTGCCCACCGGATTGCGTCCCGCAAAGAACCGCTTCACCAGCGCCTCGTTCACAATCATCACGTTCGGCGCGTTCTCATTGTCCTGATCGGTGAAGTTCCGTCCGTCCACCATGGGAATCCGCATCAGCGGCAGGTACCCCGGCGACACCACGTTCCTGAAGATGCTCATGTTCTCGCCGGGCTGCGACGTGTAGCCCTCGATCTTCAGCTCTTCCCACCAGCTCGGCTCAAACCCCAGCGGCACGCCGTCGGAATACGCGATCCCCATCACGCCCGGCGCGTTCTGCATCCGCTCTTCCAGCCGCTTGCAAAAATCCTTCCGCTGAAGCAGGTTGTACCCATTCGACGTCAGATACAGCTGGCTCACCAGCACATGATCCGGGTCAAACTTCGGATCCAGGTGCATCGTCTGCTCGAATCCGCGCGCGAACAGCCCCGCCCCCACAATCGCCACCAGCGCCAGCGCCACCTCGCTCACCACCAGCCCCGACCGAAGCAGTTGATTCTTGCGCCCAACGTTTCCGCTGCGCCCGCCCCCATTCAGCCGGGTGCTCAGGTTCAGCCGGGCCACGTGCATCGCCGGCAGTATTCCCGCCACCAGCGCCGACATCACGCAAAGCCCCGCCGTGAACAGCAGCACGCTCACATTCGGCCGTGAATCCGTCGCCACCAGCGCCTGCATTGGTCCCGGCGGCATCAGGAACTTCAACGCGTGCGCCAGCCATGGAGTCGCCGCCAGCCCCAGCGCCGCGCCCGCTCCGGTCAGCAATAGACTCTCCGTCAGCACCTGCCGCGCCAGCCGCCAGCGCCGCGCTCCCAGCGCAAGCCGCGCTGTGAATTCCTTTTCACGCCCCATCGCACGCGCCACCTGCAGATTCGCCACGTTGGCGCACACAATCAACAGCACCAGCACGCACACACCCATCAGCACGCGCAGCGGTCCCGCCAGCAATCCCTGCGGCCCATGCGGCGACTGCCACAGCGGCATCAGCGTCGCGCTCATCCCCTGGCTCACATCGGCATTCGCCACGGCCATGCGATCCGCCAGCGCCTTCAGCGCCTGCCTGGCCTGCTCCACCGTCACGCCATGCTTCACGCGCGCAATCCCCAGCATGTTGCGGTTGTGCCGGTCGCGCAGCATCCACTCCTGCACCGAGTTCAGCACGGGCTGCTGCATATACGGAATCCAAAGGTCGAACGCCGTCAGCGGAATCGACCCGTGAAATGCGGGCGGCGCCACCCCCACCACCGTCAGCTCATGCTGATTCACGCGAATCGTCTTGCCTACAATCGAAGCATCGGCGTTGTAGTGTGAGCGCCAATACCGGTCGCTGATCACCGCAATCGGAAACTTGCCGATCGCGTCCGCATATTCAGCGGGCAAAAACAGCCGTCCCCGCTCCGGCTTCACACCCAGCACCCCGAAGTAGTTTCCCGATACCAGTTCGCCCCACACCCGCTCCGAATGCTCCGCATTGCCCACGCTGAACGCATTGATATGCGTCACTGCCACGCCGTCAAACACATCCCCCAGGTGATCGCGAAAATCAATGTAATCCGGATACGAGTTCGGCACAAATTCGCCGTTGGGCGTCACCGACTCCAGCGTCACCAGCCGGCTTGGCTCCGTCACGCCGCCCAGCGGCTGCAGCTGCACCTTGTCGATCCACGTAAACGCCGTCGCGCTGGCGCCTATCCCCACCGCCAGCGTCAACACCGCAATTGTAGTAACACTCGCGTTGCGCGCCATCATGCGCAACCCGAACCTGAGATCCTGCAGCAGATCCTCGAGCCACACCCACCGGTGCCGCAGATTGAACCGCTCCCGCGCAACTGCCACATTGCCGAACGCCACCCGCGCCGACCGCTCCGCCTTGTCGTGTGACAGGCCTTCAGTCTCCAGTTCCTCGGCCTCCAGCTGCAAATGCGTGCGGATCTCCTCTGTAAAATCCTCTGCGGAACGCCTGCTCTTCGCCATCTAGGCCTCCTCGGGCGCGGATGTCAACACCATCTCCATCGCCTTCGCCAGCTTCTGCCACTGCGTCGACTTCTCGTTGAGCTGCGCCCGCCCCTTCTTCGTCAGCGTGTAGTAGCGCGCCTTGCGATTGTTCTCCGACACGCCCCACTTCGCATCGATCAGGTCCGCATCTTCCATCCTCTGCAGCGCCAGGTACAGCGATCCATGATCGACAAAAAACACATCCTGCGACTGCCGTTGAATGGCGCGCGCAATCCCCTGGCCATGGCACGCTCCGAACAGAAGCACCCGCAAAATCAACAAGTCGAGCGTTCCTTGCAGCAGGGCAACACGGTCGGATTCATCCCTTTGGGTCGGCATACGACACGAGTATCCGCTCCCTCGGGTCGGATGTCAACAGGAGATTTATCTGGAGGGAGCGTCGGTCTTCAGGCCGCTGGAGGAATGCCCGTGTCACCTCGGCGCTATGGAAAGCTCTTCGGGAGGGCTCGAAGTGTCAGGGCACGACTTTAGTCGTGCCGGAGTGCGATACATGAACTGGCTTTAGCCTCTGCTCCCTCGGCACTACTCTCCAGACCTCTGACCGCATGCATGCAGATCCACAACGGAATCGCCCCAAACACCCCAAAGCTGCAATCAATCAGCCGCCACGGCAGCGGAATCCCGCGAACCGCCCCCGCAATCAGCGCCAGCGGAATCAGCCCCGCACACGCAATCAGCCCAAACTGGATCACCCACTTGTTCCGCACCGGATCGACGAACGGCCCGACAAACAACACCGCAATCACCAGGTGCGCAAACGCCAGCCAATCGGTCCCATAGGCAAGAAACGGATAGCGCGCATTCGTATCGGCGAGCGCCGCTTCTACTCGTTCCAGCCACGGCAAAAGATGGATCGCCTCCGCAAACCTGTGCAGTGATCCGGCCTGCAGAGTCCACACCAGCCAACGAAGCTCCGACTCAAGCGGAAACGCCGTGATCCCGCTAACCAGCAAACCAAAAATGAAGATCGCCAGCCAGACGCGTATCCGACCAAGATGCATGGCAGGGCCCACGGAATGTGCGGAGTATTGAATCAATAAGATTGCGCAACCTCCGGTCGCGACATCGCCGCCTCCGTCACGCCCCCAAACCGTCGCTCCCGCCGCCGAAACTCCTCCACCGCCGCATCCAGATCCGCCTCATCAAAATCCGGCCACATGCGATCCGTAAACAGCAGTTCCGCGTACGCTGACTCCCACAGCAAAAAATCCGAAAGCCGCTTTTCCCCGCCCGTGCGAATCAGCAGATCCACCTCGCCGCTTTCCGCCGTAAGCGCCTCCATCAAAAATGGCCGCATGGCATCCGGCGACTTCGGCAGCCCATCTCCGCCCGCGCACGCTGCCCGCGCAATCGAATCCCGCGAAGAGTAGTCAATCGCCACACGCAGATGAATCCGCCGTCCCGCCGCCGTCTCCGCCTCGGAGTGCTCAATCACATCGAGCACCTTGGCCGGCAGCCGGTCCCGCCGCCCAATCACCTGCAGCCGCGCCCCGCGCTGCCGCAGCCGACTTGTCTCCAGCCGCAAAAACGCCCGCAGCAGCCAGAAGATCGAGTCCACCTCCGCCGGCGGCCGCCGCCAGTTGTCCGACGAGAACGCATACAGCGTCAGGCACGCGACCCCGATATCCGGTGCGTGCTCCACAATCCGCCGCGCCGCCGCCAGTCCAGCACGATGCCCCGCAACCCGCGGCAAACCGCGCCGCGTTGCCCACCGCCCATTCCCATCCATAATGATTGCCACGTGCAGCCCATCCGGTAATCCCGTCAGCATTAACTCACCTCAGCCCCAGCGCTCACAATCAAGCGGACCGCCCCGCCTCGCCCGATACCGGAAGCGATCCAAACCAGTCGATCCGTCGCGTCAAATACATCGCCGCCGTCACCGCCAGGAAGCTCGCAATCGCACCCACCAGCAGCGCGTTATCCTCCAGCCGCAGCAGCATGTAGATCAGTCCGTAGAGCAACGCGAAGGTCACGAATCCTCGCGCCGCCTGTGCGCGGCTCGCAAAAATCCACCCCGCATTCAGCGACAGCAGCGCCACCGTCGCTCCGCCCGCCAGCAGAAATCCGCCGTCGAAGCCAATGCGCTCCGTCAGTGAAAGCAAAAGCAGGTAAAAGATGATCTGCGCTATCCCCACCAGCACATACTGCGCGGGATGAACCCGCTTGCCCGTCGTTACCTCAAAGATGAAATACGACAGGAACACCAGCCCGATGAAAAGCAGAAAGTACTTCAATGACCGGTTCACAGACTGATATGGGTCTGCAACTTCGATGAACGAGACTCCAAGCGCCGTTCCATCCAGTCCCGTGATCGTGTCGGCCCGTCCCTCCGCCCGCACGCCGCGCGCAATAAAAGGCACCGACCACTCTGCTGAGAATCCGTGTGGCGACACGTCGCGGCTCACCGGCAGAAAGCCGCCGTCAAATCCTGGGTTCGGCCAATCGCCCTCCACGTGCAGTTGCGTGGTCTTGCCATAAGCCAGAATCGCCATCCGCTTCGCTCCCGAGAATCGCAACCGCGCCGACACATTGAATTGCGCGTCAGGCCTGGCAGACACCGGTGCGCCCAGCAGACCCAGCTTCACGTGCTGATCCTGCGTGCTGGCAATGGTCATGCTGTCTGAAACCCGGGCAGGAACCAGCGTCACCGATTTTCCATCCCGCGTCAGCGTCGCGTCGGCAAGAGCTCCCCGCGGATCGCTCACCCCAATCACCACCTCCGCATGGTCCCAATCCATTTGAGCCCCCTCGGGCGCTGCCGACGGCACCCCCGCAAGGTCAAACGTGGCCTCAAAATCCAAATCGGCTCGGAACACCGGCACCTTGAAAAGCGATCGATGACGCTCCTCCGTCGTCGTCTTCACCGTGCCCCCGCCTTTCCCCGGAAACACCAGGTACATCCCGCCCCACGTTTCCTCTTTGTCCGACTTCGCCGGAACCGTGAAGGGAATCGCCAGCGTCGGCCCCAGAAACGACTGCTCCCCGCCCACTGATCCGCTCACTTCGCGAAAAACCTCCGCGGCTCTCTGCGTGCGATCCAACACCAGCCCTTCCACAAAAAAAGACGGAATGCACATCAACAACGCAAGACCACACACCACAATCAGCTTCACGCCCATCGAGCGCGAATTGATCCTATCCCCTCAATCCTGCCGCATCCGATTCGCTCAAGGAGCCTCCCACTTTGCACCGCAAAGTAAAAGTCCAAAAATTTTTATGCCTTCGACGCCGCCAGCCCCGTCAGCAATCCCCGCTTGCCCGCCTCTTGCGCTCCCCTTGGCCGCATCCCGCACCACCTGCTCCAGCGTCTCCAGGTATTCCAGATACCGTTTCTGTCCCGACGGCGTAATTCGGCAGATCGTCTGCGGCCGGTTGCGATCGAGTCTCCCTTCGCAATCGACACCATCCCTGCCTCCTCCAGCACCCGCAAATGCCGGTTCAGATTCCCGTCCGTCAGCGAGCACAACTGCTTCAGATCCCCAAACGAGACGCCCTTGGGATGCGTAATCAGCGACGTCAGCACGCTCAGCCGCGCTCGCTCATGAATCACGCGGTCCAGCCCCTCGTAGGCAAACCGGCCTTCGTTGCCGCTGCTCTTAGCCTTCATCCTCACCCTCCGCGCGTGCGCCCCAGCAGAATCCCCGCCACCAACAACTGCCCCACGCCATACGCCATGCCCATAACCCACGGCGACAAGGCCCGCGCATCGGCAAGTGCAATCGAAAGCAGCCCGGTCAGCAGATACCACGCTCCAGCCGCCACCATCGGCCGCGGCAAAAAACGGCACGACGAAAATACCCCCAGGCTGAATATGATCTGCCAAAGCCCCGGCAGCATCCACAGCGCCCATGGAACATACGCAAACAGCACCAGGGTCAGCAGCGCGCCCGCCCCCGCCGACGGCAGAAACTGCTCCGCCGCCATGCGAATCATCTCGTCGGCAATCCCCGAGTGTATCCGCCGTGTTCGCGCATACATCTGCGTCGCAATCAGCGCCGCAGACACCATCGCCGTCGAGATCCAGATCGCCATGTAGAAGCGGATGTGCGCCGCCGGATCCGGCAGCCACCGCCCTTGCGCCACCGACGCAATCATCGCGAACACGCCCGTCGCCGCCAGCGTGGCCGGGCCATACCCGCGAAACTCCGTGCTCCGCGCCATCTGCCTGCGGATGCTGTTGATGTCGCCCAGCGCCTTGTTCAGGTCCGTCACAGGATCACTCACTTTGTATTGCAAAGTAATCCACCGCGCTTCTCGTTGTCAATGCAATTCCAGGGCAGGGAATTCATTGCCCTCGCCGGCTCATCAAACGGCCGCGGCTAATTCGGCTTCCCGTTCAGCGCTTCCATCTTCCGGATACGCTCCAAGCCCGCCTGTGCCCGGTCATGCGCCGATGCGCACCCTTGCACATGCTGATAGGCGGCCCGCGCATCCGCCAGGTCCCCATTGTCCATGTAGCGATCGGCCCGCGCCAGCGATCGCTGAATGTCTTCCTCCGTCAGATCGCAGTGCGATGCGACCACAGGCGCAGGCGCAGCAGCCTTCTGATCGCCGCCCGGCTTCAGCTTGTTCAGCATGTCACTCAACTTCGAGTGCTTCGGTGGCGCGCTCGGTGCGCTCGCATGCGCGGGCTGATTCTGCGCCGCCGCGGGCGTCTGTCCAGGCGGCGCCGCGCCCTGCGCCGGATGTGTCTCTTGTCCCGCTGCCGGCGTGTTCGGCGCGGCGCTCTGCACCGGCGACTTCCGCGTCAGAAAAAAGATCAACGCTACTGCGATCAACACCGCCGCCACCGCGCCCGCCACAATCGGCATCTTCAAAAACTTGCCTGCGCCCGGCCTTTCCGCATCCGCCCCGGCGAACTCTGGCTGTCTCGCCGCGCCCATAGCCGCCGCGCCCCTGAACACCCGCGTAGGCGCCCCCGCCGGATCCTCAGCTGCTGCCAATCCAGCCGCCGGGTCGCTACGTCCCGCCGCCCGCAGCATCCCCAGCAACGCCTGCTCGTCAGCCGCAAATCCGGCGTTGCCTTCCGCCGACTTCCACACCCACTCCCGCCATCCCGCCACCGTGGGTGCGCGCAGCGATATCCCCGGCACTGCTTCCAGCGCCTCGCAAGCGCCCCCGTGCAGCACAATCTTTCCCTGCTGGACTCCCTCCCAGTCCTGCGCCGAGGCCGCAGCCAGTCGCTGGCCCGCCTCTCCGGCATTCACCAGGATCGCCGCTGCCGCCCCGCGAAACGCCTCGTACTCGTTCAATCCCTCCACCGCCCAATGGATCCGCCGGGCACACTGCAGTCCAGTCACCACATCGGCAAAACTCGCCGCAACAAATTCCGCACTCTCCGCTCCGGTCACCCCGCCCGACGCCCGCATCGTGTCCAGCACCAGCCCCAGAAGCGGCCCGCTGCTCTTCGACCACCGACAGTCCTGCCGTTTGCCCCCAGCCGACCACAGCCGTACCGTCAAAACCCCCGGCCGCGGTCCTCCCTCGGCGATCACAGCCCTCGGTCCGGACGCGGACGCGTGCGCTCCCGTCTCGCCGGGCACTCGATCCTTGTCTTCATTGCTCATCCGCTTGTGCCGCGCGCGCCCCTTTTCCGCTCAGGCTGGCCAGAGAGGTAATTTTATTGCACCTGCCCGGAGGAGGTGGTATTTTAGCAGCCATGGCAAGCGGTCGCAAAGGCTGCTGCTCTAGTATCTTGGCCGCCCCTCACGGTCCGATACCATCTGAATTGAAACCTCCGCAAGCAATCGAGCACTATACTCCGCGGACAGGGCCGCGGGTCGCATCTGTCGAGCGTTTTCTAGGGGAACCTATGGCATCCGTAAATTCTTTGAGACGGGGGGAGTTCTCGAAGACTTCCTCACGCGTGTTGTTGATTGCAGCACTCCTTGGTGTTGGACTCTCCTTGCCAGCCTTCGCAAAAGGACCATCGCTGAATGCCATCGAGCTCTACGATGCGCCGTCCGGGCCGGCTTATGTCCAGCTTGCCGACGTCCTCATCAGCGGCAAACTCGAACTGCGCAACTGCGCCTCGCTGGAAGCCAATCCCATCGATAAATCCACGTACAACAAGCTGCCCAAGCTGGTCATCTCCGCTGGCGCCACCCTCGAGCGCGACTCCGCCGGCATCCTTCGCTATCATCCCTCCGACGGCGCCGCCACCTGCGTCCTTCCCGAAGGCGTCAAGTTCGAGCACAACGCCACCTTCACCGCCGCTTCCATGGCCGACATGGCCGGTCTCAGCGGCCGCCCTGTCGCAGAAGCCGCCGGCGACACTTCTGCCGCCCAGCCCATCAAGAAAGGCGTCAAGCTCGTCTTCGTCCTCGCTCCCGACGTCGAAAAGGCCGAGTATCTCCTCGCCGAGCGCACCGGCACTCAGGACGGATGGCAGAAGTACCTCGCCAAATATCCCGCCGCGCCCCACACTGACGGCGCCAAACAGTCGCTCTCTGCCCTCTGTGTCGACGCCGGTGAATCCGCCCTCAAGTCCTACCAGGCCTCCGCATCCACTTCCTCGCCTGGCTACCCCGACCTGAAGAAAGCTCTCGCCCAGCAGTCCGCCGCGCACTCGCTCACGCCCGGCGCCGCCGCTGAAGTCAAACTCGCCGACGAGATCAAGCAGTCCCTCCAGGCCCTCGTCGATAAGTCCCAGGCCGAGCTGGTCGCCTACCGTGCCGCCCTCACCACGCCGGCCCCCGGCTACGTCCATCTCAAAACGGCCGGCGCCTATGCAGCTGCCGTCGCCGACATCAACCCCGCGTTCCCGCCGCTCGCCAAGCTCAAATCCGATCTCACCAAGGAAAGCGACACCTTCGAATCCGCCGTTCACTCCGCGCAGTCCGCCGCCGACAAGAAAAACTGGGATGACGCACTTAAATCCGTCCAGCCCTACCGCCAGTTCGCCGGCGAAGATCCCCGCATCGCTGCAGTCCTCCAAAACGCGTACGATGCCTACTTCGTCCAGGCCCAGGAACTCGACGCCACCAAAGATTGGCAGGCCGCCATCGCCGCCTATCGCAACGCCCTCAAGGCCAGGGACACCCAGGACGCACGCGCTGCATTGCAGACTGCCGAGACCGCATACGCGGCCGCGCAGGATGATGCCGCTGCCAAGGCCGCCCTCGATAAGAGCAAGACCTACGAGACCAATCACGACATGATCCCCGCCTACGAAGTCCTGGCCAGCCTCCCCGTACGCCAGCAGGGCATCGTCAAAGACGACCTCACCCGCCTCACCCCCGAATACGTCACCGCCGCCTCGGATAAAGCCAAGGACATCGCCCAGCTTTACGACACCATCAAGGGCATCGGCGACGAGAAAGCCGTCGAAACCGCCTACAAGTACCTCGGCAACGCCTACGAGCTCTCCACCGACGACGCCACTAAACAGGGCTTCCAGGTCCGCATCCAGAACCTCAGCGACGAGCTCAGCGCCTGGTTCCTCGATCGCGCCAAGAACAGGCTCTCCAAGCCTCTCGGCTCCGGCACTGAAATCGGCTGGGCCTATCTCAAGGAAGCCGAGTCTTACAAAGGCGTCAACCTTGAAGCCGTTCGCGACCAGATGAAAGTGGCTGCCGTCGCCCACGAAATGCACTCCAAGCTCTCCGTCCGCGTCCAATTCCGCGATCAAACCTCGCAGCGGCAAAGTGAAGGTTTCGCCAGCCAGATGGAGAGCGGCGTCGCTGCCGGCCTTGATGCCTCAGGCATGCCCGTCAAAATCATTCGCTCCGGCGACAACATCCAACCCGGCGCCGATCCCGACTTCCTCATCGCCGGCGACGTCCTCGAGCACAACATCTCCATGCCGCCCACCGTTGAGTCCATCGACTCCACCTTCCTGGCCGGCACCCACGACGTGCCCAGCGACGAATACAACAAGCTCCAGCGCCAGTACGATTCCGCCATGGACGAGCTCCACACCGCGCAGGCTGCCCTGCAGGGTGCCGAGGCCAAGGGCCAGAAAAAGGCCGTCACTGACGCCAATAACGCTGTTCAGGCTGCCCAGAAAAAAGTCGATACCGCCCGCACCCAGATGGACTCCACGCCCAAAAACCACACGGAAGACGTCACCCGGCCCTACACCTACAAAAAGACCACCTACAACGTTACCAACCGCATCGTCCTCCAGTTCCGCATCGACGACACCTTCGGCAGCCAGCGTGGCGAGC
This sequence comes from uncultured Acidobacteriota bacterium, assembly GCA_963846375.1. Taxonomy (GTDB): domain Bacteria; phylum Acidobacteriota; class Terriglobia; order Terriglobales; family Acidobacteriaceae; genus Telmatobacter. The sequence continues at coordinate 516,885 of CAWJVV010000001.1, forward strand.
CCATCCAGGTCACCAAGGAAGAGCACAAGCAATACGTCGTCCTTAGCGATGTGAACCCCACCGACACCAACCACATCAAGAACGACGGCACGCTCCCTGACCGCGAAGAGCTCCAGAATTCGCTGGAGAACACCGCGCGCGAAGAGCTCATCGCCAAGATCCGTGAAAAAATCGTCGAGCTGCCCCACAAGGTCTACGAAGATGGCCAGCGCCGCGAGCACGACGGCTATACCGACGACGCCGGCGAAGCCTACATGCGCTATCTTGACGTCGCTCCCGCCGATCAGCTCGAAGAGCGCGACCACGCCGAGCAGTTCCTCAAGGAGCAGTTCAACTTCCTGTCCTTCCCCAACGAGATCCGCCCTGCCGCCAGGCCCTCGCCCCCGTTGGAGCAGGTCATGTCCCACCCCTCCACCACCGCCAGCAGATGACCCTCATCTCCCTGCGCAGCTACGCTTCGCTCTCCGATAGAGGTGCCACGATCCCTAAGCCGTCTTTGCTTTTCGCTCCCTCGCCAACACACTCCCGTGCCCCATCCAAGCGACGTTTTTGTTTTTGTCGCTTGGGTGGGAAACCACGAACCCACCCATCCGTGTCCCGTCCAGGCGACACGTCTTCGGTTTTCCGACATCGCAACCATTCCACCAAACCCGCTGACTTGCTAACCCGCTAACCCGCTGACTCGCTAAACATGGCAGACCCCAAGAACGAAGAACTCCGCCGCATCGGTAAATACGTTGTCCTTGAGACCCTGGGCCGCGGAGGCATGGGCGTCGTCTATCGCGCTCTCGACAACCAGCTCGGCCGTGAAGTCGCCATCAAAACCCTCACCCGCGGCGTCGCCGACGACCCCGAAATGCTCGCCCGCTTCTATGAGGAAGGCCGCAAAACCGCTCGCCTCAAGCACCAGCACATCGTCACCGTCTACGACCTCGGCGAAGAAAACGGCATCCCCTACATCGTCATGGAGCGCGTTGAAGGCGCCTCGCTCGAAAAACTCATCCGCGACGAGAGCCCCCTCACCATGATGGATCGCATGCGCATCATCGCCGAGATGTGCACTGCCCTCGGCTACGCGCACGCCAACAACGTCATTCATCGCGACGTCAAACCAGCCAACATCTTCGTGCAGCCCGACGGCAACGCCAAGCTCCTCGACTTCGGCATCGCACGCCTCGAGCGCCGCAGCCAGGAGCTCAGCCTCACCCGCACCGGCCACATCGTCGGCACCGTCCCCTACATCGCCCCCGAACGCCTCAAAGACAAATTCATCGACGGCCGCTCCGACATCTTCTCCATCGGCGTCGTTCTCTACCAGCTCATCTGCGGCCAGCTTCCCTTTACCGGCGAAGACTTCGTCCTCATGCAGAAGATCATGAGCGAGCCCCACGCTCCCGTGCGCGCCCTCAACCCCGACGCGCCTCTCGGCGTCGGCGAAATCGTCGACCGCGCCCTCGCCAAGCTCCCCGATGACCGCTACCAGAGCGCCGAAGAGATGGCCGACGACCTCGAGACCGTCATGTCCGACCTGCGCCAGCAGGAGGTCCTCGATCTCGTTCCCAAAGCCCGCACCCTCATGGAGTCGCGCGATCTCACCCGCGCCCGCGTCCTCCTCCAGCAGGTCCTCAAGGTCCAGAGCAAAAACGTCGAAGCCCGCGAGCTCCTCTCTGAAGTCCAGCGCCAGCTCGTCCGCCGTCAGCGCGACGAACGCCTCGAGCAGATTCGCCATCAGGCCGAGGAATCCCTCAAGATGCGCGACTTCGAGCAGGGCATGAGCGTCGTCAACGAAGGCCTCCAACTCGACTCGCAGAACATCCAGCTCCTCGCCCTCCGCGACAAGCTCCAGGAAGAGAAGAAACGCAAGGAGCAGATCGACGACCTCGTCCGCACCGTCGACAGTGCCCGCCGCAAAGGCGATTACCAGGCCGCCATCGCCTCCGCCCAGGAAGCCCTCAAGGTCGACAAGGCCAACTCCAAGCTCATCGCTCTCTGCAACTCCATCGTTACTGAAGCCGAACAAGCCAAGCGCAAGGCCGAAGCCCGTCAGCTACTTGACGACGCCCGCCGCCAGCTGCAGGGCCGCTGCTTCGACCGCGCCCTCGAAATCCTTACCCGCGTCGAAGAGCTCAGTCCCGCCGAACCGGAACTGCAGATGCTCCGCGCAGACGCCACCGCCGGCTTCGAGCAGAACGTCCGCAAAGGCACCATCTCCCGCCTCGAAGAACAGGTCTCCATCGCCAACACCCTCGAGCAGCTTCAGCTCTGCTCCCGCGAAATCCGCGAGGCCCTCGCCACTATGGCGTCCGAGCCCGCTCTGGTCCGTCTCAACATGCAGGTCGATCGCCGCCTGCGCGACTTCGAGAAGACACGCCTCGTCGACGACACCATCCAGTCCTGCCGCGACCTCCGCCCCCGCGACGCCCTCGACCTCGTCCTCCGGGCGCGCCAGCAGCTCCCCACGGACGAGCGCCTCCTCGCTCTCGAAGCGCGTCTCAAGGAACGCCTCGCACAGCTGACCTCCGAAGAGCGCCGCGCCGAGTATCTCTCCAGCGCCCACGACGCCCTCAAGTCCAGCCGCTACCACGACGCCGTCCGCATCCTCGAAGCCTGCCAGGCGCAGAGCCTCGGCAACGACGAGGTTACCGCCCTGCTCGAGTACGCTCGCGCCGAAGAAGTCGAGCACACCCGCGAGCTCCACAAGCGCAGCACCTTCGAGAGCGCCCAGAACCTCATCAACGAAGGCGACTACGACCAGGCCATCCAATTCCTGCAATCGGTTCTGGTGCAGTCTGAAGACTCCACCCTCCGTATGCTTCTCGATCAAGCCACCACCGCGCGCGCCGGCGTCCTCCGGCAGGTCGAGACTGCCCTCAGCTCCGCCGCCCGCCTCGTGGCCTCCAACCGATCCGACGATGCCGTTCGCTTGCTCAAATCTCTCCCCAACGCCGCCCAGCGTTCCCCGCGCGCCGCCGCCGCCATCCTCCTCCTCGACGACGAAAAAGACCGCGCCCTCTATCGCCACCTCGGCCGCGCCTACGCCCTTCTCGACTCCGACCGTCCTGCCAGCCGCACCATCGCCCAGCGCGTGGCCGCCGCCACCCCCGCTCGCTCCGCCTCCTCCGAGCTGGCCCTCGCCTTAGGCTCCAAACTCGCCTCTCGCACCTGACCAGCGCGCGGTTGTCCTTGCGTTTGTCTTTCGCCCCTCGCCAATACACGTCCGTGCCCCGTCCATGCGACATGCTTTTGGTCGCGTGGGCGGGATACCAAGAACTCCCCACCGCGGGCCGCCTTGATCCCTATAAAAGCACTTTCCTATTGCACCGGCGAAATTGCTATTAAGATCATTCCCATCTGTTTCTTAGAAGCCACCCCCTGGTCTCGTCCCGCATCTTCGCTTTCAACGGGGGAAGATTGTGAGCCTGCGAGCTCCCAAAGACACCATCGAATCGTTGCGCCTCACCCTTCAGCGCCTTGAGCAGACCGCCGACTCTTCCCACGACCCCGAAGCCAGCGCTGAACTCAAACGCATCCTGCTGCTCCGCATTGCCACCCTTGAAGCCCTCGAAGCCCTTAAGGCTGGCGACCCCTCCCAGCCTCCTGCAAAGCCGTCCCCCACCGTCCCCGCCTCCACATCGGAGCTCCCCCAGCAGGTCGTCGCCCCCGCCCCCGACACTCCCAACGCAATCCCAGCCAAGGACTCCAACGCCGCCTGACCGCCCAGCCATCTCGCCAGTCGGAATCAGACGCAAGTGTTCGAATGTGCTTTGAAGTTCGTCAGATAAGAGCTGGTTTCGCAGCAGCAGCGATTCGGATTTGATCTCGATGCCGGCCGCTGCTTGCGGGATCCTAATGGATGTCGCGTTCCAGTTCGTCGCGACAGCTCTTCAGCGTCACCATGGCCTTGGCAATCTCGCTGGCGATGCGGTCGCGATCGGCCGGTGGAAGTCCCGGACGGGTGAGTTCGTCGCTCATCGCCTGGATCCACTGTTCGAAGTACAGAATCCGGTCGTGTGCCGTCTCCTCCATCGCGCGCCGGGAGCATAGCACGAAACGTTCTCGCGTCAACCTGGGACTTTCCCGGGGGCAGCGTTCGCGCTCAACCGCTTCGCTGGCTTGCATCACCGCGGCCTGTCACTGCTTCACGAGAATCAGCCCCGTGGGAGGCGACGATGCAGGCGCGATCCATTGGCGCAGGTCAATGGGAGTGAAGCCCAGGCATTGGCATTCGGGCTCAGCGCAAATGTGGTCTCCGCAGTAAAGATGCCTGCTTGCCGCATGTCCGCAATCGCACTGCACAAACGGATGCAAGTCGCGCTTCTCCCCAAACGTCATAAACAATATCCTCACCTGATTAGTGACCGGCAGCAATCTTTCGTATCGGGATATCCCTGAGCTTAGTGCGTGCTCCCAAGCAGCGATGCGCCGCCAGTGCATGCTCAGGGGTTGCGAGGCGTCGTCCGGTTCTGCGTGAAGCAGCTCCCAGCGCGCGCCCTTGCTGAATCAGAGCGGGTGACGTCTTCAATTGCTTTAGTAAAGGCGCGGAGGACACTGGAGACAGCTCGTGTACCGGGGGGTTCGTTGGAAGGCTCCAGCAATGCTTCGCCTCGGGGGGAAGGCAAAGGCCTCAACGCGCCTTCGTTTGGCTAGATGCATTGCGATGGGAGAGGTTGTCGCACCGATTCTTTCGCTCAAAGTGGCCATCGAGCGCGGCTTCGATCGTTTGCCCGTTGTCCTTCAAGATCGCGAAGCCAGCGAATTCGGCAGGGGCGCGCCCGCCAGCGCCACCAGGGGCTGTGGGCTGCAGCATGCCTTCCTCAGGCGCGCGGCATCGGCCTGCATTGGCTTTTCCAAACGCAGCGCTTCAAGCGTTTCGCGAAGCACTGCGGCCGCGCCCTCGTGCTTTGGCACTGCGATGCGATAGTGCATCCATTTGCCCTCCCGGCGCGCGGCCACAATCCCGGCACGCCGCAGATAGGCCAGGTGGCGCGAAATCTTCGGCTGGCTCTGCCCCAGAATCTCCACAAAGTAGCAGACACACACCTCGCCCCCGTCCATCAGGTTCAGCAGCCGCAGACGGGTAGGGTCGGCAAGCGCCGCAAACAATACCGCCAGATCGTAGCCCTTCCTCGCGTTCTTCACATCCAGTCCTTGTCCCTCTGTCCCTTTTGTCCCTCTGTCCCTCGATAGTCCCTCAGGCCCTTTCCAATCATATCCGCCTTGACAAATATGTTCAATCGGCTTTACATTCGCTTTTGCATATATGTTCAGCTTTTTGTGTTCAGGAGGAACAATGGCGTCCATTCAAGAGCAGGTCAAGGAAAAGTACGGCAGCGCCGCGCGGGCCGTGGCTGAGTCGGGCAGCGTGCAGGCGTGTTGCGACCCCGGCTTGCGGTGCTGCGATCCCATCACCAGCAATCTCTACAGCGCCGACGAAAAGGGAATCATCCCTGAAAAAGCGGTGCTGGCCTCGCTAGGCTGCGGCAATCCCACCGCGCTCATTGACCTGCGCCCCGGCGAGGTCGTCCTCGATCTCGGATCGGGAGGCGGCATCGATGTCCTGCTCTCTGCCCAGCGCGTGGGGCCCGCCGGCAAGGCCTATGGACTCGATATGACCGACGAGATGCTGGCCCTCGCGCGTGAGAACCAGCGGCAGGCAGGAGTCCAGAATGTCGAGTTTCTCAAGGGCGAAATGGAGCACATCCCTCTGCCGGACGCCTCCGTCGATGTAGTCATTTCCAACTGCGTCATCAACCTCTCCGCCGACAAGGATCAAGTCCTGCGCGAGGCGTTTCGCGTGTTGAAGCCGGGGGGACGATTCGCCGTATCCGACGTGGTGGTGCGGGGAAGCGTGCCCGACGAAGTGCGGCAGAGCATGTTGCTGTGGGTCGGCTGCATCGCCGGAGCACTCGAGCACGATGACTACCTGGCCAGGTTGGCGCGCGCCGGATTTGAACAGGCATCCATCGAGCCCACCCGCGTCTACGACATCGAAGACGCGCGTCACTTCCTCACCCAGGCCGGCATTCAGGTCGACGCCATTGCGCCGCTGGTTCACGGCAAATTCGCCAGCGCCTTCATTCGCGCCGCCAAGCCACAACCGGCGGCGTGCTGTGGGCCGTCCTGCTGCGGCTCCGGTTCCAAATTGTCCGTTGAATTCAGTTGACGCTCATCACGATTTGGACACGAAAAGCGTGCGTCCGCAGCGCCGTTGGACGGGACGCTGCCACTGGTGCGAATCAACCGGGCTGTAGCCCTGGCACGCGCACCCCGGCTGATTGCAGCTGTGGTCGCCGCAATACAGATGCGCGTCTGCGCGGTGTCCGCAAAAGCAAAGCAGCGTGGGCTGCCGGTCGCGTTGTTCTCCAAACGTCACACCCGAGTATGCGCCAGAATCCCCCATCCCGCACGTACCGTGGGTCACGTTCCCGCCGGATACAAGTGTTTGCGTGGGAGCAACGACGCGCAACCCGATTTGCTCACGATTTAGGCAGAGGATCCGACGGCAGCTTCGCTTGCGGCTCGAAGCTCTAAACTTGCATCCCGGCCAGTGGCAGTGAGTAACTCTTTCAGCCTTTCCCCTCGCCCAGAATCTCGGAGATGAGCTTGCGCTCCTTCACAAGATAGGGCCGCATCGATCCCGAGCCGTGAAGGCGGATCGCTGAAAGATGAACGCCAACCTGCGGCTCTCCGCCTTGCAGAGGCACCAGATTCACCGCATGGCGCCGACTGTCGATGTGGCTGATGAGGAAGACACCGGGCTCGCCGATGATTTCCACCTTTGTGCCGACTTGCAGGGAGAGCCCGGAATCGAGACGCTGAGGCCTCGCGTTGCTGCTCATAAAAAATACTCCAAGGGGTTTTGAGGGCCCGAAGGGTCGAGCAGGGGGAGGCCCATGTGTCAATTTCGTCTTTACACTGAAACTGCCATCCCACGTTAAGATGCGCTTCTAAAGTCAATGGTTGACTCAGTCACCCTCCGTCGCTTTCAGCGATGTCAATCGCCGTCGGGCGTCGCCGTATGGTTCGGGGAATGGTCACTTCGCAATATCTCACCCCACCGCCGGCGGAAGGTCCTTGGGAAAATATGGTTCGGGTCGCGTCTGCCGAACCTTGGTGGTGAATGGCGGGGTGGGCTCGCGATGCGGCCTCAGGGCAAGCAGTTCCTCCACCACGTACCCGGCTGAGGAGTGGTCCGAAAAGTTCACAAGAAGCCCGTCATCGCCTTCCCGTTCCGCACTCACTATTCTTATGCTTTTTGGGTCGGTCATGGCGACAAGGTACATGCGTTCTGGATCTCTGTCTGTTCAATTTGGAACACTGACACCGAGTTTCAGAGCAGGTGGAACCAGTCGAGCAAGTTGGTGACCTTGGCGATGCCGGGTTTCATCCTGCTCGAGCGCGACCTGCGGCGGCTGGATACGACGATGCGGCCGTGGGTCTACGTGGAACCGAGTGCCCCATCCAAGCCTGCCTGGGTGGGATGGGAATCCCTTGCCGATCCACAAATCGCTGTCCCCTGTGCCCCATCCAAGCTTTGCTTGGGTGGGATCGGAACCCCTTACCCGATCCACACATCGCTGTTCCGCAAGCTCAGCCTCCCGTAGGAAGAGCCGGAAATTTAGCCCAGGATGGAGCGCAGCGCAATCCTGGGACAGCAGCCAAAAAAACCCGCGCGCGGCCCACCACCTTTCGCGCGGAGCAACCCGCCCGCACCGCGCGCAAAGGCATACGCTTCGCCTGAGGCGGCTGCTTGCCAGCCTCAGACATTGGTGTGAGTGCGGCTCCAGAGCTTGCTGAAAAACTTCATTCAAGCCCCTCTGTAGCAGGGCTCGACTTCACAGCTTGAAATCCGAATAAAAACCTGGTATCCATCGGGCACCACACTCACGAACACAATCGTGCGGTGATGTGCGCACATTGAACCCCATCACCAATCACGTAGATTTTGTGCGTGCGAGGAAAGACGCACCTATCTATTGCAGGTGGAAGGGCGTACGTTTACTTTTGAACATGAGGCCAATTACCAAACGATGCACTCTCCGGTGATTCATGAGAAAGTGCGGTTGAAAGACCGCGATGGCTTGTTCCTGGTCATTCGAATCGACCCAATACGGCGCGTCGTCAATCTGTTGCCCTTTGATAGAGGAATCAAAGTGTTAGAAGGCGACATCGTGTCAAAGAACGTCGCGTTCGATTCCGTCGAAGCGCTCACAACTGCGCGATAAAAGGAGGGTCTGCAATTGCTGGGCGACCAGCAAGCCAGCACTGCGAAGCCCGACTAACGAGCAATCCTCCAAGTCCCGCGAGACCAGCTCCCGTAGGAAGCGCAGGTATCTAGCCCAGGATGGAGCGCAGCGCAATCGCGCCGCGCGCAACGGCATGTGCGTCGCCCAATGGCGGTCCCGATCTGTATGTACCTAGAGAGATTTGGACCTAGGGAAATCCCTAGTTGATAACGCTCTCGAAGTTGAGCTAAATTCCTGCCAAATCGCTGCCGGGAAGGATCAGCGATTCGATTGGAGACTTCGGGGGCGGACAAATGACAGCCGCACGGGTGTTGCACTTTGGTGATGACGCCAGTCATCCTTTGCAGGTGCTTCGGGCGGAGGGCTATGCGGTGGATTCGTGCGCGAGCCTGCAGCAGATGGTTTCCCGGCTTCGCACGGCCCAGGACATAGACCTGGTGTGCATCAGCGAGGAGCCCTGGTGCACGGCGGAGGCCGCGGTGGCGGTGGCGAGGGCGTTCTCACGCGCACCGCTGGTTTTATTCCGCGCGAACTATCGCAGCTACGTCCAGCGAGGCTGGGACCTGGAGGTGCTGCCGCTCACCTCACCAGAGTTGTGGCTGGATGAGGTCGCGGAGTTGCTTGCGATCCACTCACAAAACATGGCAGCGTCGAAGATGAGCCGGGCAGGTTGACTCGTCAACCGGCGTGGCGGCCAAGATTCTTCGCGCAACGGCTCGGGCTTCTTACCACATTTTGTCTGCTGTCGTTGTACGTGCAGGCGTCCCACATCTTTTGTGCGGCGTAGTTGAGGATGCGCGCGCAGGCGCGGCTGGCGCGGGGCCGCACCCGCCGCGGGACAACGTGGGGTTTTACCCAGCTACGAGCGCGCGAGTAATCCGGCTAGAATGCAGGCCGGGCCCCGTAATTAAGACAGGTCGTGACAAATGGCAGGCGCACGCGTGTTGCACTTCGGTGAGGACACGAGCCATCGAGTGGCGGTGCTCCGGTTGGCAGGCTATACCGTGGATTCCTGCGCAAGTTTGGGGCAGATGATTTCCTGGTTTCACGCCGGCAATCAGGCCGACGTGGTGTGCGTCAGCGAGGAGCAGGCGTGCGCGGCCGAGGGCGTTCTGGCGGTGGCCAGAACCTTCTCCCAGGCTCCCCTGGTTTTGTTCCGTGCCAACACCTTCAACTACCTCCAGCGAAACTGGAATCTGGAAGTGCCGCCGCTCACCCCACCCGAGGTGTGGCTGGTTGACCTGGCAAGACTGCTCCCGGCTGTCGAGAAAGCCCGACCCAGCGAAATTGAACCGGTCGCCATCGATTGAGTCTGCCCGATCCCCGTCCTGACCTTGTCAGGCGCGAGGGGAACCAGATCAGAACATCGGTCCGCTGGACGTAATACCTGGCAGGTTTTCAACAGGATATGTTCTTTAAAGTTTTCCACAGGGCTCCTGGCGCCTGCCAGGAAGCGGGAGGACTCGCGGCGGTGGGATAAGAGGAGTGTTCCTGCCCGAAATTATTCCTGGCGTGCGACTAGCCGGGTATTATGTCCAGCGGACCGATGTTCGATCCGGTCCCCCTCGCGCCTGACAAGGTCAGGACGGGGATCGGGCAGACGAATCGATGGCGACCGGTTCAATTTCGCTGGTTCTGGCTTTCTGACAGCCGGGAGCAGTCTTGCCAGGTCAACCAGCCACACCTCGGGTGGGGTGAGCGGCGGCACTTCCAGATTCCAGTTTCGCTGGAGGTAGTTGAAGGTGTTGGCACGGAACAAAACCAGGGGAGCCGGGAGAAGGTTCTGGCCACCGCCAGAACGCCCTCGGCCGCGCACGCCTGCCCTCGCTGACGCACACCACGTCGGCCTGATTGCCGGCGTGAAACCAGGAAATCATCTGCCCCAAACTTGCGCAGGAATCCACGGTATAGCCTGCCAACCGGAGCACCGCCACCCGATGGCTCGTGTCCTCACCGAAGTGCAACACGCGTGCGCCTGCCATTTGTCACGACTGTTAATTACGGGGCCCGGCCTGCATTCTAGCCGGATTACTCGCGCGCTCGTAGCTGGGTAAAACCCTAGTTGTCCAGCGGCGGGTGCGGCCCCGCGCCAGCCCCGCCTCCGCGCATCCTCAACTACGCCGCGCAAAAGATGTGGGACGCCTGCAGGTACAACGACAGCAGACAAAATGTGGTAAGAAGCCCGAGCCGTTGCGCGAAGAATCTTGGCCGCACGCCGGTTGACGAGTCAACCTGCCCGGCTCATCTTCGACGCTGCCATGTTTTGTGAGTGGATCGCAAGCAACTCCGCGACCTCATCCAGCCACATCTCTGGTGAGGTGAGCGGCAGCACCTCCAGGTCCCAGCCTCGCTGGACGTAGCGGCGATAGTTCGCGCGGAATAAAACCAGCGGTGCGCGTGAGAACGCCCTCGCCACCGCCACCGCGGCCTCCGCCGTGCACCAGGGCTCCTCGCTGATGCAGACCAGTCTATGTCCTGGGCCGTGCGAAGCCGGGAAACCATCTGCTGCAGGCTCGCGCACGCTTCCACCGCATAGCCCTCCGCCCGAAGCACCTGCAAACGATGACTGGCATCATCACCAAAGTGCAACACCCGTGCGGCTGTCATTTGTCCGCCCCCGAAGCTTCGAATCGAATCGCTGATCCTTCCCGGCAGCGATTTGGCAGGAATTTAGCTAAATTTCGAGAGCGTTATCAACTAGGGATTTCCCTAGGTCCAAAATCTCTCTAGGTACATACAGATCGGGACCGCCATTGGGCGACGCACATGCCGTTGCGCGCGGCGCGATTGCGCTGCGCTCCATCCTGGGTGGATACTTGCGCTTCTTATGGGAGCTGGTCTCTGCGGGACTTGGAGGATTGCTCGTTAGTCGGGCTTCGCAGTGCTGGCTTGCTGGTCGCCGAGCGATTCCAGACTCCCATTTTCTCGCGCAGTTGTGAGCGCTTCGATGGAATCGACGCGACGTTCTCTAACACGATGTCGCCTTCTAACACTTTGATTCCTCTATCAAAGGGCAGCAGATTGACGACGCGCCGGATTGGGTCGATCCGAATGACCAGGAACAAGCCATCGCGGTCTTTCAACCGCACTTTCTCATGAATCACGGGAGTCATCATTGGTAATTGGCCTCATGTTCAAAAGTAAACGTACGCCCTTCCACCTGCAATAGATAGGTGCGTCTTTCCTCGCACGCACAAAATCTACGTGATTGGTGATGGGGTTCAACGCGCGCACACCACCGCACGATTGTGTTCGTGAGTGTGGTGCCCGATGGATACCAGGTTTTTATTCGGATTTCAAGCTGTGAAGTCGAGCCCTGCTACAGAGGGGCTTGAATGAAGTTTTTCAGCAAGCTCGGGAGCCGCACTCACACCAATGTCTGAGGCTGGCAAGCAGCCGCCTCAGGCGAAGCGTATGCCTTTGCGCGCGGTGCGGGCGGGTTGCTCCGCGCGAAAGGTGGTGTGGGCCGCGCGCGGGTTTGGCTGCTGTCCCAGGATTGCGCTGCGCTCCATCCTGGGGCTAAATTTCCGGCTCTTCCTACGGGAGGCTGAGCTTGCGGAACAGCGATGTGTGGATCGGGTAAGGGGTTCCACATTCCCCACCCGAGCAAAGCTTGGATGGGGCACGGGGACAGCGATTCGGCGGATCGGCAAGGGATTCCCATCCCACCCAGGCAGGCTTGGATGGGGCACTGGGTTCCACGTAGACCCACGGCCGCATCGTCGTATCCAGCCGCCGCAGGTTGCGCTCGAGCAGGATGAAACCCGGCATCGCCAAGGTCACCAACCTGCTCGACTGGTTCCACCTGCTCTGAAACTCGGTGTCAGTGTTCCGAATTGAACAGACAGAGATCCAGAACGCATGTACCTTGTCGCCATGACCGACCCAAAAAGCATAAGAATAGTGAGTGCGGAACGGGAAGGCGATGACGGGCTTCTTGTGAACTTTTCGGACGACTCCTCAGCCGGGTACGTGGTGGAGGAACTGCTTGCCCTGAGGCCGCATCGCGAGCCCACCCCACCATTCACCACCAAGGTTCGGCAGACGCGACCCGAACCATATTTTCCCAAGGACCTTCCGCACGGCCGGTGGGGTGAGATATTGCGAAGTGACCATTCCCCAAACCATACGGCGACGCCCGACGGCGATTGAATCGCTGAAAGCGACGGAGGTGACTGAGTCAACCATTGACTTTAGAAGCGCATCTTAACGTGGGATGGCAGTTTCAGTGTAAAGACGAAATTGACACATGGGCCTCCCCCTGCTCGACCCTTCGGGCCCTCAAAACCCCTTGGAGTATTTTTTATGAGCAGCAACGCGAGGCCTCAGCTGTCTCGATTCCGGGCTCTCCCTGCAAGTCGGCACAAAGGTGGAAATCATCGGCGAGCCCGGTGTCTTCCTCATCAGCCACATCGACAGTCGGCGCCATGCGGTGAATCTGGTGCCTCTGCAAGGCGGAGAGCCGCAGGTTGGCGTTCATCTTTCAGCGATCCGCCTTCACGGCTCGGGATCGATGCGGCCCTATCTTGTGAAGGAGCGCAACTCATCTCCAGATTCTGGGCGAGGGGAAAGGCTGAAAGAGTTACTCACTGCCACTGGCCGGGATGCAAGTTTGCGAGCTTCGAGCCGCAAGCGAAGCTGCCGTCGGATCCTCTGCCTAAATCGTGAGCAAATCGGGTCGCGCGTCGTTGCTCCCACGGTAACACTTGTATCCGGCGGGAACGTGACCCACGGTACGTGCGGGATGGGGGATTCTGGCGCATACTCGGGGTGTGACGTTTGGAGAACAACGCGACCGGCAGCCCACGCTGCTTTGCTTTTGCGGACACCGCGCAGACGCGCATCTGTATTGCGGCGACCACAGCTGCAATCAGCCGGGGTGCGCGTGCCAGGGCTACAGCCCGGTTGATTCGCACCAGTGGCAGCGTCCCGTCCAACGGCGCTGCGGACGCACGCTTTTCGTGTCCAAATCGTGATGAGCGTCAACTGAATTCAACGGACAATTTGGAACCGGAGCCGCAGCAGGACGGCCCTACAGCACGCCGCCGGTTGTGGCTTGGCGGCGCGAATGAAGGCGCTGGCGAATTTGCCGTGAACCAGCGGCGCAATGGCGTCGACCTGAATGCCGGCCTGGGTGAGGAAGTGACGTGCGTCTTCGATGTCGTAGACGCGGGTGGGCTCGATGGCCAATGCCTGTTCAAATCCGGCGCGCTGCCAACCTGGCCCAGGTAGTCATCGTGCTCCAACGCTCCCGCAATGCAGCCGACCCATAGTTCCATGCTCCGCCGCACCTCGGCGGGCACCTCCCCGCGGACCACTACGTGGGAGACGGCAAAACGTCCTCCTGGCTTGAGGACTCGAAACGCCTCGCTCAGGACGCGATCCTTGTCGCCGGAGAGGTTAATCACGCAGTTGAAATGATGACATCGACCGAGTTGTCCGGCAAAGGGATAGGTGCTCGATTTCGCCTTTGAGAAACTCGACATTTGTATCCGCTTCCGCTGGTTCTCACGGGCGAGCGCTAGCATCTCGTCGGTCATATCGAGTCCAAAGGCTTTGCCGGTCGGTCCTACGCGTTTCGCAAAGAGCAGGACATCGATGCCGCCTCCCGATCCGAGATCGAGCACCATTTCGCCGGGTCAGGTTAAGAGCGCGGTCGGATTGCCGCAGCCGAGTGACGCGAGGAGCGCTTTTTCGGGAACATTCCCTTTTCGTCGGCGCTGTAGAGATTGCTGGTGATGGGATCGCAGCACCGCAAGCCGGGGTCGCATGACACGCCTGCACGCTGCCCGACTCCAGCCACGGCCCGCGCGGCGCTGCCGTACTTTTCCTTGACCTGCTCTTGAATGGACGCCATTGTTCCTCCTGAACACAAAAAGCTGAACATATATGCAAAAAGCGAATGGTAGAAGCCTGATTGAACATATTTGTCAAGGCGGATATGTATTGGAAAGGGCCTGAGGGACTTATCGAGGGACAGAGGGACAAAAGGGACAGGAGGGAGAAAGGACTGGGATGTGAAGAACGCGAGGGAAGGGCTACGATCGGCGGTGTATTGTTTGCGGCGCTTGCCGACCCTACCCGTCTGCGGCTGCTGAACCTGATGGACGGGGGCGAGGTGTGTGTCTGCTACTTTGTGGAGATTCTGGGGCAGAGCCAGCCGAAGATTTCGCGCCACCTGGCCTATCTGCGGCGTGCCGGGATTGTGGCCGCGCGCCGGGAGGGCAAATGGATGCACTATCGCATCGCAGTGCCAAAGCACGAGGGCGCGGCCGCAGTGCTTCGCGAAACGCTTGAAGCGCTGCGTTTGGAAAAGCCAATGCAGGCCGATGCCGCGCGCCTGAGGAAGGCATGCTGCAGCCCACAGCCCCTGGTGGCGCTGGCGGGCGCGCCCCTGCCGAATTCGCTGGCTTCGCGATCTTGAAGGACAACGGGCAAACGATCGAAGCCGCGCTCGATGGCCACTTTGAGCGAAAGAATCGGTGCGACAACCTCTCCCATCGCAATGCATCTAGCCAAACGAAGGCGCGTTGAGGCCTTTGCCTTCCCCCCGAGGCGAAGCATTGCTGGAGCCTTCCAACGAACCCCCCGGTACACGAGCTGTCTCCAGTGTCCTCCGCGCCTTTACTAAAGCAATTGAAGACGTCACCCGCTCTGATTCAGCAAGGGCGCGCGCTGGGAGTGGTTGCTCCACGCAGAACCGGACGACGCCTCGCAACCCCTGAGCATGCACTGGCGGCGCATCGCTGCTTGGGAGCACGCACTAAGCTCAGGGATATCCCGATACGAAAGATTGCTGCCGGTCACTAATCAGGTGAGGATATTGTTTATGACGTTTGGGGAGAAGCGCGACTTGCATCCGTTTGTGCAGTGCGATTGCGGACATGCGGCAAGCAGGCATCTTTACCGCGGAGACCACATTTGCGCTGAGCCCGAATGCCAATGCCTGGGCTTCACTCCCATTGACCTGCGCCAATGGATCGCGCCTGCATCGTCGCCTCCCACGGGGCTGATTCTCGTGAAGCAGTGACAGGCCGCGGTGATGCAAGCCAGCGAAGCGGTTGAGCGCGAACGCTGCCCCCGGGAAAGTCCCAGGTTGACGCGAGAACGTTTCGTGCTATGCTCCCGGCGCGCGATGGAGGAGACGGCACACGACCGGATTCTGTACTTCGAACAGTGGATCCAGGCGATGAGCGACGAACTCACCCGTCCGGGACTTCCACCGGCCGATCGCGACCGCATCGCCAGCGAGATTGCCAAGGCCATGGTGACGCTGAAGAGCTGTCGCGACGAACTGGAACGCGACATCCATTAGGATCCCGCAAGCAGCGGCCGGCATCGAGATCAAATCCGAATCGCTGCTGCTGCGAAACCAGCTCTTATCTGACGAACTTCAAAGCACATTCGAACACTTGCGTCTGATTCCGACTGGCGAGATGGCTGGGCGGTCAGGCGGCGTTGGAGTCCTTGGCTGGGATTGCGTTGGGAGTGTCGGGGGCGGGGGCGACGACCTGCTGGGGGAGCTCCGATGTGGAGGCGGGGACGGTGGGGGACGGCTTTGCAGGAGGCTGGGAGGGGTCGCCAGCCTTAAGGGCTTCGAGGGCTTCAAGGGTGGCAATGCGGAGCAGCAGGATGCGTTTGAGTTCAGCGCTGGCTTCGGGGTCGTGGGAAGAGTCGGCGGTCTGCTCAAGGCGCTGAAGGGTGAGGCGCAACGATTCGATGGTGTCTTTGGGAGCTCGCAGGCTCACAATCTTCCCCCGTTGAAAGCGAAGATGCGGGACGAGACCAGGGGGTGGCTTCTAAGAAACAGATGGGAATGATCTTAATAGCAATTTCGCCGGTGCAATAGGAAAGTGCTTTTATAGGGATCAAGGCGGCCCGCGGTGGGGAGTTCTTGGTATCCCGCCGACGCGACCAAAAGCATGTCGCATGGACGGGGCACGGACGTGTATTGGCGAGGGGCGAAAGACAAACGCAAGGACAACCGCGCGCTGGTCAGGTGCGAGAGGCGAGTTTGGAGCCTAAGGCGAGGGCCAGCTCGGAGGAGGCGGAGCGAGCGGGGGTGGCGGCGGCCACGCGCTGGGCGATGGTGCGGCTGGCAGGACGGTCGGAGTCGAGAAGGGCGTAGGCGCGGCCGAGGTGGCGATAGAGGGCGCGGTCTTTTTCGTCGTCGAGGAGGAGGATGGCGGCGGCGGCGCGCGGGGAACGCTGGGCGGCGTTGGGGAGAGATTTGAGCAAGCGAACGGCATGTCGGATCGGTTGGAGGCCACGAGGCGGGCGGCGGAGCTGAGGGCAGTCTCGACCTGCCGGAGGACGCCGGCGCGCGCGGTGGTGGCTTGATCGAGAAGCATACAGAAAGGAGGGTGGAGTCTTCAGACTGCACCAGAACCGATTGCAGGAATTGGATGGCCTGGTCGTAGTCGCCTTCGTTGATGAGGTTCTGGGCGCTCTCGAAGGTGCTGCGCTTGTGGAGCTCGCGGGTGTGCTCGACTTCTTCGGCGCGAGCGTACTCGAGCAGGGCGGTAACCTCGTCGTTGCCGAGGCTCTGCGCCTGGCAGGCTTCGAGGATGCGGACGGCGTCGTGGTAGCGGCTGGACTTGAGGGCGTCGTGGGCGCTGGAGAGATACTCGGCGCGGCGCTCTTCGGAGGTCAGCTGTGCGAGGCGTTCCTTGAGACGCGCTTCGAGAGCGAGGAGGCGCTCGTCCGTGGGGAGCTGCTGGCGCGCCCGGAGGACGAGGTCGAGGGCGTCGCGGGGGCGGAGGTCGCGGCAGGACTGGATGGTGTCGTCGACGAGGCGTGTCTTCTCGAAGTCGCGCAGGCGGCGATCGACCTGCATGTTGAGACGGACCAGAGCGGGCTCGGACGCCATAGTGGCGAGGGCCTCGCGGATTTCGCGGGAGCAGAGCTGAAGCTGCTCGAGGGTGTTGGCGATGGAGACCTGTTCTTCGAGGCGGGAGATGGTGCCTTTGCGGACGTTCTGCTCGAAGCCGGCGGTGGCGTCTGCGCGGAGCATCTGCAGTTCCGGTTCGGCGGGACTGAGCTCTTCGACGCATGGCAAGGATTTCGAGGGCGCGGTCGAAGCAGCGGCCCTGCAGCTGGCGGCGGGCGTCGTCAAGTAGCTGACGGGCTTCGGCCTTGCGCTTGGCTTGTTCGGCTTCAGTAACGATGGAGTTGCAGAGAGCGATGAGCTTGGAGTTGGCCTTGTCGACCTTGAGGGCTTCCTGGGCGGAGGCGATGGCGGCCTGGTAATCGCCTTTGCGGCGGGCACTGTCGACGGTGCGGACGAGGTCGTCGATCTGCTCCTTGCGTTTTTCTCTTCCTGGAGCTTGTCGCGGAGGGCGAGGAGCTGGATGTTCTGCGAGTCGAGTTGGAGGCCTTCGTTGACGACGCTCATGCCCTGCTCGAAGTCGCGCATCTTGAGGGATTCCTCGGCCTGATGGCGAATCTGCTCGAGGCGTTCGTCGCGCTGACGGCGGACGAGTTGGCGCTGGACTTCAGAGAGGAGCTCGCGGGCTTCGACGTTTTTGCTCTGGACCTTGAGGACCTGCTGGAGGAGGACGCGGGCGCGGGTGAGATCGCGCGACTCCATGAGGGTGCGGGCTTTGGGAACGAGATCGAGGACCTCCTGCTGGCGCAGGTCGGACATGACGGTCTCGAGGTCGTCGGCCATCTCTTCGGCGCTCTGGTAGCGGTCATCGGGGAGCTTGGCGAGGGCGCGGTCGACGATTTCGCCGACGCCGAGAGGCGCGTCGGGGTTGAGCGCGCGCACGGGAGCGTGGGGCTCGCTCATGATCTTCTGCATGAGGACGAAGTCTTCGCCGGTAAAGGGAAGCTGGCCGCAGATGAGCTGGTAGAGAACGACGCCGATGGAGAAGATGTCGGAGCGGCCGTCGATGAATTTGTCTTTGAGGCGTTCGGGGGCGATGTAGGGGACGGTGCCGACGATGTGGCCGGTGCGGGTGAGGCTGAGCTCCTGGCTGCGGCGCTCGAGGCGTGCGATGCCGAAGTCGAGGAGCTTGGCGTTGCCGTCGGGCTGCACGAAGATGTTGGCTGGTTTGACGTCGCGATGAATGACGTTGTTGGCGTGCGCGTAGCCGAGGGCAGTGCACATCTCGGCGATGATGCGCATGCGATCCATCATGGTGAGGGGGCTCTCGTCGCGGATGAGTTTTTCGAGCGAGGCGCCTTCAACGCGCTCCATGACGATGTAGGGGATGCCGTTTTCTTCGCCGAGGTCGTAGACGGTGACGATGTGCTGGTGCTTGAGGCGAGCGGTTTTGCGGCCTTCCTCATAGAAGCGGGCGAGCATTTCGGGTCGTCGGCGACGCCGCGGGTGAGGGTTTTGATGGCGACTTCAGGGCCGAGCTGGTTGTCGAGAGCGCGATAGACGACGCCCATGCCTCCGCGGCCCAGGGTCTCAAGGACAACGTATTTACCGATGCGGCGGAGTTCTTCGTTCTTGGGGTCTGCCATGTTTAGCGAGTCAGCGGGTTAGCGGGTTAGCAAGTCAGCGGGTTTGGTGGAATGGTTGCGATGTCGGAAAACCGAAGACGTGTCGCCTGGACGGGACAGGATGGGTGGGTTCGTTGTTTCCCACCCGGGGGCAAAAACGAAACGTCGCCTGCATTGTCCACGGGACTTTGTTCCGATGAAGCGAAAAGCAAAGAGGGCTTAAGGACCGATGCGCCTCTAGCGGAGAGACAAAGCGTAGCTGCCAGGGAGATGAGGGTCATCTGCTGGCGGCGGTGGAGGGGTGCGACATGACCTGCTCCAACGGGGGGAGGGCCTGGCGGCAGGGCGGATCTCGTTGGGGAAGGACAGGAAGTTGAATCTGTTCCTTGAGGAACTGCTCGGCGTGGTTGCGCTCTTCGAGCTGATCGGCAGGAGCGACGTCAAGATAGCGCATGTAGGCTTCGCCGGCGTCGTCGGTATAGCCGTCGTGCTCGCGGCGCTGGCCGTCTTCGTAGACCTTGTGGGGCAGCTCGACGATTTTTTCACGGATCTTGGCGATGGAGTTCTTCGCGCGCGGTGTTCTCAAGCGAATTCTGGAGCTCTTCGCGGTCAGGGAGCGTGCCGTCGTTCTTGATGTGGTTGGTGTCGGTGGGGTTCACATCGCTAAGGACGACGAATTGTTTGTGTTCTTCCTTGGTGACCTGGATGGGTTCGCCGCGCTGGCTGCCGAAGGTGTCGTCGATGCGGAACTGGAGGACGATGCGGTTGGTAACATTGTAGGTGGTCTTCTTGTAGGTGTAGGGCCGGGTGACGTCTTCGGTGTGATTTTTGGGCGTGGAGTCCATCTGGGTGCGGGCAGCGTCGACTTTTTTCTGGGCGGCCTGAGCGCGTTATTGGCGTCAGTGACGGCCTTTTTCTGGCCCTTGGTTTCGGCCCCCTGCAGGGCGGCCTGCGCGGTGTGGAGCTCGTCGATGGCGGAATCGTACTGGCGCTGGAGCTTGTTGTATCGTCGCTGGGCACATCGTGGGTGCCGGCCAGGAAGGTGGAGTCGATGGACTCGACGGTGGGCGGCATGGAGATGTTGTGCTCGAGGACGTCGCCGGCGATGAGGAAATCGGGGTCGGCGCCGGGTTGGATGTTGTCGCCGGAGCGAATGATTTTGACGGGCATGCCGGAGGCATCGAGGCCGGCAGCGACGCCGCTCTCCATCTGGCTGGCGAAACCTTCACTTTGCCGCTGCGAGGTTTGATCGCGGAATTGGACGCGGACGGAGAGCTTGGAGTGCATTTCGTGGGCGACCGCGGCCACTTTCATCTGGTCGCGAACGGCTTCAAGGTTGACGCCTTTGAAGACTCGGCTTCCTTAAGGTAGGCCCAGCCGATTTCAGTGCCGGAGCCAAGGGGCTTGGAGAGGCTGTTCTCGGCGCGATCGAGGAACCAGGCGCTGAGCTCGTCGCTGAGGTTCTGGATGCGCACCTGGAAGCCCTGTTTAGTGGCGTCGTCGGTGGAGAGCTCGTAGGCGTTGCCGAGGTACTTGTAAGCGGTTTCGACGGCTTTCTCGTCGCCGATGCCCTTGATGGTGTCGTAGAGCTGGGCGATGTCCTTGGCTTTATCGGAGGCGGCGGTGACGTATTCGGGGGTGAGGCGGGTGAGGTCGTCTTTGACGATGCCCTGCTGGCTTACGGGGAGGCTGGCCAGGACTTCGTAGGCGGGGATCATGTCGTGATTGGTCTCGTAGGTCTTGCTCTTATCGAGGGCGGCCTTGGCAGCGGCATCATCCTGCGCGGCGACGTATGCGGTCTCGGCGGTCTGCAATGCAGCGCGTGCGTCCTGGGTGTCCCTGGCCTTGAGGGCGTTGCGATAGGCGGCGATGGCGGCCTGCCAATCCTTGGTGGCGTCGAGTTCCTGGGCCTGGACGAAGTAGGCATCGTAAGCGTTTTGGAGGACTGCAGCGATGCGGGGATCTTCGCCGGCGAACTGGCGGTAGGGCTGGACGGATTTGGTGCGTCATCCCAGCTTTTCTTGTCGGCGGCGGACTGCGCGGAGTGAACGGCGGCCTCGAGGGTGTTGCTTTCCTTGGTGAGATCGGATTTGAGCTTGGCGAGCGGGGCAAACGCGGGGTTGATGTCGGCGACGGCAGCTGCGTAGGCGCCGGCCGTTTTGAGATGGACGTAGCCGGGGGCCGGCGTGGTGAGGGCGGCACGAGGCGACCGGCTCGGCCTGGGACTTATCGACGAGGGCCTGGAGCGACTGCTTGATCTCGTCGGCGAGCTTGACTTCACCGGCGGCGCCGGGAGTGAGGGAGTGCGCGGCGGACTGCTGGGCGAGAGCTTTCTTCAAGCCGGGGTAGCCAGGAGAGGCAGTGGATGCGGAGGCCTGGTAGGACTTGAGTGCGGATTCACCGGCGTCGACACAGAGGGCAGAGAGCGACTGTTTGGCGCCGTCAGTGTGGGGCGCGGCGGGATATTTGGCGAGGTACTTCTGCCATCCCTCCTGGGTGCCGGTGCGCTCGGCGAGGAGGTACTCGGCCTTTTCGACGTCGGGAGCGAGGACGAAGACGAGCTTGACGCCTTTCTTGATGGGCTGGGCGGGGGAAGTGTCGCCGGAGGCTTCAGCGACAGTGCGACCGCTGAGACCGGCCATTGGCCATGGAGGCGGCGGTGAAGGTGGCGTTGTGCTCGAACTTGACGCCGTCGGGAAGGACGCAGGTGGCGGGGCCGTCGGAGGGATGATAGCGAAGGATGCCGGCGGAGACCCGCTCGAAGGCGGCGCCAGCGGAGATGACCAGCTTGGGCAGCTTGTTGTAGGTGGATTTATCGATGGGATTGGCTTCCAGCGAGGCGCAGCTGCGCAGTTCGAGTTTGCCGCTGATGAGGACGTCGGCAAGCTGGACATAAGCCGGCCCGGACGGCGCATCGTAGAGCTCGATGGCGTTCAGCGATGGTCCTTTTGCGAAGGCTGGCGAGGAGAGTCCAACACCAAGGAGTGCTGCAATCAACAACACGCGTGAGGAAGTCTTCGAGAACTCCCCCCGTCTCAAAGAATTTACGGATGCCATAGGTTCCCCTGAAAACGCTCGACAGAGGCGACCCGCGGCCCTGTCCGCGGAGTATAGTGCTCGATTGCTTGCGGAGGTTTCAATTCAGATGGTATCGGACCGTGAGGGGCGGCCAAGATACTAGAGCAGCAGCCTTTGCGACCGCTTGCCATGGCTGCTAAAAATACCACCTCCTCCGGGCAGGTGCAATAAAATTACTCCTCTGGCAGCCGGAGCGGAAAAGGGGCGCGCGCGGCACAAGCGGATGAGCAATGAAGACAAGGATCGAGTGCCCGGCGAGACGGGAGCGCACGCGTCCGCGTCCGGACCGAGGGCTGTGATCGCCGAGGGAGGACCGCGGCCGGGGGTTTTGACGGTACGGCTGTGGTCGGCTGGGGGCAAACGGCAGGACTGTCGGTGGTCGAAGAGCAGCGGGCCGCTTCTGGGGCTGGTGCTGGACACGATGCGGGCGTCGGGCGGGGTGACCGGAGCGGAGAGTGCGGGATTTGTTGCGGCGAGTTTTGCCGATGTGGTGACTGGACTGCGATAGTGTGCCCGGCGGATCCATTGGGCGGTGGAGGGATTGAACGAGTACGAGGCGTTTCGCGGGGCGGCAGCGGCGATCCTGGTGAATGCCGGAGAGGCGGGCCAGCGACTGGCTGCGGCCTCGGCGCAGGACTGGGAGGGAGTCCAGCAGGGGAAGATTGTGCTGCACGGGGGCGCTTGCGAGGCGCTGGGAAGCAGTGCCGGGGATATCGCTGCGCGCACCCACGGTGGCGGGATGGCGGGAGTGGGTGTGGAAGTCGGCTGGAAGGCAACGCCGGATTTGCGGCTGACGAGCAGGCGTTGCTGGGGATGCTGCGGGCGGCGGGACGTAGCGACCCGGCGGCTGGATTGGCAGCAGCTGAGGATCCGGCGGGGGCGCCTACGCGGGTGTTCAGGGGCGCGGCGGCTATGGGCG
Organism: uncultured Acidobacteriota bacterium; assembly: GCA_963846375.1. Lineage (GTDB taxonomy): Bacteria > Acidobacteriota > Terriglobia > Terriglobales > Acidobacteriaceae > Telmatobacter. The sequence goes on from CAWJVV010000001.1 coordinate 539,580, forward strand.
CGGCGAGACAGCCAGAGTTCGCCGGGGCGGATGCGGAAAAAGGCTGGGCGCAGGCAAGTTTTTGAAGATGCCGATTGTGGCGGGCGCGGTGGCGGCGGTGTTGATCGCAGTAGCGTTGATCTTTTTGGTGACGCGGAAGTCGCCGGTGCAGAGCGCCGCGCCGAACACGCCGGCAGCGGGACAAGAGACACATCCTGGCGCAGGGCGCGGCGCCGCCTGGACAGACGCCCGCGGCGGCGCAGAATCAGCCCGCGCATGCGAGCGCACCGAGCGCGCCACCGAAGCACTCGAAGTTGAGTGACATGCTGAACAAGCTGAAGCCGGGCGGCGATCAGAAGGCTGCTGCGCCTGCGCCTGTGGTCGCATCGCACTGCGATCTGACGGAGGAAGACATTCAGCGATCGCTGGCGCGGGCCGATCGCTACATGGACAATGGGGACCTGGCGGATGCGCGGGCCGCCTATCAGCATGTGCAAGGGTGCGCATCGGCGCATGACCGGGCACAGGCGGGCTTGGAGCGTATCCGGAAGATGGAAGCGCTGAAACGGGAAGCCGAATTAGCCGCGGCCGTTTGATGAGCCGGCGAGGGCAATGAATTCCCTGCCCTGGAATTGCATTGACAACGAGAAGCGCGGTGGATTACTTTGCAATGCAAAGTGAGGATCCGTGACGACCTGAACAAAGCGCTGGGCGACATCAGCAGCATCCGCAGGCAGATGGCGCGGAGCACGGAGTTCCGCGGCTATGGCCCGGCGACGCTGGCCGGCCGGGCGTCTTCGCGATGGCGGCGCCGGCGCGCAGGCGCCTGGCTGCCCGATCCGGCGCAGCACATTCCGGGGTACCTGGCATCTGGATCTCGACCGCGATCGTGTCGGCCGCGCTGATTGCGACCCAGATGTGCGCGCACGCGGCGCATGCACTCCGGCATGGCGGACGAAATGATCCGCATGGCGGTGGAGCAGTTTCTGCCGTCGGCTGCCGCGGGCGGCCTGATCACGTTGGTGCTGTTGCGTATGTGCCGGGGCGCTGTGGATGCTGCCGGGCCTCTGGCAAATGATCTTCAGCCTGGGCGTGTTTTCGTCGTGCCGTTTTTTGCCGCGGCCGATGATGGCTGCCGGAGCGTGGTATCTGCTCACCGGGCTGGTTTGCGTTGCGCTTGGGGACGGGCGCGCGCTTTCGCCGTGGGCGATGGGCGTTCCGTACGGCGCGGGCAGCTGCTGGTCGCGGGGATTCTGCTCTCACGCGCGGGAGGTGAGGATGAAAGGCTAAGCGAATCAGCCAGCGAAGGCCGCTTTGCCTACGAGGGCCTGGACCGCGTGATTCACGAGCGCGCGCGGCTGAGCGTGCTGACTTCTCTGATCACGAATCCAAAGGGTCTGGCGTTCGGCGATCTGAAGCAGCTCTGCGCGCTGACCGACGGCAATCTGAGCCGGCATTTGCGCGTGCTGGAAAGGGCAAGATGGTGGAGATCGTGAAGGGACACGACCGCAACCGGCCGCTGACCATTTGCCGGATCACGCCCTCGGGACAGAAACGCTATCTCGAATACCTGTCGACGCTGGAGCAGGTGGTGCGGGATGCGGCGAAGGGAGCGAAGGAGCGGGCCAGCGGGGCTGCTGACGGTCTGACGCCGTCGCGGGCATAAATTTTTTTGCGAGTTTACTTTGCGGTGCAAAGTGATTGGAGGAGGCGTCTGTGAGTGATATCTCGATACGCAGTATTAGGGGAGAATCGACAAGTCGCGCTCGATGGGCCTGAAACTGATTGTGGTCTGCGCCCTGGCGTTGTTCATGCCATTCCCCGTTTTTGTGGAAGGACAGGTGGATGACGACGCAGCGCGCGCCGCGGAGGATGTTCGGGAAATGAGCGGACCAGTCGGCGGGCAGCAGATCGTTCCTGGGGCCGACGCTGGCGATTCCCTTCACCATTCCCGCGAAGTCGAACAAAGAGGAAACGTAGGACGGGATGTACCTGGTATTTCCGGGGAAAGGCGGGGGCACGGTGAAGACGACGACGGAGGAGCGTCATCGATCGCTTTTCAGGGTGCCGGTGTTCCGAGCGGATATGGAGTTTGACGCCACGTTTGACCTTACGGGGGTGCCGTCGGCAGCGCCCCAGGGGGCTCAAATGGATTGGGGCCATGCGGAGATGGTGATTGGGGTGAGCGATCCGCGGGAGCGCGGCCGACGCGACCCTGACGCGGGAGGAAAATCGGTGACGCTGATTCCTGCCGGTTTCAGACAGCATGACCATTGCCGCACGCAGGAGCAGCACGTGAAGCTGGGTCTGCTGGGCGCACCGATGTCTGCCAGGCCGGACGCGCAATTCAATGTGTCGGCGCGGTTGCGATTCTCGGGAGCGAAGCGGATGGCGGTTCTCGCTTATGGCAAGACCACGCAACTGCACGTGGAGGGCGATTGGCCGAACCCAGGATTTGACGGCGGCTTTCTGCCGGTGAACCGCGACGTGTCGCCACACGGATTCTCAGCAGAGTGGTCGGTGCCTTTTATTGCGCGCGGCGTGCGGGCGGAGGGACCGGCCGACACGATCACGGGACTGGATGGAACGGCGCTTGGAGTCTCGTTCATCGAAGTTGCAGATCCATACCAGTCGGTGAACCGGTCATTGAAGTACTTGCTGCTTTTCATCGGGCTGGTGTTCCTGTCGTATTTCATCTTTGAGGTAACGACGGGCAAGCGGGTTCATCCGGCGCAGTATGTGCTGGTGGGCGTAGCGCAGATCATCTTTTACCTGCTTTTGCTTTCACTGACGGAGCGCATTGGCTTCGACGTCGGATTTCTGCTGGCGGGCGGGGCGACGGTGGCGCTGCTGTCGCTGAATGCGGGGTGGGTTTTCGCGAGCCGCGCACAGGCGGCGCGAGGATTCGTGATTTTCGCGTTGCTGTACGGACTGATTACATGCTGCTGCGGCTGGAGGACAACGCGCTGCTGGTGGGTGCGATTGCGAGCTTCCTGGCGGTGACGGCGGCGATGTACTTCACGCGCGGATCGACTGGTTTGATCCCTTCCGGTATCGGGCGAGGCGGGGCGGTCCGCTTGATTGTGAGCGCTGGGGCTGAGGTGAGTCAATGCTGACGGGATTACCGGATGGGCTGCACGTGGCAATCATTATGGATGGGAATGGGCGGTGGGCAACGCGGCGCGGTTTGCCGCGGGTTGCGGGGCATCGTGCTGGACTGGCGGCGGCGCGGCGGATGTGGAGCACGCACCGGATATCGGGGTCGCGTGCCTGACGCTGTATGCGTTCTCGTCGGACAACTGGCGGCGGCCGCCGGCGGAGGTGGACTCGATCTTCTGGCTGCTGCGGGCGTTTTTGCGGCTGGAGACAAGTCGGCTGCGGCAGCGCGGGGCGCGGCTGCAGGTGATTGGGCGGCGGGACCGGCTGCCGGCCAAGGTGCTCGATGTGATTGAGCACTCCGAGGCGGAGACGGCGGCGGGACGGCGGATTCATCTGCGTGTGGCGATTGACTACTCTTCGCGGGATTCGATTGCGCGGGCAGCGTGCGCGGGCGGAGATGGGCTGCCGAAGTCGCCGGATGCCATGCGGCCATTTTTGATGGAGGCGCTTACGGCGGAAAGCGGCGAGGTGGATCTGCTGATTCGCACGGGCGGGGAAAAGCGGCTTTCGGATTTTTTGCTGTGGGAGTCAGCGTACGCGGAACTGCTGTTTACGGATCGCATGTGGCCGGATTTTGATGAGGCGGATCTGGATGCGGCGGTGGAGAGTTCGGCGGCGGGAGCGACGGTTTGGGGGCGTGACGGAGGCGGCGATGTCGCGACCGGAGGTTGCGCAATCTTATTGATTCAATACTCCGCACATTCCGTGGGCCCTGCCATGCATCTTGGTCGGATACGCGTCTGGCTGGCGATCTTCATTTTTGGTTTGCTGGTTAGCGGGATCACGGCGTTTCCGCTTGAGTCGGAGCTTCGTTGGCTGGTGTGGACTCTGCAGGCCGGATCACTGCACAGGTTTGCGGAGGCGATCCATTTTTTGCCGTGGCTGGAACGAGTAGAAGCGGCGCTCGCCGATACGAATGCGCGCTATCCGTTTCTTGCCTATGGGACCGATTGGCTGGCGTTTGCGCACCTGGTGATTGCGGTGTTGTTTGTCGGGCCGTTCGTCGATCCGGTGCGGAACAAGTGGGTGATCCAGTTTGGGCTGATTGCGTGTGCGGGGCTGATTCCGCTGGCGCTGATTGCGGGGGCGGTTCGCGGGATTCCGCTGCCGTGGCGGCTGATTGATTGCAGCTTTGGGGTGTTTGGGGCGATTCCGTTGTGGATCTGCATGCATGCGGTCAGAGGTCTGGAGAGTAGTGCCGAGGGAGCAGAGGCTAAAGCCAGTTCATGTATCGCACTCCGGCACGACTAAAGTCGTGCCCTGACACTTCGAGCCCTCCCGAAGAGCTTTCCATAGCGCCGAGGTGACACGGGCATTCCTCCAGCGGCCTGAAGACCGACGCTCCCTCCAGATAAATCTCCTGTTGACATCCGACCCGAGGGAGCGGATACTCGTGTCGTATGCCGACCCAAAGGGATGAATCCGACCGTGTTGCCCTGCTGCAAGGAACGCTCGACTTGTTGATTTTGCGGGTGCTTCTGTTCGGAGCGTGCCATGGCCAGGGGATTGCGCGCGCCATTCAACGGCAGTCGCAGGATGTGTTTTTTGTCGATCATGGATCGCTGTACCTGGCGCTGCAGAGGATGGAAGATGCGGACCTGATCGATGCGAAGTGGGGCGTGTCGGAGAACAATCGCAAGGCGCGCTACTACACGCTGACGAAGAAGGGGCGGGCGCAGCTCAACGAGAAGTCGACGCAGTGGCAGAAGCTGGCGAAGGCGATGGAGATGGTGTTGACATCCGCGCCCGAGGAGGCCTAGATGGCGAAGAGCAGGCGTTCCGCAGAGGATTTTACAGAGGAGATCCGCACGCATTTGCAGCTGGAGGCCGAGGAACTGGAGACTGAAGGCCTGTCACACGACAAGGCGGAGCGGTCGGCGCGGGTGGCGTTCGGCAATGTGGCAGTTGCGCGGGAGCGGTTCAATCTGCGGCACCGGTGGGTGTGGCTCGAGGATCTGCTGCAGGATCTCAGGTTCGGGTTGCGCATGATGGCGCGCAACGCGAGTGTTACTACAATTGCGGTGTTGACGCTGGCGGTGGGGATAGGCGCCAGCGCGACGGCGTTTACGTGGATCGACAAGGTGCAGCTGCAGCCGCTGGGCGGCGTGACGGAGCCAAGCCGGCTGGTGACGCTGGAGTCGGTGACGCCCAACGGCGAATTTGTGCCGAACTCGTATCCGGATTACATTGATTTTCGCGATCACCTGGGGGATGTGTTTGACGGCGTGGCAGTGACGCATATCAATGCGTTCAGCGTGGGCAATGCGGAGCATTCGGAGCGGGTGTGGGGCGAACTGGTATCGGGAAACTACTTCGGGGTGCTGGGTGTGAAGCCGGAGCGGGGACGGCTGTTTTTGCCCGCTGAATATGCGGACGCGATCGGCAAGTTTCCGATTGCGGTGATCAGCGACCGGTATTGGCGCTCACACTACAACGCCGATGCTTCGATTGTAGGCAAGACGATTCGCGTGAATCAGCATGAGCTGACGGTGGTGGGGGTGGCGCCGCCCGCATTTCACGGGTCGATTCCGCTGACGGCGTTCGACCTTTGGATTCCGTATATGCAGCAGCCCGTGCTGAACTCGGTGCAGGAGTGGATGCTGCGCGACCGGCACAACCGCAACATGCTGGGGATTGCGCGCGTGAAGCATGGCGTGACGGTGGAGCAGGCCAGGCAGGCGCTGAAGGCGCTGGCGGATCGCATGGCCGTGGCGAATGCCGATGTGAGCCAGGGGATGAGCGCGACGCTGATGCCGCTGTGGCAGTCGCCGCATGGGCCGCAGGGATTGCTGGCGGGACCGCTGCGCGTGCTGATGGGTGTGTGCGTGCTGGTGCTGTTGATTGTGTGCGCCAACGTGGCGAATCTGCAGGTGGCGCGTGCGATGGGGCGTGAAAAGGAATTCACAGCGCGGCTTGCGCTGGGAGCGCGGCGCTGGCGGCTGGCGCGGCAGGTGCTGACGGAGAGTCTATTGCTGACCGGAGCGGGCGCGGCGCTGGGGCTGGCGGCGACTCCATGGCTGGCGCACGCGTTGAAGTTCCTGATGCCGCCGGGACCAATGCAGGCGCTGGTGGCGACGGATTCACGGCCGAATGTGAGCGTGCTGCTGTTCACGGCGGGGCTTTGCGTGATGTCGGCGCTGGTGGCGGGAATACTGCCGGCGATGCACGTGGCCCGGCTGAACCTGAGCACCCGGCTGAATGGGGGCGGGCGCAGCGGAAACGTTGGGCGCAAGAATCAACTGCTTCGGTCGGGGCTGGTGGTGAGCGAGGTGGCGCTGGCGCTGGTGGCGATTGTGGGGGCGGGGCTGTTCGCGCGCGGATTCGAGCAGACGATGCACCTGGATCCGAAGTTTGACCCGGATCATGTGCTGGTGAGCCAGCTGTATCTGACGTCGAATGGGTACAACCTGCTTCAGCGGAAGGATTTTTGCAAGCGGCTGGAAGAGCGGATGCAGAACGCGCCGGGCGTGATGGGGATCGCGTATTCCGACGGCGTGCCGCTGGGGTTTGAGCCGAGCTGGTGGGAAGAGCTGAAGATCGAGGGCTACACGTCGCAGCCCGGCGAGAACATGAGCATCTTCAGGAACGTGGTGTCGCCGGGGTACCTGCCGCTGATGCGGATTCCCATGGTGGACGGACGGAACTTCACCGATCAGGACAATGAGAACGCGCCGAACGTGATGATTGTGAACGAGGCGCTGGTGAAGCGGTTCTTTGCGGGACGCAATCCGGTGGGCAAGATGATTCACGGATGGGGCAAGTGGTTTCGCGTGGTGGGCGTGGCCAAGGACAGCAAGTACCACTACCTGGGCGAGTCGACGCCGCCGTATTTTTATGTGCCGTTTCGGCAGGTGTATCGCGAGGATATGAACCTGGCGTTTTATGTGCGGACGCGCGGCGAGCCGGAGAGCATTCTGTCGACGCTGCGCACGCAGGCTCACGCGATCGATCCGAATGTGACGGTGTTTGATGCGGCTCCGCTGAAGGAGTTTATTGGTGCGTCGCTGTATCCGCAAAAGGTGGCGGCCACGCTGATGACGGTGCTGGGTGCGGTAGCGCTGCTGCTGGCGGCGGTGGGGTTGTACAGCGTGATTGCGTACTCGGTGGCGCAGAGGACGCAGGAGATCGGAGTACGGATGGCGCTGGGGGCGCGGCCCGGAGATGTGCTGGGCATGATTGTGCGGCAGGGGCTGGTGCTGACCACGGTGGGGCTGGTTGCGGGCGCGGTGGTTGCGATTGCGCTGGGAAGGGCGGTGGAGAGCGTGTCGTTTACCAACTCGGCGATGGGCGCGAGCGCAAAGTTGCTGGGCGGGAATGCGTTCGACCCCTGGATCTATGGCGGGGCGGCGATATTTCTGTGCGCGGTGGGGGCGCTGGCCGCGTATCTTCCGGGACGGCGAGCGGCTTCGATCGATCCGATCCAGGCGCTGCGGGTGGAATAGGGCTGGACTACTGTCAGCGCGGGTTGTCGAGGCTGGCCAGGTGCGGATTGTCGCGTTCGGCCGCGTCATGGCGGGTGGCGCCGGCCGCGTGCATAGGGAAGTTGATCTTCGAAGCCAGGGTCTTGTAGCGGCCTTCTTCTCTCAGCGTGAGCAAGTCGGGATCGGACAGGATGGCAACGACCTCACTCTCGTGGCCCGCGTAGGCGGCTTCGAGCAGCTGCAGGGCTTCCTGGCGTTTGCCCAGCCGAACGCAGGTCTGGGCGAGGAACGTGGCCGGGTATTTGCCGTCGTCGTAGTACTGCTTCTGTTTCGCATAGAGGGCGTCGAGCAATCCCGAAGTGCCGTTGCGTGTGTAGCCAGCCCCGGCGGATGCGGCGATGTCTTTCTGCACCGGATCATCCACGGATTGGGCATTGCGCTCCTCTTCTTCAAGGTAGGCGGGATAGTCTCCGAGTCGAAAGTTGATGCGCGCGAGATAGGCGTGCGGAGAGCTGAATCCGGCGCGGACTGCTCCACCTCTCTTAAGAGAGCAATTCCTTCCTGTGTCCTGCCGGCGATAAAGAGCAACAGGCCTTTGTCGGCGAGAGTTGCGTTCGAGGATGGATCCAGTTCCTGGGCTTTATTGATCTGCTCGAGGGAATCTTCGAAACGGCCGGGGACAGCGAATGCGTTGGCGTACCAGCGGCGGACCTGGGGATCTTTCGGATTGAGTTCGATGGCGCGGCGGAACTCCTTCTCGGCGTCCTGGAAATCCCAGGTGCCGTACCGTTCGGCGAAAGCGAGAGCGCGATGGGCTTCAGCGAGGGAGTCATCGAGTTCGACTGCCTTGCGGGCGGCGGCGATGGCCCGGGGATAAGCGTCGTTGTCGGGCATGGTGGAGTACTCGCGCAGCAGATCGTAGGTATCGGCGAGGCCGGCGTAGGCCTGGGCATATGCGGGGTCGTGAACGATTGCCTGGGTGAAGAGATCGAGAGCGCGGCCGAGGCTCTCAGGCGTGCGCTGGTTCCACTCGTAGCGGCCCTTGAGGTACAGGTCGCGGGCAAGCTTTTTTTCATCTTCCGAGACCGCGGGGGATGAGGCTGCGGATTTGCTTGCGAAGGCCGCCTGGATTTTTCTTGCCAGAGGTATTTCGGTTGTCGAGGAAAACAAGAGCAGCCCCATTGCCAATCCCGCAACCGAGAGCGAAAGGACGGTAGTGATCCAGCGGCGCCGCGGAGAGTGGGAAGACCGTGGCGTGGGGAATTGGAAAGCATGGGGATTTTGGTCGAACGCACGAGCCTGGGGCGGCGCAGCTTGTTCTGAACTGGCTGGGATCGCTGACTCGACCAGATCCGAGACCGAGGCCGCACTCGATTTCAACCATTGGTCGAGCTCTGCGGCATAGGCGTAGACCGAGGCCTTGGCTCCGCCGGGCACGCGGTGAATGGGCAGACCTCGACTCGCTTCCCAGCGCTTGACGGTGCGCTCGGCCTTGCCGAGGTAGGCGGCAATATCCTTCCAGCCGTCGAGGCGCGCTGAGAGAGGCGATTTTTCGGCCGCGGCCGGTTCACCAATACGAGAGGTAGCCATAAGCTAAAGCCTTTGAATCGAGGTAATGGCCTGATTTGACCCGATCAGGCGTGACAAGGCATTTGGCTGCTTTGCAGTTTCGCCTCAATATAACGGTGAGGTCATAAGACGCCCCCGACGGAGGCGCCTCATCACACAGGGTACCGCTCCGCTGCTCGCTGGATTTGCTCCGGAGCAATGGGCTGGTGTGCCAGAACATGCAAATGCGCAATCTGGTACAGCAAGCGACACAAAACCGCAGTTTCAATGTCCTTGAATTCTTTCAGTTAGACGCCGGCCACCGTTAAGCCCGCGACCGCGACAGCGAGCACCATCGACACGATAGCCGCATCGCAGTCTTTATTCAGAACGGTGGCCGGCCCGGGGAAGGCTTTCGCCGGGCCCCAAGGCCGGGATCTTTCGCGCATGCCAGGCGCAGCAGATTTATCGGCTTTACGACGGATAGATTAGAGCACGACTTAAACGCCAGAAGGGCGGGTATTCCGCGTCTTCTGCGGTGCAGAGGTGGCGCAGCTTCCCACGACGCCTGCTTCCACCTCTCCCACCAGAGCGCTTGGACTCCGAAGTGAACGCGGTCGTGATATGGATCACATCGCTCCAAAAATAATCCCTGCTACAAAAGACTCGACGATCCGATAGCTCTGGTAAAGAGCAGATTTCGGGAATGGTTGCGCAGGCCGGCACCGCGGAGGCCTGAGGAGACGACCGGAGGCCGGCAGGATGATATTGGCATGGGTTTGCAACTCAGACCTATTTGGTCGTATACTGAATTCCGACCAAACTGGTTGCAGTTTGACGCTGTTGCCGTTTCGCAGGATCCATGGAGTACGGCGGGTGAGCGTGCTGAGCGAATTGAGCGTCGGCGAGACGGGAGTGGTGGTTTCGTTGAATCTCCCGGAGTCTGTGCAGAACCATTTGATGCATATGGGCTTTGTGCCCGATGCGCGGGTGATGGCGTTGCGGCGGGTACTGGCCGGCGACCCGACGGTTTACTCGGTGGACGGAATGGAGATTGCGCTGCGGAAAGAGACGGCAGGCGCGATTGGCGTGCGGATTGCGGAGCATGAAAGCGGTGAGAAGTCGCGGGAGCTTCTTGAGGCGGCGCGATGAACCCTTGCTGCGAGGTTCCGGCGTTTGAGCCGAAGGCGCCGATCACTGGAGAACCGCGGGGAGAACTTCGGACCGTCGTTCTGATAGGCCCGCCGAATGCGGGCAAATCGACATTATTCAATCGACTGACCGGATTGCGCCAGAAGGTAGCGAACTACCCTGGCGTGACGGTGGAAC
>CAWJVV010000002.1:0-50287 GCA_963846375.1 uncultured Acidobacteriota bacterium
GAGCTCCGGAGACTTGGCCGGCGCTCTTCTGAACGATGATTTCGCGTCGCCGTTGCCGGTCGATCCCAGTCAGCTCAATCCAAAGTATCTGCCGATCATCGCCTTGCTGGAGAGCCTCGAGGAGCATCAACGCTTCGCACGAGACATAGCTCCTGGCGAATGTCTCCACCTGTTCATGCTGGCAGTGGATGAACGGTTCAAGGGTTTGGGCGTCGGCCGGGGACTGGTAAAAGCAACCCTGGAGCACGGCGCTCGGAAACGCTATCGCACGGCGGTCACTGAAGCCACAGCGTCAGCTTCGCAGCACATCTTTCGCACTCTCGGGTTCGCCGAGCGATTCTCCATCTCGTACCCGGAATTCCGATATGACGGTAAGGCCGTGTTCGCGTCCATTCGGGATCCATCCAGCGCAATCCTGATGGAGAAGCCTCTTTCGTGGGACCACCACCCATCCTGAGCACAAAGGCGCGCTTCGAAGAATCCTAAAACGGCATCCACTCGTAGGGAAACATCTTTCCTGCTTCAGCCGCATCGAGCTTGACCCCGGCGAGCTCGGCAGCATGCGCCAGGACTGGATCGCGCCCGTCGGCCAGGTCGGCTGCCGTCGGCAGCACGACCTCGTCGGGCTCCACTCCGGTCCGCTCCAGGCTCTTTCCGTCCTTCATGATGAGATTAGCGTCAGTGACGCTGAATCCGTAGTACATCTGTCCGCCCATGCCTTCCGATTCGACGTAGCGAACCGCTTCCATTACGGCTCCAGCAGATCGATCGCCGACGACAATCCCGCGATGCTCGAGTTGAATAACTCGAGCCAGAATCTCCGAAGCGGAGGCAGAGCTGCCATCAACGAGCACAATGAGCTTGCCGTCGAAGCGTTTGCCTTGAGAGTAGGCGATGGTGGGCTTGGGGTTGTTTCTTCCCACGCGGTCGGCGATCTTGATTTCGTGATCGAACAGTGAGCCTACCAACGCCTGGAGGGTGACAACGGCGCCACCGCCGTTGCCGCGCAGATCAATGATGAGGGTGGAATGTTTGCGGGCGATTGCGATAGCTTTTTCCACGCTGGTGGTGCCGGGGCTGAACTGCCGAATCTTCCAGATCGTCAGGTCTCCCATTTCGACAATCTTGTCATGGCTCATCGACTGCGCTCTTTCGTCGCGGATGTCCTCAAGAAAGCTCTCATTCGGATTGGCGAGATCGGTGACCCGCTTGTCCTGCCGGACCGCTGCCGTGACTTCGACCTGGCGCAATGCGCCGGCGGGGGACCTCACATCGAGCTTCTGAACCTTGCGCGGCGCAAGTTGGCCAAAGAAGTACTGAATGGCGTGGAAATCGTTGCGGTCGACCTTGAAGCCGTTGACCGTGAGTACCTGGTCGCCGACGTGGAGCTTGGTCTCCGCATCCGATTGCGGCCGGATATGGGTAACAAAGCAGTTGTCGCCCACCAGTCCAAGCCGGTATCCCAGATCAAAGTCGCCCGCTTTGCCGGGAGGTATCAGGTAGGTGTGAGAGTCCTTGAGTCCGTCGAGGAATGAGGCGGTCAGCGCGATCCCGCCACCGGCATCGTGCAGGCCATCGATCTTGGCGACAAACTGCTGATAGCGGGCATCAAGGTCGACGCCCTGGAACTTCGGGTCGTAGTAGTGGGCCTTCACTTCGTTATAGGCGTCCCGAAGCATGTCGGAGACTTGTTTACGCGCATACGGGCTAAGGGTCCCAGGCTGCTGCGCGCTGAGAACCGGCGCTGTGATGAGGGCAAGAGAAAACGCGGCGGCGAACTTATAGATGTACTTCATCCAAAAAATATCCCTGTGATGATCTAGATGGATTGATTCAAGGCGATTATAGGACCTTTGCGCCACGCGCCGTAACGCTGAGCCAACCATGACCTCTCGCCTCTGGAAAAGTAGTGAGGGCGGGCGGCTTATCCTCAACTCAGACCCTCGTGACCGACTTCGCCCAATCCGTGAAGCAGCAGGCCGACATCGTCAAGGTGATCGAGGGATACATCCGCCTGCGCAAGGCCGGGGCGCAGAACTACGCCGGGCTGTGCCCCTTCCACAAGGAAAAATCACCTTCCTTCAGCGTCCACGCCGTGCGGCAGTTCTACCATTGCTTCGGCTGCGGCGTGTCGGGCGACGTGTTCTCGCTTCGTGGGCAAGATCGAAAATGTCACCTTTCCCGAGGCGGTGCGGATCGTAGCCGTCAAAGTGCGGCATCCCGCTGCCGAAGAAGGAGTACTCCGTCGCCGAAGAAGCCGCCGAGGCGCGCCTTCGTGCGCAAGCTGCTGGATCTGCACGAAGCAGCGGCCGCGTGGTTTGAAGAGCAATTGCGCGGCCCCGAAGGCGCAGTTGCGCGCGAGTACCTGGCCGGCCGCGGCCTGAATGCCGAGGGAATCAAGGCATTCCGGATCGGATTTGCGCCCGACAGCTTCAACGCCCTGCGCGATCGCCTGAGCACGATGGCCGATGACGAAACCCTGCGCGCCAGCGGCCTGTTCAGCTCCAAGGAGCACGGAGACGGCACCCAGGGCCCCCTTTACGACCGCTTCCGCAAGAGGGTGATGTTTCCCATCTGCAACGAGAGCGGGCGGGTGATCGCCTTCACGGCGCGCACCTTGGAGACCGGCGAGAAGGCCGGACCCAAGTACTCAATTCGCCCGAGACGCCGCTCTATTCCAAAGGGCCAGGTGCTGTTCAACTCGACAAGGCCAAGGCGGCAATTCGGCAGCTACGAGTTTGCGCTGCTCGTCGAAGGACAGATGGACTGCATCTCGGTCTTTCTCGCGCGGCATCCAGCAATGTGATCGCCACCAGCGGGACGGCCTTCACCGAGCAGCAGGTGGCGATTGGCTGCGGCGCCACACCTCCAAGGTGATGGTCGAACTTCGACCCCGACACGGCAGGAGACAATGCCGCGGAAAAGACCATCGCTTTACTCACCGAGGAGGGATTCACCATCAAGATCGTCACGCTCGACGGACGGTCTCGATCCTGACCGGTTCATCCGCGAGCGTGGAGTGCGAGGCGTACGCGCAGCGATGCTCAAGACCGCTCGCCGGCAGGACGATTACCTGATCGAGCGCGCTCGGCAACATGTTTCCCGGCGCCAGCGCAGAGCAAAAGGTCAAGGCGATGAACTTCCTCTGCCGCACATCCGCCGCATCCCGGAAAAGCTGGCCCGCGACCAGTTTGCCGCGATGCCGCCCAGAAGCTCGGCATCGACTCCGCGGTGCTCCGCGAAGAGCTTCGCCAGGCAGCGCTCAAGCGGCGCGATCACATCGAGGTGAAGGCCTCCGCCCTCACCGAAGTTGAACGCGTTTTGCTCAGGGCGCTCTGCGATCGACAGATCCGGAGCACCTGAGAATCGCGGCGCATGGCGGCTGACGCTGTCACCAAGCAACCGGCTTGGTTTGAGCAACTTGGCGCATTTCCTGCCCTTGCGGCCCTGGCTGGACGCCGAAGCCGCCGATCCCATGGATGTGGTCGAGGATCCCGTCCAGCGTGCGCTTTTGGCCGAAGCCCTGCTCGCGCGAAACCCGGTCGCCAGCCGAGGAGGAAGTTGCAGGAGCCATCCAGGAGGTCCGAGGAGACGGTCCCTGGATTCGCCGCCAGCGGGAGCTGCGCGGGCTGATTGCTGAAGCCGAGCGGCGCGGAGAAATCGCGGATCTGGCCGTGCTGACCGAGCAAAAGCTTGCAGACTCGACAGAACCCTCCGCAAGTTGCACGACCGACGCCCCGACCGAGCACTGAAAACGGCGAGATTCTGGACCCAAATCCTGCGTCGAATCCAGACCTATCCGGCGTCTAATATGCAGGAGCAGGAAAGGCGAAGTCGCAGAGTTTCGCCCGGTTGAGCAAATGAAGGGGCTCCCCGGATATCTCGCCGTGCCTTGAAGTTTGTTGGCAACCGAGAACGGTACTGTGGTAATCTATTGATCTCTGTGAGGATGCGCGCCCCTTTGCCCCACACATGAGCTGCGGCTCGCGGGCTACCCAGGCGAAACCTGAAGCGCGATCATCCTGTTCCGAGCAAATATTTAAGCCGCGACTTTTTGCGGACGAACCGCAGGTGCTGTCTGCGTAAGCGCGCGACAAACGGCGCATTCAGACAAGGTCCTGAGGGGGCGCGCCAGCGCGAAAAATGCGCGCGTTCAACCCGCGTGAAAACCGTTTCCGAGAGGCCGGCATCACCAGATGACAAGGCATGAAACGACGGGAAGCGGCGAAGACACAAAGGCATGCAGCCCGATGGGCGGGACCGGAAACAACGACGGCAGCGACCTAGAGAGCAGGGAACTTTGGCGATTGACGACAAATTCGAAGACGACATTGACAGCCTGATCGACGTGGGCAAGGAAAAGGGCTATCTCACCTACGGCGACGTCAACGACATGCTGCCGGAAGAGATGGGACTCCGCCGACGATCTCGACGACCTGATCACCACCATCGGCACCCAGGGCATCGATCTGCTCGACGGCCCGAAGTTCGGCGCCGACAAGGATTTCGAACTGGAAGAGGGCGAGGACGTTGAGCTCGACCTGACCCCCGGCACGCTGGAAAAGACCAACGACCCGGTGCGCATGTACCTGCGCGAAATGGGCACCGTTCCGCTGCTGACGCGCGAAGGCGAAGTCGAAATCGCCAAGCGCATCGAGCGCGGCCAGAACCGCGTGCTCAAGGCCATTTCCCGTTCGCCCATCGTGATTCGCGAGATCGTGGCGCTCGGCGAAGACCTGAAGCGCGGCGTGCGCAACGTAAAAGAAGTCGTGATCTTCGACGAAGAAGAGCTCACCGAAGACGTGGTGCAGACGCGCGTGCGGGCCACCGTTGCCCGCATCGACGCGCTGGTCAAGCACCAGAAGAAGATCGCGCAGCTCGAAGAGAAGGCAGCCACACCCGGCGTCAAGGCGAAGGCCAAGGAAGCCGCGCCACCTGCGCTGGCTCATCGCCCGCGAAAAGGTGCTTCATCTCGCGCATCGTGCGCGAGCTCAAGTACACCGGCCTCGAGCGCAAGCGCCTGCTCGACAAGGTCAACAAGACCGTCGACACCATGCGCACGCTGGAGCGGCAGATCCGTTCGCTCGACCAGAAGTTCGACGCGTCGAAGAGCGAGGAGCTGAAGAAGGAATACCGCCGCCAGCAGAAGAACTGCCGGGCCGATCTCGAAAAGATCGAAGCGCGACGCCGGCGTCTCCATCGTCGAGCTCAAGCGCACGCAGCGCGAAATGATCCAGGGCGACATGGACGCCGAGCAGGCCAAGCGCGAGCTGATCGAAGCCAACCTGCGACTCGTCGTGTCGATCGCGAAGAAGTACACCAACCGCGGCCTGCAGTTCCTCGACCTGATTCAGGAAGGCAACATCGGCCTGATGAAGGCCGTGGACAAGTTCGAATACCGCCGCGGCTACAAGTTCTCGACCTATGCAACGTGGTGGATTCGCCAGGCCATTACCCGCGCCATCGCGGACCAGGCCCGCACCATCCGTATCCCGGTGCACATGATCGAGACCATCAACAAGCTCATCCGCACCAGCCGCCAGCTGGTGCAGGAACTGGGCCGCGAGCCGTCGAGCGAAGAGATCGCGCGCCGCATGGACATTCCTGTCGCCAAGGTCCGCAAGGTGCTCAAGATCGCGCAGGAGCCCATCTCGCTCGAAACGCCCATCGGCGAAGAAGAAGATTCGCACCTTGGCGACTTCATCGAAGATCGCCAGGCCGTTTCGCCGTCCGAGGCGGTCATCAGCGTCAACCTCAAGGAGTACACCTCGCAGGTTCTGCGCACGCTCACGCCGCGCGAAGAGCGCGTCATCAAGATGCGCTTCGGTCTCGAAGACGGCTCCGAGCACACGCTGGAAGAAGTGGGCCAGAGCTTCCAGGTCACGCGCGAGCGCATCCGCCAGATCGAAGCCAAGGCGCTGCGCAAGCTGCGTCACCCTTCGCGCTCCCGCAAGCTCAAGGCCTTCGTCGAAGGCGTCAAGGAGATGTAAACGGCCAACAGGGCCGTACGAGAGCCGCGGCCATAAGCCGCGGCTCTTTTTTTCTGCATAATTTGTTATGCTGTGCGGCATGTCGTCGAAAAGGAATCCATCGATCTGCTTTGCTGCTCCTGCCCTGGTTTGCTGCGCGCTGGGAACCGGTGTGGTTTTCGGCCAGAATGCTCCAAAGGCCCCCACGATTAATCAATCTCTTGAGATGTTCAGCGTGAGCGCGCCGCGCATTTCGCCCGATGGGCGGCGTGTCGTCTATGAGCAGTCGCGAACAAACTGGGACAACAACTCGTTTGATACGGAGCTGTGGATCGCGGATACCACATCCGGCGACCGGCATCTGCTCACCTCCCGCGCCCGATCGAGTTCCAATGCGCAGTGGTCCCCTGACGGAAAGTGGATAGCCTTCCTTTCCGATCGGCCGGGTGCTTTGAAAGACTCGCCGGCAGACAAACGTCAGCTTTATGTAATGCCTTCAGACGGTGGAGATGGGCAGCAAATCACCAAAATGGAAGACGGGGTGAGTGGATTCGACTGGACGCCGGATTCCGTGCACATTGTGATTTCGGCCGAAGCGCCCGAGCCGAAAGCCATGAAGGATCGCAAGGACAGCTTCGGCGATTATCACGTGATCCACGCCGACTATCGCATGACCCACCTTTGGCTGGTGGATTTGCCCTCGACCGATGCGGCTGGGCGCATTGCCAAGACGGGCGACCCGAAGCAGTTGACCAAGGGCGACGACTTCAGCGTCGATGATTTTTCCGTCTCGCCCGACGGAAAACGCGTGGCATTTAGCGCGCAGAGGGATCCCGATCTGATTTCTGCCTTCAGTTCGGACATCTATACCGTCACCGTCACCGACGGAACCGTAAAGAAAATTGTCGATACGCCCGGGCCGGACGCGAACCCGCAGTGGTCTCCTGATGGGACGCAGATCGCCTACGAAACCAGCAACGGAAACAAGTACTTCTTCTACTCAAACAGGCTCATTGCAACTGTGCAGGCCGATGGCGGCAGTCCGCGCGTGCTGTCCGAAAAATTCGATGAAGACCCCAATCTGCTGCGATGGGGACCGGAGGGCATCTACTTCTCGGCCCTGCAAAAGACCTCGTCGTCGCTGTTCCTCCTGAATCCCGACACCAAGGCCGTCAAGCCGATCGCCATGGGGCAAGAGACAATCGCCAACGATTTCAGTTTTTCAAAGGACTACCGGCGAGTCGCATTCCGCGGAGCCGCTGCCAACCAATACGCCGAAATCTTTGCTGCCGGCACCGATACCGCCGCGCCCTTGCAGATTACGCACGCGGGCGAGCAGCATGCCGGGTTCGCCTCGGCCACGCGCGAGGTCATCCACTGGAAGTCTGGCGATGGAACAACAATCGAGGGCGTGCTGGTCAAGCCGTCAGACTTCGATGCGCAGAAGAAATATCCCCTTCTGGTGGTCATCCACGGAGGTCCCACTGGTATCGACATGCCGGCGCTTTCCGCCGACCGCTACTACCCGGTCGAGCGATTCGTCGCGCGCGGCGCTTTGGTTCTGCGCCCCAATTACCGCGGCTCGGCAGGCTACGGTGCGGCGTTCCGTTCCTTGAACGTGCGCAACCTCGGAGTCGGCGATTATGCCGACGTAATCTCCGGCGTCGATTACCTGATTGCGCAGGGATACGTCGATAAGGACCGCGTAGGCTCGATGGGGTGGAGCGAAGGCGGCTACATCTCCGCGTTCATCACCACATCCAGCGATCGCTTCAAGGCCGTGAGCGTCGGCGCGGGGATCTCCGACTGGATGACCTACTACGCCAACACCGACATTACGCCGTTCACCCCGCAGTATCTGCACGCCAATCCATGGGACGATCCTGAGATCTACGCGAAGACATCGCCAATTCACTACATTGCCAAGGCGAAGACGCCTACGCTGATCCAGCACGGCGGCTCAGACCGCCGCGTGCCCATCGCCAATGGCTTCGAACTCCGACAGGCGCTGGAAGACCATGGCGTGCCGGTGAAGATGGTGGTCTACGACGGATTCGGACACCCCATCAACAAGCCCAAGCAGCAGCGCGCCGTTATGGAAGAAAACGAAAACTGGTTCAACCACTACATCTGGGGCGACCCGCTGCTGCCCGCGCTGGTGCCCGAAACGCCCCCAGCCAAGCCCGACGAGAAGAAGGGCCAATAATCACTCGGCCACTCGCGCTAGCTGCTTCGCTGTGGGTTTGGGCGTCAGCATACTCACCACGATCATGGCCACCACGGCCACAAACAGCGCAGGAAAAATCGCATCGCGATCCGCAAGAATCGGCGGGAACAGCGCCTTGACCGCAGGCAAATCCCACACCAGCGTCACCACTGTCCCGCTGCCAATCGCCGCCACCGCGCCCCACGCCGTCACGCGCTTCGAATAAAACGCAGCCAGCACCACCGGCGTCAGTGCGGCCGAATAAATCGTGTACGCCCACAGCATCTTCTCCAGAATGCTCTCCGCGTATACCGCCTGATATAGCGCCCAGCAGCCGAGAATCACCACCGCCAGCCGCGAGACAATCAGCACCCGCTTGTTCGATGCATCCGGCGCAATGTAGCGCACAAAAACATCGTTAATCAGATTGGTGGCCGGCGAGAACAGATAATTCGACGCCGTCGAGATAACCTTGGCAAACACCGCGCCCAACAGCAGCGCACCCATCAACGCAGGC
This sequence comes from uncultured Acidobacteriota bacterium, assembly GCA_963846375.1. Taxonomy (GTDB): domain Bacteria; phylum Acidobacteriota; class Terriglobia; order Terriglobales; family Acidobacteriaceae; genus Telmatobacter. The sequence continues at coordinate 8,693 of CAWJVV010000002.1, forward strand.
AGACCGTGCCGCGCCGTGTACGGGATAATCTCGCGCGGCTGCAGCGCCACTTCGCCCGTCGGATAGAGCGCCGCGCCCAAACACCGCGATGGCCACAATCAGCGTCTCCAGCACCAGCGTGCCGATAATCCATCCCACCACCGAAACGCGCGCATCCTTCTCCGTCTTCGCCGAGAAGAACTTCTGATACATCACCTGGTTGCCCAGCATCAGCAGCATCGTCGGGCACCATGAACTCCAGTGCGCGAACCAGCCCCATGCCCGCCGACTGCTCCACCCCGGCACCATGCGAAATTGCCGAACCATTGGAAGTACGCAGGCGGCAGCGTTGCATGCAGCCCTTCCCATCCGCCGGCCTTCAATAAGCAGATACGGTGCGGCAGATAATGCAGATCACCGTCACCAGCGAGCCGATCGCTACATCCATATAAGCCACCGACGACATCCCCGCCAGCGCCGTCGATCACGATCACGAAGACGGCAATCATGTAAGTGCCCAGTTCCGGCGAAACGGTATCCGGAAAAATCAGGTGCAGCACATCGCCGCCGCCCTTGAACTGGTAGCTGGTGATACCCACATAGGCAAACAGAATCGCAATCGTCCCCAGCACGCGCGCCGTCTGGTTGTAGCGCGCCTCCAGCAGATCGGGCAGCGTGAACTGCGCAAACTTCCGTGCGCGCGGCGCAATGAAGTAGATGAGCAGCAGTCCCAGCCATCCGCCGGCCGGCTGCCACAGCGCCGCAAACCCATTCTTGTAGGCGTTCTCCGCCCCCGCAAACAGCGATCCCGCCCCGATCCACGAAGTCAGCAGCGTAAGCACCAGCACCAATGCCGGCAGCGACCGCCCCGCAACCAGGTAGTCGGCCTTCGTCTTGACGCGCGTGCTGCGGTAGATGGCGACGGCCAGAAGCACGGCGACAATGATCGCCAGCACAATGACATAGAGTTGGGACATCCCGGGGACACCTCACCTGATTCGGCGGTTCCAGCAGTGTACTGGAACGGGTGCAGCCCGTGCGCGACGGATGTCGCTGACTCGAAGACCTTCAATGAGAAGGGTAGTCAGGGACGCTGGTGAAAAGTCGCATCAATAGCTGAAAACACGCTAGAACCAGACGGTCCGTACCCTGAAGTTGCCCCCAGAGTAGTCTTGCTTCGTCAGCGAATCATGCCTAACTCTGCATTCGGATAGTAGTGCGTCAGGATCGAACGGAAATCCGCGCCCGCGAGAGCCATGCCCGCTGCCCCGTGCTGGCACAGGCCAATGCCGTGCCCGAGGACGGCTCGATCATTCTCGCCCGATGTTCTCGTGCCGTCGAAATCGGCGCCGCTATGAGCACCCCATTGCTTGTGAGGGCTGATACTGCGCGGCAGTTCATAAAGGGGATGCGCGCGGCACCAGCGGCACTCGACCGAGTAGTAGGGATAGCCGTTCCCCGGATCGATACCCGCTTGACGCAATGACCGCGTGTCTCCGCCGCAGCGGCTTGAATACAGAGCCGCGATGGGTTTTTCCCGCCAGGCCAGAATCAATCCCTGCGTGGCACGCACCGCACTCCACGCTTGGTGGCTCACCTCCGCGGGTGAGCGCAGGTACTGGCAATGCGTCGTGTCGCAGAAGTCGTATTCGCTGTGGCGCGGTCCGGCGCTCAGAAACGACCGTGTTACCACCGCCTGCGCCTTCAGCGCCTCCAGTGGAGCATCCTGCGGCATCTCCGAAGCGATGATCGTGGCCACTGCCGGTTCAATCTGCATGCGCACCACGGCGATGAGTTCATTTCCGTGAGCCGTGATTTCTAGCTGCCCCTCGTATTCGCGATGGAACCTACCCGGCACCGTCAATCCGAATGCAGCGGGACCTCCTCCCCTCGCTGCCGCCGCAATCCGCGCTGCCGGCAGGCCGGCCAGCAGCACTCTTCCATCCTCTGCGCGCAGGATCACACGCCGGTGACCGCGCTCTCCGTTCAGCACGATGGGATCGCCCGCCGCGGAAATCAGCAAGGCGCCCGGCCCCGTCCATGTCAGCTCAAGTACGCGGGGATGAAATAGTCCGAGCACGCCGAAGCGAATGCTGCTTTGCGCGCATCCCGCCAAGGGAATCAGGAGCAAAACCGCGCCCAGCCGCGCCAGACTGTTCCTCACGGCCCCCCCAGCCCGAGCGCGCGCAACATTGAGGCAGCTTCGGCAGCTGTTCGTGCGCCGGTTGCGGCGTGCATGCGCACCAGCAGAAGGTAACGCGGCTCCGCTGCGGGAACCAGCACAACGGCCAAACCGTCTGCCTGCGCCCGGATCCGATGCGTACATGGCGCGGTGCCCGTCTTGGCCAATGCGGCATCCCGCCCCAGCGTTACGTCCACTGAAGCTGCGGTGCCTCGCGACGCCGCCTTCTGCATTCCACCTAGCACCAGCGCGCGCATCATCGAGTCAGGGCTATCCAGCAGAGCAAGGTACGCATGCGCCAGCGCGAGTGGAGACTCGCGCCAGGCCGTGCCCAGCCCAATGGAGGTACGCGCATCGAAGTTGCGTTCCGGGCCGGCCAGCCCGAAAGAGCGGAACGTCTCCCGGGCGCGCTCACGATCGATGTCTGCGGCCAGCGCCAGAAAATATGCGTTGCAGGACTCGGCCAGCGCATCTTGCAAGCCCAGTTCACCGTGCCCGCGTGGGAGCCAACACAGGCTGCGCGTGCCTGCGCACCGCACGTGCGGAAACTTGTTCCCATGCTGGGCTGCGTACGCCGCGACTACGAATGGCTTGACGAGAGAACCGGGAGGAATCGGTTGCTGAGATGTTTGCCATCGCTGCGCCAGCACCGCGCCCGACCGGTCCAGCAGCAGCCATGACAGATCCGACCTGCCGAACTCCCGGTCGAGCAGCACAGCGGCTCCCTGGCCGAAGAGCGTATTGGATTGCGCGCGGAGATCGGCCGTACCCGCCGCCATTGCGACGAACAGCAGCACCCCGCGCCAGCCCGCCACTCGCGATGATCTCCTCATTTCTGGGTCCACTGGTACACCACCGTCTGCGTGACGGTTGCGCCCTGGTCCTTCTCCATCACGATCTCGCGCGTCATGCTGGACCACATCCGGCTCAGGCTGGCGATGTTGCCGGAGAAGAACGCCGGACCCTGACCGTCGCCCGGGCCCTCATCGGCCGCCTCGCCGGAACCAGCAACGTCATGCCCCGCGGCATCCAGCCGGCCGGCGAGTTTGCCGAACACCTGCTGCTCCCGTTCGCTGTGCCGGAATTCCGCCTCGTACGTGACGGGTTGGTTCTGAGACGCAGCGGGCGCAGAATCCCGGTTCAGCATCGCGGAAAGAAGACCGTCACTTGTCGCCATGTATATCCGGTTGCCGCGTACCGCTATGTAGAGCGAAATCGAACCATCCAACGACGCGACGCTGCCCCCCGGCCCCATGTGGCTGCTCCACCCAATACCCAATCGCGAAGCAGTTACGCTGCGCCGGAACGTGGCGCTCACGGCATCGCGCAATGCCTGCTCGCTCCAGGGCTCAGCCCCCTGCACTACCATGGCGCGCTCAATGCCCACAAACATCTGCTTGGTCGAGGACACAGTTCGATACACCTCGAGCACGGCGTTTGGCCTAGCCGACTGCACCAGTTCGCGCAATGCAGCGTACGGATCCACCTCTTTTGCAAGGACCGGCGCAACATCGATTCTCTGCTCCAGATCAGACGCTCTGCCTGCGTTCTCGATCGCCGCTGGGGGCGGCGCGTTGGTTTCCGCCTGCTCCGTCCGGGGCCCGGAGTCGAGCAAGTTTTCGCGCATGGCCGCGAGAACCTGCTCAGGGGGCGGCGAAGCCTGCGCCGACGCGAAAACTGCGTCATCCGGCACCAGCACCACCAAGCGCGCAACATCTCCAGACGCGCGTGGGGTCGCGCCCGGAGCGCGCAGCAGCACGCGGTTTTCGCGATACTCCTTGTCCGTTCTGTACAGGTCGCACATCGCGGCGCGGTACTGCTTCATCTCCGTAATATTGCGCTGCACCCAATAGCTGCGGAAGTACGGCGATGCCACAATCTTTTCCAGATTCAACGCCATGCGCAAATCGCCCCGCACCGTGGCAGCCTGCTTCACCGTATCCGCATACCAGCTTTCGTCAGGCAGACCGCGCGTCTCCGCGCCGTCCAACCGGTCGAGCACGCCCGCGACCAGATCTGCGCGCGTGCCGAGTATCAGCCATCCCTTGTCGATCGCAAAAGCGGCCGTACGATTCGACTGCTGATCCTCGCGCACATAGAACCGCGTTGCGCCCCCTGCCCGCTGCTCGAACTTGTCGCGCGCCAGCCACAATGGCGTGGCTTTGGCCTTCGCCTCCTCCATGCGCGTCAGGTAAACAAACTGCAGGTTGCCGATGTCGTACAAAGCCAGCGCGCTTTCGCCTCCCGCAACGGAGCCCAGCATATTGGCGTTGGTGGGAACCGTTGCGGTGGCTGAAAACTCATCCTGTGCCTGCGATAGGCGCTGAAACAGACGCGAGCGGCTGAATCCGGCGTAGTAATCGCCGGCCAGCCACGTGCGCTTCGCCTGCGACCCGTCCCAGTCGTGAAGCAGCGAGTGGAAGTCCTTCGCTTCCAGATAAAGAAGCGCTCCGTCCGGCATCAGCGATGCGGGGCCGGGTTGCGGCGTCTGCACTTGGGCAATCAGCCACAGCGCTGCCGCGCAGGCCGCCGCGACACTCATCCAGGCAATGCGCTTCATGGCTGCTCCTCCTTCGCCGGTTGCTCTGGAACCGGCGTGCCAGGCAGCAATTTCGGCTGCACCACCCGATCCTGCTCTACAGCGGCGACAATGTGCGGCGCCCGTGCGTCGTTTTCCGCAGCCCGCGCTACTTCGGTCTGCGCCGCATCCCGGTGCTGCTTGAGCAGCGTGCGTAATTTCTCTTCGTGGACAGTGTCGAGTCCCTCCGTGAGCACGTTCAGCGCCTGCGCAAAATCGCGTTGCCTTTCATACGCTGCGTAGGAAAACTCAATCAGCCGCGCTGCATCCGTTGGGTTCATTCCGGCGAGCGTTGCCGGATTGCCTTCCTGAGCATCGGACGAATCCGGCCCGCTCGCCCCGCGGCCCGTCGCTCCTGGATCGCCCTCCGATACCGCCGGGTAGTAGTTGCCCTGCAGGTACGGGGAGGCGGCCGTGAGAGCGCCAGCATCGTCGTTCGCTGAAAACGCGGCAAAGATGTACTTGACGCGCAGTGCGGCATTCCCCGGGGCGGCCGCCAGAGAGTCGCCCAAAAGGTGCGCCTTGGCTTGTGCCGAATCACTGCACGCGGCCGCCTCCTCCCGCGCCGCTACGTACATGGGTTGTGAGGCACTCTGGGCCGATGGACATCCCGGCGCGGCAAGCGCCTTCAGTTCGCCGCTGTCGGACGTCGGGGCTCCGCGTCCTTTTAGCGCTCGCGCTGCTTCCATGCGGTCTGCGTATCGAGCTGAGGAATCCGCCGCCACCGCGTTGAGTTCGGACACGGGCTCCGCAGCCCGCGGATCCGCCGCCAGCAGCGCCTTGGCAAGCCGCATTCTGTAGTTCGCATCCCAGGGGTTCGCAGCCGACAGCGCACGAAGGAATCCAACTGCCTCCGCCTGCTTCTGCCGCCGTTCCAGCAGGAGCGCCGCTGCATCCTCATCCGCGTACATGTTCGCGCTCACCAGCGTGAGGCGTTTGAGCAGTGCCACGGCGCCCGCGGTGTCATTCTCGTCCAGGTGAATAGCCGCCAATCCCAGAAAATTCGCCGCGGTGAAGTCGCGCCGCGCGATGGCGGTTTCGTACACGAAGCGCAGCACGGTCCTCCGTCCATCCCGACTCAGGCCTGCCACGGCGTTGCGCACATCGTTCAACGCCGGTCCGCCGCTCTCTTGCTTTTTCCAACTGCCGATCAAATCCGTGAGACTTCCGTCGGCATCGGCCAGGCGCAGCACCAGACCCAGCCAGTCTGCTGTATTCCGCCGAGCCTGCGGAACAGCGCTAAGAACTCTGCCGCGCTTCTGGGAGCTTGTTTTCGTCAAAAAGCGCTTCCACCAGGTTGCGTCGCTGCCCATCCAGACCGTTCTCCCCACCCTGCGGCGTGGTCTGCTCCTGGGCTTCCGATATTTCCAGGATCTTTTGGTAGATGTGGCTCAATTGCCCCTTTTCAATCCACTTTCCCTGCTCGGACCACGAGTGGGGCACGATCGACCACAGCACTGCCTGCTGATCCGAGGCGCTGGAGGTGATGTTCAGCAGCCAGTCCATGGAATTGGCGTTGGCTAGATAGGCAGCTTCGAGCAGCGGCTCGCTTCGGTAGGTTCCGTTGCGCTTGAGATAAACACGCAACATCGCGTCCACCTGCGCGCGCACAGTATCGAACTGCCCCGCCGTGCTCACAGTCTTCAGTACTGTTGCAACGTCGCCCCAGAAGGTCTCCGGAACGTGCCGCGCGTCCATCTCCGCCGCCAGGAGCTTGACCGCCTTATCCCATGCCGCCTGCGCTTCCGCGCGGTTGCCATTTTTCCACTGGATGTCGGCGATCTTGTTCACCACCGCGGGCTGGTCCGCATTCAGATCGAGCGAGTGCGCGTAATCGGTGAGAGCCGATGCTGCGCGGCGATGCTCGGCGGAGTAGTCGGCCAGCCTGAGGTACGCCCCCGCATTCCCCGGAGTGGCCTCCAATTCCGCATCTTCGTAGTCCTCCCGCCGCGGGTCGTTCTCGTCGTCGAGATAAGTTGCGTACCTCGAGCCGTAGTAGAACCATACAGATCCGGCGAGCTGCCGCTGACGGTCGGCGGGCTGCCCAATGCGCTCGCCAATTGCGGCATCGCCGGCCAGCGCCGCATCGAATGCCGCCTTCACTTCGGCGCGATGATCGAGGAGATACAGCCCTGTCAGGCCGGTGTACGCGTCCTTCCACACCGGCGAACGATTCCCCGACCTGGCATCCACTGCCGCAAGCGCCTGCACCGCCGTGCCGTTGCGCACAAGATACTGCGCCGCGCTGTCACTGGCGCGCGATTTCTCAATCAGCTCCTCAGGCCGCTGCGCAAGCAGCAGGCGATAGTAGCGGTTGAGTTCCTGATCATGAATTTGACCCAGCGCGCTCAGGCGTTCCATGGCGCGCAGTTCTCCGGCGGCATCGCCCGCATCGTGATGCGCTCCGGCCACGGCGCGCCAGGCCTGTCCCGCGTCCGCGCGTTTCAATGTGGGCGCCAGCTTTTCGAGTTGCGCGGCCGTGTCCACCGACTGAACGCGACGCTTTTCAAACTGCAGCCAGTCATTGATCTGGAATTCCCCGTCGGCCTCGCGCTTGAGGACCAGCGCCCATTCCAGCTCCGACCAGAGCTGCGCCAGTTGCGCGCTCTTCGCCGCCGGCAAGAACACGTTCGCCAGATCGTCCTTGTCCGCCGCCTGCGCATTCTCGCGCAGCAACGTGGCGAACTGCGTTCTCTCTTCCGGCGTGTAGTAAGCCGCCGTCACGCCGGCCATCGCCTGAAGCGCCTGCGCAAATCCCCTAGTCGCCGCCGCGGTCCGCTGCTCCTCCCGCTGTTTGCGCCATTCGGTATCGGTCACTGCGCCTGGACCCTCGCGCGCTACCTGTTGGGCCACACTCGAAAAACTGAGCCCGGGCGCATCCGCGCGCGCCTTCTGCAACCGCGCAAAGGCCTCTACGCTCTTCCGCCTTCGGGTCATGATCCTCGCATATGTCGCCGCGCCATCCTGCTCGGTCAAAAGCAGATCGGCCCCTGCTAATTCCACGCCGCGATCCGCATACTTCTGCGCGGCGTCCACCATGCCCCATGTTTCCAGGTGCCCCGCAGCGGCAAAAAAATAGGCGGGTTTCGCCGGACGCCCCTCAATCAGCGCCGTCTCCAGCGCGCTGACCGTGTCCGCCTCCTTGCGCTGCCGCGCACACAGCTCTGCCACCTTCACCATCCACTTGGGATCGCGGTAGCTGAGCGTGTAAAGCTTGCGATCGAGCCCGATCGCATCATCAAACCGGCCAAGGCGCTCGTCCAGCTCCGCTGCCGCAATATAGAGGTCCTGCCGTTCCGGCCGCAGATGCAGCGCCTTGCCGTAAGCATCCAGCGCCAGCCCTTCGTCTTCCGCCGCGGTAGCCAACCGGGCCAGCACAATGCTCCATCGCGCATCGCGCGGCGAATCGGCGATCGCCTTCTGGAAGTACGCAAACAGGCGATCGCGCGCGCCATGCGAGACCGCATACAGCGCCGCCTCCTGCGCCAAAACCCCATCATCCGGATACGCCCGGATCAACTCGATGTACTGATCCACGGCGTCGTTGAATTTCCCGAGCACAGTTTCGGCTGCCACAATGCCCCGCCGCAGTTGCGCCAGCCGGTGCTGCGTCTCGTCCCGCGGCAGCGACGCTTTCCCGACCAGCTCCAGTTGTGCACGATAAAACCCGTTGAGAGCAGCCTGGTCTCCGGCGTGCGCCAGGTTGTCCGCCATCGCCGACTCATAGCCGGCATCGAGCGGCTTCTCTTTCAGCAACGATTCCAGCAGCGTGCGCGAACGCGCATAATCGCCCAGGTCCGTCAGCTTGCGCGCGGCTTCCATTTGGAAACGGCTCCGGAGTTCCGGGTAAGCGACGGCGGCGGAATCGAGGAGTACCGTCACGGACTGCTGGCGCCGGTCGTGGTTCCAGTCATAATCCACCGTCGCCCGCACGACGCCCAGGATCCTCGGATGCTCGTGGCAAATCGCATCCACCTCCTGCGCGGCAGCGGACGGATTCCGCTGGCCCAGCAGATCCACGAGTTGATAGCGCAGCTCGAGTGCGTGCACCGGGTCGGCGGTCAGAGCAATCTGTCGCCGCAGCGAGGCTTCCTCCACATCCGGCAATGCATCGGTCCGCGCCGCGTTCATAACCGCATCCAGCACGTCAAACAACGTGGTCCGCGCAACCAGCTGCTGCAACTCCTGTGCGAGTCCGTCTTTGCGATGCTCGGCTTCAAGAACGCCGGCACGCAGTTCAATGGCCGCCGCGCTCGGCGCACCCGTGCGCAGCAATCCTGCGGTGCCGGCCTCCACCTGCGGCTGCCACGCCGCACGCCGCGCCAGCGTTAACAATCTGTCCTTGCTCTCGCTCGACGGCTGTTCCGCGGTTGCGCTTACCACATAAACACGTATCGCCGACGTCACATCTCCGCGGCTCTCCTCGATAGCTCCCTGCTGGTACCCGAAGAGGGTGGCATCGTGCAGCCGTGCTTGCCCACGTTCCAGTTGCGCCTCCGCATCGGCAAAACCAAAGTAGTCCCAGAACACTGTTGCCGATTGCAGATAGCCGTCAGCTTCTCCCGGGCGCACCTCCGCCATCTTCAGCCAATAGGGCGACGCGTCCATAAACCGTCCGCGATCCGCATAGATGTCGCCGATGCGCGCCAGCCTGTCCAGCTCTCCCGGGCGCGCTTCCAGCAGCCGGTTCTCAACGGCAACCGCGCGGTCTGTATCCTCGGGGTGAAAGTACGCCAGCGAGCGATACAGCGACGATGCTTGCGTTCCGACCGTCGAATCCGCGGGATACGCGGCCGCCAGGGCGTCGGCAGCGCCCACAGCCTGCTCATAGTGCGACTGCCACAGGCAGGCCTCCACCCAGAAGCGCCCCGCCGCCGGATTGCGCTCTGCGAGCCCGCTCCAGTCTGCCTTGTCGATCTCCGGCGATTGCTGCCGCAACTGCGCCAGCTCTTCATCCAGCCTCCCTGCCCGGCTCAATACCTGGAACAGCTGATCGCGCAGATCCCCGCTCTCCGCCCAGTGCGCCCACAGAAGTTTCTCCAGCGCCGCATCGTTATGTGCCTTCTCATCCTGCCCAATCAGGCGTCGCACAAATCCCAGTTCGTGCGGAAAACGCTCTGCCGCATAGTTGTCCACCTCGATGGCAAGCGAACTGTCCGGCGCGGGGGCCTGCCCGAGAAAGGCCTCCAACTCCGTGCCCGAGAAGACCTCCGCCACCTTTCGCATCAATGCGCGATAGTCCGCTACGCGCCGCTCGCGCAGGTAGAACCGCGCCAGCTTCGCGTTCCAGCCGGTGTCCTGGAATTGCGCGATGGCGCGTTGATACACCTCTTCAATGTGCGCGTTGAGCCGGTTCTGCTCGAAAAAATCGGCCAGGCGCTCGTAGAGTCCGGGATCCTGCGGATTGCGATCCAGTTCCCCGCGCAGGGCGGTCAGCGCATCCGGCAACCGATGCAGCGCGACCAGCCGCCCTAGGTAGCGGTCCAGCACCTGGGCGTAGTCGGTCGATCGTGCCCCATGCCGCCCCGGCGTAGCGGCCGATCGAGATGTCCCACCCTCCTCCGGCCCCGCCTCCTCGGAATCGCCCTGGCGCGCTTCGCCTTCGCTTTGTGGAGCCCTCATTGCGGGAAGCGCGAAGGATTCCCGAGCGCTCTCCTGCACCACCGGCTTGCTGTAATCCTTCGTGCCCCCTCCCAACGGCACCCCATCGGCCTCCGCCGCAAGTTCCTTCAGCAGGTCCTGATAGAGGGCGAATTCCTTGTCAACCTGTTTGGTGCGCTCGTACGCATCGGCCAGCGCCAGCGCCACCCGCACGCGCCCCGCAAAATGCGGAAAGTCCGCCAGGATCTGGCTCCCCTCCCGGATCACCGCCGCGCTGTCGCCATATGTCGCGAATGCCTCCATCAACTTCGCGTGCAACAGCGGACGCCATGCATCATCCGGGAAACGCTTGTCGATTTCCCCCAGCAGCTCCGCCGCGCGCGCGCGATGGAAATACGGCTGTGCAACCTGTTCTTCGCGGTTGTACTCGCTGTCGGGGCCCTGCGAGTTCAGAAATAGCGACAAAATACCGTTCAGATATCCTGGCCCGCGGTCCATCGTCGCGATGTCGCGATACAGCGAAAGATTCCCCGCACCCACCGTCAATGGCTGCTCCGGAGCGGTCAGCAGAATCCGGGCCAGGGCCACCGTCCCATCGCGCTCCTCCGCCGGCGTGGCGCGCTGGGCGGCCATGGCATACGCATACCGCGCCGCTTCAGGAAAATCCTGCGCCGCCTCGAAGAGCTTTTCCAGCGTGCCGAGTTCATCCGGCGTCCATGTGGCCCCTCGGTCTTCTTTATTTTCGCGATATCCAGACAGTACTGCTTTCGCCGCGTCGAGCTGCCCCTGCTGGTGCTCGAGGTAGAACAGTCGCGCGGCATCCTTCAAATCGTCGGGGTTCGCCTCCAACCGCGCCCGCGCCGCATCGCGGAATGCCCTCTGCTCGTGGCTGTCCTGCACCAGCCGGAAGTATTCCTGAATTAGCTCTGCGGGCCACAGCGGCTCGAAATGGCTGTCGTAGATCGCCAGGCCATCTGTCGCTTTCCCCCGCCGAACAGCCAGGTCCGCCTCCGCTTTAACCGGAAACACGTGGTCCTGCGGAAATGCAGCTTTGTACTGCGCGATCGCGGCATCGGCCTGCGCGAAATCCTTCCCTGCCAGCAGAAAGTCGAGCAGCCGTGCATACAGCGCAGGTTCCTGCGGGTATCGCTTGATCCACTCCGCATAGATCCGCTCCGACTCGCCGCGCCCCAGCGCGTATTCATTTACAACCTTCAGCGCTCGGTCAAACGCTTTCCACGAGCGCTGCTCCTCCACAACGGTCCACCGCTCGCGCGCATCCTGCGCCGCGCTGCCGGCCCACTCCAGCGCGGCCAGCTCGGCTTGCGTCTGAAGCCTGCGTTCGTAAAAATCCGCGAGGTCGAGATGCGCACCCACATGGTCATCAGCTGAATCAGCCCACGCCTTCCAATCACGCTCCGCGGCTGCGAAATCCAGCGCCTGCTCCTCCTCCATGGCACGCAGCGGAAACAGTGCCGCCGTATTGTCGCTCTTTTGTAATTCACTCAGCGCCGTCACCGTCTCGCGCGGCGGACGTCGGAAAAGGAATTCGCCCCCAGGCAACTGCATCGAGCGGAAAAGCGCGCCCTCCACCACCGATCCCGCGGGCACGTTTTCGATCCAGCGTGCGAACCCGCCGCCCGCGTGGAACAACACCGGCATCCTCATCGCGCCCAGGCACAGGCAGGCCGCCGCTGTTGCGCACCCAGCGCCCGCTACCCGTATCGCGCGTTCACGGAAGCACTTCAATGTGCACCTCCGCCGTTCCAAGATTGTGCGCGACGTCCTCGGCCGTCACCGTGAGCAGGTAGTCTCCGGCAGGTAGTCCCGCAGGCAGCGGAAGGTCGCCCGTGCTCGCGCCCGCGGCACGGTCCCAATGCAGAAACACAGGACCCAGCCCCTCCAGGCGCGCGCTCAGAGTGCGCGTGCTCTCAGACGCATTTACCCGCAGGGGTACCACATCGCCGCCGCGAAAACTAGTACGGTTCAGCCGCACTTTTACCTTTGGTGGCGTCGACGCAATGACAAATGTCTTCTCCTCGCGATACACCTGCCCGCTCCGGTCGCGCAGTATCAGCCGCACGGGGTAAACGCCGTCCGTCATGTCCACCGGCGCCAGGAAGCGTGTCTGCCACACGTCCTCGTCGCCGAGATAACGCAACGGCTTCTCCAGCCCGAACGGAAACAGCGCCACCACCGACACGATCGCCGGGTCGGTGTGGACGCGCAGCACCGGATCGCCCGGGCGGATGACCCGTGGCCGCAGCAGCGCTCTAGGCGCGGCGAGAAACGACGTGTACGGGGTGACGAATTTGTACTGCCGGGCCAGCCGTATGATCTCCTGAATCGACGCCTCCGTCTCGCCCTCGCGATCAATCTGCTCCAGCAATGCCTGCACGCGTGCCCATGCCCAGAGCCGCGGCAGTTGATCATGTTCAAGCGTCTCGACCGGCAATTCCACCTTCGTCTCCACGCGAACTGCCTGTCCCTCGCGGCTGCCCTGGGCCGCGAAGTCGGCATGCTTCGCCGGCTTCGTATACTGTCCAACCCATGCCGCCTGCCCGCCGTCGAACACCGCATCATCCAGCGCGTACACCTTGTCCACCGCGGCTTTCGACACCTTTATGTTCAAATCGCCGATGGGCGTCTGCCCCGCCTTGGCCAAAAAGGACGCCAGCTTGAACTCCACCGGCTCCGTCGAAAGCACGTGCTCCAACACGCCGCCGTTGCGGCTCAAGTCGCGCAGCAACGGCAGGTTCGCGTCGTCACCCACTGCGAAGATGTCGGTCTTCGGCCGCCTCTCGGCGGAAATCTGCACCCACTGCGCCATGTACCACGCCGCCAGTTTGCCGTTGCGGATCTCGCCGCGGTCAGCGCCTCCATCGGTCAGCAGCACCAGCGACGAATCCGCTGTGCTGGCCTGTGCCAGCCCCGCGCCCAGCGCCTTCTCGAGATCCGTTCCGCCGCGCAGATGGCTGTTGCGCAGCCACTCCATCGCCGCCATCACGGTGCTCCCATCCGCCTCAACCGGCTGCGGGCGGAACGCATCCACCCGTGTGTTGAATAGCAGAAGATTGAAGCGGTCCTGAGCATGCAGGCTCTCCAGCACCTTCGCCGCCGCCGCGTAGCTCCGTTCCAGCTTCTCCCACTGCATGGACAGCGACGTGTCCATCAGGACCACGACTGTTCGTGGCGCCGTCGCAGATCCCGCGGGCGAGGGCGCTCCCGGCGCGCTCAACTGCGCCGTCGCTTCAAAATACCCCGGATCTTGTTTGTCGTGCTCCTTGTGCTTTCGCTTGTCCTTGTCCGGCGCCGCGGCAAGATCGCCCTGCATCTCCGCGTTCACTCCGTGCGGGTTCCGGTACGCGATCACCTGCATGGCGTTTCCCGCATCGGCCAGCGCCCATGTGGCCGCCAGGTCCTCCGATAGTTCCAGGTCGTTCGCCTCCAGCGTTCCGCGTACCGTGTGATCGTCCTGCCGGTCCATCTTCAGCTGCAGCACTTTGCCAGGGACCGTGAAATCCTTGATCGCCGCCGCCGAGTGCAACTCGAAATGAATCTTCAAATGCGCTACGCGTTGGCCCGCATACGCATCCGGCTTTAGCGGCAGGACAAAGTAGCTCTTCCGCTGGTCTACCGGAATGCGCTGGTGATACTCCATCTCCAGCCGCTTCGTTCCCCAAGGCGGAATCGGCACAATGTGCGCGCTGAATGCCGCGTTTCGGCCCGCCTCTTCCTCGGTGCGCTCTCCCTGCTGGAGAAGCCCAGGATCGATCGCCTGGCTCTTCAACTCCTGGTAAAGCGCCTGTGAACGCTTGCGCTCCAGGACCACCGCCGGAATGCGCACCGGCCCGTCCCAGACAGCGAAGTCCGAAACCTGTGTCCCGCTTGGCAGAGCGAAAACATAATTGCCTTCCTCCAGCTTGCCGGTGTGGTTGGTGTAGATCTGTCGAATCCAGACGCGGGCGTCGCCGTTGTCAATCCGGATATCGACCTCCATCTCCGTGAGGGACAGAATCGATGGATCGGGCGCCTGCTTGTCCAGGGGAATCAGCACCGCGCTATCAGCGCGTGCCGACGCCGCCCCCCCGATCAGCACGCTCCAGCATAGGATCCTTTTCCAGCCTGCGAGCCGCATTCGCCCGCTTCCCGCCTCAAAGCCTGTCGCCCGCAATTTTCACCAACCCGTTGTCCGTTCCTATGTAGAGCACGCCGCGATCTGCCGCCAGCGCCGTCACGTTGAGCGACGGCAAACCCGCCGTCACAGTCCTCCACCGCGTCCCAGTCGCGTCGCGCACCAGCAATCCCTTGCCCAGCGTGCCGGCGAGCACCTTGCCGCCGGTTGCGATCATCGCTCCCGGGTTCACAACGATTCCTTGCTGGGTCGCATCGGTCGCCGAGATATTCCCCTCCGCATCCATCCTCAGAATTCCTGCACCGTATGTGCCGATCAGCCAGTCGTCTCCTGCCTCGGCCAGCGAAGTGATCCAGTTCGCCTTCAGCCCCGAATTCGCCGTAGTCAGGTTGCGCCGTACCACGCCCCCGCTCACCATTGACAGCCCGCCAAGTGTCCCCACTAGCAGCGCATCCCGTCGCGCGCCAAGCGCGTAGACGTGATTGTTCACCAGCCCCTCGAATGCATACATGCTGTGCGGGCCGCCCGCATCCAGAAAAGTAATTCCCGCCGGTGTCGCCGCCACCATGCCCGTCCCGTTGAGCGCCACATCCGTTACATGGCTTGCGATCAGTCCCGAATCGCGCGTCAACACCTGCTTTTCTCGGCCATCGCGGTCAAAC
Organism: uncultured Acidobacteriota bacterium; assembly: GCA_963846375.1. Classification (GTDB taxonomy): domain Bacteria; phylum Acidobacteriota; class Terriglobia; order Terriglobales; family Acidobacteriaceae; genus Telmatobacter. The sequence goes on from CAWJVV010000002.1 coordinate 23,830, forward strand.
AGCACCAGGCCATTGGCCGTGGCTACTGCAACAGCGCCCTGCCGCGCATCCTCCACGATCCGATTCACGCAGAAGACCCGATTGTTCTCGATGTGCAGCGTCTTTCCCCCGGCGGCGGAAAGAATATCCAGCCCTCGGTCAAAGTAGCCCACCCAGACGCGGCCATCGCTCGCCACCATCAGCGATGACACATCCCCGTCTGTCAGCATCGTCCCATCGTCCTTCAGGAAGCTGCGCCATTCCCCTGCAGGCGTGCGCACCAGGAGTGCCTTCGCCGTCAATGCGTACGGCGAACCGCCGACGCGCAGAAACTGCACCACCGGATCATCCATGCCATTTCGCGCATCTTCATCGGGTTTGTCTTCCGCCGGCGACACGATCGGCCGCCGCGACATGGCCGCGCGTCCGCCGTCTCGAGGGACCGCGACAACCCCGCCCTCCATCCCTCCCACCAGCAGCGAATCGCCATCCGCCATCAAGGCACGGGCAAACCGCCCGCGCGCCAACACGCGTGTCACGCTTCGACCGCGAATCTCGGCTACACCCGCGGCCGTCCCCACGTACACCGCTTGTCCCTCCACTGCAAGCGAATCCACGTGCGGATCCGGCAGGCCCTCGCTCTCGGCCATGCTCTCCACTTGGCCGCCCCGCCAGTGCAATACCCCCTGGTTTGCCGTGCCGATCCAAACGTCAGATTCCGTTCCCGCCAGCGCCGTAACATACACTTTTTCGGTGGTTGCGTGAAACTCCCGCAGCGTATGCCCGTTGTACTCAAGCAGCCCACGCTTTACCGTGCCCATAAGAAGGCCGCCCGAGCCCAGCGGCAAGATCGCCGTCACGTTTCGCGCCTCCGCTGCCTCGGGGCGAATTTGCCGAAAGCGGCTGCCATCGAACGCAAGGACTCCTTCGCCTGCCGTTGCGATCAGCAACTCCGGCTCCCGGCTGTCCGCCAGAGTTCCCTCCGCCATCGCGCCCAGTGGCGCCGGTGGCAGGTCTAGTCCCACGCGATAAACATGATCCAGAGCACCGTCAAGCGAGTACGCATAGAGACCGGCCGGCCCAGCGAGGTACAGCCGGCCTTCGAAAATCGCCGCCGACCGGTAAACCGCGGGAGCCGAATACGCTTCGAATCCCGGATTGGGCACCACGCCGACAGACCGGACCAAAACCCCAAGGTCCAGTTCCGAGGTGACCGCACGCTCCGACCCGCGCAGCACGCGCTCGGCGCGCCACAGCATCCACACGCCGCAGGTACACAAAAGCACCGCCGCGATCGCCACAACCGCCAGGACGCGTGATCGATGTGTCACAGTTTTCCCGTATCAGCCGGAAAACCAACAATAACCCCATACCCAGCGCGAGGCAAGTGACCCAAGCTCAACGGTTGTTGGTGTCTGGGAATCAAAAAGCAGCATCATTCCGCCAGACGCGGGGACAAATGTTTACCAAACCGTGATTCTCGAGTCCGCGGTCCTGGGGCGTTTGGGGCCAGCTGCTTTCATAGCCAGAGGTTGCCCCGGAACAGGTGGATTGTCACTGAATACACCGGGACGGCAGGAGAACTGGTAGCACTTAAAAGGAGGGAGTTAGCTTTCTGTATTAGCTGGTAAAGCACAGCTTGGAATGGAGCAATGGTGGCCAGGGACGGGATTGAACCGCCGACGCCGGCCTTTTCAGGGCCGCCTTCCAATCGCCATAAGCGGTTCAGAATCAACTAATCCCTTGAAATCAAACGCGTTAATAAATCGCGCTTGTAGTGTCGAGTGGTACTGAATGGTACGTTTTCGTGTCCAAAATGTGTCCGTATAGTGTCCGCGTCAACTTTGGATAGTTTCCCCGCTGTCCTTTGACGGTCGCGGTTGCCTCGCTTTATGGCCCTTGTTTTCCGTCAGCCAGACGTGTTGCTACCCTTCAGGGCATATGGAGTTAAGAGGGCCAAAACCACCCAGTATCAAATTATGCGGTCACCCTCAGGCTCAGGCGTGGAATCTTCGAATTGTAGGCCGGCCGCCTCAATACGATCGGCGATCAAGGCTCGCGAGCCGTTTCTTGCGGCTTGAACCCGACCTTTGGTTTTGAGTGATGCAAGCGCGTAGTGTCAACGAGTTGTTGCTTGCCGCCCCCTCAGGTCCCACGTCCCTGCGAAAGAGCTTCGATCCCGCGACTTTTTGATTTGCATCCTGTTGCATCCTCCATCGCATTTCTCCGTTTCGTTTCTTGGCTGGACCACTTCGACTGAACAAATCGTTCTATTCGATGACGCCGGCCTGTCGGCCACTTTCTCCGACTTTCAGCATTGACGTGTCATTTGCCGGACAGCTCCAGTTTGCTGCCTCCTTTACGTCGCCCTTACCGCCGTAATGTGCCATCTCCGGAAATTTGCAGAGCGGCATCGTGCGGATCGGTGGCTTGCTGTAGTCATTGAGGATTGCTCCCACTACGTTGCCCTTACGAACATATTGCGCGGCCAACAGGCCATCTGGTGCCTGTCTGTTCTCCACCCAGTTCTCCATGGCAGCGAGGGCGTCGAAGTTATCGGGGCCGCAACCGGAGATGCTGCAATGAGCCGTATCAGGGAGGAGGAACAGCCGAACCGAATCCTGAAGCTTCGCATAACCGCCATATGTCTTTGCCAAAGTTTTGTAGTAATTGACAGACATGTACGGCGATAGCTGCTGATCGCTCAGGTTGGCCCAGATCAGTAGCTTCTTCTTCTCCTTAATCAGCTTTGCGATTTCAGCCGGCCGGTCGCCGCTCCCCAGGCGAGTCGCGGCCATGGCCCGGGCCGCTTCTGCCTGAGGAACAACTGTCCGAAAACTCGTGATGGGTCCCCGCCCACCTGCGTCGAACTTGATCACCTGGCGCGTGTGAAAGTTAGGGTCATTCTGATGGACGAAGATTTTCTCGACACCGTCTGACAAACCCCATAAGCCCGTAGTCGGGGTATTCGTTGGCCAGGGATCGGCAGCCGTCGGGTCAGCCGGGCGTGGCATTCTGGCGCTCGCCTGAAGATCGCTGACGCTGTATCCAGGCTGCACCACCTTTCCGTGCTCGTCCGTCACCGCAGTTACAACGGTGCTGATCGATTCCACTTGCGACTGCGTAAAGCACACCCCTTGCGCCGGCTTTGCATCACATAGGGGCAGGTCCCGCGATGGCAAGAAGTTGCAGGCAGCCGGGTTCTGGATCAACCCATCCTCGACTCCATCCAGCGCGTCACATTTGGCTTTAACAAAGGGATCAACTTTGCTCATAAGCTCCGGCGTCACATCGGCGTCTGCCGACCGGATCATCGATAGCGTGATTCCAGCAGTCTGAAAAGCGACACCTGCAGGATTTAGATACGGGGAGCCCGCAATGATCCCGTCGTATTCTTCGGGAAATATCGAGGCGGCTACCAGAGCGTCCCGTCCTCCACCGGAGCAGCCGATGAAGTAAGAGTGCGCAATCTTCTGGGGCACTTTGTCTGCAGCGCTATAGAACTTGATCGTCAGCGATTTCCCCATCTGCGCCAGCAATTGATCGGCTCTGTAATAGAAGTCGTCCAGCGCATCCTGATCGACTTGGCCCGGCCCTTTTGCCGCCCACTCTCCTCCGAATGGCGTGGTATGTCCTTCGTCGGTTGCGAACGAAGCGTATCCCTTGATGATCGACTCGCCTGGTGCTCCCTGGCTTGTCACGACGATCTGAGAACCCGCCGCGTCGCTGACAAAAAAGTTGCCGCACAGGCCGCTGCATCCGATCTGAAGGAACTTGTGGTTCCAGTTTGCGGGGAAAGTGGCTAGAAAATTTGCTGTCTTCCCCGTGGCGGGGTTACTCACAAACGTGCCGGAAATCTGACAGAAGGCGGGGACTTTCTCCTTGGCAGCGACAAACTTCACTCCTCCGGAGAACTTTGGTCCGTCTTCGATCTGTTTCGCCGAGGTCTTAATCGACAACTGCGACGTCAACGTCTGGATCGTGTCAGGGCTGCAAAAGTCCTGGAGTTCCTCCTCCGCGAGCATAGGCTCCGTGGCAGTCTGCTGAGACTCCGACGCCGAGACGTTTTGTCCATGAACCAATGAGATTCCGCCTGGCAGAACCAATGCTGATAGGAGGCACGCCTTTGTAACCAGTTTCTGCAGATTGCTGCTCATTTCCAAAAACCTCCCTTTCCATTCCAAACAACATCGTCGCCACCGCTGCCGCCCGGCCAGGCAATCAGTACTCTATTGGGACACGGGAGTTTTGAGCGGTGAGCAGCAAGCGCTGTCCAACGTCACATGCAACTTCTGTTATGAGCAGCGGAGATGATGAGAAAGCTGACACTGGATGGCGGTAACCGGACAGGACCGCTCCTCACTGAATGTGCCGTGAGGGGTCTCACGGATCCGTCTGGTTCGGCTTTGAGCGCGGTGCCGTTCAGCAGGACAGTCGTGCTCGTTAGATCGGAAGCGGTAAGAGAGAACCGCTCTGCGGAAGATGGCAGGCTGAGCATATTTTCGTGCTCTGTATCGGTGTTCAAAATAACAAGAGATACTCCGCCCTTTCCGCTAATCGAGCAATGAGCGTAAATCCTGAGGCTCTGATTCTCCGGGACCCCGGGATCGAGTACGACATTGCCCATGGTGCGCTTCCAAAGCAGAGCCGCCCAGTAATCTGGCCTGGGTTCGAGCGTGTCCTCATCCAGCAGGCCATAATCGCTTGACGCCAGGGTGTTGTGCATAACGGACTTTACTCCCCGCTGTGCGAGGGTGCCGAGCTGGTTCAGATACCGAAACATGTCGACGAACTGGCCCGCAAGTGGATCTCCTCCGCAGGCTGCCTCGGCGGTTTCGGTCAGCCATAGAGGTTTGCCCGACAGATACTCATCGCGCAGCTTGCGATAGTAATCCGCAACGGTGCCGCTGAAATCCAGCCATTCGGCCGTGAGCGCGCTCGAAGCCGTTGTATTTCCTCCGCAACGTCGCGAGATCGAGCCATAGAAGTGATAGGAGAAGGCGTCGAACAGGGCCCCTGTCCCCTTCAGAATGTCTTCGGTGCCGATCAGTCCCATCCCGACGCCGGCTCCGCCGCTGCGCTTAGACGGAGCACCCTCGCCAACGCCTCCCACGCTTCCGGGGCCCAGGTAGATGGTTTGGGGCGACTCCTTGCGTAGGAAAGCCTCAAAGAGCTTTGCATCCTTCACGAATGCGATGGCGTTGTACCCTGACGGAGCCCCACCGGGCCCTGGAAATGTGGGTTCATTCATGAACTCGGTAGCAGGGATGCTGCCGCCAATGCTCTTGGTGTAATCGAGCAGTGCTTTGGCCTGCACGGGAGTCCATACGCCATCCGCGTCCCTTGTTCCGGAGCTGATCGCGAAGGAGGTCACGACCTGATCGTCTACCGCATGCGCGAAATCGATGACTCCCCTCCACTCCGCCCGGGTGAGCACGCCTCGGAAGCCTTTTGGAGGGTCAGCCAATGCTGTTTTGTCGTCGTCCTGGAAATAGGTGCTGTTTGCCCACGATCCGCTCACCCGCACATACGAGGGTCCGAGCGCCGCGGCGAGCTTCCTGAGACGCGGATTGGAGAGATCGATCGGGGGCCGGTATTGGAACCGTGTGGGATCGATGCCAACTTGCTGGCTTGCCTGCGAAGACGGAACCGGCGCAGCGGCAGGCGATTTATACGGCTTCCAGAAACGGCCCCCCGTCACTTCGACCATCTCGACGTTGTACGAGACAAAACGAGGATCCACCACCGCTACCTTCGGCATCTTCGATGGCGCAACAACGATTGAAGGCTTCTCCTGCGCTGACAGACTGACAGCTGCGACGGCAAGGACGGCGATCGAAAGGACTGCCGCTATTTTTGACGAGCATGTATCCAGGTCCATTGTTCACTCCGGTGAAACGTTGAAGGGGAATGGCGAACAGTGATTCACGAATCCAACCTATCCCAGCTCGAGCAATGCAACCCCGTTGGGCGGAATCACAACGGTGATTTGATTGTGCGAGTTCAAAAGTATGATCTCGGGTGCAGCGAGCTCGCTCTTCCGTTTGAGTTCGGCGATTTGTTCTACCCTTGGATAGGCTGGACTGCCCATCGCCTCGTAGGCTCGGAGAAGATTGCCACTCGTTTCGTCCACTCGCGTGATACTTGCCCGACTGTGAGGATGGAAGCCTTCTAGCGCCAACGTAAGTTTGAGGGGATCGCCGTTGTGCTGCTCCTGCCCTGCAGCCTGTAGCATCGGGTCCCCGGTCGCGGATCGCTGTCCAGGCGGCCGCGGAATTAGGTTCCAGACGAGAACCGCAAGTGAGCCGTCGCTTCGCCGCGTCGCCAATACGGGCCCGTCATCGCTTTCGAGCTGAACCTCTCCGAGCTTGTGAAGTAAGGCGAATGTGTAGAACGATGGCCGCGGCACGCCCCTCATTCCGAGGAGCCCAAATCCAGTGTTAAGAAAGCTCTTCGGAATACCGAGCTCTTCGTAGACATTGTCAAAGGTCCAGAAGGACATCAGGTCTGCGAGCCCGATGGTGCTCTTGATCGTATGAGCAATAAAGGCAGGATTCTGCGAACTCCACTCCGTGATGTATAGAGGAATATCGGGACTTTTCGACGTCTTGATTTCCTTTTGAACTTTGGCCAGGGCTCGACCGATCACTTCCTCGTAAGGATAGTGAGTGTCTTCTCCGAATACTACTGTCTGCGGATCATCGGGATAGATGTGAGTCGTTACAAAATCGATCGGCACCTGCTGGGATGAGCAGAACGCCAGTAAGTCTCCCACCCAACTCGCTCGTGCAGTCGACGGTCCGCCAACGTTCAGCCTTTGATCGACACTTTTTAGCGCTGTTGCCGATTGCCGGTACAGTTCGAAATAGTCCGCCTGCGTACCAGTCCAGAAATAAACCAAATTTGCTTCGTTCCAAACCTCGAACTTCCAGGTGCCGACTTCCTGAATGCCATATCGCTCGATGCAATGTCGCGCAAACAGCTGGATGAGCTCGCCCCACCTAGCGATCTCCTTCGGGGGTGTGACGTTGCCACGGTAAAAGAATATGGTTCGATCGCCGCTGGCGAGCGCGCCAGGCATGAAACTGAGCTCGACCAACGGCTTGACCCCAAGGGCCAACATGGCGTCGAAGACCATATCTACGTAAAGAAAGTTGGGCTGTTTCGCACCGAGGGGCCAAACCCCCATTTCGTCATCGAAGAGTCCGTGAAAACGCACTGATTTGATCCCAGTCGTCCTCTTCACAACCTCCAGATCGGAGAGCCATTGTTGCCGCATGGCCACAGCCGCCCGGTCCGATCCGATGCACTCTTCCCAGATGTGAGGAAGTTTGCCATACTCTTGGTTAGCATGAACAGTCAACTTCCCGGCGCTGTTCGTTGAGCCATCCTGCCCCATCGAGCGGGTCACGCTTGGTGAGATTGCGTACGCGCCTGCCCATGTGGCCGATTTTAGAAATACTCGACGGTCCAAGATACCCTCACGCCTTTTCTTTAATTCCCGGGAAGTGACGATGAATGCCCAACAGTACCGATACCAGACGGAAACAAGACTACTTTTCCATCGTGGCGGTGAAGTCCCCTGTTGCACTGAATGGATCGACGGTCACATCCCCAGTGATCTTGCCGGAGTCGAGCGTCCCTGCAATCTTTACGGTTAGAGGTGTACCGTTGTAGTCGGCTTTATAAGACCAAGACACTCTCTTCCCGTCCACTTTGCCGGTAATCTCTACGGGCTTCTCAGCACCCGTGCATGAGCCAGTCAGGTCGTTGTCTTTTTGGGTTAAGGTGCATTCGGAATCGCTGTCATTGCCTGCGATGGACTGATGGACTTTCCATTTGCCGCTAAGCCCGGCGTTGTCCTGTGCCTGTGCAAATGCGAGGGTGGAAATAAGTGAAAACGTAATCGCGAGTTTTTTCATGATCGGTATCCTTCGACTCTCCGGGGCGCCGTGAAGGCTTTCTCGGATGGGTTGCATCGGTTCAGGGTTATCTGACTCTGGTCCCCATATCACTTCTAAAAGAGCAAGAGCTATCGGGCCCAACGCTATTGAGTTACGCTGAAAGTTCCATTTAGAGCCGCAGTGGAGTCTTCCCCTACCCAAAAATCGAAGTCGCTGGCCTCCTGGACCCAGTTCCGTTTCGCTGTGCTCCAGTAGGTAAGGTCTTCCGGGGTCAGTTCGAATCGAACAGCCTTCGACTCATGCGGCCGCATGCTGATCCGCACAAAACCCTTTAGCTCGCGAATCGGTCGGGAAGCACTGCCGTATCGCTGATGAATATAAAGCTGAGCGACCACATCGCCTGCTACATCGCCTGTGTTGGTGACCTCTGCCTCGATCGTCACGGGCTGACCCGTCTTAACGCTGGGCTGCAAAGCTTTCGGACTTCTGAATGAGAACGTTGTGTAGCTCAGTCCATAGCCAAAGGGATAGAGCGGCGTACTCTCAGCATCCCAATAGCGTGTTCCCTCGCCCTTGGGGTCCTGCGTCGAGTTATGCGAATAGTACATCGGAATCTGACTCGCATTCCGCGGCCAGGTGACCGGGAGCTTTCCTGCCGGATTGGCCTTGCCAAACAGTAAATCGACGAGTGCATCGCCGCCCGCCGAACCCGGATACCACATCTCAAGAATCGCCGGGATCTGCTCCGCCTCCCAAGGGATAGTGAGAGGTCGTCCGTTGAAGAGAACGAGCACGATGGGTTTTCCAAGAGCCGAAAGGGCTTTCAGCAACTCTTCCTGACGACCCGGGAGGTCGAGAGATGCGCGTGACGCAGACTCACCTGTCATGTATTGCAATTCGCCCATCGCTGCAATGACAACGTCCGCTCCGCGTGCAATATCAAGGGCGTGCTGAAATTCTTGGTCAGACTGCACCTGTGTCCACGCTGGTTGCTCTTTTTCTATGAGCTTGCGTGCAAATGGAGAGGGGTAGAGACGCCTGATCTGTGCCCCTTCGGCATATGCGACGCTCGTGAATTTACCGGAATCCTCAAGAGATTGTTTGAGGGTTTTCACTTTGTCTATGTCCCACCCATCGAACCACGGTCCGATAATGTTCTGGCGTGTGTCACCAAGCGGACCGATCAGGGCCACCTTCCGGAATTTCGTCGGTTCTAGCGGCAGCAACTTGCTTTCATTGCGCAGCAGAACAGAGGATCTCTCAGCCGCGACTCTGGCCGCACGAAGATGATCTGCAGTGGTGGCCTCATCCATGCCTTTATTCTCTGAGTAGGGATGATCGAAAAGGCCCAATTCAAATTTCATACCCAACACGCGGCGGACGGCTGTATCCAACTCCACCATATCGAGCGATCCATCTTTGGCTGCGGCGGTCAGACCTTCGGCGTCCGTACCCATATTGGACATCTCCACATCGAGTCCCGCATGGAGAGCCAATTTGGATGCGTCCTCTTTGTCCTTTGCGAAGCCATGCGGCACAAGATCGGAAACAGCGTTGTTATCGCTCACCACCAGGCCCCGAAACTTCCATTCCCCGCGCAGCACATCGGTGAGAAGCCAGCGGTTACCACTTGCTGGTACGTCATTGACGTCGACGTAGGTATCCATCACCGTGCCGGCCCCAGCGTCCACGCCCGCTTTGAACGGCTTCAGATAGACGTTTCGCAGTTGGCTTTCTGAGAGATTGACATCATCGTGATCCCGGCCGCCAACAGATGCGCCATAACCGGCGAAGTGCTTCATTGAAACTAATATGTGATTTGCATCGATCGGACGTTGGCCTTGAAAGCCAACCACTTGGGCTGTTGCAACCTTTGATCCCAGGTACGGATCCTCACCTGCCCCTTCAACGATGCGCCCCCAACGTGGGTCACGAGCGATGTCGAACATTGGCGAGGCCGTCCATTGTTGCCCCGCATTCCGCGCCTCGAATGCGGCTTTGCTTTGAACATCCTCGATCATCTTCATATCGAAAGATGCTGCCATACCAATAGGTACTGGATAGATGATGCGATAGCCGTGCAAAACATCCGAAAGGAAGATGACCGGTATATGAAGTCGGGATTTGTCAACCGCAAGATGCTGTAGCCGGTTGATCTCAGCGACATCGTATTCGTGAACGATGGACCCAATCGCGCCTGCCGCTATCGTGTCGTCTACCGCACTCGATTTAAAAAAGTGGAACGACTGGTTAAGCTGTCCAATTTTTTCTTCCACGGTCATCTGCTTGATCAAAGCGTCTACCTTGCGCTCTTGGTCCGTCGTCAACGGCCAGGTCCCTTCCCTTTGCTGTACGGCCAATGCATCGCCGCTCTGGCAACGGACCGCAGAAGATGGCAAAAAGCACAAGAATGCCACTGTGAAGAGCGAGATTATGACGGAAGGAGATAATTCAGAACTCTTACCCACAATGAATTCCCTTCGTAGTTGCGTGAAGTGCGGTCCTTGTGCTCAATCCATTCAACAACCCAGCCAAACAGCTAAGCTGGCTTGCCTGGGCAAGCCAAGGATCGGAGCGTCCGTTTCTTGGTAGTCACATTTGACTCGCGGGCCTTTGGCGAAAGTGAGTGTGTCGGGTTACTCAGTCGCTGCGTTTCAATTTCAAACTGTGAACAATATTGCCGTGGCGGTTCGTTGAACAATGTCAGGCGTTCTTGGAGGGTGCCCGTCCCAGGCCCTTTGCAAAAAGGAGAAAGGCGAGCGCGCAAGGCGAATAGCCGCCGGGGTCAGGCTTAGTGAAGTCACCGGTCTGGGGATCCATCTGCTGGCAGAAGGCGCCCGAGCGCATAATCGCTTCGCACCAGCGTTCCATCAGAGCGCGCTGCTCCGGTGCTTTCCCGTAGTGCTCCATCCAGCGGATCGTTCGCAACGCGGTAAGCACCTGCGAAGCACCACCCCAGGAATTGCGGGGAATCGGGCGCACGAACTTTGGATCGTCCCAAGCAACACTAGGGAAGGGATAAGGTGTCCAGTAAGCCTTAGGGTTGTGCAGCTGCCTCTCCCACAATTCATGGAATATCTTGCGCTCGCGCGACACATTCGGTCGCAGCACATGCTCGCCGAGAACACGACAGTTTGCAACAGACCGTACGCGCACGAACTTGTCATCAGGGCCGACGTCATAGAAGCTCGCGTCTTCTTCACTCCAAAGCTTCTCCACAATCAGATGGCGGATGTGTTCTGCATCGTCCGTCCACTTCTGCGCTTCGGCCTTTTTCCCGAGTGCGGTAGCCATCGCACTCAGGGCCACGCGCCCACCGAAGACGGTCGCTGAGAGATCGGGACACAGCCGGGGCACCGACTGTCCAACAGGACACTTCTTCGCGTCACCATCGGGACAACCTTCGGAAACACTCGCCCACCGAGGACTGTTGTCCTGGCCAGTGTCCCAGGTGCAAAAGGCCTCCACTAGTCCCGTGCCGCGCGTATTGCGGTTCCGACGAAGCCAAGCGTCCCATCGGCCGCAGCCGCTGTAGGCCTCGGCGAGAAATGCCTCATCATTGGTAACCTGGGAAGCCTCCCAAGCAGTCGCAGCAATCGGGACCACCATCTGGATCATCATCCAGTCGATCCCTCGGAGTTTCACACTAGCAGGCAGTTGCCCGTCCTCGCGCTGCAGGGTGAAGAATGCACGATGAGTGTTTTTGGTAACCTCGAGCGGCGAGGGTTTCCCCCCAACCGATTGCACGTACTTCGCAAGTTGAGCATATGCGAGACTCTCGTGTGGGCCGCACTCCTGCCAGGTGCCCCGGTAAACCGAGCCTTCCTGTAGGACTGGCGGATCGAAGTGAGGCATCACTTTGACATTGCCGGCCAACGTCGCTAGCGCAGCATCCCAGGTCTTGGTCCAGTCGGCATCATGCGGGTCTGCCCACACTTGGGGAAGCATCGTGGCCGCACTGGCCGCCATAGCGGTCTTAAGGAAAGTTCGCCGCTTCAGTCGCATCGTCAAAGAGTTTCCTTCATTTCGCTCCGGGCTGCGGAAACAGCGTCTCGATCGAGGATGCATGATTCTCGGCATCCGACTTGTCGCGTCTCTGTTAGTTCAGGGTTCCTCATGTTTCTTCCGGTCTGGTTCGTATGAACTCATAGCTCGCGAAACTGTCCCGGGTAAGATCGGTCAGCACGTTTCCTCGCAATGCCGCCATTGGCTCTCCCCAACTGGGCGGCGTGCTCATTGGGGTAGTACTGCAAGCTTGAAACGGCGTTCAACACTTTTGTCCTGGTCTTGAGTGAAACTGAGCCGAACCCATTCACAACTCGCGACACTGTGGCGTGCGAAACACCAGCCAGTATGGCGACGTCTCTTACGGTCGAGGGTCTGGTGTTCCGTTTGCCCGACGCGATTGCCGTCATTTCACGGTCCTCAAAGGGGACGGCTGCAATTTCTCGCGGTGAGTAGGTGCTCATTCCGAGGATGACCTCCTGTGTGGTCGCTCCGCGCAAACGGTCGCGGTTCGTCAGAACAGAAACTTCGCGCCAAATCGAAAGTAGCGAGAATCTGTGGCCCTACTGATCCCGGACGTAGACGTGATCTGACCAAATCCGGGCAAGCCGAAAAACTGACTGGGCTGCCCGAAGTGCGGTGAGTTGGTAACGTTGAATGCCTCCGCTCGCAATTGCAGCTTGTAGCGCTCACGGTAAGAGAAGGAGCGGAACAAAGAGGCATCGAGGTTGGCTGCTCCTGGACCATAGGCTGAATCGTAGGGTGCGCTACCAAAGCGAGCCGGTCCCGAGGTGACATCGACGAGAGCATAAGAGGACGGGTCAATATAGTTCTTGAACTGACCTGGGTGAATAATCACTCTCGGCTTAACCAAGTCAGGTCTTTCGGTGGATCCTGGAGTGTTAAAGAATGAAGCGATGGCTATCTCCTGAACATTGACCGGCATTCCCGTCAGGATCACCTGTTCGCCACTGAGCTGCCATTCGCCAAGAACGTAGGCAGCCACCCCGCTGTTAATCCACTGTTTGCCTTTGCCGAACGGCGAAACCGCGGTTCCGATGATGGCCAAATTGTGTCGCCTGTCTCCGGGCATGACCGTGTAGTTCAGGCGCATGTACTGGGGGATCGGAGTTCCGAGAGCTTGAAATCCGTTCGAATCGCAGCATAAACCAAGCCACTTTGAGTAGGTATAAGACGCTCGGATCTGATAGTCGCCCTTGAAACTGCGTTGTATCGTCGCCTGCAGGGAATTGTAGTTGGTGTGCCCCAAAGGTAAGATCGCATCTTGTGAGGTTGAAGTAGTGCCATTGAAAGCATATAAGGCGCCACTGTGAGAACCGCCACCCAACGATGCGTAATTGATGGGATAAACGTTGTGGATGTGAACCGCTGTATTCCCAACGTAAGCGGCCTGAGCCAACCATGGACCCAGTTCCTTCTGGAGGCTGAGGTTCCATGAATTTGTATATCCACGTTGCAGATTGTGCGGAACGGCATTGAAGATAGCCCCCGCAGGCAGAGTGAGGATGCCCTGCGAAAAGCTTGGAGGAGAGATCACAGGGACGCCGCTTGCCAATGCGCCCCCTGCAGACGTCCAATTTCCTACACCGGTCCAGCTGTTGGCTGCGGAGGCACTGAAACCCGTCGATTCCGGATAGTTATAAGTGAATTCTCTCCAGAAGTTGAACTGCTCGGGGGTGATCGAAGCTCCTGCACGCACCACAAAACTAGACGTTAGGCGGTAGGACAAGCCTACGTGAGGACCCAATAATGCCCACGACGATTTGACGCCGCAGGTCTTCGCTATCCCTTGATTGCCGCATATCTCGTACGAAATGGGGGTAATGGCTCCGCCATTGGTGTTGAAATTCAAGTTCTCTGGTCCGTAGCTGCCATGTGAACCAACGGGGAAGTAGGCCCAAGAAGTACCGTAGTTTACCGTCAGCTTGTGACCGACCTGCTGGGTATTCGTCACATATGCGCTATATTGCAGCGAATTCATCTTGCTGACATTATTCGGCTGAAAACTATTATTCCAAGCACTCGGATCTCCCAGCAGAAAGTCGGCAAATGCGTTGAACTGAGTAGCGGACGACCCATATCCCGTCGTTGCGTTTCCGCCAAAAGTGAATCCGTCCGGCACACCCTGAGCACCCGGCGGCTCGATGTGATTGATGTGCAACTGATTTGCCAAGAAGCCAACCTTAAATGTATTCGTGCCGTGAGTCAGCGTGGCATTCGCGGCATACGCGAAGATCGGATCGCTGTAATGCAGGTAGGAGTACTGATAGCCCAACTCTGTGTAACCAGAACCGAAGATGAAGTTTGGCAATCCGCCGCCGACGGGCACTGGGGACAACTGAGTGCCTGGAATGCCGAGCGTCGCCGCGCCGTACTTCACGTTACCAAAAGGCGGATCAATCGTTTCGGTAGAGTGGGTCAGGCCCCATGATCCGTCAAACACCAAGTTCGGTCTGGCAAGGTAGGTTGCAGCAACTGTGGTTGCGTAGGTGTTTCCGTATGAATGATTCGGTGTTCCTGTGTCGAACAGAGCTGCGGGGCCAGACGCCGGATATCCAATATTGTATGGATGATAGTTGAATCGTCCCGTAATCCTCAGTTTGCCCGTTGCATCCCAATCAATCTTCGTATCCGACTTCTGCAGCGTTTGCGGCGTGGCAAAGACCACCCGGTAGTTATTCCGGTAGTCCGTCGCCCCCGGGACGCCCACGATCGGGGCTTCCGCAGCGGAAATTGGGGCATAGAGCGCCAGCAGTTGCTTGACGTTGTTGCTGATCATGCCTGCCGGGATTTTGTTCGATCCATATTCGGAGATGAAAGAGACCTTTCCTTTCCCGGTTGCGGGGTCAGTGGCAGTGGTCGGATCATAGAGGGTTGTACAGGCAGGAGCTGAGGAACTACTTGCACAAGTGCCTCCCGCCGTAAAATCGCCGTTAAGCATGGCCGTGGTGGGAACCGTGGCGTTGAACAGAACGGACTTGCCAGTCCAGTCACCCTCATAACTGGTGAAGAAGAAAAGCTTGCTCTTGATGATGGGACCGCCTACCGTACCCCCGAAATCATTATCCGTATTCTTGGCCAGGGATCCCGTCGGCTGAAAGAATGGCCTCGCCGCCCAGAGATTGTCGATGTGGTATTCGTACATTTCGCCGTGAAACTGATTGGTTCCTCCCTTTAGCTGGATGTTGACGGTCGATCCGCCCGCGAGCGTTTGGCTGGCTTCCGCGCTCCCCGTAACCATGCTAACGGTGTCGATCGCTTCGACCGAGGGAACGAGAGCTGAATTATACGGAGTCCATCCCTGAGCTGCGCTTACGCCTTCAATACGAACATCGGTAGAACTGGTGCTGGTCCCATCCGCCTGAAGCTGCATGCCCCGGTCGACATTATTCGTCTTCAGTGCGTTGTATATCGGAGGAGCCACACCGGCGACGGTCCCGAGGAGGCCTTCGTAGGTACGCGTGGGCTGCGGGATTTGCAGCAACTCCTGCGACGATACCTCTTGACTCACATCGGCTCGATCAGTTTGCAATTGGGCCGTTTCCGCATTGACCGTTACAGACTGGGTCGATGCTCCAACTGCAAGCTTCGCATCCACACGCGCGGTCGCATTGAATGCAACATCCACGCTCTCAACCCGAAACTCTTCGAATCCTGCCTTGGTGACGACAATCCGGTACGTTCCGGAAGGAATATTCGAGAGAGTATAGTCGCCGCTTCCGTTTGTTTGCCCAGTGCGCGTTTCGTTTGTAGCGAGTTGAGTGGCCGAGACTTCAGCACCGACAATGATCGCTCCGCTGGTATCGGTTACGGTGCCCACAACTGATCCGTGGAGGACTTGAGCCTTGCTCTGAGCGATTCCCAGTGTCATGAAGAGCACAACCCACACTGGTATGGCAAGCGTTCTCCCGATCCCGCATATCGGAGAGAAATGTCTCTCGCTTCGTACATTCGTGTCTTCGCAAATCATCGACGAACCTCCAAGCCTTCCGTTTCTTGTTGTGAATGTTCCCTACACGTTGTGCGGGCGAACGCAAGCCATGATTCGACACACTTGCTACAGATCAGCTGTCTGACAGGAAGACGTTGTCGCCAAATTGGCCTCAAGTCGACAAGTCTGAGGTGCATGTAGAAGCTGATGGTGGAACGAGACGAATGATATGTATCGCTCAAAAGACCCGTCAATCGTATGTCTGTGCAGACACGGAATAGCTCAAGCAGGCGATATCGTCCTCGTCAAATGAGTGGATCAGGAGTAGTACATATGGGTGATATTTCTAATCCAGCACAGCATGATGCAACTCCAGGTTGTGAACTTTTCCCGCGAGGGATACGATACTTGTCTGAATGCGAAAAGGAAATCGATCGAAATGGTTGAGTTAAAGCGCGGGACTTTCAATTGTGTGATCGATACGAACAACGGCTCATCGTCACAATGGCGCCCTTCACAAGGCGCTCGGTGCTGCCTGGTACTTCTCTCGCTTTTTGTCTACCCTGGCCTTCATATCGCATTCGGAGAGAATGCTGTTCCCTTCTCGTTCCAGACCGCATCGTCCGTGTTAGCACTGGATGCAGAGCAAGCTAGACGTGCATCACGTGCGACTCTTCACGGTGTCGTTACATGCGCCACAGACTACGGAATCTATCTCCAGGATCGAACGGCAGGTATTTGGGTCGACTGGAGCCACGCGAGAGACTTTGCTCCAGGGGATGAAATCGAGGTTATCGGGCACACGGGACCGGGGCTTTTCTCGCCGGTAGTCTTGGCGGAGTCGATACGGAAACTAGGTCGTTCTCAACTGCCACAACCTAAAGAGGTCACGCTCAAACAACTGCTTACCGGAGATGAGGATGCTCAATACGTCACCGTCACCGGAGTAGTTCGCTCGGTTAGCTTCCGTCCAAATGTAGCGCCCGCCCAGAGAGTGTGGCTGAATATTGACATCGGGAACGGCTTCATCTTTGCAACTTTACCTGATTATGACGTCACTGCTGCAAGGAGCCTCATCGACTCCTTGGTTAGGATCGATGCGCCTGCGACGTGCACGAAGAATTTGAATCGTCAATTCACTTCTGTGCTTCTCGCTACCCCTGGCATCAATAATGTGACTGTGATCCGGTCACCACCTAAAGATATGTTTGCATTGCCGGTCACTCCTATGGGTAAGTTGATGCAGTTCCGATCTGGAACCGACAGTGAACATAGGGTGAGAGTCACAGGCACAGTAACTTACTACAAACCCGGCGACCGGCTAATACTCGAGGATCAAGGGCGGGCGCTTCTCGTCATGACCACTCAGATCGGCGACGTCAAGCCAGGGGATCAAGTAGATGCCTTTGGATTTCCGACGCCGGCAGCCTCCGGACCGTATTTGCAAGACGCAACTTTCCGATATGTAGGTCACGGTCACCCACCGAGGCCTGCCGCCGTAACAGTTGCCAATCTATCGTCAGGCACACTGAACTACAACCTCGTTAGTGTTGAGGGCAAACTACTGCGACACATGCGGGAGCCAAATGGGCAAGCATTGTTGCTGCAGAGCGGAGCCACGCTGCTTAGAGCCGATTTAGGTGATGACAAGAATGGTGATGCGTTAATGCGGTTTCGGGAAGGCAGCACTGTAAGAGTTACCGGCATTAGCGTCTTGGAGGTGGAAGGATCGTGGAATTGGGGAGGGCCAACGGCAAGTGCGGTGCGTTTTGCAATTCTCCTCCGGTCACCTAACGACGTCGAAGAAGCCGCACCGCCTTCATGGTGGACTGCTTCTCACCTGTTTTACTTGGCGGCTATATTGGCAATCCTGGTCCTTGTCTTCTTCGTTCTCGCACTCTATGGCAGGATCGAACAGGTAAAGCTTGGCGCAATACTCAAGGAGAGGGAACGGTTGGCCTACGAAATCCATGACACGCTCGCCCAGAGCTTTGCGGGAATTGGATTCCAAATGCAAGCAATACGGGGAGCGATTCCCGATGAACTGCCTGAATTGCGGAAGCAAGTTGACTTGGCCCGGGCGCTGGTTCGGCATAGTCACACCGAGGCGCGCCGTAGCATCGAGCCGATACAGGTCGCATCATTCGAGAGTGTTGATTTGCTCTCCACGCTCGATGCGTCTGCGCGCAAAATGGTGGCGGGTGGCACTGTCGAAGTGTCCGCAACGAGTTCTGGCCGGCTACTACAGCCTCTTCCTGAGAAAGTCTCCGATGCGTTGCTGCACATCGGCCAAGAAGCCGTGGCGAACGCGGTCCGCCACGCTGACCCCCACAACATCGCCATCACTGTAGAATATGAGCGTGATAGTGTATGCCTCACCGTGAGCGATGATGGATGTGGCTTCGAAGAGAGAGGCGACCTGCTTGGATTTGGTTTGCGCGGCATGCGTAAGAGATGTGCCGCGATTTCCGCGACGTTAGAGATAGCGAGCAAGTTAGGAGAGGGAACACGGGTTAAAGTCGTTTGCCCGGTGCAGCCCAGATTTGTTTTGACGTCCTTCCTTAAACAGAGTTGGAAATTCTTATCGGAGAATGAACCTCATGGCGCATGAATTCCACACCCCGACGCGCATTTTGATCGTCGATGATCATCCCGTAGTTTGCTCGGGACTGACAAGTATGCTCAGTGCCCATCCTGAACTGCAAGTGGGAGCGTCTGCATCTAGCGGGGAACGCGCACTTGCTCTCGTGCAAAGCGATCAATTTGATGTCATCTTGCTGGATTTGCGAATGCCAGGGATGGACGGGATCGCTGTTTTGCAGAAGCTCGGAGACCTCAAGAACGCCCCTCGTGTGATCGTTTTGACTAGTTTCGAGAAAGAGGAAGACATCTATCGGGCCATTCGTGCGGGAGCACATGGCTATCTCCTCAAGGATACCTCCGAGACTGAGATGGTAGCGGCAATTCTCGAAGTGGCCGCGGGAAAGCGATATATCCCACGAGACATCGCCGCGCGACTGGCGAATCGAATGTTGCGCGACGATTTGACCTCTCGCGAATTGGAGGTGCTCGAATTGCTCGCTGAAGGTTCGACGAATAAACAGATTGCTCGCGCCTTGGAGATTAGCGACAACACCGTTCGCTGCCATGTCAACAACATTATGGAAAAGCTCCAGGTGTCGGATCGGACCGAGGCCGTTGCAAACGCTCTTAAGAAAGGGGTCCTCGCCGGCACTGACTAACACCCGCTTCATCGAAAACGACGTAAATCAACACCTCTGCGAGCTAAGCGGCAACAATACTGCGCGGACGCTGCCGAGTCTCGGCGTTCAATCTATGAATCGTCGACCTTCCGCTTCGCCATGAGAATTAAATACTTCCAATTCATTCAGTGAAAGCGCATTGCCTTCGGTAATCCGCTTTTCGCAAGCAATCGGTCACTGTTGCCCACAGAGAGGTCTGGTGAGAACTCCAGGTGCCCGAAAAAACGTCAGGGCTCTATCGGAGCTGCTCCGCCCGATCAGGCTCAAAATCCAAGGCCGGCACTTGACAGCGCGGACAGTGGACATCGGTTCCTGGATTCAGTACACATGAGCAGCATTGGCAGCGATCTGGGTTGATTAGCTTGCCATTTACCAAAAGAACGAAGTTGTCTCAAGCTGGTGCATCACTTGTTCTTCAGAGGTGTGCGTTTCTGGCGGGATTCGTTTTCCTTGGCAGCAACTATTTTCGACAAGGATGGCTGGGTCAGCATTTCTTGCTGGACAATCGCTCGATGCAGACAATTTGGATTGGTGTTAACGGTGGCGGCCTGCGGGTTTGCAATCTGGGCCCGGCTAGCACTTGGTGCGAATTGGAGCGGAACCGCAAGGATTAAAGAAGATTATGAGCTAATAGTAAAGGGGCCCTACCGGTTCGCAAGGCATCCAATTTACACCGGAATTCTGATCGCTTCCATAGGCACAACTCTGGCGATTGGTGAATGGCGATGCATCGTGGGTTTGATCGTCATCATTCTCGGTTTGGTGTTGAAGATGATCCAGGAGGAGCGGCTTATTCTCTCCTCCGCGCTCATGAGCGCGTCAGATCCGTCCCAGTAGCCGTTCTGCATCAATGCAGGCGTTGCACCCGCATCCGGGGATTTCCATCTGCTCTCTTTCGCTCAGGTATTCCGTCTCAGAAACCCATCGAGGATCGTTTTGAGCGTGTCTCTTATGTTCGTCAAGAAACGCCTCAAGAGTACTTTCTAGACGTTCGATCACTTGCCCATTCGCTACGCTAAGATTCATAATGGCCCCCTGGGGCATTGACAAAATCCGCGGCAATTATACTCTTTGGAAGTAACCCCATCCTCGTCCCAAAATCCGAACCTCTTTATCGCAAAACCATTGACCTTCACGCGAAATCTGGCACCATAAGGCCAGATCACAGACTGTTCCGGCCCCCCGCTGAACGCCTGCACGCCTTCTCTTCCGCGATCTCAGGTTCTGGCCCTCGCTAGATCAAACTTTCTATTCATCACAATTCATTGCGTCTGGAGGATTCCCTATGATGAGAGTCTTCGCCGCTCTCTTTCTCGCTTCGTTTTCGGTGGCAGTCCTTGCACAAACGATACCTAGTCAGCAACTTGCAAGTTTCATTCGACCTCATCCAACAAGGACGGCCATTCATCGCCGAAAACCGCCTCACCGCCTTCGCTCGCTCCCCATCCGCCACCGCTTCCGAACGCGGACGCGCATACGCCCTGCTCGGCTACGCCCTAAAAGAAGAAGGCAAGTTCCAGGCCGCCCAACAATCCTTCGAGACGGCCCTGCGCCTGCTCGACACCCCCGGCAACCCTTCCGCTGACTATGCAGCCGCCCTCGACTACGATGCAGGTCTGCAACTGCTCAAACGAAATCCCGACCTCGCTCGGAAACTGCTCGACCAGGCCGCTGCCATCGCCGACCGCCTTCAGAACCATGCCAAACTATCCAGCATTCTCGTTCACCTCGCCGGGCTTGAGATCCAGCAACAGCGCTACAGAGAAGCTCGAACCGTTTTGCAAACCGCCAAGTCTGAGTTCCATCTTGCAGGAGACTCGGGACGCGAGAATTCTCCGGACATCTACGCAACCGGCGGCTGGCTCGCCACCCTCACTCGCAAACCGCACCAGGCCTTGTCCGAATACGCCGCTGCCCTGCGCGCCTGCCAGGGCCTTCACGGCGAAAACCACATGCTCACGGGATGGGCCTACCTGCTGCTTGGGCATGCCCAGGCGGCCGATCGCGACCTGCCCGGCGGCCTCGTAAGCATGCAAACCGGCCTCGACATCCTCAAGCAAACCATCGGCACCAACAACGCCCGTTACCTTACGGGCCAGCTAGCCTATTCGTCCCTGCTCGACGACGCCGGGTCTCACGACGAAGCCAACCGCATCAGCACCGCCGCCAACCATTCGCTTGAAAGCCTCCATGGGAAGGAGTGTCCCCAATGCTCCGTCAGCGTCTGGGACCTCCAACATCGCTGATTGTGGTCAAGGGTCAGGTAGGTCCGGGATTTATCCCGGACAATGGAACCGAAATATCCATCACTCACAGCAAGAGCGCGGACCGAAAGGTCCGCGTTTGCGCCAGAGACAGCTATTTCCCTGATGCGCAGAGGGTGCCGAACCTGTCCGGCCCGAGGCCGACGGTCTTGCTATCGAACAAGGGACAAGCGTGCCCAATGCCTCACAATCCTCGCTCCCGTTCAATGCCCCAAACCCGGCCCAGATTTTGATGAAACACAAGCGCCGCTCCTCCCAGATTCCTTATCTCGTGAGAGACTGCGCCCATCAAGGTTCGAGCGCTCTTCAATAGGTGCTGACCTATCTCTTCCAATGCGGAGTGACGACGTTACCACGTACCCTCGCAGCAGAAAAAGAACCCCCTTCCCGGTTAAGGGAAGGGGGAGGAAGGCCACATGAGCGAGTTACCTGAACTTGCTCGCGTGGCGGCGGCAGCGCCGCAACTGAAGATTGGATAGGAGTCCCGGGCAGCTTCGCTGCCCGTAGAATTCGAGGAAACTGAACTCCTCAAGATACGACTAGGCACTCGCCGTGCTTGTCGGTTAATGGCTTGTAGACGTCGCGGACGAAATGGCGCCTGCCGGGAGGGTCACTAAAAAGTGAGCTTGAGTGCAAGCTGCACATTGAACGGCTCACCGGGCCCGATGCCCGGGGAGTAGTTACCCGAACCGATTGTCGAGCTGGTGCTGCCGAATGCTCCGGCAAAATCGCTGGAGCCGTCCCAGTAGTCGTTGCAGAGCTGGGTGCATGCAGGGCTGGCCAGGTTGACGTGGTTGTAGATGTTGTACATTTCGGCGCGGAACTGCGCGTTGATGGGGAAGTCATGAATGTTGAACTTGGTGTTCTTGAAGACTGAAAGATCGATGTCTTCGAAACCAGGTCCGTAGGCATTGTTGCGCGGGACGGTTCCCCAGGTGCCATTGGCGGGCTGTGCGTAGGCATTGGTGTTCAGCCACTGGACATAGGGAGTGGAGCCATCAGAAGGCTTGATCAGCTTATGCGATACACCAGCCATCGGATTGCTGACCTGGTTGGGACGCTGCGTGCCTTCGCCCGTTCCGCTTGAGTCTGTAGACGTGTAGATCGTGATCGGCTGCCCGCCCTTGAAGGTGTACGCCGAATTCAGAGCCCAGCCGGAAGTCAGCAACTTAGGCCCCTTAAAGCCCGGTATTTCGTAATCGATATAACCGACCACGGTGTTGCGCGTGTCGAAGTCGGACGCGCCGTAATCTCCCTTGAAGAAGTAGCTGTTCTGTGGGAGTGCCCCGCGGTACGCGGTGACCTCATCCATGTTCTTGCCCCAGGTGTAGGAGAGCTGGGACGTCATGTTGTGCCATGCCGTGGTGCGAAGAACGGCCTGAAGCGAGTTGTAATTCGAAGTACCGATGCTCTGAATCTGGTTGATATCGGAATAGTAGAAGCCGCCAAACGGGGCGCTTAGTGGGCCGGGGGATGCGGACGCCGTGCCGTTTGCAATCGGCTGATTGATATTCAGGAGGCTCAAAAGCTTGCGGCCTTCGCTACCCACGTATCCGAGTTGCAGGATGACTTTGCCGCCTAAGGAGTGCTCGACCTGGAGACTGTAGTTGATGTTGTAGGGGGAACGGAAACCCTTCGCCACGCTGAACGCGCCGCAAGGACTCGAAGATGGGCATGACGCGCCCGCGGCCGGGGTGGGAATAATCTGCTTTCCACTCACGACAATGTTGTTGCCCATGGTTGCCGTCACAACCGGACTGGTTCCTCCCGGATTGCCTTCCAGCCCGTTCGGAGCGCTGTTGCCCGGACGGTTATCGAGGAACGGGTTGGCATTCGGCGTGTCGAAGAACAGGCCCGCTCCGCCGCG
Organism: uncultured Acidobacteriota bacterium; assembly: GCA_963846375.1. Taxonomy (GTDB): domain Bacteria; phylum Acidobacteriota; class Terriglobia; order Terriglobales; family Acidobacteriaceae; genus Telmatobacter. The sequence continues at coordinate 47,064 of CAWJVV010000002.1, forward strand.
AACCACTGTGCCCGGCGAGAACTTCGGCTGCCAGCTGAATCCAATGCGCGGGCTGATGCTGGTGTAGTCCGGATCGTAGATGTTGCTGATGTCCTGGCCCTGGAATGCGATACCGCTCGCCGTTGTTCCGGGACGGAATACCGAAAGGTCCTTCTTGCTGTCATGCATGGGTTGCATGAAGTCGTAGCGAGCACCGAAGTTTACGTTCAGCTCTGGAGTAAGTTGATAGCTGTCCTGGGCGAAAACGTCGAATGCATGCGAGTAGACCGTACGTTCAGGGTTGCCAAACGCCTGCGCGGCTTTGGTCATATAGCCGGCCAGGAAGTTAGCCAGGGACTTGGTCTTGGTGTCGGCACTGTCGCTGGCCCACGGCGAAGGATAGTTGTTGTCGAACGTGAAGCTGCCGATTGAGTGGCGCCAGTAGAATTCGTTCACCTGCGCTTGGCGATACTCGCCGCCCAGGCGAAGTTGATGCTTGCCGATCGTCCAGCTCAACGCGTCATCCAGATGGCCGGTGATGTCGTTCCGGCCTTCGGGAGGTGTGTTGCCGGTGGGCTCGAAACCGGAGATCTTGATGTTGGGAGCGTTATGGAATTTCGATCCGGTCACGAACCCGGAGGATGTGACACTGCTAAAGCCGGCCTTGGCGTCGGAGAAGGTCTGGTTGAAGTAATTCACGCCAATGGTCAGCGAGTTTGCGATCGAGGGCGTGATCACGTAGTTGTCGGCGACAGAGTAGTTGTAGACGTGGATTGGCCCGATCTCGAAGTACCACGGATTGATGTCGGTCTGGCCTACTGGCGCGGTTTGGTTGCCCTGTCCCAAAAACGCGCGGGCAGAGACGTTGTGCTTCTGGTTGAATGTGTGGTCGACCTTCATCACGCCGTTGTAGCTGTAGCCAAACTCGGGCGCGGGATTCTGGATTGCGGTCAGAGCTGTTCCGGAGATGAGGTTCGCAGGCCAGAGGATGGTAATGAGATTCCGCATTACGGGGTTGGCTGCAACTGAGTATTTGTTCAGCAGCGCCGTCGCGGCAGCCTGATATCCCGCATTCGGCTCGGTACCTGAGTTCCCCGTGGCAATGTTGAACTTCTGCTTCTCGAAGTTTGCAAACCAGAAGGTGTGGTCCTTCCAGAACGGGCCGCCCAGCGATGCGCCCCACTGAGTATTCGAGAGCGGCAGATCACCCAGCGTATTGAAGGGATTGCTTACCGCGAGCGCCTGGTTACGCTCGTAGTAGTAAGCCGAGCCGTGAATCGCATTGCTGCCGGATTTGGTGACCAGGTTGACGGTGCCACCCGGGTTGCGGCCCACTTCGCTCGACGATTGGGTCTGCAGGCTGAACTCGGCAATCGAGTCAATCGGCAGCGTCACCCCCGCGATATTCTCCACGCCGCCCTGGTTCACTGCCGGAATGTTATGCCACCAGTCGTTATTGTCGGCGCCGTCGATCTGCCAGTTCACCTGATTGGCACGCGTGCCATTCACCGATCCATAGCCGCCGAGCGAGTAGCCGGCGAACCCTGGCGCCAGGCCGATCATTTGCGTAAAGTCACGGCCGTTGAGAGGAATGTCCTGCACTTCGACTTCGGGAATGTCCGTGGTCTCAGTCGTCGTCGTGGTATCGAGTGCCAAGCCGGAAGCCGATACTTCCACGGTTTCACCGGTGGAGGCGACCGAGAGTTTGATCGGCAACGTATAGATGACTCCCGCCGTAACGGGAACTTTCGAAACTACCGTTGATTGGAACCCGCTCGCTTTCACGGACACTGTGTAAGCGCCCAGCGGCAGGTCCTGGAAAATATATTCTCCGGCGCTTGAGGAGATGGTCTTATGGGAAACACTTGTGGCCGGGTCAACTGCTTCAACTGTCGCCCCCGGAACGACGGCGCCAGATTGATCTGTCACAACCCCGTTAATTCCACCGCGAAATGTTTGTGCGAAATTGGCTGTCGTGGCGGCTTGAAGCATGCCGAACGCGAGCAGAAGGGCTCCGAATACACGTCGAGTGTTCCGATAAAGCATTGCGCTTATCCTCCGGAAGAATTTGTTCAATCTGTTTTGTGGTGCGCCCCGAGGTAGGTTTGCTCAGGTGCGAATCTGCGCAGTAACTGCCGCCCGCCGGACTAGCGTTTCTTTCGGTATGGACAAGGCTGAGAAGTGCGGAAGTAATCGTCCATTCTTAACGATATGAAGTTAGACATAAGGAATCCATGAAAATCCACGGCAAAGTACGAGTGCTGGACATCAGGAAGCTGAGACTTGAGACGGACTTCCAAATTGGTTTGGTAACTGGTACACCATCAATACGCGTATGAGTCGCTGGTCCAAGAGTGGGGGCGCTGGACCGCGACTTTGAGAAACTACAGCTGGAGCAGATCGTGCGCATTCGCATCGAACCCTTTAGTACCGCCGACCGCAAGACCTACTGGCAGAACTTGTTCAACAATGCCTCATTCTTTATCGACCGGCCTCGAAGATCAAATCGTCCAATCTTTCGCTTGTTGCGGGGTCACAGTGCGAGTCTTCGATTGAATCATCTGAGCGCTCAATGCGCTAAGAAGAGCCATTCCGACGGAAATCCAGACCACTTCGCGGAATCCGGAAACGAAAGCTTCGCCGAAGGCGTGCATTACCAGCGGTTCTCTGATTTGAGCGCCCGCCAATTTTGATCGCTGCATTTCAGCGCTCTGGCGCGCGGACGGAGAGAGTGGCATCTGCGCGAGGCTGCGGCTAAGCGCGCGGTTGAATCCGGCTGAGAGAACGAGACCAAAGACTGCGAGGGCCAGTAGTCCGGCGATACGCGACACTGCGTTGTTGACTCCAGAGGCGACACCGGCCTCGCTGGCAGGAACCGATTCCATCACGGTCGTCGTAAGCGGAGCGACACTGGTCGCCACACCAACGCCCAGAACAACCACAGCCGGGAAGAAGGTGTTCCAGTACGAGCCTCCGATCCCCGGCCTCAGAAAGAGCGCGAAGCCTGACGCCGCGACGAGTTGTCCAACCGTGAGTGGTAGTCTCGCTCCATATCGAGCCAACAGGCCCCCTGACCAACGGGAAAGTACGAAGATGAGCAGGATCAGCGGAAGCAGCGCAGCTCCGGCTTGGGTTGCAGAGTAGTGCTGCACTTGAATGAGATCGAGGGGAAAGAAAAAGAGTATTCCGCGTGCCCCAAAAGGTGATTTGGCCGAAAAGCAAGCCATGTCGATCGAATTGAGCGG
>CAWJVV010000003.1:0-48195 GCA_963846375.1 uncultured Acidobacteriota bacterium
CGAGACGAGAAATGCCAGCGAGATCGAGCTGAAGGTAACAATCGTCGACCACCCTGCGAACCATGCGATCGATCGCGAGATAACAAAGCCCAGGACGATGCCGATAGTGCCGCCGGCAAACGAGATCATCGTCGCTTCCACCACAAACTGCCGCACAATGTCCGATCGCCGCGCCCCCACTGCGCGCCGAAGCCCTATCTCTCTCGTTCGCTCCAGAATGCTCGCCAGCATGATGTTCATGATCCCGATGCCCCCCACTAGAAGCGAAATGGAAGCGATGGCGACCATGACCGTATTGAACAAGCGTTCAGTGCGCCGCTGTTCAGCCAAAAGCTCGGCAGGCACAATGATGCTGAAATCGTCGGCCCCATGGTGCGAAGAGTCGAGAACCGCCCGCACAATCTGCGCGGACTTCGGGATCGCGGAGGGATCGCCGATCTGCAGGTAAATCCCGTCAATCTCGTCGCGAACGTCGCTGTAGCTGTCCTCGAGGCGTTGGAAAGCCGACTGCAAGGGAATGTAGATGGCGTTGTTGGTATCCACCGACGGCAGGCCCGCCACCGCCGTGTCGGAACTGAGCTGCGGGCTCACGACGCCAATCACCCGAAACCATTGCTCGTTTACCTTTACGAACTCGCCGATCGCGCTGGCCGAACCAAACAGGCTCCACTTGGCTGACGTGCCCAGCACGCAGACTGCACTCGCAGCCTCTTCGTCATCTTTTGCAAAGAAGCGTCCGCTCGTTACATGCAATCCGGCAATCTGCTGATACGCGGGATTCACCCCGTAGATCACCGGCATATCCTGCTGCGGCTTGGGAATCATCTTCGATGGTGTCATGCGCTTGCGCGGAGTCGAGGCAACCACACCGTCGAGGTCATCTCCAATCACCCGGTAATCCAGAAGCGTGAGGCCAGGCGACACCTTGCGCATTTTTTGATGCGCCTGCCACTCCATGGTTTCCTTCGCCTCGACGATCAGGTTGTGCACTCCCATTTGCTCAATCAAGGCCATTACCTTTTGCCGCGCGCCCGCGCCAATCGAGAGCATCGACACGACCGCTGCCACGCCGAAGATCATGCCTAGCATCGTCAGCAGCGATCGCAGTCCATGAAGCAGAAGATTCTGCCAGCCCATCTCGGCGTCGCGAGTCCATTGTTGGGAGATCGAAACAAACTGCGCTCGCTTCTCCAGGTCAAGCAAAGGCATCACGGCGCTCCTTCCATGCTGGCCGCTGATCCTGAGCCGGTCTGCTTATGAGGTATGGTGGGATCGATTAATGCAATCTCGGCGCCTTCTTCAAGACCGTCCACCGCGACTCGGCTTTCACTGGCGCTCTTGATCTTCACCTCATGCTGCTGGTAACTCCCTCCCTTGCGCACAAATACAACGCGCTTGCCATCTTTCATGAACAACGCCTGACGAGCAACGTAAAGAACGCTCGCTACATGTTCCCCTTCAAACACAAGGTCGGCGGTCAGCCCGGGACGCAGCCGCGGATCGGTGCCCGTCAACTCTATGGTGGCGTCGAAAGTGTGGCTGTTCGGATCGGAGGTGAAAATAGAACCCATGCTCATGCCGCCCACCGACTTCACCGTCCCCTCAAACACGTGGTCCGGAATTGCGTTAAACGTTACCTTGACGATTTGGCCGGTCTTTACGTTGTCGTGCTCATCCTCCGGCACCTTCGACACCAGGTTCATGCCGGCGGGATCGAGCACCTGCACAATGGCGCTCCCCGGCCGAACCTATCCCCCGCCCTATAGTCGGGAAGAGTCATACCCGTGAAGTAGAATCCGCCCGCGGCATTCTGGTTTTTCTCAATCGAAACCAGCCCGTCCATCGGCGCCGTTACCCGCATGTGCTCGAGATTCTGCTGCGCCTGGTTCATCGCCAGCTGAGCTTTGTTGTGCTTTTCCTGGGCAAGATAGATCGTCGCCTGGCCTGAAGCCTTGTGCGATTCGATGTCCTTCTCCAACTCGGCCAACACGCGCTTGGCTTGCTCAAGAGCCAGATCATTCTTCTGTCCGTCGATCTTGCTCACCAACTCCTTCTTCTCGACATCGAGCTCCGCTCGGCGCACGTCGTACTTGGCCTTCAGAAGAGCAACCTTGTCCTCCGAAACCTGGACCTCGGCATCCGCCTTGGCCTTGACAATCTCTTCGTCGGCCTGCATCAGCTCTGAGCGGCTCTGTTCCAGCTTGTAGTTCTGTTCGCTGGGGTCGAACTCCACCACCACATCGCCCTTCTTCACGTGCTCGCCGGTTGGAGCGAGGCGAGTGATCTGCAGAGCATCCCCGCCGATCGCCGGAGCCGACAGCATCACGGCATTGTTCGCGTTCAGCTCACCCGTACCGTGAACCTCGATTGTCATCGCGCCGCGCTTCACTGTAGAAACCGGAGTATCATCCGCGCGGCCCCGGGTACGCGTCCCGCTCATGGCGATCACGGCGCCCACCCCGCTGGCCAGTACCAACGCGAGCGCTGCCCACATGCCGATTCGCGATCGCCTCACGGCTTCACCTCGGGATCCTTCATGGCCACCATGTCGCCCGGCTTGAGTCCGCCCGCCACCAGCGCACGATCTCGGCTCCTTCGATCGATTTGAATCACTCGCTCTTCGAACTTTGAGCCGTTCCACACGTAAGCAACGGTGCGTCCCTCCTTCACAAACGAGGCCTGCACCGGAATCGAAATGGCGTTGGGAACACGATCGACGATCACCGTAATCTGGGCCGTCATTCCGGGCTTCAATCGCCCATCCTGCTGGTCGAGCGTGATGTCGAGCGTAAAATTCCGCGGAATCGGCCAGCCTGCCGAGAAGTCCGATGTCGCAATCGTCCCAATGCGTTCGATCTTGCCTGTGAACTGGCGGTCAGCAATGGCATCGAGTTGCGCGGTGATCTTTTGGGAAGCCGACAATCTGCCCCGTTCCGTTTCATCGATATGGGCCACAACCCGAAGGGATGAAGCGTCGGGCAGCTCGGCAATCGCCACTCCCGACCAGGCCTGCTCTCCGGGCTTGAATGCCCGCTCTCCGCCATCGTGCCAAACCGAGACTAAACTGATGTTCCCGTCCGATGGCGCGCGCACCACCATGGACGCCAGGGCGTTTTCAGCCCGCTCTTTATCAAAGCGAGCTTTGGCCGCCGCATTGCGGTGGCCCCCGATCGTTGCCTGGCTCTTGGCGCGATCGGCCTTCAACTTCTCCTCTGCCTGATGAAGCGAGTGTTCTGCATCGGCAATCTTCAGTTTTGCCTCCGCTCCTTCGATCGCCGACACAATTTCCGCCTTGCTGGCGTCAATCTTGGCTCCCTCCAAGTCGAACTGCGCCTTCATCAATGCGGTTGTGTCCTCCTCTTCCGTCAAACGCGCTTGCGCCTGGTCCTGCTCAATCTGGGCATCGGCAGACTTCAACGTTGATTCGTACGTCTGCAAATCAGTTTTCGTCTTCGAGGCGTCGAACTCCACCACGGCATCGCCCTGCTTCACCGCGCTGCCGTCCGCAGAAAGCTTCACAATCTGAAGCATTCCAACATTGGGAGGCGCAGAGATGGTCACCGACTTCAACGCCTTTACATCCCCCCGGAACTGCAACACATCCAGAAACTCAGCCCGCTGCACTTGAAACGATGGAACCGAAGGTTCCCTCCGGGCCGCCCGCACCCAGCCAGCCAAACCAATGCAGCATGACATCAGGATCGCAACTGCAGCCAGGGTCCGCCGCTTCGTCAGCAACTCCAGCAAATGCCGCGTCATTGTGATTGCCTCAAGTTCTTCGCGATCTCAATATCGACTGCGGCCGAGAGATCCGGCATCAGGCGGGCGTCTGCTCCTTCAATCGAGAAGATTGCGGAGAACGTGCGCAGTTTTGCAGAAAAATCCCCCCTCTTGCCCATGGGATCAATCGATTCAAGGCGGCCGGCAAACTGCAAGTCGGGGTATGCGTCAAGGCGCACCCGCGCCCTTTGCCCCACCTTCAACGCCACTAAGTCTTCCTGGTTCACCTGCACATGAACCTGCATCGCGCTGGGATCCACAACCTCCATGAACGGCACCCCAGGCCTGACCTGGTCGCCTTCCTGCACCTCGCCCATGTTGCCTTGCTTCCATATGGTGTTAAACACCACAATGCCGTCCAGCGGCGCGTGAATTTGCATCAGCGCCGCATTGTTCTGCGCATGCAGCATCGTCTCGCGTGTTCGGTCGCGCTGCATTTCAAGAATGCGAATGGACGCCTCCGCCGCCTTGCGCTTCAGGTCGAAGGTTTCCTTCAGTTGCGTGAACGTGGCGCGCGCCTCATCCAGGTCTTCGCGAGCCTTTTCCGCATCGATGCGCGACATCAGTTCGACCTTCTGCATCTCGAGCCCTGCTTTGCTCAGGGCGCTTTGCGCGGTCTGAATGTCGGTTTCGTCCTTCGCCCGAGCCGCGGCCTCCGCGGCCTGGGCCTCCAGCACCTTGCTGTTCTCGTCGTCGGACTGCGCCTGCTTGTCGATGGCATCGCGCAACTGCGCTTCCCTGTCGAACTCGACCAGCAGGTCGCCCTGCTTCACGCGGGTGCCGCTCGGAATCAGCCTTACGATCGTGAGTGTCCCCACCTGCTGCCCCGCCACCAGGGGTGCAAGAATGGCCCGCGAACGCACGGCCTCGGTTTTTCCATTAAGACGAAGAGTAAAGGGAGCACTGGCGATCGCAGATCCGGGAGGCGCGTTGGACGACTGCTTATTCTGACCTCGCGGTTCTAACAAAACCAACAACACCACCGCGCCCAAGACCGGGATCACAACCACTGCAATCCATAGCCACCGGGCGCGACTTCGCCGCGTGGTGATGGTCTCTTCCGTTTCCGTCTGCAAGGGTGAAATCCCGCTATTCACGTGAGCCCGCTTCAACAAATGGTGAGTACACGTCGGAATGCCAATGGTTTATGTGATCGACTCACTATAAACCAGCCACAGTCCGCAACAAGACGGGGAGATATTGAATTGTTACGATGAAAGACGCGACAACCTTGTACTCATAGACGGATGCCACAGCAAATCCGCTCCCTTGCGGAACGGAAAATCCATCATCAACTTCCTCGTGAGTGTTGAGGTCTGCCATCGCCCCCAAAGAAAGGTCGAAACGGGGCATGGACTCCCGGCGAATTGCTCACTGCCGGAAGCCCAGGTATCTAATCCATATTGCTTTCAATAACTTGGCAGCCGCTTACTTCTTCGCCTGATGGCTTGAAGGCGCAGTCTGCTGTCTGCTGACGGCCAGCGCCTGGTCGATCGTCCGGTAGAGGTCGCGATCCGTATTCTCCACTTCAAGGTACGGCGCCGCCTTGGAGTTCGTAACAATAAAAATCGTAGGCGTGTGAACTACGCCCGTGCGGTTACCCAGGTCGGCATCGGCCTGGACCGCAGCCGCAAGCTTGTTCTGAGGATCGACCGCAAATGGAAGAGAGAGACCGTGGCTCGACGCGAAGTTCTGCGTAAACTGCGTCAGCACGCCTACGTTATAGATGGATGGCTGATTGGCGAAGACCGCGTCGCGATATGCATCCCCCAGCCCGTTTCCCTTCGCATCAAACCACCGCGCATAAATCGCCGCGTACTTGCTCCATGGATGCATCTGGATCACATAATCATGCCGAATCCACGGAATCTTGTACTTGGCTGCTGCCTCTTTCACCAGCGGATTAGCATGCGCACAGGCGGGGCACTCCAGATCTGCCCACTCCACGATGGCCACACTCGCACCGGCCGGCGGATGCAAGGCAGACCCATCCAGAACCTTCGTGGGGTTTGGAGCCGACTGCGCCATCAGCATCGCTGCGGTAGCAAAGGAGACACCGGCGGCCGAAAGCAACCGGCCGGCACAAACACGGGACCATGCTCGCTGAATGAGGTTTAGCATCGCCATAGTTTAAAAGTTCGCTCAGTATGGACTCAAGTACCCCTGAAAAGTAACACAATTTCGGATAGCCCACGCTTGATGTGGCGCAATGGCGCCCGAAGCCGGATAAGGCTTACTATCGTTGGGTAACCATGCGCTATCTCATTACATTCCTTGCGGTGGCTGGCCTGGCCGTCTCATTTCTTGCGCTTCGCGTGCACTATTCCAACGACGTTGAGCCTTGCGATATCAACGAGCACTGGGACTGCGGCGTCGTCAATCACAGCCCCTTCGCCATGATAGGGCCCATTCCCGTCGCTGCCATCGGCATGGCTGGATACGCCCTGATCGGCATCCTGGCACTGCTGCGCAGGCGGACGTTGCTTGCTGCAAGCGCCGTGGCCGGCCTCGGCTTTGCTCTCTACCTGACCCACATCGAGAAGGATGTCCTGATGGTCTGGTGCCTCTACTGCGTCATCTCCCAGTGCATCATCCTGTTGGTCACGTTACTTAGCCTGGGGTGGCTCTGGGCTGGACGAAGGGCAAAACCACCAACTGCGACCGAAGCCTGAGGCCGCTCTCAGGGTTGGGCCTCAGTCTCCGGCTGAATCAGGTAGATCAGCACAACCCCCGCCAGCGCGAACATCCGGAACGCAGCCTCCTGCCCGTTCCACGTGTGCGATTGCCACATCAAAAACCACTCTCCGCCAATCGCCAGGAACGCCACCAGGAACATCAGCATCGACATGGTCAGCCCAACCATCGCAACGCCCTTCGACCGGTGAAACTGAGCGCCGCTTCGCACCCGCGCGTAGAGCATGCGCAGCACACCCCACCACAGCAGGACGGTCGTCGCAATCTCCCACCCGATAATGCCGATGTAGAAAGCCAGGTGCGCCCATGGCCACGAAATCGCCCTCCATCGCCCATGATTGCCGGGAAATGTTGAGTCCATGCTGAGGACGTGCTTTACGAACTGGTAGTTCGAATCAAAATCGGTAAGGTTGTTGAACACCACCAACGCGAAGAGAAGCGCGACCCCCGCCACCAGCAGAATCTTCGAAGCTCTCGTAATCATGGATGCCTCTCATCATTCCTGAGGGCCATGCTAAATTCAACTACAAATGACGAATCACGCGACTCCAGAAGAACGGCTCCGAGGCCTGGGACTATCCCTTCCAACGCCCCCGGCGCCAGGTGGCAACTACGTTTCCCTAAAGCGTGTGGGCGAGATTGTCTATCTCGCCGGAGCCATCTCCACCGGCCCCGACGGTGTCATCACCGGCACAGCCGGGTTGGATAGAACTATCGAGGACGGATACGCAGCCGCTCGCGCCTGCGCCCTCACCCAATTGGCCGTACTCAAACGCGAGATCGGCACGCTCGATCACGTCGTTGAAATCCTTACCGTTAACGGCTACGTGAACGCCGTACCCGGTTTCCCTGACTCGCCGGCCATCATCAACGGCGCGTCCGATCTGCTGGTGAGCGTCTTCGGCGACGCCGGGCGTCACGTCCGCGCCGCCGTCGGCGTCAGCGCCCTCCCGCGTCACGCGCTCGTCGAACTGCAGATGACCGTGCGGGTGAAAGCCTGATGGCCGTCCATCGGCTCTCAGCAGAGCCCACCCACTCCGTCTGGGATCGCTCCCTCGCGCCTCGCCTGCATATTGCTCCTGGCGACGAAGTCCACTTCGAGTGTGTCGACGCCAGTGGCAGCCAGGTCCGGCCCGGCATGTCGACAGCCGACTACCTCACCATCGATCGCACCCGCATTCATGCCCTCACCGGCCCCGTGTGGATCAACGGTGCGGAACCCGGCGACGTCCTCCAGGTCGATATCCTCGCAACCCGCCACCACGGCTGGGGATGGTCCAGCATCGTCGAAGGTCTCGGCCTCCTCAAGGATCAGTTCCGCGAGCCCTGTCTCTTCCATTGGACCCTCGATGAAGACTGCACGCGTTCCCTCCATCCCGCCGTTGTTCCTCTGCGTCCGTTTCCCGGAGTCATGGGCGTCGCGCGCGCCGAAGATGGTGCGGTTTCGAACTCGCCCTCCCGGCCCCTTCGGGGGAAACATGGACGTCCGCGAGCTCTGCGCCGGCTCTCGCCTCTATCTCCCCGTCTTCAACTCGGGTGCGCTGTTTAGTTGCGGCGATGGCCACGCCGCGCAGGGCGATGGCGAAGTCTGCATCAACGGCATCGAATGCCCCCTCGACGTAACGCTCCGTTTTCACCTGCACAAGCGCGTCCCTCTTGCCGCTCCATTAATCGAAGCTGGTGATGCGTCCCGCGACGACGAGCTTGGCGACAGCTGGATCGTCGTGGAGACCGGAACCGACCTGCTCGAAGCCGCTCGCGCCGCCACCTCGCGCATGATCGACCTGCTGGTCAGCCGATGGGGGTTCAGCGCGGTCCACGCATACATCCTCTGCAGCGTGGCAATGAGGCTTCGCCTCAGTCAGCTTGTCAATGAACCCATCCACACCGTAACCGCTGCCATTAGCAAGCGTATACTTCCGGCGCGCGAGCTCTTCCCAATTCCATGATCATCAACGACCCTGAAGTGATCGCAGAACTGGCCGAACTCTATCCGCGCTACGAAACGGCGCTGGTTACCAATGACGTCGACACCCTTGTCAGCATGTTCTGGAACGGCGCTCAGGTCATGCGCTTCGGCGCATCGGAAAACCTCTACGGTCCGGCAGAACTGGAGGCATTTCGCAAGGGGCGCCCGGCCGCCAACCTCGCGCGCACCATCAAGCGCCTCGATATCGTCAGCTTCGGCCGCGACTTCGCTAGCATCACCCTGGAATTCGAACGCAAATCCGGCGGGGCAACCGTCCGCGGCCGCCAGAGCCAGACCTGGGTCCGCATGTGCGAGGGGTGGCGCATCGTGGCAGCCCACGTGTCGCTCCTGCCCAACAGTTGACGAAGACACCCGCCGCCGGCGAATCACGCCGACAACGTAACCGCCAACTGTTCCACGGTTGCTGCCTGAAATCTCTCATCCAAGCTGGCCGAAGATGAAAACGTGTGTCCATCTACATGCCTCGCCGGAAAGTGAAACATCAGCTCTGCCTCCTCAAACGGCCACGGCGCCAGCTGAAAGTGGCGCGTTCCAATCGGCAGCACCTGAACCTCAGTCGTCCCCCCATCGTTCAGCGGCAACGGATGCAGCAGGTCCGCAGCGCGATCAAACGCCACGCACGTCACCAGAGAAAGGTTGTCGCAGGCCTGCAGTAGCCTGAAATGCTCGCGAATCATCGTCTCTCCCCGCTGCCCAGCCGTCAGCGAATCATCCCCCTCAATCGCCTTCAACAATTCAGTCTGATATGCGCGTTGCCGCGCCAGAAAATCATCCAGCAGCACCAGCCCCTCCGCTGCAATCGTCGACCTATCCGCGTGCGCCGTCAGTAGATTGTAGGTATGCATTGCAATCAGCAAGCCCGCATACGGGTCTTTCTCCGCAATGATGCGCACCGCTCGTTCGCGCACCGCCAGGTAATCGGCAAGATCGATCTCTTCAAATGCAGAGTACCTGCCCACAAGGTCCGTTGAAAACGCCGAAGGCTTACCCTCCCGCGTAACTGAGGGATGCGCATCGCGCGCCGCCCAGCCATCATCGTGCGTCGCGATCCCATACAGCACGCGATCCCTCGGCTCGGGCCGGCGAAACAGGTCATTTCCCCAAGCCGCCGCGAACGCACCCGCCAGGCGCGCGTGATCCGGATGCGTAATCAGCCACCAGCCCGTCTCCGTCGCCATTCTCAGCATTGGCTCCCGCTCCTCACTCGGTGATCCCCGCCCGTTTTGACTCGTGCCAGTTATGCAGCGCCAGCCATTCCACAAACATCACCAGAAAAAAGAAGCAGAATCCCAGCAGGGTGGCCGCCAGCACCAGCGCAAACATGTAGCTGGCTTCCATCTGGTTGTTGGCGTAGATAATCGCATACCCCAGGCCGCCCACGCCAACGCGTGTCGACCCGGCAAACAGCTCTCCCGTGATCCCTCCAATCACGCTGATGCCCGCCGAAATCCGAATCCCCGTGAATAGATTCGGCAGCGAGTTCGGAAGCCGCAGCTTGAACAGGATCTGCGCCGGCGTAGCCTTGTGCATTACAAAAAGATGAATCAAGTTCTCGTCTACGCTGATGAGTCCCTGCGTAGCATTCGCAATAATCGGAGCCAGGCAGATGATGAATGTCACGGTCCCCACTGCCAGCATCCCAGGCCCCATCCAATTGATGATCAGCGGTGCAATCGCAACTATGGGCACGGTCTGCAGCAAAATCGTATAGGGAAATACAAGCTGCCGCAGCCATCGCCACTGCGCGAAGATCATGGCCACGGCAACCCCCACCACAATACTCGCTACAAGGCCACCTGCTGCCTCCTCCGTCGTAATCCACAATGAGCTCACCAGGGAAGGAAGCCGGTCGCGAATGGCGAGGGCAACCAGCCTCGGCCCAGGCAGCAGGTAGGCCGGAACATGATTCAGGCTCACTAGGGCCTGCCAGATTCCCAGCAGGAACAACAGCAACACGAGACTGTTGACCACCACCCACGTGCGCCTGCTCATGCGTGTTGTGCTCCGCGCAGCAAACGAGAAATTCGCGTAACGGCCTGCTCGTATGCTGAAGAATCTCGCAATGTCGATGTGCGTGGCCAGGGTAAATCCACCGCGATGTCGTGTGTAATTCGACCAGGGTGCGCACCCAGAATCACGATGCGTTGCGACAGGAATACCGCCTCCGCCACCGAATGCGTCACGAAGAGAACCGTCCACTTCTGTTCGGCATGCAGTCGCAATAACTCCTCGTTCATCCGGTCGCGGGTCATCTCGTCCAGAGCGGCAAATGGCTCGTCCAACAGCAGGATCCGCGGCCGGCTCACCAATGCGCGCGCAATCGAGGCACGCATCTTCATTCCTCCCGACAGCTCGCGCGGATACCGCTTCGCAACATGCGTCAATCCCACGAGCTCCAGCATGGAGGCAACTCGCTCGACACGCAACGCTCGCGCTGCGTGTTCCAGCTCCAGGCTCAGCCCAACATTCTGCTCCACCGTTCGCCATGGCATCAGCGTGGGATCCTGAAAGATGAAACTCATCAGCTCCCGCGCATTCTCCGCGGTCATGCCGTTCACGCGGACCGACCCATCCGTGGCAGCGCTTAACCCCGATACAAGGCGCAGCAGCGTCGACTTTCCGCAACCCGAAGGCCCAAGCAGGGTGACAAACTCTCCTCGCTCCACCGCGAACGAGATGTCGTTCAGCGCCAACGCCCCTGAACTGTATCGCTTGGTCACGCCCTGCAATGCAATCTCAGGCGCGCTTACCATGCCGGCTCTCCTTTAATCGGCAAACAAAGCGTGGACGCATGCTGCGGGCCGTGAAGCACCTGTTGCGTCGAACGCGACCAGCTCCATTCGTCTGCCAATTGCGGCGCGATGGCCGTGCCCGGATTGCGATCGTAGAGCGGAAACGCCGAACTCGCCACCTCCAGCCGCAAGCACTCGCCCGGCTGCAGCACAAATGCAATCGGCTCAAGCGTGAACTCCCATGATTGAACCGTGTCGGCCGCGTACCCCGCTTCCCGAAACAACCACGAACTGCGCGCGATGCCGATACACAGAAATTCCGCTCGCCCGCTTGGAAGAACGCGAACGAGCTTGGCGGTGAAGTCAGCGTGAGCCGCCGAGGTCGCAGCATATATGTTCACGCGCGGCCTGCCCAATACCTCCATCTCCCGCACTGCCGCCTTCGATGTGTACACGAGCAGGTTGTTGCCCAATTCCATCGTCGACTGATCGAAACAGCCGGCCAGCGCTTGCAGTCCTCCGGGCGCCACAACCGGCACCTCTGGATCGTACACAAAAATATCGCGTGGCTCCTCGCACTCCGGTGGCCGTTCAGACAACCACCCATCTCCCTTGCGCGAATTCGCATTGCCCTCACTCCGCAAGTAAAGCGAGTACTCCGGGCCATCCTGCCATTCTTCGCTCCGCCGCCACTTATTGATCCCGAGCGCGAAATACCGCACCCGCGGCTCGGCCGCAAACTCGCCACTGTCCTTCAACCAGTGATTGAACCACCTCAATAACAGCGCATCTATATCCAGGTTCGCCGCATCCCCAAGCGTCATCTCGCCAACCCGGTCTCCCCATGGAATATGGATCCATGGGCCGGCAACCAGGAACTGGTTTTCGCGCGCGAAAGAGTTTCCAGCGCCTCTCCGTAACGCCTCATGGCCGGCGATCGATCCCTCCGAATACAAGTCGAACCATCCGGCAATATGCAAAGCGGGAATGCGAATTCGATCGAGGCGCGTGCTCACATCCAGCGAGCTCCAGTAATCGACGGCCTCGCGGTGCGTCACCCAGTCGCGCAGATAGCCCGGCAACTCTGCGTCGGCCACTGAGAAATGCTCGCCATACGGAGCGGCCAACGCCTGTGCGCGCAAATTCCGCCACGCCTCTTCCAGACTTTTCGAAGCATCGCGCAATCCCATCCGCCGCGCGTCTTCCCGCAGCATCTGGATTCCCCATCCCATCGTGGAACTGAGACGCAGCGCCCCGTGATGATAGAACCAGCCGTTGAACAGATCCGCAGCCGTCATGTGTGGCGCAATGCACGCCAGCCCCTCCGGTTCCTCGGCCGCCGCCAGCAATTGTGTTGTGCCCTGGTACGAGAATCCATACATTCCGATCCGCCCGTTGCTGGCAGGATGTTTCCTCAGCCACGCAATCGATTCGGCTCCGTCTCGACCCTCGTGTCGGAACGGGTAGAACTCACCGCCCGAGCCTCCGCGACCGCGTACATCCTGGATCGCAACGTGGTAACCGTGGCGGGCAAACCAAACCGGGTGCCCGTAGACCACAGTCGACGCAATATCACGCCCGTACGGCTGACGCATGAAGAGCGTAGGCCACGGACCGTCACCCTGCGGATAGTAGTGATCCGAGACAAGGATCGTGCTGTCCGGCAAATGGCACGGGCGCCCCCGCTCCAGGCGCACCCCGTTCCCGCAATCCACCAGCGCCATCCCTACGCTCCGTGTCGTGGTTCAAATGCATACATCTCCAACAGAGCCTCAGCCACGCGCGCCGCCGCTTCCGTAACCCACCGCGCTCCGTTTTCGGCCGTCGCTCCGCTCGGATCGCCCAGAACACCGCTGGGTGCAATGTCCTTCGTGAGCCACGCAAAATTTGCAAACGATCCCTCCGGCTTCACCAGGTCCGGATATTCGATGCGCGCAATGTAGTTCGACGTGAACTCGCTCCTTTGCACCAACTCCGGAATGGCATGCATCAGAAATGCCGTCTCGATCTCTCCCGCATGAAAGCCATACGTCCGCTCCTGCTGGCTTACCCCCTCGAACGATGCTCCCGCCGAACCAAACAGTGTGAAGGTCCGCAGTCCAAACTCCGCCCGTAGGTCGCGCGCGCAAACATCCACCAGTGATGTGTTGCCCCCGTGCGTGTTGTACAGCACCAGCTTCTTAAAGCCGCCGGCTGCAATGCTCGCACCTAAATCGCGAACCACTGCAAGAAACGTCTGCGCGCTCACCGAGAGCGTTCCCGGAAATCCAAGGTGCTCGTTGCTCTTTCCATAGCACGCCGCCGGCAGCGCGTAGATGGGCAACTCCGGCGCAATACTCTCCAGCGCCTTGCCCAGCAGCAGATTGTTAATCAGCGTATCGGTTGCCAGCGGCAGATGGTGTCCATGCTGCTCGATCGCCGCAGTCGGCAGAACCAGCAATGTCTGCTCCCGCGGCAGTGCGTCCACCTGCTTCCACGAGAGATAAGCAAAATTGCGTGCATCCGGAATCCACGTCCTCACCGCAACTCCCTCCGGAAGCTGATCATCTTCCCGGGATTGAGCAGCCCGCGCGGATCGTACTTCTGCTTGGCGCGCAGTTGGATGTTATCGGCCCGGAATCGGCCCCCATCCTCCAAATAGTTCACGTGCGGGTTTGCCACAAACACCCCAATCGACCGGCAGTACGCAATCATGTCGTTCAATCTCTCCTCGGTGGTAAAGCGCACCACCGGAATCGCGCCCGGCGTCACCTCTCCGCTCCCGTTCTTCATGAACTCAATGTGGAAGAGAATCTCCGTGCCGAATCGCTCGCGCAGCAACCGGAATTGTTCGCGGCAATCCGCGGCCGAAAACCCGCACTGCAAATATGTATAAGCCGGATCACTCTTCATCGCCCACAGCGTCGTATGGTTCCAGGTGTAGTCGCTCAGCAGTGGCTGTGTGCGCGGGCCATCATACGCGCCGGCAAACGTCTCCTCTCCGCTCGCCTTCTGCACCGCATCACGCAGCTCCGCCACTTGGCTCTTTGCGATCATCAACAGAACCAGCGCCTTCCCTGGCCGAGTCACATGCTTCACCGGAGTGAAAAACGAGGGAATCGGCCACTCAAACACCGTCACCAGCCGCTTCGTCCATGCCGCCCCACACGCAATCGACTCACCGAAAGCAAATGCCTCCTCATAGCCATCCAACACCGCCGTGAACTGCATCCATTCCACCGCCGGAGCCAGCGCAAACCAGATGCGCGCCAATATCCCGTTCGTTCCCCACGCATGCAGAATCTCGTGAACTGCCTCGCCCTCATGCTTCACCACGCGCGGCTGCTGCTCCATGGTCACCACTTCAAATCCACGCACCGTGTCAAAGTCCCTCAACCCTCCGTGCGCCACAGATCCGATCCCCCCCGAACCGCCCGCCAGAAATCCTCCCACCGATGCCTTCACCAGCGTCGATGGATACATGCGCAGTTCCCATCCCTGCGCTCTCGCCGCAGTCTCCAAGGCGCCGAGCCGCAGCCCTGGCTGGCAAACGGCAACGCCATCGCTCGTGATCTCTTCCAGCTGGTCCATCAGCGAAAGATCCAGCAGGATGCCGCCCTCCAGCGGCACGCACTGTCCATAGTTGCCCGTGCCCGCTCCACGCACCGTGACCGGCACTTCCTTCCTGCCTGCATACGCCACCACCGCCATCAACTCCGCAGCATCACGCGGCTGCACCGCAATATCCGCCACCTTCGCAGCCAGCTTGGGCCGCAAAATCGGAGAGTACCAGTAAAAATCATGAGACAGGCGGTCAAGCACCTGCGGCGCGGTCAGCACCCGACCCGGATCGGCGATGAGTTGGGTCAAATCGGAAGCCATGCCGCCAGCCATCGGGAAGACCTCACTCCAGTTCGCGTCTCTCTACTTGGTTCGGCGCGTCGACCACAGCTTGAACGCGCGCAGCATGCGCGGATGGGTGAATAACGCGTAGCACTCATCGCGCAAAACAGGTCCCTCAACCACGCACTGCATATCGCTGCGCGCCGCCACTTCCGTCGCAGGTATCTGAATCTGGTTGCAATGACAATTGGCGTCGGCGATCGTCGCGCCGTATACAACCCGATCCACTCGCGCCCACAGAATCGCGCTCATGCACATGGGGCACGGCTCGCATGTGGTGTAAAGCGTGTACCCGGCCAGGGACAGCCGCTTCAGCCGTCGCGTCGCAAGCCGGATCGCCTGCACCTCGGCGTGCGCCGTCGGATCGCACCGCTGCCGCACGGCATTCAGCGCCCGCACCAGCTGTTTCCCCGTTCGTGTATGCACAATCTGCGCGCCGAATGGCCGGGGTTTGTCCGTCACCATCGATCGCGCCGTGAACGCTGCCAGAGAGGCCATGCACGCCTCGTCGAACGCGCGCTGCCGTCCGGCGCGCCCCTCAAGCCGCCTGCCGACCGAAACGGAATCCATGCCTGAAATTAACATGCCGCAAGTCAAGACGAGATAAAGAATCACCCCGCGCTCTTGGCGCCGGCTCGCAGTTCATCCTCTTCGAGAAAGCAACCACCAGCGGCTCGCCTCATGATACGTTTTTCTCACCAGGACTCATCGCGAGGTAAATTTGCGCCCCATTCCATCTCTCCACCGCTTTGCATTCTGGGCAATCATCGCAGGCACGCTTATCCTCCCCGGCTGCCGATCGCGCCAGGCCGCGCCCCCCAACGGCTTGACTCCCATCCGCCTGCAACTCGACTGGTACCCGCAACCGGAGGTCGGCGGCTTCTACACCGCGCAACTGCAGGGCTACTACAAAGCCGAAGGCCTCGACGTCGCCATCCTTCCCCTGCCGCAATATGGAAGTGTGGCTCAACAGGTCGCTACCGGAAAAGCTGACATCGGCCTCGGCTCCAGCGACCAGGTCCTGGAGTGGATCTCCAACGGACTTCCACTCGTAGCGGTCTCCGCAACCATGCAGCACGATCCCCAGGCCATCATGGTCCACGAGCAGTCTCCCGTGCGCGACTTCAAGGACCTCGACGGCCACACCGTCGCTGCCCAGACCGGCGCCACCTGGCTCAAATACGTCGTCAGCCGGTACGGTCTCCGCCAGGTGCGCCAGATCCCCTCCACTCTCTCCATCGCCAACTTCCTCGCCGATCCAACCTATGTTCAACAGATTTTTATTACCAGCGAACCCTTCTTCGCCCAACAGGCCGGCGCTCAGGTTCGTACCCTCCTCATCAGCAAATCGGGATACGATCCCTATCGCGTCCAGTTCACCACCCGCGATTTCGCCACGCAGCATCCCGACCTTGTCGCGAAGTTCGTGCGCGCCAGCATCCGCGGCTGGAACGACTACCTCCAGAATCCCGACTCAACCAACACCCACTTGCTCGCGCTGAACCCTGCGCTCAATTCGGCGCAAGAGGCCTACACGGCCCGGGCCCTCAAAGACGGCGCGTTCATCACCGGCAGCGGTGGCCTCAATGAAATCGGTCGCATGTCCGCAGACCGATGGCTGACAACCTCCTCGCAACTGAAAAACCTGGGCATCATCGCCTCCTCCATCGACCCCGGCAGCGCGTATTCGCCCGATTTCGTTCGCTAGCCCGCAATTTCCGTTCCTTCGCAAAACTCGAAATCCCCCTGACTCTGAAGAGTTCGTCCCCTCCTGCCGATATCCATCTCAGGCTCACGAAAATGCCTCGCGGTTCGCGAAAGACATACTCCGCGCCGCAATGTCTCCGGATTTAGAAGGGAAAGCAATGAGCAAGCGAGAAAGTCACGATCGGAACAAAGTGTGGGCGCAGCGCGCGTCCGCTGGAACCGCTCTCCTGGAGCCGGAGCTCGAAAGCCCCGCCGCAAGTTCCACCGCCCGAACAGCCCCGCCGCAACCGGCCGCTATCGATCCCGAATTGTTTGCCGACTACGCCGGCCAGGTGGCCGCCATTCGCAAATCCCAGGCGGTCATCGCATTCGACATGGATGGGCTCGTCCTCGACGCGAATGACATTTTTCTGAGCGTGTTGGGGTACTCCCTCGAGGAGATCAAAGGCAGACACCACAGCATGTTCGTCGACGAGGAACATCGGAAAAGCCCCGAATACGCAGAGTTCTGGGCCAGCTTGAAGCGCGGTCACTATCAGGCCGCCCGATACAAACGCATTGGCAAGGGCGGCCGCGAAGTGTGGATTCAGGCATGCTATAACCCCATCCTCGATGGCCATGGCAAACCCTTCAAGGTTGTGAAGTTCGCCACCGACATCACCCCGCAAATACAGGCTCTCCACGCCATGATCGCCGATGCCAACATGCTCGCCAAGGCTGCTGTAGAAGGCAGACTGTCCACGCGTGCCGATGCTTCCAGGCACGAAGGTGACTACCGCAAGGTCATCGAAGGCGTGAACGCCACGCTCGATGCCGTCATCGGCCCGCTCAACTTCTCGGCAACCTACGTCGACCGCATCTCCAAGGGCGACATCCCTCCCAAGATCACCGACACCTATAACGGCGATTTCAACGAGATCAAGAACAGCCTCAACGCCTGCATCGACAATATCAAGGCTCTCGTCAACGAGACGACAGTGCTCATCGAAGCCTCCCGAGATGGACGGCTCGACTTTCGTGCCGATGCCGCCAGGCACCAGGGCGAATATCGCAAGGTCCTCGAAGGCGTCAACCAGATGCTCGACGCCATTCTGTTGCCCATCGGCGAAGGCAATCGGGTGCTCCGGCTCATCCGCGGCGGCAACCTGCGCGAAAAGGTCGAAATCGACTGCAAGGGTGATCATGCCCGGATGAAAGATGCGATCAACGGCGTGCACGACTGGTTGAGCGACCTGGTCGCCTTCATCACAAAAATCGCCAATGGCGACATGTCCGCCAGCGTGGCGAAGGCCTCCGACCAGGACCAGATTCATGAGTGGCTCGTCCTGCTCAAGACCAATATTCAGGCCCTGATTGCCGATACCGACATGCTCGTCCAGGCCGCCGCCGAGGGCAAACTCGGCACCCGCGCTGACACCTCACGGCACGTGGGAGACTTCCGCAAAATCGTCGAAGGCATCAACAGGACGCTCGAAACTGTCGTCGATCCGCTCAAAGCCGCGGCGCAGAGCGCCCTCGCCTTGGCATCCTCGTCGGAAGAACTCACCGCGGTAAGCCACCAGATGGCCGGCAACGCCGAGGAGACTGCCACACAGGCCAACGTCGTGTCCGCCGCCAGCGAACAGGTTTCGCCAATGTAGCCGTCGTGGCGAGCGCCGCCGAGCAGATGCAGGCTTCCATTCGCGAGATCGCCAAAAACGCAACGAGTCGGCGCGCGTGGCCAAAAATGCAGTCCAGTCGGCGCAGTCCACCAACGGAACCATGCAGAAGCTGGGCGAGTCCAGCCAGGAGATCGGCAACGTGATCAAGGTCATTACCTCCATCGCGCAGCAGACCAACCTGCTGGCGCTTGAACGCCACCATCGAAGCCGCTCGCGCCGGCGAGGCGGGCAAGGGATTCGCGGTGGTTGCCAACGAAGTCAAGGAACTTGCCAAGCAGACCGCTAAGGCAACCGAGGAGATCGGCCAGAAAATCGAAGCCATCCAGGGCGATACCAAGGGCGCCGTGAAAGCCATCGAGGAGATCGGCACCATCATCAACCAGATCAACGACATCTCTAACAGCATCGCCTCGGCAGTCGAAGAGCAGACCGTGACCACCAACGAAATCGGCCGAAACGTGGCGAGGCAGCCAAAGGCGTGGGCGAAATCGCCAAAAACATCAGCGGTGTCGCAACCGCGGCCAAGAATACAACCCGCGGCGCAGCCGATACGCAGACCGCTGCCAGGAGTTGAGCCGGATGGCTGCGCAACTCCAGAGAGTGGTGGCCAGGTTCACGTTCTGATCCTGCCCAGGCAGGCGGCCGGGTCGAATCTCGCCTCGGCCGCCATCACCCAGATTCAAGAGGAACGATGATGGCGAAAGCACTGGTAGTCGATGATTCGAGAGCCATGCGCATAATCCTCCGCGAATACGCTTTAGGGACTGGGCTACGACGTTCGCGAAGCCGAGAACGGGCGAGAGGCTCTGGACCCTGCATGGCCAAAGAAGAAACGCCCGATCTCGCTTGGTGCTCGTCGATTGGAACATGCCGGAAATGAACGGGCTCGAACTGCTCAAGCGTCTGCGCAAGACCCCCGAATTCGGTGCCATGGCTCGTGATGATGGTCACCACTGAGACGGAACTGGACGCACATGGCGTCGGCCCTGAAGGCGGGCGCGAATGAGTACGTCATGAAGCCATTCACCCGAGACATTCTCGTCGGAAAGCTGCGAATTGGCGGGTGTCCACCCTGAGGATCCCGTGGAGTCAAGAGCCGTGCTCAAACGATCGCTTCCTCGCAAGGGGAGCGAATTCGGGTCCTCGTGGTCGACGACTCGGTCGTAATTCGGCGTCTGGTCACCGATGCGCTCGAGCAGGATAGTGTCATCGAGGTGGTTGGCGCCGCGTCAAACGGCGCCATCGCCTTGCAGCGCATCCCGCAACTGCATCCCGATGTCTGACCCTCGATATCGAGATGCCCATCATGGACGGGCTCGAAACGCTGCGGCGCATGCGGCCGCGATATCCCGGGCTCCGAGTCATCATGTTCAGCACCCTGACCGAGCACGGCGCCGCCATCACCTTTGAAGCCCTGACGCCTCGGAGCCGACGACTATGTCACCAAGGCTTCCAACGAAGGTTCCCTGGACCGCTCACTCCGCGTCTGCGCGAAGAACTGATTCCCAAGATCAAGCAGTTCTTCACTCTTCCGGGCGACCCCCTGCTTGTTGCCCCGGCTAGCTCATTGCCGGCTCCTGGCCGCCTCCTTACTTTTCCCTCGCACGCTGTTCCTAAAGTTGTACTGATCGGTTGCTCAACTGGAGGGCCCGCTGCCCTCGACAATCTGCTGCCTCGGTTTCCGGTCGGATTCCACCTCCCTGTCCTCGTCGTGCAACATATGCCGGCCCTCTTTACCAGGCTGCTCGCAGAGCGCCTGAACTCCAAATGCAACCTTCGCGTGCGCGAGGCAAAAGAGGCGGAACCCGTTCTTCCCGGCAATGTCCTCATCGCCCCAGGCGACTTCCACATGACCGTCATCCAAGGCGGCGGCTCGGTTCGCGTACATCTCGATCAGTCTCCGCCTCTGAACTTCTGCAGGCCCGCGGTCGACGCACTCTTCTGCTCGGCCGCCGAAGTCTACGGCGGCTCGACGATTGCGGCAGTTCTAACCGGCATGGGCCAGGACGGACGGCGCGGAGCCGAGTCGCTCAAACAGCATGGAGCCCTCATCATCGCTCAAGACCAACAGTCAAGCGTCGTGTGGGGTATGCCCGGAGCTGTCACAAACGCGGGAATCGCCGACTGCGTTCTTCCCCTTGACCAATGTGCGCCCGAGATCCTGCGCCTGGCGCGCCGCGCCTGAAGGAAATCCATGTATTCATCCGCCAAAATCACGCAGATTCGCGACGAGAACTACCGGTTTCTCCAGCGCCATATCTACGCTGAAATCGGCATTGTCCTTGAAGACGACAAACACTATCTGGTCGAAACCCGTCTCGCTCCTGTCGCCCATCGATTTGGCCTTACCACCCTCGACGATCTCTGCGTACAGCTCATGAATTCCCCTCCCATTGAATTGGGCCGCCAGGTCCTTGAGGCCATGACCACCAACGAAACGTACTTCTTTCGCGATCCGGCTCAATATGAGGCCATACGCACCGAATTGCTGCCGCTGCTGATCGAGGAACGCAGCCATTCTCGGAAGCTGCGTTTCTGGTCTGCCGCCGCGTCCACCGGACAGGAAGCCTATAGCTTGGCTATGCTGCTCCTGCAGGCCGGCCTCGGCGATTGGGATATTCAAATCTTCGCTACCGACTTTTCCTCCCAGACTCTCGAACGCGCGCGAGCCGGCAAATATCTTCAGTTTGAAGTCAACCGCGGTCTGCCGGCCGCCCTCCTGGTCAAGCATTTCCGTCGCGCCGACAACGATTGGCAGCTTCGGGACGAAGTTCTCCGCATGGTCACGTTCAAAACCATCGACCTGCGCAAACCCATGACCAACCTCGGGCCCTTCGATGCCGTGTTCTGCCGTAACGTCATGATCTACTTCGACTCGGAAACCAGGAAGCCCATTCTGCGCCAAATCCATGGCACCCTGTTCCGCGGCGGCTGGTTGCTTCTCGGCGGAGCCGAGAACGCACTCGGTTCTGAGAGCTGCTTCCAACGCCAATCCATCGGCAAGGCAACCGTCTACATCGCCCGCTGACTCCTGTCCCTCTGTGCCTTCGTCTCTGAGTCCCTCGTTGTTATCATTGCCTCGTCAAATTGAAGCGAGGGAGCGACGTATTGATCGACGCCCACCATCATCTTTGGAAATACAACCACAGCGACTACGGTTGGATGGACAGCGATGCCATGACCCCGTTGCGCCGTGACTATCTCGTCGAGGATCTGGCCCAGGCCGCTGCCCCCGTCGGCGTAATCGGAACCGTTGCCGTGCAGGCATGCCAGAATCTCGCCGAGACCGAATGGTTACTGCAGACCGCGGCTCAACACAGTTTGATCCAGGGTGTCGTCGGATGGGTGCCCCTCTACTCTCCCGACCTGGCCTCCGTCCTCGACCGGTTCGCGTCCAACCCCAGCTTCAAAGCAGTGCGTCACGTTGTGCAGGATGAGCCCGACGATCGCTTCATCTTGGGCCCAGGCTTCAATCGCGGAGTCGAGCAGCTGAAGCGTTACAGTCTCGTCTACGACATCCTCATCTTCGAGCGCCACCTTCCCCATGCCATCGAATTCGTCGACCGCCATCCGCAGCAGGTCTTCGTCCTCGACCACATCGCCAAGCCCAGGATCAAAGAAAATCGCCTTGAACCATGGGCAGGACATATTCGCGAGCTTGCCCGGCGCGAGAACGTCTACTGCAAACTCTCCGGCATGGCGACCGAAGCCGACTGGACCCATTGGACTGCGCAACAACTTCGTCCTTACTTCGACGTAGTGCTGGCCGCCTTCGGTCCCCGTCGCCTCATGTTTGGTTCCGACTGGCCCGTCCTCACCCTGGCCGCCCACTACAGCACCTGGCTCGACACCGTGCGAGCATGGATCGCCGATCTCTCGCCCGATGAGCAGCAGTGCATCCTCAGCGGTACCGCGCGCGAAGCCTACCGCCTCTGACGCGCCCTCCACTCCACCGCGCCATTTACGATACTCAGTGCATCAGCAATACGTTCGAAAGAAACGAGCAAACCATGTTTATTTCTGCGCTTCTCTTTATTGAAGTACCTCGCCGCGCCGCTAATCTTTTCGCGCTTCTTCTTCTTTTGCCGATCCTCATGACGCCCGCAACCGCCCAAAGCTCCGATCCCGACCAGCATCTCAACCTCATCCCGCTTCCGCGCTCCGTCACCGTCCAGGCCGGACAGCTCACTCTCGACTCCCACTTCCACGCCGCAATCGACGGCTCCCACGACCCCCGCCTCGACGCCGCCCTCACCCGTTTCCTCGATCGTCTCGATCGCACCTGCGGAGGCATTCGCCGCGCCCAGGCCGACGCCGCCAACACATCCAACCTCCTCGTCCTCAAAGTCGCCTCTCCCGGCGCCGACCCCCAAAGCCTCGACGAAGACGAAACCTACACCCTCACCGTCACCCCGCAGTCCGCCGTCCTCACTGCCTCCACCGACGTCGGCGCCATGCACGCCCTCGAGACATTCCTGCAGCTCATCGCCACCGACAGCGGCGCGTGCCATCTTCCCGCCGTCATCATCGACGACGCCCCCCGCTTCCACTGGCGCGGCTTCATGCTCGACGTCAGCCGTCACTTCGAGCCCATCGACGTCGTCAAGCGCACCCTCGACGCCATGGCCATCGCCAAGCTCAACGTCTTTCACTGGCACCTCAGCGACGACCAGGGCTTTCGCGCCGAAAGCAAAAAGTTCCCGCGCTTTACCGACGTCGCTTCCAACGGCCTCTACTACACCCAGGACCAGATGCGCGATGTCGTCGCCTATGCCCGCGCCCGCGGCATTCGCGTCGTCCCGGAATTCGACATCCCCGGCCACACCTCCGCCTGGCTCCTCGCCTATCCCGAAATCGGCGCCGGCGAAGACATCCGCGCCCTCCCCACCGTCTTCGGCATTCCCCAGGCCGAACTCGATCCCACCAACGAAAAAACCTACAAGTTCCTCGATGCCTTCATCGGAGAAATGGCCGAGATCTTTCCAGACGCTTACTTCCACATCGGCGGCGACGAAACCGCCGGCAAAGGCTGGCTCCAGAATCCCAAAATCGCCGACTACATGCAGAAGCACGACATCAAAGCCCCCGCCGACCTGCAGGCGTACTTCAACAAAAAGCTCCTCCCCATCCTCCAAAAACACGGCAAAAAGATGATGGGCTGGGATGAAATCCTCAACCCCGATCTCCCTAAAGACATCCTGATCCAGAGCTGGCGCGGCGAAGCCTCACTCTCGCAGGGCGCGCAGCAGGGCTACACCGGCATCCTCTCTGCGCCCTACTATCTCGATGCGCAGAAGACCTCCGCAGAAATGTTTCTGGCCGATCCCATCCCCGCCGCCACCACCCTCACGCCCGACCAGCAGAAGCTGATCCTCGGCGGCGAAATCTGCATGTGGGGTGAGCAAATCAATCCCGAGACCGTCGACTCGCGCGCCTGGCCCCGCACCCTCGCCATCGCCGAGCGCCTCTGGTCTCCTCAATCCGATCGCGACCTCGACAGCATGTACCGCCGCCTCCGCATCGCCTCGCTCGAACTCGAGGACGTCGGCCTCACCCACATCATCGGCCCCAAAAAACTCCGTCGCAATCTCTGGAACTCCGCGGACCCCGCCGCGCTCGACGTCCTCGCCACCATCACCGAGCCCATCACGTTCCATGATCGCTATCAGAACCAGCACACCGACGCCCTCAGCTCCCTCGACCGCTTCGTCGACGCCGTAGTCCCCGATCCACCCGCCCGCCAGGAGTTCGCCCAGACCGTCGATGCCGCGCTCTCATCCAATCCGCAAGCCGCCCGCATCACCCTGCGCCATCAATTCGAACAATGGCAAACCGCCGCTCCCGAAATCGAAGCCCGCGCCCTCAACTCCCCGCGCCTCTCCGATCTCGCCGACCGCGCCAGACAACTTGACGCCTTCGCCACCACAGGCCTTCAAGCCCTCTCGTTCCTCGACGAGCACGCCTGCCCCGCCGCACCCTGGCACGACACGCAGACCGCCGCGATCGACGCAGCCGCCAAGCCATCCGGCCTCGTTCGCTTCGTCTTCCTGCCCGCCCTGCGCAAGCTGGTCGACGCGGCATCGACGACCAGCTGCTCCGCCAGCTCACACTAACGGTTTCACGAGAGCTGCATGGAACGGGCCCGCTTTCACAGGCTGCGGAAGAACTGTTTGCGAGATGCACGAAGTGCCCGTCAAGACTTCAGGGAGCCGAAGCGTCAAAGCGCGACTTCAGAGCTTGACGAAATGTTCTACACGGAGGCACGAAGCGTCAAAGCACGACTTCAGAGCTCGACGAGAAATTCTTCAGGGAGGCACGAAGCGTCAGGGCACGACTTCAGTCGTGCCGCAAGAAGGCGCATAAACATTGGGGCTTTAGCCCCTGAGGGATCTCGTGCACCCCAGGTGAACCTAGCCCAGCCCCTCCACCAACCTGTTCAACGCATCCTCGTTCAACTCAATCGACTCCACCAGCTTGAACTGCGTTCTGCACCGGTCCAGGTTATGTTCCGGACGATGGATCCTGAAGTACGTGTCTCCTGAAAGATAATCCGTCAGAAAACGGATCCCGATCTCGAACGTGATCAGCTTTCCCGCAAGCGGAAGACATTCCCTCTCCGCCCTCGTTAAGAAGGCCCCCGCAGCCGAGAGATACCCGCGCACAATCGCCTCGAAGACAGGAACCCGCAGGTACACACGCGACAGATCGCGCTCATCCTCTGCAGCCGGGCTGGTCATCGTCCGCACCATATCCCCGAAGTCATAACCCGCCAGTCCCGGCATCACCGTGTCGAGATCGATCACGCAGATCGCCTCGCTCGTCGCACCATCCAGCAGAACGTTATTGCACTTCGTATCATTGTGCGTAATGCGCTCAGGCAGGCCGGCATCCAGCAGCATTGTCGTGATGGGTTTGCGCGCCCGCGCGAATCCGATCTCTGCCTGCACTGATTGCGCGCGTCCCGCCACATCGCGCGCGATTGCCTCCTCCAGCGCCGCATACCGTTTGCCAGTGTGGTGAAAATCTGGAATGGTGTCGTATAGCCGAGGTGCCGGCATGGTCGCAAGTTGCTGCTGAAATTCACCAAACGCCTTGCCAACCTGATATGCCTGCTCGGCAGACTCAACCGTATCCAAAGCGCGCGCATGGCCTACAAACTGATACATTCGCCAGCAGCCGCCAGCTTCGTCCTGGTGCCACACTCGGTCATCCAGGGTCCGAATCAGCCGGAGCGCCCGCCGCTCGCGATCTGGCCTGTCTTCAACCGACCTGCCAACGTGCTCGGTTACGCGCTCAATGTTCTCCATCAGCCCGGCAACATTGGGGAAGACGTGCGTATTGATGCGCTGCAGCAGGAAGTGTTCTTCGCGGCTTCCATTGCGGAAAATCGCGCGGTACGACTCATTGATATGACCGCTGCCATAGCGAGCGGCGTCGCCAAACTCGCCAGGCACGGAGAACTGGCGAGCCGCCGCACCAACCTCTTTGGGGTCCCTTACTTCCACAAGGCCCTGGGATATTTTCCGGATTCAATCAGCTTCCCAATGCTCTCCACCACCCGCGGCCGATCCTCGCGATACGTCACCCCGAACCACGAATCGCTCGAACGCAGCACCTTCACCCGAGCCTGGCCCGCCGCCATCAGTTCATTCACCGCGCTTGGAATATAGCTCTCCGACTTCAGCTCTTTGCCGCTGCGTTCCAAAAATCGCTGGAACACCTCGCGCAATTGCCCAAAGATCTTCGGCGTAAATCCCCACATATTCATCGACACCGCTTCATCACCGCTTAGCTCCGTCACCTTGCCCATCGCATCGGTGTTCTTCGCATGATCCCCATCCCGCTCAATGCTCGTCAGCTCCTCCACCGTCGCCAGATAGCCGCCCGCATCTACGCGGCACACCCCGCGCGCCACCGAACCAAAATCCGAAAGCGTGTTGCGAAGAATAAAACCAACCATCGCATAATCCGGCGAGCCCGACTTCAACTGCTCGGCCAGCACCCGATAGCTCTCCGCCCCATAAAAATCATCGGCATTGATCACTGCAAACGGCTCGCGCACCACATCGGCCGCCATCAGCACCGCCTGCGTCGTCCCCCACGGCTTCGTCCGCCCCTCCGGCACGCTGAATCCCGCGGGCAGCTTATCCAGCTCCTGAAACACATACTCCACCGGCGCGCGCTTCTCAAACCGCGCCCCAACCGTCTCCTTGAAGGCCTGCTCAATGTCGCCGCGGATCACAAACACCAGCTTGCCGAACCCCGCCCGCAGCGCGTCATAAATCGAGTAGTCGATAATCGTCTCGCCCGCCGGGCCTACCGGGTCAATCTGCTTCAACCCGCCGTAGCGGCTGCCCATTCCCGCCGCCATCACCAACAATGTGGGAGCTTCCATCTTCTCCATCCAATCTTCAATGAACTACTCAAACCAATTCAGATGTCATTCTGAGCGCACAGGGCCCCAAACGTCTCTCAGTTTGGGGGTGGTAAGCGAAGAATCTGTGGTTGTTATTGACGTTGTTCTACCTTTCAATTCCACAGACTGTGGGTGCCCCATGTCTCCCGTCTTTGGAGACATGGGATACCACCAAACTCCACCAAGCCAAATCTACTCCGGCCTCATCTCCAGCGTCACCACCTGGAACGGCGCCAATTTAAACTCTTGTGGTTCCTTCGCCTCCATCTCAACCGTAACCACCATTGACGCCGCCCACGGAGGCTTTACCGAATACCGTTGCGCCGCGCCCTCCGGCAGCTCAAACACATCCTGCAATTTCAGCTTCACCGCCTGCGCCTTATCGCTCGGGTTCCGCAACACCAGTATCCCTTTCTTTGGCGTCCACGATGCCCATCCATAAATCTCGCCCCACGCCGGATCGCCCCCCACCCAATGCGTGTCCTTCAGCACCTCCGCATTCTCCCGCGACCACCGCGCCGCCTCAGCCAGGTCATCCCAGTTCTGCGCGCTCAACAGCGACGGCGTAATGTACATCTCCTGCAACTGCGTTCCCGTTCCAAAGTACGAGCGCACTTCGTTGCGAAAATCGTTCTGCGGATCCTTGTCCAGCTCCTTGTGATGCTGCGCAAAAATCATGCCGTGTAGCATCAGCGAGTTCAGCGGATACAGCGGCCCGCCCTGCACCACATTCTCATACGTCGCCGCATCGCGATACGTAATCCACCGCTCCCGATACGGCCCCACGCCCGCAACGCTATCGTCCTCGCCGCCGCGCCAGATCGAATCGGCATACATCAGCCAGAACGGCGATGGCCACGTTCCCGTCGTCAGGTTCACAAACAGATCCGGCTTCGCCTCGCGCAGCTCTCCAATCAGATGAATCGCCGCCGCAAAATCGCTGTCGAACTGGCTGCCAGGCACCACCGAGTCCACGTTGCCCGTCCCATCAAACTTGAACTGGTTCACCCCGTACTTGCGCATCATCTCCAGGCACACATCGCGAAACGCCGCATAATACTTGGGCCCTGACAGCGCGTACCCTCCCTGCACAATCTCGTACCCCTCCGATTTACCAAACGCAATCCGCTCCTGCTTCGGCTTTGAGTAGCCACCCCACGGCGACATCCACACGCCGGGTTCAAAACCATACCTCTCCGCCGCCGCCTTCACCGGCGTGAATCCCTCCGGGAACCCGCTGTTGAACTTCCACAACGACGCGTGATTATCCCACCCATCGTCAAACAGCGAAGAATCCATATGAACGCCCCGCTTCTCCACCAGCTCCCGGCCAAAGAAATTCAGCCGGTCCACGGCACCGTTGGCGTCATACGGGTCGAAGTACCCCAGGTCGTACCACGAGTTGTAATGCAGAAACGTGCGGTAAGGATGCGCCCGCTCCCGCTCGATATACGTCAGAAAATCCCGCCGCATCTGCCCCGGCCGCGCCACCCCGATCACTGAGGAATACGAAACCGACTGCCCGCTCTTCAGCGGCAAATCGCGCTCCATCCACGCCGTCGCCCGTCCTTGCGTCACCCGCGACTTTGACAGCGGATGCTCAAATCCCAGAAAGAGATTCCCCGCCACAATCGGCGACCCATCCACGGTCCCTGCTACATGCGCATCGGCAAGCGGCAAATCGATCAGCTGCACGCGCTCGATCGCCACATCCGCCTGCCCCGCTCCCAGCGTCACGTTCTGGCGAATATAGTGCGAGTCATCCAGAAGCATCAGCGACCAACTCACCGAAAACGAGTGATCTTCTGCCTCAAGCCCCACACGCAGTTCTTCGCCATGCATCCGTTCCGCCACCCGCGACGCTTCGGGATGCGCAGGATGATCGGTTAGAACTGGCAAGCCGATAACCTTCAAATTCCGGATGCCAAATGTCCTTCCGTCCTTCAAACGCAGCTCAAACGGGTTCTGGATCGCTAACTCGCGATGATCGGGACGATCGATCACCACCAGGCGCTCAACCCTGCCCTCGCCCGCCTGAACCGTCGCCTTGAGCCACTGATTCTGCAACTCCCACGGCCGGCTCGTCTTCGCGCCCGCTTCGGCAGCTTGTTGTCCCTGGCACGCAAGGGCGGCAGCGGCCATCAGAACAGCGGCAAGGCCCCTCACAGGCGTCATTCTGACTCGCAGTTGAAGACCCACTCGTTTGACTCCCGGTTGATGTGTGCAAACTGAGAATGGCCAGTGTATCGTCCCCCACCTCGGCCCCTTACCGCCGAATCCCCGTTTCCAGCCCTGAACGTGATGCCAATCACTGCCGCCAGCCCGCACCAGGTTGCACGATCATACCGGCTTCAATGGTTTCTAAATGCGCCATATTGCGAGACGCCCCGACTCCGATGAGGAAGGACAACATGCCAGTTGCGGAGATGCGTGACCGCGGTCTGCTCCGCGTCAACCAGGACGAGTGCAAAGGATGCGGCCTCTGCATCGAATCCTGCCCCAAAAAGGTCATCACCCTCAAAGACCAGCTCAACCACTACGGCTACCGCACCGCCGCCTACACCGGCTCCGGATGCACCGCCTGCGGCATCTGCTTCCTGGCCTGCCCCGAGCCCGGCGCCATCACCGTCCTCCGCCTGCGCCCCGCCATCCGCCCCGCCGCCATCCAAGGAGCCGCCCGATGAGCCGCGAGCTGATGAAAGGCAACGAGGCCCTCCTCAAAAGCGCCGTACTAGCCGGGTGCCGCGCATTCTACGGCTATCCCATTACCCCTGCCAGCGAGATCGCCGAGGCCGCTGCCCTTTACATGCCCAAAACCGGTGGCGTCTTCCTCCAGGCAGAGAGCGAAGTCGCCGCCATCAACATGCTCTACGGCGCCTCCGCGGCCGGCGTGCGCTGCATGACCGCATCCAGCGGCCCCGGCATCAGCCTCATGCAGGAGGGCGTCAGCTACCTCGCCGGCGCCGAACTCCCTTGCGTCGTCGCCGACATCACCCGCAGCGGCCCCGGCCTCGGCAACATCGCCGCCGAGCAGAGCGACTACAACCAGGTCGTCAAGGGCGGCGGCCACGGCAACTACCACACCATCGTCCTCGCCCCGCACTCCGTCCAGGAGATGGCCGACCTCACCGCCCTGGCCTTCGAACTGTCCGACCGCTATCGCAATCCCGTCGTGGTCCTCGCCGACGGCTTCATCGGTCAGATGATGGAGCCTGTCGAGTTCCCGCACGCCGCCATCGAACCGCATCTGCCGGACTGGGCGGTCGACGGCACCGCGGCCACTCGGCCCAACCTCATCAACTCGCTTCACCTCGACTGCGATGAGATGGAAGCCCACAGCCGCGCCCTCGAGTCCAAATATCGCGTTGCCGAGGCCAACGAAGCCCGCGCCGAAGCGTGGTTCACCGACGACGCCGACATCGTCCTGGTCGGCTACGGCATCGTCGCCCGCATTCTCAAAGCCGTCGCCGCCGAAGCCCGCGCTGAAGGCATTCGCGTCGGCGTGCTTCGTCCCATCACCCTGTATCCATTTCCCGTGTCGGACTTCCGCCGTGCCGCCCAAACCGCCCGCGTCTTCCTGGCTGTCGAGATGAGTAACGGCCAGATGGTCGACGATGTGCGCCTCGCCCTCAACGGAGCATGCGCCGTCCAGTTCCTCGGCCGCGGCGGCGGCAACGTACCGTCGCATCATGAAGTCCTGGACCGGGTCCGCAGCATTCATAGCGAGCTCTTGGCGCAGAAAGGGACCTTGCATGTCGTCTGAACCGATCGCCGAATACGAAATTGCGCACCACAAGGCCGCCGCATTCTACGACCGTTATGAACGCAAGAGCGAGCCGCAACACCAGACGCACTACTGCCCCGGCTGTGGCCATGGAAACATCAGCAAGATGCTGGCCGCCGCCATCGACGGCCTCGGCATCCAGGACCGCACCATCCTCATCAGTCCGGTCGGCTGCTCGGTCTTCGGCTACTACTACTTCGACGTCGGCAACGTGCAGGCGGCGCACGGCCGCGCGCCCGCCGTCGCCACCGGCGTCAAGCGCAGCCATCCCAATTCCATCGTCGTCAGCTACCAGGGCGACGGCGATCTGTCGGCCATCGGCGCCGCGGAGATCCTGCACGCCGCCAATCGTGGCGAGAACATCACCGCCATCTTCGTCAACAACGCTATCTACAGCATGACCGGCGGCCAGGTGGCTCCCACCACGCTGCTCGGCCAGCGCAGCACCACCACGCCCAACGGCCGCAGCGCTGTCAACGAAGGCTATCCCCTGCGCGTCAGCGAACTGCTGGCCACCCTCGAGGCACCGGTCTATATCGAGCGAGTCGGGTTGGGTGACAACAAACAGCTTGCGCAGGCGGCGCGCGCCATTCGCCGCGCTGTCGAGAACCAGGTGAACGGCCTCGGCTTTTCCCTGGTCGAGATCCTCTCGCCCTGCCCAACGATCTGGAAGATGGCCCCGGTCGAGGCGCAGCGCTGGGTTCGCGAGGTCATGGAGAAGATCTATCCGCTCGGCGTCCTTTGTGACCGCACCAGGGAGAGAGCCACTCGTCCTGCTCCAGAAGCATCGCCGGAGCTTGCGGCCATTCCAACTCTGCTCGACATCGCAACTAATGAACCTGCGGAAGGCCAGCGAACCACAACCGTGCAGGACATCGACCTGCAACTGCGCATTGCCGGCTTCGGCGGCCAGGGAGTTCTGTTGCTGGGCGAAGTGCTTGCGGAGGCCGGCCTTGGTGCGGGGATGGAAGTTTCCTGGCTGCCATCCTATGGGCCGGAGATGCGCTCCGGAACCTCGAACTGCCATGTGCGCCTCTCGCACCAAACTATCGATTCCCCGATGGTGACGGCTCCGCATATCCTCGTCGCCATGAACGAACCCTCATTGCACAAGTTTGCGGCCAGCGTACGCCCCGGAGGATGGATCCTCTATAACGGGGACGCTCTGCCTCCCGATTGCGTGGCTAAGGGTGTCCACGCTCTTGCGCTGCCGTTCACGCAGGTGGCCGATGGACTTGGCGATCCTCGTGTGACGAACATGGTCATGCTTGGCTCGCTGCTGGAGATCACACCCGAGATTCCACTCGATCATGTAGATCTCGCGCTGCTGCGCCTGGTCAAAGGCCCCAAATGGCTCGTTCTCGACCGCCGCGCGATCCAGAAGGGCCGTGAACTCTGCCGCGAGCATTGGACTCGGAG
Organism: uncultured Acidobacteriota bacterium; assembly: GCA_963846375.1. GTDB lineage: Bacteria > Acidobacteriota > Terriglobia > Terriglobales > Acidobacteriaceae > Telmatobacter. The sequence goes on from CAWJVV010000003.1 coordinate 32,066, forward strand.
GGCCCTGGAAGTCGTCCGCTGAAATCAGTGGAAGTCGTGCGAGCGCATGTCCGCACTCGTGATGTCCACCTGCGTCAGTCGCTGCGCCTTGATGTGGATCACGCCTTCCTGGTGCTGAAGCGGTCCCTCCACCAGCAGGAAACGGCTGCGCGTCGCCACCACGCGATTCTGCTCGAAGACATCGGGTGTGAGAATCACGTTCATGATTCCGGTCTCGTCTTCCATCGAAAGAAACACGAATCCCTTTGCCGTGCCTGGCCTCTGACGCGCAATGACGCATCCTACCGCTCGCACATACTGTCCGTTCGCGCAGTGCGCCAGATCCTGCGCCGCCAGCATGCGGTCCCTGCGCAACCGCTCCCGATGATAGGCAAGCGGATGTGGTCCAGTGGTGAGTCCGGTTCCTGCGTAGTCGGCCGCTAGCCGCTCATCGGTGGACATGCGCCTCAGCGGACCTTTTCGTCCCTCACTCTCCGCAGCAATTCCGCGCAGCAGCGGCCCAACAGGCCGGCCTGCCTGCTCCACCTGCCACAGCGCATCCCGCCGGTGATCGACGTCTCCGATGGAGTTCATAGCGCCGATACGCGCCAGGTTTACCAATTCTCTGCGGCTCAGTTCAGGCACGCGCAATGCAACATCGTCCACCGATCGAAACAATCCATGTTGTAGACGCGTGGTAACCAGCGCCTCCGCCTTGGCCTGACGCAAGCCCTTGGCGTAGTTCAAACCGATGCGCAGCGAGAGCGATCCATCCGATTCATTCTCCAGCGTGCACAACCAATCCGACCGTTGCACATCGATGGGCTTGACCCGCAATCCATGCCGCTGCGCATCCTTGATCAGCACTGCTGGCGCATAAAATCCCATCGGCTGATTGTTGAGCATGCCGCATGTGAACGCGGCAAGATAGTGAACCTTCAAGTAGGCCGATGCATACGCAATCAGCGCAAAGCTGGCCGCGTGCGACTCCGGAAAGCCGTACATGGCAAACGAACTGATGCCCTGCACAATGTCGTCCTGCGCCTCTTTGCCGATTCCGTTGGCGGTCATGCCGGAGCGCAGCCGGCCTTCCAGATCCTTCATGCGCTGCATCGAACGGCGCATGCCCACAGCGCGCCGCAGCTCTTCAGCTTCGGCGCCTGTAAAGTTCGCCACCACCATGGCCATGCGCAGCAACTGCTCCTGAAAAAGCGGCACACCCAGCGTCCGCACCAGCACCGGCTCAAGCGACGGATGCGGATACGTGACCTCTTCCTTGCTTCTGACGGCGGCGCATATAGGGGTGCATCATCTTGCCCACGATGGGGCCCGGGCGAATGATGGCAACCTGCACCACGAGATCGTAAAAGCGGCGCGGAGCGTTGTGCGGGATCGAAGCCATCTGCGCGCGGCTCTCCACCTGGAACATGCCGACGGTGTCGGCCTTGCACAGCGTGTCGTAGACCACTTCATCCTGGGGCAGCGCGGCAAGATCAACCTGCCTGCCGTAGTGGCGGGGGATCAGTTCGATGGAATCCTTGAGCACCGCCATCATGCCCAGGCCGAGCAGGTCCACCTTGATCAGGCCAAGGTCGGCGCAGTCCTCCTTGTCCCACTGCACAACGCTGCGGCCCGGCATGGAAGCGCGCTCGATGGGCACGACACGATTCAACATGCCCGCGCAGATGACCATGCCTCCGGAGTGCTGGCCGAGATGCCGCGGCAGATCCTGCATGCGCATGCAGAGTCGAGATAGTGCGCGATGCGGGGATGGTGTGACATCGAAGCCCGCGTTGGCAAAGTGCGTGGCCATGGTGTCGTTGGCGCCGCGCCACTCCCAATGGCCAACGAGACCCGAGAGCCGCGCGATCTGTCGCTTCGTCGAACCCGAGCGCTTTGCCGACCTCGCGCGCGGCCGAGCGGCTGCGATAGCAGATGACGTTGGCCGTCATGGCCGAGCCCAGCGCGCCGTAGCGCTCGTAGATGTATTGGATGACTTGCTCACGGTGGTCGCCCGAGGGCAGATCGAGATCGATGTCGGGCCACTCGCCGCGGTTCTCGCTGAGGAATCGCTCGAAGAGCAACTCCATGCCCACTGGATCGACGGCGGTAATTTCCAGCGCATAACAGACCGCGGAATTCGCCGCCGATCCGCGGCCCTGCACAAGAAAACCATGCGACTGGCAGTAGCGGATGATGTCCCACACGATGAGGAAGTATCCGGCAAAGCCGAGCTTGGCAATCAGCGCCAGCTCATGCTTTACCTGCGCACGTGCCTTGTCAAGCAGGTGCTTCTTGTCGTGCGCGCCATAACGCTTGCTCACGCCTTCTTCCACACGCCTGGCCAGAAAGCTGTCCATGGTCTCGCCCTCGGGCAGCGGGATACTTGGGAAATTCGTAGCCAAGATTGTCGAGCGCGAACTCCAGCCGTCGCTCACAATGCGTGTATTGGCGATGGCCTCGGGAAGATCACGAAAGAGCCTTGCCATCTCGCGTGCGCTGCGAAGAGAACGTGCCGGAGTTCACCGCAAGGAGGCGGCCTGCCTGGTCGAGCGATGTGCCATGCCGAATCGCCGTGAACACATCGAGCAGCTCACGATCTTTGGGATCGGCATAGCGCACGCCATTGGTGGCAAGCACAGGCAGACTGCAGAGAAGCAGCGAGGCTCAGCGAGCGCCTGGTTGCGGCACTCTTCTTCGCGAAGCTGATGGCGCTGCAGCTCGATATAGACGTGATTGCGGCCGTAGATGCCAGCGAGTTGATCGAGGCGTTTGCGGGCTTCGGCGTCGCCGCCACAGGCGAGCGCCGATGCCAGCGGGCCTTCATCGCCGCCGGTGAGGCAGATGAGGCCCGCATGAGAATTCTTCCAGATCCTCGATCATTGCCGCGCCTTCGGCCTTGGTGGTCTCGCGCATCTTGAAGCGTGTGATGAGCTGGCACAGGTTTTGATATCCGGTCTGCGATGCGCAAAGCAGCGTGATGCGCGGCGGTTCGGCGGGAAGTTGATGCGGAAGCCACGCGGGCGGCGTGAGCCGTTCGCCGAACGAAGAGACCGCGATCTCCGCGCCGATGTGCGCCTTTACCTTCATGCGCTTGCCGGCGGTGTGAAAGCGTGCCGCGCCGTAGAGGCCATTGCGGTCGGCCAATGGCAATGGCGGGCATTTCGAGCTGTGCCGGCGCGCTCGATCAGCTCATCAGGCTGCGATGCGCCTTCAAGAAAGCTGAACGCACTGGTGGCATGCAGCTCCACATAGTCGTGCGTGCGCTCAGTCATAAACGGCCTCCAGCTGCCACTCGTTGCGAGCCTGATCGCGAACGAGCAGACAGGCAATGCTGGAGCCATCGGTGCGCTCGGCGAGCACGTCCCACTCTTCCATGTCCCATTCGCCCGCGGACCACCAGCACCCGCTCGTCTTCCACGGTCCATAGGCCGCGGTGATCTCAAGAGGCTCACGCCATCGCGAAAGGCGGTCGGGACGGGAGTCGCGCAGGAACACGCGTATGGGTACGGCGGACGCATACGCCGCAGGACCATCCGTTGGCTCTGCGGTTCTTCGGTGATCTCGGCGGAGTCTATAGCGAGAGCGCCCATGCGAAAGCTGTCTGGACGATGCGTGTCCTCCAGCACCGGGGCGCCCACACGATCCTGCGCCGACGATGGCCTTGATGCGCGCCAGCGTGATGTCGAGGCGCGACGGTTCAGGGGTCTGGGGAGTGAAGAGACCGAGCTGCACGGTGCCGCAGTAGCCGGCTTCGGCGCTCATCTCCAGCGCAACAACGGCGGCCTGCGGTGGATGCGCGGCGATCTCCAGTTGCAGCAGCTTTAGCAGGAATTTGCGGTCGGCGGAGGGAATCGCTGGACGGAGAACGCGCTCGTGGACAAGATTGCCTTCGCACCCCATCGGCAAAGACCCGCCGATGGGGACACCGCCTTCGAGAGTCATGCGTGCGGTGACGAGAGCAAGGGAGAGTGCGCGGTCGGCGGCGCGCGCAACCAGGCTGTCGATCATGCGCGCGCCGATGAACAGCAGCGAGTCGATCTGCTCGACAGGCGTCTCGAAAGCGCAGTATTCCTTGAGTGTGAACTCAGGCTCGATAGGGCGGAAGAGAGGAGGGAATTCGCCGAGCGCGGCCTGGCGCCATTGGCGGCCCTGCTGCCCGAGGCGCGTGATCAGCTCCACTTCAGGTAATGCAGCGAGTTCGCCGAGAGTGTGAATGCCCCATATGGCGAAGGTCTCCAGATGATCTCGTTCCAGGGCTAACGCGGTGACGGGCAGCCTGGACAGCGCGACGGCTTCGGCGCCTTCGGGGATCACGTGGATGCCGCGCGATCCGGCGGCTTTGAGACGCGCCGTTTCGAAGTTGGCGCTGACGGCGATGGAGGCGCGAAAGCCGGCCGATGCGATGTCGGCGCGTAGTCGTTCCGCCAGTTGCGCAGGCGGTCCGAAGAGGCGCTCCGTTCCGGCCATGTCCAGGACGAAGGCGCACACCGTGCCCTCAGTGACTTCTTCAATGCGCGGAGAGTATTTTGCGGCGCACTCCAGCAGCACCATGCGGGCTGCGGATTCAGTCTGCGAGGAGCGTGCCAGCACGCGAAGTCCCGGCAGGCCTTCGGCATCCAGCCGCGTCATGCCGGGCGTGGCGCCGCGACGAAGGGCGTGCGTGTTCATGGCGCAGACAGATTCGTGGGGCGGACGGCCTTCCATGACGACAACGGGCTCGCCCTGCAACTCGGGACGGAGGCGCAGGAGCGCATGGGCGGGGAACTCCGCGGCATGCACACAGACGAACAGGGTGTTCATGCTCGCTTCTCCATATCCCATGCGACGCCGGCGGACCAGGTGGAAGCCGGCGGCTTGCGGGCTCCTGCTTTGATCGCCTGAACTCCGGGAGCGAAGCGCTGGCGGCCTCGCTCGATCTGGTAGGTAAAGCCGCGCAGGACTTTTTCGCCGGCTGCTTCTGAACCGATGGGGGAGCACTCGATGGCGAGGGCTGCGCTGGATTGGGCGTAGGCAGCTTTGCCGAGAACCAGCAGGCTGCAGCGGGTGCGATCGGCTGCCTGGCGGTAACGGAACCACGTGGCCAGCGGAATGCGGTTGGCGTGCTCGGGGGCGATGTCGGCCAGGTCAAGGACGATGGCGGCAAACCCTCCGGTTTGCAGCAGCAGGTCGGTGGCACGGAGCGCCTGGTCGAGTCGCGACCACGGACGAATTGGGGGACGGTTTCTGCCGGCTTTGTCGGTGCCGGCATCGCGGCAGCGAACCCAGAGAAGCTGCCTAAGGCTGACGCCGTTGGCGGCGGCAGATTCGGGATCGAGGGCATCCTGGGTATCGATCCAGGCACAGATGCGGGCCTCCGCGGTCCGCTGGGCAATGAAGGACAGGGCCAAAGTGGTTCGTCCGGAGGAGGCGGGACCGAGGATCTCCGTGATAGCGCCGACCGGCAAACCGCCATCGAGAAGAGCGTCTGCTTCATCTATTCCGGTAGAGGAGACCTCGCGGATGATGCGAGGAGCGGGTGTCAGCGCGGAAGGGAAGCGGCTTTCGAGGTTTTGCTCGATTTGGAGTCGGAGAGCTGCAGCGGAGGGCATATTTCGCCTTTTGTTCGCTTAGATTCGCTCAATTCGGCTCCTGTTGTCAAAGCCTCTTTCCATCAATATTTCCTGACCACGAACTATGCTTCGACCTACCTATACCCGCCGCTCCCCCTATGCACCATTTTCGATGCAATTCGTTCTTGGACCGGAAAAGAGGCTACCTTCCCTCCTACTTGCCGCTAAATGGACTCCGGACTCGCTCACTGAACCACTATAAGAAAAGTTGACACTATCTCGCTCAATGCTGCATCTTATGAAGGTCAGTATTTCTTTGGATGCGGGAGCCAGTATGGCAAAAATCATCGGAATTGATCTTGGAACCACCAACTCATGCGTGGCGGTTCTGGAGGGCGGTGAGCCCAAAGTTATCCCCAATGAAGAGGGTGCGCGGACCACGCCCTCCATTGTTGCGTTCACCAAGAACGGCGAACGCCTGGTTGGCCAGGTCGCCAAGCGGCAGGCCATCACCAACCCTGAAAACACCATTTTCTCCATCAAGCGCTTCATGGGCCGTCGCTACAACGAAGTAAACGACGAGATGAAGATGGTGCCCTACAAGGTCGTCCAGCAGGGCGACCACGTGGCCGTTGTCGCGCAGGGCAAGGAGTACACCCCGCCCGAGATCTCGGCCATGATTCTGCAGAAGCTGAAGAAGGCGGCCGAAGCCTACCTGGGCGAAACCGTGACCGAGGCGGTGATCACCGTTCCGGCCTACTTTAACGACGCGCAGCGCCAGGCCACCAAGGACGCCGGCAAGATCGCCGGGCTCGACGTGAAGCGCATTGTGAACGAGCCCACAGCGGCGGCGCTGGCCTACGGGCTGGACAAGAAGAAGGACGAAACCATCGCCGTATACGACTTCGGCGGCGGCACCTTCGATATCTCGGTCCTCGAAGTGGGCGAAGGCGTCATCGAGGTTAAGTCGACCAACGGCGACACGCACCTGGGCGGCGACAACCTTGACCAGCGAATTGTGGACTGGCTGATCACTGAGTTCAAGCAGGAAGAAGGCCTCGACCTGAGCTCGAAGGGCAACGAGATGGCCCTGCAGCGCCTGAAGGACGCGGCGGAAAAGGCCAAGATCGAGCTCTCCACCACGGTTGAGACCGAGATCAACCTGCCCTTTATCACAGCTGACGCCACCGGGCCCAAGCACCTGGTGCGCAAGCTGACCCGTGCCAAGCTGGAACAGCTGGTGCAGGATCTGCTCGAGCGTTCGCTGGAGCCGTGCAAGAAGGCCCTGACCGATGCCGGCGTCAAGACCAGCGAAATCGACGAAGTCGTTCTCGTCGGTGGCCAGACCCGCATGCCCAAGATCCAGGAGATGGTGAAGCAGCTGTTCGGCAAGGAGCCTCATCGCGGCGTGAACCCGGACGAGGTGGTTGCCGTGGGCGCCGCCGTCCAGGCTGGCGTGCTGGCGGGCGACGTAAAGGATCTGCTGCTGCTCGACGTGACGCCCCTTACCCTGGCGATCGAGACGCTGGGCGGCGTGGCCACTCCCATGATTCCGCGCAACACGACCATCCCGACGAAGAAGACCGAAACCTTCTCGACAGCGGCCGATTCGCAGACCGAGGTCGAGGTTCATGTCCTGCAGGGCGAACGGCCCATGGCGGCGCAGAACCGCACGCTGGGTAAGTTCAAGCTGGCCGGCATTCCTCCAGCGCCGCGTGGGATTCCGCAGATCGAGGTCACGTTCGATATCGACGCCAACGGCATTCTGAACGTCACGGCCAAGGACAACGCCACCGGCAAGGACACGCGCATCACCATTACTTCCAGCTCGGGATTGAGCAAGGAAGAGGTGGAGCGCATGGCCAAGGAGGCTGATGCTCACGCCGCCGAGGACAAGGAGAAGCGCGAGGAGATCGAAGCGCGCAACAGCCTGGACTCGCTGGTCTACAACATCGAAAAGATGCTGAAAGACTCCGGCGAAAAGGTGCAGGCCGCCGATAAGACCGAGGTGGAGACCGCGCTGGCTGACGCCAAGAAGACGCTGGAAGGCACGCCGAAGGTAAGCGAACTCAAAGCCGCGCAGGAGAAGCTGACGCAGGCCAGCCACAAGCTCGCCGAGGTGCTGTACAAGGCCAACGCCTCGCAGGCGGCCAGTAGCGCTCCGGGCGGCGATGGCGCGCAGCCGCACGCCGAGCAGAAAAAGGACGAGGGCGTGATCGACGCCGAGTACGTGGACGTCGAGGACAAGAAGTAGCACCTGCGGTGCGGCCAACTCGCCCTTCGGGCGGAAGTGATAGATCGGGGTGGGCGGCTTGAGGTCGTTCGCCCCGATGATCATGTGGACAGCCAGTCGGGAGGATCCGAGCTGGTGTCATACTTCAGATAATCAAGAGAGTTGAAGTCTCAACGGAATCGGGGAAGTTGGATGGATTATAAGGACATCATCACGATCGATCCCGGAAGGCGCAGCGGCAAGGCATGTATTCGGGGTACACGGATCACGGTGTACGACGTCCTGGATTATCTTGCTTCTGGTATGACGCCGGAACAGATCCTGGCTGATTTTCCGGACCTGTCGGAGATGGATATTCGTGCCTGTCTTGCCTACGCGGCAGACGCGGAGCGGAGAGTTGAGATCGTGCAATTGTGAAGCTTCTGTTCGACGAGAACTTGTCGCATCGGCTGGCGATGGCACTCGTCGACATCTACCCGGGCTCGCGTCACCTGAGAGATTGCGGATTGCGCGGCGGCACGGATGAAGAAGTTTGGCGATACGCGAAGGAGAACGGCTTCGTGATTGTATCCAAGGACTCGGATTTTTCGGAGAGAAGCGCCTTACTGGGGTGTCCACCTAAGGTGGTGTGGCTTCGCGTGGGGAATTGCACTACTGCTCGCGCTGACTTTGTCCTTCGCAATGCTGTAACTAGGCTCTCAAACTTCGAGATCGGCGAAGAATCCTGCTTGGTGCTAAGGCTTCCTCATCTGACCTAAACGTCCACGCAAGGTTTGTTGAATACGGCTGTGTATCGCACTCCGATTTGAGAAAGACAATAAATGGCCACAACCACCAACAAAGACTATTACGGGACACTCGGCGTCAAGAAGACGGCCACGGCGGAGGAGATCCGCAAGGCCTTCCGCAAGCTTGCGCGCAAATATCACCCCGACGTGAATCCGAATGACAAGAAGGCCGAGGAGAAGTTCAAGGAGATCTCCGAAGCCAACGACATTCTGAGCGACGAGAAGAAGCGCAAGGTCTACGACCAGTTGGGATTCTATTCCGACCAGATTGACCCCGCGCAGGCCGAGGCCTACGCACGCCAGCAGAGCGCAGGTGGCGGCATGCCGGTCGATTTCGGCGGATTCGATTTTTCCGGATTCCAGGGTGGTGGTCCGCAGACGGCGACGGGATCGGGGTCGGCTGGGTGGGGCAGCTTCAAAGACATTTTTTCCGGCATTTTTTCCGGCGCGCAGCAGCCCGGCAAGCCGCGCGGGCCGCAGCCCGGTACTGATCTGGAGTACCAGGTCACCGTCGATTTCTGGACGGCCATTCGCGGGGGCCAATCGCGCATCCAGCTTCATCGCCAGGAGGTGTGCCCCGCATGCCATGGCCAGGCGCACACCGGCGGCCCCATCCCGTGTCCGGAGTGCAACGGCACCGGCCAGGTAACCCAGATGGGCGGGCGCATGAAGTTCAACATCCCCTGCCCGGGCTGCAACGGGACGGGGCGGACATCGAATGACTGCGCGACCTGCCACGGCGAGGGTACAGTAGACCGGACCGAGACGGTTGAGTTCCGCATCAAGCCGGGCACACGGGACGGCCAGCGAATTCGTCTGCAAGGCAAGGGCAATGCCGGCGTCAACGGCGGCCCAGCCGGCGATCTGTTCCTGATTGTCCGTACGGGCACGCACCCGGTGTTCAGCCGTACAGGCGACGACATCCAGATCACCGTGCCGGTTACGGTGCCGGAAGCGTCGCTGGGAGCCAAGGTTGAAGTGCCCACGATTGACGGCCGGGCGCAACTGAAGATTCCGCCGGGCACACAGAGCGGCCAGAAGCTGCGCATGCGCGAGCGCGGAGTGGAGAGTGCGCAGCGGCCCGGTCAGCGCGGCGACCAGATCGTGACGGTCGAAGTGACGATCCCGCTGCTGAAAGACGAACGCAGCCGCGAGATCATGCGCGAATTTGCGAAGTTGAATCCGCAGGATCCGCGGGCCCAGTTGTTTGAGAAGATCTGAAGTGCTGCGTTTTTGGTGCAATTTTCCTGTAAGCTTGGGGTGAACTGATGCCGGCAAAACGCAAATCAAAAGGCGCCTACATGATCTCGGCGGTGGCCGAGATGTACGAAATCCATCCGCAGACGCTGCGCCTGTACGAGCGCGAAGGTTTGCTGAAGCCCTCGCGCACCGAGGGCAACACGCGCCTGTACACCGATGAGGACCTGGAGCGGCTGGAGTTCATTCTGAACCTGGCGCGCGACCTGGGCGTCAACATCGCCGGGATTGCCATCATCCTGCAAATGCGCGAGCGCATGGAAGAAATGAACCGGCAGATGCAGAACTTTGTGGAGTATGTGCGCTCAGAGATGTTGTCGCGCTTTCAGCAGGCGGCCAGCGGCTCCAGCGGTGCGATTGTGCCGCTGCGCAAGCCTTCTATAGTCAAGCCAGGCGATGCAGTCCGGCCTGCCGGCTCCGGCCGCAAGACGATCCGCATCGACGGCTGAGCCCCGGCAGGTATTCTGATTCCCGGCATGCTGTACGCGCTCCTGGCTTTCGCTGTCTTCGGCCTTGTCACCTCCAGTGTCTTTGCCGGCATGGTGCTGGCCGCTGTGCCGCAATTTTTGCGTGAGCGCCGGCAAGCTTATACCGCGCTCGATCGGGAACCGCGCTTTACTCCGCCGCTCAGCCTGCTGAAACCGCTGCATGGCGCGGAGCCAGGATTGGCCGAGCACCTGGCCACCTTCTTCGAACAGGATTATCCGGCTTACGAGATTCTCTTCTGCGCGCGTTCGGCTGAGGATGCCGGGCTGTCGATTGCGCGGGAGGTTGCCGCGCGCTATCCGGAGGTACCGGTGCAGTTCCTCTCCACCGGTGGACGGCCCGACTACATCAACGCCAAGGTTGCTTCGCTGGAACGGATGGATGACGCCGCACACCACGACATCTTCGTCATCAGTGACAGCGACGTGCGCGTGACGGCGGACTATCTGCGGTCCGTAGCGCTGCCGTTCGCCGATCCCAAGGTCGGCGGTATGACATGCGTCTACCGCGGCGTGGCGGCGGAGGGCGGTCTGTGGGCGCGGCTTGAAGCTGTGGGCATGTCGGTGGAGATGACCGCCGGCGTGCTGGCGGCGCGCAGCCTGGAAGGCATGCAATTCGCTCTTGGCCCCACCATGGCGTTCCGCCGCGAGACGATCCGGCGCATGGGCGGCTTCCGCGTCACGGCGGACTTTTGCTCCGACGACTTCATCCTGGGCAATGAGACCTTCAAACTGGGCGAGACGGTGGTCCTGAGCCATCACGCCATCGACCACATGGTCATCAACTCCAGCTTCTGGCAGTCGATGCTGCACCAGGCGCGCTGGATGAAGTCGACGCGGTTTTCGCGGCCCAAAGGCCACTTCGGCACGGCACTCACGTTTAGCCTGCCCTTCGGCGTGCTGGGTTTTGCGGCGGCTCTTGCGCTGCATCACGCCGGGCTGGCCATCGGGCTGCTGGCCTGGTCCGTAATCTCGCGGCTCCTGCTCTCCATTGCGGTGGGAAACTGGGTGGTGGGCGATTCCAGTTTGTTCAACCTGGTGGTGCTCTATCCCATTCGCGACCTGATGGGGATCTTCTTCTGGGCGGCCAGCTATACCTCCAGCAGGATTCACTGGCGTGGGCGCAAGTTCCAGCTTCTGCCCGGCGGCCGCATGCGCGCCGTCAACTAGAGGCTTTATCTGTCGTCTGTCAACTGTCCTCTGTCGTCTGATCCATTACAATCAAAGCAGTTATGATCCGATTCTCAACCGCCGGCGAGTCTCATGGAGAGGCTCTGATCGCGCTCGTTTCCGGGCTTCCGGCCGGCGTTCCTGTCGATCTCGAATTCGTCAATCGCGAGTTGTGGCGTCGCCAGCAAGGCTACGGCCGCGGCGGGCGCATGAAGATCGAGACCGACAAGGCCCACGTGCTCTCCGGCGTGCGCCACGGCAAGACCATCGGATCGCCCATCGCAATCGAGATTGTGAATCGCGATTGGAAGAACTGGGAAGAGAAGCTGCCCGTGGAAGCAGGCGATCCGGCCAAGCACCAGGCGGTTGCTTCGCCGCGTCCGGGCCATGCCGATCTGGCGGGTGCGCTCAAGTACAACTTCCCCGACGCACGCTATGTGCTGGAGCGGGCTTCAGCGCGCGAGTCGACTTCACGTGTAGCCGCAGGCGCCTTCTGCAAGCTCATGCTGCGCGAGCTCGGCATCGAAGTGCTCAGCCACGTAATCCGCGTGGGGCATGTTGAGTTGCAGCGCACGGCTACCTGGGATGAGATTGTCGCGGTTTGCGCCAAAGACGACATCCTGCTGAGCTGCGTCGACCCGGAAACCGAAGCGCGCATGAAAGAGGAAGTCGAGCAGGTCTCCCGCACCGGCGATACAGTAGGCGGCGTCTTTGAAGTTGTCGTTCGCGGAGCGCCCGCGGGCCTGGGCACCTACGCCAACTGGGATGAGCGTCTCGACGGGCTGCTGGCCTGGTCGGTCATGAGCCTGCAGGCAGTAAAGGCCGTCGAGATCGGGCGCGGGGTTACGGCGGCGGAGTCGTTCGGCTCGCAGGTTCACGATCCCATTCATTACGCCGATCATGACATTGGCCGGCCAACGCGCTTTGTCCGTGACCAGAACAATGCGGGCGGCATGGAAGGCGGCGTCTCCAACGGCGAAGACATCGTGGTGCGAGGCTATCTCAAGCCCATCTCCACGCTGCGAAGGCCGCTGGAATCGGTCCGCTTTGACACCCGCGAGGCCACCAGCGCCAGCTACGAACGCAGCGACATCTGCGTGGTGCCGGCCGCGGGCGTGGCGGCCGAATCCATGGTGGCGCTCACCATCGCCAACCTGGCGCAGCAGAAGTTCGGCGGTGACTCGGCGCTGGAGATGAAACGGAATTTTCAGGGCTACATCGAACAGATCAGGAGCTTTTAGCAGTACATGATTCTCAAGATCGTCAAATATCCTGAGCCGGTGCTCTCGCAACCCGGCGAACCGGTTACCGAGTTCGACGACAAGCTGCGCAAGTTCGTGGCCGACATGTTCGAAACCATGTACTCTGCGCAGGGCATTGGTTTGGCCGCGCCGCAGGTGGCCGTTTCCAAGCGCATTACGGTCATCGACCTCAGCATGGGCAAGGATCCCGTACAGAAACTGGTGCTCATCAACCCCGAGATCATCGAGCGCGAGGGCAAACAGTACGAGGAGGAAGGCTGCCTCAGCTTTCCCGATATCCGCGAGAAGATCCAGCGCGCATTCAAGTGCACCATCCGCGCGCAGGACGAGCACGGCAAGTGGTTCGAGATGGATGGCGAGGAGTTGTTGTCGCGCGCATTCCAGCACGAGATCGATCACCTCGACGGAGTGCTGTTCCTGACGCGCATGAGCCCGCTGAAGCGCGATTTGAACCTGCGCAAGATTCGCAAGATGCAGCGCGAAGGCACGTGGTGATGCGGGTCTTCACAACAGCGCCGGGTGCCCCGGGTCTCGATTCTGAGACCCGGGATGCCACGCACCTCGACCCAAAGTGCTTTCACGCTGCGGGATTGAAATGAAACTGGTCTTCTGCGGAACGCCGCGTTTCGCCGTGCCCACGCTCGAAGCATTACTTGCCGCGCGTCATGAGATTCCCCTTGTCGTTACGCAGCCCGATCGCCCCATAGGCCGCACGCAGGAGCTGTCCGCCCCGCCGGTCAAACAGCTCGCTCTTTCTGCCGGCATTCCCATCACGCAACCTGACAAGATTCGCAATAAAGCTGAATTCCGTGCGCAGCTCGAGGCCATTGCTCCAGACGCGATCATCGTCGTCGCCTACGGCCGCATCGTTCCGCCGTGGATGCTCACGCTCCCGCGCTACGGCTGCATCAACCTGCATGCTTCGATGCTGCCCAAGTACCGCGGCGCCGCGCCCATCCAGTGGGCCGTCGCCATGGGCGAGACCATTACCGGCAACACCACCATGCTGCTCGAAGAAGGTCTGGACACCGGCCCCATCCTTCTGCAACAAGCGCTCGCCATCGATCCCAACAAGACCGCCGTGGATCTCTTTGAAGAGCTCGCGATTGGAGGCGCGCCGCTGATGGTGCAAACGCTTGCCGGCCTGGAAACAGGTGGAATCATTCCCAGCCCTCAGGATCATGCCCGCGCCACACTCGCGCCGATTCTGCAACGCGAAGACGGCCGCATGGATTTCGCCGCACGCACTGCCATGGAGCTCAAGAATCGCTGGCGCGGCTTCCAGCCCTGGCCAGGCGCATTCACTACCCTCAAAGGAAAGCACCTCATTGTGCATCGTATGGACGTCGCGAATGCTGGATTCGGAGACAACGCGGCGTCAAGCATCCCTGGTCAGGTTGTCGCGCGCGACAATCGACTCTTCGTAGCGTGCGCGCAGTCCACGTGGCTGGAGCTGCTTGAAGTTCAGCTCGAGGGCAAGAAGCGCATGACGGCAGCGGAGTTCCTGCGCGGGATTCCGCCCACGGCGCAAGCCGAGTTCAGGCTGGGGTGACGCCGTGGCGGTATCTCCGGCTCGCAAAGCCGCATTTGAAATTCTGCTCACTCTGGAGCGCGGCCAGGGCCACTCCGACGATCTGCTGCGCGGAAGCGCCGTCTCAGCCCTGATCCACCAGGACCGTAATCTCACCACGGCTCTCGTACTGGGAGTGCTGCGCTGGCAGATTCAACTCGACGCGCTGTTCCGTCCATTGCTCAAGCATCCCAACGCCAAGGTCGATGCCGAGGTGCTCATCGCACTCCGGCTCGGCGCATTCCAGCTGCTGCATCTCGATCGCATTCCGGCATCTGCCGCCATTGACCAGAGCGTCGAGCTCACCAGGCAATCCGGTCATCGCTTTGCGTCAGCCATGGTAAACGCGGTATTGCGCAAGCTGTCTGTTCAATCGTCTCAAACAGGCTCGTCCCAACCCGACGCATCAACAGCATACCCGGCCTGGATGCGCCAGGGATGGCTGTCCTTTTTCGGGGAAGACACAACCTGCGCCATCTGCGCCCATGGGCAATCGCAGCCGACCCTCTCGATTCGGATCCACGGCCCCGAGACGGAATATGAGCTGGCCCCGGTCGGCATTGCTCTCGCGCCTGGATCCTTGCTCACGACCGCCCGCACCGTTCTAGAGGGCGATGTCACCGCCACCGCCGCATTTCATGAAGGCCGCGTCCGCATTCAGGACGAAGGTTCGCAACTGGTCGCGGAAATTGCAGGGCAGGGAAGCCGCATTCTCGACTGTTGCGCCGCACCGGGCGGCAAGACGATGATCCTTGCCGAACGCAACCCGCACGCGCGCATCATCGCATGCGAAGCAAGTCCGCAGCGCCTTGATGTCCTGCGAGCCAGAGTCGCCCCACTCGCAGATCGCATCGAATGCGGTCTCGCCGATGCGACAGCACTCGGCGAAGAATCCGCGTACGACTTGGTGCTCGCCGACGTGCCCTGCAGCGGAACTGGCACCCTGGGCCGCAATCCCGAAATTCGCCATCGCCTGCAACCAGAAGAGTTCGCGCGCCAGGCCGAGCGCCAGACCGCCATCCTCAGCAATGCGTTGCGCGCCGCGGCGCCAGGAGGCCGCGTCGTCTACTCCACCTGTTCGCTCGAACCGGAAGAGAATGAGCAGGTCATCGCCGCGGCTCTCGATCGCGATACGACTGCACGCGTAATCCCGCTAGGCGCGCGTCTCAACGAGATGCGCACCGAGTCGATCCTCACCGAAGCCGGATTCCATCATCTTGAGAGTTCTCTCACTCCCGAGGGCTATTTGCGGCTCGTTCCCGGCGCTGCCGGCACCGACGGTTTCTTCGTCGCGCTGCTCGCAAAAGCGTGACGGCCTCAGTCCATCGCCAATTTCAGATCGGCATAATTCCGCCCCAGCACTGCGCAAAGCGCTTCCACCACAAGCTCGTGATCCGCGCGCATGGGCAAACCGGAAACGGTGGCGCTGCCCACCACGCCTGCTCCCGTCACGCGCAGTGGAACCGCCCCTCCATGCGTGGCGTAGTCCGCCAGCGACAGTCCCTGGCTCTCACACAGCGACTGTCCTTTGATCTTCTCTTTGATCCCTGCGTAGTACGAACTGTAGTGGAATCGCGCCACCACGTTGTTCTTGCGCCGCACCCACTCCACGTTATCGGGAGTGGTCCCTTCCATGGCTGCGTAGAACAGCGGCTGCCCAAATCGCCGCACGTCGATCACCACGGCCAGCCGCCGCTCATGCGCCAGGGCGCGAAGGCGCGATCCGATCTCCCATCCCATATCGGCATCCAGCCGCGGCAAAACAAGCTCCCGCTCCTGCAGCGCAATCCGTTCCAGGTCTTCGTTCCATCCCATCGCAATCGGCCCTCGGCAA
>CAWJVV010000004.1:0-149632 GCA_963846375.1 uncultured Acidobacteriota bacterium
AAAAAAAAACGTCATCGGCATCGCCGACGGCCGAATGTACGATGTCAAATCCAACGGCCGCGGCCAGGTGCGCGGCGCATAGATCTTCGTCGCAGATCTCCCGCCACATTGATCTTCCGAGCGAAATCTGCATAATCGCGTCCTGTTGGATAAGAAGCGAACCCGCATCATGACTTGTGCCGCCGGGTTCTTCTGACCAACTCCTTTTTGAGAGGCTTGCCATGAATCAATTCACATCGTCGGCTCGTAGAGCCGCCTTCGCGGCTGTCGCCGCATCGCTTTTATGCACACCTTTCAGCACGACCTTGGTGCTGGCGCAAGACGCGGGTGCCAAGCCCGCCGTTGCCAGGGAGTCGCAACAGACGCAGACGATTCTGCTCAAAAACGTCGCGGACCGGAACGACTTCAACGACATCACTACCGATCTGCGGAACGTCTTGCCCGGGGCCAAAATATACGGTGTCTCGTCACAAAACTCCGTCACAATTCGAGCCACAGAGGACGAATTGCAACAGGCCCAGAAGCTGATAGCAGACCTCGACCGACCCAGGAAGGTCTACCGCGTCACCTTCACCATCAGTGAAAGCGATAACGGACGAAAGAGCGGTACACAGCACTACTCTATGGTCATCTCCGGGGATAACAAGAGCTGGATCAAGCAGGGCGACCGCGTGCCCATCATGACCGGCTCCTTCGACAAGGACACCTCGAAAGCCAATACGCAGATCCAGTACCTCGACGTCGGCATTAGCATCGAGGCGTCCATCGATGGCGTGGGACTGCGCACCAAGATTGAGCAGTCGAGCGTCGCTGATGAGAAGTCCAACGTCGGCATTCAGGACCCTATCGTCCGCCAGACCACACTTGAAGCCGTCTCCACCTTTGTGTCCGGAAAGCCCATCGCTATCGGCTCGATCGACATCCCCGGCACCACGCGCCATCAGGACATCGAAGCCGTCGCTGAGCTCGAGTGATTGATTTTCATGCCCCTCTTTAACTGGAACGGCGAAAGAATCGGATAAATCATGCTCTCAACCGAATCAGGGAACGGAGGGGGCTGCGGAGCCGGCGGGAGGGGTCTCAGTGCCGGGTTCGGCGGGAGCGGGCGAGGCCCAGTCGTAGAGTTGGAACTCACGAATGTGCGCCTCCTTGGTGCTGGAGAGGATATTGAGGCGGACGCGGCTGGCGGTGACGGCCGGAAACGAATCGATCTTCTTGTGGCCGATGGCCTGGCCGGTGACGAAGGGCTGCCACTGCTGCTGGGTGTCATCCCAGGCTTCGATCGAGTATTTCTGCACCTGCTGGCCGTCGTTGAGCCACTCCATGGTGAGGGCGTGGTCGAAGCGGACGGGATGATCGAAGTTCAATTCGAGCACGGCTTGGTGCGATCCGGGAGGCGCAGACCAGAATGTGTCAGGATCGTTGTCGAGCGCGGCAGCCATTTCAGGCGCCGTGGGCGCGACTCCAAAGGCAAGGTTGGTCTGATAGCGCTCGCGCAGGGCATCGCCGAACTCCTTGAGGCGAGCGACGTCGACATCGGGTAGCAGACCGCGATTGTCGGGGGAGACCCCTAGCATGAGCTGCGCGCCATGACCGACGGTGCGGTCGTACTCGCCGAGCAGCTCATCGACGCTCTTGAGCGATTTCTCGTCTTTCGGGTGCCAGAACCAGTGTTCCTTGCGCAGCGGCGTGTCAGCTTCAATGGGACGCCAGCGGCGATAGCCGTGACGGTCGATCACATTCCAGTTTTCGTAGTCGACGCTGCCCGATTCGGTGCCGACCCAGCGGGCGTCGCCGAATTCGAAGAGGCCGGTGTCGGCAAAGACGACGGTGTTGGGCTGATAGGTGCGCAGCGTCTCGATGATCTTTTTGAAGTCGTAAACGTGGCCTTCGCTGCCGGCTCCATCGAGCCAGAACTCGACCAACTCTCCGTAATTGGAGGCCAGCTCAGAAAGCTCGGCGTTGTAGTAGCGATCATAGGCGACGGCATCGCGATAGCGGGGATCGTGGCGGTCCCAGGGCGAGAGGTAGATGCCGAATTTGAGACCGGCCTTGTGGGCAGC
The DNA here is from genome assembly GCA_963846375.1 of uncultured Acidobacteriota bacterium. Taxonomy (GTDB): domain Bacteria; phylum Acidobacteriota; class Terriglobia; order Terriglobales; family Acidobacteriaceae; genus Telmatobacter. The sequence continues at coordinate 2,064 of CAWJVV010000004.1, forward strand.
ACGGGCCACATCGGCAACCACGTCGCCCTTGCCGCCCTTCCAGGGGCTGCTCTTGATGCTGTAGGTGGTTTGGCCGGTCGGCCAGAGGCAGAACCCGTCGTGATGCTTGGCCACGAGGACGACGTAGCGGGCGCCGGAGTCGGCGATGGCCTGCATCCACTGGTCGGGGTCGAACTGGGTGGGATTGAACACGGCCGGGGGCGCGGTGCCGTCGCCCCATTCGCGGTCGAGGAAGGTGTTAGTAGAGAAGTGAATGATGACGCCGAACTCGAGGTCCTGCCAAGCGGTTTGATAGGCCGCGGGGACGATGGGCCCGGAGGAATCCTGGGCGCGGATGGTTCCTGTTGCCGAACCAGCGAGAACGAGCAGCGGCAGAATGAACCGCGACAGCCAATCTGTCTTCATCGAAACGACTCTCCCCTCTTGACCTTATCTATTGCGCGAAGGACAGGGAAGCCCCCGGGGATGGCGTATGTGCGGGGACTCGTGCCTCTCTATGATTGCGGACTATTGTGCTTAGGGTATTCGTTTTAGGTCAAATTGGGGCGGGAAAATGATTGGGAGCAAGCATTCAACCTGAAAGAACCCGAGAAGCGGCCGTGTTTCATTTATCGTGCGATGAAGCACTCTACTCCGTCGCCACGGATGCCCCAAGTCCCCAGACCCTTCTCGCTGCGCCATGCCAAGTGGTACTCCTCATCGACTGGATCGAAGACAAGAACGTACCCCTGATCTTCAGCCATCGTAACGCACATGCGCCTCACGCCGAGGTCAGTCCGACCTTCTTGGGGGGCATTGCATATGTTGACTTCTTCCCAACACGGCTCAACCAGGCAAAGGCGCATTGAATTTAGCGCATCGCGAATCTGGCCAGGGGAGAGTTGAGTCCCCAGGGCATCGGCTGGGGCTATGTACAAATAGCCTGCGATCTGATTTTCGAGCTCCCGACGGAGCCGTCGGAAAAAGTCTTTGTCGGCGGCGTCCGAGCCATCGCCGCTGATCGGTTTCGGCATTGTGTAATTGTAAGATCGCGCAGGTGAGGCAGTGGTATCCGATGTCTCCAACCCGCGCTATCACGGGCGGAGTGATGACACTTTTTGGGGGGACCCCAGGTGGTGTCCATGTCTGCCAATATGGTCCTCACCAAGAGCATTTGCGGCTGAGACGCATCTTACCGAATGAGAATGCGGATACGAATTGGGTACCACATAGAGTTCGATGTCCACGCCATGACACCGATGGTGGCGTTGCTGCACGTGCACCCTTCACGCGAACGCGACCTGCTGGAGCCGGATACGCTCCGGATCGAACCGGGCGTCGACGCCGCCGAGTATATTGACGGCTTCGGCAACCGCTGCACTCGCTTCGTGGCGCAGCCGGGATCCCTCCGCCTCCTCAACTCAACCCTGATTGAGGACTCCGGCCTGCCGGACGAGGTCGACCAGCACGCCCGCGAAGTCCCGGTGGGTGAAGTACCGAGCGAGTATCTCTGCTACCTGTTGAACAGCCGGTACTGCGAGGTCGATCGCTTCTCCAACATTGCTTACGAGCTTTTCGGCCACGTCAATCCCGGCTGGGCGCGGGTTCAGGCCATCTGCGACTGGGTGCATGGCAAGGTCGCTTTCAGCTACCCGCATGCCAGGCCGACCAAATCAGCGCTCGATGTGTATACCGAGCGCGTGGGTGTTTGCCGCGACTTCCAGCACCTTGCCATCACCTTCTGCCGGGCCATGAATATCCCGGCACGGTATGCCACCGGATATCTTGGCGACATCGGGGTTCCCAAGGGCGGCCCCATGGACTTCAGCGCCTGGTTTGAGGTGTATCTGGGCGACCGCTGGTGGACCCGCGACGCTCGCCACAACCAGCCGCGCATCGGCCGCGTACTGATGGCGGTGGGCCGGGACGCGTCGGATGTCGCCATCACGACTTCTTTCGGACAGGCGACCCTGAGTCACTTCTCGGTGGTGACCGACGAAGTTGTAGAGACTGCCAGCCGCCGCGGCGGCGAGTGAGGCTGCCGCCATCCCGGTCCCCAGCGGCAATGGACCGAGGGCGCGCCCTGAAGATTATTTACCAGTCGATCTGGGCGGGGAAGAACTCGGCGATCAGGTCGTCGTACCAGGGCTTGAGCCTCTTGACGTCGGGCTTGGCCGCGCCTTTGGAGTAGAGGTCGTAGGGATTGAACTTTTTGACCCAGGGGAACATGGCGCGGTCGTAGTCGGACATGAGGTGCTCGTAAGCGCCCTGCTGGTGCCACGCGTAGAAGGAGTGGTAGCGGAGCATATAGATGGCTTCGTCCGGCAGGTAGGGTTTGGCGACGTGGGCCATGTAGGCGTCGTGGCCCCAGGACAGGTGCACATTGTCGAGGCCACAGTTGGGCTCGTAGATGCCGTACTTGCTCTGGTACTCGGGCACGGCGCTGTCGGGATTGGCGGCAAAGTACTCGGGAAAGACGATCTTGTCGGAGTACGCGCAGCCCACGGGGAAGGTGTCGCCGACGACGGCCCATTGTGGCTCACCATAGAGACAGAGGACCTTGCCCAGGTCGTGGACGAAACCGGCGAGGACCATCCAGCGAGGGTGGCCGTCGGCGCGGATAGCCTCGGAGGTCTGCATGAGGTGCTCGATCTGGGAGAGGTCGGTGTCGGGATCGCTGTCGTCGACCAGGGTGTTGAGGTACTCGGCGGCTTCCCAGATGCTCTTTTTGCCCTTGGCGAGCGCGTAGTACTCCTTCTCCTTGGCGAGGACGAAGTCGACGGTCTGGTGCTGGTGATTGAGGCGGTAGAACTCGGCCACGCCGGGCTGCGCGGCGGCGTCGTAGACGCGGAACTCATCCTGGGATTTGCCTTCGCGATAGCGGCCTGCGACGAAATCTCCCCAGCTGTCTTCTATGGGCAATCCCTGATTAGCCTTGGGGGCTGCTGTGGCCATGTGTAACCTCCCCTGCCCGCACGAAATTTTATCGGCATTACCGCAACCCTATCGCCGGCGCTGATCGGATGCAAGTGAAAATCCGTTGGAAGGTAGAGGGAGTGCGTCGCGGTGCACTGCGGGTGTCAACCGGTATGCGCAGAATCGCCGTAAGGCCATTACTGCCAAGGCGTAATACAGGTTGTGGACGGGTGGTGTTGGTGGCGTGGGGGATATATATGCCGGACGGATCGGGATCGGTCAACAGCGCACCACGCACCTCGCCCAAGACCGATCCATCCGGGGTATTTCTTTTGTATGCCCTCGGGACTAGGGAAAGAGTAACTTTTGGAGCCCAAGGCTCGATGTGACGAAAGTCACTCATGTTGCTGTATTGGTGCAGATTTAAGGACCAGACATAGGTTACCAGAGTACCGTCCAAGACACTTGTTTGGACCTTCCCTTTGCTCCGGCTTATCTGACGACTGGCGCGGAGTTCGACGCGATTTGGTCCATGGGGAGTTCAAGTGCGAAGAGCGAGACGTTCCCCTGGTCGGCGTGAACCCACATGCCGTGGAAGGCGTTGTGCAACTCAGGATGCTGAGCGAGGAGGGCGCTCATGATGTCGACCACCTGCTTGCGCGCGTCGGGAGGGTTGCGTAGCTGCGCCGCTTGGGCGGGATCGGGGACATAGTGGACGTCAAGGTCGAGGCCGCCGAACTGCGTGGTCATGTCGACGGCGGATAACTGGAACGTAGCGCCATTGGTGGAGAGAGGCACCGGTCTGTCGGTGGGGAGATTGGCGGGCTTGGCACCGGCCTGCTCGGTTTGCAACTTCTGCAGGTTGGGGCTGGAGACGTTGTCCATGGGCTGGAGCAGGTCGGTGGCGATGCGGTAGTAGAACCAAGCTGCCCACTTGTCGCTGGACTGGGCATATCGCCGTGCGGTGACCCAGTACCAGAGGCCGTCGTGCCCGGCCTGAATCATGGGTTTGGCGAAGAAGCCGGCGAGCATCCAGCGCTTGTCGGGAGATTGAGCGAGGATGAGCGAGACCTGCTGCGGGTCTTTGACGCCGGTGGCGTGGAGGATGGCCATGGCGTATTTGCCGGGAGGCAGGTTGTTGAAGTTGATGACGACGACGGGATTGCCGCAGTAGAACTGCGTGTTGGGCGAGCCGGGCTGATCGGTGGAGGCGTCTAGGTCGTAGACGGCGTCGACGGTGATGGTGGCGGAGCTGACGATGGGGGCGACGCTCTGGACCGAGGAGGCGATGCCGCTGAAGTCGGCCGCGACCGCGGGCAGGGTGTTGGCCTTGAGGCCCTGGACATCGTTGTTCTGCACCTTGAGCATCATGGAGCGGGCGGCGTCGACGAGGGGATTGCGGAAGGCGGGCGTCATCTGGGCCTGCGTCATGCAATTGGCGGCTCCGGCGCAGGGCGCGAGAGCGGAGACGACGGCGGCCAGCAAACCGATGCGAATCTGACTGAGATTAGAGAACGTTTCTGCCATGGTGAGGACCTCCGTTACTGGTCAGCTGACTTTCTGCAATGCGACGCGTTCACAACGCTCGGCAACGCTGCCAGAGAGCGCTCGCAGCGCGTGATACAACACTTCGCGCTGCACTTCGTCGATGGGCATGGGCGAAACAACTGTGATTTCGCCGAGCAGTTTGCTGAGATCGAGATAGGATTGCCGGTTGAGATAGATGAATTCGAGAGGATACTCCGGCTTACGGGCGCGCGCCTGAAGGGGCTCGGCGTCGAGGACGAAGCTCACGCCGGGCCTGGGGACAATTCTCATGATTATCCGCGTGTAGACGCGCATGAGGGGATTGCGCAGGTTCAGGTTGGCGAGTTCGTCGTAGATGTAGCGGTCGAAGATGAGGAAGTCGACGCTGGAGCGAAGAGCCGCACGCATGGCGCGGCGCGTGGCGAACGCGTCGAGGAGATAGAGGACCAGGCGCACGCACGACATTGGCCACGAGCGGACGTTCTTATCGCGGCGGTTGACCGGAGCTTCGGGACTGCCGACGCCTTTCTCGCCCTTGAAGACCCGATGGCCTGCATTCTCGCGCAGGTTAGTGAGAGAAGCGATCTCGTCCCAGAAGGCGATGATGGACACGCGCAGTGCCTGATGGCGGAGATACGATGCGAGCTCGCGAATCTGGGTACTTTTTCCGGCGCCATCAATGCCGGAGAAGCTTACGGTTGCGACCTGGCGTTTCGATTTGGATCCTGCATTCCCCATTTTGCTTCGAGTCTTTCCCATCTGTTCTATGGACGAGCCGAACTGCTGCGGGAGAGCGCGGCCACGGTTCCAACCGCCACGCCGGCGCCGACGATAATTCCAACACGAATGAGAATTGCCTTACGGCGTTTCTGCTTGGAGGGTGCGATGACCGCGCCGGCGGGCCGCGAAGCCGCTACACCGGTTGGCTTGGCAACCGGAGCGGCGGCGGTGCCGACGGGGTTCTGCTGCGGCGCCGACTGCGCCTGGCTCTGCGGATTGGCAGGCTGGGGTGTCGGAGCATCTGGGATTGCGTCGTGCTGCGCTTGTGGTTCTTGCAGCGGTGTTGCCGCCGCAAACTGTGCGGAGATGAGGAGGATCAGCAGCCCCGCTAGGGATGATTTTGCCAGGCAGAATCTCGTTCTTTTCATGATTCCCTTTCCGTACAGGCGCGATCAGGCAGCGTTGGATGCGGCTTGTTCTGCGTTCAAAGCTGTCTTGCCGAGGTTCGGAGAAGTGTGAGCCACGCGGCGTTCAAAGCTCTCCACCGCATCTTCAACGGTGGGAAAGATGCGAAACAGGCGGTCGATGGCGGCGTGTTGCAAATCGAGCATCGCGGCCGGTGTCACGGTAGCCAATCGGACATCTCCATTCCGCTTGATTGCGCCTTCTAAACAGCAAAGCAGAAGATGTAAGGCGCGCCTGTCCATTTGAGGAACATGCGAGCAGTCGAGCACGATGCAAGGCCGTTCCACATTGATACAGCTTTCCAAGTCGCGAAAGAACAGGCGGCCGCGTTTGACGTCGAGTTTTTCAGGCAATTGTTTGATTGAAACGGCACGAGTACGGAGTGTCATTCGCGGGTTCCCTCAAATTCGAAATCTGCCAAGGAGATTTGCAATATTGCATCGCACCCGCAGCCTCCTAGCCGGCGTTGCGCAAGATACGCGCCAGCTCGGCCTCGGGATTGCGAACCGTATGCGTGAGCACATTGCGCGCATAGTGAAAAAGTGTCATGAGGTTGCTGTTGTACCAACAGCATTCGGTCATGCGGGGCGAGAGACCGCACAAGAACTTGAGATTTTTGATACGGGTTGGGGAGGAGAGCATCGCCGCGACGAGACGATGATTGCCATCCAGCACGGTGAGGGGCTCGCTTTCGCTGATGCCTATCATGATGACGGCACCGAGCCCGGGATCAGGCTGGCGGAGTTGGTCGCCAATGGCGTCAATCTTGGCCAGGAACGATGTCTCGAGCAGGTGAGGACGCTGCCGCATGCCCTCCGCGACTTCGGTGGCGGAGAAATTTCCGTCGGCGATTCTGCGCCATTGCGCGCGAGGGAAGATGCGGATATTGTCGAAGTCCGCTTCGGTCACTTCGACCTGGAACCACTCGGTATTCGCCGGTAACTCTTTCCAGAGCGAGAGGTGGCGAATGAAGAGAAGGGCGCGGCGCTTGGCATTTTCTTCAGGGTTGGTGAGGTCAGGTACACGCACGAGGTCGCGCATGGTTTCGTGGTACTCGCGAAACTCGTGGCGGTGAAAATCGCTCTTGAGGAATTCCGCGATGACTTCATCCTCCGCAACGGGCCGCAGGAGGCGGAACGGCTGAAGGCTGGTCCGCTGGTACTTGCCATTGGGATCGGTGAGAGCAGTGATGAGAAAGGGCACGGATACGAGCACGAACAGGACGGCCATGAGGGCGAGCTGCACGAGAACCACTTCGTGCAGGGTGGAATGGAAGAAGCAGATGCCCGCTACGAGCACGCCGCTAAAGGCCAGTTGAACCCAGCTGGTGTTGGCGATCTTGTAGGACATTTCAAAGCTGATGATGAGCGCCGCGAGCGAGTAGACCACGGTGGCGAGTGCGTAGAGCGCAAGCAGGTACGGGATATTGTATTTGCCGGCGATCTGGAACTCGGAGCCGAACAGATGAGTCCACACACCAGCGGGCGCGACCATCAGGATGACGGCGATGCCGGCGCCGACACCCAGGACCATCATGAGCGAGGTGGCGATGACGCGCAGATCGCGGCGCTCTTCGTCAGAGGTGGCGGCCACAATGGGGAAGGTGGAATTTACCACCGCCATCGACATCGAGTAGATGACCCGGCCGACCATGGCCACGGCGGCGAAGATGCCGGCGTCGGTAGCGCGAAAGTAGTGGTTCACCAGCACGATGCCGCAGTTGTTGATGAGCATCTGGCCGGCGAAAAATACGGTGGCCTGGAAGGTTTCGCGGGCCGCATACGAGAGGCGAAGAGGATTGGGAGCGTGGCCGGTCAGTTTGAGAGGCACGCAGTAATAGGCGATGACGATGGCCGCAGAGTTGGCGGCAATAACGCCGTGAACACCCCAACCGGCATAGATGAGGCCAACCGATCCCGCGAGGCGCACAACCTGTTCGAGGATCATATTGCCGGCGAGGGAGTGAAACCCGAGCGTGCCCTGAAGAAATCCGCGGCGCGTTCCCAGCGGAATGTAATAGGCGCATCCGACAGCGATGAGGGCGACGAGCCGGGAGTCGGGGAGATTGAGAAAGCTCCCAATGGGTCTCTGGAGGACGAGCAACATTAAACCGACGGCGATTCCAACCACCCACGAACCGCGGTTGAAGACGCGGTACACGGCAGACTTGCCCTCTGCGGTTTCCTGCTGGGCGACCACCTTTGAGCCGATCAATTGGAGGGAAAGTGTGATGGCGGAGAGAAGAATCAGGAGCGTGTATACGACGGTTGCATGCCCGAAATCCTTAGCGCCTAGGTACCGGGCAATGACGATGTTGTAGGCGAGATTAATCGCCATGGTGAGACCCGATCCCGAAAGCAGCACCACGCCACCTGAGACAATGCGGGCCTGAAGCGTTTTCGTCTTATAGGTAACGCTGTTCGCCAAGCGGGGAACTCCAATTTAAACGCAAGATGGGGTCAGAGTGCTGCTCTAGTGATTAAGTCCTTGAGCGACAGATATTAGGATGCGAAATCGGGAATCCTGGCTGCTCGAAGGAACGGTTTGCGGCGAGTGACAACCGGTTCGGCCCAGCGTCAATCTAACCTAGTGGCCCATGAATTCAACCCCAGCAAACTTTGCCCTTTTTCTCGCCCTACTTCTGCCTCACGGATGTTCAGGTCCGGGACTGAGCCAGGTGCAACCCCTGAAATACAAGGCAGCAGAAGGAAATCCCGAAGTACTGGCTCTTTACGAAGCGTGGTTCGGTCATCCCTCACACATTTCGATCGGTTACTCATCTCACGACCCGTCGGTGATCACCACGCAGATCCGGAAGGCGAAGGCGATGGGAATCTCCGCATTCGTGGTGGACTGGTATGGGGACCGCGAGCCGTTCATCGACAAGAGCTACGCCCTGATGCAAAGCCTGGCCGAAAAGAACAAGTTCAAGATCACCATGATGTACGACGAAACGAATCAGGATGAAGGAGCTACGGACGAGACCATCGCCGATTTGACGATGTTTCGCGACACGTACCTGTCTTCAAACTCGCCGGGGCACCAGGCCTACCTCACTTTCGATGGGCGGCCCGTGATCTTTGTATTTCCCAAGGGCAATCACACGGATTGGACGAAGGTGAGAGCAGCAGTGGACGAATGGAATCCGAAGCCGCTGTTGATCCAAGAGAATTTACCTGGCAAAGATGCCGCGGCCTGGGACGGCTACTACGCCTGGGTGCAGCCGGGTCCCAAAGGCTGGACGCCTGACGGCAGCGATTGGGGAGAGCAGTATCTCGCCGACTTCTACACAACGATGGGGAGCAAGTATCCGGACAAGTTGATTGTCGGCGGAGCGTGGTCGCAGTTTGACGACAGCAAGGCCTCGTGGGGATGGAATCGCCACATTGCAGCCCGTTGCGGCGATACCTTCAAGGACACCTTTAGCGATTGGCGCAAGTTCTTTTCCGCAGGCAATGCTCCGCCCTTCATCATGCTGGAGACGTGGAACGATTACGAGGAGGGAACGGCGCTGGAACCCGGGATTCCGAACTGCGGGACCCAACCGGCGAACTCCACCGCAGCCACATCCGATCCAAACCATTTGCAATCGGGAGCTTCATCGGCCCAGCGATAATGGCGCCTGGCTTCAACGTCAAATAAAACGCTGGCGCGAACCCTAGAAGCGCAATGGGCGTGGCATCCGCCACGCCCGTTGCATTGCCTGTATCGAACCGTTCTCAGCTACGCGGCCTGGCTGATGTCGCGTTCGAATGCTTCTGTCGCGAGCGCGAAAGCCTCGGTCTGAGCTCCGTATCCGCCGGGCATGGCAATCATACCCGCCTGGCTCGGGATCATAACCTGGGCGCGATGCACAGTGCTGATGAGAGAAAGCGGACGGTTGCGAACCTCATCGTAGACGCGCCCGACGTACTCGCCCAGAATTCCGAGAGTAAGGAGCATGAGACCGCCCATAAAGAACACCGAAGCCGCCACCCCAAATCCCACAACGGCGACTGTGCTCAGCGGGAGAAGCATGCACATCAGCAAAAGCGTCGCCACTGTCGCGGAGAAGCCGAACAGGCCGAAGCTAAGACGCAATGGCTTATAGCTAAAGCTCGCGATCGCGTCCATGGCGTATTTAATCCGGCTGACAAAGGAGAGTTTTCCTTCGCCTCCCAAGCGATCCTGGCGATCGTAGTAGACGATGGCATTTTTGTAGCCGACCCACGCGCGCAGTCCGGGCAAGTAGCGATTCTTTTCCCGCATGGCGAGAACCGAGTCGAGCGCCTTGCGATCCATAAGACTGAAGATGCCTGCATTCAGGGGAATGGGGTAGTCGGACAAAGCACCCAGGCAGCGATAGAACATTGGAAAAAGAAAGGCGAGAAGCTTGCGGCTTTCCTGCCGGCTGCGACGCACGCCCACTACGACTTCAGCGCCTTCGCGCCACGCGTTGATCAGCTGAGGCAAGACCTCCGGCGGATCCTGGAAATCGCCATCCATAAGGATGACAGCGCGGCCGCGCGCCGTCTGGAGCCCCGCCGAAATGGCACCCATATGGCCCCAATTGCGCGAGAGTTCCACAACTACGACATGCGAATCTGCCGTTTGGAGACCCTTCATCAGTTCGAGAGAAGAATCGGTTGAACCGTCATTGACGTACACGACCTCCCAGTCGTCGACCACGCCTTTCAACGCGATCGCGACCGCTGCGTGAAAGCGCTCGATGAGTTCTTCTTCGTTGTAGATGGGAACGACTACGGAAATCATGCCGCGACTCCTGGGGACTATATTGGACGTGCCTGTTATCGTGCTGGGGAACTTGGAAATCGATCTAAGTTCAGGCCTAAGTTCCCTTTGGACTTGGATGCACCCATTCACTCTGTTACTGCCTGAAGAACGCGAACTCTCCAGCGCGTTTCAGAGGGCGTGAGCACCACCACGTAACGCGCATTAACGTGTTGTGTTGTCAGCACCTTGTCGTGATCGAGGACCTGTTGATCATATTCGACGTTATCGATCAGCTGGATCGATAGTCCTTCCGGCGAATAGAAAACAATTTGGATGTCGTGAGAGCGATCCTGGTAGGTGGCACGCAACCCGAGTTTCGTCTGCTGCTGGACGGTGTCGGCCAGCTTGTCTCTAGCGGCGCCAACGAAATCGCGATCCAGTATGTCCACGCGATTCTGTCCGAGCGCGTCATGCAAGGTTTGCCAGGCCTCCAGGTAGTCCTGAACCACCGCTTTGGCGGTCTGATCGGCCAGCGAGCGCGGACCTTCAAGGTGATACGGCTGAACATGCACGCTGGCCTGCGCAGCCGACACCGTGGCACCGGCGCACAACACCGCTATCCCCACGAGAACGCACCGCATCACGCTTATCTCCCCCACCGAATCTGATTGCCGAGAACCACGCCGCTGGCCACGCTTATGGTGGCCCCCGGAACCGCTGGCACCTCCACCTTCGCCACGCCGCGCTTCAGCGGAACATCCACGGTGGTCTGCGCGCCGTTGTAATTTTCTGTAAAGGTGATGATGGTGCCATCGGGGACCGCGTTTCCGCTGCAGTCGCGCACGGGCGCCGTTTCAAGCGAGATCTTTTGCCCCGCAGGCTTTGCCGACATCTGCAGGCCGCACGGATCGCCCGGTACCTGCCCGATAATCCTGGTGGAGGAGTTGCCACCTACGCGAGCCACAAACTGGGCGGCCCCTTCTTTGGGTGACGAGTCCATCGCAATCCATGCCGCGCCGTCGCGCGTTGTGATGCTGCGGTTCTGAGATGCGCCGCCCGGGGTGGATAGCTGGAACGCCACGGTTTCGGGCTTTGTCACGAGGTTTTGATAGGCATCGAAGACGTAGACCGCACCGGTGATTCCTTCGCGCAACCCCACCGGAAGGCGCGATGGGCGGGCCAGAAAGCCGACGTCGGCAATCTTGGCAGCAGGCAGCACATCGAGCGTGGCTGTTTCCGCTGACGCTGAAAGGAACACCAGGTAATGTCCAGCGTTGTACAGAGAGCCGGCCTCGAAGTTAACCGTCGAACCTAGCTGCACGTCGCGCTTCAGAACCTGCTCCGGTCCAACGATGTACAGAGTTCCCTGTCCGCTGCCCGAACTCTGCACAGAGAATGCGCTTCCGGCCTCAACGCTTTTGGGCACGGTCAGGTCGCCTTGGGCGGCGAGCGGCAATCCCGCGGAGACAAGAGCACCGGCAATCAACGCACGAACAAGGCTCACGCCGTACCTCCCATGATGTACGTCGAGATCACGGTGCGTCGGCTGGCGATATTGTGGGCCAGGTCTTGAGGAATGTGAATGTTGAAGGCCACGGGGGTCTGCGGAAGCAGGGCGTGATCAACGTATTGGTCGGCCACCCATACGAGGTTTCCGTTCTGGTCGTAGAAGGTACCGAGCACGTGCGCAACGTTGGCGATCTGGCCGCTCTGATTAACGAGTTGACCGCTCAACGACGATGTCGCCGCCGATGTATCGAGTTTTTCATTCTGAATCTCGATGACTGGATCTGCCGACGCGGGAATCAGCGTCGAGAACGGCGTCATGCGAACGCCGCCCACCTGCGACATATTCACGTCTGAGAACTTGATAAAGAACGGGGTCACCTGTTTGGGCAGCAACAGGTGCGAGATCTTGTCGAAGCTGCCTTCCGTGGCGATGGGCTGCTGGCTTTTGTTCAGGAGCGTGGCGGAGACCGATACGTAAGCCGGCACCACATCTTCGTTCAGGAGCTCGCCCATGATAAAGGTCCCTTCTGCTCGCTGCACAGGATGCATATCGATGATCTTGACGTGGGGCGATTCCACATCGGCGGCGCCCCAGTCGTCGCCGGCACCGCGATAGATGACATCCCAGCGCAGATAATTTACGGGGATCACCTGCGGAGGCACGACCTGTTCCTTGGTAAATGGCCAGTTCACTTCCCAGCGGCCGTTGTTCTTGACAACGTGCACGTCGCGCGTCTCCACTGCATCGCCCACCACCGTGGCCCAGTGCATTTTTACATGGTATTCAGCGTCGGTGTCGGTGGCGTGAACTGGCGACATCTCAAACGTGTCGAGTCCTGAATACGTACGCAGATTTGGGTAATAGCCCGTCATGTCGGCCATGAATTGAGGCAACGTGAATTCGGCCCGGTTGGCCAGGCTGAAGTAGGCCTTGCCCCACGCCTGCGCATGGAGCGCGTCGCCGAAGGAGCGCAGGGCTGCCTGCGGAGTGGAGGAGTTACTCGTCAACCCGCCACTGCCGGCATAGATCATCGCTTCGGGCAACGGCCAGATCGTGCCGATCGCGATCAAGACAATCGTAGCTGCAAAAAGAAGCAGTGCAAGAAAACGTCCACCCATTACGAGGCCATCCTTCCTGGCACAAGCGATTCACCAGTGGGATAGGTATATTCGACTTCTTCTTCGCGGCGTCGCCGCTCTGGTATCAACAGGACAAGGATGGCGAGGATACTGCTGCCGAAGGGCAAAGTGCCCCACAGGACACCCTGCCAATGCGGCGGAATCTGCGGCGCATTGACGGGCGTGAATGGCGGTACACCATCTTTCGCCCAGATGATGATGGTTCTGTCGTCGAGGGAGTCGACCGGCCGCCATCCTGCGAAGGCCAGCAGCGGATCGTAGTAGCGATCGCGCACAAAGATCCACTTCAAGCCGTAATGATCGGCGTGATCCAGAATTGCCCGCAGGGATTCCAAGCCTGGTTTGCCGAAATACTTCGAGCTCGTCAATGCGGCCCCGCCGTATTTTGTGAGCTCCGGGAGCAAGCGGCCTGAGTTCCATTCGCCGTCTTCACTCGGCGCGGTAGTCTCCATGGCCAGACGGGAAATCTTGTTGCCGAACCCGAGGGTGATGTAGCTGTAGCGGTCGTGCCCGTCGCGATTGAGCCAGGCTGCCACCGAATCCACATTAAAGTCCGCTGCATCGGCGGGGCGATATGTCGCCCAGCTCACGGCAAGTGCGCAACTGAAGGTGGCGAGGATGGCAAACCCGACCATGGCGCGGGCACGGAAGGTGTCGATGATCTCCTGAGCGAAGAGGCCGACGAAAGGCAGGGCCAGCAGCGTGGCCCAATAGCTGAAGCGTTCCATGGTCAGGACGTCGAAGGCGCGCCTCAGCAACCAGTGTCCCACCGGAGTGGTGCCGCCGAGACCGACGAGAAACGCTACCCAGAAGCCCAACAGCAGCGGACGCAACCGCCGCTCGGCCGCTCCGCGCCAGAAGATGAAGGGCAGAGCCAGGATCAATGCGCCGTAGGGCACAACAAAATAATTCAAACCCCATTCCGGGCTGAGGAGGAAATTGGCACGGCTGGCATGCGGAATCGGCGTCTGCGTCACCGGATACTTGATAAGCGCGATCCAGAAGGGCAGCAGCACAACCGCGATGGCGGCCCCGACCACGACCATGATGGAGACAGTGCGCGCCACGAACGCAGGCACCGACATACGCTCCCCCTCTTCGCGCTCGAGCAGAGCCAACGCCAGCACGGGCAAGGCGAAGAAGAACGAGCCGAACAGAAGCGTTGCATGGTGCGCCGCTGCGGCGGCTGTGAACAGCACGCTACCCTTCAAGAATGCGCGCCAGCGGCCATACCGGATCCACTCGTAGAGAAAAGGCAGAGCATTCAAGTACAGCGGAGCAGCAGAGGTGGTGCCCAACTGACCGGCGGAATAGACGAGAAAGCTTTCCGAGCCGAGAAAGACGCTGGCCAGCGCGGCGTACGATGCCGCCCGCGGGCTGACCCAGATTTTGGCGAAGCGATAGACGCCCACCACGAGCAGCAGGATGGCCACCAGCTGTACCAGCATGTAGCCCAGGTCAAGTCCCGTGATGTGAGAGACCACTGCAATCCACTGCTGCGGCAGCGGCGGATACGTCATCTGCGAAAAGCCGGCATACCACTTGGTGTTCCATGGATCGAACCAGTGATGGAGATAGTGCGACGCGAAAAAGATGTGCTGGTTGGTGTCAAAGGACTTGAGAGGCAGCTTCATGAGCAGCAGCGGCAAGTGGACGGCCACGGCTGCGAGCAGAAGAAGGCTCATCGGCAACGGACGATGGGATGGCGCGATTTCGTGTTTCGATGGCGCGACTTCCTCGTGCGGCCGCCGCCGTGACGGAAGTTCCCGCCCCTGCGGCATAACCGTTTCTGATTTCTGCACATTAGCCTCGGGAAAGAGCATGGACATGGATTGCATTCACCCCGGATCTTGCTCTTCCTGATGACGTCGCGTGAGCTGATCGCATCACAAGGAAGATGTACGGTGAGATAGATTGCTCGCGATGTGCGCTTCGGACGTGCATGTTCTTGGATTACCGCTGGGGCTCAAGTGGTTGCTTCCCGGTGCGTTTTGAAGGGGGGCTTCAAGATTTTTTGACTTCAGTGAGTGGCGAGCCGGCCAATGCGCGGAATTGAGGAAACTCTGCCAAAGCCAACAGTGAACCGAAATTTGGAATCCAAATAGAAGTATTAAGTCTGCGACACTCGGGGTTTCCCTTTGAAAGAAAGCCTCCCATTGCTGAAAATTGCCGGTCTTCTTGCGCTCGCTGCCGTTTCTACAATTCACGCGCAGGAATCCCAGACCTACCAGATCGGGCCTGACAACTCGAAGAGCCCCCAGGCTCAGAAGCAACAAAAGCAGAGCTCGCCTCAGTCGCAAGAACAACAAAACCTGGGCTGGGGCACAAACATTCAGAATGCGCGCATCGGGCGCGCCGCTGAACTGGCGCTGAAAAAGGGCGACAAGGGACAGGCGCTCGATTTTGCGCGTCGCGCTGTCAAGGCCTCGCCCAACGATTCTCAGCTATGGTTCCTGCTGGGCTATGCGGCCCGCTTGAACGGCAGATTTGATGAGTCCGTTGAGGCCTACAATCACGGGCTTCGACTGAACCCATCGTCTCTGGAGGGGCAGTCGGGTCTCGCGCAAGACCTTGCCATCATGGGAAAGATGGAAGATGCGCAGAAGATGCTGAAGCAGATTGTGGCGGCCGATCCGCGCCGCCGCGACGACCTGCTGCTCCTCGGTGAAACCTATATGCGCTCCAAGGATTACCAGGGAGCGCTGGATTGGCTTGCGCGCGCCGAACGCCTCAAGCCTGAGGCTCGCTCGGAAGTCTTGCTGGCCATCAGCTACGAGCAACTGAAGCAGATGGACGTGGCGAACCGTTACTTGGAGATGGCGCGTCATCATGATCCGAATAATCCCGATGTGGAACGCACACTGGCGGGATACTTTCGTGAAACGGGCAGGTACTCCGAGGCGATCAACGCGCTCAAGGCAATCCGCAATCCGCATCCCGATGTTGTGGCTGAGCTTGCCTACACCTACCAGCTCAACGGCAACATGAATGAAGCCGCCAAGCTCTACGCGCGCTCGGCGAACGCCATGCCGAAGGACCTGGCTATGCAGCTATCGGCAGCCCAGGCACAGGTGGCCGTCGGCTCGGTTGAGGATGCAAACAATTTTCTAAACCGCGCAGCCGGCCTGGATCCCAATTACTATCGCCTGCATGCCATCCGCGGCGAGATCGCCCGCATGCAGGAGCGCGATGATGATGCGGCGAAGGAATACAGCGCGGCCATCCAATATCTGCCCACGAACCCCGCGGAAGGCCCGCTGTACGGCATTCAGCTGCACGTGGACCTGATGCAGATCTACCAATCGCTGGGCGATACGGGCAACTCGCACCAGCAGCTGGAACTTGCGCAGAGCGAGATTGCCGGATTGAACGAACAGGGCCCCGGCCGGAATGCCTTTCTGCGCCTGCGCTCGCTGATCAAGATGGCCGGCGGAAGCCTTGATGGCGCGCTGGCCGACATCAAGGAAGCGATCGCACTGGCGCCGCACGACCGCGATAACCTGCAGCAGAACGGCGACATCCTGATGAAGCTGGGCCGCACCGAGGACGCCATCAATGTTTACAAGCGGGTGCTCGACATCGACCACAACAACCGCTTCGCGCTGACGTCGCTTGGTTATGCCTCACGGGCGGCGGGGCGGCCTGACGATGCCGAGCGCTACTTCAAGCGCCTAGTGCAGGTCGACTCCAACTCTTACGCTCCATACCTTGCCCTGGGCGATCTCTATACGTCACGCCGCGAATTCACGCAGGCGCAAGCCAATTACAGCAAAGCCTTCGCGCTTGGCCCCAGGCACCCACTCATCGTTGCCGGCGGCATGAACGCCGCCATCGAGGCGCACAACATCAATCTTGCCGGCGAATGGTATAGGCGCGTCACGGACCCCATGCGGGCAGAGCCACAGGTTCTGCGCGAGGAAGAAAGGTATCTCTCTTTCAATGGCGATTACGCCAATTCGGACCAAGTGGGTCAGCGCGCTATCAAGGTCCTACCGGCCGACCGAGACGTCATCGTCTATCTCGGCTACGATCTGCTGCACGAAGAGAAGTATCCCGAGTTGCTTGAGCTCACCAGCAAATACAACAACGTTCTACCCAGGGAACCGGACATTCCGCTGCTTGCCGGATACGTGCACAAGCATGCGGGACAACGCGAAGAGGCGACCAAGGACTTTACAGAGGCTATTGAACGCGACCCCAAGGCCACTACCGCTTACGTAAACCGCGGCTACATGCGCAACGACCTGGGCCAGCCAGACCTGGCTGCGCAGGACTTTGAAGCCGCTGTCAACCTGGAGCCCAAGAACGGCGAGGCTTTGCTCGGCCTGGCCTACGCGGACCTTGATCTAAACAAGCCCGGCGCAGCGCTACGCAATGCCGATCTGGCCGAGAAGTCTATGGGTGACTTCCGGGACATTCACGTGATTCGCGCCACCGCATACGGCCGCCAGGATCTGCTCGGCAAGGCTGCCAATGAATATCGTGCGGCGCTGCGCTTTACACCGAACGACCCCGCGCTCCACCTTGGGCTCGGCAACACAATGTTCTCCGAGCGCCGCTATCATCCCGCGATCGACGAGTTCCTGATCGCTGAGAAGTCCGCACCCAATGATCCCAACATCGATGCCATGCTGGCGCGTTCCTACGCCAACCTCGACGACCGCAACAACGCCCTTCACTATGTGGAACTGGCAGAGCGCAACGCAACATCGATGTCCGTGCAGACTCGCCAATTTGGTCCTTCGCCACTCAGCACCATATACGTTGAGACCGGAGAGGCCCTCAACACCATCGGCGAACAAAACGCGGCGTTGCAACGCTTCACCAAGGCACTCGAAGTTCCGCGGGCCGATCGCGTCTCGGTTCGCCTGGCGCTGGCCGAGACCATGGCCGAACAAGGCCACGAGGATGACGCCGAACGACAGATCGCCCTCGCGCTGATGGAAGCCGGCACCGGGGAAACGGCGCCGATCTCCGGCAATCAATACATCGAAGCCGCCAATGTCCTGCGGGGCATGCACAACTACGATCTGTCGCAAACCTACCTGGAACGCGCCCGCCGGGCAGGCGCTCCCGATCCGGCCGTCCGCATCGCAATGGCGAATAATTACCTAGCGGTGGGCGACACCCTTCGCGCCAAGGCCGAGCTCGACGCGGTGAAGGCCTCCTCGGAAGGCGACCCCGACTACCAATATCTCCTCGCACAAGCCAACGTCTTCCGGCAGGAGCATCGGGGCGCGCAGGCGCAGACGTCATTTGCGCAAGCTACCAGTGCCGAAGGCGAAGACACAACCGCGGAGCAGGGTCTCCTTGAGACCGGCGGCGAAGAGGGCATGCGCATCACCCCCCGGGTCAACGTCCTCTCCGATCTTGCCATCCAGCCCATCTTCGAAGACTCCACGGTATACGTCCTCGACTCCAAGCTCGACGCGGCGCAGCCCGTCTCCAGCACCAACACGGGACTCCTGCCACCTCCGCGCTCAACGCTACAGACGCAGTGGACCGCTGCCTACCACCTGAACTATAACTTCCTTCCACCCATCAGCGGCTTTTACCAACTCCGCAATGCGCGCGGGTCCATCTCGGTGCCTGCCACAAACTCCATCGTGAATCGCGACACCACCGACAATTCATTCAATGTTGGTATCGACCCCACCATCCGCCTCGGAACCAACACGCTCACGCTCAACAGCGGCATCCAGGCCACCGTGCGCCGTGACTCGCAATCGCCCACGCAGATCAACCAGAACCTGATCCGCGAATTCACATACCTCAGCAGCAGTTCGTTCTTCAATGCGCTCTCGTTCAGCGGGTACTTCATCCACGAGCACGGACCCTTCACCGACACCAACCTGAATTCCTCGCTGTTGACCGCCGGTCTTGATTTCCGTGTCGGCGCTCCGTGGGGCAAGACCGCGCTGGTCACCGGCTGGGGATACAGCGACCAGAAATTCTCCCCGCAGAACTACGAAAACTTCTTCACTTCGTCGTACATCGGCCTCGAACGGCGCTTCGGCCAGCGGATCGACGTGCGCGCTATGGTCGAGGACATTCGCGCCTGGCGCATCTTCAACTCCAACTCGGCGATCGCGCAGAACCTGCGCCCCGCGGGCATGGTCGACTTTACCCCGCGGAAGAATTGGGACATTCAGGCCACTTCCGCCTGGTCCAGCACCCGAGGCTTCCACGTCTACGATGCAACTCAAAATGGTTTTTCAGTGTCTTACGCCAAGCCATTCCGGCGCAGAATGACCGATGCAGGGGGCCCGGTAACGTTTACCTATCCGCTGCGTTTTTCCGCGGGCATGCAGGAGGAGACCTTCTACAATTTTTCCGGCTCCCACAACCAACAACTTAGGCCTTACTTCGGCATCACAATATTCTGAGGCGGTATAAACGAAATGAAGATTTGTCTGGTTGGAACGTTTCCTCCCAGCGGGCGCCAGCTAAATGAGTATGCATTTCACATCGCCCGCGAACTGAACAGCAACCCTGACGTCGAGCTAACCATCCTCGCAGACGAACTCACCACCTGCGAATTCGCAACCGACGCGGACGGCAAGCCGCTCAATATCGCCGAACAATCGGAGCTGGAGGGCTATAATGTGGTCCGCTGCTGGCGCTTTGGAAGCCTGGGCAATCCAGCGCGGCTGCTCCGCACCATCCGCAAAATCAATCCCGACGTTGTGTGGTACAACCTGGTTTTCTCCAGCTTCGCTACGCCCGACAATCCCTTCGCCGCCTTCGCCGGACTCTCGGCACCCGCCCTCACGCGCGCCGCTGGGTTTTACACGCACATTACCTTGCACCACATTCTGGAGCACGTCGACTTTGCCGCCGCAGGGGTGAAGCGCGAGCGCATCTTCCGAATCGGCACCGAGCTTGCGACGCGCGCACTGCTCAAGGCGCACTCGGTTTCGGTGCTGCTGCCGGGATACCACCAGACGCTCATCACAAAGTACGGCGCTCAAAACGTGCTGTTGGGCACCCATGGAACATTCGCCAGCGCGCCCACGCGGCCTGACTTCTCAAAGCGCGGCAATCCCGACAAGTGCATCCTCGCCATTGGCCACTGGGGCACCTACAAGCGGCTGGAAACGCTAATGGAGGCCTTCCCGCTGGTGCTGGAGAAGATTCCCAACGCCCGCCTCATCGTCGCCGGCGCCAATCATCACACCCGCCCCGGCTACTGGGAGTCCATTCGCGAAGCGCAGCCTAAACACCTGCCCATCGAGTTCCGAGGTTACGTGCCGGAAGACGATATTCCCGAGTTGTTTCAGCAGACCTCGATTGTGGCATTGCCCTATGACTCGGCGACCGGCTCCAGCGGCCCGGCCCATCAGGCATGCGAATACGGCGTGCCCATCGTGAGCGCCGATCTCCCCGACTTCCGTGGCATGGCCTCCGACGAGAACATGGCCATTCGTTTCTATCAGCGCGGAAACGCACGAGATCTGGCGGATCAGCTTATCGCCATCCTTGAATCACCCGAACTCGAGCGCCAAATGGCAGAGCACAACTTCGCGGCCGGTATGGAAATGACGATGAGCAATGTGGTCAACAACTATCTCCGCTGGTTCCAGTTGCACCATGCCAAACGCTTTGTCCGCCGAAGCACGGACGCCCGAACGCAGCCGACGCCGCAAAATCGTCTCTTCACGTTGGGTTCCTTGCGGGACCGACATGCTGTTCCGGAGTGGCGCCTGCAAAGCCAGCGCAAGGAGTCGATCGGGAGGATGCAGGCTTCGTCTCAGGATCTTTCATCCTGAGGCAGCGCCAACGTTTGGGCGCGATTCGGTTCGGCCCAAAGTGGCATTCGGCGGGCACTTTGATTTGTTGAGCGGGTATTCGCTGAAGGGATTAGTCGCTTGTCCCGGTGTTTTCAATCCTGGTAGCCGCGTAGCGTGTTCCGTCGTAATCCGCCGTTATCCGCACGTGATCTCCATTGTGGAGACGCAATACCACTGGGTCCGAAGGATTGAATCGAATCTGGTAACTCCGATTGTCTCGTGGGTCCACCACGACCATATATCCGCCAGCCACATTCAACGCGGTCACGACTCCGGAAAAGACGAACGAGGCTCCCGGCGTCGCCAGGACGGTTATTTCCTGCGCAGCGCCCTGGCCGCGGTTGTCCGACTGGAAGCTGAGCGATACCAATGCTCCGGGTATCAGGTCCGACTGCCCATTGCTGCCCGAGGTGAAGGCAGTTTGCCCCTCCCGCTTGACCGTCGTACTTGGCGTTACGCGCACACGAAATTGTTGCTGCGAACCCTGGCTTAGAACGGTGAGCATGCCGCTTGACGGATCATAATCCAATACACGTCCCTCAAAGGCACCTTGCGGCGATTGCGAAAGAATATGCACACTCACCGCGAAGATTTTGTCGCCATCAAGCATGGTTTGAACCGAGGCGTGCTCGGCCGGCTTCAGGTCGTGGAGGGGGGTGCGGTTGCCATCGACGAACAATTGGGTTCGCGCGTCAAACAGAATCTTCATTGGCTTTTCGCCGTAGACATGCAGCACAAAGCGATCGCGAACGGCGTCAATCTCCCGAATCTGACCCCCGAGGATCGTGCTTTTACCGCTGGGCAGCGGGGGAACGTCCGCCAGATTCGCCGCCTTGTTTTCGGACTTTACCGATGACGCGGAGGCCGCCAGCGGCGCCTGCGCGACCGCGACCCCACCAAGTGCAAGCACCCCGAGCAGTGCAGCCGCCAAAAATCGTTCCATCAAAAGCACCTTCGGCATAATGGTTTCATCCAATTAGATGTCTCTCTTCAACTTGCGGTGGCCTGCGGTGGCGTGTTTTGACCCCGGGAGCAACACCCCTGATCAGCCCGCATCTAAGTTTTAGTGTCCGATGTTTCTAGTTGTCACGAAAGCTGCCTGAGAGGGAAATCCTATTCACATGATGAAACGAACGCTCGGTCTGGTGGCAATTGCTGCAACTGTCGTCATGGGCAGTTCTGCGATCGCGTTTGCCAGAGACGGCAAAATCATCAATATCCCTCTGCGTAGCAAGCTGACTCCTGTTCAACGTCTCAATCGTGATGGTGTAGAAGCGGTGAAGAAGCTCCAATACGAGAAGGCGGAGCAACTCTTCTACAAAGCATACCTTTACGATCCAGCCGATCCCTTCACGCTGAACAATCTCGGCTACGTTGCCGAGATCCAAGGACAACTGGACCGCGCGCACAAGTTTTATGACCTGGCCGCGGAGCAGGGCAGCGATGCCAACATTGACGTAAGCAATGCGAAAGAGCTGAAGGGCAAACCAATGAAGTCGGCGCTCGTTGATCTGAACGATGCGACGATGCGCATGAATCGCATGAACCTCAACGCTATGCGGCTCCTGGCACAAGGACGTGGATTTGAAGCGATTGCCATGCTCAAGCAGACGCTGGCTCTCGATCCCCAGAATCCATTTACGCTCAATAATCTTGGCGTAGCCAGCGAGGCCATCGGCGATCTGCAAGGCGCATACCGCTATTACTACGCTGCGGCAGAAACCAATTCCAAGGAGCCCGCGGCCGTTACCCTCGATCGCAGCTGGCGCGGAAAATCGGTCAGCAGCATGGCCGAGGCCAGCGCCAGGCGGGTTCGTAAGGCCATCGACAAATCGGAGCCGGCTGAAGCCCAGGCTGTGCGGCTTACGGTCCACGGCGTCTACTCGGCAAACCAGAACGACTGGAACACTGCACGCCAGGATTTTCTTCACGCTTATACGCTTGACCCCAACAGCGCATTCACCCTGAATAACCGCGCATACGTCGCCGAACACGACGGCGACCTTGAGACCGCCCAATATTTCTACGAAAAGGCGCGCAGAGCGAGCGACGCCGGAGCACGGGTTGGCACGGCCACCAAGGTAACGGCACAAGGCCAACCCATGGTGATTGTGGCCGAAGGGAGCAATGAGAAAGTCGACACGGCGCTGGAGGAATACAGCCGCCAGCGTCGCAACGAAAAAGGACCAATCGAACTCACGCCGCGTGGCAGCAATCCCACCGGAGAAGACAACAACAAACCGCAATAACTATTTTTTGGATGGGCCCTCCCCGATGAATATGAACTCGAAGATTGACCCCCCAATCTGCAAATCTCTTGACGTGCTTTCCAGGCTGCTATTGCAGCCCCGGGAAGTGGCGTCTGACCTTGGTGCAGGAAATGCAGACCAGAGTTTAAAGCAGGATCTCCTCACGCTTTCCTTTAAGGAATTCGAAGATCTGGTAGAACTAGCCCAGCTCAACCACGTCATCGTACGCG
The DNA here is from genome assembly GCA_963846375.1 of uncultured Acidobacteriota bacterium. Taxonomy (GTDB): domain Bacteria; phylum Acidobacteriota; class Terriglobia; order Terriglobales; family Acidobacteriaceae; genus Telmatobacter. The sequence continues at coordinate 25,302 of CAWJVV010000004.1, forward strand.
GCATGGAAGCGTTTTTGACCATTGTTGCCGGGGGCGGAGATGCTGAGCGGTCGAACTGGGCAGCAGCGGCGCTCACTGCTGAGAACGCACGCATCGCCAACGCCACCGCTTTCCTTTACGATGTCTGCCACGCCTTCGGTGATCGCAATTATGACCTCTGCGTCATCAAGTCCATGGATCACTGGCCGGACTTGGGTAGCGATCTCGATCTCTACACCAGCGCTCACCCGGACCGCGTCTGCGGCTTGATGAAGAAGCGTTTCAATGCGGAAATAATGCCGCGGAGCTGGGGTGACCGGCTCGCCTGCAAATGGAACTTCCAGATTCCCGGCCTTCCCGAGTTGATCGAGATTCACGTGGGTCGCCTGGGACAAACCGGCGAACAGGTAGCCATCGCGTCATCGTTGATGAAGCGCTCGCGTGCTATCAGCGTTGCCGGCAGGACCTTCCGGGTTGCTTCCAAAACTGATCGTCTGCTCATCTCCACGCTGCAGCGGATGTATCGGCATTTCTACTTCCGCATTTGCGACATCGTCGACTCCGCCGCGCTCGTTGATAACGATGGAGTTGATTTTGAGGATCTGCGGGCGGCGGCAACACGCGCCGGCATCTGGGAAGGCGCCGCCACTTACCTGGCCATCGTTTCGGACTATGTGAATTGCTATCGCGGTTGGGGACTCGAGCTGCCAAAGTTCGTAACGCAGGCAGCCCGGTTCGGAGGAGATGCCGTCTATTACAGCAAGGGCTTTATCCGTGTCCCGATCATGCCGCAATCGGCGAAGCTCTACGGATCGCAGCTCGTCGGTGTGCTGCGCAAACGCGAACTCCACAACGGCGCTCGGCTCAGCCTGCTGCCTTGGCTGGCCACGGCTGCCGTCGTCGGACAGAAGATTACCGGAAGCGATAAAGGAATTTGGTAAATGGGCCACCGATCGAATTCGCCCGGGAACAGTAGCCGGCGCTTGATCATAACTTGCAGAAAGACCAACACACGGTCGACCAGAAAGGGGGATGCCGGAGATTGACCTCTCCAGGCTAACCACTATGGGCAATCAGACGACAACACCCAGGCCGATCTCGCGTGGAAGGCTGATAGCTGAAAACAAGCCCCAAGCGACGCATACATACAATCGCTCGAGCCTCGCCTATGTCGAAGATGCTTATCCGGAAATGGAGAAGCCTCTGCCTCAACTCGTACCGCGGGCACCCGTGATAGCAACCGCGGGCACGCCGACGTTTGGAAGTCTCGACACGCTGACTGCGCAGAAGGACCCAACCTCCAAGGCTGTTTCCTTTGTGGTGCACGTTTTTCTCGTAGCCGGCGTGCTCTATCTCGGATTCAAGGCGAAACAGACATTTGTCCAGCCGCAGGTGGTGAATCCGGTCAACATTACTCTCTTCGCTCCTCCCCCTCCCCCGCCGAGGATGCTCCCCACCGCACCCAAGGAAGGTGGCGGCGGGGGGGGTGGCAACCACGAAAAGATCGAACCCATCAAGGGCAATCCGCCCAAGATTGTGGCCAAGGTGCCGATACTGCCTCCGCAGATCGTGCGGCTGGAACATCCCAAGCTCGCCGCAGAGCCGTCGGAGATGGTGAAGATGCCCGAGAACTCCAAATTACCTAACCTGGGCATGACCAGCAGCGCGCAGGTCACGTTGGCTTCGCAGGGCAAGGGCAGCGGGTCGGGCTTCGGCTCCGGACTAGGCGGCGGCATTGGCTCGGGACGCGGCGTCGGCTCCGGACCCGGCAGCGGCGGCGGCTTCGGCGGCGGATTGATGAGCGTGGGAGGCGGCGTGAGCGCGCCAACTCTGGTTTCGCGCATTGATCCCGAATTCACCGAGGAAGCGCGCGCTGCCAACTTCCAGGGTAACGTGGCAATTCAACTCGTTGTGGACCAGCAAGGCAATCCGCAGAACGTTCGCGTGGTGCGCCATGCCGGCATGGGCTTGGACGAAAAGGCTGTTGAGGCAGTACGGCAATACCGGTTCCATCCAGCCATGTTTCAGGGCCATCCGGTCGCAGTCCAGATCATCATCGACGTCGATTTTCATCTGCACTGATCTGTTCCTATCCCCGATCTGCAGGAAGAGGAGCTCGCTTGAGCTCCTCTTCCTGTTTTGTGCAGGTTCCCAAATCACCGGAAAGACGTCTTCGTGGCTCGCAACCGATAGGTCCTGACATTCGCACCGCTCCTCCCGGCAGGCGACAATGGAAGGAGTGAAGACCCTTCGGCTGACGGTAAGTCCGGATCGACTTGAAAATCCTCAATCCCGGAATGCGATCGCGCGCGCCGCGGCCATCCTGCGCCAGGGCGGGCTGGTTGCCCTTCCCACCGAAACCGTCTACGGACTAGGCGCCAACGCTCTCGATCCAATCGCCGTCGCTCGCATCTTCTCCGCCAAGCAGCGCCCGGCGTGGGATCCAATCATCGTCCATATCGCGGGTCCGGTCGCAGACAACTCCATGTATGAAACGCTGGTCTCCCACCTTCCCGAGCACGCCGCCAAGCTCGCTGCTGCCTTTTGGCCCGGCCCGCTCACTCTCCTTCTGCCCCGTTCGGCGGCGGTGCCCGATGCCGTGACGGCCGGTCGCCCGCTAGTCGGCATTCGCATGCCGGCCCACCCCGTTGCGCTCGAGCTCATCCGACAGTCAGGACTCCCCATCGCAGCTCCCAGCGCCAATCTGTTCAGCCACACCAGCCCAACGACTGCCGAACACGTTCTTCAGGATCTCGACGGACGCATCGACTGCATTCTCGACGCAGGCCCAACGCACCATGGGGTCGAGTCCACTGTCCTCGATCCAAATCAGAACCCGATGATCATCTACCGGCCTGGCGCAGTAACGATCGACCAGATTCGTGCGGTGGCCGGTGATGTGGAGCTTTTTCAGAACCGGTCTCAGCAGGTTGCCCCAATCGAGGACGCCCTCCCCTCACCGGGGGTGGGCATCCGTCACTACGCACCCAAGGCGCGAATCATCCTGATCGAGGCCGACCTGGCGAAACTTGCAGCGAAGATATCCGAGGAGTTTTCGAAACTGTCGAGCACCCGCGTAGGCATTCTGCTCCCCGCAGAGCTCGCGGGAGCCGCGCCCCAGGGGGCAATCGTCTTCCCATGGGGTGAGTGGATCCTCACCGAACAGCTGGCACACAATCTTTACACGGGTTTGCGCAGCCTTGACGCCCAGAACTGTTCGGTGATTCTTTGCCCGCTTCCGGCCGCCGAGGGAATCGGCACGGCCATTCGCGACAGACTAATGAAAGCTGCGCGCACGAACTGATCTGTTGCCACCGCGCACCGGAAGAGCCGGCGGAGTCACAGGTCTGATCAGCCGATCTCCCCCTGTTTGTACATGTACTTGATGGCCGATTTGTAAATCAGCATGCGCGGCCGGCCCCGTACCTTGATGGCGTTCCGGTCGTACCATTCGATTTGTCCTTCCAACGGTCTCACCGTCTTCCAGAACGATAACCATCGGCGTTTGCGATTGGATCTGCTTTTGAAGGTAAAACAACTCTGCCTGTCGCTGCGCAGTCTCCGTCATCGTTGTACAGCAGCGTCGGACGTCCTGAACGACGTGGCTGACCCAAATCCCGGTCTTTCGCGGAGCCGGGCGGGCCGGGGGTCGGCGGCAAAGGAACACGCCGGCTCCGCAAATGGTGAAGTACTAGTACTCTCCGTTTCATCGTGCCCTCTTCCTCAATCGACGGGCCTGAAATGTCCTTGAAATAAGGCTCGATATCTCTACCGCTTCGCTCAACTGAAAGCTGCTACAAAGGCAACGGACGCAATCCACCCTATTGTCGACTGCAAGGCCGACGTTCGAATAAACGGCTACCATGAAACCGATCGCAGTGTGGGATTTCCTGAAACTCGGAGAGCAATCACCGACTGAAAGACCTGCAAGTCGGCGAAGACGCGCGACGTTCCCGCTGTGGACCGGTCGATATTGATTGCTTGTACTGCAGAAATGATGCGATCAAGCGATGGGAAGTTGCTCAATTGTAGAACGTTTCGATCCCTGCGCGCGAATCAAAATTACCTTCAAACTTACTCTGGGCATTGGCAGGTGTCGCAGTGTGAAATCCATATTCGGAAGGAATTTAACACCCGTGGAATTGCGTGGAGGGAAGTATCCTGGTTGTAAAAAAGCCATTACCTCTCATATAGGCTCACCGCCATCGCATCCAGCGAGAGCGAACGGAGCAGGTTGCGTCTCATGCCCTGCTCGACATCGACCAGCGCCTTGGCCGCGCCGTCGATCCAGTCGGTTGTCACTCCCTGTGCCATCCGCTCCAATTCCGGGACCAGGTCGATGTTGCGCGCCAACTGGGACGCGCCCGCAACCACGAGCAACAGGTCTTCAACCAGTCTTCCCAGTGCCCGCAACAGGCTTATGGTCTTTTCCTGCCCGTCAGCGCCGCCGCGGTACCGCTCCGTGGCCTGAAACAGTTGCGAATAATCGGGTTCGCGCAACGCGTTCTTCAAGATGAGAAGTGCATCCTGCCTGCTGGCCAGATAAGCGCCGAGATCGAAGGTCAGCGCCCGTCCTACGGCACCCTCGGCCAGCCGCGCCGCGAGCTTGCGGTCCATTGGTTTCAGCTCCGGTCGACGCTCGGCCAGCAGGGTCTCCAACTCTGCCACCGGCAAGGCTCCCAGCTGGTGAGTGATCACCCGCGAGCGAATCGTGGGCAGCAACTCCTGGAGGTTCTCGGTCAACAGAATCAGAGAGGTATGCGCCGGCGGTTCTTCCAGCACCTTTAGGAGGCTGTTGGCCGCTTCCTTCATGAACGCGGAGCTGGTGAAGATCGAGAACGACCGGCGCGATTCTACAGGCGGCCGGTAGTAGGCCACATGAATCACCTGCCGCACCTGCCCCATCTTGATCAGCAGTTGCGGCGGATCTGGCGGCACGATCAGCACATCGGGGTGGGTTTGAATCAGAATCCTGGTCTCGCGCTTGTCGGCGTCGCGCATCTCCTCCCGAGCAGCCACGGCTTCAGCCACGCGCGCGTCCAGGTCGGTCGCCTCGCCAATGCGTTCGCAGTTGCGGCAGCGTCCGCAGAAATCAGGCAGGCCGTCCGATTCAGTGGGGTTGAGGCAGTTCACCGTGCGGGCCAGCATCAGCGCAAGGGTATATTTTCCGGCACCCTGCGGCCCTGCCAGCAGCAGTGCGTGTGGGAAGTGGCCCGCTGCGCACGCTCTCGCGCAGCCGCGTTACGGTCGCCGCATTCCCCAGAAATTCCCGGAAGCTCACGGTTCGAGTCTACCAACCCAGGACCGCTGACTTCGGCGCTCTGCTTGCCAGGCCGATTCCGTTTGCTCAAAGCCGCGGCTTCCGCCTATTCTGGCTTGGTTCGTATCCATCTGAATCTTCAGATCGAGAGGCCAATGGGGCGCGCTATCTTCATCAGTTACCGCAGGGACGACACCGAAGGCGAGGCTGGCAGGCTGTTTGATGACCTGGTCGGTGTTTTCGGGGAAGAAGCTGTTTTCATGGACGTCGCGGGGATCAATCCAGGCATGGATTTCCGCAAGGCGATCGATGACAACGTGGCCAACTGCGGCGTGCTGCTGGCAATGATCGGTCCGGCATGGAGCTCGATCAAGAATGCCGATGGGGCCCGCCGCCTTGACGATCCCAACGACTTCGTCCGCCTTGAAATTGCGTCTGCCCTGGCTCGCGACGTCGCCGTGATTCCGGTCCTGGTGCACGACGCCAAGATGCCGCATCCCGACGAACTCCCCGAAAACCTCAAGGATCTCGCCTTCCGCAACAGCGTTGAAATCACCCATGCGCGCTGGAATTCTGACGTGCAACTGCTGACCAGCGCTTGGGCCGATACGTTTCCCCCACCGCCGCTACCGATACCACTCCGGTCCATGCTACCGTCGCCGTGCAACTGCCTCCGCCCAGCGCACCGGCCCCCACAGCACCTCCTTCGCGTTCCGGCAACCTGGCCCTTGTCCTGGGAGTCATCGCTGCGATTGTGATTGGGTTGGGCGTTGTTGGCTTTCTATTCCTTAAGCCGGGCACCAAAGGAACGCCTGGCCCCCAGGACCAGCAGTCTGCCGCGCCTGTATCGCCGGCTCAGCAGGACCAGTTATCCGGCGTGTGGACGAATCCCTCAGCCGACGGAAAAAACGGCCTCAACAAAATTGAGGTCTCCGCAAGCGGCAATGAGCTAACGCTGCACGCGTGGGGAAAGTGCATGCCCAAGGACTGCGACTGGGGAACTCAAGTTGCTATTAAGAATGGAAACGAAGCAAAAGCCGTGTGGACCCTCGAGGACCGCGAAGCCTCAGTTACGATCAAGCCGGACAACGGCCGGTTGAGCGTAGACGTCGCCAACACCTACAGGGGACGAGCTCCCAACACACATCACTTCGAGTTCGATCGCGCTCAATAAAGACTCGGCCCGGTTGCTATTCCTTCTGATCCGACTTGCCCGCCCGCTGCTGGAACGAGTTCCACTGCGCGTGTTCCTGCGACACCAGCGACTCCACGCGTTCGGCCAGCAGCGCATGCGGATCCGTCGCCGTCGCATACGGCCCCGCCTTCGCCAGGTATACGTACTTCTCGTGCTTCAAAGCCTCGCACGTTCCTCGATAAGTTCCCCAGAGCTGCTGATACTGGTTGAGGTGCAGAAACCCCTCCAGGATCGTAATCAGTACGCCCAAACTGGCAATGATCAATTTGTCATGGGGCAGGCTGATGCCGGCTAGAAAAGGAATCACCGCTGCGGCAAGAATCTCCGCCACCTTGATCCGCTTGAACACCCGCTGCGCCGTGCTGCTCTTGCGGTCATACCAATCGATCTGCTCCTGCAGCCGCGCATAAATGGGGTCGCTGGTCGGAAGCAGTTCCGTCGTCTCAGGCATTCACGATCCTCCTAAACCGAGCGATCCCGCTCGCCTATCCGTCATTACCCCATGCAGGTCGGTCTTTGACAGCATATCCAGAAACTCCGCCCGCGTCCGCTGTTCGATCGCGACCGCTGGCAGCGAACCGCTGCCTCTGGTCAACTCACAGCTCCCGGTGCTAGTGTTCCTGCGTGCAATTTCCGGCCGTACTGATCTCCCGGAATCGCACCCCGGTTCTCCAAACATCTCGGAACGCAAATTCGGCGCTTTCCCCGCGCCACAAGAGGTCAAAATTATGGCAACTCTCTCCATCGACCCCCGCGTCAGCGCTCGCACCGCAGACTTTGTTACCACCGATCACCGCATGCTCATCAACGGCCAATTGGTCTCCGCGGCCTCCGGTAAAACATTCCCCGTTTACAACCCCGCCAACGGCGAGGTCATCACTCACGTTCCCGAAGCTGAAGCCGAGGACGTGAACCGCGCCGTTACCGCCGCGCGACGCGCCTTTGACGAAGGCCCCTGGCCGCGCATGTCCCCCTCCGAACGCGGCCGGATCCTGTGGAAGCTCGCCGAGTTGATTGAGCAGCGCACCGACGAATTTGCCGAGCTCGAGTCAATCGACAACGGCAAACCCTTCTCCGTCGCTCGCGTCGCCGACGTGCCCCTCACCGTCGACATGTTCCGCTATATGGGCGGATGGGCAACCAAGATCAGCGGCAAGACGCTTCCCCTGGCCGCCGGATACGACTTCCACTCCTACACGCTTCGCGAGCCCATCGGCGTGGTAGCTCAAATCATTCCCTGGAACTTCCCCCTGCTGATGGCTGCCTGGAAACTCGCTCCCGCGCTGGCCTGCGGCTGCACCGTCGTGCTCAAGCTCGCCGAACAGACGCCTCTCTCCGGCCTTCGCTTGGCCCAGCTTTTCAACGATGCCGGATTCCCTGCGGGCGTCGTCAACGTCCTGACCGGCTACGGAGAAGGCGCGGGCGCGCCGCTGGCCGCCCACGAGTTGGTGGACAAGGTTGCCTTCACCGGCTCCACTGAAGTGGGCAGGCTGATTGTGCATGCCGCGGCCGGAAATCTGAAGAAGGTCTCGCTCGAACTCGGCGGCAAATCGCCCGCGATCGTCTTCCCCGACGCCAAGATCGATCAAGCTGTCTCCGGCACGGCCAGCGCCATCTTCTTCAACCACGGTCAATGCTGCTGTGCCGGCTCACGCCTCTACATCCACGAAAAGGTCTTCGACCAGGTCGTGGAAGGCGTGAGCAATATCGCTTCCGACATCAAGCTCGCACCCGGCCTCGATCCCGCCTGCCAGATGGGACCGCTAGTCTCCGACGAGCAATATCGCAAAGTGGTCGGCTACATCGAGTCGGGCATCTCCGAAGGCGCGCGCGTAGCCGCCGGCGGTCCCGTCTCCGGCGTCGAGCGCGGCTACTTCGTGCGTCCCACCGTGCTCACCAACACCAATCCGCGCATGAAGGTGGTGCAGGAGGAGATCTTCGGACCCGTCGTCTGCGCTGTGCCCTTCGCCGACAAGGATGTGGAAGCTATTATCAAGCGCGCCAACGACACCGTGTTTGGCCTAGCCGCCTCCGTGTGGACGCAAAACCTCAGCATGGCGCACAAGGTAGCGCGCGGCATTCGCGCCGGCACCGTGTGGGTCAACTGCCACAACGTCTTCGACGCTTCTCTCCCCTTCGGCGGATACAAGCAGTCGGGCTGGGGGCGCGAGATGGGCGAGGAAGTCCTGAACAACTATCTCGAGACAAAGGCTGTCACTGTAGCGCTGTAACACTGAGCTGCAACCACGCCGGCGGCCCTGTTCCCAACGGAACAGGGCCGCCGGCGTGTTGAAGGACAATTGCTCCGAAGCCGAAAGACAGTTAGTGTCGCGGCGCGTGGCGCAGCTCAGGCGGGGCGTAGAAATCGGCCACCTCCTGAGCTGAGATTGCGATGCTGGAGTTGTTGCGGATCGTGTCTGCGATTTGCTGGTCGGTGTGACCCTTTTCACGAAGAGTCTCGATCTCGTCGCTGATCATTCCGACAAACGCGCGTACGGGGAAGAGTTCGGGTTGGAGACCGGCAAGGGCGCGAAGGGCTTGCTGTGCGCGCAGCGCTTCCTGGAGAGAATAGGCCTTCTCGTTCTGTGTGCCGCTCATTTTTTAGCCGCCATGAGATGAAATCGTCTTGCGAGAGACGAGACTACGTCGGGAGAAGGCGAAGTGTCGAGCCAACAGCACTCACTGGGGACGCGGCGCCGAAATCGCTTCGATGCGGTAGAAATATCCTCAGCGAATTTTGACCGCAAACAGCGCATGGTGCGCCAGAATGAAAAGCGTCTTGCGATCCGCCCCGCCGAAGATGAGCTGCAGCGGCCGTTCCGGCACATCGATCTGCCCCACCTGCTTCCCGCCGCGATCGTAGACAAAAATCTGCCCGTTCGCCACATAGACGTTGCCATTCGAGTCCGTGGCGACACTCTCGCCGCCCCGCTCCGCAAAGGCCTTGAGCTCGCCAAGCGTGCCATCGGGATTCACCCGCGCCGAGTACGTAATGTCCTCGGACTCGCTGCTGACATACACGTGTTCACCCGGCTTCGCAGTGATAAATCCGTACGTGTCGAGATTGTCAGAAAAGCGCCATCCCGAAATATCGTTGGCCGGCCCCTGCTGAAACACGCGGCCCGCGGGAAGAAAAACACTGCCGTCGGCAGAAAGATACGCGCGCGTCTTCGGCGTCGTCGCATCCTCGGCAAACATCTCGGCAAGCGTCTTGAACCGCATGGTGTTCAGATCGAGCTGGTCCTTGAACTCCCCGTTGTTCCACCAGTTTCCGGGGAGAATCACGGCAGCGCCCGCCTGCGGCTTCTCTGGCTGCGGCTTGAGAACCGTCAGCTCCTCAGCCGATGATCCCGGCTTGAAGGTGTACACCGTGCCTTCTGGACCGGCCGACGATAGCACCAGCAGATTGCCCGAATGATCAAAGGCCAGGTTCACCGGATCGAGCGGATTGTCGCGCTCGATCGTCAACCCCTCCTTGGCCGACCATCCGTAGATCCGTTGCTGGTGATGATCCACAAAGTAAAGCTTGCCCTGCGCATCCACCGCCGCGCCGGAGATGGAAAAGAATCCGTCTTCGAGTTTTTGGACCGCGGCGCCCGGCGAAAGAACGGCACGCGCGTCAGCAGCGGGCGGCGGTGGCTCTATCGGATCGCCCTCAACATCGAGCACCGCGAACTCGCGCTCGCGCACTTCGAGGTGATGCGTCACGTCCTCAATGGCGTTCTCGTAGGGAAACTTGCTCAAACGAAGAAACGTGCCACATCCGCTGGCGTCGCATACGCCGTAGCCGCTCTCGGCATTCACGTGCACATTGCGGAAGTGGATATTGGACGATTGGTACAGCCGCACGGCCGCGGGGAAAGGCGCACGCGACCGCGTCACGCGATAGCCGTGGTAGTTGGCGATTGTGATGTTGCGGCACCAGTCGAATTCGAGCGACAGCGCCTCGGGACTTTCCCCGGCCTCCTCTTCCGTCTGCGGCGCGTTCACATCCCAGTTCTCCACGTGATCGAACTTGATCTCGTTGCGCAGGTGGTGCTCGTTGGAAAGCTCGTAAACGTGACCCGGCGTCGTGGTGTTTGATACGTAGAAGCCCGATTGCGCAAACGTATTCGGTGTCCAGATGTCGGCAAACGTGCCGCCGCCTCCATCGGCGACCCACAGGCTGGGGTATTGCCCGTCCCAGCGCTTGTGTGGGTCTGAATCGGTCGTGTGGTTATTGTTATAGGGATTGGTGCCGCTGCCGTGACCGCCGAGGAAACGCACATCGTCAACCAGAGAGCGCTCACCTGCTTTCCACAACAGGGGTACGGCGCGGAGATTGATGCTGCCGGCAAGGATGCCGATGCCGCTCACAATGTTCGTGCCGCCCGCCGGCGCCAGGATGACCGCCTTGGGCGCGCCCACCCCCTGGTAGCCGGGCGTCGAGTCGGGCAGGTCGAACTGCGTCATCGTGGGATGCAATCCGATCAGCACCGTGTCCGCCTTGAGTTCCAGCGTGTCGCGAACGAGGTAATGGCCGCTGGGAAAGTAGAGCACACGATGCGCTGCAATTGCCGCGCGCAGGGCCTCGGTGTCGTCCGTCTCGCCGTCGCCATTCACGCCCAGCGTATGCACGTTCACCCACTCGTTCGTGGGCGGCAGCGCGGGAATCGCCGGCTCCATTGGCGCCGGCATAGCGTTGACCATTGCGGCCTCATACCGCATTCCCATCGTCCCCATCTCGCCGAGGCCCGGCACCATCAACCCGAAGTTGAAGTTGTCCACGCGATAGAGCGGCCCCTTGCCGACGACCGCCTTTCCGCTCTCGCGAAACCTTGCAAACGTCGGCGCGTCTTTTAATACCGCATGCTCGAAGCCAATCTCGGTTAGCGCGCTCTTCTCCTTGCTGATCACCACCGCAGCCTTCGACACGCCTTCGAAGCGGCAGTCCTTGACCCACAGTTCGTCAGGGTAACCTTCGTCGATGTCGATCCCGGTAGGCGTGTTGCGGATTGTGTCACGCACCAGCGTGAGCTGCGCTTCATGCTCGCGGATGGCGCTCTCGCGCTGGCCGTCGAACGTGGAGTCAAGCAGCGTGAATTGCCACGCGGGCGAGGTCTTCTCGGTCAGGATTCCGTAACGGCCACCGAAAAAGTGCAGGTCCTCGGCTTCGTTTCCCACCTGGTAGAGCGCGGCGAGGCCGGACCCCATGTGGAAGTCCATGTGCGCGAGAAATGAGTGCTGCGCGACGTGAAAGCGCACCGCAACGGCCGCCCCATTGCCTTCCCCCACCTCAAAGTCAATGTTGCTCATCGCGGAGTAGAACGTGTTGGGATTGGCGTCGGCGATGTTGTCGTTCGACGGCACCTGCCCCGGCGGCGGAAAAGCAATCTTGAAACTGTCACGCGGATGTTCGGCCGGATTGAGGCCAGTGAACATCACCATCACGCCCATCCCGCTCTGAAAACCCTGCGTATCGGGCGCGAGCACCAAGACCGGCCGCGTGACGCCCCATCCGATGACTCGCACACCAGGCCATATGTAAATGGTGCGCGTCATCCGATAACGGCCCGCCGGCACGAAGACGATGCCTTCGCGTCCATGACTTCCCGCCTTGTCGATTGCCGCCTGGATCGCGGCCGAATCGTCGCCTGTTCCGTCGCGGTGCGCTCCGAACTCCGGAGAATCAAGATACACGGCCTTGGGATCGTCGAGCCGCGTTGTGTAGACCGAAGAGGAGGCGCACGCAATCGAAACCGAAGCAAGAATTGAGAAAGGCACGATCAGTCGTTTCATGAATCACCGCGAGGCAGATATCAAACGACCACCAGCATACGCGATCGCGAGCGCGCTCTAACCCTGTTCCCTTCTGGTCCCTAGCCCCTGGTCCCTGCTTCTAGTCGAAGACCACCGTCTTATTCCCATAGCTGAGAATCCGCCGCTCCAGGTGCCAGCGCACCGCGCGCGACAACACCACGCGCTCCAGGTCGCGTCCGCGGGCGACGAGATCTTGCACGTCGTCGCGGTGCGAGATGCGCGCCACATCCTGTTCGATGATGGGGCCATCGTCGAGTATCTCGGTCACGTAGTGGCTGGTGGCTCCGATCAGCTTGACGCCGCGACTGTGCGCCGCGTGATAAGGACGCGCCCCCGTGAAAGCCGGCAGAAACGAGTGGTGCACATTGATGATCTGCGCCGGATAACGTGCCACAAAGTCCGCGGAGAGCACCTGCATGTAACGCGCCAGGACTACCAGTTCAACACCATGGGCATCGAGGATCGCGAGCTGCCGGTCCTCCGCTTCAGCCCGCGTCTCCGGCGTTACCGGCACGTGCTCAAACGCGACGCCGTAAAAATGGGCGAGCCCTTCGGCATCGCGATGGTTCGAAACGATCACCGAAATCTCGCAGCGCAGCTCGCCGGTGTGCCAGCGCTGCAGCAGGTCGGCAACGCAGTGCAGATAGCGCGAACAGAAGAGCGCCACGCGGATGCGGTGGGTGCTCTTCATCAGGGTCCAGCGCATCTCCAGTTCGCCGGCCATGGGCCAAAACGCCTGCTGAAACTCCTCCAGGTCGAAGTGCGGTCCGCCGTTCTTGCCGTTCAGAGCCCATTCCACCCGCATGAAGAACAGCCCCAGTTCCTCATCGCGATGCTGATCAGCGTGCAGAATATTGGCGCCCTGCTCGTAGAGCAGCGACGAAACGCGCGCCACCAGTCCCCGCCGGTCTGGGCAGTCGATCAAAAGCACCGCGGAATCCTGCATACCAACAAGAGTACGGTAAGCGCTGTCTTCGGCTCCAGACGTAGATCAAACACAGGAGCCAATCGACCGCCAAAAACGGCCACGGCTTCCCCTCCCGCAGGAAAAAGGGGCCGGAGGTTCGGTCGAAACTCCGGCCAAACCGCGTGCATCGAGAATCGGGACACCCCTGCGCTAAACCCAATCAGATGGTGGAACCGCGTCTGGGCGGTGTAGTCGATCCCAGCTTGTTGCGCAGGTTGCCGGCCAAGTCTGCCATTACGCGCAACCGCTCGGCCAATGGGGATCCCGCCTCGCTGGTCGACAAGGCTAACTCCGACTGCAGCAAAAGTCCCGCCACCGTGGTCTTCAATTCCGACTCGATGGCAGCTGCCGCAGCCTGGCGGGCAAGCGCCTGTTCCCGCTCACGGCGGCGCAAGGCCGCGCGAATGTCGCGAATCAACCGCCCTGCTCCGCAGAGCGCGAAGTTCACCTGCAGCGGAATCGCCAGTCCCGCTCGCTCCCAGATCGTATCGGCTCCCGCCGGATCACACTCGGCAATCGTCTCATCTACTACGACGACCGCGAACTCGCGGGCCCGCAATATGGCGAATGCTGCCTTGCGGCCGTCCGCAACCTCCACCTCCATGCCCATGTGTTTCTCCACAACATCGGCGCAATTTCGTGCGCCTTCGATTCCCGCCACCAAGAGAATGCTCATCGTTCCCATCCTTCTTCCTTCGGCCACGTTCCAGGCTTTGCTGCGGCGGGCCATTGCGCCCGGCACTCGAATTCGTCTAAAGACAGAAGTATCCCGCACTCCTGCCAGCCTCGTTCTCGGTTGTGGGTATGTCGGCGCCTCCGGACGGCAGCGCGGGCGCCGTTATCCGTCCCGCAACGGATCGGCGATACCGTACTCCTTCAGCTTGCGATAGAGCGTCGTCTTGCCAATGCCAAGCAGCCTCGCCGCCTTCAGCTTGTCGCCATTGAGAATACGGATGGCGTTCAGGATGGCCTTCTTCTCGGTCTCGGCCAGCGGCGTTACGCGGTTCCCATCCTCAGCATCGTTTCCGGCGATCTCGGTCGCGGCGCGCCGAGCCTCCATGGCCTGGTTCTGCAGCTGCGTGGGCAGGTCGCCCAGCGATAGCACCGGCCCGGTGCCCATGGTGCAGGCGTGCTCCACCGAGTTTTCGAGTTCACGCACGTTGCCCGGCCAGTCGTAGCGCATCATGGTGCGCAGCACCTCGTCGTCAAGCGTGTACTTCTGCCCGCGCTCACGGCTTAGCCGCTCCAGAAAGTGCGCCGCCAGCAGGGGAATGTCTTCCTTACGGCTGCGCAGCGGCGGCAGCTTCAGATTCACCACGTTCAGCCGGTAGAAGAGATCCTTACGGAAGGTCCCGCTTTCCACCATCTCCACCAGGTTGCGATTGGTTGCGGCCACGATCCGCGCACGAATCGGCACGCAGTGCGTAGCGCCGACCGGTCGCACCTCGCGCTCCTGCAGCGCCCGCAGCAGCTTGGCCTGCATGTCCGGCAGTAGTTCTCCAATCTCGTCAAGAAACACCGTCCCACCCTCGGCTGCTATCAGCAGGCCCTCCTTGCTGCGGTTGGCTCCGGTGAAGGCGCCCTTTACGTAGCCGAAGAGTTCGCTCTCGATCAGCGTCGGCGCCAGCGAGCCGCAGTCAACGGGAAGGAACGGTTTCTCGGCGTTGGGGCCATAGGCGTGGATGGTACGCGCCACCAGTTCCTTGCCCGTGCCGCTCTCTCCCAGGATCATCACCGGGTGGGAACTCTGCGCCACCTTCGACAGAATGCGATACACCTTCTCCATCTCGCCGGAGCGGCCGATCATGGCGCCAAGGCCCTGGGATGACTTCAGCTTCTCGCGCAACTGGCGCGTCGCGGCATCCATCAGCAGCGACGACGAGGCCCGCTCCAGAGCCGAAAGCAGGTTATCCATGGCAAACGGCTTCATCAGGTAGTCGCACGCGCCGCAGCGCATCGCCTCCACTGCCGTGTTCACCGATCCCGAGGCGGTCATGGCGATGACCGCCGTGTGGGGGTGGAACATCTTGATCTCGGCGACGAGGTCGAGACCCTGGGTGCTCCCCGCAGGCAGGTTCAAAAGGACGATGTCGGCGGACGACGTCTTTATCAGCCCGCGCGCGTGCCCCAGGTCCCCGGTGCTCTCCACCATGTATCCGAGCCCCTCGGCAATCTCTGCACATGCCGAGCGCACCGCTGTATCAGCGTCGACAACCAGCAGGTGCAGCGCCGCCGTGGGCTGCCCGGTTTGAGGGAGAAACTCCATCGTCTCTGTATTGAAGACCGTTGCCAGCATTGTATTCGCCTCGTGCTTCATTTGTCCGACCAAGTCAGCGTTTCCGAGTTGGTCCTATCGCCCTCAAAACCCGAAATTGAACCCGTTCGGGAGCGTTTTCTGTCCTCTTCTGATACACGTTGCGTGCCAAACCTGCACTGTTTTTCTAAGCCATACATAACAAAAGGCCTAACCTGATTTGTGCAGAATCATTATGTTTCCCCGACCCTGCCATTAGTCCCGTTTTGAAACGTCGCCGCCATCCGGCCAGACCTATCTATCGTCCTTTCAAGCACATCCCTGCATATCCCAATTCGGACACCGCTTGCACCGCGTTTCCCGAATCGGGAACGCCGGCCTGCTCCCAGCGCCGGCCGCTACAATGCCCCTATGCCCGCACCCTTCTTCCGTCCCGGCGGACGGACCCCTGTCCAGCTTCGTCCCCTCTCCCTCACTCCAGGATTTGTTCAGACCGCCGAAGGCTCGGTGCTTGTCTCGCTCGGCAACACCCGCGTGCTCTGCAACGCCACCATCGAGCAGGGCGTTCCGGCCTGGCTGCGCAACTCCGGTCGCGGCTGGGTTACCGCCGAGTACGCCATGCTGCCCCGCTCCACCGTCACCCGTACCCCGCGCGAGAGCGAGAAGGGCAAGATCGGCGGCCGCACCCATGAGATCCAGCGGCTCATTGGCCGAAGCCTGCGCTCGGTTGTCGACATGCACGCCCTCGGCGAACGGACCGTCATCCTCGACTGCGACGTCCTGCAGGCCGACGGCGGCACCCGCACCGCCGCCATCACCGGCGCCGCCGTGTCTCTTGCCATCGCCCTCAACGCGCTGGTGGCCGCCGGAACCCTCA
Organism: uncultured Acidobacteriota bacterium; assembly: GCA_963846375.1. GTDB lineage: Bacteria > Acidobacteriota > Terriglobia > Terriglobales > Acidobacteriaceae > Telmatobacter. The sequence goes on from CAWJVV010000004.1 coordinate 41,633, forward strand.
AGGCCTCGCCCCTCAAGCAACTGGTCGCGGCCACGTCGGTGGGCATCGTCGAGGGAACCGCTCTGCTCGATCTTTGTTATGAGGAAGACTCGCAAGCCGAAGTGGACATGAATGTGGTGATGACTGCCGACGGCGGCCTGGTAGAGACGCAGGCCACGGCCGAGAAGGGCAGTTACTCGCGCGCCCAGCTCAATGAGCTGATTGACCTGGCGGAGGTGGGGCTGAAGGAGATCTTTGCTGCGCAGCGAGGAGTTCTCACCGCCTGACCTCAGTTGCCTGTATCCCGCGTGTACTTGGCGGTGAACGACAACGTGTCACCCAGAGCCGCGGATATTCCTGGCATATCCGGTGAGTCTGACTGGGAACTGATGGTCAAAATCTTCAGGTCTTTGGAGAGCTGCCACCGCTCGCGGGTGTGCAGTCGGACCGTAGAAGTGTTCACAACGGAATCCACGATAACGGAATTGCCCTTGAGTTTGGTCGTGCAGGTGCCCTGTACGCCTCCCTCGCTTGTGTAGATACCCGATCCGCTGAACGGACAGCGATTCTTCGTGGATCTCCCATCCACCGTCCTCGTGAACTCAATTGCTTCAGCGTCCTGAACGACGATCAGCCTGATGTTGGATTTCGGACCCGATTTTGACGGCTGGGCCGTATAGCTTCCAGAAAATTCCTGCCCCACTCCTGTCCGGGGTAGGACCACGGCCGACACGCAGACCGCGGCCCAAAGTACGATTCGACCAGTCCTCAATTCCGACCTCCGATCTGTTCACGCCCGGAAACTCAACGGTCCACCACCGGCAGCTCAACCGCGCTGGCCTGCCCGGGAGCGTGATACACCCGCTGTGTGGCCTTCTTGTAGTCCTCGGGTTTGGCCCAGAAGATATTCGGCACAAACGTCTGCGGATTGCGGTCGTAGAGCGGGAACCAGCTCGATTGCACCTGCACCATGATCCGATGGCCGGGCAAAAAGACATGATTCGCCGGCGGCAATGCGAATCGATAGGTCAACGCCTTGCCTGGCTCGATCGCCTTCGGCTGCGCGAAGCTCTCGCGATAGCGGCCCCTGAAGATATCCTCGGCCACAGGCAGCTCATAGCCGCCGAGCTCCGGCTGGCCCGCCACTTCGTCGGGATACACGTCGATCAGCTTCACCACCCAGTCGGAATCCGTACCGCTGGTTGATGCCACCAAATTTGCGACTGCCTGTCCACGAATGTGCACCGGCTCTTTGAGAACGTCTGTAGCGTAGCTCAGCACATCGGGACGCCCCGACACCTCCCGCTGATCGTCCACCAGCCACTGCACCCACGTGAGCGGTGAAACGTAGCCGATGGGCTGTGCGGGCCGCCCGTGATTCGGCACCGGCTTGGCGGGATCGGAGACGTATTCGTCGTAAGCCGCGCCAGCTCCATTCTGCTCGAACCCGAGTTTGAATTCGGCTTGCAGATACAGCGGCGTCATCTTCGGCGCCCCAGGCCACTCCTCCAGCTGCTGCCAGCGGTTCACGCCAGTCTCGAAGACCGTCACCTTGGCGATCTCCTCGTGAAGCGGCGGCCGGTCCTTCAGGTAGCGATCCAGAAACGGCCGTAGTACCTCCTGCCGGAACCACGTTCCCGTGTCGCTTCCAAACCGAATCGGCCCCAGCGATGCCGCGTCTTCGATCTCCTGCCCGTGATGCCACGGGCCCAGTACGAAGAAGACCTTGTCCCCCGCCTTGTCCAGGGGCTTGATCGCCTTGTACACAGCGGTTGCGCCGTAGATGTCTTCCTGGTCCCACAGGCTGTGCACCAGCATGATGGGAACCTTGATACCCTCCTCCGCAAAGTCCTTGGCCAGCACGTTGTCCATGGCCTGGTCGGACCAGAAGGCATCATAGGCGGGGTGCTCGAGGATCCTTCGCCAGAAGCCCACCTGCTCCACGCCATGCTGCTTGCCCAGTTCGCCCGCCGACCCGGCCCGCATGTATTGGTCGTAGTCGTCGAACGAGCCCGACCACCACTTGGCGTCGTTGCCGCGCGTCGCCTCCTGCTCATAGACGTAGGGCACGTTTTGCTCGCGGAATGCGCCGTTGTGGAACCAGTCGTCGCCCATCCAGCCATCTACCATCGGGTTCATGGGCACGGAAACCTTCAACGCCGGGTGCGGATGGATCACCGCCATCAACGGCAGAAAACCATCGTAGGAGATGCCGAGAATGCCCACCTTCCCATTCGACTCGGGAACATTCTTCAGCAGCCAGTCGATAGTGTCGTACGTGTCGGTTGACTCATCCACCGGCGTGGGATTCTGCGGGCCGTGCAGCGGGCGATTCATCACGTAGTCGCCCTCAGATCCATACTTGCCGCGAATGTCCTCAACCACGCGGATATACCCGCCCTCCACGATCACGTCCGTTGCGTTGTCGTATCCGTAAAGGGTCGGACCCAGGTGCGGGCTGGCCGCGTGGCTTGTCAGCCCATCCGCGCTATAGGGCGTTCGGGTCAACAGGATCGGCGCTCCCTTAGCGCCATTCGGCACCAGGATCACCGTATGCAGTTTTACGCCATCGCGCATCGGGATCATGGCCTCGCGCCGCTCGTACTCAAAGCCATGCGTCGAAGGCTCGAGATGCGACGGCGTCTCGCTCGGGTACTCGGGATACAGCGGCTTCTGATTGGGACTCTGCCCAAGCACAGCAACAGTCGACACGAGGCAAACGAGAACGGCACGGATAGATCGCGTGATCAGCATGAGAGTAAATCCATTCCTTAAAGAGCCTGCTTAGTTGCCTGCCTTGGGTTGACCACCGGGATTCCACTGCGGCCGAAAATCGCCGCTGGCCAGCCACCGCACCGGCTCGATCAGCGACTGAATCGCCCGCGTCATGAAAGCCAGGTCGAGATGCGCCAGGTCGTCGCTGGGCTGGTGATAGGTGGGCGGCGTTCCCCAGCCTGCCGCCGTGTGCGCCACCACGCCCTTCAGCGCGAGCGAATAGTTGTCCGACCGCTCGAAGAAGTGCTGCTCGGGGTAAGGATCGGGCCCCAGCAGCGCTCCATGATCCTTCAGCGTGGGACCCAGGTTTGAGCGATCCCAGCCCGTCAGCAGCAGCACACCCGCGGGCATCTTGGGATCCTGGTTGCCGATCATCTCAAACTCCAGGTTCACAATCAGGTCTTTCAGCGGAACCGGCGGATGCTCTCCAAAATAGGTGGATCCCAATCCGCCTAGCTCCTCGGACCCATAGCAAACAAAGAGCACACTGCGTCGTAACTGCGGACCCGCAGCCAGGGCGTGCGCAATCTCAAGTACGGCAGTCGTGCCCGCCGCATCGTCGTTGGCGCCGTTGTAAATGGAGTCCCCATCCACCGCGCGCCCCACGCCGAGGTGATCGAGATGCGCCGACAGCAGCAGCGTTCCTGCCGCCGGATCGGACCCTGCCAGGTATCCGATCGCGTTGAATGTCTGGCGTTTTTCCTGCGGTAATTCGTGGACGGTGATCGTGACCGCAGTTCCATCGCCAGCGGCCAATTTTGCCGCGGCTTCGCCATGCACGAGGGCCATGGTGGTGCCGTTGCGCGGCGGCTGCTCGGCGAGCCGGATGCCCACCCGTGTCTGGCTGCCAAACATCTGGGGAAGTCCGCTCAGCCCAGGCGTCTCCGCGATCAGGATGACAGCAACGCTCTGCCGCCGCAAGGCCGTCATCACGGGAAAGAGCGCCTGCGGATTATCCGCCCCGGTCACCAGCACCGCTGATCCCTCGGCAATGTGCGCCGACTTTGCGTCCGCCGCGGCCATCCTCACAAGTTTCCCGGTCACAGGCGTGGTGGACGCGGTCAGCAGGAAGAAATCAGCTCCCTCTTTCAGGCTCACGTCTCCCGCCTGGAGCGTCGCGTGGCCATCGAGCTTCGGGGCAATCACCTCCGCCGACTGCAGAAATCCGCTCATTCCCGGCGCCGGTTTCAACCCGTAGCCTTCAAACTCGCTGGCCACGTAGCTTGCCGTCAACTCTTCATCGCGCGTGGCCGACCCGCGTCCCGACAACACATCACTAGCCAGAAACGATTCATGCGCGCTGACCCACTCCGGCTTCACCGTCCAGCCCTGCTGCGCGAACAATGAGACCCAAGTTCCAAAAACCGCGGCCAACGCCACCCAACGAAGACACATTTTCACGCGCACATACCCCTTGTTTAACGGATTCAGATAAGCCTCATCATAGAGACCGGGCGCCGCGCTTAGCCAATCACCGCGGCCAGCACCAGTGTCGCGCACAGTCCGGCGATGCTGAGCACCGTCTCCAGCACTGTCCAGGTCCCCAGCGTCTCCTTCATCTCCAGCTTGAAAAATGACTGGATCATCCAGAAGCCCGGGTCGTTGACATGCGACATGATCAGCGACCCCGTCCCCGTGGCCAGCACCAGCAGCTCCGGACGCACGCCGGCATGACCCGCCAGCGGCGCCAGCACGCCTGAAGCCACCGCCATCGCCACGGTAGCTGAGCCCATCGAAACCCGCACCACCGCGGCCAGCAGCCACGCCAGCACCAGCGGAGGCATATGCGCGCCCAGAGCCAGACCCACAGTGGCTTGCGCCGCGCCGGAGTCGCGCAACACTCCGCTCAACCCTCCCGCCGCCGCAAGGATCACCAGCACATTGGCGATCGGCTCGAAGGACTCCGTCGTCAGCTGCCGCAGCAGCTCCACGCCATGGTGCCGCCCCGTCTGGATATGCGGGCCCAGCGTCGCCAGCGCCACCAGGACAGCGATGAGCAAGGCCACATCTGGACTGCCGATGAAGTGAAGCACATGATTCGCAAGCCCGTCCGGCGACGTCAGCGTGTCCGCCCAACTCCCCAAAAAGATCAGCGCAATCGGGAACAAGACCGCCAGCGCCGCTAGCACTGCACCCGCCGGCGCCGGAACCACCTCGCCTGCGGCCGCCTCCGGAGTTGACCGCAGCGTATCCCCCACCGCCAGTTCGCGAACCGGCTTGCCACGCCAGAACCGGCGCAGCACCCATCCCAGCACCGGCCCGGCCAGAGCCGCCGAAGGCAAGCCAACGATAAGGCCATACACGATCGTCCGCCCCAGGTCGGCGTGATACTGCGTCGCCGCCAGCATCGCCGCCGGATGCGGCGGCAGCGTTCCATGCACAATCGAAAGCCCTGCCAACAGCGGAATCCCGACAATGACCGGCTGCCCTCCGCTGCGCCGCGCGGCCGCCGCAATAATGGGCAGCATCAACACCACGCCCACCTCGAAGAACACCGGCATCCCCACCACGATGCCCAGCCCCAGCAGCGCCCACGGCAGTCCGCGCGGCCCGCAACGATCCACCAGCGCCGATCCCAGCGAAGTGGCCCCGCCCGAGCGCGCCAGCAGGCCTCCTAAAATCGCGCCCAGTCCCAGAATGATGGCGATGTGGCCCATCAGGTTCCCGACGCCCGCCGTAAAGCTGAGCGGAACCTGTTTCAGCGTCATGCCCGACGCAATCCCCAGTCCCAGCCCGCCAACCGCCAGCGCCAGCGCCGGATGCAGCCGCACCCGCGCGATCAGCACCAGCAACAGCACCACCGTCCCCGCGGCACACGCCACAAGGAACAAGTCATGCGAGGAACCAACGGCTTGCATCATCGGCCGATTATTCCATACAGTCCCTTTGTCCTTTTGTCCCTTTGTCCCTCGTTCTAGTCCTTAGCCCCCAGTCCCTAGCCCCTCCGTCTGTGTCCCCGCGCACACGATTTCGCTTGCCAGCCTCTGCTACCATAAGGACGATTGCAGTTCCTGCCGCCATCGCCAAACGACACTCGCAATCGGGCGGTTGAAACAGCAGAAAAGGAGATTTTTCTATGCCTCTGGTAACCATGCGGCAGCTCCTCGACGAGGCCGCCAAGGGCGGTTATGGCGTCGGCGCCTTCAATGTAAACGACATGGAACAGATCCAGGCCATCATGGGTGCGGCCAAGGACACCAACTCGCCGGTCATCATCCAGGCCAGCCGCGGCGCGCGCGCCTTTGCCGAGGATCGCTACCTCTACCACCTCATCCTGGCCGCCAGCGAACTGCACCCCGAGATTCCCATTGCCATGCACCAGGACCACGGCAACAGCTTTGAGACCTGCAAGTCCGCCATCGCTCTCGGCTTCACCTCGGTCATGATGGATGGCTCCCTCAAGGAAGACGGCAAGACGCCCACCACCTTCGACGAGAACGTCGAAGTCACCCGCCGCGTGGTTGACTACGCCCATGAGCGCGGCATCACCGTTGAAGGCGAAATCGGCGTCCTGGGCGGCGTTGAAGATGGACACGGCGCCGGCGGCAGTGGCCTCGAACACATCACAGACCCCGATCAGGCCGTCGAATTTGCCGAGCGCACCGGCGTCGACGCCCTCGCCCTCGCCATCGGCACCAGCCACGGCGCCTACAAGTTCAACAAAAAGCCTGACGGTTCCGTTCTCAAGATGGATGTCCTCATCGAGATCCACCGTCGCCTGCCCCACACCCACCTCGTGATGCACGGCAGCTCCTCGGTCCCCAAGGACCTGCAGGACATCGTGAACGAGTACGGGGGCAAGCTGAAGCCTACCTGGGGCGTCCCCGTCGAGGAGATCCAGCTCGGAATCCGCAACGGCGTTCGCAAAATCAACGTCGACACCGACAACCGCCTCGCCATCACCGGCGCCATTCGCAAGGTGCTGTGGACCGAACCCGAGAAGTTCGATCCCCGCGACTATATGAAGCCCGCCCGCGATGCCATGAAGAAGGTCGTTGCACTGCGCATGACTCAGTTCGGCCAGGCCGGGCACGCCCGCGATTACGCCCCCATCGCGATCAACGAGATCGCCAAGGGCTACGCCAACGGCACGCTCGACACGCGCCCCTCGATGGCCGGCGCCCGTTAACTAAAAGGTCGATTTCAGTTAACAACCGGGGCCACTTCGCACAGCGCAGTGGCCCTTCCCTTTCACCGGAACGAATCTCCTTCGGGCTCCGTATCTCCGCCCACGGACCGGCCCCCACACCCGGCTCGCGATCCATCCTTACTCCGTTTTTCCGGGAGAAACTCGCATGGCCTTCATTCCCCTGTGTGGCGACGCCGTCTCCTCGCACAACCTCTGCGTCATCCTGCTCGGTCTCCTAGCCGCGTCCTCACTCCATGCAGCCCCTGACACCGCCAGCCTTCAGAAAGACGGCGAGCGCCAACTTGAGGAAGGCCGCACCCTTCTGGACGCCGCCACCCTGAACGCCGCCCGCAGTTCCTTTGCACAATGCGCGCAGCAGGATCCCGGGAACGACCGGTGTCTCATCGATCTCGGGCGCACCGAGTTCTACCTCGTCAAGGTCGAAGAGATCGCCAATCACGTCGACGCATCCCACAAAATGCTCGATAACGCCGTCAGCGACGCGCAAAAAGCCGTCGCCCTCAACGATCGCTCCGCTGAAGCGCACGCCCTGCTCGCCGACCTCTACGGTGCAAAAATCACCGGCATGATGTCAGGGATGAAATATGGCCCCAAGGCCAACACCGAGTCACAACGCGCCCTTCAGCTCGATCCCAACAATGCCTTCGTCTATGCGGTTCTGGGACGAAAGTACTTCTACTCACCCAGTGCCTTCGGCGGCGACATCAACAAGGCCATCGACTCCTTCAAGCACGCCGCGGCCCTCAATCCACAATCCGATGAGGATCTCGTCTGGATTGCGAAGGCCTATCGCAAAAAAGGCGACGCCGCTCTCGCCGATCAAGCCCTCGCGCAGGCGCTGAAGATCAACCCCCGCAGCGTCTTTGCTCAGCGTGTTCAGGCCGGGAGGGAATAGCTCTTCGGAGCCGCCGTCCTCATTCGCAAAAGCAAAGGGCGCAGACCCCAGCGTCTGTGCCCTTCTTAACCCATCTCGCTAAAACAAGTCGCAAGGTGCCTCAGTGATGGCTTCCGCCCGCACTGCTCGCACTGCTGCTGGAAGACACGCTGATCGTACTGCTCGAAGATGCAGTGCTCGTCCCTCCGCCGTGGAATCCGCCACCACCCGAAGCACCACCACCGCCGCCGGCTCGCGCACCGCCACCACCGCCATAAGAACCGCCGCCGGAGTGCCCTTGATACCCTCCGCCTGTATGTCCAACCGGCGCAGACACCGTCGCGCTGTGCCCCCCCTGCGCCACCTGGTGCGGAGCGGTAAACCCGCCGGTCTGGTGATCGAAGTGCAACGGAATCCCGGCCGTCGCCGTTCCCGCTCTCGCCGTTACTGAATCCCGAACGGCATGCATCTCCATATGCGGAGCCTCGACGCGCGCCAAAGCCGGCGATAGCTCGTTGCGGAACTCCCGCGGAGCCGAGTTCATCAGCTCGATCGGATGCGTCGGCTCAAACTTGATCGGACTCATCACGTAGCCGCCGCCCTTTTCCTTCGTCGGAGCGAACCCATGCTCGCGGTTCATCGGCGGCCCTCCCCTCACGTCCTTCGGATGAAGCGGCACAAAGGCCACGGTCTTGCCGAAGCGGATCCAGTGCACCGGCGGGTGATGATGCATCTTCCCCCCCGCTACCCAGGCATAACGATTGTTGCGATAGATCCAACCTCCTGAATGGCACACCGTCCAATACCACGGATCGTACACAACCATCCGCGCCGGATTGCGCCCGTATAAGTTTCCTGGCATGCAAGGAAAGAAATCATTCGGCGAACTGCCGGCGGCAGGCGGCGCCTTCGCGGGCGCACTTTTCGGCGTGGGCGTCTGCGGCGCCCCACCTGCCAGCATCGCATTGCCGTTCCCGCCATTCGGCTCCCAGCAGGTTCCGTACGGCTCGCACGGATAGAACCGCCCCTGCCCCCGCATGTCCCCGATACCCGGTACCGGCCGCGTCAGCCCCGCCTCCTTCATCTCCTCCGTCGTCGCCTCGGCGCGAGCCTGGTACTTATCCGCTACCCACGCATCGAACTCCGCAAAATCCCCCAGCTTCTCTGGAGCCGCAACCTGTTCGTGGTCTTTGTTGAAGAACAGACTCCTGCCCGGAGTCATTGTCTCCTTGCCACCACCGGGCACCTTCAACGTGCCGCTCTTAAGCGTCATCAGGGCCATGCCATCCACGTAGCTGCTGACACGCATATCCGCCAGCTGCGGGTAGCGCGTCAACAGGTCGTTAGTTGGCGTGCGCAGGAAAAACGCCTCTCCCGGCATCAGGGAATCCAGATGCATCGTTAACGTGCCGCTCAGTAACTCGATCTCCGAGTGCGGCACTCCGCTGGTCGTATGCAGATCGTCGAACGTCAGCACGGAGTTCGACGCCAGGTACACTGTCGAAGCATTTTCAAACTCGATCTCCGCGCGGCCGTCGGCGCCTGTCACCAGGCTATCTCCCGACGCCAGCGGAAGATTCATCTCCGCCGTCTCCCACGCCTCTTTCCGTGACTTCTCGTTCGTGCTTGCCCGCGCAATGCGAACATCGCCCTCCATGTGGCTGATGCGCACCACTTGTGCGTAGCGCAACTCCGGCACCGACTCTCCCAGCAGGAACAATGCCGCTTCCTTCAAATGCTCCGACGAATCGCTTTGCACCAGCTGCTCGATCTGTGCACGCGCGCCCTGAGGATCCTTTTGCATCAGCGTTGAGAGCGCCAGCAACTTCAGTTCATCGCTTTGTCCCGGCTGCGGTTGCACCGGCTGTCCCTTGCTAGCGTGAATCTCGATCTCCAGCGCGCCGCAATCTTCCACCCAGCCGCTCTTCGCAAATCGCATCCGCAATGCCAGGCAGGTGTCAAGCGCATTGGCGGGCTGCCCCATTTTGTTTTGCGCGTAAGCCTTCCAGTAAAGCGCGGCGGGAGCGTGTTCCCCCTCCTGCACGGCAACCTGGTCAAACAGCTTTACGGCATCCGACCACTTGCCGTCGTGAATCGCCTTGTTTCCGTCCGCATACAGCCGCGAGTCCGCGGAGTCCCCAGATCCGGCCCCGGCAATCGTGACCATGGGTTCGCCCGCCGGCAGGAATGCCGATGCCGCTTGCAGCCCATAAGCCGCCCCCGACGCCGTCAGGACGGCCCCAAGACCCGCCAAACTCATACGCATCCTGTTCATGCCGTTCCCCCTTTGAGCGCAATGCGCGCCGTCATCGCCGCGTGCGGCGTCCTCGACCGCAGCACCCGTACCTTGAACAACAGACCGTCGGCCTGCATCTCTTCCTGTAGCCGCGCAATCGACGACGCATCCAACCCGCCGGGCGCATTCACCACATCGCTCAGCAAATGATCCAGACGGTCCAGTGCCTGCGTCAACGCTGTGTCGCCGCCCTTGTCCGCATCCTCGCGAAAAACACGGTTGGCAACGAGCAGGCTTCGCGCTTCCTCCCGCATCGGCTTTACAACATCGGTATCTTCCCCATTGGCGTGCTTCAACTCAACCAGCAGCCGCTCCGTACGATCCAGGTGATCCCCCAGAACCACTACCACCATCTGCCTCTGCACCGGTGCCGCTGGCTTCACCAACGCGATTTGCGGATGTTGCCGCTGCTCCCATATGCGTCCGATCTCGAACGCGCCGACGATCAGCACCCCGCTCGCCGCAGCCCAGCCCAGCATCAGTCCCCACGGAACGCGCCGCCGCGGCGCTTCTTCCGCCGCCAGCGCGGGTAGCCTCTGCGCCACCTTGCTCCACACGCTCTCTCCGTATGCGATGCTCAGCTTGTCGTACTCCAGCCCATTCATCTCCTTCATGTCATCCGCCAGCTTTGCACTCTCCGCCGCGCACGCCGCGCAGCCGTCTAGATGGCGCTGCGCGATCCGGGATACCTTGTCCCCCGGATCGCCATAATAATGCTCAACCAGCTCCTCGTCCGTTAAATGGCTCATACCGTCACCCGCTGAATCTCGCCCCGCGAGGCTCTCTTGTGCGTCATCCGAAAGCCCTCCAGCCGCTGGCGCACCTTCTTTACCGCGCGAAAGACAGCCTGCTTGGCTGCGTTAGGCGCAATCTGCAGTGCCTCGGCAATCTCTTCGGTGCTCCGCTCCTCGTGGTGCCGCAGCACAAAAGCCGTCCGTTCCAGTGGCGACAACCCGCGTAACGCCATCTCCTGCATGGCTCCGATCTCAGCGCTCAACGCCAGTCGCTCCGGACCCGGCGCCTCATCGGCAACCTGCAGGCTCGCCTCTTCGGCGTCGTTCTCCTCGCCGATCCGGCTTGCCTCGTCCATCCCGCGCCGCGCGCTCACCTTGTCCAGCGCACAATGCATGGCAATGCGATAAATCCAGGTGCCGAACTCCGACCGCGACTCGAACGTCGCCAGCTTCACATACGCCCGCAGGAACGCATCCTGCACCACGTCGTCTGCATCGGCCGCATTCCCTGTCACACGGTAGGCCATCCGGAACAGAGTCGCGCTATGGCGCACCACCAGCGCCCCATAGGCCTCTTTATCACCAGCGAGAATTGCCTTGATCGCCGCTCGGTCGCTTTGGGCCATCCTGACCATTTGACCAGAACCGCAAACCACAGTTATGGAATAATTTTAGGAAGAAACACCGAAGTGCCAGTGCGGACCAGGTCCAGTCGGAACGCCGACTCTCAAGGACGAGCCGGGAGCGGACTTCTATTGCCTGATCCCTGTTCCCTGATCCCTGTTCCCTGGCTCTCCTGCTCCTTGTACTGCAGCTCATACAACTTCCAGTACAGCCCCCGCAGCGCCAGCAGCTCCTGGTGCGTGCCCATCTCCCTTAGCTGCCCCTTGTGCATTACCAGGATCGCGTCGGCCCGCTGCACCGTCGACAGTCGATGCGCAATCAGAACGCTCGTCCGTCCCTGCACCATCCGCTCCAGCGCGCCGCGAATCCGCAGCTCCGTATCGGTGTCCACACTCGATGTCGCCTCGTCCAGAATCAGAATTCGCGGGTTATACGCCAGCGCGCGCGCAAAGTTGATCAGCTGCTTCTGCCCCGTCGACAGCGAATTGCCCCGTTCCTGAACCGGCTCGTCGAACTTCCCCGGCAGGCTCTCGATAAAGTCCAGGACGTTCACGTCTTCGGCCGCCTGCGTCAGCTCCCGTTCCGTGATTGCTCCATTCCCCAGTCGGATATTCTCCGCAATCGTGCCCGTAAACAGGAACGGATCCTGCAGCACCACCGCAAAATGCTGCCGCAGCGCCGTCAGATCCAGCTCCCGCACATCCACCCCATCCACCAGCACCTGCCCGGCCGTTACGTCGTAGAAGCGCATCATCAGGCTGGTTAGAGTCGTCTTCCCTGCGCCCGTGTGGCCCACAATCGCAATCGTCTGCCCTTGCTCCACGGTGAACGACACATCCTTCAGGATCCACTCCACGTCCTTCAGCGCCAGCAAGTGCGTCACCAGGTGCGACCGGTCCGTATCCACCTTCGCCGCCTCGGCAATTACGTGCAAGGCGTCCTGCTGCTCCGCCGTCAGCTTCTGATAGGTGAACCACACATTGCGGAACTCGATCCGGTTCGACCCGTCACCCAGCCGCGGCTTCTCTGGCGAAACAATCTCGGCCGGCGTATCCATCAGCTTGAAGATCCGCTCGCACGCCGCCATCGCCGCCTGCAGGATGTTGTACTTGTCGCTCAAATCCTGGATAGGCCGCCAGAACCGCTGGGAGTACATGTTGAACGCAGCCAGCATGCCCACCGTCACCGCGCCGTGATCCAGCACGTTCCACCCACCCACCCAGATCACCAGGGCCACCGCCACCACGCTCAGCAAATCCACCGCCGGGTAGTAGAGCGCGTACGCAAAAATCGTGTCCTTGAACGCAATCATGTGCTGCCGGTTCACATCCTCAAAGTCGCGATACGCCCGCGCCTCGCGGTTGAACAGCTGCACCACGCTCATGCCCGAAACGTGTTCCTGCGTAAAGCTGTTGATGCGCGCAATCGCCGCCCGCACCCGCCGGTAGCTCTCCCGCACCGAGTTGCGGAACATCCGCGTCACGATCAGAATCACCGGGAGCACGCTGAACGCCAGCAGCGCCAGCCACCAGTTGATCTTCAGCATCCAGATGGCCATGAACGTCAGCGTGAAGAAGTCGTCCACGATCGCCAGGATCCCGCCCGTGAACATTTCGTTGATCGCGTCCACGTCCGACGTCAGCCGCGTCACCAGCCGCCCCACCGCGTGGTTATCGAAGAAGCCCACGTGCAGCCGCTGCATGTGCCGGAAGATGTCGCGGCGCAGGTCGAACATCATCTTTTGTCCGACCCACTGCATCATGTACGTCTGGATGAACTCGAACAGGTACATCGAGCACAGCGCGACCAGGTAGAGTTCGGCGAGCTGCGTAATTCCGTGCCATGGATCGGCCGACAGCCGCTTCGCCAGCCAGTTCGTCGCCGCATCCGGCCTGCGCATCAGGTAGCGATCGATTGCCACCATCATCAGGTAGGGCCCCACCACGTCGCTCAGCGACTTCAGCGTCACCGCAACCGAGGAGATCACCGCCTGTACCCAGTAGGGCTTCAGGTAATGTCCCAGCCGCCTGATAAGGACCGAGTCATAAACCTTGCCAACCGGATCCTCATCCGTCTTCCTGGCCTTGGCCTCGGCGGCCTTGTCCTTAGCCGCCCTTTCCTCAGCCGCTTGAGCCGCAGCCACTTTGTCCCGCTTGGGTCGGAGGTTTCCGGTGCCCTGGACCCTGTTCTCGGTCCCCTGGTCCCCACTCCCTAAACCCTGCTTTTGGGTCCCGTTGGGACGTGCCTGCGGAAGCTCGTCCGCCCGCGCCCTCGTCCTCGGCGCTCCGTTCTTTTGGGAATCAGTCTCAGCGCTCATCGGCGGGCTCGGGTCACCTTCTCATTGTACGAGCCGCGACACCGACGCTGCGCCCAGCCCCACTCTAAGTGACGGGCGACGCAGCCAAACGATCCATAAATGCAGCCGGATCCCGGTCAATAACCAGAATCCCCGGCCGTCAGGCGGTCACCAGCGCATCCGCAATTCCCAAATGCCGGTCCAGCGCGTCGATCCCCAAGTCGATCTCCTCTTTGGTCACGATCAGCGGTGGAGCGATCACAAAATGGCTTACCCACGCCTGGATCGCTACCCCATCAGCCATCATCTTGCCCGCAATCTGGTCCACCGTCAGCGCCTTGCCCTCTACCTTGTCGCGCATGGTGTTGAACGGCTCCTTGGTGGTGCGATCCTTCACAATCTCCACCGCAAAGAACAACCCCAGCCCCCGCACATCGCCCACTGAGACGTGTTTGGCCTTGAGCGCCCCCAGCTTTTCGCGCACGTAAGGCTCCAGCTCCGCCGCACGCTCCACCAGCTTCAGCCGCTGCATCTCTTCTATGGTCGCCACCGCCGGACCCAGCGTGATCGGGTGCGCTTCGTATGTATGCCCGTGCGAGAAGTAGTGGTCCTCAAAGTAATCGGCAATCTTCTTTGTCGTCGCGCACAATCCCAGCGGCACATAGGCTGACGTGATCCCCTTGGCCGTCACCAGGATGTCGGGCTTCACATTCCAATGGTCCACGGCGAACCACTTGCCGGTCCGTCCCCACCCCGCCATCACCTCATCGGCAATCAGCAGCACGCCGTGGCGGTCGCAGATCTCGCGAATCTTGGGGAAGTACTCCGGCGGCGGCACCAGCACTCCGTTCGTCCCCACAACCGGCTCCATAATGATGGCCGCCACGTCGCTTTCATTGCGGATCATGTGTTCGATGTAGTCGGCGCATGCTACCCCGCACCCCGGGTAGGTGTGCTTGATGGGGCAGTTGTAGCAGTTGGTCTCCGGAGCAAACACGAAGCCAATGCCCTTGCCCGCCGGTTCCATCGCCCAGCGCCGTGGATCGCCCGTAGCCGCAATCGATCCTGTCGTCGATCCGTGGTAGGACCGATACCGGGAGATGATCTTGTTCTTTCCCGTATACATCCGCGCAATCTTGAAGGCCGCCTCATTGGCCTCAGTTCCGCTAGTCGCATAAAAAAACTTCTCCAGCCCCGCCGGCAGCACCTCCAGCAGTTTGGCGCTTAGTTTGGCACGAGCCGCGGTTGCGTACCCTGGCGCCACGTAGGCCAGTTCCCGTGCCTGCTCCGCGATTGCCTCCACCACCTTGGGATTCTTGTGTCCCAGGTTGACGCACATGAGCTGCGCGCTGAAGTCCAGGTAGCGCTTACCGCTGCCGTCCGTGATCCAGCATCCCTCGGCGTCGGTTATTAACAGGGGCTTCCAGGTTTTTTGGAACCGCCAGGTACCGTAGTTGGTTTCGCGGGTAAGTTGGCTGATCTGTTCTGCGGTCATCGGCGGCGTGATTACGGTGTCACTCATTTCAGAACCTCGCGGGCTGTTGGTTTATGCTACTACGGCTATACAAGGAGACTCAGATCGATCTGGCGCTCGATGGCAGGTCCGTGAAAACATGATGGCGCGTGGATTGACGGGGGGAGGAATGGGGCGGAAATGACGGGCATAGACCGTCATGGACTGGCAGCCAGCGCGATAGGTCCCTATGGTTTCTGAGGCCTTGTGTACGCGTTACCGCGGCCAGCCGGTGTTTCGTGGCATCTGCTCTCGAGAGCTTCCTCAAGTGCTCCTTCGGAGCCCTGCCCATTCGTTCACAAGTACTATTCACGCGATGAACAGGAGCGGACCATGCGTTTTGCGGAACGAATCCGTCGATCGGGCTTAGTCCCGGTTTCAACCGGGACCAAGATCCGGCATTGTGTTGTTGGGAGCGTCACGATGCTGGTGCTTTGCGCGGCAGCCGGCGCGCAAGGGAAATGGGTTGCCACGTGGCAGGGAAGCCCAACGCCGGGCGGCACGTTCTATTCGCCGGGATGCCCGTCGGACGTCGGACTGAGCAACCAGACGATCCGGAACATTGTGCATGTATCGGCGGGCGGCGACACGGTGCGCGTACGGCTGTCCAATATCGCCGGCTCCAATCCGCTGCTGGTGGGCTCGGCCAGCCTTGCGCTGGCCGGAATGGGCGCGGCGGCGGACGGAGCGGTGCAGCCGCTGCGCTTTTCCGGCGCTAGCTCGATCTTGATCGCGGCGGGCGGCGAGGTGCTGAGCGACCCCGTACCCATGACCGTGCACGCTCTGGACAATCTGGACATCAGCGTCTACCTGCCCGGCGCGACAGGGCCGACGACCCAGCACTACTATGCCGACCAGATTAATTACCTGGGAGCGGGAGATGCCACAGGATCGGCGGCGGCGACACCATACACCACGTCGATTTCATGCTGGATGTTTGTCAGCGGCGTGGACGTGCGGGCTTCAGGACGGCTCCGCGGAACGCTCGTGGCATTCGGCGACTCAATCACCGACGGGTATCTGTCCACGACAAACGCAAACCATCGGTATCCCGACGACCTGGCCACGGCACTGGCCGCGCGCAAAGGTGATACCCTCGCGGTGGTGAATGCCGGGATCATCGGGAATGATCTGCTGAGGATCCGGCCGCAACTCGAGTTCGGCTACACGGCGCCATTCCGCTTTGCCCGCGACGGCAGCAATCAGGCAGGCGCGAAGGCGATAATTCTGCTTGAAGGAATTAACGATATTGGCGGCTGGTCAGCGCAGGCGAGCGACTTGATTCCGGTTTATGAGCAGTTGATTCTGGCAGCGCACGATGCGGGACTCAAGATCTACGGTGCAACCCTCACACCGTTCGGCGGGTCAAACGCGATTTACGGTGGCGACTACGGGACGCCCTACGGGGAGGCCCAACGGCAGTTGGTCAATGCCTGGATCCGAACCAGCGGAGCCTTTGACGGCGTAATCGATTTCGACAAAGCGGTGCGAGATCCTGCCAATCCTCAAAACCTGCTCCCGGCGTATGTCGGGGATCCGCTGCACCCGAACGACGCCGGGTACCAGGCCATGGCAAATGCCGTGAACCTGAACCGAATCTTGGACGATCTCGACGAGTAACCTGAGGTAATTCACGGTTTCCCAGGTCCCAGAATTCGGACACCTGGGAAACCCCTTTGATGCGTGGCTTCATGGCCATGGTTTATACTCCGCTCGCGTTGGCGAGGGAGTCATGGTGAGTCCGGATTTGCGTCTGCACGGATCGGCGCTGCAAGCGCCTCGTCCAGTTTTTGAGCCCACCACGGAGACCGAGCGCGAAACCGTGAGGCGGCAGTTGGAGCTGATACTTGCCAGCCCGGCGTTCGCCAACAGCAGACGCTATGCAGCCGTGCTCAAGTTCATCGTGGAGCGGACGCTGAACGGTGAAAGCGCACAATTGAAAGAGCGCACGATCGGCGTCGAAGTGTTTCATCGTCCAGCCGATTACGACACCGCCGACCACGTGGTGCGCACTGCCATGAGCGAGGTGCGCAAACGGCTGGCACAGTACTACCAGGAAAATCGACGCGGCGAGCTGCGCATCGAGGTCCTTCCCGGGTCCTATGTGCCGCAGTTTCGGTCGGTCGAAGACGCAGCTACTTCTCCGATGCCGTCAAAATCGCCGGACACGCCAGGGCCGGTCGTCGTCATGACGCCAGCTATGCCGATAAAGCCCTCGCGAAGGATTCCCACGGCGGCCTGGCTTCTTGTCGGCGCGGTAGCGTTGGCAGGCGCGCTATCTGTGGCGATAGCGCTTCAGGCGCGAAGTCCCTTCGAAACCTTCTGGAAGCCGGTGCTGGCTTCCCGCGCGCCGGTGCTGCTGTGCGTGGGAAATCTGCAGGGCGGGCGCGGCTCCGCAGACAACGGCGGAGGGCTGAGCCCGTCGGCGACCCTGAAGGACTTCCACAATTCAGAGATCGAAATGGTGCACGTGTACGACGCCATGACGCTGGCGCGCTTCGCCGGCCTGATGCAGGCCCGAGGACGGCAGTATCGACTCGCGTCCCAGTCGGATGCGACATTCACAGACTTGCAGAGAGGGCCCGCCATCCTGGTCGGACTAATGAACAACAATTGGACCGAGCGTCTGGTTCCGCAATTGCGTTTCACCGTGGAGCAGACCTCGCCGCGCCGGATTGCGATTCGCGACCGCAAAAATCCCGCCAACACCGCCTGGACAGTCAACTACGACACCCCCTACCTCGACATGACCAAGGACTATGCAATCGTGCTGCGTATGGCCGACCCCAAGACGGAGCAGATAGTGGTCGTAGCCGCTGGAATCACAGTCTTTGGGACATTCGCGGCGGGCGAGTTTTTAACGGATCCCAACGAGATGAAGAAACTGGCGGCCGTGGCTCCTCGCGGCTGGGATGGAAAGAACGTGGAGATGGTCCTGGAAACAGATGTAATTCGCGGGCGTTCTGGACCGGCTTCCATCGTGGCGGCGCAATTCTGGTAATCCGCGTGTCCAAATTTCCATCTCCACCGCCCTCGTGCCGACCGGCGCAATCACTTGGTTTGCAGCTGAACAGATGCTTTCATGTAAAACGATGTAAAAGTTAGTTGCACTCTTGGTTCCTCGGGGTTGACGCCACTCACGTCAGGCTTAACGATGGCAACATGCACGCCCCTGTGCTTTTTGAAGGAGTGGAGGTCGATGGCCACGGCGAGGTGTTCCTCGTGTTGGAGGTCGACGAATCCGCCTATTGTGCGGACCTGCTGGCCACCAGCGGGCCCGAACGCACCGTACTGACCCGCGTCCCGTTTTCCAAGATCCGTGTATTGGACCCGGAGGATTATCAGGCTCGGGTAGCGTCCACCCGGACTGCGGCTCCGTTCGCGAGCCCTGCATCCGCAGTCGCATAAGAACCAAACCGACTCACCCACGAAAGCCCTCGGCCATGCTGAGGGCTTTTTTCTCAGAGAAATCTCCTTGCGCCCGATAAGCCCGAATCGTCAGAATGGACGAATTCCCCGGGGGAGGTCTTCTTGATGGGCTTCGCAAACCTTACGAGGTGTAGTGTCACGATTCTTGCGGTTGTATTCGGCGCATTGGGCTGCGCCGCCGCACAGTCGGGAACCAAACACGCGCAGCCTGCGAAACCGCCGATCCCAATAGAACCCATCCAGATTGTTGTCGATCTCACCGATGCCCCGCGCCGCATCTTTCGCGCCGAAGTGGATCTGCCAGTTACCGCCGGTCCGCTCACACTCATCACCCCGCAATGGATTCCGGGTACGCACATGCCCGTGGGCCCGGCCGCGAAGATTGCCGGAGTGGTGTTCACGGCGAACGGCCAGGTGCTGCCCTGGCGTCGCGACGACGTCGACCTCTTCCAATTCCACCTCAACATTCCCCAGGGCGTGACGCGCCTGCACGCTCACCTCGACAGCATCGCCTCAGACAGGGTGTCGCAAAAGGTTGCGATGCTGGATTGGGAAAGCGTCCTTCTGTACCCTGCGCACCTTCCGGTTCGCGACATCCCCATTCAACCGGCAGTGATTGTTCCCCCAGGCTGGGGAGTCGGGACCGCGCTGACTTCATTGTCCTCAAGCGCTCTGCCCGTGCCGCCATCCGGAGCCACAACGCGCTTTGCGGCAACAAACGTGGAACAACTGGAAGACTCTCCGATCCTTACCGGCCAATATTTTCATGAATTCCCGCTGGCGCCTGAAATCACGCCCAAGCATGTAATCGACGTGGCAGCCGATCTGCCCGAGGACGCCACATTGCGCGACCCCGTACTGGCCGGGCTCGCCAACCTGGTGCGGGAGGCCGACAAGGAATACGGCTCCCACCACTACAACGAGTACCACTTCCTCCTTACGATTTCCGATACTGCCGGATTTTCCGGAACCGAGCACAGCCAGTCTTCCGACGACGGAGCGGGCGAGAAGGACTTCACCGATCCCGCTCACGGGCCGGGAGTTGCGGATTTGCTCCCGCATGAGTTCACTCACTCGTGGAACGGAAAGTACCGTCGACCGGCGACCCTCTATCAGCCCGACTTCGCCACGCCCCAGCACGGCGAATTGTTATGGGTCTACGAAGGCATGACCCAGTATCTGGGCAATCTCCTTGCAGCGCGCGCCGGGCTCAAGTCGGCACAGGACTACCGGGACGGCTTGGCGTTCTGGGCGGCACTTATGGAATATACGGCAGGACGCAAATGGCGCAGCACTGAAGACACGGCCATCGCCGCAAGTCTGCTGCGCAACACAGACCGATGGGGCAACTGGATACGTGGCCAGGATTATTACTTTGAAGGCGAGTTGCTCTGGCTCGATGCCGATACGCTCATTCGCAAGACCACTAACAATCAGAAGTCCCTGGACGATTTCCAGCGGCTGTTTCTCGGCAAAGGCGGTAACACCGGCCCAGCCATCGCTCCCTATGACTTTGACGAACTGGCGGCAACGCTGAACAAGGTAATGCCGTACGACTGGTCCACGTTTCTACATGAGCGGGTCGACAAGATCCACGAACACGCGGACTTCGACGGCATTACTCGCGGAGGCTATGACCTCGTGTACCAGGAGGAGCCATCCGCGTCGGAAAAAGCGATTGCCCTGATCTATCCCAAATGGTGGGGCGGTCTTGATGCGTGGTTCTCCATTGGTTTGCTGATGAATCCCGATGGAAGCGTTCAGGATGTTTTGTGGGACGGGCCTTGTTACAAGGCGGGACTCGCGCCCGGAGACAAACTCATTGGAGTAAACGGGCGGGTTTACAGCAGCGACCTGCTGCGCGCCGCCATTCACGATGCCAAGGGCAAGACGGACCCGATACACCTGATCGTTCAGTCGGAGTCCTTCTTGCGCACCGCGGATATCGACTATCACGAAGGAGAGCGATACCCGGTGTTGAAACGAAACTCCGAGACAGCCACCTACCTCGACGACATCATCAAGCCGCTGACGTCCGCACCACCGAGCCCAAAATAGGAATCGAGCCAAATTGCCCCCGATCGATGCGTCCCGAGCGGGTCTTCCGCCTAACGATGCCACCACCTGCTCAGGTTAGGAAAGTAACACCATCCCCCACATCGGCTCCGCAGTTCGATTTCGATTGCTGGTAGACTTGGGGCACCGCCATGAAATCCAGGGTCGTAGCTTTCGTCGCTTTTTTTGCCGTATTGTCAGGATCTGCCGTTGCCGCACCGCCGCAATGGGTTGAAGTTCGTAGCCCTCACTTCACCGTCGTCTCCGATGCGGGCGAGAAGCAGGCCCGGCACGTGCTCGATCAACTGGAGCGCATGCGCTGGGTCTTCCAGAAACTCTTTCCCAATATCAACGTCGATCCAGCCGAGCCCCTCCTGGTCTTCGGCGCAAAGAACGGCAAGACCTTTCAATCCGTCGAACCGGCGCCCTATTTGAAGAAAGGGCAATTGACCCTGGCAGGTTACTTTCTGCGCACGCAAGACCGCAACTACATCCTGCTGCGCCTCGATGCCGAACAGGAAGAGCATCCGTTTGCCACCGTCTATCACGAATACACGCACCTGCAGTTTGCGCCTGCCGGCGAGTGGATGCCCCTGTGGCTCAACGAAGGAATTGCGGAGTTCTTCCAGAACACCGACATACGCGACAAGAACGTGAGAATCGGCCAGGCCGACGCCAACGACATCCTGTATCTCCGCCAGCAACGCATGATTCCCTTGCCGGTCCTGTTCGCGGTCGACGCCAAGTCGCCCTACTATCACGAGGAACAAAAGGGGTCCGTGTTCTATGCCGAGTCGTGGGCTTTGACCCACTACCTCGAGATCACCGATCGCGAGCACAACACCCAAAGACTCCAGCAGTACCTCCAGTTGGTAAGCCATCACGAGGATCCCGTCAAGGCAGCGGAAAAGGCATTCGGCGATTTAAAGAAGATGGAGTCGGACCTCGGCTCCTACATTCAGTCCTCCCAATACAAGGAATTCGTGATGAACAGCGCGGCGGCGCCCATCGATGAGTCGACGTACACCGCCCGTAGCCTCACGCAAAATGACGCCGACGCAGTTCGCGCCCAACTCCTTTCCTACGTCCAGCGCGAAGACGAAGCCCGCGCGGTGTGTGAGGCGATTCTCAAAGCTGATGCGAACAACGCGCAGGCCCGCGAGACCCTTGGCGAGATGGAGTTCCGCGCACAGCATCTGGAAGAAGCGCGGAAGTGGTTTGGCGAAGCGGTAAAGCTGGATCCGAAGAACTACCTGGCCGACTATTACTTCGCGTGGGTGTCAATCCAGTCCGGACATCTGGACGACGCGTCCATCGAGACCAGCCTTCGCGCGGCCATCCAGAGTAACCCGGCCTTTGCACCGGCATACGAGCGTTTGGCTTCGTACCTGGGAATGAACCACGAGAAGCTCGATGAAGCATTCTCGCTGATCAAAACAGCCATCAAGCTCGACCCTGGAAACTTCTACTTCCGCATGAACGCCGGCTCGGTCCTGATGAGCATGCAAAAGTTCAACGATGCCGCAGCCGTCTACGGAGCCGCTGTAAAACTGGCCAAGAACCCGGGGCAGGCCGCCGAAGCACAGACGCAGGTTGACCAGGTGCGCGAATTTCTACAGAGGCGAGCCACAATCGAGCTGGAACAAAAGGACCAGGCCTCCCAGACCGGCGTGGTACAGATCGTGCAGGTCGCGGATACGCCAAAGCATCCCGCGGAGGCAAACGGCCCCAAACACACAATCTCCGGAACCATCCAGAATGTAACCTGCGGTTATCCCGCGATCCTCGAACTCGACGTGGAATCAGCCGGGAAGAATCTCAAGCTCTACAACAACGACTTTACGAAGATCGAACTCTCAGCCATCGGCTTCACACCGAACACCATGAATCCCTGCAACGATCTGAAAGGGTACAAGGCAAAGTTGCAGTACGCCGAATCAACCGACAAAACCGTCGATGGGCAGGTGTCTGCGATCGAGCTGCACAAGTAGATCAGACACTGGAAAACCTTGGCCCTGATTGGGAAGCCATCGGGAGAGAGGAAGGCCTCACGACCTCTGTCTCTTCCGCGCTGCGACAGCCTTCAGGGCCGCCGTTCGCCGCTTTAATTTTTCCGCTGTTTTTTGCCTTGTCAGGGCCGCCTTCGCGCCAGCATCTTTAATGCGCTTCGCCCAAACCACAACCTTCGGGCGATCGCGCATCGTCTTGATTGTTTCCGTTGAAATTAAGTCAAGATCGTGCATCTTGTGACAGTTCGGGCACAAGATTGCTAAATTTGCTATGTTGCAGTTGGAGCGGTCGCAGTCCAAGTGCGCCACTTCAAGAACGTCGCGAATGCCGAACCCGCAGTGAGCGCAAACAACCTGCCCCGCCTGCGAATAATGAGAAAACGCTAACTTCCGGTAATTCACATGCCTTGGCATTGAGTTCCCCGGGACGGTTTCACTCATATTGATCCTCCCTGCTTCACTTCATCAGTGCCCCGAACTTCCTGCGCGTCTGCTCGTGCGATTTTATGGTAAGACTTCCAGAACGTGAATCGTCACTCTCAGTCTGCGCGCGAGCGCCCAAAGATCAGCCGTAGGATGTCGTTCAGTAACCAGCTTTGCCGATACGGATCCGTCATCGGGTCTCGTTTCCTGCTGCGCCGCGAGTACAGCGCGATATTTCAGACATTGGTAGAGGCCGCGTTTCAGATCGTCATCAGACGAAATTCGCGACTTTACCTCTATGACGTAGGAAACGTCGGCAGTCGCGACGAATACGTCGACCATGTCGCCGGATAAAAGGGGAAGTTCAGCGCTCTTAGCAGTAACTGCCCCGATCGACAGCAGATGAGGGTTATCGAGCACGTGCTGTTTGAGGCGCTTATGATGGGCACTCTCTTCGCCCTGACGGCCTCCCCAATCCCCAGCCTTCCCGTCTTGTTCATGGAATACTTCAAGCCCTACGTCGGAGGCGTCCGGAGGCGAGTGTTTGAAGATTTGTCGGAAAACGGTGCTCCACCCGGGGTAATCGTAAACCTCCTGGCTCAGCCGATCGACCAATCGCTTCCTATCTCGAGGCTGCAACCGCTTGGCTGCTCCAGCACCCATGCCTGGCAATGAGTCAAGGAAGTAGTTACTTCCCTTACCGGGCTGGCCCGTCTCCCCATTCACCACTAGCAAAGTGATAAGCGGCGCGTTCGGACTATGGTCACGAATTCTGTCCATTAGTGCCCCGGCGACAACCCCGATATGTACCGGGAATATCGTGGCACCGGGGACACCCAAGTGCCCCGGAAGCATCCTTGCGATCTCACCGTAAGTCACACCGGTTCGTTTCTTGATCCTGTCGAGGAGGAGCACCATGGTCGGCTCGATTCCTCGCCTGCGCAGTAGGTCCACCGTATACGTCATAAGAGCTCTCGTCTCCAATCTAGGCACACGATTGCACGAGGATGGCTGCCATGGGCAACTGGGGTTTCGCCCAATTCTCTCACTTCTCCGCGGTTCTTGAAGCCCATATACCGCCAAGAGTGAAATGGCGTACAACAGAAAGCCCCCGGGATGATCCCCGGGGGCTTTCTGGCTTTGTCGAGCAATCTGCTTACGCGCTATACAGCAGGATTCCCGCGGCCTTCTCTTCGCTGCCCGTATCTTCCGGACGAACCGGCCGATAGTACAGCTGGTTGCTCTCGAGATACACCTCGAGGAATGCCGGACGATCCGGAATATGCCCCGCAATCAACGCCTCCGACAACGGATCTTCGACGTAGCGCTGCAGAGCGCGGCGCAGGGGACGTGCCCCGTAGCTGCGGTCCACCAGCGTCTTATCGAGAATCCACTTCTTGGCGTCCTCGGTCACCGAGATGGTGATGGACTTCTGCGCCAGGTTGGCGTTGAGCTGACCGACGAGCAGTTCGACGATTTGGATCAGGTCGGCATCGTTCAGTGACTGGAACAGGATCACCTCGTCAAGACGGTTGAGGAACTCGGGATTGAAGGTCTTCTTCACCTCCTGCTTCACCAGCTCTTCCACCTTCTCGCTCACCAGGTCGTCGCGATCGGACTGGAACCCAAGCCCCTGCTTCTTCTGCAGGTGCCGCGCGCCAATGTTCGACGTCATGATGAGGATCGTGTTCTTGAAGTCGACCGTGTTGCCCAGACCGTCGGTCAACTGGCCGTCTTCAAATACCTGCAGCAGCAGGTTGAACACATCCGGGTGCGCCTTCTCGATCTCGTCCAGCAGGACCACCGAATAAGGAGACCGCTTGACGCGCTCCGTCAGCTGGCCGCCTTCCTCGTAGCCCACGTATCCCGGAGGCGAACCAATCAGCTTCGACACCGAGTGCTTTTCCATGAACTCCGACATATCGAAGCGGATCAGCGCCTTGTCTGACCCAAACAGGAACTGCGCCAGCGTGCGCGCCATCTCCGTCTTGCCCACGCCCGTCGGTCCCAGGAACAGGAAGCTGCCAATCGGTCGATGCGGAGACTTCAATCCGGCACGGCTGCGGCGGATCGCCCGGGCAAGGGCCGAAATCGCCTTCTCCTGCGAGATCACGCGCTTGTGGAGCTCTTCTTCCACCCGCAGCAACTTCTGCGTCTCTTCTTCCTTGATGCTGGTAACCGGAACGCCCGTCCAGCGGCTCACCACGTCTTCAATGTCCTCGCGGCCCACAATCCCTGCCGCCGAGTCGTCCAGATGGTACTTGTCCCGCAAGGCCCGCAGCGTCTCCCGCTCCTTGCGCTCTTCATCGGAGTAGAACCGCGCCTTCTCGAACTCGTGGTTCGCTATCGCCGAGTCCATGCGGTGCACAATAAACTTGATCCGCTTCTGAACCTCGGTGATCTCTTCCGGCAGCGATGTCTGGCGCAGCTTCACCCGCGCGCCCGCTTCGTCAATCAAATCGATAGCCTTGTCGGGCAGGAACCGATCCGGAATATACCGGTTCGAGTGCGATACCGCAAACTCGATCGCCGCATCGGTGTAGCTGACCGCATGGAACTTCTCATAGCGGTCCTTGATGCCCATGATGATCTTGATGGCGTCGGCCTCGTTCGGAGGCGGCACCTTCACAGCCTGGAAGCGGCGTTCCAGCGAGCGATCCTTCTCAATGGACTTGCGATATTCAGCCGGCGTCGTTGCGCCAATGCACTGAATCTCGCCGCGGCTCAACGCCGGCTTCAGGATGTTGGCGGCATCCAGCGACCCTTCCGCCGATCCCGCGCCCACCAGCGTATGCAGCTCGTCGATAAAGACGATGGAGTTCTGGTTCTCCATCAGCTCCTTCATGATGGTCTTCAGCCGCTCTTCAAACTGGCCGCGGTACTTGGTTCCCGCCACAATCAGCGACAAGTCCAGTCCCAGCACGCGCTTGTCGGCAAGGAAGCTCGGCACTTCGCCGTCGGCAATGCGCTGCGCCAGCCCTTCCACAATCGCCGTCTTGCCCACGCCTGGCTCGCCAATCAGCACGGGGTTGTTCTTGGTGCGGCGGCACAGAATCTGGATGACGCGCTCCAGCTCCCCATCGCGTCCCACCAATGGATCCAGCTGCCCGTCCATCGCAGCCTGCGTCAGGTCGCGGCTAAACTCGGCCAGCAGACTCGATTCTCTCTGCCGTTGCTGCGGCGGAGCCTTCTCCTGCGTCACCCGCGCTAGCTCATCGCGAATCTGCGCCAACTTCAGTCCGCGCTCCTGCAAAATCTCCGACGCAAAGCACTTCTCTTCGCGCAGCAATCCCAGCAGCAGATGTTCCGTTCCAATATGCTTGTGACCCAGCCGCTCCGCTTCTTCCGCGGCATACGCCAGCACCCGCTTGCATTCGTTCGAAAGCGGCAAGTCGACAGTCGTCGAAACCTTCTCGCGGATGGTGGTGTGCGCTTCAATCTGCTTCCGGATCGACTCCACCGAAGCGTGCGAGCGCAGGAAGCGGTTGGTCAGCGCCTTGTCTTCGCGCAGCAGGCCCAGCAGCAAGATGCTCGGTCTCAATATAGGGCGAGCCAAACTGGCTGGCCTCATACCGCGCGAAGAAGATCACGCGCCGTGCCTTCTCCGTATAGCGTTCGAACATGTGATTCTCCCTTATCAGGCTGTCGGACCCCCAGTAGCCGTCCGTTTAACCAATGACCCCTTTTAAGGACTTTGTTCCGGCTTCGGCCCTGAGTGCCCCATTGCCTGCGTAAACAATGCCGCCGGAGGCCCTCTGGAAAATTCGCGCCTGCCTCCGAACAGCTCTTTTGGATGGTTTCGGAGGTTTTCCGATCGACCCTGGAGCGGCCTGTTACTCGAGTCTGCCCGCCTAAGCTCCCATCCGACAATTCCCAACCTGGTCGCGGATTGAATCCAGGCCTGTTACCCCGCTACTACTTAAGACTCAATTTACCCCGGAATGCTGCTTTTTCTTCCGCGTCCGGCCGCGATCGTCGTGTTGAACTTTCATGCGGTTCAGGGTGTCAGGCGTCTACCGCTTCCAGCCGCAATGCACCCGGGTACATCGCAGCGGCCAGATCCATATTATGCGTTACTAAGATCGACGTCAGCCCGTGACTTGGTGTGAAGTCGTTCGAATAAGATCAAACACCTGGTTCCAGCGTGGCGTCGTCCAGATCGCCGGTCGGCTCGTCGGCCAGCAGCAGCCGCGGATCGTAAACCAGCGCCCGTGCCAGCGCCACGCGCTGTTGTTCCCCGCCGGAAAGCTCACCCGGGCCGATGGTCGCCGCGATCTGTCCAAGCCCACCTCGCCCAGCCAGTTCGCCGCTATCGCCAACGCTTCGCGTTTCCTGACTGCCCCGCGCCAGAAGCGGCATGGCCACATTTTCCAGCGCCGTAAACTCCGGCAGCAGATAGTGAAACTGCCACACATAGCCAATCTCGCGATTGCGAAAAGTCGCTGCCTCCGCGCTGAAAGGTTGCCACGTTGGTTGCCGCGCAGTATACCGTTCCCGCGGAAGGCGCATCAAGCGCGCCCAGAATGTGCAAAAGAGTGCTCTTTCCCGCTCCCGACTGACCCACAATCGCCACCATTTCGCCCGGCTGCACCGTGAAGTCAAGATGCTGAAAAAGCGTCAGAGAACCGCGCGCCGTGCGGTAGGTTTTCTCGAGGTCGCGCACTTCAATGACGGGCGAATCGGTCGATCCGCGATTCGGGCCTCGCCCCAAGTCCTGCGAGGAGCGGGCAACCTGAACGGCAACCGCTGGAGATTTCTCCGTCATCCGTTAACGTTATTCTAACCGCTTTTCCGGCGGGGTGATTTAGATCACTCAACGTCCGGCTCGAGCACCTCACCGCTTTGCCGCGGCAGAATCCCTGGTCTTCAAATCCGGTTCTCTGCCGTCTGTTCTCTGTGTCTGTTCTCTGTCCTTAATACGCCACCTTATTGGAGCTCGCGATCCATGCCGAAAAGCTCAACCATCCTTCGTCGCGGAGAAGCTGGGTCGCCGGCAGGCTCCGCTCGGTTTGTGTCTTGCGGAACTCGGCATACAAAAAGGCGTCGTCAAAGCCGGCCTTGGCCGCATCCTCGGCGGAACAAGCGTAGTAGACCCGGTCTAGGCGCGCCCAGTAAACAGCCGACAGACACATGGGACATGGCTCGCAGCTGGTGTACAGCTCGCATCCGGCAAGGCTAAAGACACTGAGCGTGCGGCAGGCGGACCGAATCGCTACAACCTCAGCATGCGCGGTGGCGTCATTCGTCACGGTCACCGAGTTCGCGCCTTCGCCAATGATTATGCCGTCGCGTACGATCACCGCACCAAACGGGCCGCCGCGCGCGGTCAGCACGTTTTGAGTGGCCAGCGCAATTGCGCGGCGCAGAAACTCGGGATTGGGGGTAAGCGGCGATGACAAAGGAACATCCTTCTTGGGTCAAAGCTACCTTTGATTCAAAACAGGACGATGGCGGGGTACGACAGCGCAATTATGACACGACGGTCATAATTGCTACGCAAGATTCTCGAGGTCGGCAGGGGTATCGATGTCAATTTCACCGTCGCAGAACGGCATCTCCCGGACCGCGCACGGCGGGTTCTTCAGAATGGCGCGGGCCCCGGTATCGCCCTGCAGCGCGCGAAGTTGCGGAAAAACGCAGCGGGGAAAGACAACCGGCGTGCCGATAGTTCCACCATAGCCTGAAGCCACGATCGCCGGCTCATCTTGCGACAAAAATGCACCCAGCATTTTGGCCAGATGCTCGGCCGTGAGTCGCGGTTGATCGCAGGTCATCAGCAGCACGCCCGGGGCGTTGGCGCCCACCATGTTCATCATCCCCAGACCCGCATGAATCGAACTCGCAATACCGCGCTGCCATACCTCGTTGATGATCGGGATTGCCCCGGCGTTTTGCGCTTCTACAAACGTGGTATCGCTGTTGGCGCCCAGAATCGCGAGCACCGGCGCGCCTCCGCCTTCTTTGGCCAGCCGGATGGCGCGCGCCAGCAGCGTCTCGCCCCCATATTGGAGCAGTTGTTTGGGCTGGCCAAGCCTCGTGCTGGCGCCCGCCGCGAGAACAATGGCAGGAATGTTCATGCCCTGAAGTTTAGTGCACCGGCCAGGTTGATCTCTGCCCCAGCACCCTCAGCGCGAACGCTACTCCGCCCGCAGCGTCTTTGCCGGATCCACCTGCGCTGCCCGCCGCGCCGGAATCCAGCACGCAGCCAGCGCAACCACCGCCAGCACCACTGGTATCACCGCAAAGGTTGCCGCATCGTGCGGCTCCACGCCATACAAAAAGCTCCGCACCAGCCGAGATACCATCCACGCCGCCGGCCATCCCAGCGCAATCGCGATCACCGTCAGCACCGCGCCCTGCCGCAAAAACAGCTGCTCCACGATGCCCCTGTGCGCTCCCAGCGCCATGCGAATTCCAATCTCCCGGGTGCGCCTCGCCACCGCGTAGCTCATCACGCCATACAAGCCTGTTGTCGCCAGCACCAGTCCGATCGCGCCAAACACCCCGAATAAAATCGCCGCCAGGTGCGGCAGGAAATATGCGTAGCGAATATGCTCCTCCATCGTCTCCGCGTTGTAAATCGCCATCGCCGGATCCAGCCCGTACACCTGCCGCCGCAATGGCTCAAACAGTGTCGCTGGATCCCCCCGCGTATGCACCACCAGCGTATATCCCATCAGCGACGGATCCTCTGCCACGCTCTGGTCCAGCGACCGGTACAGAATCGGCCGCGTTGCTTCGCCCAGCGTCCGCGACTTTGCATTCCCCGATACGCCAATAATCCGGTAGGTCCATCGGCCATTGTTCACATACTGCCCGATCGGACTCTCGCCAGCGAACAGCCGGTCCGCGAATGCCTTGTTCACGACGGCTGTCTTCGGTCCGCCTGCCCGCTCCCCACGGAAATCTTGTCCTGCCAGAAGGGGTGTGCCCATCGTGGCAAAATACCCCGGCGTCACCATGTACAGTTCGGCGGTGGCAGGGTTGTTGTCCTTGGCGGCACGACCCACCACCGTAAACCCTTCGCTGCGATTCCCTCCCGATAGCATCGCCACATCCGTCCACACCGCGGCGTCCACTCCAGGTAGGGCCGCCGCACGTTCTCGGAGTTGCGCCAGGAACTGGCTCGTCTGTGCCGGCATGTATCCATTCAGCCGAGGATCGACCGACAGCATCGCCAGCCCCTGCGGCCGGAACCCGATGTCGATCCGCGCCGCGCTTTCCAGACTCCGCAAAAATAGCCCGGTCAGCAACAGCAGCGTCACCGACATGGCAATCTGCGCCACCACCAGCACGCTCCGCACGCTGAACCGGCGCCGGCCGCTGCTCAAGCCATCCTCGCCCTTCAGCGCATTCGCCATCTTCGGCCGCGAAGCCGCCCAGGCCGGCCCCAGCCCCAGCACCACCCCGGCCAGCACGCTCAGCACAAAGGTGTACAACAGCGTGCGCCAGTCATCGCTAATCCTGACATCAAGCGGCACCGGCGCAGGCAAATGAAACGTCGACAGCGCTCCCGTTGCCCAAACGGAAAGCACCAAGCCAAGCACACCTCCGCCCACCCCCAACAGCACGCTCTCCAGCAGCAGCTTTCCCCGCAATCGACCGCGCGATGCCCCCAGCGCAAGATGCATCGCCAGCTCGCGCTGCCGTCCTGCCACCTGCGCAAAAAGCAGGTTGGCCACATTCATCCCCGCAATCGCCAGAAGCAGCAGCACCACCAGCCCCAGCATCGCCAGGAACAGCAGCACCGCGCTGCGCATGCGCTGCGGCAGTGACCCCGCCTGCTCAAACACGAACAGGTTGTCCTTATCCGTTGCCGGGTGATTCAGGGCAAACCGCTGCGCCAGAGCATTCAGCTCGGCGGCAGCCTGCGCCCGCGTCACTCCCGGCTTCAGCCGCGCCACCACCTGCAGCCAGTGGTAGTCCCGCGCGTCCGCCGGCGGCAAATTAGGCACCAGCTCCCCGGTCACCCCAAGCGGAACCCAGAACTCCGTATCGAGCACCTGGTCCACGCTGTGAAACGATCCCGGCGCCACGCCAATCACAGTGAACTGCTGGCCGGAGAGATGCACCATCTCCCCGACAATCCGCGCATCGCGCTGGAACCGCCGCTGCCAAAGCCTCTCGCTCAGCACGACTACCGGCGCGCGATCTTCGTTCTCCGCAAACCCGCGCCCCATCACCATGGGCAGCTCCAGCGTGTCGAAGAAGTTCGTCGTCACGCCCTGTCCCCACACCCGCTCCGGCTCGCCGACTCCACTCAGAGATGAGGGAATCAGTTCGTAGAATGCGCCCATCCGCGTAAACGACGATGCTTGATCTCTCAGATCGTGATAGATCGGCAGGCTGAAGGGATTACAGCATTGCTCGCCCTTCTCGGCTATGTGAAGCGAAAGAAGCGTCGCCGGATCACCCACCGGCGCCGGCCGCAGCACAAACCGGCTCACCATCGAAAAAATCGTTGCGTTGGCCCCGATCCCCAGCCCAATCGAAAGAATCGCAATCGCCGTCACCGCTGGATGCCGCCCCAGCGTTCGCAACGCATGCCGCAGATCGCGCAACAAACGCTCAACCCCCGGCAATAGCCGCCGTTCGCGATAGCTCTGCCGCGCCTGTTCCACCCCGCCCAAGCGGATCAGCGCCTGCCGCCGAGCCTCCTCCTCGCTCAGCCCCGCACGCAGCCCATCGTCGATATGCATCTCCAGATGCGAAGCCAGCTCTTCGTCAAAATCGTCGCGCCGCCGCCCGGCGGCCCCCATTAACCGAAGAAACATCGCCCGCAATCTCCGCATCACGCTTCCTCCGCTGACGCCAGAAACCGCGCCACAATTTCGGTAGTCTGCTCCCACTCCTGTGCCGCCTTGCGCACATGACGGCGCCCCGCATTCGTCAGCTCGTAAAACTTCGCTTTGCGGTTGTTCTCTGACGCGCCCCACTGCGAGCGAATATATCCCTCCTGCTCCAGCTTCAACAGTGCCGGATACACCGTCCCGTAGTTCAATTGCAGCTTGTCGCCGCTGGTCTGCTCAATCCGCCGCGCCAGCCCATAGCCATGCTGCGGCCCCATCGTCTCCAGCGTGCGCAACACCATCAGCGCCAGCGTCCCCTGCCAAACCTCGTTCTTGTCACCCATATATCGCCCTATTGTCACCCAATAGGAGAACGATACAGCCATCCCTATGGGTTGACAATAGGAAATGTGACGAAAGCAAGAAGCTACTTACCCCACCACCGCAGAACCCGCATTGCCCGCAGCGTATTCCACCGGCTCGGCTCACCCGGCCGCTCGTCCACATCCACCGCCGCCGTTCCGTAAGCCCGATCGAGCAACCACCGCCCATGCGCGTCCCTCTTGTTCTCGATCACACCTACAGCCTCTCGCATCCGCGCATCGGGCTCACCCCCCGCCGCTCTGAAATAATCCAGCGCCCGCAAAACGTCGTAGTGATACCGCGGAGGAAACGCCAACTCCAGAAACTCCGCGCTCACCACCTCGCCGGTCGATAACCGCCGCATCAGCCCGCGCTTCAGCAGATACTCCTCGCCGCGTCGCAGCGCCACCGCCACCTCCGGCGCTTCCCCCACAGCCCGCTCATACTCCAGCAGCCCCTCCAGCACGCAGATCGTCGAGTGAAACGATGACCGTTTGCTCCCCGGCGCCTCGCAATTCCACCCTCCATCTTCCAGCTGTTCGCTCACCAGCCGCCGCGCAAGCCGCTCCTCCGGATGCCCGAAGTAGCTCCCGAATGCCAGCACGCCACCATTGATGCACGGCTCCTCTTCTCCCTCGAAGAAGCCGTTCCCACCGGTCTCCGCCGGCCTCAAATCCCACCCGCCGCCGTTGTCATTCCATCGCAGATTCGTCTCCGCGCGCGTCATCGCCGCCTTCACTGCAGGCTCCCCAGGATCCACGCCCGTCGCGCGCAACAGCTGCAACGTAAACAGCGTCGACAACCACTTCGGCGCGCCCTCTCTACCCCAGCTCCCGTCCGCCTCCTGCCGCGCCAGAATCTCCGCGCCTAGGCCCTCGCGCACAACCCGCGCCCGCTCCCCCGCAATCTCAGCCGGCGAAGCATCCCTCAAATCGCGCACAACCTGCCACCGAATCGCCGGGTCCGAATCCAGCAGCCATTCGATTACCTCCGCGCTGCGATCCCCTTCCCGCATCACTGCTCCATCTCCGCAAACGGTCCAACACCCCCGCCCTTGATCCACGCATCCAAATGCTCCTCCAGCACCGGCAGCGGAACACTCCCCGTCTCCAGCACAGCATCATGAAACGCCCGCAAATTGAACTTCGCGCCCAGCGTCTGCTCCGCCTTCTTGCGCTCCTTCATGATCTCCATCTCGCCCAGGTAATACGACAGCGCCTGCGCCGGCCACGAGATATACCGGTCCACCTCCGTCTCAATCTCGTGATCGCTTAGCGCCGTGTTGTCGTGCAGATACTGCTGCGCCTGCTCCCTCGTCCAGCCCTGCGCATGAATCCCCGTATCCACCACCAGCCGCGACGCGCGCCATGCCTGGTAGCTCAGCATCCCGAACGTCTCATACGGCGTGTGGTAGATCCCCATCTCCGTTCCCAGACGCTCGCAATAAAGCGCCCACCCTTCCCCATACGCTGAAATGTACTCATTGCGGAACTGCGGCAGCTTCTTCTCCCGCCCCTGCTCCAGCGCCACCGCCCCCTGCCAGCTATGACCCGGCGCCGACTCATGCAGCGTCAGCGCCGGCAGCGAATACAACTGCCGCGACGGCAGATTGTACGTATTCACCAGGTATTCGCTCATCCCTCCGCGCCCGGCCGTATAAAACGGGGCCATCTCCGGCGGCACCGGCACAATCCCAAACCGCTCCCGCGGCTGATACCCGAAGTACCGGCTCGACACGCCGTCAAACTCCTTCGCAATCCACGCCGCATCGTGCAGCAGCTCCTCTGCCGTCTTCGGAGAAAACTGCGGATCCGTCCGCAGATAGTGCAGAAACTCCGCGAACGTCCCCGTAAATCCGCTCTCCTTCATCGCCGCCAGCATCTCGGCGTGAATCCCCTCCATCTCCTTCAGACCGAGTGCGTGAATCTCCTCCGGCGACATCGCCACCGTCGCGTACTCCAGGATTAACGACTCGTAATACGCCTTCCCATCCGGCAGGCTCTCCGCCGCCAGCGCCGTCACCGTGTGCGGCACATACTCCTCATCGAAAAACTTCAACACCTTTGCATAAGCCGGCATCACGCTGTGCGTGATCACATCCTCGGCCTCGGTCTTCAACTTCTCCTGCTCTTCCGCCGGAATGAACGGCGGCATCGCCACAAACGGCTTCCAGAACCCAGTCGCCTGCGCATCCTTCGCGTTCACCACGTCCTTCAAGCCCTGGTCGCGCCCTTCCAGCGTCACCCGCGGCGGCGTAAACCCGCGCGCCATCCCCGCCCGCATGTTCGCAATGTTCTCGTCGAAGAACTCCGGCACATCCCGCAGCCGCGAAAGATAACGGCGGTAATGCTCCTCCGTTCGAAAACCCCGCGCATCCAGCGGCGCCAGAAATCCCCAGAACTGCGTATCCGAGTTCACCGGCCGCTCGTACTCCTTGAACTTCACCGCGTTGCGCTCCACCACAATCTGCGCCCGATATACCTCGAAGTTTAGCCGCTCCTCCTTGGATAGCTTCTCCATATCCACGCTCTTCAACGCGGCCAGGACCTGGCCCCAATGCGCCAGGGCCTTCGCCTGCGTGTCCGCATCCACATGCTCCAGGTGAGCCGGCGGCAACCGCTTCTTCTCCTCCGCCTTGGAAACATTCCCGCGCTGCGCCCGCCGCCACACCTCGTCCGCCTTGTAGATCCGCTGAAACGCCGCATCCTCCGCGTTCCCCTTCTCCGCAGTAGCCTTCGCAGCAGCCTCCGCCAGGGCAATCCGTCCCGCCAATCCACGCGCGCACACGATTGCGCACACCACCGCAGCCATCTTCCAGTTCATTCCAAGCATGCCTATCCTTGTACCGAAAAATCCCGCCTCGCGCCAGAACGGTTTCCGTCGAGCGCCGGAAACTCACCAGCCATTCAGCCCCACGGAAGAAGATGGACTATCTGAAATAGTGCCGCCAGTCGAACACGACGCGCAGCCCGGTTGTCACCACCGTGTGCCCCGTCGGAGCCTTGGTGTTTGCGGGCGAGATCACAGATATATCCGTCGGCGTGTCGAAGCCCACATAAGGCTGAAACATCAGCCCCGAACTCTGGTTCACTGAAAATGTGCGGAATGGCCTGAACTCGAGTAGCGGGAACTCCACCTGCAGCGAATCCAGGCTCACAAGCGGCGCGTTGGCCGACGCCACTCCCGGTGTGGGCAGCTTGAAGAGATGGTCGCCGCCGCCGCGAAAAATGCTGACTCCCACCTCGCGCCCAAGAATCACCTGCAGACGCCCGGCGCGGGTCGCAACCCCGGCTTCCCAAGGGATCAGTCCGCCGTTGACGGCTCCCACCGCCATCTTCTGCAGCTTTTGGCGCGAAGTGAACGCTAGCACCGGCGCAGCCAGAACCACATCGCCCGGCACCAGCCAGAAAGGCATCCGCAGCCTCGCCGTAATCGCGGCGCGCCCCGGAATAGTAACGGCGCCGCTAGCGTGCGCGTCATCGCGAACGCCGCCTTCCACAAACACCAGCCCGTCACTCGACGAGTTCAGAACCCCCTCCAGGCCTAATCCCACGCGCGCCGCCAGTTCGATGCCCGGAAACGCGCTCACCCCGTCCTCGCCCGACGCGAACCCATGCGTCATCAGCCCGCCTCGGAATCCCGTCGTGATTCCGAAGAACGTTCCCATCTCGGTGCGGAACCGGGGCAACTCGCCCGGCCCGCTGGCCAACCCGGGCACCGGTGTCTGCTCCAGGATGGGAATAAGAGCCTCAACATCCTTTCGCGTTCCCGTTCCCGTGGGAAACTGCGCCGCCGTGCAGACGTTAAATGCATTGGCTTCCCCGTACTTCGTCTCGTCCGGAACGCTCAGCTCCACCTTACCCGCGAAGGCATCCACCAGTTGCGCCAGGCTGTCGCGGACTGCGTTGGCAACGCGGCTAGCATCCGCTGGTTTCATGTACGCGTCGCCCTGGCCAACAAAGTGCTCGCCCTTCCACGTCGTTAACGCAAGGCCGCGCTCGCTGTAATAGTCGTGCGTCCCCTTGCGCATGGCCGACCCGCCCCAGTTGCCGGCAACATGGCCCGCCGCGAAACTGTCCTCAATGAAGTGCAAAGCGAACGCCTCATCAGCCAGCGCCGCCCGCACGGCGTCTGCGCGGGCATCATCAGGAACCACGCCCCGAGCGATCGTACCCGCTCTCTCCAGCGCTCTCAGGTGATACCAAACATAGGTTCCCAGAGCATTCACTTCTGCTCTCGGGCTGAGCGCCATCAGTCCATATGCCTCAGACGGCATGTCCACGTCCGACCGCGCCAGCAGAAAGTGCGCGTTATTCGAGCTGGCCCGCGTCACATAGTCAGGATCAGTCCGCTGCAGTGCCAGGTCGGAGTTGCGCACCGCGTTGCTCCGATCGCTGGGGCGCGAAGCAGCGGCGAGTCTCGCCTTCAGCCGCCCTGCCACTCGAACCACGCCTATAGCCCACGGTGCGTTCAGGACGGTATCGAGCATCTCCCGCGCCGAGCAGGAGTGGTCGCCGGAGATCGCTGCCCAAGCCGCAAAATCGAT
Source organism: uncultured Acidobacteriota bacterium (assembly GCA_963846375.1). Lineage (GTDB taxonomy): Bacteria > Acidobacteriota > Terriglobia > Terriglobales > Acidobacteriaceae > Telmatobacter. The sequence continues at coordinate 78,488 of CAWJVV010000004.1, forward strand.
GCACGCCGGACTTGCCCCCTGCCCCGGATCGGCCATCTCCGCGCAAAGCCGCGCATCATGACCGCGGCGAGCCTCCGCCCACAGCGCTTGCAGCTTCGCTTGCCGGTCCGCGTCCAGCCGCTGCACAGCCAGCACGGTGATGTCCCGGTGCTCGGGAAAGACCCATGCGTTGGCAGGCAAAATTTGAAGCGATATCAGTACCAGTATCAGCGCCGATTTGATAATTCTCGCTTGATTTCCAGCGAATAACTCAATCAGGCCGTGTGTTGCAGTCCTCGGCATCCCGCACACAATCCTTCTTACACCTATCGATTTCATGCTCTAGTTGTCCCGGGCCGCTCCTCTGTTTGCAGGGGATCACCTTGCAGCGAATCACCAGGACCTCAGTTTTTTTGAATACCGCCATGGTATGCCATGTATCGTGACTCTGCTACCGAAATCTGCCCGGCTGCAGTCCGCGGTGATTCGCAATATGTCACCGCAAGTTGACCCCGCGCTTCGTCACCAGGTACACCGCAAAACTTCCCAGCCAGTGCCCGCCCTCATAATGCTCGCCCGTAACCGCGGCCAACCCCGCCTGCCTGTGTGCCGCGGCCGCCGACGCAATAGCCGCCAGTCTCTTGTCCCCCTTCGGCAGGCCTGCAGCGATCCCCTCCAGCATCCACGCCCGGCTCAGATTCAGCCCATCCAGATGCGCCAGCTTTGGATCGCTCCGATCCGGCGACACAACCGGCTGCAACCATCGCCCGTCACCCGCCGCGTCAATCTGCGGCATAAATCCGCTCAGCCAGCCCGCAAACTCGGCCTGCGGCAGCACCCGCCGCATCAAATCCGCCTCCCCTATGCAGGGCGAAAGAAAATCCTCCCCCGAAGGCTCATAGGCCAGCGGACACTCCTTGTCACCCAGATAGAACTTTCTGGCCCTCGCCACAATAAGTTCAGCAAACTCCCGCCTGCCACTGCTCCTCGCGTAATCCAGCATCAGCCCCAGCCCAAACGCCGTTTGATCGTGTTCGCCAATGCGCACCGGGTTCGCCAGCTTGGGTAGCCAATCACTCAGCCTGCCCACCGCGGCCTCCTCCAGCGGACGCAGATTCGCCGCCATCTCCTTCGCCTGCGGATCATCCCACTCCTTCAACTCCGCCGCCAGCTGCAAAAGCCACGCCAGCCCATAAGGACGCTCAAAACTCGCCCGTCCCTCTCCCTTCAGGTACGCCGCCTCCTGCGCAATGTTCTTCGCCGTCAGGCTCTGCCGCAGCGCCTCCCGCGCAGCCGGCACAAACGGCGCATCCGGAAACGTCCTCGCCAGCCTTGCCAGCAACCAGTGCCCGTGCACTGAAGAATGCCAGTCGTAGCAGCCGTAAAACGCCGGCGTCAGCTCCCGCGGAGGCTTCGCGTCCGCATCGCTGTTCAGCGTATGGCTTATGTGGTTGGGATACTCTTTGTGCACGCACGCCAAAGCCAGCCCCGCGAACCGCTGAGCAGCCTGCATGTCGAACTGCCCTGTATTTTGCGCGGCACACCCCATGGCAAACAATCCCACAACGGCACAGACAATGGTTTTCATTGACTGTAACTCTAGCCGAACCCGCATGCCCGCGCCCTGTCAAACACTCATCGTCGATGCGCGCGCGTAGAGGATAGTGCCTCTCCGCTAATCCACACGCATCAACTACTGCGCGCTTGGCGAAGGTGCGACCACCCAGGCTCCGTCGCTGTCTTTCACCAGCGTGGTTGTCGCGGACTGGATGGATGTATCCGCAGCGACCTTGCGAAAGGCCCTCATCGACTCGGGGGTGCGGACCCACCCCGGAATGCCTTCAACCTCATAACTGTAATTCACCGTGTATTGCGTGGGGTTCGACGCATCGTTGGGCGTGGCCTTGTCGATGGCGGTCACGTTGAAGTGGCCGAAGCAGAAGTTGCCGAAACCGGGCCGGTCGGGGGCCTCAGTCCAGGCGGAGTGTCCCTTGTCCGACAGATCGTATTTGTTTTCCTTGATGGAACTGACACGAGATTGCTTCTTTTCCACGTACTCACGAATCAGAAGGCCGGCATCCGTGAGAGCGTCGTAGTCGCGGACCTTCTCGTCTTTCGTGGGATCGATCTGGGCCGGCATCTTGGTCGGTTCCGGCCACACGCATACGTGCTGCCCGTCGTACGACTTGTTGATCGCCGCGATCAATGCCGCTTTATCAACCGGTTTCCTGCAGCCGCTTGCGCATGCAAACAGTCCGGTCAACACCAGTGCCCATGCGATTCGTTCGCGCATCCCGCGTCACCTCAAAGATTTGGATGCGGAGAATGGTTCCGAACGAAATCACGGACCACTGCCGCCGCACTCCACTGCCATGGCAAAGCAAGCCGCCCGAATTGAACATCGACGCCCCCGATCGAAATGCGGCCTGTCACGAGGTGACCGGCAGTCTAAGCGAACAGTGGGCAAAGTTCCGAGTGCGCCCGTGATAGTCTCGGAACCAAACTTTCCGGTAGCGGGTCAGTTTTAATTTCAGCAGGGTCCTTCCTGGATATGACAGGCCTTTCGAAGAAGATCGAGGGCTGCGCGAAGGGACTATCTGCGTTCCATCGAAAGCCGCGCGAAAGTAGCGATTTCAGGCAATCATTTACTTCGATTCCACTGCATCCCGCCGTACCAGACGGTCATAAACCCAGAGCAGCCCGGCCGTCGCCACGCCCACTCCCGAGTTACCGACCACCAGATGAGTCCCGGCTGATGCAGAACTTCTCCGAAGTGATGAATCAGGAAATCCGCCAAACCATCCGCCCACGAGCGACCCAATCCCAATGGGCAGGAAGGCAAAGCCCATATAGGTTCCCTGCTGCCCTGAGGGCGCGAGCCGCGAAATGTATTCGTAGTAGCGCGGCTGCTGCGTGATCTCGCCAATCGCCACGACGATCAGCGTTGCCACTGCCATGGTGACGCTGGGATGCAAAATCAGCAGGATCCAGGCCAGGCCCGAGATCAGGGTGCCCAGCGTGATGCCGCGAAACGCCGGCATTTTCTGCGTGAGAATACTGACCACCATCTGCAGTGCGATCACCGTCAGCGCGTCCCAACTGAGCAGCATTTCAGTATTGCTGTTCGGGTTCACGTACTCATGGATATAGATGGGAAGAATGATGAATTCCTGCCAGAAGGCGATGTAATAGCCCGAGAAAATGATCAGAAACAGCATGAAGCGCCAGTTCGACGCGACGGTTAAAAAGTTCCTGGCAACCTGGCCGAGGCTTTCGGTCTGCGCCTCGCCGGAGCGGCGGGGCTCCTTGAACAGCAGCAACACGGCGAAGAACATCGCAAAGACGCTCAATGCCGCCATGCCGAAGACTTTCTCCACGCTGAGATGCTGGTGCACCCACCCGGCCAGAAAAGGCCCCGCAGCCCCGCCAATGTTCACCACGGTGTAGTAGATGGAGTAGCCAATGGAGCGCACGTTTTCCTTTGAAGCGCGGGCCGTGGTCCCGACGACGCAGGGCTTCACGAGCGCGATACCAAGGGCCGGAAGCATCAGGATCAGCGTTACCAGCACGACCAGAGGCATGGCATTGCGAACCGGAGCGAGCCACGGCGAACCGATGGAGCCCAGCAGGAAGTACGAGATGGCCAGAATCAGGTAGGCCAGCGACAGCGCCCGGCGAAAGCCCATCCGGTCAGCGAGAGCTCCGCCGAACGCCGCCAGAAACCACACCAACCCGCCAAACAATCCCGCCAAGCTGCTGGCCCGCTCGACGCCGAAGTTCAGGCTCTCATGCAGATATCGGGGCAGCGAGGCAAACGCCGCGTAGTACGACAGCCGCTCGAAGAGCTCGCTGATGTTGGCAACCCAGAACGGCCGCTCAAACCCGGTGCGAATTTCGTGGAATCGTTCGGAGAAGGTCAAAGTGGCTCCTGAGTTTTTCAGGCGAAGACAACCGGGTTTTGCGACTGCATCGACTCCGCCAGGCGTCCCCACATGATTCCTGTGGTGGCGAGTCGGCGTAGGGTACCGAGCAGTGTTCCCAGACGATCCGCCGGCGTTCGTCGGGGCGCGAAGACGTCAGGACAAGCTCCTTGCCCGAAAACGTGTAGATTCGCGTCTGCTCAGCTTGCTGTGGCAGCGCAATTGTCTCACAGCGCAAAGCAGTCGAAAGTTTTCCTGACGGCACAACCGGCACCTACATCCTGAGGATTCCGAGTGTGGCGAGTGCCCACTGCGTGCCTCGCTGAAGTAGAAGCTGAGAGCGCGTCTTCGTTCCGAGCGGATGGTGGTCCACCCCTACCAAAAATGGCGCAATCTCCGGCGGCATCGGCCGGCGTTCCCGTACTTCGGTCACCGGCACTGGTCCGAAGATGCATTCCATCTCAACCTTGTGTACGATTCTTCCCACAGACACCCTGAGGGATTTTTATGCATCGGAAGAGTATCGATGGAAAACGATCTGCCTGCGCGCGAGTGCACCCTGGCATTGCGCTTTTTTTGCTGCTGCTTGCCGCCCGCTCACTGTTTGCCGGCAATTGCCCGGTTGTCCATCATGCGCCGCCTTCCGAGGCGGACACTGCGCTGCTGGCCGCCGATTACCCCAAGGCTGTCATGCTTTACCAGGCTGCGCTCGCCAAAAGCCCCGGAGACCCGGATCTCACCATCGGCCTGGTTCATGGCCTGTTACGCCAACACAAGCTGCTGCAGGCAGCGGATGCCTTGGTCGCGTCTACCAAGTCCGTGACCGAGTCGCCGGCGCTGATGACACTGCGTGGCGAATTGGAGCTCAGGCAGGGTGAACCGTGGAAGGCTGTAAAGACCGCTTTAGCCTCCAACACTGCGGATTCTTGCAACCCGCGAACCATGTTTCTGCTATCCCGGCTGGAAGTATTGAACTCACAATACGCAACAGGGCGCAAGTTACTGGTTAAGGCGCACCAGATTGATTCCGAAGACCCTGAGATACGAGCAGAATGGATCAAGACGCTGTCCCTCGAGCAGCGGATTCCGGAACTGGAAGCCTTTCTTGCCACTCCCCAGGGAGAAAGCGCGGACGAACGACGCGATCTGCAAACGGAGCTGGGTCATTTGAAGGCTTGGGCCACTGAGCCGCGCAAGCCTTGCACTATGGTCTCGACGGCTGCAACCGCACAGATACCCCTCGCCCCCATCCTCAGCAATTCCGACCAGCTACTCGCCTTGGGACTGTCGGTCAAGGTAAACAACCACACCTCCAGACTCCTGATAGATACCAGCTACAACCCGCGCCAGCCTATCGAAGGCTTCAGCGGACTGCTCCTTAGCCGATCCGCCGCTCAACATGCCGGCCTCAAGCCGGTCTTCCAAAACGACGTGCTCGGGACCGGCCCCCAGGCAACGCGGTCGGGCTTCGTCGGCATTGCCGACTCCTTCGCAATTGGAGACGTTGAATTCCATAACTGCCCCGTCCAGGTGATGGATGTCAACTTCCCGAATGGCGCCGATGGTTTGCTTGGACTGCAGATACTTTCCAGTTACCTCATCACGCTCGATTATCCGGGCAAGAAGCTCCTTTTGGAGACGCTCCCCGCGCGGCCCCAGGAGATGGCCCCTACTGACGGTCTCTATAACCGCTACATCGCGCCAACCATGAAAGACTACAGCTCCATTTTTGGCTCCGGCAGCGATCTCATTCTCCCGGTGTCCTTGAACGGAAAGCCGCCCATGCTCTTCGTCGTTGATACCGCCATGATTCCCTCCGTGGCATCGCCCGGCGCGGGTTACGAACTAACCACCGGCCACAAGGACGCTAAGTTCGAGAACCGGGATTTCAACGCGATTCGCGACGCGACCTTTACCATCCAGGATGCCGTCCTCAGCTTTGCGGGCGTGTCGTTGAAGGAGACGCAAATCTACCCCTTTGACACATCGCGGTTCACGGATGACTCAGGAATGGAGATTTCGGGCCTGCTGGGGGAGAAGACGCTGAGTCGCACCATGATCCATATCGACTATCGCGACGGGCTCTTGAAGTTCGAATACGATCCCGCCCGAAAAAGTCCGTTCTCATTTTGAAGCCCGCCACCCGCGCAAAGCGTCGCGATGCGGGTACCGGCCCAGATGAATCTTCCACGCGGAACAGCGGCACAAGTCCAATGCCCGACCCCTGTTCCCTGGTCCCTGTTCCCTGGTCCCTGGTCCCTGGTCCCTGGTCCCTGTTCCCTGGTCCCTGTTCCCTGGTCCCTGGTCCCTGGTCCCTGTTCCCTGGTCCCTGGTCCCTGGTCCCTGCTTTTGAATGTCTGCTTTTTGGGCGTGTCAAGATGTAATCCTGTTAAAAACTTGCCAAGCCACACAAAACAAAGCGAAAATTTTTTGAAATCGATTGGTATTTATATCGCCGAATGTGCCATACTGGTATCAGTAGTAGAAAAAAGGCCTGCCTTCCCGGCAGGCCTTCGCTTTTGGGGAGAAAGGAGGACCGCTAATGCCCGTATCCAAACCCACCGCCCAATCCCTCCACCACCCGATCACTTCGTCGCTTCATCACGCGCCTTGTTCACTCTTCACTTTTCACTGAATCACTGTTCACTGACCACTGACCACTGACCACTCCCTTGTGATCCAAATCACACTCGCTCATTTACCTCCATGCAACTCCAACAAAGTGGAAGAGATACCCGTTTTTATTTTTTGACGTTTCAATGTGATCTAGGGCACAAAAACCTTCAACCGCACGTGCCACCGCGTGCTCTGGCCGGGCTTCAGCGTCACCATCCCCGTGTCCATGCCCTTCCACTCCTTGCCGAACGGATCGGCAAAGTTGAACTGGTGCTCGATGGCCACAAACTTCTGCGTCGGAGGCGCATACATCTGGATGGTTTTGATCTGCGGCGAAAGCCCCTCGATCGCCACCCCGTACTTCGCCGCCGGATCGATCACCTTCACCGTCACCGCGTTGTTCTTCCAGTCCAGCTTGCTCCAGTTGTCGTCGTAAAAGTTTTTCTCCAGCGGCTTGCCCTCAGCGGCGCGCAGGTCGTATTGCGTGCCGTCCACCGGCTTCAACTCGCCAGTCGGGAAGACGTTGTCGTAGTTGTCCACCGTCGCCATCATCGAAGCCGGGATATGGATGCGCACCTGGGTCCGGTCGCCGGACGGAAGATTGAAGTAAGGATGCCACCCGATCGATACCGGCTCCGCTTCGCCGCCCACGTTCTTCGCCACCACCGTCGCGTCCACCGCATCGGCGGTCAGTGTGACGGTGATGTCCAGGTCGGTCTTCGACAGCCAGTGGCCGCCGAAGTCGCCGCCGTGAATCACGCCGCTCACCTGTTCGCCGCCGGCGATCTTGGTCACCTTCACGTCCTCGGCCTTCGCCTTCAAAATGAGGCCGTGCATGGCGTGCCGCTCGGCGCCGGGGTTCTTGCCGATGTTGTTGGCCGGCAGCGTGATCGTGTGGCCGTTCCACTCGGTCGTCAGGGTCTGGCCGTCGGCGGAGAGCTTGCCGCGAATGCGGTTGGGGTACGGGAAACAGGAAGACCGAGCCCAGGCGGTAGCCCAGGTCGCCGTTGGGCGTGTCCTTCTCGTCAAGCATCTGCTTGGCCCCGGCCGCGTCGGGCGACGCCAGCACGTCCACCTCGCCCTTGCCGGGAAAGTTGGCCGTCACCTGCAGCAGTTCCATGCCGCGGCCCGGCAGGACCGTGACGCTGGTGAACTCCGGCTTGGTGGTGCTGACCGCCTTGCGGGTGATGGTGACGATCTTCTCGCCACCGATCTCAGTAACGGACTGTGCGCGTGCTGATGCCACAAAGGAACCCATAATTGATAAAAACACGAAGGTGCAAACGGCTGGCTTCATCTCTCTCCATCCCTGAGTGTGCGATGTCCCATCGTCGCCGGCGGGCCCGCGCAGGAAAACGATTTCCGCGGCAGAAAAACCCGGACGCAAAGGCGCAGCCATTGTACGTCACCACCCCGATTACCTCCCATGGAGTGAATGGACTAACAGCCCCGGCTCGCGAAGCCACGAGAACCAGTCAGGAGAGCCGGTTGGTGGCAGCAACCTGGCCGTACCAGCGGCCTGAGTCCTTCACGGTGCGCTTCTGGTCGCGGAAGTCAACATAGGTGAGTCCATATCGCTGGGTGTACCCATCGTTCCATTCGAAGTTGTCGAGCGCGCTCCAGGCGTGGAACGACCGGACCTTGGCGCCGTCCTTGATGGCGCGCGCCAGCTCGGCCAGCTCGGAGCGGAAGAAGTCGATGCGGCGCTTGTCGGGCACGCGGCCCCCTTCGCGCTCGTATGGCCCGTCAAGGTAGCCGCAGCCGCTCTCGGTGATCTCGATGGTGGGGTAGTTGTACTCGCGCGAGATCTGCATGACGAGGTCGTAGATGCCGCTGGGAAAGATCTCCAACCCACCGTCGGTGATCGGCCCTTCGGTGGGCATCTCGGAGACGAACTGGGTCAGGTCGTTTCCGGCTGCGCCCGTGTCCTGTGTCTCGGTGGCAAGAGCGCCTGCCCCGCCTCCGCCCGCTGCAGGTTTTGCGGCCGAGATGAGGCGTCGCGAATAGTAGTGGAAGCCGATCCAGTCGAGAGGGACCTGCATGATCTTCTCGTCGCCCGGACGGAATCCCATGGTCTCGTAAGGAATCTCTCCGACAAAGGCCTTGGGATACTTTCCGTGCATGGCGGTTTCGAGGAAGAAGAGATTGTTCATGGCATGGTAGCGGGCGGTGGCGGCGCGATCGGCTTCGCTGTTGGTGCGAGGATAGGCAGGGCTCATGCCGTAAGCGCTGCCCACGGTTGCTATTGACGAGGCTGCCTTGAGGGAGCGGAAGGCCTGACCCTGCGCCAGGTTGAGGGTGTGGGCGGCCTTCAGGAAGTCTGCATAACTGGCGCGACCCGGCGGGAAGACTCCGGCGCCATAGCCGAGATTCGCCACCGACCACGGCATATTGAACGGCGCCCAAACCTGAATCCGGTCGCCGAGGTTCTTGGCGAGGATGCCCGCGTAGTCGGCGAAGTATTCGGCAAGGTCGCGGTTGGGCCAGCCGCCAAGGTCTTCAAGCCCCTGGGGAAGATCCCAATGATAGAGGGTGCAGAAGGGACGAATGCCCGCCTCGTGCAGCGTATCCATCACCCGCTTGTAGTGATCGATACCTTTCTGGTTGACCGGACCGCGGCCGGTGGGCTGAATCCTGGCCCAGGTGATGGAGAAGCGATAGCTCTTCTGGTTGAGCTGCTTCATCAGGGCAATGTCTTGCGGATAGAGATGGTAGTGGTCGCAAGCCACATCGCCCGTTCCGGCGCCGCGGATCTTTCCCACGGTGTGCGTCCATCGATCCCAGATGGACTCGCCTTTGCCGTCTTCGTTCCAGGCGCCCTCTACCTGGTAGGACGCCGTTGCCATGCCCCATAGAAATCCCTCTGGGAACCGGGCCGCGGCAATCTCCTCAGAGGTGGGCTGGGGATTATGCGATGACGGAGTCTGCGCGGACAGGCCAGCTGCGTGTTCCGTCATCAGTCCCGTTCCTGCAATAGCGGCGGTCCCGGCAAGAAATTGGCGACGATTCATCGAGGCTCCTTTTGGAGAACTCGATGATAAAGGCGAGGACCGCAACCGCACACGCCGCTCAAGGTGAGTTCGCCGTGCGCCCTCAGAAAAATTGTTGCGCCTCAGCCGCTCGTTATGCGCTCTTCTTCAGAGTGCTCTGGTAGTCGGAGACGAACTTCTGAATCCCCTTGGTTGTGAGATCGTGCTGGATGTCAACGGCCTCCCACCGAGCCTGCAGATCCATCGACGTATACGGGATCGGCTTGAGCGGCTTGCCTTCAGGAGTCGACGCACGATAGGCGAAATCAGAACCGGGCATCGGAAATCCCCGTGTTGCCCACTCCTCGAGGATCTTTGCCGGCACGGTCACCAGGTCGGCCTGCAACGCAAACGAGTAGAGCAAGTGATCGAGATTGCGTATGCTCGCCGCCAGAACGTGGACATGGTGATCGCCCGTCTTGAACATCTCACAGATGTTTTTCACCAGATCCATGCCATTTTCGCCGCGATCATCGAGCCGGCCCACGAACGGAGAGATGTATGCGGGAGCTTTGGTGCCCTTCGTCGCGTCGTAGACAGCGGCGGCCTGCGCCTGGGAGAAACACAGCGTCAGGTTGACCCGGATATCTTCGCGAATCGACATCTGGGCGGCGCGTAGTCCCTCGCGCGTGCACGGATATTTGATGTAGGCGTTGGGAATCCATGTGAACATTTGCCTACCCTCGGCGATCATCTGATCGGCCGGAGTATTCAGGTCCGCGTATACCTCGATGGAGACGCCGGCATCTCCGACGAGCGGCGAGATCTGCCGCACGATGTCGCGGTAGGCGTCCTGCTCTTCCTGGCGGCTCAATGGGCGTCCGGCCGCGATGCGCTCGTGAATTGCGGGGTTCTTCGCAACCAAAGACGGATTTGTTGTCTGGCCATCGACATACCCAAGAAGTTGCCGGATCCTGGCTGTCTCCGCGGGGTCTCCTCCATCGACGAGGATCTTTGATTTGGGGCGGGTTGTCAGCATTGGGTTCACCTCCACCAGCAAGGTGGGATGCTCCGGGCTTGGAGAATGATTGCTGCCATTCAGGGTGAGTCAGACAGCGGAGCCATGCGGCGTTCGCATATATAATTGCTGGAACAGTGGCTTCGTGGGCTGAAGCCAGACGCCGCGCAGGAACGCTGTTTCCCAGTGAAGAATTGCGGTGATGTGGGCGGGAGTAGTTCAGTGGTAGAACGTCAGCTTCCCAAGCTGAATGTCGCCGGTTCGATCCCGGTCTCCCGCTCCATATTGTGAATGGCTTGCTTCTACACAGAGCCGCCGATAGGCCGCGACCAACCACATTTCTCTCCACGATGAAACCATGGCGGTTGCAAAAGTCTATATGAGTGCTTTGTCCGATGCGCTCTACTGTTTGATCACCGTGCCATCGGGGAGGCGGATCTCGCCCCAGCCACCGTTGAGAGGGCTGGAGGTAAAGGGCGCTTTAGCCGCCTCTTTCTCATCGATCTCAATTCCCCAACCGGGTTTCTCGCTCACCCATAGATAGCCGTCGCGTATTTCGGGGCATCCGTGAAAGATGGCCTGGGTTCGATCGTTGAACGGCGAGTATTCCTGAATGCCGAAGTTGTAACTGACCAGGTCGAGGGTGACGTTGGCCATGTGTCCGACTGGCGAGACATCGCCTGGGCCGTGCCACGCGGTCTTGACGCCGAACTGTTCAGCGAGGATGGCGATTTTGCGGGAGGGGCTGAATCCTCCGGCCTGGGAGAGGTGCACGCGGATGTAGTCGATGAGGCGTTCGGTGAGGAGCGGCTGCCACTCGTGCGGATTGTTGAATAGCTCGCCCATGGCGATGGGGGTTGCGCAGTTCTGGCGGATCTGGCGGAAGTAGTCGAGGTCTTCGGGCGAAAGCGGGTCCTCGAGAAAGAACATGCGGAAGGGCTCGGCGGCCTTGCAGAACTGGACGGCCAGATTGGGCGTGAGGCGCTCGTGCATGTCGTGGAGCAACTCGATTTCGTCGCCGAGTTCGCGGCGGCAGGTCTCAAGCAGCTTGAGCGCGCGGCGGAACTGCGCGGCGGGATCGAAGAGCGGTTTGTCGTGGAGCGCTTTGGGGCGGCCGTCCTGCTTGCGCTGCGAACCATAGCCGGCCATGCCGGGCAAGCCCACTTGTACGCGCACATGACGCCAACCCTGGGCGATGTACTTTTTGGCGTTGTCGATGACTTCATCAAACTCTGCGCCGCTGGCGTGGGCGTACGTATCGGCGGCTTCCCTGCACTTGCCGCCAGCGAGCTGATAGACCGGCATTCCCGCCTGACGTCCCTTGATATCCCAGAGGGCCTGATCGACGCCGCTGATGGCGTTGTTCAGCACCGGGCCGTTCTTCCAATACGAGCTGTCGTAGCAGGACTGCCAGATGTCTTCGATGCGGTCCGTCGTCTTGTTCAGCAGGAAGGGTTTGAGATACCGCTCGACCGCGGGCTTGACCAGGTCGGCACGCTGGGTGAAGGTAGCGCAGCCGTAGCCATAGAGCCCGTCCTGATCGGTGGTGATTTTAACGACGGTGAGGCGAACGCCCTGCGGCTCGCATTCGATCACGCTGATGTCCTTGATGCGCGGGGCCGGCATGGCGCGGGTGGCGTGTTCCGCCTGCTCTTGTGCGGCGGCGACACGCGGGACCAGAGCAAGGCTGCCTGCGGATGCGATGGATTTCAAGAAGGTGCGGCGGGCGGTTGGCATGAATGTCTCCAAGCGGAGGTCGAGGGTGGGACCTGCCGGCAAAGAGACAATTCTAGCTGGGGTTGGCGGCGCCTTGTGGCGCCCGCGTCCCATTTGTGCGCTACGTTTTTGTCAGCTGCGTCAAGGTGGGGAATTTGTAGCGCGCTTTGGTGATGGGCGCACCGACCACGTCGATGCGGTTGAGATCGCGGGAGCCCACACCGAGGCTTTCGGCCAGCTTGAGGGTGCTGTCGCACTTCTCAAAGGGAGGAGTGCCGCGATCGGCCATGGGATCAAAGCCCATGACGGCCGTCGCTACCGCATCGGTACACACGCAGTTGGTCCCTGCGATCAAGAGGCCGGGATGGACAGCTTGATGGACCGTGTTGCTGCCCTGGTTAGGCAGCTCGCCACCGGTCATGGTGTAGATGCCGTCGATGATGGCGAGGTGGATGGGCCTGGAGGCCACGAGGTCGGCGGTAATGCGCGGGACTCGGAAGCCGGGATCCTTTGATTCGGCTACGGGCTGGGGCGCGCTCTTGGGGGGAACGCGGGAGCCCGAGTGCATGGGCCCGCGGAAACCCACCGGGACAATGGCGGGCTCACCTTCGGGCGCTTCCTGGCTGTAGATGGTGCAGGGCGTGATGCCGAAGCAGTTCTTCATAGAGAGCGTGACACCGGCGGTGCGGTGCTCTTTGAGCTTGGCCAGGGAGATGAAGACATCTGTGTCCTGGTAGGAGTGATTCAGGTCGTAGCCCGCGTACATGAGGCCGCCGCCGGGCACCATGAACCGGGCGTAGGTCTTACCGCTGCCCAGGAAGTTGGTGTTTTCGAATTCAACGCGGGTGGCCGCGCCGGTGAAATCCTTCGGATGCCATCCTGCGGAGATCATGAATTCTTCAAGAGGCTTGGTGCCCATGGGAGCGCTCTCAAGCAGGCGGATACGGGTGGCGCCGGCCTGACCGAGGAGAGAGATCAACGAACCGATGACCTGGGGGTGAACCCAGTGCGTCATCTGGTTGGGAATGGAGTCAAGCTTGTCGCTGGGCGGCCCCGTCATGTTGAGCTTGATGGCGACGGTCTTGCCAGCGACCAGCCGGGGTAAACCGCCGAGCTGATCGAACATGGTGGCCATCACGTCCCGGACCTGGCGGTTGTATTCGGGGCAAAGACCGATCGCCACGCGGCTAGCCGGCGGCTGAGCAGCGGAAAGCAACGCGGGGCCGGCGAGGTACGCGCCCGTTGTCATTCCTGCCGTTGCCAGAAAGTCTCTGCGGGAATAGTTCGATCTCATGAAGCCCCTCCACAACGTGCTGCAACCTCAGTATGAGCCTGAAGCAGGGGAAATGCCCACCGAAAGCCTGGATTTTAAGATGCCTGGGCGCAATAAATTGACGTTCCGGTTTGTATGAGGCAGGCTAGGAGTATCGTGACCATTGAGCGCGTTCAAGTTCTAGGCAGCAAAGCTGTGTTACGGCTGACCGGCCGTATGGATGTGGAGAGTGCCGCTAGCTTTGAACCAGCTTGCGAGTCCTGCATCTCCGAAGGGTTTACGATCCTCGTGATTGACGTTGGAGGGTTGACATATATCAGCAGCAACGGCCTTCGTTCCATCATCTCGGTGGCCAAGAAGCTGACCGAAAAAGGCGGAGAGCTGCGGATTTGCGGGCCGACCGGCCTGGTCCGCCAGGTATTTGAGATCACCAAGCTGAGCCAGGTCTTTCCTATGCATGAGACCGTGGAATCGGCGTTGATGGACAGCTGAAAGAGCGGCCGCGAACAATTGTGATTCACGCCTGGATTCAAAGCGGCGATGTACTTCGTTTCGTCATCGCTCTGTTGCCGGTGCTTCTGTTTCTGGGGGCGCTGAGGGCGCTGGACAGTTACAAGCTGGTTTCGTCGCGGGCTGTTCTTTTGTCTCTGGCGTGCGGCGGGCTGGCGGCCATTCTCTGCTTCGGACTCAATAGCTGGGTTTTTCACACCTTCCCTCGTTTTGAGGATGAGTACGCCCTCTTTGGCGCGCCCGTAGTGGAAGAGCTGGCAAAGGCCGCTTACTGGATATTCCTGATCGCGACGGCGAGGGTGGCGTTCATGGCCGACTCGGCTATATGCGGATTCGCGGTGGGCGCGGGATTCGCTCTGGTAGAAAACATCACCTACCTCCACCTTCTGGAGGGAAGCGGGCTGGGCACCTGGATCCTGCGCGGGCTGGGGACAGCCGTCATGCACGGAGGCGTGGCGGCGCTTGGGGCCACGATCTCGGCGTATCTGCTGGAAAGCCGGAAGGGGCGAGGGGTGCGGATCTTTGCGCCGGGCCTGGCGGCAGCGATTGTGCTGCACTCGCTATTCAACCAGAGCCTGCAGTTTCCCGCAGCGTCGATGATTGCCGCGGTTGTTGGGCTTCCGGTGGTCTTCGGATTCGTGTTCTACCTGAGCGAACGATCGTTGCGGCGCTGGCTTGGCGGCAAGATGGACCGCGACATCGAGATCCTGAACATGATCGCGTCCTCACAGTTTCAGCAGACTCGCGTCGGCTCTTATCTGATGTCGCTGCAAGAGGCCTTTCCGTCTGAACTGCAGGGCGACATGCTGTCGCTTTTGCAGTTGACGGCCGAACTGAGCGTACGCGCCAAAGGCACACTGATGCTTCGCGAGGCAGGTCTCGAAGCCGCACCCGACCCCGAGTTGGAGGGCATGTTTGCGGAATTGAAGTACCTGGTCAAAAGCATTGGGCCTACGGGAATGTTGGCGATCCGGCCGCTTTTGTCGCAAACGCCGCGCGACCTGTGGGAGATACATCACCTTGGCGGGGGACGACGGTAAGTCATAACTTGCGCGCGAACAGGCACGCCGTCCTGCAACCCGATGTATTATGGTCCCTCCGGAGACGCGGAACATGGATCCTCAGGGCGAGGTCACGAGCCTGCTTACCGCCTGGGGCAGGGGCGACGAAAACGCGTTGAACCAACTCATGCCGCTCGTCTACAACGAGCTGCACAGGATGGCGCGGCGCGCGTGGAGCGGCCTGGACCAGGGCAACACGCTTCAGCCCACTGCGCTGATTCATGAGGCGTATCTCAAGCTGGCCGGCTCGGAGAATTCGTCCTATCAGAATCGCTGCCATTTCTTTGCGGTCGCTTCGACGGCGATGCGGCAGATCCTGGTGAATCACGCCCGCAGCCAGCACACCGGGAAGCGCGGCAGCGGGCAAATCGCATTGTCGATCGACGACGTTCAGCCGGCGGTGCATCAGGAAGCCGCGGAGGTCGTGGCGCTGCATGAGGCTCTGGAACGGCTGCAAGCCATCGACGAACGCAAGAGCAGGGTTGTGGAGATGCGCTACTTCGGCGGCCTCAGCATCGAGGAGACAGCGGAAGCACTGGGGGTCTCCGTCATCACTGTGAACCGCGACTGGCGGCTGGCGCGCACGTGGCTGATTCGCGAGATGAAGGGCGAAGACGCATGACGTTGCAGCCTGAATGGCCGGAGATCGAGCGTCTGTTCAATGCTACTGTCGATCTTCCCTTGCACGAGCGGCAGGCGCTGCTTGCGTCGGTGAGTGCGCCGGTCAGGGCTGAAGTGGAATCGCTGCTCAAGAACGACGACCAGGCCTTTTTGTCTGTCCCGCCGGTTCATCTTGCGGCCGACCTGCTGGAAAGCCAACCAGGCGCCCTCACTCCGGGCCAGTTCGTGGGCACCTACAAAATCGAATCCCTGGTCACACGCGGCGGAATGGGCGAAGTGTACCTGGCGCGCGATCCTTCGGGGATCCCCATCGCGTTGAAGATTCTCCGCCGTCATCTGACCATCAGCGCGCAGGCGATTGACCGTTTTGAGACCGAAGCCCGCGCAGCTTCGGCGCTATGCCATCCCAACATCGTCACCGTCCGAGACTCCGGAGACTCGCCCGCGGGATTGTTCATCGCGATGGAGTGGGTCGACGGCCCCACGTTTCGCCAATTGATGGATCAAGGCGTGCCGGGCGCGGAACAAGTAATCGATCTGTGCGGACAAGCCTCTCGCGCTCTGGCTGCTGCGCACGCGGCGGGAATCCTGCATCGCGATATCAAGCCTGAAAACATCATCCTGCGTAACGACGGGATCCTGAAGGTCCTTGACTTCGGTCTTGCCCGTCTGTCCGGTCCCGTGCGCCTGGAGGCGAATTCGACAGGAGCCTCCGGGACGATCTCGGGCACACTGTCAGGAACGCTGTTGTACATGCCGCCTGAAATCCTGCGCGGCGAGACCGCTACGAGCGCCTCCGACGTGTTTTCGCTGGGTGCGCTGTTCTATGAGCTGTGGACTGGCCGCCACCCCTTCGCCGGGGAAACACCTCTTGACGTCTTCGAGGCGATTGAATGCCGTGTCGTGGCAGCGCCCTCCACGCTGCGCTCCGGCATCCCTCCTGAGATTGATTCGCTGATTTTGCAAATGCTTGATCGCGATCCGGCACGGAGGCCATCGGCGAGCGAAGCGTGCGCGGTGTTCAGTAGATCTTCAGCGAAACCATGAACTCCGTTCCAGTGTGACCGCTGTCATCACGTGCTGCCGCATAGCCGCCCGACAGGGTGGACTTGACCTGTGAGAACCACACCAGCCGGAAATCGAGTTGAGCGCCGCCATCCACGTGGCCGGTTCGCTGATCGTTGGCCGGATTTGCTCCCAGGGCGCCGGCAAACAGCGCGACCCTGGCCCAATTGCTGTAGAGCTTGGTGGTTCCCAGGTTGCGGAAATGGAGCGGCGTCAGATCCCATTCGGCCAGGGACTTCGCGAAGTTCTTTGCGCCGATCTCATCGATCTTTGTGCCGGGAAAACTATAGTACTCGCGATAACGGCTGAAGTCTCCCTTGTCGACCCAGTTATTCCCAAACGCGCCAAAATAGAAGTTCGCGAATGGATCATTCGCATTGCCGGCTGCCGCGCCCGCCGACGAGCGCAGCCACAGCGACGAATTTCGGAGCGGAAGAAGGAATCCGCGGGTATATTCGCCCCAGGCGCGGGGAAATACCTTGGGAAAAGTGTCGTCCACTTCGGCGCTCACCTTCCACTGCACTCCGCTCTCGTCTTCGATGGACCCCAACGACTTTTGCAGATCCGAATAAGCCAGCTCTGCCGAGCCGCCTACAAACCGCGTATGCGAGGCAGTGACGTTCTGATAATCGGGCAGCCGGTCAAGCCCTGAGTATCCGGCAAGGTTCATGGTCAGGTTAAGCGTGCGGTCCGAATCGTGAATGTAATTCTTCTTCCTTTCGCCCAAAAGCCCGAACCCGCGGCGCCCCACTTTTGTTGGCCCGAACAGATCGTAAAAATCGGCTTTGTTGAAATAGCCTGAGAGACGCCAGTCCCAATAGTGCGCCTCTATTCCCGCGTGGAATCGATCTCTCCACGCCGACGAACTTCCGGGAGAATACGACAGAGTCGTCGTGATGTGGCTGACCCCCAGGCTGTCTCCGAAATCAGCACGTATGCCGCCAGCCTTGGCATCCTCATAACCCTGCGCAATCGGATAGATTGACTGCAGCCCGAGATTGCGCAGCGGCCGGTAATATCCCGCATATGTGCGCAGCTTGAGATCGTCGATATTGTTCCGCGACTGCAGCTTCCACGACTTGAGCTCCGGATATTTGTCGACGACCGCTTGCCCGAGGTACGGAATCGCGTTGACATCGTCGATGACCTGAACCGGCAGGCTGACCAGGCGAAAGCCACGGGACGAGTATTCGAATGCTGCCAGGCTTCCGTCAGGAAGCGGCAGCGGCCTGAACAGTCCCGTCTCCGAATTGCTCAACGCCTCAAGCTTCTTTGTTTGCAGGTCGAAGCGAAATAGATTCGAGGCGCCGGTCAGATACGACGATCCGACCAGATAGCGGCCGTCTGATGAATACGTAAAGCTGTCCGGAGAGTCGAACTCGAAATCGTGCAGAACCTCGTGGTCCTGCTTGCCCTGAAACAGATCTGCCGTTTGAAATTGGACGAGCTTTTGGGTCCCACTCTCATCGGCGAATGCGGCGGTTAGCTGCGAACCGTCCGGCGAAAAATCCAGGTTGGATAGGTTCGACGCGAAAGGCAGTGTGAACAGCACCTTGAGCGATTTGAAGGGCGCTTCCATGCGCACAAGGCTCGACAGGCCATTGTTGTGCATCACGCCCCAAAGAGAATGGTCCTTCCGGCAAAAGACCAGATCGCCCACCCGCGCGTTCCTGCCGAGGAGAACCTGTTTGCGCGTTTGCAGATCGAAGGCATACAGGCTGCGCAGCCCATGATTGTTGTTGGTGGTAAAGAAGAGTCGCCGGCCGTCAGTATCAAACGCGAGGGAAGCCACGTCATAAACCGCGCCGCCGCGCACCTCGGTGAGCCTCTCTACTCGTCCGGAGTCCAGATGGATTGCCGCAAGGTAGGGCATTGCGCCGGTGTGCCGGACAGCAACATAAATTACATTGCCCGTCGCATCGTAAAACGACCGCGAAATCGAGCCGAGTATCTTCGGCGAAATCGGCTTGACCGCGGTCACCGGATACTGTCGGATTAACTTCAGGTTGGTGTCCTGCCACTCCCGCTCGCCCGTAATCCACTTGTGCCACTCATCGCGCAAGGTATCGCCATATACTTGCTTGAACTGGCTTTCGAAGTAAGAGCGGCTCGAGTCGTTGCGGACGAGCCACGATGTCAACTTCTCCGGACCATACTGGTGCGCCAGGTAGTTCATGAAGCGAGTTCCGTACAAGTATGAGTTGGCGCCTACCTGGAAATCAGCCGATGTTCCCTCCGACTCAAGACCGACGACGTCGTACATGAATCGCTTGTCGCGCACCCTTGAGCGGAAGACCATCTCGTCGTAGCCGCCCAGTCCGCGTCCCAGCCCGCCTCCCATCCACGTCTCCATAAATACGGCGCCGCCCTCATGGAACCACCGGGGCGAGTATACGCGAGGACTGCCCAGGAAACTGAGCGGAATGGAGATCGGATCGTCGGTGTTGGGCATGATCTTCCCCGAGAACATCGCCCGAAAGAACGCATCGCGCGGCGCGGTTTCGTCGCCCATCACAATGTGCATCATCTCGTGCTTCGCCATCAGCCCCATCCTCTCGGCTGACGGCAGCGTCTCGAAGACCTGATTGAAGGGCTCCATGCCGATCTGAATGAAGTTGAGGGGCACCGTACCAGCGCCACCGTATCCTGTGTCGTCGAAGTCCTGGATCAGGATGGTGATTTTGCCCTTCGGTTTATAGTCGAACTCATCGCGATAAAACTGCTCCGCGTTCTCGAGCGAGCGAATCAGTAATGGAGCGAGATACTCGTGTTGCGGCGAGTAATAGATGATCCGGAAGCGCTTGGTCTCCTGCGTATAAAGGCGCGGCTGAGCTCCCGCCGCAGCACTGGCCAGCGCGAGCAAGCAGATCAGCGCCCAAAGGCCCGCGCAGAAAGATAGTCTTCGTGCGGGCCTGCCGCCGCCCCCGTTCAAGCCTTCATCCATGATCAGATTCCCAGTATCGGCAATCTGGGCGGGGGCCCCATTGCTTTATAAGATAGGTTCCTGTGGTCGGCGACGAATTTGCCGTCGCCTCGACGTGGCCAGTTGTCACTAGAACAACTGGCCGTTCTGCAGCGCCGTTACCTGGCCGTTGTTCAACTGATTCAACTGGCCGTTGTTGAGCGTGAACAGCTGGCCGTTGTTCAGGTACATCAACTGCCCGTTGTTAAGCGTAAACATCTGGCCGTTATTCAAGGTGTTTGTCAGCTGGCCATTATTCATAAGCGTCATCTGGCCATTGTTGAGGGTGAACGCCTGGCCGTTGTTGAGCGTGAACGCCTGCCCGTTCTGAAGCGCCACTGCCTGCCCGTTATTCATACTGAACATCTGGCCGTTGTTGAATGCGACAACTTGGCCGTTGTTGAGCGTGAACATCTGGCCGTTCTGGAGCGCGACCACCTGGCCGTTGTTCAACTGGTAGAACTGGCCGTTGTTCAGCTGAAAGAGCTGGCCGTTCTGCAGTTCCGGGATCTGATGGTTCTTCATCCGTTCCGCGGTGGCCTTCATTGCCACCGGGGCGACGCCCGGGTTTACCGATGCGTCGGCTGGCTGCTGGGCGCGATACACGTCGCGCTTCCCAATGGCGCCCTGTCCGTCACGGCTCGAAACCGGCGGAAGGATCCCGAGCATATACGCCAACCCTCCCGCAATAATCACGGCGGCTCCGCCGAAGATGACCAACCTTTTTGTGTTCATGACATGTTTCCCCCTCGACCCGATTCTCAGCGGCATGGGAAGTTCATCTTGCCGCTCACTGTAGATAACACCGATTGCAGACGTTTCGTATCATCATCGGGCAATCTTCCCAATTTGCCAACTGTTTTTGGCATGATCCGGCGCCCTTCGACCTGCTAACTACCTATCCAAATGTCGAATAGCATGCACCTCACAATTGCGTCGCCAGAGAAGAGCAAATTAGCCCTACTGTTCTACACGCAAGTAACTTGGGATGGAGCAAAGATTGGACTCGGTGGTTTCGAGGCACCGGCAAGCCGCTGGCGAAATCCAGGAGGCTTTTAAACCTGATAGACCCAGGACTATCAGTGAGTTGGCTGTATTGAATGCTTGCTGTGAATAACGACTTTCAGGCTGCCGAAGGGGGGTTAGTGCGCAGGATCGGACACATAGCAAATGTGGCAGAGCGTGCTTGCTCTGCTCCTATCCGCAACTGGGGTGGCGGAGGAGATTGATGGCCGTCGCGAGAGTTCCGCCACGCGGTGGCCCGCCTCGGGATCATCAGGTCAGTCAATTTACCCCTGATACTCCGGCACTGGTTGACGAGGTCGGACTTCCCCGGGTCATCCATTGGATCGCCTGGCATCTTTTGCAGCACCGTGGCCCTGAAAAAGGGACGCGCCCCGGAGCGGGAGGCCGCTCCAGGGTCGCATAGGAGAAGTTCAGGGACAGCTCCAACGAGTTTAGGACTTCTTCTGCATGTTGCGGATGTATGCGACAAGGCCCTTAATCTGATCCTCAGAGAGCTTGTCGTGCCACGCGGGCATCTTCCCTTTGCCGTTCTTCGCGATTTCGAGAAGAGCGGTGTCGGACTGCTTGACCGCTTCCTCAGAGCTGAAGGAAGGAACCTTCAAGGCTTTTCCCGCCGGAGTGTTTGCGTCACCTGCCGCGCCATGGCACATCACGCACTTAGTCTTGTAGATGCTTGCCGCGTCTTCTGCCGACGCGCACAGAGCGGCGCTGGCAAGAGCCAAAATAGCTGTCATACGAAATAATGCCCTCATTGTTTGAGTCTCCTTCACAGATGTGTTTTTTGAATGCGAACTACTTCCCGGGAGTACCTACTTTGGGGGGTGAATCAGTTTCGCGGATGCCATTAGAATGTCCAGTTGAGGGAGACGCCGCCGACATGAACTTGATAGTTAGGCACGGTCTCATTGGTGGGCAGAAAGTTCAGCTTGGTGCCGTACTGCAGTGCCTGATATCTCCAATCCGTGGGCGTCAACCGCTGGAACCAGTAAAAGCCCTGGAGGGTGGCCGACCGGGTGATGACGTAAGTGGCACTCGGCTTGACGCTGAGCTCGTCATTTTGAATTAGAGGATAATTCTGCGCCGGGATAAAGAAGATTGCCTGAGTACCCGAAGACAGCGGCGGAGCCGGCGCTGCCAGCGCGAGTGGGTTGTTCACGTAGCTGCCGCCGACGACAGCGTTCTCAGTGCGCCCGCGCGTGTAGACCACCTCACCAGCCAATTCGAGCTTCCTGCCAGCCAGGTTTTTGCGGCGGAGTGTTAGACCAGCCGTGTCGATCTTGTCGCGGTCGTTGTGGGTCCAGTTCAGGCACGGATCGATCTTGGCCGATGCGTTCCTGGCTGCGACGGTGGTGAAGCAGGGACCGCCAAGGGCCGTATTTCCCGCCTGCCCCTGGAAGGTTGCAGTGCTGTTGGAGCCAAAGGCATCGCCGGTGGCGTACAGGCGTTGGTTGTCGTAGGTGTAGAAGACGTCCACGACCAAGTCTTCAGACGCAACATAGCTTGCGTCGATAGTTGATGCCCACCAGGTGCGTCTCTTCAAACCCAGCTTGGTGTTGAGATAGTCGTCGTCGCTCGCCTCACCGCTCAAAGTGACGGCGAACTTGTCTCTACCGAGCAGATTGATCTGAGCGCGCGCGTCATTTCTGTCACGGTCGGCTACGTAATATCTCCGGAAGCCGGGAATCTCGTTGAGGATGTTTCGGGTGCCGTATTGGGCCTGCGCAACGGTGTTGTTGTTCGGCGTAAAGATGGCGGCATCGCCTGTAAGCGGTGCGCTGGGGAGACCAGCGACCGGACCGAAGCCCGTTAGACCAGTCTGCTTCAGATAGCTGTAAAGACTTTGGCTCGCGCCTCCCGCCGGCACGTGGTTCGCCATTGGCGTTTCCGCGAGGAAGGCGTCTTCGTTGTAGTCTCCGCGCCGCTCGGAGAAGGCGTACTCCACGCGAGCCGTCACGGTTCCCTTGGATTTGCGCCACTCTGTGCGGAAGGTGTTCTCATTCACTTGCTTTGCATCGGCGCAGGTAATCCAGGAATAGGAGCAATGACGATCCGCTCTATCCCAGCCATAACCAAGCATCAGGTGTTCTGACTTGGTGAAGGAGTACTCGGCTTCCCCATTGGCCTTGTAAGAGAGCTTGCTGAGCGAACGGTTGTTGTAAATGTTGGTGGTGCTGCCAAGTCCGGTGGGCAGCCCGTAGAGGCCGTTAAACGGCGAGGTACCGGTCTTTGCCGAGGCGTCATCCTGGAACAGGAAGAGGCCGACGGGCGTCTGGTTATCGCGCTCGTCGAACCTGGCGTCTGCCACGATATCCCACTTGCCGTGTTTGAAGGTGAACTTTCCCGAACCCAAGCCGGTGTTCACAAGACCCTGCAGAGAGTTGCGCGGCAGCCCGAACGGCAGCGCTCCATCTTGAACAAACGAATTGGTAACGAACGCCTGGTTCTGGGTCCCGCGACCAATCGAACCCACAACCACCAGCTTGGCATCCCTCGACAATTTATAGCTGCCGGTTGCCGTGAACTGGTGGAACTGGCTGCTGGGTTCCTCTGCCAGAGCCGACGTGAAGGTAGGCGATTGGGCAACGTCTGCCCAGATCATATGTTCGGTGTTGTTGCGAAAGAAGGAGCCGTAGTAAGCGAACGAAAGGAACAGTTTGTTGAGCTTGACATTCACTGCCGCGGATGCCTGATCGGTATCCCAGTTCACTCTGTAAGGCAGCAACGCGGAATCCTGCGTATTCCGATCGATCACACCACCGACGGTCCTTAGGCCGTCCTTGTGCTCGTGGGTGTAGCCCACGGGAATATCAATCGTTTCAGTCGGGTTTAAGAGGAGTTGTGTCTCGCCCCGTTTGCGAGTAAGGGACAGATTCACATTCCGGAAAGCGGGCAGGTCGGCAGCACGAATGGCAGCCATCTTGTCCAACTGAGCCTGGGTTGGTGGTGTGAGCACTCCATGGGTGTTGTAGACACTGCCGGCCGCAGTCACCGGATTGAGCGCGAAGAAGTTCAGAGCGGTGGCGCTCTTTTGCGGCAAAACCGGCACCAGCCAATTGGATGGCAATGACAGATTGTCGGTCCCGACACCGAGGTAGGGGGTTTGAAACGAGTCGGAGGTGTTGGCCAGAATTTCGTTGTATGCGAATCGAAAATGGAACTTGCCCTGCCTCCCAAAATCGAGGATCCCGTTTCGAGTTTCGAGCCCAAGATTCGAACCCTGGAACCGCCATCGCCATGTGTCCATGCTGTCGTATGCCGCGCCGCCGCGGTAGTCGACGTTGCTGATCGCAAAGGCATGGAACTTATTCAGTCCGTTGTACTCGCCGAATTTGAACGAGTTCGAGCTGACGCCGGCAACGCCGATCTGAATCCTTTTCGATGGCGTGGTCTGCTCGGCCGCCGTGAGTTCGTCTGGAATGTATAGTCCCGGAGGAACCTGGGTTCCTGGGTTACGGCCGGTGGTGTTTTGAGGAACGGTTTGCGCAGGTGCGAACGAGCACAGCAACGCGAGGATACCCGCCGTAATGGATGCGCCGCCGATAACCCTCATCGAACCGGCGCAGAAGCCGCATGCATTTCTCAGTTTCATGATTGCGTCTCTCCGATTCAATTGGTTACCGGTTAAACTTTGCCCCGGCCGGATGATTCGAGCCGTGGATTTG
This sequence comes from uncultured Acidobacteriota bacterium, assembly GCA_963846375.1. Classification (GTDB taxonomy): domain Bacteria; phylum Acidobacteriota; class Terriglobia; order Terriglobales; family Acidobacteriaceae; genus Telmatobacter. Next base: position 102,886 of record CAWJVV010000004.1, read on the forward strand.
TGAATGGCATTGCAGACAAGCACGTCCGTTGGCCTGGTCAGTCGGGCTCTGGCCTCCGAGTGGGATGGTCCCGTTACCCGTAACGAAGCTTCCGCCGGGCAGGTTTGCCGCGCTGTAGAGGCCCTTGGCGTGGTCGCTCGTGTGGCACTCCTGGCAGAGCATGGGTGCGCGGGTCTTCAACAACGGCGTCACATTCGATCCGTGCGGAGAGTGGCAGTTGGTGCAGTCCTCAACCACGGGGGCATGCTCCCACAAAAATGGTCCGCGCTTTTCCGAGTGGCAGGTGTAGCAGGTCTCGGTGATGGTGTTCTTCACCATCAGACGAGGGCCGGTGGAACCGTGCGGGTTGTGGCAGTCGGAGCAGCTGACCTTGCCTTCCAGGATCGGATGCCTTGAGAAGCGGTGAAACTGGGCGCGCTCATTCTGGTGGCAACCGAAGCAGACTTCCGGCTGGGTAAGCTTGTTCAGAACTTTCTGCTCGGGATTGTGCATCTCATGGCAATCCGTGCAGGTCACACCTTGCTTCTCATGGGCACTACCTGACCAGAACGTCCGCGCATGAACGCTTGACTCATGGCACGAGAGGCAAGCCGACGTTCGAGCCTCAGTGGAAGACAGTTGCTTCGACTTGGCTCCGAAGACGATCTCAGGCGACTCGGAGGGGTTCTCCTGATGCTTCGCGCTTTCGCCGTGGCAGCCCTGGCAGCCGGGTGTGTGTGTGTCGCCTTTTACGCCGTGCTTCGTCTGGTAGATGGAAAGCACGTGTCCGCTGGCTTCGTTGTGACAAAGGGTGCACTTCTTATCTCCGTCAAGCGACCAATCCACCTCGGCCATTACGGGCTTGATCCCGACGGTACCTAAAGGTGTAGCCCCGTTCTCCGCGATGCCGGATATACCTCCGAGCATCAATCCAAATGCAATGAAGACAAATATGCGTATCGAGTGCCTCACCACTTGTTCCGCCTTTCACTTGCTGGAACAGCTGTTTGCCGTTCCCGATGTACCGACACACAACAACTGCATCCCTGCGCTATGAGGGAATCACAGTTCCAATTGGGCTAGTAGGAGGCCCTTATGAATCAACTGCAGAACATAACCGCCGAATGATGGCTAAAAACAGATCCCCTGACAACAACCGCACACTTATCGCCTGCAGGGTATGTCATTGCGAGATACTCGCCTGTTATTCAGTTAGTTCTCTTGCGCGCTATCAAACGAGGTGTAAACACTTGTAATGGCTACGGTAAAAAAGCTCTTACCGAAGCAATCATTCATCAAGTAGTTAGTAGCTCCGAAGATAGCAATCCCAAGTTTAAGAATGTCTGAGTCTGCCCGAATGTTACAAAACTTTATGGCAGACCACCCATTGCGCAATCGTTGTAGCCACCCTTTACAAAGGTTTACAGAGTGGTTGATGTCGAGCAACAGATGACTGTGCCATTCGCCTCATGATCCGGCATAGACGAGAGCTGCGCGCCATGAACGATGAGCCTATGAGGGAGGTCCCACTACGATGCATGCTTCAGGAGAGCCGATAGTCGCCGCTTGCGAATCCGCAGGCCCGATTGATTGTGAAGGTTGCTTACGGAAGGAAGAAGTTCGGGTCAGCAGGCGAGCCTTCTTCGCGTCCATGCTGGGAGTCTGCTCCGGGGCAATCGCGTCGGTGGTGGGTCTGCCCCTGTTGCGCTATGTTCTCTATCCCGTTCGCAATGCCGCCAAGGCGTCCAAGTGGACCTTGATTGGCGACGCGCAGGAGTTCGAGAACATTGCCAAGCCGGTAGCCAAAACTGTGACGTTGACGCAGCGTGACGGATGGCGAGAGGTCGTTTCCGCGCAATCTGTCTTTGTCACCCGATCGGCCGAGGGGCAGCTCAAGGTACTTTCGCCTATTTGTCCGCATCTCGGGTGCTCTGTCTCCTGGCACGAGAACCAGGACAAATTCATTTGCCCCTGCCACGGAGGCCAGTTCGGCGCGGATGGCACCCGTCTGTCCGGCCCCCCGCCCCGCGGTCTTGACCAACTTGACGTTCAGGTCAGGGATGGCAAGTTGGAAGTCCAATTTCAATATTTTCGTCCCAATATTCCGGACCGTGAACTCCTGAGCTAACGCCATCGCGAGGTCATCATGAAAGGCAATCTATTCAAGGCCGCGCTCCAGCGCGGACATTTCGATCGTGCGCTCAACTGGTTCGATCAGCGGACCGGGGCAAAGAGCCTCGCCTCCAAGGTGCTCGACGAGCCTATTCCAGGCGGCGCCAGATGGGCATATGTATTTGGGTCGGGTTTGCTGTTTATCTTCCTGTTGCAGATGGTGACCGGAATCGCCCTGGCGCTGTATTACACGCCAACGGCAGAAACCGCGCACACCAGCGTCGCATACATTACTAAGCAGGTCACAGGCGGGGCGTTTCTTCGCAGTCTTCATTCCTACGGTTCCAGCGCCATGATTATCGTATTGGCGCTGCATTTCCTGCAGACCTTCATTTACGGATCGTTCAAGGGCAAGCGCGAGTTGCTTTGGATGTCCGGAGCCCTGCTTTCGTTCCTTGTGCTGGGAATGGGCTTCACGGGATATCTACTCCCGTGGGACCAGAAAGCATATTTTGCTACGGCCGTGGGCACGAACGTGGCGGGTCAGGTGCCGTTCATCGGCAGTTTCATAACCAAATTTCTGCGCGGCGGCGACACGATTGGAACTCTTACCCTGTCCAGGTTCTATGTAGGTCACGTCTTTCTTATTCCCGGCATTATCTTCGCGTTTGTCGCCGCACATATCTTTCTGTTCCGCAAAGCAGGGCCCGCAGGCCCGGTCAGTGAGGATCCGGTTACTCCGAAGATGGCGACCGAGCCGTTCTATCCACGGCAGGTGCTCTTTGACATGGCATTTGTGCTTGCCATCGTTGCGGCGTTGGCGGCCATCGCCTATCTGCGTCCCGTAACCCTCGGTCCCATTGCCAATCCGGGCGACTCCCACTTTCTACCCAGGCCGGAATGGTATTACCTGCCCATGTTTGAGTGGTTGAAGTTCTGGGAGGGGCCCACCGTTGTCATTGGCATACTGGTAATACCGGGCATCGTCGCAATGTCCATGTTCCTGATGCCGTTTCTGGATCGCCGGCTGGAGCGGCGAATCTGGCGCAGACCAATCCCGGCGTTGGCGATATCGATTGTGGTCGCGGGCATGGTGTACCTGGGAGTGCGAAGCCACCTCGATGACGGCGATGGTGGTACAGCCAACCAGCTGACTCGCCAGCACGATGAGGAAGTGGCATTCAATGCCGCGCCGTTCGAGCCGTATATGAAGGCTGCAGCGGCCAGCACAACCGAGACGGTGAGGGTGAAAATTGCCGACCCGCTGGTCTCAAAAGGAAAAGGTATCTTCGTCGATCGCGGATGCAATGCATGCCATGGCGACGACGGGGCTGGCACTCCTCTGGCTCCAAGCCTGCTTGGTATTACGAGCAAATTTCAGCAGGATCGGCTGGTCGCGCTCCTGCGTACCCCGAACTCACGCATGAAGGCCGGCGGGATGCCCAACGTCGACGCCACGCCCGACGAAATGACGGCGCTGCTCGCCTATCTGAAAACCCTCGGTGTGTCGTCGGCAAATTCGGCGGCTTCTCTCAATTCCGTGCCTTCGGACACCGCCTCTCCGAACCTGTTGGGGCTTCAAATGAAGGGCGGAACCGCGCCCGATGCAGGCCGACGCTAGCCGGCCCGCTTCCGCCCCTGCGTACTCTGCCGTCGCGCTCCGAAGGAGCCATTCGACGGCTAGGTCGTCAAGCCGAAGATGGCGCTCAACTCTCGCGAGCTTGCGGCCTCCTTTGCGAACGTGAAGGAGCCGGATTCACGCATCTCGCGTGCGGCACGTAGAAACGCACCGAACGCCGTTCGGTTGAGCGAACTGCCTACACTGACTCGTCTCACGCCTATTGCGGAGAGTTCCGCGAGGCTCAGTTGAACACCCTGGAGACCCATCACCACGTTGACTGGCCGATCTACCGATGAGACCACGGCCGCGATGTCCTCCCGGCTTGCCAGACCGGGCGCATAAAGAACATCGGCGCCTGCCTCCTGATAGGCCTGCAGCCGCCTGATCGTGTCGACAAGATCCGGCCGCCCATGCAGGTAGTTTTCCGCGCGCGCCGTGACTGTAAATGGGAAAGGAAGGGCACGTGCCGCCTCCATGGCCGCGCGTACCCGCTCGATTGATTCTTCAAAGCCGTAGATGGAATTGTCGGGCCGCCCCGTCGCATCTTCTATCGACCCGCCAACGAGGCCTGCTGCCGCAGCCAGCCTTATTGTCTCTGCGGCATCCTCCGGTGCATCCCCAAATCCATTCTCAAGATCGGCGCTTACCGGCAGATTGGTCGCACCGACAATGGCAGAGGCCCCCGCAAGGGCTTGGTTTCGGCTGAGGGTTCCATCCCTCTGACCCAGCGAAAATGCGTACCCCATGCTGGTAGTGGCCAGAGCTTCGAAACCAAGGTGAGCCAGGATTCTGGCCGTGCCGGCGTCCCACGGATTAGGAATGATGAATGCTTCTTTCCTTTCGTGAAGCGCGCGGAAGACTCTTGCCTTTTCCCCCTGGCTAACCGAAGCAGTTCCGGTCATGTTTGCTACCTCAGGTCCTAGATTAATCGTCGCCTCCGGAGCCTCTCCCGGGAGTGTGACCGGACCGCTGGCGGAACATCGGACCGATTGGCGCCGTAACTAGCCTTGTGGACCCGATTAATAATCGCCCCACCCAAGCGTCATCACTATGAACAGTCAAGAGCGTGACACCGTGAGCGCAGCAGCCGCCAATTTACCGGCCATCGAGACCAACCGCCGCCTGGCACAGCTGTTCGCGGAGCATTATCGGCGTGTGCTGATCGCGGCCTATCGCATTGCCGGCAACATGGCGGACGCAGAGGATGTGGCGCAGGCGGTGTTTCTGCGCATCGGAACCTCCGCCACAGCCGAAATGGCAAATGCCGCGAGCTATCTTTACCGCGCGGCGATTAATGGCGCGCTGGATGTCGTTCGGCGCAGGAAATCAGCACCGACTGAAGGGCTGGAGGCTGCTGCGAGTGTACATGCGACTGCCGGCGGCTCATCCCCGGAAGCCGAGGCCGCAAATCGGCAACTAAGCCAAATACTGCGGCAGGCCATTGCGGAGTTGCCACCGCGCCCAGCGGAGATGTTTGCGCTGCGTTACCTGGAAGATTTGGACAACCGCGAGATCGCGAATTTGATGGGAACGTCGGCGGCCGTCGTAGCAGTGACGCTCCACCAAACGCGATCGAAGCTGAAAAAGACACTGGTCGAGTTGCAAAGGAGTACGCGATGAAACAGGACGACAGATCGATCCTTGAGCGAGCCACACAAGCGCTTCGGAGCGATGTACCCGGCGATGAGGTCATCAATGCATCCGCGGCAAAGGCTGCAACAGGCATGGGTGTCTCCTTGGACCATCAATACTCTTTGACAGCGATCCGCAATTGTGAGGACGTGCAGCAGCAGCTGCAGTCGTACCGTGCGGGGAAGCTCCCGGAGCCGCGAGCTCTTCTGGTGCGAGCTCATTTGCAGGACTGCGGCGTCTGTCTGCGCCGCTTCCATGAAGAGGCGGCTGTCGATTGGACAGCGCCGCGTATCCGTTCGGCTCCTGGCCGTCATCCCCGGGCGTGGAGATGGGCATTTGCCTCCGTCTGCGTCCTGCTTGTCAGCGCATTCTTCGCCTATAAGCTCTATTGGCAAATCCCGCCCGGAGTTCGCGCCGAGGTGCAATCCATCGACGGGTCGGCATATCTCATCTCCAGCAACGGCAGTCGCCAGGTCTCGCCCGGCGCATCGCTCAACGAAGGCGACGAACTGCGCACATCGGGCGGCTCGCATGCCGTTTTGCGTCTGGCAGATGGCTCGCAGGTCGAAGTTGATCAGCGCAGCACGCTTGGGGTTGGAGCGCGAGGGCGCAATGCAACGGTGTCGCTCGATCGCGGTGCTCTCATCGTCAAGGCCGCGCCCCGCACCTCCGGCCACCTGTATGTCAATACGCGCGATTGTCGGATTGCCGTCAACGGTACCGTCTTCTCGGTCAACTCCGGCATCAAAGGTTCACGGGTAGGTGTGCTGCGAGGCTCGATTGACGTGGCACATTCCGGTACGCACGCTGTGCTGCATCCCGGCGAGCAGATGGCGACAACCGACAGTCTTACGCCCGAGCCGCTGGCTGAGCAGTTCGCGTGGAGTTCCGATCGCCAGGAGTACATCGGCATCATGGCGCAGTTGGCCAACATTGAGCATCGCATCGCGGAGATTCCTTTTCCGCAATCCCGGTTTAGCAGCGACCTGCTGGCGCGCGTGCCGGCCGACACCATGCTTTACATCGGCATTCCGAACCTGGGCGATTACTTCAGCCAAGCCAATGCAATCTTCCAGGACCAGCTCAATCAAAGCCCGACACTGCAGCAGTGGTGGGCGCAGGGCCATAAGCAGAGCCCCGCGGATCTGAATGCGCTGGTGGAAAAGATTCACGACGTTAGCCACTACCTCGGTGATGAGATCGTCATCGCTGCGAGCGGGGAGGGCGATCACCGCGATGTTGCCGCACTTGCCGACGTGCAGCGCAGCGGCCTGGCCGCCGAACTACGGCAGCAATTCTCCAATGCCCATGGACTCGTTGTATTGGATGAAGCCGGGCTCGCTGCTGCGAATTCCTCGGGAGAGATCCACGGCGGCTACGCGCTGGTGAGGGATCACGAGGTGGTCTTTTCCGGCAGCATTGCCACGCTCAAACAGATCGATGCCCAGCTCAATGCGGGCGCCAGTGGATTTGCCGCAACTGACTTCGGGAAACAGATAGGAGCGGCATATGATCGCGGGGCCGGAATTATTCTTGCCGCGAATCTGCACGCCATGATGCAGAACAATGCGGGCCGCTCCTTGCAGGCCGTGGCCAAAGCACATGCCTTTGAAAACAGCGGACTAGCCGGCCTGGAGTATCTGATTGCCGAGCACCGTGAGGCCAACGGACTGCCGCAGAATCACCTGAGCCTGCAGTTCTCTGGAACCCGCCAGCGCATTGCTTCCTGGCTCGCCGGGCCCGCGCCCATCGGATCGCTCGACTTCGTCAGCCCCAACGCCGCAATTGCGGTTGCCGCCCTCTCCAAGGATCCAGCCTCCATAGCCGACGACCTCCTGACAATTGCGTCGGAGTCCCGGGGAACGAAGGTCGATTTCAGCGAGATCGATGCCAAGCTGCAAATCAACGTGCGCGAGGACCTGATTGCCAACCTCGGGGGAGACTTCGTGATTGCTCTTGACGGCCCTGTGCTTCCCACCCCGTCCTGGAAGCTTGTGATCGAAGTTAATAATCCGGATCAGTTCGAAAGCACGCTCGAGCGTCTCGCGCAGGGCATCAATGGCCTCGCCCCGGCAGGCAGCGGGCATGGCGTCGCCATCGATCCCAGCATCGTTGGCTCGCAGCGTTATTACGCCATTCGCGATCTCAGCACCAATATCGTGAAGGCCAACTACACGTTCTCGAACGGGTTCATGATCGTGGCTCCTCAGCGGGCGCTGCTCATGGATGCGCTGCAAATCCAGGCGAGCGGCAACTCTCTCGCCCGTTCTTCCAGCTTCCGCGCCCTGCTGCCGCACGACCAGAACGAGAACTACTCGGCAATCGCCTATCAGAATCTGAGCCCGGTAATCACGCCGCTACTCAGCCAGTTCAGCGGCCAAACGGCGGATGCCCTTCACAAGCTGGCCGCCGATGCTCGACCCACCGTAGTCTGCGCGTGGGGCAAGGACAGCGGCATCGAGGCTGCGAGCGACAGTCGCCTTTTCGGATTCGATTTCCTGACGCTCGGAGCAATCTTAAATTCGGGGAACAAGTCGGCGGGCCAGACCGTAAGTAGATAGCATGAGTGTTATCGAGCTTGACGGTCTGGAAGTGCGCCTGGGAGGACGAGCCGTTCTCAATGGGCTCACGGGCCAGTTGCGCGGCAACGCAATTGGCCTGCTTGGCCCCAACGGCGCAGGAAAATCCACGCTGATCAATACTCTGCTCGGCTTCCACGCCCCGGCTCGCGGCGCGGCCCGCGTCTTCGGTCTCGATACCCAGCACGACCGCGCCCGCATCCGCCAGGGCATCGGCTACATGCCCGAAAACGACTCCTTCATCGGCAACATGACCGGCGTGCGCTTCGTTCGCTACATGGCGGAGCTCGCCGGCCTGCCGGCTGACCACGCACTCGAGCGGGCCCACGAGGCGCTCTTCTATGTGGGGCTCGGAGAAGTTCGCTACCGCAACATCAGCACCTACTCGCTGGGCATGAAACAACTCATCAAGCTGGCGCAGGCTCTCGCCCACGGCCCGCGCTTGCTCATTCTCGACGAGCCAACCAACGGCCTCGACCCCATTGCCCGGCAGCGCATGATCCAGACCATCCAGGAGATTCGCAAGGCTGGCAGCATTCGCCTCCTCATCTCCTCCCACTTGCTGCGCGACATCGACGAGACCTGCGACGAAGTACTGATTCTCAAACAGGGACGCATTGCCGCGCTGCGCAACATCGACGAAGAGCGCCGTTCGCACCGGAACTTCATCGAGTTGGAGACCACCGGACCCATCGATGAGTTCTGCGAAAAGCTCCGAGAGCTCGGATGTGAGTGCGCGTCGTTTCCCGGCGGCCGCGTAAAGGTGGTCATGCCCGACAGCATCGAGCCGCGCGATCTGTATGTTCTCGCCTCGGAGCGCGGCGTGCAGATTCGCCGCATCAACCGGCGTCGCGATTCTCTCGAAGACATCTTTCTCCGGGCCATGGAAAATGAGCCGGCAAGGGGGGACCTTGTCCGTATTTAAGCACGAGTATCGAGCCTACGAAGGCCGGATCACGCCGCCATGGGCGCGCATAGGCGTGCTGGTGCGTTACGGCCTTGCAGAGGCGTGGTCGTCCAAGGTTACGGTGGGTCTGCTCACCATGTCGATGCTGCCCTTGGTCGTCTACCTGGTCATCATCTATCTCGCGAACAATCCACTGGCGCGCGCCCTCATCATGCGCGGTAATTCCTCGATGCTGGCCATCAACGCGTCATTCTTCCTGCGAGTCCTCGCCTCGCAATGCTGGCTGGCGCTGGTGTTGACTGCTTGGATCGCGCCGCGGCTCGTCTCCTTCGACCTCTCCGATAATGCACTCCCGATACTGCTCAGCCATCCCATCTCCCGCTTCGGCTACGTGCTCGGGAAGGTCCTCGCGCTGTTCTCGTTCCTTTCCCTCATTACGTGGATTCCCTGCCTCCTGCTCTTCGCCTACCAGGGATACACATCGCCGCAACCGTGGATTGGTGCGAACCTCCGGATCGGTGCGGGGCTGCTCGTCGGTTCCCTTGTCTGGATCGTGCTTCTCTCTCTCCTTGGCCTGGCCCTCTCCTCCTGGGTCAAGTGGCGCATGGTGGCCACCGGCATCATCTTTGCCGCGGTCTTTGTTCCCGCGGGAGTCGGCGGCGTGGTGACCGCGATTCTCCGCACAAAATGGGGCTTTCTGCTCAACCTGCCGGTCATCATGACGCAGCTCTGGCAGCGCTTGTTGGGAGCGCCGGAGTTTAATCGGATTGGAGTCGGTCTCCCCAGCGAAGCCATAGTGGTCATGCTCCTCTTCATCGCCATCGTTTGCGCGCTCATGCTCAACGCGAGAATCCGCGCAAGAGAGGTGGTGCGAGGATGACCACCATGACCGATCGCATCGTCTTTGAGAACGTGTCCAAGTTTTATGGCGAGGTGCTGGGCGTCAATCGCGTCTCGCTCAGCATCCCTCCCGGCGTCACTACGCTGGTCGGCCCTAACGGTTCCGGCAAAACGACCCTGATGAACCTGATGACCGGACTTGTCCAGCCATCCAGCGGCCGCGTCTCCGTTCTCGGCCTCGATCCCGGCGAAGCCACCGAGTTCTTCCGCGAAGTCGGCTACTGCACGCAGTTCGATTCGTTCCCGCGCGGCCTCACCGGCTGGGAATTCCTCATGGACAGCCTCTTGCTTCACGGCATCAGCGAACTCGATGCGTTTCGCCTGGCCCAGGAGGCAATCCAACGCGTTCAACTGGGCGACGCGGCGAATCGAAAGATCGCCGGCTATAGCAAAGGCATGCGGCAGAAGATCCGGCTTGCCCAGGCCATCGCGCATCACCCCCGCGTCCTGGTTCTCGATGAGCCTCTGAACGGTCTCGACCCTATGGCCCGCGCTGAATCCCTGGCCCTGTTTGAAGAGCTCAGCCGCCAGGGCATGCACCTGGTCATCTCCAGTCACATCCTCGATGAAGTGGATCGCATCTCCGACCGCGTCGTGCTCATCACCGGCGGCTATCTCGTGGCCGAGGGCAACATCCACCAGGTGCGCCAGGAAGTCCGCGACAAGCCTATGCAGGTGCTTATCCGCTGCGACCGGCCCGAGCAGCTTGCCGCCCGCATGTTTGCCCTGAATCATTGCGTCGAGGCCAGGCTGCATGTCGATGGAAAAGGCGTCTTCCTCCGCACCGGCGACCTTGATGAGTTCTACCGGCTGCTGAATGCGGTGGCCGTCGAAGGCCTGGTGCAGATTGAGTCGGTGGCGCCCGCCGACGACGATACTCAGGCTATCTATCAGTACCTCATCGGTTCAGACGGGAGCGCCTCATGACGGCGAAGGCGGGCTTTGCAAAAACGGTTCTCCAGCAACCATGGGATCTGTGGGCACTGCAGGCGCGCAGGCTGCTGCGCATTGAGATCCGCAGGAACTTGTTCTCCTGGAAGGCAAGCTGGATCTACCTCCTCGCCTTCATCCCCACCGTCATCATCCTCATTCACCTGCTCTTCGAGTCGCATCCAGCCTTCGCCATGAGCGATGACACCAATGTTCTGGCCGGGATCATGCAGTTTTACTATGTTCGCCTGGGCATCTTCTTCGGCTGCCTGGGGATCTTCTCGCGGCTCATTCGCGGTGAGATGGTCGAACGCAGCCTGCACTTCTACCTGTTGTCGCCGGTGCGCCGCGAGATCCTCCTGCTGGCTAAGTTCGTCGCCGGTTCCATCAGCGCCATCGCGCTCTTCGCTACCGCAACTATCGCGGACTTCGTGCTCATGTACGTTCCCTTCGGTTCTGCCGGCCAGGATTACATCTTCCATGGTCCCGGCCTTGGCCAACTTGAGGCCTACCTCTCCATTGTCGTCCTCGCCTGCCTCGGATACGGAGCCGTCTTCCTGTTGTTGAGCATGATCTTCCGCAATCCCACGCCCGCAGCCATGCTGGTTATGGGCTGGGAAGCCATCAATCCGGTCATGCCTTCGCTGCTGCAGAAGATCAGTGTGGCCTCGTACCTCCGGCACCTCATGCCCATCACCGTGCCGGGCGACGGCATATTCGCCCTCCTCACCGTCCAGACCGAGCCGGTCCCGACAAGCCTCGCCGTCCTCGGCCTGCTTATTCTCACCGGGATCATCCTGGCGTACTCCTGCATCCGGATTCGCCGCCTCGAGATCCGCTATACAACCGACTGATTCGGCAGCGCCTGTCCCAACTCTTCCCGAAGTGTGATCCCAATCACGGCAAACTCCGGGCACTACCCCCAAGCTAAAGGCAGAGGCTTGGGATTACACTGTGCAGGTGAGCAAAACAGGCACGTCGCTAATGCTGGCTGTGCTGACCCTTTGGGCTGCGGTGCCCATCTTCGCCTGCCTCACGCTTGCTCCACAGGATGATTGCTGCCAGCAGATGCAGTCGTCTGCTTCCACCTGCGACATGGATGCAAGCCAGTCCTGCTGCCAGGTTCACAGCCGGTCCGGCAGCCATCCTCTCGGTAAAGCCACGTTGACTCACCGGCCGCCGACGCTCGTTTCCCCGGCATGCCAGCCGATTCGCTTGTCCGCTTCGGCCATACTTCTGCCTGGACATACTCCCGAATCCAATCCGCTCCTGTCGCCGCCCGGCGCCTCAGTCCTTCGCATCTAGCACGTCCTCAATTCAAGGTCCCATCTTCGCGCACTCCTCTGCCTTGGTAAGAGAGCGCGCGTCTACGTCTTCCCGGCGCTATCGCCGCAATTTGAGGACACCATGAAAGTCATAGCTCTATTTGTATTAGGCACGGCCTGTCTCTTGCCGGTCACGGCCGCTCGCGGGCAGGGGCCCGATCCCGGTGCAGCGCTGGGAAGGTGGAGCGCACTGATCGCGCTTCAGAACCATGCCGGGATCTCCGGCCCGCTTATGAATCTCGAGGACGCCGAACGAATCGCCCTTGCCGAAAATCCCGAGATACACGTAGCTGCGAGGCATGTCACAGCCATCGAGGCACATATTCCCATCGAAGGCGCGCTCGACGATCCGCAGTTGATGTATCGCGGTTGGGGCGTTCCACTCAGCAAGCCCTGGGACTACAACTCCGCGCAGAACATGCTCATGATTGGGCAGGCCCTGCCAGGTCGCGGCAAACGCATCGCCCGCACCGCCATTGCCCAATCCGATGTGGCCGCCGCCAAGGCAGAACTCTCCGCCGCCCGATTGCATGTTCAAGTCGAAGTTCGCCGAGCCTTCTTCGATCTGCTTCGCGCGCAAGACGAGATTCGCATCCATGACCAGCACGTCGAGATTGCCAACCAGGCCATCCAGGCGGCGCGCATCAAGTACACCGTCGGCAAGATTCCTCAGGTCGAAATTCTCAAAGCGCAACTCGCGCTCACCCGTCTTGCCGAACACATGATCCGCTTCGAGCGCGATGCTGACGTGGCGCGCGCTCGGCTCAATACACTCCTGGGCCGCGACCCCGCCGCCCCCGTCGAAGTACAAGGAGACTACGGCCTAGACCGTCCTCTTCCCTCCATCGAATCTCTAACCCAAGCGGCCATGCAGTCTCGCCCCGACCTGCTCGAAGCCTCAACAGCCGCGGAGAAGAGCCGGCGCCAGCAGCAGCTCGCGAAGAAAAGCATGGTGCCGGACTTCAATGTCGCCGCCGGCTACATGCTCATGCCTTCAGGCTCGAATCCTCGCAACGATTACATGCTCGAAGGATCGGTCACCCTGCCTTGGTTGAATCGCCACAAGCACGACGCCGAAATGGCCGAGGCAGAAAACACTGTGACGGAAAAGGATGCGGAGCTCGATGCCATGAGCAACGCAGCCCGCGGCCAGATTCAGGAGGCGCTTGCCGATGCCAAAGCCGCACAACGACTGGCTCGCATATATCAGGATGGTCTGCGGAAGCAGGCGGAAGATACGCTCCACTCCGCCGTCATTGCCTACGAGAACGACCAGACTTCCTTTCTCGATCTGCTCGACAGCCAGATGACCGTGGTCGACATCGATCTCGCCTGGATCGATGCCCTCGGAGAATTCAATGCGCGTATCGCCGACCTGGAGATGGCCGCGGGCGCGCCCTTCGAAAGCACCATGCCAGCCAACAAAATGCCCGCCGCCCAAGGAGGAAACTGATGAACGAACGCACCCTGAAGCATGCTCTCTTGCTGGCGGTTGGCCTGTGCCTGGTGCTTGCCGGTGCCTTGGGCTACATCGTCTTTCATCGCGATGGCAGCGTCGAAGCGCGGAGCGATGCGGATCCCGTGGTATCGAGCGGCCCGTCCGATCCCAAATCCGCGCCGAACCCAACCAACGACGAGCCCCCTCTTTCGCCCCTGCAGGTTTCTCCACAGCGCCTGCAGGAGATCGGAGTCACCACCGCCCTGGTCACAATGAAAGACGCCAGCAGCGACATCGATGCGCCCGGGACCGTGGCCATTGACGAGCAAAGGCTCTCCACCGTCCAAACCCGTTTCCCTGGATGGGTCCGCAGCGTCGTCGCTAACGCTACTTACCAATACGTCAAAAAAGGGCAGCCGCTCTTCACCATCTACAGTCCCGATCTCGTCAGCACCGAGCAGGAAGTATTACTCGCCAGGCAGAATCAGTCCACCTCAGCCGTACACATGCACGGAACCGCGGCTAACGAAGGCAATTGGCTATTGCAGGCCGCTGAAGAGCGCCTGCGCCGCTTCGACATCCCTGAAGCCGAAATCGTCCGCATCGAGCAGAGTGGCGCAGTCGAGCGCGAGATCCCCATCGAATCACCTGCGTCAGGCTACATCCTTGAGCGCAACGTCCTCCCCAACGCATACGTGCAGCCTGAAACCAAGCTCTACACCATCGCCGATCTCTCCACCGTTTGGGTCTACGCGAACGTGCCGCAAACCGACGTGGGCCGTCTCAAACCCGGCAATCGCGCGCAGGTCAGCGTGGATGCGTATCCCGGCCGCGTGTTCGCAGGCCGCACTGACCTGATCCTTCCCGACGTGGACCAAACCACGCGCACCGTTCGCGTGCGATTGGCATTCAACAATCCGGGCATCGTGCTCAAGCCCGGTATGTTTGTCGACGTCAAGATCGCCGCGCCATTGGGCCGCCAACTCATCATTCCCGCTTCGGGCGTGCTGCAGTCCGGCAACCGCCAGATTGCGTTTCTCGATCATGGACAGGGATCATTGGAGCCGCGCGAGATCGAAACGGGTCCGCGCCTCGATGATTCCATCGTTGTGCTCAAGGGACTCAAGGCCGGCGACCGCATCGTCAGCTCCGCTGCCTTCCTCGTCGACTCCGACGCCCAATTGCAAGGAGCAATCAACGGATTCGCTCCGCCGACCGCTTCCGCCGCAGAGACACAGAAATCAACCGGCGAAATTCGCATCAATTTCGCCACGCAACCCGCCACTCCGCACAAAGGCTCCAATGTTGTCCTCGTCACCCTCACCGGTGCCGACGGAAACCCCGTCACCGGCGCGCAAATCACTGCCACCTTCCTTATGCCGGCCATGCCTGCCATGGGCATGAGCGCCATGCGCACCGTCTCCACCCTTGCGGACAAAGGCAGCGGCCGTTATGAAGGCTCCGTTCAACTCGGCTCCGGAGGCACCTGGGACGTCGCCGTCTCCGTCACCAAAAACGGCCAGCGCCTGGCCGACAAAAAGTTCAGCGTCAACGCCGCGGGAGGCATGTAATGATCTCCCGAACTATTGACTGGTGCTCGCGCAATCCATTCATTGTCTTTACAGCGGCCATTCTTCTCACCCTCGCCGGCCTCTGGTCGTTGCAGCGAGTCCCACTCGACGCGTTGCCCGACATCAGCGATGTGCAAGTCATCATTCACACCGAGTGGGCCGGTGAGCCCCCCAACGTGCTTGAAGACCAGGTCTCCTACCCCATCGTTTCAGCTCTGCTCTCCGCGCCGCGCGTCAAAAACGTCCGCGCGCAAACCATGTTTGGCGACTCTTACGTCTTCGTCGTCTTTGAAGACGGAACCGACCTCTACTGGGCGCGCTCGCGCGTCACCGAATACCTGCAGCAAATCGTGGGCAAGCTCCCATCCGATGTACATCCCGCCATCGGCCCCGATGCCACGGGCGCGGGATGGGTCTATGAATATGCTCTCGTCGATCGCACTCACACGCACAGTCTTGCCGATCTGCGCGCCCTCCAGGACTGGTATCTGCGATATCAGCTCGAGACCGTCCCTGGCGTTGCTGAAGTCGCAAGCATCGGCGGATTCACGCGCCAATACCAGGTGAATCTCGACCCCAAAAAGCTCTTTGCCTACGGCATCCCCGCGTCCATGGTGATCGATCGCGTCCGCCAGAGCACCAACGAAGTCGGCGGCGATGTCCTTGAAATGAGCGGCGCGGAGTACATGATTCGTGGCGCAGGCTACTTCAAATCTCTCTCCGATCTCGAAGGCGTGCCCGTCGCCAACAAGAACGGCACACCCGTGCTGGTGCGCGATCTCGGCACCGTCTCCTTTGGTCCAGACGTGCGGCGCGGGGCCGCCGACTGGCAGGGCAGGGGCGAAACCGTCGGAGGCATCATCGTCATGCGCTACGGCATGAACGCGCTCAACGTGATCGATGCGGTCAAGCAGCGTTTCCGCGAACTCGGCCCCTCGCTGCCCCCGGGCGTTGAAGTCGTCACCGCCTACGATCGCTCCTGGCTCATCAACGAATCCATCCACACGCTCAAGCGCGATCTGCTCATCGAGGCCATCATCGTCAGCTTCGTCAGTATCGTGTTCCTGTTTCACTTCCGCTCCGCGCTCGTGCCCATCCTCACGCTGCCCATCGCTGTGCTCGCCGCGTTCATCCCCATGTACTATCTCAATGTCAGTTCCAACATCATGTCGCTGGGAGGGCTGGCGCTGGCCATCGGCGTGCTCATTGACGCTGCCATCGTCATGGTCGAGAACGGCTATCGTCACCTTGCCGAACGCGACGACCGTCCCACCGGCGATCAGCGTCGACGCATCCTCGTTGGCGCGGCGCAACAGGTCGGCCCGGCGCTCTTCTACTCGCTCATCATCATCGTGGTCTCGTTCCTTCCCGTGTTTCTTCTCGAAGCCCAGGAAGGCCGCATGTTTCGCCCTCTCGCGTGGACAAAGACTCTGGCCCTCGCGTTCTCCTCGCTCCTTTCCATTACTCTCGTGCCTGCGCTCATGCCGTTTTGTCTGCGCGGAAAACTGCGACCAGAGTCCACCAATCCCGCCGCGCGCATAACTCAGGCCCTCTATCTTCCCGTCCTGCGTTGGTGCCTTCATCACTGGAAGCTGGTGATCGCCTTGAACCTCGTCTTCCTCGCTGCCACCATTCCCCTGTACTTCCGGCTCGGCAGCCAGTTCATGCCTGCCCTCTATGAAGGCTCCGCGCTCTACATGCCCAGCGCCTTGCCGGGCATCTCCATCACCCAGGCATCCGCGCTCATGCAGCAGCAGGACCGCATCATTCGCTCCTTCCCTGAAGTCTCTACCGTCTTCGGCACCGTCGGCCGCTCCGACAGCGCCACCGACAACGCTCCCCTCGACATGTACGACACCACCATCATGCTCAAGCCTCGCTCCCAGTGGCGTCCCGGCATGACTTACGAAAAGCTCATCCACGACATGGACGAGAAGCTCCAGTTCCCCGGCCTCACCAACACCTGGACCATGCCTGTCGAGAACCGTCTCGACATGGAACTTACCGGCATCAAAACCGCGGTGGGCATTAAAATTCAGGGCCCCGATCTGGCCCGCATTCAGGACATCGGCGAGCAAATGCAAAGCGCCCTTTCCAGCTTGCCCCAAACCAGTTCCGTCTTTGCCGAGCGTGTCTCCCAGGGCTTCTATCTCAATGTTGATGTGAATCGCTCCGCAGCCGCTCGTTACGGCCTCACCACTGGAGACGTGCAGCGCGTCATCACCTCGGAGATCGGCGGCATGAACATCGCGCAGAACGTCGAAGGTCGCCAGCGCTTTCCCATCGCCGTCCGCTACGCGCGCGACTTCCGAAGCGATCCGCAGGCCATCGGGCAGGCGCTCATCCCCACTCCATCAGGGGAACAGATTCCCATCAGTGAAGTTGCCCGCGTCTCCTTCTCCCGCGGACCCGCCATGATCCGTGACGAAGAGGGATCGCCTACAGGCTACGTGTATCTCGATCTCTCCACGCACGACTACGGTGGGTACGTCGCGCGTGCCGGCAAGTTGCTCAAGCAGCAGGTGGTCCTGCCCCCCGGCTACACATGGCATTGGGCTGGCGAATACGAGTTCGAACTCCGCGCCCAGCAGCGCCTCCGCATCATCGTCCCTGTCGTGTTCTTTGTCATCTTTATTCTCTTGTACCTGGTCTTCAAGTCAGCCACTGAAGCCGCAGTGCTCATCTTTCCCACCTTCTACGCCATGTCTGGCGGGCTGCTATTGCAATGGTTCCTCGGATTCAACTTCAGCGTCGCCGTGTGGGTCGGCTACATCGCGCTCTTTGGAATTGCGGTGGAAACCGGCGTCGTCATGGTCGTCTATCTTCACGAGGCGCTGGAAAAACGCGTCGCCGCAGGCAGGCTTGTGAGTGAGTCCGACCTTGAGCAGGCCACCATCGAGGGAGCCGTGCAGCGCCTCCGGCCAAAGCTTATGACGGTTAGCGCGGTCATTCTCAGCCTTGCACCCATTCTCTGGGAATCCGGAATCGGTGCAGACGTGATGAAACCTATCGCCGCGCCCATCATCGGCGGCATGATCACTTCAACTATCCACGTCTTGATCCTGGTGCCGGTCTTCTTCCTGTTGATCAAGCGCCGCGAGCTTCGTGTTCGCCGACTCACGAGTTCTGCGGCTAATCAGTCTCCTCAACTTTGATCACCATCGCGGTAAAGCTCGCGTCGCCCGCAAGCAGAATCTGGTGCGGCGTGCCGGCGGCAATGTGCGCCATGTCGCCGGCGCGCAACTCCTGCTGCGTGCCGCCCTCCACCATGGTTCCCCGTACCTCGCCCGGTCCCGTCGTATGCGCCTTCACGATCATGCCCCCTGTCACCAGCGTAGCTCGCCCCTCAAGCACAATGAAGATATCCGCGAACCGCTCATGCAATTCAGCGATGCCGCTGCGCAGCCGCACCGAAAGCTGAATGTTGTGCCGGGGATATTCCTTGAGAATCTCGCTCGCCGAGCCCTCACTGGCGCGAGCCATCTTCTTCAGATACGCAGCGCGTTCCATCAGCACTGGCCGCGTGGTGTGGTCCATCATCTCGTGCTGGTTGCCAGCCGCGGGTTTCCGCGCCTGCCCTCCAGCATCATCGCTCGCCAGCAATTGCTTCAGAATTCGATCGGAAATCATGTTCATCTCTCGCATCCGCACGGTCACTTTCGCTTCGAAGTCCCAACGATCGCACGAGCCCGAAGGAATACCTCCAGAAACATGGGGCGCGTAAGCTTGCCCGTATTGGTATTTTGCAGCGATGGATGGTAGCTCGTGATCACCGCCAGCCCGTTCGCCAGCGCGCTCTCCGCTCCATGCGCGAAAACAAATTCCCGCCGCGACGCAATCATCTCGTTGCGCTGCGCCCAGCCCAAAAGCCCATCAAACGCGATCCGCCCCAGGCAAACCACGACGCGAAGCTCTGTCAGCAGCCGCATCTCTTCGTCGAGCCAATGCGCGCAGTTGCGCAACTCTTCGGGGGTCGGCTTGTTGCCCGGTGGCGCGCAGCGCGCAACCGACGTGATCCACATATCGTGCAACTGCATGCCGTCCTCCCGAGAACTCGCGGTCGGTTGCGATGCAAATCCCGTCTCGTGAAGAACCGGATAGAGAAAATCGCCCGACCCATCGCCCGTGAACGGCCGCCCCGTGCGATTCGAGCCATGCGCACCCGGCGCAAGCCCCAGAACCAACACCCGTGCCCGCGGATCTCCAAACGACGGAACCGGCCGCCCCCAATACTCCCAGTCCGCATACGCACGCCGGCGCACCGCCGCAACGCTCTCGCAATGCTCCCGCAGCCGCGCGCACCGGTTGCATGCAACCACCCGTGCATTCAGTTCCGCCAGCGTTGCCGGCGCGGTCCTGGATGAACCGGAAGCGATCGAGACATGGCCCATATCTGTCTATTTTATGCGTTCTCATTTGAGCTCGCGTGTACTCGATGCCGGTTGATCTTCCGTGCATCCCTGCCCGCCAGCGGTCATCCCATAAGTGTCAGGGCGTCCGTTCTCTGCCCGTGCGCACTCGCCACGGACATGTCACACTACGGCCCACGCGGGTCACTCACCCTCTCCCAAGGAGATGTATGCCATGAAAAGTGCAAAGCTGTTGCTGCTGGCCGGCGATTTTGTCGAAGACTACGAGATCATGGTTCCCTTCCAGGCCCTCCAGATGGTCGGCCATACCGTCGATGCCATCTGCCCCGGCAAGAAGAAAGGGGACCAGGTCCGCACCGCCATCCATGACTTTGAAGGCGATCAGACCTACACGGAGAAGCGCGGGCACAACTTCACCCTGAACGCCACCTTCGCCGAGATAAGGCCCGACGCATACGACGGTCTCGTCGTGCCCGGTGGCCGCGCTCCGGAATACCTCCGCCTCAACGAAGAAGTCCTGAATATCGTGCGTCACTTTGCCAACGCGGACAAACCAATCGCGGCGCTCTGTCACGGCCCTCAGCTTTTGGCCGCTGCCGGCGTAATCAAGGGGCGCAAGCTAAACGCCTACCCCGCCTGCGCTCCCGAAGTAGAACTTGCCGGCGGCAAATTCGTGAAGCTGGACCTCTCTCAAGCCACAGTCGATGGCAACCTGGTCACCGGCCCTGCGTGGACAGCGCACCCTGCCTGGCTGGCAAAATTTCTTGAAGTAGTCGAAGCGCACATGGCGTCCAAAAAGGAGGCATTCGTCCACGCCTGAGTAGCCGTCCTACGCAGAAGTAATGGCGCTGCCGGTCGCCCGCACGGTGCGCAGCGGCAGCGCCGAACTCGCGCTCAGAACCTTCTGCACCTCAGACAAGATCGACAGCGCAATCGACGCCGGCGTATCGGCGCCCAGATCAAGCCCAGTCGGTGCGTGCAGATCCTCCAGCCACTGCTCCACCAGCTTTGCTGAAGGCACCTGACCAAGCAGCCGCGCGGCTTCAGCCAGCACCTCACGCGTGCGCCGCTGTGGGCCCAGCACACCCACGTACGCCGGCAGTGGTCCACGGCCAAGCAGCCACGCCAAAATGCGCGAATCCTGCTCAAAGCTGTGCGTCACCAACAAAGCCGCGTCGGTGGGATGAACATCGATCGCCGCCGGTGCGTTCTTCGGAAATTCGCGGATATCGAAAGCGCACACCTCATCTGCCTTCGCAAACCGCGTCCGCATCGCCAAATGCGATCGCCCATCAGCAATCGCAACAAACCATCCGAGCTCGCGCGCCAGATTCATCAAAGGCCGCGCATCGTCGCCCGCACCAAAGATCCACAAAGCCGGCCGCGCCGCCCGGTAATCAACCCACACCCGGGTCTGCACGCCCTCAATCATGATCAACGTGTCCTTTGTCTCGCGCTCTTCCAGAGCCTGTGCCGCCAGCAACGCCAGGTCTCCCTGCGCGCGGTCATCATCGAGCACATCGCTACGCATTAACTGCGACGCAAAAGCGCGCCACCCGATTCGTGGACCCTCCAGCACCGTCGCAATCGCCATCGGAACCCGCGCGTCAAACGCCTCCTTCAACGCATGCAGAAGCGGCGAAGCAGTAGCGCGCCGCTCCAGCAGGATGTACACAATCCCGCCGCAACCCGACCCGTAGGGCAGGTCCCCGTCATCATCGAGCGTCGAGTAGCGCTCCACAACCGGACCATCGCTCGTCAGCCACCACGCCTTCTTCGCGACCGCAGCCTCCAGGCATCCTCCGCTTACCGTGCCCGCGCGCCGTCCATCCTGCGCCAGCAGCATGCGCGCTCCGGGCCGGCGGTAGCTCGATCCCTCCACCGCCACAATAGTCGCAAGCACATAATCCGCGCCCGCCGCCTCAAGCTCGCGCCACAGCGGCAGAATATGTTCGAAGTCAGTCATTTGCCTCTTAGCTTACGCCTGCACCGAAACAATCTTCGACTTCAGCAGGTCCTCGATCCGCACCGGCAGTTCGCGCACGCGCACGCCCGTCGCATGATGAACAGCCGCCGTAATCGCAGCCGCCACCCCCGCCAGCCCAATCTCGCCCACCCCGCGCGCTCCAAACTCGCCCATGATCGGATCCGGATAATCAAGAAACGTCACATCGATATCAGGCGTATCCGCGCACGTCGCCACCAGGTAATCCGCGAAATTGCCGTTGATGGGCTGTCCCGTGCGCTGCTCATAGCGCGTCTCTTCCAGCAGCCCCATGCCCACGCCCATCACCACGGCGCCTTCTACCTGGTTCGCCGCCGCCGCCGGATTAATAATCCGACCCGCGTCGATCACCGTAACCACCCGGCTTACTCGTAGCCGCGCAATCTCCGGCTCCCACTCCACCTCCACGAACTGCGCTCCGTACGAGTGCAGCGAGAACCCCTTCGACTTCGGATCCTCCCACGTAGGCACCGTCTTCCCTTCAGCGCTAAGGCCGCTCAGCTTTGCCGCGCTCAGAATATCCGCAAAATGCGCACCGCTGGTCGCATCCTTATCCTTCAAATGCAGACGGCCGCCTGTGAACGCCACCGTCTCCAGCTTCGCTCCATGCAGCGGCGAGCCTTCAGTCGACGCCGCCAGTTGCTGCAGCCGCTTGATCGCGTTATTCGCGCCATCGGCAATCGCATTCAGCACCGACCCCGTCACCATCGATCCGCCCGACATCGGTCCGCTCGGCAAACTGCTGTCGCCCAAAACCACATAGATGCGATCCAGAGGCACCCCCGTCTTCTCGTGCAGCACCTGTGCGAAAATCGTGTACGTGCCGGTGCCAATATCCTGCGTCCCGCATCGCACGCATAGCCGCCCATTTGCGCAGAACTCCACCGTCGCCGTGCAAGGCAGCCGCACCGCCACCCAGCTCGCCGCGGCCATGCCCCAGCCCAGGATCTTCCCATCCTGCCGCATCGATCCGATCGCCGCGTTCCGCCTCTCCCATCCAAACTTCTTCGCGCCCGTCTCCAGACACTCCCTCAAATGCCGCGACGAAAACGGAATGTTATCGTGGCTCTCGTCCTTCTCCGCATCGTTCTTCAGCCGCAGGTGCAGCGGATCCATCCCCAATTCATCGGCCAGCTCGTTCATCCCCGATTCCAGCGCATACAGGCCCGGCACCGCGCCCGGCCCGCGCATCCACATCGGCGCGCCCATATTGCGCCTCGGCTGCGCGCCCGTCACTTCCAGATTCGCCACACTGTACAAATATGGAGTCGCCTCGCCGCAGCCTTCGTCAAAGTCATCCAGCATCGACGTGTTATTCAGATACTCGTGCCGCAGCGCCAATAGCTTTCCTTCCTTCGTCGCGCCAAGCTGAATATGCTGCTCCGTCCGCGGTCGATACCCCACGTTCGAAAACATCATCCGCCGCGTCATGCTCAGCTTCACCGGCCGATTCAGCTTCCGCGCCGCCACCGCTGCCATCGCCGCATGGGGCCACGGAAACAGCTTCCCGCCAAACCCCGACCCCAGAAACCGCGTCACCACGCGCACGTTCTCAACAGGCACGCCCAGCACCTGCGCCATCACCGCGCGATGGTTCATCACACCCTGCGATGTCTCATAGAGCGTCACATGGTCGCCGTCCCAGCGCACCACCGACGCATGCATCTCAATCGGATTGTGCGTTTCCACCGGCGTAATGTAGGTCTGATCCACCTTCACCGGCGCATCGTCAAGCGCCTTGTCCACATCGCCGCGATCCGAAACCGTCTTGCGTTCGCCCTTGAAGTCATCCAGGTTCTGGCGCACGTTGGCAGCTTCTGGCGCATACTCCACCTTCACCGCAGCGGCGGCCGCCGTCGCCTGTTCCAGCGTCTCCGCAACCACCACCGCCACATGCTGGCCCCAGTGCCGGATCACCTCGTCTTCAAACGGCGAGCGCACTTCGCTGTTCGTCGCGTTGTCATCTCCCGGCACCGTGCGGTACAGCGGGCCTATGTTGCCCTGATGCAGCACCAGCAGCACGCCCGGCATCCCCTCCGCCGTCGCGGTATCCAGCTTCGTAATGCGCCCGCTCGCAATCGCCGCGCCCACGGTCACCGCGTGCACCAGGCCGTCAAAATTGAAATCCGCCGCGTACTGCGCCGCGCCCGTCGTCTTCAGCGGGCCGTCAATACGCGGTGTCGCTCTGCCGATAATCGAATCGGGATTCGTACTCATTCGTGCATGCCTTCATCAGGGCCGCATCCCGCGCACCCTGCTTTCTAAGCTTCCAACACTGTCGACCTCAGCAAATCCTCAATCCGAATCGGCAACTCGCGCACCCGCACGCCGCTCGCGTGGTACACCGCAGACGCTATCGCCGGAGCCACTCCCGCCATGCCGATCTCGCCGATCCCGCGCGCGCCGTACTCGTTCACAATCAAATCGGGATAATCCAGGAATGTCACATCCAGATCCGGCAAGTCCGCGCAGGTCGGCACCAGGTAGTCGGCAAAGCTCCCGTTGATGGGCTGTCCCGTGCGTGTGTCGTAGCGTGTCTCTTCCATCAGCGACATCCCCACGCCCATAATCGCCGCGCCCAGAATCTGGTTCGCCCCCGACTTCGCATTGATAATCCGCCCCGCATCGAAGATCGAGAAGATCCGGCTAACGCGCACCCGCGCAATCTCCGGCTCCCACTCTACCTCCGCAAAATGCGCGCCAAACGAATGCAGCGAGTACTGCTTCGCCTTCGGATCTTCAAACGAAGGAACGTTTCGCCCCGAGCCCATCACGGTGCTCAAATCGGCGATCCGCAGCACTTCCTCAAACGGCAGTCCCTTCGCCGCGGCATCCGCGCTTCCGCGATACGCCGCGCCCACCACCTGCGGCTGCCCCTGCTTCGGCACAATCCGGCCTTCGGCAACCGTCAATGAATCGGGATGCGTTCCGTGGAACGGCGACCCCGGCGTCATCGCGGCAATATTCAGCAACCGTGTAGTCGCCTGGCTCACCGCCGACGACGTCGCAGGCAAAATCGCGCTGGTCACCATCGACCCGCCCGACGTCGGACCATCCGGCAGGTTCGAGTCACCGATAAATACATCGATGCGATCCAGCGGAACCCCCGTCTTCGCATGCGCAACCTGCGCAAACAGCGTATACGTCCCCGTGCCGATATCCTGGGTTGCGCAGCGCACGCACACGCGCCCATTCGCGCAAAACTCAAACGTAGCCATGCAGGGAATTCGCGCCGCCGCCCACGAAGCGCCCGCCACGCCCCATCCGATCACCTTGCCGTTCCGCCGCATCGATCCTACGGTTGGAGTCCGATCCTTCCAGCCGATCTTCTCCGCGCCCGTCTGGTAGCACTCCTTCAAGTGACGCGACGAAAACGGCAGATTCTTTCCTTCATCGCGCTCCGCATCGTTCTTGTAGCGCAGTTCCAGCGGATCCATCTTCAGCTTGATCGCCAGTTCATCAATCGCCGACTCCAGCGCAAACAATCCCGGCACGGCGCCAGGCCCGCGCATCGGTGCCGGTGTTCCCACGTTGCGCCGCACCATCGCCGTCGTCACTTCAAGGTTCGCGCAGCTATAGATAAACGGCGTCTGCTCGCCGCAGTGCTCCACAAAATCGTCAAGCTGAGAAGTCTCCGAATAAAAATCATGCCGGATCGCCGTCAGCTTTCCATCCTGCGTTGCGCCCAGCCTGATGCGCTGTTGCGTGCGCGGCCGATGCCCCACATTCGAGAACATCATGCGCCGGTCCACGCTCATCTTGACCGGCCGGTTCAGCTGTCGCGCTGCCGCCGCTGCCAGCGTCGCCTGCGGCCACGGAGACAGCTTGCCGCCGAACCCCGATCCAATGAACCGCGAGATTGTCCGCATGTTCTCGCGCGGAATTCCCAGCACCTCTGACATCACCGTCCGATGGCTCGCCACGCCCTGCGTCGAGTCGTACAGCGTCATGTTCTCGCCATCCCACACCGCGACGGTGCTGTGCATCTCCATCGGATTGTGCGTCTCTACCGGAGTGCTGTACGTCTCGTCCACCACCACGGCGCCGTCTTCAGCGCCTCATCCGGATCGCCGCGCTTCCAACTGCTCTCGCGCTTACCTTCGAAGCCCGCCCCCAGGTCCGTCCGCACATCCGGCGTCTCCGCTTCATACTCAATGCGGATCGCCTGCGCTGCCGCTCTCGCCTGCTCCAGCGTCTCGGCTACAACCGCTGCCACATATTGGCCCCAGTAGTAAATCTTCTCGTCTTCAAACGGCGGCCGCGATTCCGCCATGCTCCCGTCCTGCTGCCGCGGAAACGTGCGATACACATCCTTGAGCTTGCCGTGATGCATCACCAGCAGCACGCCCGGCATCTTCTCCGCCTCGCTCGAATCGAGTGAACGAATACTTCCCTTGCCGATCGTCGCCTGCACCGCCACCGCGTGCGCCAGGTTTGGAAAATCGCGATCCAGCGCATAACGTGCTGTGCCCGTCGTCTTCAGCGGCCCGTCGATGCGCGGTACAGCCGCGCCGATAATATCTGCGCCGCGAGGAATTTGTGACGTCGCCATCAGGAACCTCCTTGACTCGACGTTGAGTTGCCCGCCGTGCTAGGCCGTTGCCATCTTCAGCGTGCGCACCACGCAGCGCTTCGCCAGTTCCACCTTGAATTCGTTCTCTCCATGCGGCTTCGCGCCGGCCAGCGCAACCTCCGCCGCATGCTTGAAAGTCTCGGCATTCGCAGCCTTGCCCATCAGCGCAGCCTCGGCCTCGTGCGACCGCCATGGTCTCGTTCCCACGCCGCCCATCGCCACCCGCGCATACTTGATCCGCCCGCCTTCAACCTTCGCCACCACCGCGCACGATGCCAGCGCAAACTCGTAACTCGCGCGATCACGCAGCTTCAGATACACCGACTTCGCACCCTCCAGCGGCTTGGGCAAATCGACATACGTCACCAGTTCGCCCGGTTCCAGCGCATTCTCAATGTGCGGCGTGTCTCCCGGCAGCTTATGGAAATCCGCAAAGGCGATCGTGCGCTTGCCCTTCGGTCCTTCCGTCTGGATCGTTGCCTCCAGCGCCGCCATCGCCACGCACATATCTGAGGGATGCGTCGCAATGCACTTGTCGCTGGTGCCCAGCACCGCGTGCATGCGGTTGAACCCATCCATCGCCGCACACCCCGAGCCGGGCGTGCGTTTGTTGCACCCATATCCGCCCGGCGTGCCCGCGCTCGGCTCGCGGAAGTACACGCACCGCGTGCGTTGCAGCAGGTTCCCGCCCGTCGTTGCCATGTTGCGCAACTGCGGTGATGCGCCCGACAGAAGAGCCTGCGACAGCACCGCGTAGCTCTTCTGCACCTCGGCATTCCAAGCCAGGTCGGAGTTGCGCACCATCGCGCCAATCCGCAATCCCCCATTCGGCAGCGGCTCAATCTTGTCCAGCGGTAGAAGATTGATATCCACCAGCCCCGATGGCTTCTCCACGCTCAGCTTCATCAGGTCCACCAGCGTCGTTCCGCCGGCAATGAACTTCGCTCCAACGGTCGTGGCCGGTGCTGTCGCGGCGAGCGCCTTGTCGATGCTCGCGGCCTTTGTGTACTGAAAGGTCTGCATGATCGCTCCTCGGGCTCTACGCCCGCTGCGCTGCGCACCTGGCGCACCGCCGCAACAATATTTTTGTAAGCGCCGCAGCGGCAGATGTTGCCGCTCATCGCCTGCTTGATGTCCTCATCCGACGGCCCGATCGGTTCCTTCAGCAGCGCCACCGCGCTCATAATCTGACCGCTCGTGCAGTAGCCGCACTGGTAGCCATCGTGCTCCACAAACGCGGCCTGCATCGCATGCAGGTTTTCGGGCTGCCCAACCCCTTCGATCGTCGTGATCTCGTCCCCTTCGTGCATCACCGCGAACGACAGGCAGCTGTTCACGCGCCGCCCGTTCACGTGCACCGTGCAGGCGCCGCATTGCCCGTGGTCGCAGCCCTTCTTCGTGCCCGTCAGGTGGATCCGCTCCCTCAGCGTATCCAGCAGCGTGGCCCTCGTATCCAGCCCGCGCAGCACATAGTCCTTCCCGTTCACGCGCAGCGTCAAATTCACGGTTCCGGCGCCAGCCTCGCCCGCCTCTTGTGCCGCGGGAACCGTCTCCGGCGCCGCGTTCACCAGCGGAGCCGCCCCCGCCAGCAACCCGGTTGCTCCAAGTCCCGACAAGAACGAACGCCGGCTGAATCGTCCCTTCTCCGCCGTCAGCGGCTCCAGGTCGATCGACTGCCTCTCGGCCGCTGCCGACATCTCGGCCGCAGTCGACCTCTCGGCCGCAATATCCACCGGCGCACTCGCTCCGCGCAGATGTTTGAACCGCACCTCAGGGGAATCTGCCATAGAAACCTCCTCGCTTTGCCGAAAGCCCGGCAGGGGCCGGCTGGAGCAGGGGAATGAAGACAACAGATTGCAAACGCCGGGGCATCCCCGCCGTTCACCGTCCCGCTATCCTATCCGATTTGTCGTGCGGCGCGGAACAGAAGGGTCCCCGCCGCGGGGAAACGACATTACAATCTTCCCGCGAACCGCTGCCCGACACAAGTCCGGCCGCGGCCGCGGTCGCGAAAACCGCGTCTTCACCGCAAAATCGCTGCCGTTCGCTGCATCCGGTCAAATCGCATCGCGGATCTCTTTCGTGCCATCAAGGCAGACGCCTCTTCTGGGCCCCGATCCGCGCCCTCACCCGGCCCTGCTCAGCTGGCCGTCGCCATCGCGCGTTCTTCCGTGGCCTCTTGCGTGGCCCGCGGAACGCGAATCCGCTCCTCGATCTTGCGATAGTTTTCGATCTTGTGGTTCAACAGCGCGTGCGCCTTCTCCAGAGCCACAATCTGCGACGCAATCGTCGCGCGATGGTCCTCAAGAATCTTGCGCCGCTCCAGCGTCGTGGCTTCGCCGTCTTCCCGCAGCGCCGCGTACCGCTGCATCTCGCGAATCGGCATGTTCGTGGCCCGCATGCAATGCAAAAAGTTCAGCCACGCCTCGTCCGCATCAGAGTAGCGCCGATGCCCGTTGCGTGCCCGGCCTACCGGTTGAATCAATCCCACACGTTCGTAGTAGCGCAGCGTGTGCGTCGTCATCCCGCATCGCGCCGCCATGGTCCGAATGGTGTAACCTGCTTCCCGCATACTCCCAACCTACTCCCTATAGCGCGCTTTAAGTCAATACATGAAGGAAATCGGACAGCAGAGGGGGTATTACGCGTAAATAGTTCATTGTCATCATCATGCAAGCAGCAATCCTGATGTTCACGCCATCGTCTTTACATTTCTTAATATTGAAACGGCCCTTCGCTCCGCCTTGGCCTCCACCATCCTTCCCCTCTCGTATGATCGAATTCACAGCGATCCACGCAATAAGCCACACGGCTGATCGCATACGATCGCATATAACCGATGACCCAACCCGACTACTCCCGCATGCTTGCCGTTGCCCTTGACGAAGCCCGCATCGGCTTCGACGAAGGCGGCATTCCCATTGGCGCCGCGCTCTTCACCCCGTCCGGCGAACTGCTCAGCCGCGGCCGCAACCGACGCGTCCAGCAGGGCGACCCCAGCGTCCACGGCGAGACCGATGCCTTCCGCCGCGCCGGCCGCCAGCGCAGCTACCGCAACCTCATCATGGTCACCACGCTCGCCCCCTGCTGGTACTGCAGCGGCCTTGTCCGCCAGTTCCAGATCGGCACCGTTGTCGTCGGCGAAAGCCGCACCTTCTCCGGCGGCATCGACTGGCTGCGCGAGAACGGCGTCAACGTCATCGACCTCGACAACGCCGAATGCCGCCAGCTGCTCGAGGCCTTCATCCAGAAACATCCCGAAGTCTGGATCGAGGACATCGGGGAGGAGTAGGCTCGTCGCCCCCCGCGGGCGCATCGCTTAGAATGGCCTTTCTTTGGGAGGCCGTTCATGCAGCGTCGCCAATTCCTTGCCGCATCCCTCGCCACATCCGCCGCCGCCATCACCAACGCCGGGGCGCAGACAGCCCCAGCGCATGGACGCGAGTTCTACCAGCTGCGCCGCTATCTGCTGCTGTCGGGCCCGCAGGTCGGCCTCACCGAGCACTACCTCAACGAGGCCCTGATCCCGGCGCTTGCCCGGCGCAGCATGGGCCCCATCGGCGCCTTCCGCCTCGACATCGGACCCGAGACGCCGGCTTACTACGTCCTCATCCCCTCGGCCACTGCGGAGTCGGTGGCCACCATCGACCTGCAGCTGGCCCACGACGACGACTTCCTCAAGGCCGCCGACGCCTTCTGGGCCGCGCCCGCCACCGCCAACGCCTTCGTGCGCGTCGACTCCTCGCTACTGGCCGCCTTCGAGGGCTGGCCCCGCATCACGCCGCCCGACACCAAGGCCAAGCGCATCTTCCAGCTCCGCACCTACGAGAGCCCCAGCTACCGCGACCACGTGCGCAAGGTGGAGATGTTCCACGCCGGCGAGTTCAACATCTTCACGGCCGCCGGCTTCCACAACGTCTTCTTCGGCGACACCTTGGTGGGCGCGCGCATGCCCAGCCTGACCTACATGCTCAGCTACCCCGGCCTCACAGAGCTCGATGCCCACTGGGACGCGTTCCGCAACAACCCCGACTGGAAGAAGCTGCAGGCCGATCCCAAGTTTGCCTTCGAGCCCATCGTCAGCAACATCACCAACCTGATCCTGAGCCCGCTGTCCTCGTCGCAAATCTAAATCTGCCCGAAAGGCCGCACCCCTCGCCCCACCACGTGTCATCCCGAGAGTCCGCGCGTATGGGGCCCCACGAAGGGGGTAAGCGGACCGAGGGATCCGTGGTTGCTCCTCGCCGCACCCGCGATTTACTTCCATACTCGGCATCTTCGGCCGCATACCTGACGCCGATTCAACGCGGGGCACCGAATCGAAATTTCATAATCTACCAGCCGGACTGGCAGGAAAACAAAGGTTCGCCAAAGATCAGCTTACGTTGTGACTCTCCCACATCGGACCCCACACACACGTTCAGTGCTTTCAGCCACTCTGGACGCTGCTTCGGAATGCGCTTTGCCAAATATCCAAGAGGGATCATTCAAGTAGCAGTCTAAAATCCACCGCTAATTCAGGCGGTGAATTTCAGCAATAGATCGATTCATCGCATCGAGATCCTTGGCCGATTTCGCGTTGCACTTGAATGCGATCAGAAAATCTCTGACCTCGATCACGACAGCAGAAGACTCCACGCCATCTTCCACGTAGTCGAGTTCGTCGATGACGAATCCAGCCGGGTTCTTAAAATGCTTGCGCGGTTGCATCACAACGTGCTGCTCCGGCCGGAATCGGGCAATCCTGTCCATCAGGTCCCCGCTACTCTTCAGTCCGCCTCCGTGTTGGGTCGGCACGTTCATGCGTTCCGCGACCACTACGATACCGTACGGTTCGTCCCCCTGGCGCGCGGAAAGCAACAAAAACTCGTTGTTCGAAGGCGCCTTCTTCGCGAACTGCAGAGCGTTCACGTCGCTTGGCTGCAGGAAACCCGGCCATGAGTAGGAGAACCTGAAATAAGTGTTTTCGTAGGAGCTCTTCTGAATCCGCGCGTCAGTCGGCGATTGAGCTTGAGCGAATTGACACAGTCCGAAGAGAGAAATCAAAACAGGAAGCAGTTTCCGACTCATGGATAAGCTCTCCACACAGCACAATGTCCAAAATGGCTCACTCTGGATAAGGCGATTCTATATCGATCTCCCATCACTGAGTCATGCCGCCGCACCTCACCCGTTAGTGGATATTGAGTGGGTTACGTTGTCATTCCGGTCTTATGGCGGACTACCCCTCAATTACCTTTGTAAGAAACAGGCAGCGGGTTCTGCTACTCAAATGGTAATTTCCCCATACGCGGTGACTCGCCCGCTTCGCACTCCTTCTCAGCTGTCTTCCTGAGCGGAGCGCACCGCCGCTGAAATCCGCGCATGTCATTCTGAGCGCACGCGGCCCCAAACGCCTTTCAGTTTGGGGGTGGTAAGCGAAGAATCCGTGGTTGCTTTTCGCACCCCTGGTTTGCGCACAAACGTAAGGCTAAAGACACGAACGGAGCGCAGCGGAGTTGAAGGACCCGCCGTTGCTTTTGTTGTTTCCACATACGCGGTGACACGCTCCGAACCCTTTAGCGAGAGGTATTGGATAAAATGTCATTCCAATTTGATTGACCATCTAAACGGAGGGTAAGCTCGTCGATATACCACTCGCCCGACCTCTCTGACGCCTTGATGTAAAGAGTGCCTTTGCGAATAGACCCAGACACTGGAATGTTCAGCTCTGAACTGCCGTCACCGCCGATTGTGGACTTAGTCTCTTTGGGGTAATCACCGGTAGCATCAAGATGGTCTCCAAGCAACGTACTTGCTTTCGTTGAGGACCGGAACGCATCTATTCCGAGCTTGTATTCCCGACTGTGACGGGTCACTAAGGAAAGCCCGTAGTTACCGAATAGAACTGAGGATGCGTACAATGATCCCAATATCAGTACATTTATTGTGAGCCACCAATGCCTGCGGAGCCAACCGGGGCGCGGCTTCTCAACATTGCTTCCCATGTCACTTCTTTTATATGAGAGCAATGAAACTCCTTGGTTCCCCATCGAAGGCTTGAAACCATTATGCAATTAACGGCAGCCTACAGCGTCGCGAAGCTCAAAAGATCGGCTCCGAGCGAGTCGTGGGCCCCCCGGAAGTTGCAAGTTAAGGAACACCAGCCCGGGATTGTTGATCAAGTAGTTATTTCCGCATACGCGGTGATTCAACCGGAAGCCCTAACGGATGCGAAACTCACTTCACCCGCGTGCTTTGGCGGCCATGATCGCTACAACAAAACCAACTAACATCACCGGAGCCATCGAATACCCGAACAGCGGAAATACGCCGTGCATATTGGTCCCGAGCGAAAAACCTGCGATGACTAAGATAGCTAATGGCATCACCAATGCGAACCTCGCTACCCGTGCGCGCCCCGCTTTGTTGAGCAGGGTTGCCCAACTGACCAGACCAGCCGACAGGCAAACTAATCCGATCAAGATGGCGTAGCCGAAAATGTCGTAATGTCCCTCAATAAAATCAAACTGCCCAACCCATACGTAGTCGATGCTGAACGCTGTTAGACCTGGGCCGCTAGTCCCATTCCGATCAGCACAATGGCTTTCCATACTGTCGCTGCTCTCGATTCAGGCATGGCACATTGTAAGACTGATGCGGTCGTTTCCCTAATCGCACCGAAGCCATGTGAGTTGCGCTCAGAATGCTCTTGCGGCGGGCGTAGTTGGCGTGTAGTGGCCAACTCTTCCCTTTGTCGTCTGTTCGCCGGACCTCTCCCCCCCGCACAGGACTGCGCGCTCCCGCCATACCCCCCGTCCGGCAAATCGGACATGCTTGATCCAAAATACCCTGCTCGTAGTACATTCTCACCACGCGTCCCCTTCGTCTTCTCATCACGGCTCTCCCGCTCTTCGCGGCATTGCGGACTGAAATGCTCCGGCTTTCGCTCCCTGTCCCCTGTCCTGGCCTTCGAACCACCCCAAAAAGGACTGTGGAAAACTTGTCAAGAGCATATCCTGTTGAAAACTAGCCAAACCCTATAAAATAAAGCGCACAATTTCGCTGAGAGACTTGGTATTTATATCGCTGAATCTGCTACCATTGAATTATCAGATCAGAAAAAGAGAGAAAAGACGGGCCGGGCAAGCTCGGTTCCAGGGAAAGTCTGTCCCGGGAACCCCAAAGGCTCACCCGCCAGGAAGTTTGTGTCTTCCTGAAAACTTGAAAAATGGGACAAACTTCCGCGGCATGCGTCGAATCGACTCCGCGGCAGATTTCCAAGAGTTTTGATCGCAGCACGGGCGCGAATGTGAGATAAATCACACTCAGCTCTGAACCAGGGTGCAAACGGCTCATTCCGCAAGGAATGGCCGTTTTTTTTTCGTACACAAAGATTGCCGCGGAGGCAGTTCCGGAAAGGAGTTGCAACCATGAGCAGAAACAAGAAGCATTCCGCCCGCTGCGATGGCCTATTCCCGTTGCCTTCTTTTGGCGCCGATCAGGGCGGCGAGTCGCAACAGGCCTTCGTCCTGGCCGCGGGCGGCGGCCATCTGCATGCCACCGGCGGAGCAGGGGATGGTGACCGCCGGAACGCCCGCGAGGCTGAAGGGCGCCGTGTAGCGGAGAAGGCGCTTGCGGGTGTTGCTGTGGTCCGCGCCGGCTTCAAGGCGTGCCACGGGAGCGGCCGGCAGCAGGATCACCTGGAACTCCTCGAAGTACATATCCATGCGCGCGCGAAACTCCGCGTGGCGCGATCGCAGGCTGACCAACTCTTCCGGCGTGATGCGTGCTCCCCACTCCAGGCGCTCGCGAATGGCGGGTTGAATGGCGGCGAAGTTGCCGCGATGCAGTGCCGCCGCCTCGGAGGCCTGGATGGGGGCGAAGATGTCCATCGCCTGGTTCCACCAGCGTACCTCAACTTCGGCTGACCGGAGGCCGAGCGATTCCATTTGTGCGATGGTCTCGCGATAGCAGTCCATGACCTCGGGCTCGCAGTCGTGCAGAAACTCGTCGCCGATGAAGCCGAAGCGCCCGAACACGGGAATCTGCGCCGGTTCCTTGTCGACGAAGAAGCCGCCGAGGAGGGGAGCTTCTTCGAGATCGGCGAAGAGCCAACCGAGCGTGTCGAAGGACGGGGCGAGGTGCGCGCCGCCGCGCCAGTCGCCGCGGCCCAGGGATGCGCGATAACCTGCCAGCCCGCACAACGCCGCGGGAACTCGAATGGAGCCTCCGGTGTCGGTGCCGATGGCGGCCACGGCTGAGCCCTCCATGACACTAGCGCACGCGCCCGACGACGAGCCTCCCGTAAGCGAGCGGTCGAGACCCGGCTGGAGACAGTCGCCGTAATCGGGATTCTCTCCGGTGATGCCGTAGGCCAGCGGATGGAGATGCGTTTTGCCGGTGATGACCGCGCCGCGCGCGCGCAGGCGCTCGACCACCCACGATTCGCGCGTGGCGATCCCGTTTTTCTCTTCGTAGAACTTTGTGCCGCAGGTAGTCGGGGAGCCGGCCAGGTCGAAGCAGTCTTTTACGGAGACGGGCAAGCCCCAGAGGGTAGCGCGGCCGTCGCCGAAGGCTTCGCCTTCGCAGGCGGGTACGGCCTCGGCGCGCTCGGCCTCGGCCATGGTCCATTCAGGATCGCGCCAGAGATAGGTGTTGCGGCCTGGATTCTGGTTGGCGTTGGCTAGCGCGGTTTCTGCGAGCTTGGTGGGGGTGATGAGTTTGTTGGCGAGGGCGCTGCGGAGGGAGCGGAGGTTGCCGAGGGGAGCGGCCATGAGGCGATTTTAAATAGGAGGTCCGATTTCTGTTTGGCTCTGCTTAGGGCTGCTAACCCAGCACTGAAGGCGCTGGGCTAACATACGCTGGACCTACGGCGCGGAAGATGAGGAAAGACGCAGTCCAGATGGCGGTGTAGAGAAGGGCATGATAAGGTGAACCCGCAGCGGATTCTTCTGCCTATGAGAGAGCGATGCAGAGACGCACATTCGTCAACATGGCGGCCGGCGCAACCGTGGCCGCGGTTATGAAGCCTGTTACTTTTGCGGGCGCACAGGAAACCAAACATCCCACGCCCTATCCCGATCCCGCTGTGGAGATTGTTGATGCTCGTTTTGCGAAGTATCAAGTCATCAACGCGGCGGTCGAGCGATTGTTCACGGGCGCGCGCTGGGCAGAGGGTCCGGTGTGGTTTGGGGACGGACGATACCTCCTGTTCAGCGACATCCCCAACAACCGTATGCTGCGATGGCTTGAGGAAACCGGAGAGGTGACCGTATTTCGCAGCCCTTCGAATTACGGCAACGGAAATTGCCGGGACCGCCAGGGGAGGCTGATCACGTGTGAACACGACACGCGGCGGGTGACGCGTACCGAATATGACGGCTCCGTGTCCGTGCTGATGGATGGGTTTCAAGGCAAGAAGCTCAATGCTCCGAATGATGTTGTGGTCCACTCCGACGGCGGAATCTGGTTCAGCGATCCCGGGTACGGCATCATGTCGAATTACGAAGGGCACAAAGCTGCGTTCGAACTCCCGGCTAACGTTTACCGGCTCGACCCGAAGACGCGCGCGGCAACCGTTGTGGCCAGCGATATGGACAAGCCCAACGGGCTGTGCTTCTCTCCGGACGAGAAGTTGCTCTACATCGTGGACACCGGCATTCCGAAGCACCCGGGCGACCCGAAACCGATTCGAGTTTATGACGTTGTGGATGGCGTAAGGCTTGGGAACGGACGCATGTTTGTGAACATGGCGCCGGGCTCTTCTGATGGCATACGCTGCGATGTGGACGGCAACGTCTGGTCGGCCGCCGGTTGGGCCGGGGAGGGTTTCAACGGGGTACACATCTTCGCGCCGGACGGCACTCTGATCGGGAAAATCCATCTTCCGGAGACTTGCGCGAATCTGTGTTTTGGGGGCGCCAAGAGAGATCGACTGTTCATGGCCGCGAGCCAGTCACTTTACGCGCTTTACGTCGGGACAGAAGGCGTGCCGTTGGTGTGACGCGGTTGAAGGTTGGCTTTGGGGCGGGGCGCGATCAGTTGACGAAGGTGACTTTGACGCGGCGCGAGAAGACCAGGTACGGGATCCAGATGACGGCGCTCAGGGTGGCCCGGAGGATGGACGTATAGCCACGGAACTGGTCGGGCATCAAGATGGCTGCGGCTACGGTGTCGCCCAAGGTAATCAAGAAATTGAAGACCATCAGGAGAACCATGTAAGTGGGGAAGGACTTCTTTTTTGTAAAGAAGAGATAGTTCATCGCCAGGGTCAACGCGATCGCGCAGAGGTTGGACCCTGCCTCGAAGAGGATGAGCGTGTGGATGGCGGGGTTCTTTTCGAAAAATGGCTGGTAACTCGGATTCGTGAGCATGGGGATGTGGATGGACATCAGGGTGCCGCCGTTCACCACGGGAGAAGTGATCAATCCCAGGGCGATGAGGATGAGCCATCCGCCGATGCCTTCGAGGTGCCGATCGGCGTCGAGGTTGGAGTCAGCGAAGAGAGGCGGCCCGGCCGGCTGCATGCGCGACTCCGCGAGCAGGATCGGAGTGGCGGGCGGCACAAGCGCAGCACCGCATTGATGACAGGCGAGGGCATCGGGAGAGTTGTCAGCGGCACACTGGGTGCAGGGCATGGCGGTCTTTCCGGGGAGTATGGGAGTGATCGCCGGTTACGCGGGGTATGTCAAAGACGAAACGCGACCTGGGTTGAGAATCGGACGCAGCGTGCGACGCCTGGGCGTTTTTGAAGTCGCGCAAGGTGAGTCTGGATTGGAGGAGCATTTTCTGAGATCGCGTCCTTTAGGCGTTTGGCGATCGTTTTCAGATCCTGGCTTTTACCTTAAGGCATCGGAGGAACAGCGCAATCAGTTGACGAAGGTGACTTTGACGCGACGGGAGACGAGCAGGTACGGGATCCAGATGAGGGCGTTGATGATTGGAAGAACCAGCAGGCGCGGCAAAGCACTCCTGCCTTCGGGAGCGCCTGAAAGGAAGAGTGCCTCGAGCAACCTAGTTCCGATGATCCAAACGTAGTAGGCGAGCATGGCGCGCGGGAAGACCTTTTTTCGCGTGTAGAAGAGCCAGTTGAGAAGGAGCAGCCCCAAGAACGTAACAACGTTCCTGAGCAAGTAAATCGCACCAACCCCCAGCCCAACCAACCCGTCTGTGCCCGAGAAGGTATGAAGAGATCGCACCGCGTTGCCGGAGAGAATGATCGGTGTGATCGCGAGGCTGAAAGCCAATAGAAGCAGCCATCCGCCGATGCCTTCAAGATGAGTATCGTGATTAAAAGAAGTTGGAATGGGCGGAGGCGGGAAAGCGGCGCCGCAACGCGGACAGAAACGGGATGGGGAAGAAAGTTGAAGCGCGCAGGCCGGACAATTCAGCATGGTTCGCACAAACGCCAAGGTGATTGATTCACCCCATTGTAGCCGCGAGGGAGGCGGACGGGCTCGGAGACCGATTGTGTAAGCTTTTAGGTCGCGAACCCTCAAAGGATGAGCGACACCGGTTTCCTGTTTGCGTGTCCCTACGGGACTTCGAACTGTCAACCCGATCCCCACCCCACGCTGAAAGTCGGGGCTGACGTCCATTTCGCCTACGGCGCAAACTTCCGCAGATCATTTTCTAGCTACTGCAGCGGATTTCGTTAATTGCCTGAGCCGGAGTAGTCGGGGCGGAGGTGGACGGACTGGCCGGTTCTTGCGGACTGGCGGGCGGCGTCGAGGATCTGCATGACGGTGATGTTGGTGTCGAGCGCGGTTAGGTCGCCTTTGGGGGTGATCTTGCCGGCGGTGACGGCTTCGAGGTAGCTGAGGGAGTCACGCTGCTCGGCGGGAAGCGGAGCGGCTGCTTCGCTGCGCTCCTGCGACTCGTTCTGAAGGCGCAGGCGGATGTGGTCATTGCCGACCGTGATGAGATAGCCGGTGGCTCCGTAGACCTCCATATCCTTGCGGCCGAAGGGCCAGTTCCATGAGGGCATGATGACGGCCTGCGCGTGCGGGTACTGCAGGATGATGGTGGCGTCGTCGTCGACGCGAGGGTACTTGTCGGGCTTGTCGCGGTTGACGATGGCGGTGACGGTGAGCGGGGCTTCGCCGTGCATGAGCCAGGTGACGAGGTCGGCGCCGTAACAGCCGAAGTCGTAGAGGGCGCCGGCGCCGTTCTGCGCGGGATCGGTGAGCCAGGAGAGGAACTCGGGCTGGACGTGGATCTCGGCGGGGCCTTCGTGGCCGTCGTGGACGACGAATTTGCGCGGCGCACCGAGCTTGTTTTCGCGGAGGGCGTCGAAGGCGGCGCGGTTGGAAGCGTACCAGGTGGTTTCGTAGTTGACAAGGACCTGGACCTTATATTTGTCGGCCATGTCGCGGATGTGGTGGGCGTCGTCGAGGGAGATGGTGAGAGGCTTTTCGACCATGACGGAGACGCCGTACTGGGCGGCGATGTCGATGGCGGGGCGATGCTGGGCGATGGAGGTGTAGACGAGGACCCAGTGGGGGCGGCGGACCTCAATCATGTTGGCTTCGCTTTTGAAGAGGAGCGAGGGGTCGAGGTGGAATTTGTCTTTGTATTTGTCGAGGAGGTTGGAGTCGGCGTCGGCAATGCCGACGAGCTGGACTTCAGGATGGCGCGGGAGGGATTGGAGGAAGCCGTCGACGTGACCGTGCTCGAGGCCGACGATGGCGACGCGCATGGGAATTTGCTGGCCGCCGGTGTAGGAAGGCATGTCGGTGCGGGGGGATTGCTGGGCGGCGGAGAGGGCGGCGGCGAGGCAAGCAAAGAGCAGGAAGCGCGGCATGAGGTGTGGGTCTCCCGTGGAGGATTGTAGAGTCAGGGGCTAGGTGTGAAGTTGCAATAGGTTGTCCATTCGATCCGGATCAGAGAAGCTGATGGTGACCAAACCGCAGTTTCCCAGAGGAGGACCGAATGGACTACCACCAGAATGCCCGACTGACGATCTACCGTCGAGAGCAGCTGGCCAGAAAAGTGATAGCCGAGGGCTGGACTCTGCAGAAGGCTGCGGCAGATTGCGGGGTGAGCGCCAAGACCGCGGCCAAGTGGGTGCGGCGTTATCGCGAGCAAGGCGCGGCCGGTCTCCTGGATCGCAGCTCGCGTCCCCACCGGCTGCGACGCCAGACCGCTTTTTCCTTAGTGGAAAAGGTTTTGCTTTTGCGCCGTCAGCGCCGCACCGGCTGCTCGATCGCCCGCGACACCGGCCTGAGCCGGGCCACGGTGAGCCGCATTCTCCGCCATCATCGGCTCAGCCGCATGCGCGATCTGCAACTGCCCCCGCCGGTGTTTCGCTACGAACACGCCGCGGCCGGAGATCTGCTGCACCTGGACATCAAGAAGCTGGGCCGCTTCACCGCTGCGGGGCATCGCGTCCATGGCGATCTGAGCCGCCGCACTCGCGGAGTAGGCTGGGACTACGTGCATGTGGCCATCGATGATCACTCCCGGATCGCCTTCTCGGCCATCTATCCCAATGAAAAGGGCGACGCGGCGGCGGCTTTTCTGCGTGCCGCGGTGGCCGAATATGCGCGGATGGGCATCGGCATCCGCCGCCTGCTCACCGATAACGGGCCGGCGTATCACTCCCGCACCTTCGCCAGGGCCTGTCGCGAGCTGGAAATCAAACACCGCTTCACCAGGCCCTACACCCCGCGTACCAATGGCAAGGCCGAACGCTTCATCCAGACTGCCTTGCGGGAATGGGCCTATGCGCGTGCTTACGACAGCTCCGATCAGCGCTCCCTACACTTACTGCCCTGGCTGCACCACTACAACTGGCACCGCCCCCACGCCGGCATTAACCTCAAAACCCCCATCAGCCGCTCCGGACTGCCTCGGAATAACCTGTTGACACTCCACAGCTAGGGACTGGGGACTAGGGTCCAGGAAGACCCGGGGCCTGAGAATACCCGGATGGATGGACGCAGACGGCGCTGGGATCGCGCATGCACTGGAGCGAGCCCTAGAATGCACGTGTGACAAGGCTCAATGAGAGACGGCAGGTTGCGCGGAGCGGCAGTTTGGCGGCGGATATTTAAATTGAGACTCCGTTAGGGGCAACTATCCCACATTTTTGCTGTTTCTAAAGCGGAGGGGTGGTGTGCGCCCGGAAAGGTATGTTCATGCGCTTGCGCTTTCTTTTTGGACTTGCGGCCGTTCTGGCGTTGATGGGAGAGAATGGCGTCGCGCAGTCGCTGCACAATAGCGACGCGTACTTTGGCTACAGCCGGCTGGGGACGGACACGTTTTATCCCAATATCGGCGGATTGAATGGGTGGAATGCGGCGGTGCATATTCACATGAAGCCGTTTCTGGGCGCGGAGGGCGATGTGGGGCACTGGGGCCTGGGCGCAGATGCGAGCGTGCCGCAGACGACCAGTTACCTGTTCGGGCCGCGGGTGACGCTGAAGGCCGCGGGGATCGCGCTGTTTGCGCATGGACTGATCGGCGGAGAGCATTCGGCCAACAACGGGAGCTTGAGTATCAACGGCGGCGCGTTTGCCTATGCGGTGGGCGGCGGCGTGGACCTGCCGCTGCTGCCGTTTTTCGCGTGGCGGGTGGGAGCGGACAGAATTACCGCGCCAAGCCTTTCGCCCAGCGATGCCCAAAAATATCGATTCAACACCGGACTGGTTTTGCGCTTCTAAGTGGAGTGGAGAGGCATGCTCGCCGCCTTACGGCCAGCGAGCATGCCGGTGAACCAGGGCAAGTCGATGGTGCACTCCAAAAGACGATGGGGGTGAGCCGTACTCCCTTCCCGGTTGGCTACGGCTCACCTGCCATCGTTCGCTGCATCATTTTAAGTAGCTATACGGCCGGGCGGCCTCGCGTGGGACGAGGCCACCAGTTCATTTAGGCCCAGCCGGGGAGGGACATCGCTTCAGCAACCTTTAGGAGAGCCCAAGGCAACTTGCGTCGGCACCTGGTTGCTAAATGCATGTTCCTACCCTCTTAAATGGTCAGAGGACAGGGGTTGCGCGCGAGTTGTACGGGACTGTATGCTCATCGTAATTTATTGAAAATAAAAGAGATAAAACCACTGGCACAGCAAGCATTCTGGGTAAATTTGGATAGTAACCCGAAGTTCTTGCATAGGCTTGCGGGTAAAAATTAACCGGCGTTCATATTTTGGGGCGGATGTGCCGATAAGGAGGGCATGCAACTGTCCGCGGTAAACCGGGCCGGAGCAAAATCCGTCCATCTGGATGTGAGCAATCAGTATCGTTGTCCATGTTGCGGCTATCGGACGCTGGCAGCGCCGGAAGCCTTGGAGCTTTGTCCTGTGTGCTGGTGGGAGGACGACGGCCAGGAGGACGAGGATGCGTCCGAGGTGCGGCTCACGGTGAATGGCCCGTTGAGCCTGAGCGAAGCCCGGATGCACTTTGTCGAGTGCGGCGCGGCACATCCGCGGTTCTTGCCGTACGTGCGCAAGCCGTACTCGCTGGAGCTGTAAAAGGCAGTGAACAGTAGTCAGTGATCAGTGATCAGCCAAGCCCAAATGAAACTTTAGGCATTCCCTGCCCTGCTTTTGCACCCATCCGCGGTTTGACCCTGCAAAGGCAACCCTCTTACCATGAGAGATGAATTCCCCCGCCTGCGGAGGCCTTACTCCGCGGCAGTTTCTTTTTCGGCGCATTGCGCCTGGAAGGCAGAGAAGTTGACCTCCACAGACACCCTCGAAAACGAGAAGAACCCGACGGCCCAAGAACAGGGACCAGGGACAAGCGACCAGGGACACGACGAACATGGCCATGAAGGTCACGATCACAATCACGACCACGGGCACGATCATCACGATCACCAGCATGGGCCGGTGCTGAATCCGGAGTGTACGCGCGAGCTGGTGCTGGATGTGCCGGCGGAGGATGTGTCGAAGGCCTTCCGCAACGTTACGCGCAACTATCAGAAGTACGCCAAGATCCCGGGCTTCCGCGCCGGCAAGGTGCCGGAGTCGGTGGTGAAGAAGCGGTTTGCCGAACAGATCCGGAAGGATGTGATTGACGGCCTGCTGCCGGAAAAGTTCAACAAGGCAGTGCAGGAGCTAGGTGTGGCGCCGGTGGGTCAGCCGCAGGTGACCGAGCTGACGGTGGAAGACGGGCAGCCGTTGTACGTGAAGGCCGTGTTCGAGTACATTCCGCCGTTTTCGATCGACGGCTACAAGGACGTATCGGTTCCGAAACCTTCGGTCGAGATCACGGAGGAGGAGTACCAGCAGGAGATGGCGCAGCTGCGCGAGAGCCGCGCGACGGTGGAGCCTGTGGAGGAAGACAGAGCGATCCGCGATGGCGACTGGGCGGAGATCAGCTATACGGGCAAGCTGGAGGGCGATGCCGATGCGCCTCCGCTGTCCGGCGAGGACACGCTGGTGGAAGTGGGCGGCAAGGACACCGTGGAGGCTTTCACTTCGGCGCTGCGGGGCGCCAAGCCCGGCCAGCAGCTGCACGTGTCGGCGGCTTATCCGGTTGACTATCCCGAAGCGAAACTTGCGGGCAAGACCGTTGATTACGAGATCGACGTGAAGGCCATCAAGAAGAGAACCCTGCCCGAGCTCAATGACGACTTCGCCAAGGAAGTGGGAGACTACGACAACCTGGCGGAGTTGGAGAACCGCGTGCGCGAGCATCTGAGTAATCGGAAGCGACGCAGTGTGG
Organism: uncultured Acidobacteriota bacterium; assembly: GCA_963846375.1. Lineage (GTDB taxonomy): Bacteria > Acidobacteriota > Terriglobia > Terriglobales > Acidobacteriaceae > Telmatobacter. Next base: position 145,477 of record CAWJVV010000004.1, read on the forward strand.
AAGGCGAGACTAAGGATCGGCTGATGCACGCGCTGATCGAGAAGTTCCCGTTCCCGGTGCCGGAGTCTCTGGTGCAGGAGCAGGTGGATGCGCGGCTGGAGCGAGGATTGCGGGCGCTGGCGGCGCAGGGCATGCAGACCGAGCAGATGCGAAAGCTGGATTTTGGGCGGTTGCGGGCGGCGCAGCACGACAGCGCCGTTGCCGAGGTGAAGACGGGTCTGCTGCTGGCAAGAATTGCGCACGAGGAAGGTGTGGACGTAAGCGACGAGGAGTTGGACCGCGAAATCCAGCTCGCCGCGCTGCAGAGCCGGGAGCCTGTGGAGACGCTGCGCACTCGTTTGACGGAAGATGGTGGTCTGGCTAGAATCCGGGAACAACTGAAACGGGAAAAGACGGCTCAATTGTTGTATGAACGATTACCAGCCTGATCGCAGGCTAACTGGCCTGGCAGCGGGCAGGTAAATTTTCCGCGGAGGATGGCGGGAGAGGAAACGAAACGGATCAGGACCGGGGCTCGAGCCCCACTAGGGAAGCGAGAAGAAGAAGACATGGCATTGGTACCCATGGTGGTAGAGCAGACGAGCCGGGGCGAGCGCGCCTACGACATATACTCCCGTCTGCTGCGCGACAACATCATCTTCCTTGGCACACCGATCGACGACCAGGTGGCCAACCTCATTGTGGCGCAGATGCTGTTCCTCTCAGGCGAAGATCCGGAGAAGGATATCCAGCTGTACATCAACTCTCCAGGCGGTTCCATTACCGCTGGATTAGCGATTTATGACACAATGCAATACATCAAGAATAATGTGACAACCTTTTGCATCGGGCAGGCGGCCAGTATGGGTGCCTTTCTGCTGCTGGCTGGGACCAAGGGGAAGCGATTCGCCCTGCCGAACTCGCGCATTCTGATTCACCAGCCGTCGATGGGCGGCCTGAGCGGGCAGGCGACAGATATTGATATCCACGCCCGGGAGATCTTGAGGATTCGCGAGATTACCAACAATTTGATGGCCAAGCACACAGGTCAGCCGCTGGATCGGATCGAGCGGGACGTGGAGCGGGATTTCATCATGAACTCGCAGCAATCGAAAGATTACGGGATAATCGACGAGATCATAGACAGGCCCCGCACGTAGGGACAGCCCCAACCGGGGTCAAATTCATTCGGCAACGGCCGAAGGAGCAGTCGAACATGAAAACGCGCACGGGACCTGAAGAAGCACTGCGCTGCTCGTTCTGTCACAAATCTCAGGACGCGGTGGCTAAGTTGATCTCGTCGCCCAGCGACTATCCGCGAGCCTACATCTGCGATGAATGCGTGGCGGTGTGCAACTCGATTTTGGAAGATGACCGGGGCGAGTCGCATCCTGCAACGACCGCGGGTCACCTTCCCAAGCCGCAGGAAGTAAAGGGCTTCCTGGACGATTACGTGATCGGGCAGGATCAGACGAAGAAGAAGCTGGCGGTAGCGGTTTACAACCACTACAAGCGCATCCAGATGAACCGGATGCGCAACAACGAGGTTGAACTCGCCAAGTCGAACATTCTTTTGATTGGGCCGACGGGGTCGGGCAAGACGCTGCTGGCACACACGCTGGCGAAGATGCTGGACGTGCCGTTTGCAATTGTGGATGCGACTACGCTGACCGAAGCTGGCTACGTAGGCGAAGATGTGGAGAACATCATCCTGAAGCTGCTTCAGGCCGCGGACGGCGATGTGACACGGGCGCAGCAGGGCATCATTTATATCGACGAGATCGACAAGATTGGGCGCAAGGACGAGAACCCGTCGATTACCCGCGATGTGAGCGGCGAAGGCGTGCAGCAGGCGCTGTTGAAGATCCTGGAAGGCACGGTTGCCAATGTGCCGCCACAGGGCGGGCGCAAGCATCCACACCAGGAGTTCACGGCTGTGGATACGACGAATATTCTGTTCATCTGCGGCGGGGCTTTTGTGGGGTTGGAGCGGGTGGTGGGCCGGCGCGTGGGCAAGAAGGCTCTGGGCTTCCGCAGCGCGGATGCCGAGGCCGATGCGGCGACGACGCGCGCGCACCGCGATACCGAGCTGTTGCGCAAGACCGAGCCACAGGACCTGATCAAGTACGGATTGATTCCGGAGTTTGTGGGACGCCTGCCGGTGATGGGCATCCTGGACGAACTGGATGAGGCGGCGCTGGTGGAGATTCTGACCAAGCCGCGCAACGCCATCATGAAGCAATACCAGCGGCTGTTCGAGTACGAGAATGTGCGACTACATTTCTCGCAGGACGCCGTGGGGGCTGTGGCTCGCGAAGCGCTTGCCCGCAAGGTGGGCGCGCGCGGACTGCGGATGATTCTGGAAGAGCTGATGCTGGACCTGATGTATCACCTGCCTAACAACAAGCGCGTGCGGGATCTGGAGATTTCGCGCGAAATGGTGGAACGACGAGATCTGTCGCTGTGCCTGCTGGAGAAGGCGGGATAAAGGCAGGGACCAGGGAATAGGAACCATGGACTTGAAAAAGAGCCCGGATTGCCCAGATCCGGGCTCTTGCTTTTGGCTCACCGCCGGTGTTTGGGTGATAAATCCCGCTGGCTGATTTGCAATTGTGTAGTACGCTGTGGTGGAAATCCCGTTCCGCTCGCATCCGCTGCCGGTATCGATCCGCTGTACAATCCAACTTAAAGCCGTTCTCTGGAACGCGCATCCTGGCTGGTACTTGCGCGTCGAATGGTTAGGTGAATATGACTACTCCCCGCGAGAAAACCGAGCAGCGCAAGCTACCCATGATGCCCATTCGGGACATGGTGATATTTCCATACATGATGACGCCCTTTGTGGTGGGGCGCGAGTCGAGCGTGAGAGCACTCGAAGAAGCGCTGACCGGCGATCGCAAGATTTTTCTGGCCACGCAACATGACGCCTCGGTGGACGAGCCCAAGGCGAAGGAGATCTACCAGGTCGGAGCGATCTGCAACATCGTGCAGAGCGTGAAGATGCCCGATGGCAACATCAAGGTCCTGGTGGAGGGCGTGGAGCGCGCCAAGTCGATTGAGGTAAACGACCGCGATGGCTTCTTCGTAGCCACTGTGCGCACGGGCAAGTCGGCGTTTGAGATGACACCGGCCGTCGAGCAGCTGATGCAGCGCGTGACCAGCCTGTTTGAGCAGTATGTGAAGCTGCAGCAGAGCCTGAATTACGAGACGATCATCGCCACGGTGCGGATGGATGAGGCAGCGAAGCTGTCGGATGTGATCGCGGCCAATCTGCAGCTGGGCATTGAAGAGAAACAGGAGCTGTTGAGCATCTTCGATCCCGCCGCGCGGCTGGCGCGCATCGCCGATGTTCTGGACATCGAGATTGAGAAACTGGACCTGGACCGCAACATCCAGTCACGCGTGAAGCGGCAGATGGAGCGGGCGCAGAAGGAGTATTACCTCAACGAGAAGATCAAGGCTATTCAGAAGGAACTGGGCCGGGGCGAGAAGAGCGAGTTCGACGAGCTGCGCAAGAAGATTGAAGCAGCCGGCATGCCCAAGGATGTGCTGGACAAGGCCATCCAGGAGCTGAAGAAGCTGGAGGCCATGCCGCCGATGAGCGCGGAGTCGACGGTGAGCCGCAACTATATTGACTGGCTGCTGGCGGTGCCGTGGAAGAAGCGCTCGAAGGAGACGCGGTCGATTGAATACGCGGAGAAGGTGCTCAACGAGGATCACTACGGCCTGGAGAAGATCAAGGAGAGGATTCTCGAGTTTCTGGCGGTCCGCCAACTGGTGAAGAACCCCAAGGGTTCGATTTTGTGCTTCGTGGGGCCGCCGGGAGTTGGTAAGACTTCGCTGGGGATGTCGATTGCGAAGGCGACGGGGCGCAAGTTTGTGCGGCTTTCGTTGGGCGGCGTGCGCGATGAGGCGGAGATTCGCGGGCATCGGCGCACCTATATCGGCGCACTGCCGGGCCAGATCATCCAGCACATGAAGAAGGCAGGGACGAAGAACCCGGTGTTCCTGCTGGACGAAGTGGACAAGATGGCATCGGACTTCAGGGGCGATCCGGCGAGCGCGTTGCTGGAGGTGCTGGATCCGGAGCAGAATACGACCTTTCAGGACCACTACCTGGACGTGGACTACGACCTGAGCCAGGTTTTGTTTGTGGCCACTGCCAACGTGCTGCACA
>CAWJVV010000005.1:0-89768 GCA_963846375.1 uncultured Acidobacteriota bacterium
GCATGGAAGAGGTCATCGGTTCGATCCCGATCAGGTCCACCAAACAGTCTTAAATTATTCAACATCTATTTAAGGCAACAGACTCACAAATCCTCCCGCAAAACTCCCGCCTTTTTCATGAAGGACACAGGAGACGATTCTCATCGTTTTGAAACCGGGCTCAAAGCAGGTCCGGTTCCCAATGCCGCTCCGATTCTCTGATCGGAAATGCCGAGTGTCCTCCAGATGCGCGAGGGTTGTCTCCTATGCGGGGACTTTTCGAGCATGCCGCCTGCCGTAGAATGGTTCCCTGATTGACGAAAGTCCGGCCATGAATCTTCCCGTGAATCCGCCCATTCTTCCCATGCTCGCCAAACGGGTCGATGACGTTCCCACCGCAGGTGACTGGATTTTCGAGCCCAAGTGGGATGGCTTCCGCGTTTTGATCTTTCGCGACGGCGAGGAAATCCTCATACAGAGCCGCGACGAGAAACCGCTCAACCGCTACTTCCCCGACATGCTCGACCCGCTGCGCGCGCAGCTTCCGAAGCGCTACGTGCTGGATGGCGAGCTGGTCATCGCGCGCGAGGGACGGCTGGATTTCGACGCATTGCAGTTGCGAATTCATCCCGCCGCTTCGCGGGTGAAGCTGCTGGCCGGGCAGATGCCCGCGTCCGTAATCTTCTTCGACCTTCTGTGCGTGGGCGATCTCGACCTGCGTGGCGAGCCTTTTGCCATAAGGCGGACAGAGCTGGAGTCGGTGCTAGCCGGCGCCACTCCGCCGATCCACATCACCCCGGCAACGCGGGACCGTTCCACTGCCGTGGACTGGTTTCGGCGCTTCGAAGGCGCGGGACTTGATGGCGTAGTGGCAAAGCCAAGCCACGGTGCATACCAGCCCGACAAACGGGTGATGTTGAAAGTAAAGCATGAGCGGGACTGCGAGTGCGTTGTGGCCGGCTTCCGCTGGTACAAGAACGCAGAGGGCGAGGAGATTGGTTCGCTGCTCCTGGGTCTCTTTAACAATTCCGGCGCATTGCAGCATGTGGGAGTGTGCGCCAGCTTTTCGAAAGAGAAGCGACGTGAACTTATCGAGTTCCTGGCGCCTTATCGCGAGAATGCGCTGGCGGAGCATCCTTGGAAAGAATGGGCAAGCGTCGAGAGCGACGTGGAACAACGTATGCCCGGCGCGCAAAGCCGCTGGAGCCAGGGTAAAGACCTATCGTGGGAACCGCTGCGGCCGGAGTTAGTGGTCGAAGTCGCCTACGAGCACATGCAGGCCGGGCGCTTCCGCCATATGTCGCAATTCCGGCGCTGGCGCACCGACAAGCAGCCTTCGCAGTGCACGTATGCGCAATTGGAGGTAGTGCCGCCTGAGGAGTTGAAGACGATCTTTGCGCTGGGGCGGTGAAGACAGGGCTCGCTCTAGTTGCCGGTGTCGGCGTTTTGAGATTTACCGGGCTTCTGGGCGCGCTTTGAAGCGGGACCGGTCCATTTTGGGACTTCGTCGGGATCAGGTTGTTCCTGGGCGGGCCGGATGGGTTCGGGCACATGGCGAAGATTGATGCGGATGCGGGTCCAGGTGCTGTATCGGCCGCGCATGGCATCGACGAGCACGTCATCGATGGCGAGATGCTGAGCGGCCTCGGGGTGTCTCTGCTTCCAACGCTCAAGACCGGCGAGCGCCTCGGCTTTGCTCTGTGAATTGGCGACGGTGATCAGCGGCATCTTTGCGCGCGCCGGTTTTTTCGCCGCGGACTTGGCTCGGGATGGAGCCACGCGCGGGCCCTCTCCTTCCATCTTGCGGAAGTGCGGCGGCCAGGGTGCATCTCCCAGGCCTTCGGCTTCGTCGCGGGCGGCCATCTCGAGGAGGCCGTCGAGCAATCCGGCAGCATCGTTCATTCCGGCGTGGGGGTCGCCCGTCTGAGCGAATCGGGCCGGCATGGTGAAGACCGTAAAGTCGGCGGGGTCGCAGGCCTCCACCTCATCCCAGCCGAGAGGCGCCGAGACGCGGGCATCGGGGAGCGGGCGGACGGAATAGGCCGACGCCGTGGTTCGATCCTTCGCGTTCTGGTTGTAATCGAGAAAGACGCCGTGGCGCTCTTCTTTCCACCATTTGGACGTGGCCAGGGCGGGTACGCGGCGCTCGATGGCCCGCGAGAGCGCCAAGGCCGCGCGCCGGACCTGGTCGAATCCCCACCGCGGATGGATGCGGACGTTGATATGCATGCCGCGCGAACCACTCGTTTTGGGCCAGCCCTGCAGCCCGACTTCCTCAAGCAGCGCTTTCACCTCCATGGCGACGCGGCGCACGTTGTCCCAGCCAACACCAGGGCCGGGATCGAGGTCTACTCGCATCTCGTCGGGGTGGTCAAGGTCGCCCGAGCGCACCGGATGGGGGTGCAACTCGATGCAGCCGAGATTCACAATCCACGCGAGGCCTGCGGCGTCGTCGACTACGACTTCCTCGGCGGTGCGACCAGAGGGGAAGGACAGGGTCACGGTGCGAAGCCAGCCGGGGCGGTCGGAAGGCGCGCGCTTCTGGTAGAAAGCGTCCTCTTCGGCGCCGTTGACGAAGCGCTTGAGGACGATGGGGCGGTCACTGATGCCGTGGAGCGCGCCGGGCGCCACTGCGAGGAAGTACTTGACGATATCTAGCTTGGATAACTGGACCTGCCGGGTGAAGTAGAGCTTGTCGGGATGGGAAATGCGCACCTGGCGCCCCTCGATGGACAAGGTTTCAGCATGTTCGGACTTTGCTCCTCCATTCATCCGCGTGCAGGCCTCCGGGACAATTGAGTTGTGGTCTGCGTTTCTTCGTTCGGCTTCATTCTCAAGTCTGAGGGCCGCTCCTGCCAACCAGCAAGTCGGTTCGCGACGATGCCGAGTTTATTCGGTCAGCTCTGAAAGCGACACGTCCACCCACGGACGACGACCTGTCGTAGGACCCGGATCTGGGCTCCCAGTTTCTTTTTAGCAAGTCAGGTCCTGCCTACTCACGTCCAAGTGGAGTAGTTTTCGTAATTGTCGTACGCATATTCTCCATCCGTGCTGGGATTGCCGGTCCATTTACTCAAGTTGAAATCAATGTTGAATGCTTGTCTGTTCAATTCCGTATTGTATTGCCGCTTTAAGTACGTCGATTTTTATATCTGATAGTGTTTTGAATTTAATGCAATACCCCGTGATGCTCGCTTTGCCGAGTTCCTGCCCAAATGTCTGGGCCAGGTACTTCTTGTCATTTACCCCCATAATGTAGACGGAAATGCCTGTTGTATTCGCACTTATGCCGATCTGATAGAAGTCCCTGGTTTTTCCATTGGCATATTTCATGGCTTGAGATCCATATCCAATGTTTGGGTTGGAAACGGTTTTTCCGTTCTCGTCTTTTCCATCTAAGAACCACAATTTACATGTTGGCATCAACGCTAAAATAATGCGATGCAACTGTTGCATTTCGCTGCGTTTTGGTTCCGGTTGAGTGACAATATACTCCTCAATTTGTTTCTGCAAGTTCATGTAAATCTCCTTGGCTTAGCGGTACCAACCCAGTGCGCCGGGAACCGCCGGATTGGAGTCGGCTTGCCAGGCTGAGTAAATCGATCAGCATGATACCGGATTCAGTTTACTCGTTGCTTGCCTTCTGACATCCCGGCTGAAGACTTCAGGCCTTACTACTCGTCCCATTGTCGCAGCGGTCAACTGGCAACGGTCACTTGCTCAGCAAGCCGATAGAGGAGGATAAATTAGCGCACGTGTCAGCGTTCAGTAATCAGGGAGCAGCAATCTGGGATCGCAAAACTCATACGAGGAGGCACGGTAAGTCTTCGCCATCTGCCCAGGCTTTATCCATGTTAGCGGTCGCCGAGGATGGCTTCGCGGTCCAGATCAAGCGGCTTGCGTCCGATGTGCCGCCATTCGATTCAGGCGCGTCTCATCTGTCTCGCAAGAATTTCATCGACGGACGCAATATCGGCTTACTTCTGATCAATCTTTGCGAAGAATTTCCGTATGTCGGCAACCAGGAGATCGGGCTGCTCGAGGGCCGCGAAGTGCCCGCCCTTCGGCATGCCAGTTCTTTGTACTACGTTGTATGTTTCAGTAATCCAGCTAAACGGCGGGACAGCCACATCCTTCGGAAAATCCGCATACCCCACCGGAGTCTCCAGGTGTGGCGTAGGCACCATTTCCTCTAAGGTGATCCGGTTCTCGCGATAAATTCGCATGGCGGAGCCGATCGTGCCGGTTACCCAATAGAGCGTAACATCGGTTAAAAATGTATCGCGATCCACAGCCGTAAGAAAATCGCCGTTATTGTCCGTAAGCAGTTGAAATTTGCCAATCATCCAAGCAAGCCACCCCACTGGGGAGTCGGTAAGGGCGTAGGCAAGAGTCTGCGGTTCACTGGCCTGGAGGAAAAAAAAGCTGCTCTCTTCCCGGTCAAAGTAGGAATACCGTTTCCGCTCAGCATCGCTCATTTTCGCAACGGCTTCCTGGTTCGGCGGTGGCACGTAAATCTGGTTCAGATGCAACCCAATCACGTGTGTGGGCGCCTGGTAAGCAATCTGCTGGGCTATTGCCGAACCCCAGTCCCCACCCTGTATGCCGTACTTGGAATAGCCCAAACGATCCATGAGAACAACTAAAGCCCTCGCCATACGCCGTGGGCCCCAGCCACGGGTTGTGGTTGGTCCGGAATATCCAAAGCCAGGAAGCGAAGGAATGATCACGTCAAATGCCGGGGTATTTTGGTCCTTGGGATGGGTGAGCGGTCCAATGAGTTTTTCAAACTCCAAAATCGAGCCGGGCCATCCGTGGATCAGCATCAACGGTATGGCGTCGGGGCGAGGAGAGCGCTGATGGATAAAATAAATTTGCTGTCCATCAATTTCCGTTGTGAACTGGTCAAGCTGATTGATCTTCGCTTCCTGCGCGCGCCAGTCGTAGCCGTTCTGCCAATAGTCCGCGAGTTCCCGAACCTTCTTGATGTCGGCGCCGTACTCCCAGGTTGTGCCGGGAAGTTGATCGGGCCAGTTGGCTTCTGCCAGTCGGCGGCGAAGATCAATGAGAACGCGGTCGGAAACATGGATTTTGAACGGCCGGATTTGGGCAGGTTCTGGCTTCGACGGCCGTTGCGTTTGTCCCAGTGCAATTGCCGGGGGTAAAAGCAACGCGGCCAGCGGGAGGCTCCCGCACTGCCAGACTGTCCTTCTCGCTTTCTCGAATCCAGTCTTCATCATGCTCCTTCGCACTCTCTCTCCTCGAATCCTAGTGATGCATATGTTGTAATGCCGAAGTAATATCTAGGTCCAAATCCATGATCGAGCACCGTTGATCGGCTAACGCTTCCTTTTCTTTCCTGCGACTCGAGGTAAGTTCTTCGTGCGCCTCCGCATAACATTGTGGAATCGTAGTTATAACGAGGCATGGCGTTCGATGAGTTGAGCCACAGCATCCGGCTGCTCATCCGCGACGTAATGAACGCTGTTCTCAATGACTTCGATTTCAACGTTTGTGCACCCATGCGTCCGTAACGCATCGGCAAAGCTCGGCATGAGCTTCACGAAAGGCGAGTTTTTGCCCGGAGCTAGTATCAAGGGCACGCTGATGGCGCTTAGTTGTGCCGCATTGAATTTCTCATTCGCCGGAAAGGCCCGATAGATTTCCAACGCCGCACGCAGATGTTCGGGAGCGGCATATGCCTTGGCGTAGCGCGCAACATCCGCATCGCTGAAAGTACTGGAATCGAGAAAATGTCGCAAATAGATGGCTTCGCGACCGGCAAGGAGTTGCTCCGGCAGGCCCGGCGTCTGCTGAAAACTTATATGCCAGGTGATGGGATTGGCTCTAACCGCATCCCACGGCCCGAGGCCTGGCAGCGGTGCGTCAAGCATCATGACCCCGCGGCTGGTCTCTGGGTAACGGCGGGCGAAGGCATATGCAACCATGCCGCCGATATCGTGCCCGACCACGTAAATGTGCTCCAAATGCAGATGTTCTGCCAGCTGATGAACATCTTCTGCCATGTTTGCGGCGTCGTAACCAACGGCGGTCGCAGCGGAGCCGCCTATGCCGCGCAGGTCGACTGCCACTACGGTGAATTGCTTCGCCAACTGCGGCATGATGCGGTGATATGCGTACCAGTCTTCGGGAAAACCGTGCAGCAAAATGATGGCGGGCCCAGTCCCGCCGCGCACGTAGTGGAGTCTTGTTCCGTTCACTTGTGCGGTATCGGAGACGAATCCACTTCCGAGCGCCGCCACTGCCGGATCGGCCATCTGCCTGGGAGATAACTGGCCGTGAATGGCGAGGCATGCAGCCATCACAAAAACCGCCAAGGATTTCAAGATTCCCGATCCGCAATGAGATCTCTCTTCGGTGGCCGGCAATGCCGGGTCACGTCGATATTCGACGTGACCCGTGTTGTCCAGGATGAGCTCAGGCCTTGTGCCAGAGCGGCATCGAGCTGGATGGAATTGAACCGAGCAAAGGTCGTGCATATGCGCAGGGGAACGAATGCCCTCATTGCTGGAGGAGTTGGCCGGGGACGAATCTCAGCGAATGGTGGCTGCAAACATTCGCGGGCAAAATGGATCCCGGGTGTGTACGTGCGACATCCGCAGCCGACTCGCCGACGCGTTCGTCTACAGGGGTTAACAGAATGGCATGGATCTTGCCCGCATCGGGCCCGCTCATGACCGATGCCATGCCTGAGATTTGTCCGCGCTCATTGATATTGCTAGCCGCGATTATGTAGAGGTTGGAATCTCCGGGAACGAGCGTGTTCAGGTCGGTCATCACATTGTCTTGCCAGATGAAGCCGCGGGACCAGCCCTGAGAGTTGAAGGTGCTTCCCACCACCTGGGTCCGGTTGTTGATGCCAGTGGCAAAGGCGGCGCCATCTCCCGGCAGAATGCCGAGGTTTGAGACTGCGCCGTGTACGCCGCTTGGCCAAAGAGAGGCAACGATCGTTGAGCCGTCGGTGGTCGACACATACCCAACAGCCTGGCCGTGGTCATTGATGGCGTAGGCGTTAGATCCAGTGTGTCCGAGGTCCGCAAGCTGAAAGGCGTGGTCGTTTTCCCACAATATGGCGTGAATCGCAGAGCTGGTGCAGGTTCCCGTGGCGCCCACGGCCTGGCCCTGATCGTTGAGGCCTTGCACGAAGCCGTCCGGCTCGCCAGGCAGCGTAGGAAGAGCTCGGACTTCGCCTTTTTCCCACATTACCGGCAATACCGTCGTTCCAGGCTGCTTGCTCGTGGGGCATCCGGGGTCCGGGACCGTCGTTTCGGAAATGCCTACTATTTGTTCGCGGTTATTGATGGCGGCCGCCTGCCCGTTATTTCCTCCCAGCGTCGGAAGGGCCATGATGTGGCCGTCTCGCCAAAGAAACGGGCGACACGTTTTCATTGTTCTAAAACCGCACATGTCTTCGCCGTTCGGATCCAGAACAGATGTTTCGGCCATGCCGACAGCTTCCCCGCGATCGTTGATCCCGCCATAGTTGGTCCAGCTGTTGTCTCCTCCGAGCGTGCCGAGGTCGATGTTGCGTCCGTGGGCGTATATCACCGCCCGGCCACTTGCAATGGTCGTGGAGGTCGACTTGATGGGCGGGTTTACAACCCCATCCATGTTCTCCGCCCAGCCTTCATTATTGAGTCCCATGACCATGCTGAAGTTGTCCGTGCTGTGGTTAAGGCCCATATCCGTAATCCTGTAGCTCTGTTGAGCGAACGCACTGCCGGAGCAGGCCAGAAGAATCGTCGTGACGCACGATATCCACAAATTCCGCATATCTCCTCTTTTCCTGTGTAGAGTGTGGTGCCGAGATGACTGGCGACTTACATCAGGGCGACTCGGCGGGGTCGGACAGTTAGCATGCAATCGACAGCAGAAGTGGTTCCACACCTTCAGGCAATCCCTTCTGAGTGAGAACTGCATGGGTGTTCCGCGTTCACACACATCACGTCGGGCCGCAGGCTCAACACCTCAAGCCCGAAAGCGAGTGGCGAACTAACAACCTCGTGCAACTGTCCCAATACGGCGGGAGCGACCGTTTCTCATGTTGAGAACCTAGCTCAACGGAGTTGATAGACCAGGCCTAATCTGCTGGGCGATTGAGAAATGCGATGAGCCGAGGGTTTCGTGCGCCAGGCCGTGGAATGGCGATTCATAGCGTAGGCTAAAATGCTATTCATGAATCGGGAGAATGTCCTGAACTTGCGGTCGTTCTGGCAAGTCCAGATCATTGGATGGTGCTGCTATTACCTTTTCCATCTCCTGGAATCCATTCATGCGTTCTTGACTAAGCGTGTGTTCTTCAATGACGAGACGGTGCCTGTCTTCTTCATGTTCCTGGGAAGTTTTGTTCTGCGCCCCTTTTGCCGTTGGCTGCTGCGACGATCGCGGTCCTGGATCGCTTTTGAATTGAAAGCGGCCGCGGCGGCCATGGTCCTATCCATTCCCGTAACCTGCGCATCCGACCTCATTTTGCGAATTTTCAATCATGTGCCGTGGCACGCCTTGGTTGCAGTTTGGGCGTGGTCCTTTTTCATGCTTCTCATGTGGTGCAGTTTGTACTTCAGCATTAAGCAATGGCAGCAATCGAGCATGGAGAAGGAGCGGTTGATTCGCGCCGAGTCTGAGCTAAGAGAGGCGCGCCTGCGTGCACTTCGCTATCAGTTGAATCCACACTTCCTATTCAATTCGCTGAATGCCGTCTCCACTCTCGTTCTGGATGGAAATGGGCCCGCGGCCACGCGGATGCTGGCGCAGATCGGAGATCTCCTGCGCACAAGCCTGGATTCCGAAGTTACAGCCGAGGTGACGCTTTCGCAGGAACTGGCTTTCACTGAAGGGTACCTGGCGATTGAGCAAACAAGGCTGGGGGAGCGGCTGAGAATCGATATCGCAGTTCCGTTGGAAACGCGGGATGCCCTGGTGCCGAACATGTTGTTGCAACCGCTGGTTGAGAACGCGGTGCGCTATGGAGTGGCGCCATTGATCGAAGGTGGGCGGATTGTGATCAAGAGCGCGCTCGAGGCCGACCGGTTGCGAATTGTTGTGGGGAACTCCGGACGCCGTGAGGGCGAGCAAAAGAAGAATGGAAATGGAATCGGTCTGGGAAACACAGCCGAGCGTCTGAAAACACTTTACGGGACGAATTTTGAATTCTCGCTGGGGTGGCCTGAGGCCGGCGGTTGCGAGGTTGTGCTGGATTTGCCTTTACGAAGGACCGGGAGCCTGCTGGAGCCTTCGCCGTGCGCGCTCTAATCGTCGACGACGAGCCCTTGGCGCGTCGTGGCGTCGTTCTCAGGCTACGCAAATTCAGGGATGTCGAGATTGTTGGGGAATGCGCGGACGGGCAGTCCGCAGTGGAAAGAATTCTGGAACGATCTCCCGATGTTGTGTTCCTCGACATCCAGATGCCCGGAATGGACGGTTTTGAGGTTCTGCGGGCGTTGCCTGGAGAAAGCCTGCCCGCAATCATTTTTCTGACAGCGTATGAGCAACATGTTTTGCGGGCATTCGATTTTCATGCGCTGCATTACTTGTTAAAACCGGTGGACGACACGCGCTTCGCGGCAGCGGTTAGTCGAGCTCGTGAGCTGATCGACTCCGCATTAAAGGCCGACATGGCACAGCGGGTCATGAAAATGCTGAACCGCAGCTCCGAGGTATTCGCGTCCCGGTTTACCGTGCAAGCTGGATCCCGCATTCAAATCGTCATTGCCGAGGATGTGCAGTGGATTGGGGCTGCCGGTGATTATGTTGAACTCCACGTCAACGGTCGTTCTTACCTGTTACGCGAGACGATGGCGTCTCTCGAACAGAGGCTCGACCCGGCAAAGTTTATCCGTATACACCGCTCCCGAATTGTGCAGTCCAAAGGCATACTGGAGCTGCGATCCCTCGAGAACCGCGAGTTCACGGTGAAGCTTTCGGACGGTTCGGAGCATCGCTCGAGCCGCACTTACGCGGATCGACTTGAGCGCTGGTTGGCATCAGGGTAGATCTCATAAGAATTGACTAAGTCTGAGTCGACTGTCCAACGGCTCTGAAGTAGCCATCGGCGAGGGCATTATGGGCATCGCCGCCACTCGCGGTTTGCGAAGGCGATCCTTTCAGACTGGACGCGAGCCTGCGATGAGGATGTCAACAAGCCTCCTGGCGCTTTGCTGCCAATCAGGCCCGGCTCCGACGTGAGAGACGCCAATCAGGGCGCGAAGCAGGTCGGAGGCATCCAGATCCCTTCGCAGGTTGCCGCTCTTCTTCGCGCGCTTCACCAGTTCATCAATCGCTCCCTGAATCAGACCGCGTGAACCTTCATAGAGCCTGGAAGGGCCTCCGACAACGCTATTGAGAGCGGGTGCGATGATGTGCTTTGCTGCGATGTAATCGACGAACAAGAGCATCCACGCTCTCAGAGCCTCGATTGGAGACATCGCCTGGGCGAACCGACCCGCAGCCGCAGCGAGTTGCTCCACCTCGTTCCGATAGACCCCTTCGATCAGCGCGTCCCGCGTTGGGAAATGGCGATATAAGGTACCGGCTCCGACGCCGGCCTGCTTCGCGATTTCGTCCAGACTGGCATCCGCCCCATTGCGAGTAAAGGCTGCCTTCGCCACTTCGAGAATACGCTTACGGTTGCGCTCGGCATCCGAACGCAACCTGCGCGGAGCAGATTTTGAATTTTTCCTCACGATATCAAATATTCCTGCAACCGGAGACTACCTCCGGTTATCTATTCATTCGGAGATTATCTCCGTTTTAGTCCAGACGGTAGCTGCTCGTCAACGCTAGATGCAAAGAGATCGAAGGAGACACATATGCGTGTTTTCGTTACAGGTGCGACAGGATTCATCGGTTCCAGGATTGTTCCGGAACTCCTCGGCGCGGGCCATCAGGTGCTCGGCCTTGCGCGCACAGATGCGGGGGCTCAGTCTCTGGCCGCCATCGGGGCTCAGGTACAGCGAGGCGATCTGGAAGATCTGGAGAGTCTGCGTAGTGGAGCAGCCGCCTCCGATGCGGTCATTCACACAGCCTTCCGGCATGATTGGACGAGATTCGCGGAAAGCTGCGAGCTCGACAAACGCGCTATTGAGACCATCGGCGCGGTGCTCCAAGGCTCCAGCCGTCCGTTCATCGTCACCTCGGGAGTCGGAGTGGCCCAGGGCCGCGCTGCTACCGAGGATGATCCACCGCTTTCTTCTCCGTCCCTTCCTCGCGTATCCGAGGTAACGGCGGTTGCGCTCTTGGAACGCGGCGTGCACACCTCGGTGATGCGCTTACCCCAGGTCCACGACACGGAAAAACAAGGCCTGATCACTCCCCTCATTGCTATTGCTCGCGCAAAGGGAGTCTCAGCGTATATCGGCGATGGTCACAACCGCTGGCCCGCCGCGCATGTAACAGATGTCGCCCGCCTCTACAGGCTCGCTCTGGACAAGTTCACGGCGGGAGCTCGGTACCACGCAGTCGCCGAAGAGGGTGTGGCGTTGAAGGACATTGCCACAGTCATTGGCCACGGCCTGAACGTGCCTGTCATTTCTATCTCACCGGAACAGGCCCAGGAACATTTCGGCTTCCTCGGGTTCTTCGCGGGGAGGGACGCCCACATTTCCAGTGCGCAGACCCGCGCAACGCTGGGCTGGAACCCAACTGGCCCTGACCTTCTCACCGATCTTGGGAATATGCATTATACGCAGGCCTGAATCCATCACCGATCGCTTTCAACGACAAGGAGAATCGACATGAAGAAGACATGGTTCATCACCGGCGCCTCTCGTGGCTTCGGCCGCATCTGGGCCGAAGCCGCTCTCAAACGTGGCGATCAGGTTACAGCTACTGCCCGCAAACTTGCCGATGTAGCCGACCTGAAGGGACGCTTCGGCGACGCGGTCCTGCCCCTCGCCCTCGATGTGACCAACTCTGAGCAAGTTGAGCAAGTGGTTGAGCAGGCATACGCACACTTCGGCAAGCTGGACATCCTGGTCAACAATGCCGGCACCAGCCTGTTTGCCGCTACCGAGGAGGCGAGCGACGAACAGATCCGCGGCCTCTTCGACGCGAACTACCTCGGCATGGTCCGAGTCCTTCGAGCAGCCCTACCTCTGCTGCGGAAGCAAGGGAGCGGTCACATTCTCGGCGTTTCAAGCGGCCTGGGGATTACAGCGCTGCCGCTCATCGGCTTCTATTGCGCCACGAAATGGGCAGTGGAAGCACTGCACGAATCGGTGGCGCAGGAAGTGAAAGCGTTTGGGATCAAGGTGACGCTGGTTGAGCCTGGGGCCTACGCAACCGATTTCGGCAAGTCCGCACAGATCGCCGATGTTCTGGAACCATACGCGGACTTCCGAAAGCAGTTTCTGACGCACCTGGTCAACGTGGAACGAGGCGACCCTGACGCAACCGCCGAGGCCGTTCTCAAGCTTGTGGACGCGGACAATCCGCCGCTGCGACTCGGGCTGGGCACCTCGATTCTGCCGCGAGCGCGCGCTGCGTATGCCGAGCGCCTGACCACGTGGGAATCGTGGGAGGACGTTTCGAATGCAGCAATGGGCGAACCGACGAACACGGGGGCAGAGTGGATTGAACAGCTAGCTTACGGAACCCCGGATCGAACATAACGCCCGGCCGCAGACTCGCCATCCGGCGATCGGCGACCGCTCCTTCGGCGCGCAGCAAATCGCCAACCGCAAACTGCTGCGCGTCAAAGCACACAACCATCCGCAATTCGTCATGGAACGCGAGATTCCGGGTGCCGGATCGCTAAGTGAAGATCAGATCCGGGAGGTTTCCCTGCCCCGGGGATAGGTTCCTCGAGTTGCATTTGCGCTCTGTCAGCAAACATCCCTAAGCTGCCGGAGCACCGGCCGTTCCTTCGTCTTCGTGTTCATCGCTCTCGACAGCGACGCTCCGTACCCGCTTTGTGCTGCTTACCGCATAAAGGATCAGTTCGACGCGCGACGAAACACCCAGCTTATCGAAAATATGAAAAAGGTAGTTCTTGATCGTGTGTTCGCTAAGATTGAGCTCACGAGCGATCTCTCGATTCTGCAGGCCATCGCCCAAGAGGCGGACCACCTCTTCCTCTCGTTTGGTCAGCAACTTCATTCCGTCGGCATTCACGATGCGCATGGGCGCAAGTTTGCGGAAGGTTTCCAATACATTTGCCAATTCGCTGCTTTTTGCCCAGATCTGTCCAGCGTTGACACGTTCCACACACCTGAAGAGTGCCTTGAAAGGCGACTCGGAGAAGCAAAAGATGCCTTTGGCCCCCGCCCGAAAGGCATCAAAAACCAGATTCGGTTCTGGGTGGTCGAGCAGAAGGACGGACTTGACACCCGGAGCAGATTCACGCATCTGGCGCACCGCAAGAAATCCGCTCAAAGGGCCATCTGCCAGAGCTGCACTGATCAGCGCGACATTTAAGTCTATTGAACCAGCTGTTTTGAGCACTTCCCGAGCTGTCGTGACGCTCTTAGCCACGCGAAAGTGCGGCTTCCGATTCAGCGCCCCGGCAAAGAGCTCGCCCTCCATCGCAGTCTTGGTCGCGATCAACACAGAAATCAAACCACGATCAACTACCATCACAACGCCATCCTCTCGGAAACAATCTGGTTTAGCTACCTAGGTGCGTACGAGCGCACTCTCATAGTTATAGATCGGCATTTCTTGACAACTTTCAATACAAAAGCGGCATTTCCACTTTCCTAATTGACTAGCATCACGTTCTCAGTGGCAGTGGCCTAAACTAACTCTCCTCAGTTAAATGAAGTCGCGTTTCCTTGGGGGCACGGTGGGCTCTGACCTAATCTTTCAGCAAACAGAGCGTGCACACAAAGTGCGTCGCGATCTCACCAAGCGTTAGAATTCGTGTGGAAATCATGACCTATATTACTCCAAGTTTGATTATTGTCGAGATGGGAGCGCGATCGTGAGTTCCGATCTGCGAGCGGCGCCGACGGCTGGGCCTGGAGCACGCCTAATGTTAGTTAAGAGTGCATCGCTCTTATTAACTATTGTAATGTGATAAAACGCACAAATCAGAGACAAATGACTCTGACCTTGATAGGAGAACTTTTGCTCCTCATCGCCGTGTCTACATAGCCCAGCGTGGAGGGGCAAGGCAAGGGCAACCCGCAACAGTTAGGCTCTACAGTTGCGGGCGCACAAGAGAGAAGCTTTACCTTGAGAGATTTGCTCTCTTGTGAGCAAATCCCTTCGCGGATACATTGGAAATACTTAATCAGGAACGCCTGGATGTTGTATGCATCTTATGAAAATGCAAATCGCGCACGAAAGAACCTTCGAGCTGCGGAACAACTACCGGTACCATCTGAGCGCTCCCGTTTTTTTCTATTGGGCGACACCGAATGGGCCGGCTGAGTACGGTGACGGGATGACGCGCGACGTCAATACGGCAGGCGCGTTCATCTGCTCCGTGGATTTGCCTCCGGTCGGGGCGCGAGTGCAGATGGACGTTATGCTTCCCAGCATTATGGGCGGAGAGCTGGGGCCGCATTTGACTGGCGAGGGAGTGGTGCTTCGAGTAGAACAACGCGACGAAGAGGCGCCAGACATTTCGGCAAGCGGATTCGCGGTGTCCGTGCAATTTTATGTGGAGTCGTCGGAATCGGTTCTGTCACATCTGAAGTGTTCTGAGCGAGTGATGTAAGTAATGCTCCGCGAGTGTTCGCAGGAATTGAGATCCATGGAAGTTAGCGACAACGACCTAGAACCAATCGACACCGTCGCGAGGATAGGTAGAGAGGAACTCCAGTGACTCTCATCGCGTTCTTTCTCGGTTTTGCGTGCTGCGCAGTATTGGTGTCGCGTCGCCTCTATTCGAAAAGAGGGGCAACGGCTTTGGTTTCGAATGATTCAAGCGACAACGACGCGCGTGCAGATGATCTCAGCATCCAGATTCACGACCCCACCGCAGTTTGAGCGACTGGTTCTTGACCAGGCAATGCGAGATGTAACCAAACTTCCTCATTCGTAAGGATGGAGCAGGGCCTTGTTTATCGGGAACTTTCGATCCTGCTTTATGTCAACTCGTCAACTGAGGATTCAATGCCTCAAATAACCGTTTGTGATTACGTACCTGCACATTGAGGAAACGACAATGAAGAAGATGTTTTTTGCTTTTGCCGCAGTTCTCACTCTGTTCGCCACCACTGCCTCGGCGCAGTTGACCGCGACCAGCAAGCCGGTTGTACTGAAGGCCATTGTCCCTGAGTACATCGGACTCACCGCTGTCAATACTGCCCCCGTCGTATTCGATTTCAATCTGGCGTCCAAGACCACGCAGCAACAGCTCGCCGAAGGCTACTCGAACCTGATGGCAATCTCGCCAACTGCTCCTTCGTGGCAGCTGACCTACAACCTCAGGCAGCGCACCGTGACGGTATGCGCGTATGCCACCGATCTTCTGAGCGCAGAATTCCATCCACTTACGCTCAACAAGATCCCCTCGACGTTCATCAACGGGACCTCTCTTCAGGCTGCCGGCAACGACGCCAACGGCTATGTGTGGTTCGGCAAGAATGCCAGCTGCGGCACGGGATTCGGCAATGCCGTCATGCTTGACCAGGTCAAGGGCGCTACGTCCACCTTCAATACGGGTTTCCCGACGGGTAAGCCGGAAGGTTTCAGCATGTTGCAGGTCAACATCAACCCCGGCAACCACCTGCTTGGATCGACCGGTGCAGTGCCGGCTCCTGGTACCTACCTCGGCGTCCTGTACATCGTGGCCCAGGCAATCTAACAAGCAGATGTTTCCCGACTTCGATTTCGAAGAGGGTGGGTTCGACACCACCCTCTTCTTTACAGGTGCCCAATTATGAGATTCCTGACATTCATTCTTCTTAGTATCGGTGCGGCATCAACCTGGGCCCAGGGTATAGCTCCTCCCGTAGCCGAATACCGTGGATCCAAAGCTAACGGCATGTTCGAAGTACAGAACACGACGGATAATGCCATGGCGGTCACCCTGGAGACCAAAAGTTTCGTTGTCGATGAGCACGGCATTGTTCACTATTCTGACCTCGACAAGGATGTCCATATCAGAATGGGAGCCAGCAGCTTTACCCTGGCGGCTCATGACACGCACATGATCTTCTACAAGGCTTCGTTCCCAACCGCTCCCATCAGCTTCTCGATCATCGCTACGGTGACCAGGGCGGAGCAGCAGACAGGCATGCGCATCAAGTTCGTGTTCCCCCACATGATCTACGTCTACCAGAAGGACAAGTTGAAGCGCTCTGACGTGAGCCTGGAACTGGCCGATGGCAGGCTATTGATTCACAACAATAGCCAGAAGCTGGCACGTGTCCTGGAGATCACCGCCTCCAAGGAGGAACTGGGCGGATTTCCCATTTATCCGGCACAGGTCCGAGAAGTAGCCATGCCCGGGGCAACGCAAGCTTCAGTGAAGTTCGAAGATGGGTTCAGCCTGAGCACCCAATGAGAGGGCGTATGAAAGCTCTACTAGTGTTCCTGCTCGGCGCGGCTGTGACGAACGGTCAAAGTTCATTCAACACCAGTGCCGGAGGCGATCAGACCTACAACGCTTACGGAATCCAGACGGCATTTACATGGCATAACCTGGCCGGCTGGACGGGCGTAGGCTACAACAACGGGATGAAGGCGGGAGGCTATCTCAGGGTTCCTCTTAACAGGAGCGAAGCGAAACAGGCGAGTGAGTATCACCTCGATCTTGGGGACGCGGTGCTTCCGGCTACTCTGGATACCGATGACTACGGCAGTCATAGCTTCTCCGTGCGGGGAGGCGGTATCTCACACGACACCAGGACCACGCATACGCAGCTATTCTCCGGCCTGCTTCTGGAGGAGAGCATGCTTCCCTTTATGCACACCGGAGATACGGTGGAAACGCCTTTGGTGGTGATGAGTGTGAGCCGGCGGCTGTCCGAGACGCTGCAAATGCACAGCCTGAATAGCTACGATGGCAAGGTTACATCCATCGAGTCCTTCGGTTGGAAGCCAGCCAAGTCACTCATCCTGAGCGGCGCCGGAGGAGTTGGAGCCGGGGCAGGATATGCGGCGATAGCCGGAGAGTATCTGCGAAGGCAGCTGGACTTGCGGACTTCGTACATCTCCGCCAGTCCGAAGTTCGAGCGGCAGGAAACCCCATATTACAACCAGGAAGCGCTGGGTCTGAATGCGAGAGTGTCTTTCTCGCCCATTGATGCCGTGAACCTGTACTACTCACACGACCGCGACCGCACGATTGTAGTTGGGTATCCGGCAGTGACAGGGGTAAGTGACTCAGGCTCGATATCGATAAACGTGGCGGGATTTTCGCTGAACCCGTCCGCGAGCACTGTGACCATGGATGGAGTCAGCGGGCCAACCAAGTCTGAATCGATCTCAGTAAGCCGGGCTATCACATCCAGATGGAGATCGTTTGGGTCCTTCATTAATCTGGATTCCTCCCTTATCAAGGAAAAGGTCGAGGTCGCAGTAAATGAGTTCAAGATAAGCTCCAGGCTGATGATTACCCAGGATTTCAACCGAATGGACGGCCAGAATACGTTCAGCTTCGGCGGCCATTGGATATCCAACCTGATCTCGCTCTCGGCAGAACAAGAGACCTATGTGAGCCCGATAGCTACCGCGTTTGGAGGGAAGCCGATATTCCAAGCTTGGACATTCAGCATACGGCTGCGCATGCCGCATGGCTCCGATGCCAATCTCACTTCAATTGTGGATCCCGTAGGCAAGGTGCGGTGGGGCGGTTATCTGAGTGGCCTGAAGTATAGCTCCGTAGGTCCGCAGAACTTCGATGACACGCCGTCCTTCTCCAAATACGTCGTTGAGGGTACCGTCGTCGACGAAGCAACTGGGTTAGGTATCGAAGGGATTGCGATCCAGATTGGCAAGGACGTCGCCATGTCCAATGCATCCGGAGCATTCTATCTGGACGTGAAGAACACCAAGGCCATGACGGTGCAGGTTTTGGCCAGCTACTCCACACAGGCGTTCCCATGGCGTTTAGTGCACGCACCTTCTGCCGTTCGAGGTCAACTCGAAAAGGCCGTGGAACCGATCCGCATCACGGTTAGTACCAGGCGTCCAGAAGTAGACCAGTAGCTTTCATGGCCGATGCTCCCGGAATCTCTGGCGCCTTCGGGCCAAGTAACTGTGGGACCTACTTCGATTCCTTCGTGATCGCGTCCGCGGCGTTGCCGGCAACAACCCAGCTTGCTGACCCGGCCACGACGGCTTCATCTTCGAACCAGAGGAATCCGAAGTCGTCGATGCACTCCGGAAAATCCGGCTTGATGACAATGTATCCGGGAATCACGGCGCCGGGGATGTAAGAGTTATCGGCGCGGTTATTGCTGTAGGTCTTCGTCTTGGAGACCGTACCGACTCCAGCTACATACGAAGTGCTGGAGACGGGGTGCGTGCCGAGAATGTAATTGACGGCGCGCAGAGTATATTCGGGGCCCACGAGATCCGGAAAGGTCTTGTGCAGGAAGTACATCCGGATGGCCATGTCAACCACGGCTCCCGAACCGCCCCACGTGCCCATGCTCGGGGGCACGCCGAACGGGGTCGCGTCCAACTGCTTCTCCAGCCCCGCCATGTAGGTCTTCACTGCCTCCCTCATTTGATCTTTGGCGTTCGCGTCCAGATAAGGCAAGGCCCGAACCGCCGTCCAACCACGGAAACCCATCTGCTGCGGGGTGATCATCTGAGGGAACAACTCTTTGAGGCGCGACTTGTACGGCTCCGCGCCGTTCGTGGCGATGGTCAATTCCAGGGCCGCGGCCCAATCCATTCCGACACTGAACGCACCACGCCCCGGGCCCCCGGGTGGAGCTGGCGCCGCGCTCGTCGTACCTGAACTCGGCGTACTGGCCGTGTTCGCCGGCCTTGGCGCGCCAGACACCGCTCCCTGCGATGCGGCCAGCACGCCGCCCGGCGCAGCCGGAGCTCCTCCGCCAAAGCCGCCCGCCGGAAATGCCGTCGGGTGGGCCTTTTCGTCGTTCCACGCCTTGATCGCGGTGTCGAGGCAGTCTTTCGCTAACGCGTCGTCCCAGCCTTTGAGCGTATCGGCAGCCGCAGCCAGCGCGGCGATGGCGTTCCACTGAAAGAACGGATTGTTGGTGGTAAAGATCCAGCGGTCGTCGGGCCTGCCGGAGTAGTCGCCCTTCACTTCGTTTGGACCCAGCTTCGGGTCATAGATGCGGCCGTCGGTCTTGGACGCTCCGTCACCGAGGTGCGTGTACTGACGCAGATCCGGTTCGTGCGTGCCGCGGATGGCGTGGCCGATGTTGTGGAACTGCGCGAGGATGAGGAGTGCGCCATGCTTCACTTGCTCGACCGTATCCGGCACGCCATCGGGACGGTGCATCTCAACCGCACGCGCCGCTTCGTCCACCGTGAGCTCGTCGTACTTGAGATTGAATTCGCGATAGGCCAGAGCCAGGCTCTGAATCACGCTGAGTTGCGCAGGCTCTTCGAGATCGAAGTCGCCGGCATCATACCAGCCGCCCACATTCATCCCCGGAATGTGATCGCCGCCTTTGTACTTGCCGTCGGTTGCGGTCGCCTGACTCCATCCGTCGAATTGGTCACCAACCACGGGGGCCATGCGGCCATCATCCAGGTGCGACGCGCCGTGCCACACGCGATAGCCTTCGCGCACAGAGACGTGATCCATCTGCTCGGCAAGGTGGTGGTCCAGGCTGTCCTGCCAGACGTTGGCGTAAGGGGCGTCGGAGATGGGGAAGGGCGCCGTACGCTGGTCTGCGTACTCGATAACATAAAGGCCGGGATCCTTGACCGGCGTGAAATCGAACTTCGAATAGACATAACGCAGCCAGGGCGTTGCCGGCGTGATGGGACCCTCAAACACCTGTTTGTACGACCCGTCCTCCATCAGGCGCAGTACTCTGGCCGTCTTGGGGCCGTTGTACTTCGGATCGAGTTCGAGGACCGCTACCTTGGAGAAATCCGGCGCGTACCCCACCTGGCTGTGCGCGATCATCGGCGGCCGCGTCCAGTTCGGAATCACGTCGGGCCTGATGTGCCACACGATGGCGCCGGTGGTCTTGCCTGAAGGGATCAGCGAGCGCAACACGAACCAGCCGTTCTGCGCGCGGTCGCGTCCATCGAACAGCATCAGGTTGGCCGTTTCCGACGTAACGTTGATCCGGGCCAGCGAATCGTCCACCCCCAGGGTGATGGTCTTGCCCTCGGCGAACGGCAGAGGCTGCGTGAATCCCTTGGCCTTGTCCCAGTCCTCCAAGTAATACGCCTTCTTCGGTTCATCAGTGAGCGGGAGCACCTTCACCATCGGATCGTTCGGAGTGCGCGGAAAGATGCCGGCCTTGTTTCCATCAACCAGGTAAGCCTTGCCCATGTAGATGGAGGGCAGAAACTCAAGGTTGAATCCCGCTCGCCCGGCCAGCTTCTCGGGTAGCGGTTTGTCCAGATTGATGGTGACCCTCACGCCGCCTGGTTCCGCTGCAACTTCAAGGGTGTAGCTGAGATCGAAGGTAGGGAAAGCAAGATCGGCGGTCAGCCGGTTGCTTGCCTTATCGGCCTGGCGCCCTTTGAGAGTCGCCACCAAATCCCACTGCTCGGGAGTGGGCATCAGGCGGACATCGCCATTGGTGGCGATGCGCTGGCCGTGGAGAATCATCTCCATGGCCGTGTTCTTCTGGTCGACGAAGACGGGATGGTACGTGCTGTCGTAGAGAAATACGCTGAAACCCTGAGTATCGAGATAATTCTTGTCGGTCACCCTCATGGCAAATTCGGCGCCGAACAGGCTGGCGCCGGCGTTCAGAGCCAGGAGGAGACACATTGTGATTCGGGTGAGCATAGCGGGGATTAAACTGCTCCTTTGCCTCAACCTAGCATGACACGCACACCGGCTGGGCGCCGGCATCAAGATCGTCCCCGACAATTCCCGCAAGAATTTACTTGCATATCTGCCGGCGCAGTGTGTTACAGTCGGTAACATTATGAACGGTAACACTACCCCTCCTCACGATCCCGCCGAGCTTGGCGCACTGGAACGAGATGTCCTGCTCATTGTCTGGCGTCTTGGGGTTGCCACCGCGGACCATGTGAGAGAAGAGCTGGACCGTCCTCTCAAAGATTCCACCGTGCGTACCGTTCTTCGCCGTCTGGAAGAAAAAGGTTACCTCGTGCATAGCGTCGACGATCGCACGTTTATTTATCGCCCTGCCGAGTCTCGCCAGCGCGTTGCCGGCCGGGCCGTGAAGCGCATCGTGGACTGGTTCTGCGAGGGTTCGGTTGAAACGCTGCTGGTCGGCATGGTTGATTCCAAGGTGCTTGACCGCGCCGAACTCCAGCGCCTGGCCGACCGCATCGGCGAAGCCAGAAAGGCCGTTCCCTCAGCCAAAAAGGAGGTTCAATGATTCCCGTCTTCCTCGAAGCAGCCGTTCGATCGCTCCTTGTCGGATTGGCAGTTGCGCTGGGCCTTCGCATCTTCAGGGTCCGCAATGTGCTGGCGCAGAAGGCCGCGTGGGGCCTGGTGCTGATCTCGGCGCTAGCCATGCCGCTGTTGTCGCCGATGGTGACGCAGTGGCCTGTCCTGCCCACGGGCATCAATATCTCTCTTCCCGCTCACCCGATGACGCTGCTCGAAGAGTTGCAGGCCCACATTCTGTCCAAGGGCGGATCGAGCCAGAAGCCTGCGCCTCCGCCGGCTCTCAATCCCGAAGGCAATGCGTCGGGAATCCGGCAATCTGGCATGCCTCAGGCAGCCGACGCGCCCCAGACCACCGAAAGACCGTCCGCCAACGGGCAGCGCGCAGGCACAACAGAACAGAATGCATTCCTGAATCCGGGTCACGGACAGAAGACACAAGCTTCGTGGTCCGGCAGCGGCGTCAGCATTTCTCCGGGCAACGTGCTCCTCTTCTTCTATTGCGGAATCACCGCGCTCTTTTTCATGCGGATCGCGCTGGGTGTTGTCGCAACGATACGGTTGTGGCGAACGGCCGCACCCATTCCGTCGTGGCAACTGCCCTATGATGCGGCTTGTCTTCAGGTCCGCGCCAGCAGCAAAATCGCTTCGCCGCTAACCGTGGGTTCGGCCATCCTGCTGCCTGCGGACTACGCAAGCTGGGACACCGAGAAGCTGCGCATCGTCCTGGCCCACGAGCGTTCCCACATTCGGCAGGGAGACTTCTACCTTCAGCTGCTGGCAAGTTTGTATGCAGCAATCGTCTGGTTCAGCCCTCTCGGCTGGTGGATCAAGCACCAGCTCGCCGAGTTGGCTGAAGCCATCAGCGACCGCGCCGGGATGGAAGAGGCCGCGAGTTGCACGTCCTACGCCCAAATTTTGCTCGAATTCGCCGCGGCACCGCGCCGAGTTCGCATAGGAGTTGCCATGGCACGCCCAGGAAGTTTGTCTCGCCGCATCGAACGGTTGCTCAACGATAACTCTTTCCGCCAGTGCTTTGCCGGGGGTCGGCGCGCCCTTGTTGGGGTCGCGCTGGTGCCTGTGGCAATTTTGTCGTGCGCCATGCTTGTGCATGTGCAGGCGGCAACCACCTCGCAGTCCTCTCCCCTGATTCTGACCGGCGCGCGGAACGTTGCGGCTTCACCAGATTCGACAACCAGCAGTCATTCTGAGGCTGTCGAGGTATCGTCTCGAATCGAAACAGAGCAAGCAAGCAGTCAGCTTGATGCAGTCTCATCGGACTCCGAGACTCATATGGTCGCAGTGTCACCCACTGCACCTGCCATTCGCGCGGATGGCGGAGACGGCACGAAAGCCGGCGGCATGCAGGAGGGGGGATCGCTTTCGTTCGATCGCACCCTGACCGCCGGCGGCGCCGCACAACTTTCTGTTTCTACCGGCTCCGGCAGCATCCGTATCACGCGCAGTTCCGGCAACGAGATCCGCGTTCATGGCCAGATCCACGTAAGCGAAGAGGGCAGCGAAGAAGAGGCCCGCCAGATTGCCGCCAACCCGCCCATCGAACAGAATGGCGACTCGATTCGTGTGGGTCAGCACCAGGAGCACTGGCACGGCATCAGCATCGATTACCGGATTGAAGCGCCCGCGGGCACGCAACTCAGCGCAAACTCCGGTTCCGGCGAAGTCATCGATGAAGGCGTGGGGAAGGACGCGAAGCTCCAGACCGGCTCGGGCGATATCCGGGCAACGGGGCTGGAAGGAGCGTTTACGGTGAAAACCGGATCGGGCAACATTGTTGCCGAACAGACCGGCCAGGGCGACGTGGTGGCTGAGACGGGCTCCGGGGATATCGAGCTGAAGGACATTCACGGCGGTTTCCACGGAGAGACAGGCTCCGGCGACATTAAAGCCAACGGAACCCCGTCCAGTTCCTGGACCCTGCAAACCGGATCAGGCAGCATCGAACTTTGGACAGGAAATGCTGGTGTCACGCTGGACGCATCCACGGGCTCGGGCTCGGTGAACAGCGAACACGAGATGGTGGTACAGGGCTCATTCGATCACCATCACATCCACGGCACGTTGAATGGGGGAGGTCCCACCATTCGCGTGCAAACCGGTTCCGGCGACATCCGTCTCCATTGATTTTGGCAGTTGATCCTTTTTTACTGAGTCCGGCACCGCGCCGCAGTTTCAAGACTGCGGCGCTCCAGTCTTATGGGAAAGCCATTGAGCTGCCGATCAATGAGCACCACTTTTGAATCCCGATAGAGAGCCGGCTTGAGTGCGAATTAGCCAGCAGCCAATCAGGTAGACCCTGGTTGGCTGCGCTGTCTTAATCCTCAGATGTGAACTCCGTTGGCCGCGGTTGGCCTGCCCAATTCTCACCGGCCGGACAAAAGAGGTCGCGCCGGAACCGAATGCTTGTTAATCTTTCCGTACCGTAATCGCGGGTAATTGCCGTGACGATTCCAAAGGACTGTGGATCAGGATCCCGGGATTTGTGTCCGGTTCCTGCTCATAACGGAATCTTTGCCGTCCGCGGACCGGGATGGAGGATGGACTTCTCATGGAGCTTCGGATTGCAGGCCTCAACAAGGTCTACAAGGGCGGCGTTCGCGCCCTCGACAATGTGAACCTTACGATCCCGCGTGGTCTCTACGGTCTGCTGGGCCCCAATGGCGCAGGCAAATCCACGCTGATGCGCACCATTGCCACGCTGCAAGAGCCTGATTCCGGCTCCATCCACATGGACGGCCTCGATGTGCTTCGCTCCAAGGACGAGGTTCGCCAGATGCTGGGGTACCTGCCCCAGGACTTCGGCGTGTACCCGCGCGTAAACGCCGAAGAAATGCTCGACCAGATCGCGCTGCTGAAAGGCATCACGAGCGGGAGACAGCGCAAGGAGATCGTCCACGAGATGCTTCACCGGGTGAATCTCTGGGATCATCGCCGCAAGCGGCTCACCGGCTTTTCCGGCGGCATGCGGCAGCGCTTCGGGATTGCGCAGGCTCTCATCGGCAACCCGCACCTTTTGATTGTGGATGAGCCCACGGCGGGCCTCGATCCTGGCGAGCGGAATCGTTTTTACAATTTGCTGGCCGAGATCGGTGACAACGTGATCGTGATCCTGTCCACGCACATCGTGGAGGATGTGATGGAGTTGTGCAGCAACATGGCGATCATCCATCTGGGCAAAGTGCTTTTCGCCGGCTCTCCTGACGTGGCCGTGCGCAGCCTGGAAGGCAAGGTATGGCGCAAGTCCATTGGGCGGGACGCCGTGAAGGAATACACCAGCAGGTTGCCGGTCATATCCAACAAACTCGTCGGCGGCCGCCCGCAGATTCATGTCTTCGCCGACGCTCCGCCGGAAGAGGGATTCGTTGCGGTGGCTCCCGACCTCGAAGATGTTTTCTTCGCCAGCCTTGCAGGCCTGAACTAGGAGCGCGGACATGTTTTATTTCTTCTGGTTTGAGATTCGTTACTGGCTGAAGTCGGTAATGTTGTGGGTTTTCACCGCGATTACCACGCTCATGGCCATGGCGGCCATGAGCAGCGACCAGCTTCAGATAGGCGGCGCCCTCGGCAACACTTACCGGAATGCGCCCTTTGTCATCGAACAGTATTACTCCATCTTCTGGTTCGTCACGCTGCTGATGGTCACGGCGTTCGTAAATTCAGCCGCCGGGCGCGAGTTTGAATTCAACATGAACCAGATCATCTTCACCAAGCCAATCAAAAAGAGCGATTTTCTGATTGGCCGCTTCCTCGGCTCCGTGGTGGTCTCCACCATTCCCATGCTTGGCGTTTCGCTGGGAGGATTGATTGCGCCATTCATGCCCTGGGCCGACAGCGACCGGTTCGAATCACTTTTCGGATTGGCGCACTTGCAGGGCGCGCTGATCTTCGCGATTCCCAATACGCTTTTTGTAGCTGCCATCATCTTCACCATCGCCGCTCTCACCCGCAGCACCATCGTCTCGTTTCTTGGAGCGTTGGGCCTGATCGTCGCCGACGTGCTTTCCGGCGTCGTGACGCAAAAGCTCGAAAACGAAAAGCTTGCCGCCATCATCGATCCATTTGGCAGCGACGCTTTCAGCTACGTGACCAAGTACTGGACGGTCGCCGACAAGAACACCCACCTATTGAGTTTCAGCGGCATGCTGCTGTGGAACCGGCTCTTGTGGGTTGCGGTGGGCCTGCTGGTCTTTGTCTTTGCTTATTGGCGATTCAGCTTCTCTGAGCGCGCGGGACGTGCTTCAAAGAAGCTAGCTGCGGAAAAGGAGTCCGCCAGGACCGACACCCCGCCGCTCGATTTCGGAAAAGTTACATATAACTTCGGATTTGGTGCGCGCTTGCGCCAGTTTCTCGGCATCGTGCGTGTCGAGTACCGGCGGCTCCTGAAATCGGTCGTCTTTATCATCATCACGGTCTTCGCGCTCATCAATTGCCTGCTGTCGCTGATCTTCAATGCGCGCCAGGGTTTCGGGCTGACCACCCGTCCCGTGACCTACATGCTGGTCCTCATCATTGTCGGCTCTCTCTATCTGTTCCTCGTGCCGATCATTACTTATTTCGCCGGAGTGCTGGTGTGGGAGGAGCGCGACACGCGCATCGATGAAGTGAACGATGCCCTGCCGGTTCCGGAGTGGCCGGGCTATCTGGCCAAGTTTATCGCCCTCATGACGGCCATCGCATCCATCCAGCTGCTCGTGATGGTGGTGGCCATCTGTGTTCAGGCGTTTCACGGATACACACGATTCCAGCTTGGCGTCTACATTGAAACCCTCCTGGGCCAGAACATGCTGAGCTTCGCCTTTTTCGGAGCGCTGGCGTTTCTGATTCACGTCCTATCGCCCAACAAGTACATCGGTTACTTCGCGTTTATCGGCATCGTTATAGCCAATGCCTTCATCTGGCGCCCGCTCCATGTGGGCACGCGCATGATACGTTTTGGCAGCCTGCCCGACATGACCTACTCGGACTTCTTTGGCTACGAGCCATGGATGAAGAGCTGGAGCTGGTTCGCTGTCTACTGGACCTTATTCTGCATCTTGATTGCGATGATCAGCATCCTTCTCTGGCAGCGCGGCAAAGACACGCGCTGGAAGGCCCGGCTGGCTAATGCAGGCCTGCGGTTCCACGGAGGTGTTCGCTGGTTGACCCTGCTGTCGGCCCTGGCCTTTGTCTGCGTCGGCGCATGGGTCCTTTACAACACCGAGATCGTGAACAAGGTGGAGAGTCAGAACGACCAACAGAGGCGCCAGGCCGACTACGAAAAGACCTACAAGAAATACCTGCATCTGCCGCAGCCGCGCGTCATCGATGTGCACTACGACATCGCACTCTACCCTCAAACGCGCGAACTGGTGATGAAAGGCGAGCAGCAGATCAAGAATGAAACCGGCCAGCCCATCGATACGCTGCACCTGACGGTGAACCACAACCTCACCTCCACCATCGATGTGCCGGGGGCGCATCTTGAACAAGACGACAAACGCCTCGACTACCAGATTTACAAGCTTTCGCCGCCGATGGCGCCGGGCGAGGCGCGTCCCATGAAGTTCGACGTGGAATCGCATCCGAAGGGCTTTGAGGATTCGTTGACCATGACCGGCGTGGTTGAGAACGGCAGCTTCCTTAACTCGTCGGCTGTGCCCCAGATCGGCTACCAGGAAAATAACGAGCTTACCGATCCCAACGACCGCAAGCGTTTCAAGCTGAAAGAAAAAGACCTCATGCCCGCGCTCGAGGACAACTGCACCGCCGATTGCATGAATACCTACATAACCAACAACTCCGATTGGGTGAACGTCGACACCATCATCAGCACCAGCGGTGACCAGATGGCTATCGCTCCGGGATCGCTAATCCGCCAGTGGCAGCAAGACGGCCGCAACTACTACGAGTACAAGCTGGACCACTTCGCGCTGAACTTCTATTCGTTCCTCTCCGCCCGTTACCTGGTAGAGCGGACCAAGTGGAACGGCATGGACGTGGAGGTGTATTACCTCAAGGAACATCCATGGAATGTGCCCAAGATGGTACGGTCGGTGGAGAAGTCATTCGAGTATTACACCACCAACTATGGGCCTTACTACAACAAGCAGGCGCGCATCATCGAGTTTCCGCGGGTAGCGGCGTTCGCGCAGGCCTTTCCGGGAACCATGCCGTATTCAGAGTCCATCGGGTTCATCGCCGACATCGAGAAGCCGGACGATATTGACATGGTGTACTACGTGGTGGCGCACGAGATGGGACACCAGTGGTGGGCGCACCAGGTGGTCGGCGCCAACATGCAGGGGGCCACATCTCTTTCTGAAACGCTTGCGCAATACTCGGCGCTGATGGTGATGGAGAAGGAATATGGCGCCGATACCATGCGCAGGTTCATGCAGTATGAGATGGACAATTACCTGCGTTCGCGCGGAACGGAGCGCCTGAAAGAGCGGCCCCTGATGCGGGTCGAAGCCAGCCAGGGGTACATCCACTACCGCAAGGGCAGCGTGGTGATGTACTACTTGCGGCAGATGATCGGCGAGGACGCCATCAATCGCGCGCTGCGCAAGGTCCTGGCACAGTATCGTTATGCGCCGCCGTCCTATCCCACCTCGTATGCGCTGGTTGACGCTTTGCGCAGCGAGACTCCGCCGCAATACCAATACCTGCTCAAGGACCTCTTTGAAGACATCACGCTCTTCTCCAATCGCACCCTGAACGCCACCGCCCACAAGCGCAACGACGGCAAGTACGACGTGACGGTAGACGTGGAAACGCACAAATATCACGCCGATGCCAAAGGCGCGGAGACCGAGGTGCCGGTGGATGATTGGATCGAGGTAGGAGCCCTGGCGGCACCCGAGCATGGCAAGCGCTACGGCAAGGTGCTGGCCCGGCAGCTGGTTCACATGACCGGTAAAGGCGGCAAATACACCTTCGCCACCGATGCAATGCCCGATAAGGCGGGCATCGATCCGCTGCTTCTGCTGGTGGATCGCGTGCCCGACGACAATTTGAAGAAGGTTGACGCAGTGCAGTGACGGCAGCGGTCCCCTGAAAAGACTTGGCGCTTACGGCCTGCAGCACAGTTGGAATTGGGCAGGATCGCCCGGGGGAGCCGCTCCGATGGCCTGGTTCTTGCCAGCCATCTTTGCCTGGCGGAGCGCCTGGTCGGCCATGTTCAGAACCGCTTCATATCCAAGCGCGTCGACCTTGTCTTCAAGCCATGGAAATGGAGCCCAGCCAATAGAACAGGTTCGCGCAATGGCCCGCGATGAATCGACGTGGAACGGCGCTGCGCAAATTGCGCGCATCACCCGCACAGCAAGCGCATCGGCCTGGTTCCTGTCGGTGAACCGTGAGACGATCAGGAACTCCTCGCCGCCCCACCGCACGATTTCATCGGAATCGCGAATCGCAGAGGCGATTCGCCGCGCGGATTCGACCAGCAATCGATCTCCCGCATCGTGCCCATAGAGATCGTTGACCTCTTTGAAATTGTCCATGTCAATGAGATAGAAGATCAGGTCACGCGACGGCCCCGCGCGCCCGCCAAAGGCTCGCAGGGTCTGGGCGACATCCGCTTCCACGGTTGCGGAAAAATAGCGCCGGTTGCGGATTCCGGTGAGCGGATCGGTGAGAGCTGCCTCCGCAAGCGTTTGGTTTGCAAGCCGTAGTTGATCGTGCAGACGCCACTGCTTGAGAAACACGAGTGCGGTCAGTATCAACATTGTGATGGCCGAGACCGCCACGCGAAAGCGCTCAATAACATAGGGCACCGACTGATCGAATACTGCGAACACAATGATGACCGGCAATGAGAGCACGGCAATCACTGCGAGGCTCGCGGTCCATGAGCCGAAACCCCGGTCCTCGGCAGTCTCCTGCCTCGGTTCCAATCCGCGTCCTCTGACAGCCACAACCATGAAGAGTGCAAAGGAGGCAGAAAACGGGACGTCGTACCAGCTTCCGTTGTAATAAGTTTTTGCATCGAGGGCGCTGTCCGCGGCCACAATACTGAGGCATTGAAAGACTACGGCTCCCAAGAACCAGGCGTAAAAGCGCCGCCATTCCGCTTTGCTGTGCGCCCAGAGCAGAACCAGGAAAATTGACGCAATGGCAGCTTCAGCAATGAAAGCCCATTCAAAGTTGCGGTTGTAGGCATCGAGGTTCACCGATGCGTACTTCCAGCAAATCACGAGGTAGGCATAGATGAAGATCCACCAGAGCATCAACTGCAGAAAGTCCACAATTCCCAGGCGGACGCTCTGCTCCGATGGATTGAGGTGGGGCCGCAGCATGAGTGCTGCCAGGATGGGAACGCCACTGAGGAATAGAAGAGCGTCTCCCAAAAATAAGTCGGGCAGCGTGCTCTGAAGAACGACGTCGTAGGCAATCCACGCGCCCTGATCGATCAGCCAGAAACACCAGCACGAGGACAGTCAGGATCCAAACCCAGCGAAGCCTGCCTTGATGAGTGCCGGCATTGAGCAAGCAAACGGCCAGGAGTCCGAGCATTTGCAGCGCGGGAACAATATCGCTGATGGCGGTCAGTGCCAGGCCGCGCGGCAATGAACAGGATGCGACAATCTGGATCAGAGTCAGGCTTGACGAGGCCGCAATCCAGATTTTGGCACTAATTCGCAAATCTGTAACTCCCCGGTTCGATTGAATCTACGGTGGCAATGGGAACCGTGTCTGCCAAATTCGGCATGTGATTCATCCGTGCTCCGAGGCAGTCTACTGTAACCGCAAACCGCCCGATTTTCGCAGGCATCCGGCTCTGAGCGTTCTCAGGATCTCAGCTAAGATTATCTTGATAAATAAAAATAGTTTACTTCATTAAAAAATTTCTAGACATGCTTCGAACTCGAAGAGAGGGTTTGTATTGAAAATTAGCAACCCGGGACTCAACGCAGTCTCCAACCGGATTTTGTTGGGATAAAGATGGTAAAGCCTGCTTTGGCGAATTAATTTGAGGTCTCAAGCAACCCATCCCCACAGGCGACCGTCCGACTTAATAGCCGAACCCTACCAATACGTTCGACAAATTTGCCTTGCAGGGAACCTTATTCCAGATGTCTAAATACAAGCCCTCCGCGCGTTCGGCCGAGGAAGCTCACGCCTTGGAGCTCGATCCAAGCGCCCACATTGCAGCAATCGTCGACTCCTGCGAAGACCCGATCATCAGCAAACGACTGGATGGAACGATCATCAGCTGGAACCCTGCAGCGGCCCGCGTCTTCGGCTACCAGGCAGAAGAGATCATGGGACGGTCGATCCTGACGCTGATCCCTCCGGAACTGCATTACGAGGAGGACGAAATCCTCCGGCGCCTAAGAGCGGGACAGAGGATCGAACATTTCGAAACGACACGAATGCGAAAAAGCGGCGAGAGATTTCCGATCTCTGTCACCATCTCGCCGATCAGAGATTCCAAGGGGCAAGTCGTTGCCGCATCGAAGATCGCACGCGACATCTCCGAGAAAAAGAGAAATGAAGAGAGTCGATCAAGGCTGGCAGCGATCGTTGACTCCGCCGATGATGCAATCGTGGGCAAGAATCTGGACGGAATCGTGACGAGTTGGAACGAAGGCGCGCGGAGGATGTTCGGGTTCACCGCCGAAGAGATGATCGGACAGCCGATTCTGCGCATTATCCCCATGGATCTTCAACACGAGGAAGTGGAGATTCTGCGCAAGCTCAGGGCCGGGTTGCGTATCGATCACTACGAGACCACAAGGCAAAGGAAGAATGGGGAGCGCATCGAGGTGTCGGTAACCATTTCGCCCATCCGGGACCCGTCGGGCAAGGTAATTGGTGCTTCAAAGATTGCGCGCGACATCTCTGACCGAAAGCAGGTAGAACGCCTGCTTCTGCAAGCCGAGAAGCTGGCCGCCACGGGAAAGATGGCGGCAGCCATCGCGCACGAGATCAATAATCCCCTGGAATCGCTGATGAACGTGATTTACCTGGCCAGGACCCAGAGCGCAAAAGAGAGCAGAGTCCACGAGTTGCTGCAGGTTGCAGAAGGTGAACTGGAGCGCGTGGCGCATATTGCCCGGCAAACCCTGGGTTATTACAAGGACACAGGCTCACCCACCGAAATTCATGTCCATGACCTGCTGGACAACATTCTGACCGTCTACAACTCGAAGATGCTCTCCGTTGGCATAGCTGTCGATACGGAGTTCAACGATCTGCAGAAGATTCTGGTGAGCAAGGGCGAGTTGTTGCAGGTGTTCTCCAACATCATCGCGAATGCGATTGATGCGATGCCGAATGGAGGAGTGCTCAGCATCTCTGCAAGGAAAGTTTCTGGCTTGAACAATGACGGGATCCAGGTGACGGTGCGGGACAACGGATGCGGTATCGACAAAAGCTACATTGACAAGGTCTTTGAGCCTTTCTTTACCACCAAGGGCAACCTGGGAACCGGAATCGGCTTGTGGG
The DNA here is from genome assembly GCA_963846375.1 of uncultured Acidobacteriota bacterium. Lineage (GTDB taxonomy): Bacteria > Acidobacteriota > Terriglobia > Terriglobales > Acidobacteriaceae > Telmatobacter. The sequence goes on from CAWJVV010000005.1 coordinate 31,871, forward strand.
TAGCAAAACAGCTGGTGGAGCAGCGCGGCGGCCAGATCGCGATTACCAGCAGCACTGCTCCCGCGGACTCCGGAACCACGGTCAGTGTTTTCATCCCGTTTGCGATGCAGGCTTCCCTCTCACAGCCGTTGGAGTTCCAGCAGGTTGGAGATTAAGAGAGATAACGATGTTTGGCGCTGACGGTTCGCTGCTGGGAAGCCCGGAATATCCCAGGCCTCCGGAGCCGCCGGGCTCAAGCTTGTCGGGAGATGCGGAGCGGCAGCGTGAGCTGCCTCGCGTCCTGGTTGTGGACGATCAAAAGCTGATCGCCGATACCCTGACCGAAATTCTCAGAAACGAAGGCTTTGACGCCGCGACCGCGTATGACGGCTGGGACGCTCTGGACCTTGCAAAGCGGTTTCGTCCTGGCCTGTTGCTCTCCGACATCCTGATGCCACGCATGAACGGCGTGGCTCTTGCCATCACCGTCCGCCAGAACTATCCGGAGATCAAAATTCTCCTGTTTTCGGGTCAGGCCGGCATCTCCGAAATTCTGGAAGATGGGCTGCGGCGGGGGTACGAATTTGAATTGATGGCCAAGCCTGTTCACCCGCTTCGCCTGATTGCGCGGCTCAGAGAGATGTAACCTTCTTCTGCACCTTTCAATCCGATTTCCCGAATTAATTCTCCCGGCAGAACACGCTGTAACCTCGTGCACTTCCAATGAGGTCGCTCCGGCTCTTCAGCCGGTCCGCCTACATGCTTTCGGAGAACGATGGGCCATGAGTCCCGCTGACCGGAACAGCTGCAGCGAATATCCTTCTCCAGGAGAGATACCGCTGTGATAGACCGATTAGAGAAGCAAATGTTAGAAAGATAGCGCAAGTATGAGTCTCGATAGCCCTGACTGCCGATCAACAAGGTCATACTTGAGTGAAGACAAAAAAAGAGAGAGATAGCAATGAAGACGATCTTGTTGGCTGACCCCGTACGATTTCCGCGCATGACAAGTGAGGAGCTTCGCGAGACGTTTTTGATCGGGAGGCTTTGTCAGCCAGGACAGATTCAACTGGCATACGTGGACCTGGACCGCACAGTGGTGGGAATGGCCGTGCCGACCAGCAGCCCGCTTCCGCTGCCTTCAAGTCCAGAGCTGCGCGCGGAGTACTTTACCGAGCGGCGCGAATTGGGAGTGCTTAACGTTGGAGGCCCCTGCAAGGTTAATGCGGGCGACAGCCAATATCTGTTGGAGAACCTGGATGTACTCTATGTCGGGCGCGGCAATCCCGACATCCGCTTCGAATCGCTATCAAAGAAATCACCGGCGGTTCTCTATCTGCTAAGTTACCCGGCACACGCCGAATATCCAGTTACGCTGATCAAGCAAGCGGATGCGCAGCCGACCGAGACTGGTGACGCCACAACATGCAATCGCCGCACGATCTATAAGTACATTCACAGCGGCGGGGCGCGCAGCTGCCAGTTAGTCATGGGAGTAACTCATCTTCACGCGGGAAGCTCCTGGAACACGATGCCGCCGCACACGCATATGCGCCGGTCAGAAGTCTACTTCTACTTCGATGTTGCGCAGGGCGCTCGCGTGTTCCACCTGATGGGGCCGCCCGAAGAGACGCGCCACCTGGTGCTTGAGAATCTTGATTGCGTGGTATCGCCGGGTTGGTCCATCCATGCCGGGGTGGGGACGCAGGCCTACAAGTTCTGCTGGGGCATGGGCGGCGAGAACCAGGACTATGCCGATATGGACCCGGTTCCGATTGAAACCATGCGTTGAAAAGCAGGCGCTTCCTCAGCGCGCCGCGGAAGAGCGCACCAGAAGCTTGGGGTCCGGGGTCGCAAATCCCCTGGAAATCTCATGGCAGCACTGCATCAGGTGCTCGGCAATATGGGAACGCAATGAGCCGTGAGCCGGGGGGCTGGGCCGGAGACGCTGACCGCGGCGATGGCGTCCTGCCGGCATCGAACACCGGCGCGCCGACGCAACGCGTTCCCAATTCCATCTCCTCATCGTCAACCGAGAATCCCCTGCGGCGAACTCGCTCCAATGCACCCGTCAATTCCTCGGGCGATGCCAGGGTTTTGGATGTGAAGGGGACAAACTCGATAGCGGAGACGGTTTGCGCGATCTGCTCGGGAGGCAGAAATGCAAGGATTGCTTTCCCCAAAGACGTGCTGTAAACCGGATTCGACGTGCCGGTGCGCGAGCTGATGCAGACGTGCCGGTTGATGGGCTCGATCTTGTCGATGTAAACCACGCGCGTTTTGTGAAGCACGCCAAGATGCACGGTGTGTCCCACGCGCAAAGCCAGCTTGCGGAGATAGGGATGTACGCGGGCGCGAAGGTCGATCTGCTCCACCGCCCTGTTGCCCATGTCGTAGAGCTTGAGGCCGAGGCGATAGCGATGCGACGGAGCGCGCTCAATCAGGCCCGTGCGCTCAAGCGCCATCAAAGCGCGATGCGCGGTGCTCTTGCGCAGCGACATCTGCCGGCAGATTTCAGCCAGACTGAGCGAATTGTCGCTCTCGCCCAGCAGGTCGAGAATCGCGACCACGCGATCGAGGCCTTCAAGCTTGTAGGGAGTTCCCGTTCTCCTGGTGGGCTCGCGTTCGGTCCCTCGTTCCGGGCCTGCGTGATTCTTGCGCGACATAGCCGGCCTCACCTGCGGCCTGGCCGACGTTGCCGTCTTCGTTCCGATTTCTTCCGGGATGTGCCAATGTGGTTTTCATAGCTGTGATCTCGTTTTGTGCGAATTCACGCAATGGAGCTTTCATTTTCCTGCGAGTTCGGCAAGTTCGGAGCCGGAGAGCAAAAACGCGCCGACCCCATAGACATAACTCGAAGAAGGCTGGAACTTGCCTGGCTCTCCGCCGATGGGCTGAATCGATCCCAGGCGCCCATCCTGGTAGACGTGCCGCAGCATGCCGGCCCAGGACTTCTTGACAACGGGAAGATACTTGCTTCGGTTGAGAATGCCGTGCTGGATCCCCCAGGCAAGCGCGTAAGTAAAAAACGCGGTGCCGGAGATTTCTGGATTGGGATAGGCGCCGGGATCGAGAAGGCTGGCGCGCCAAAGTCCATCCGCTGGCTGCAGCGCCGCAATGCGTTCGGCCATCTCGCGGTATTGTGCGACGAATTTGGCCCGATCCGGGTAATCCTTGGGCATCCTCTCAAGGACCATGGCCAGCCCGGCGAGAACCCAGCCATTACCGCGCGACCAGAACACTTTTTGGCCGTTCTGTTCGCGCATTGTGAGATAGCGATCGTCGCGATAGTAGAGATGCTCGGCAGGATCATAGAGCGTGGTAGAAGTAATCCACCACTGGCGATTCATAAAGTTTAGATACTTCGGATCGTGGGTGGCAAGAGACAACTGGGCAAGCATCTTCGGCGCCATGTAGAGCGCGTCGCACCACCACCAGAGATTCTTCTTGGGATCATCGGGACGTTGCAGGAGTTTGTCCATCTCGTCGCGGGTGGGGCCGATCCGCTCCGCGTCAGGGCGCTCTGCGTAGAGCGTCAGATACGTGAAGCCGATGGCATGATCGTCAGCGTGCTCAAAGCGCGGTCCCAGCGTCCAATGATTCTCTTCCGCGATTTGCAGAACTCGGTCGTGATAACGGCTGTCACCGGTTGTTCTTGAGGCGGCTAGCAATCCGTCGTAGAGCGCGGCAAAAGTCCATCCAATGTTGTAACGCGACTCGGACTCTTTCAGCTGCCAGTCTGCTACCAGCTTCATCGCCTTCAAAATTTCAGATCGTTTCAGTTTTGGGGAGAGGTTGGTTGCCAGGGGCCCGGGGTTGTCGGGTTGGTCACCGGCGGCCCGGCGCTCCGCGTCGGCGGAGTTAGCAGCATTTTGCGCCGCCATGGCCGGAACCGCAATACAAGCGCCGATAAAGAGGAGACAAATTTGCCTGATCATGAACCGTCCAGTGTACGTGAGCAGCGTGTCGCGCTCAGGTGCGCATGAGGTAGACGCACAACAGGCGCGCTCCTTCGCAGAAAGCAGAGAAGAAGCGCGCCGCATCTTGACATTCTGAATTCTAGAATGTCAGCCTCGCGCCCACCTGAATCAACCTCGGGCTTGCGGCGGCAGTGATCTTGCCATCGTTCCCGGAGGACAAGGTTGCGGTGGGATTATTCAGGCTGACGAAGTTGAACGCGTTGGTGGCTTCACCGCGAAGTTGGAACATCCAGCGATCTCCGAAGTGGAAATCACGGAGAAGACCGAGGTCGATATCGCGATAGCCCGGCCCGCGCAGGTAGTCGCGCGGCGCGTTGCCATCGGCGCCGCCCGGCCCAATGCCGCCCGCGACCCCAGGTCCGTTGGCCGTAAAGGCCGCGGTGTTGAACCATGCAGCGGCAACCGCCGAGCGACTGCGATGAGGATCGAGGAAGGGACTAACTCCTGCGACCAGGTCGGGACGGTTGGCATTGGCGCTGTCGAAGTTCTTGTTGGAACCTGTGGAAATGCTGAAGGGCGAACCGCTCTGCAGCGACACGATGGGCGAGATGGTCCATCCGTTAGCAAGTTCCTTTGCAATAAAGTTCGAGCCTTTGTAGTAATTGAGGTTCCACATCCCGGAGATGCTGGCTACGTGCCGGCGGTCATTGTCTGTCGGGCCTCTCTCCTCCCACAGATTGTCGAAGTCCTGGGCCGTGGCCTGGCCGATGGCCGATTCGTTCACGCTCTGGAAGGAGTGGCTGAAGACATAGAAGCCGGCGAGCATCAGGTTGTGGGTCAGCGGCCTGTTTGCCGACACCTGCAACGAGTGATACGAAGCCGTTTCGTTCGACTCAGCGTAAGTAACCTGGCCCAGAGTGTGATTGTTGTTATACGGCCGGCGCGCGTCGATGCTGGCTTGCGATGTGCTGGCGCCGGGCGCATACGGCGCGTAGTTGGCATCGACCATGAAGGGCAGGTGATGCGACAGTGTGCTCACGTAAGCAACGGTCGTGCTTACGTTATGCGGTAACTGCCGCTGCACCGAGGTATTGATCTGATACACCAGCGGCCACTGATAGTTCTTCGAAATGGTTTCGATGCTGGCGTCGGTAAGGAAACGCGGGCTCGACGGATTGTAAGTGTAGGGGAACGGATCGCCATTCGGGAACGACGCCTTGTTCCCGTAAACATTGCTGAACGAAGTGATGGAGTTGAAAGTCTGCCGGATGGCGAACGGCTGTGCATTAGCGGGCTGGTTCCATTCGTTGCCGCTGACGCTGCCGTAAAAGACGCCTCCAGCCGCGCGAATCGCCGTCTTGCCATCGCCGAAGGGATCCCACGCAATGCCGACGCGCGGCGAGACGTGATGCCAACGGGTGTCCGCGATGCCCCGCGGCACACCGGGGTCCCCGGGAAACAGCATGCCTAGCGGAGCTGAAGGCACTTTGATCGACTTAACGCCGGGCACGAATGTCGCGGTCAGGTTGGTGGTTTCAACTGGCGAGAGCTGCAGGTCATAGCGAATGCCCAGGTTCAACGTGAGGCGGGACGTCAGCCGGTAAGTGTCCTGCAGAAATGCCGCGTAATACCAGCCGCTCATCAGCGAGTGGTAAGGAGTATCCTGCTCCATCGTGCTTACTTGCCCCGTGATGAAATCAGAGAGGGCATTGCCGGTCGTTGTCGGGGCGGAAGAGGCAAAGTTGAAGACCCCGAAGTTATACAGATTGCCGATCACCGCGTCTTTCTCCAGCGACCACTCACCGCCGTAGTTCAGCGTGTGCTTGCCCTTGGTCATGCTCACCATGTCGCGCAGCGAAAGGAACGTGGTGTTGCTGATGGGACCAGCAAGTGCGCCTCCCGCATTGAAGTAAGCCTGAAACTGCAAGTTGCGGGAGAGTCTTCGGACCCTGCGTAGTGAAGCTCGAGCCAAGGTCGTCCATGCCCAACAGCCGGTAGATTATCGCGCCCCCCGGCTACCCGTGTGAACGTGAACCACGCCTGGTTGGCCGTTGTCGTGCTGACGCTGTGAATGTCGCTGATGTTCACAACAGTCTGCTTGGCAAAGGACTGATTGATCGTAAAAGGGATATTGCCGCCGCCATAAGCGTTCTGTGTTGTGTTGAGGTAGAAGTAGCTGGCTGCCAGGTGGTCCTTGTCGGAGATTGCCTGGTCGAATTTGCCCAGATACTCATCCTGGTTCGTCGGGCCGGTAAAGAAGCCAATGTAGTTGTTGTTCGCGGCGTTCGGCAGCGGGACATACTTGCTCATCAAGTTGCCCGCGGCGGTATCAAGCGCGCCGGTGGGTACGCAATTGGGAGTCGGGGTCTCGCAGTTGGGAGAACTGTTGGTCCCCACGAACTGGGTTCCAGTCTTCGTCTTCGAGTTGTAGGTGCCAGGCTGATACACCTTGAAGGAATCGGCAGTGAAATCGCCCGCACGCTCTGCCGCCGTGGGTACGATGGCGCCGCTCAGCAGCTGTCCCACAACCTGGCGCAGTCCCCCATAGCTGAAGAAGAAGAAAGCCTTGTCTTTCTTGACAGGGCCGCCGACAGTCCCGCCAAACTGGTTGCGGTGATAGGGATTGTTGAGCGGCGCGTGAGTCAACGGATTAACCGGCGCGTTCCATGGGTACGCGTTGAGAGCCGTGTTGCGATTGAATTCGAAGAGGGAGCCGTGCCACTGGTTGGTTCCCGAGCGCGTGACCGCGGTGACCACTGCGCCCGACATGCGGCCGTATTGTGCCGAGAAGTTGTTCGTCTCGACGCGGAATTCCTGCAGCGCATCCGGATTCGGAAGAGGGTTACCGTAGTTGCGCAGGCCAGTCATGTTGATGCCGCCGTCGAGATAGTACGCAACCAGCGGTGTGCCGCCGTCGATGCCGCCATTGACCACGACCTGCGTGGAAGGATTGCCGATGACGAAGTTCGGAGTGCCGCTGGGATTGCTTTGCGCGCTGGCGCTGTTAGACTGCACCCCGGGCGTGAGCGAAAGCTCCGCATATGCGTTGCGATTGACCAGCGGCAGGCCGATGATCTCAGAGGGCTCGATGGTTCTTCCCAGCTCAGCAGTGGTGGTGTCCACCAGGGGCGGCGCTTCCGTCACCGTGATGGTCTCGCTTTCGGTGCCCACCTTCATCGCCACGTTCAGGGTGACGGTCTGATCGACGGTAAGAACAAGATTTTTTTGCACGAACTTCTGGAATCCCGGCGCTTCCACTTCAACCGTGTAAGGACCCACGGGAAGATATTGAATGTTATAGACACCGGTGCTGTCGGCCGTGGACGTTCGCATCAAGCCCGTCTCGGCATTGGTCGCCTTGACGGTCGCGTTCGGAATAACGGCGCCTTGCTCGTCTTTCACGGTTCCGGCGATGGTTCCGGTGATCTGCTGGGCGCCAGCGGTTCCAGCTGCGATCGCGAACAGCATCGATATCGCGAGCCCATGCAAGAGGCGCTCGCACGAAGAACCGAACCTGCCTTCAGGCCTCCGAAAGATAATGCTCATGCTTCACTTCCTCTCATGGTTTTAACTCGCCGGCATCAAGTGGTTTGGCAGCCTCCAGCAGATCTGGAGTTGACTCAAAGGCGATCAGCAGGCAAAGTGCATCGGGGGTTATTCTGCGAATCAGCGGAATGGAGTGTCAACGAACCTGTCTGGGAAACGTACCGCTCAAAGGGACACCTGAGACAATTTGCAAGAGCGGGCACGAACCAGTTTTGCGAGAATCAGCGAGGCCGATATGATGCCGCTGAACCTGCAAATCGGTTTAGTGCGATCACAGCAAATCAAAGAGTCAGGAGAACCGCCCAATGTCGAAATCGATGGTGTCGCGGCGTGGCATGTTGAAAGCGACCGGTGCATCGCTACTGGCGTTGACGGCTGGAAGCAAGAACATGATCGCAGCGGGACAGAGTGCGCCCGAGCAGACGGGCCCGCTGCCCGGAGATGCGAATCGCGAAGAGCGCATGCGGTGGTGGAAGGCGGCCCGCTTTGGAATGTTCATTCACTTCGGCGTGTACTCCACCATTGGACGGCATGAGTGGGTCATGGAGGACGAGGGCATCCCCGTGTCGGAGTATGCTCCTCACGCCGCGAGCTTTCACCCGCGCCCCGGATCGCCGCGCGAATGGGCAACGCTCGCACGCCAGGCGGGCATGCGCTACATGGTCCTGACAACCAAGCATCACGAGGGGTTCTGCAACTTCGATACCAAGCTGACAGATTATTGCGCGCCGAAGCAGGGACCCGGCCGCGACGTGGTGCGCGAGTACGTCGAAGCCGCGCGTGCTGAGGGCTTGCGCGTAGGCTTCTACTACTCGCTCATGGACTGGCACCATCCCGACGGAGCAACCTGCGCGACGAATGAAGACGCGCGCAAGCGCTTTGTCACTTACACGCATGACCTGATCCGCGAGTTGATGTCGAACTACGGCAAGATCGATGTGCTGTGGTACGACGTGGCGTGGCCTCTTGATGCCAACGGCTGGGAGTCGGTGAAGATGAACGAAATGGTCTTCCAACTTCAGCCGGCGATCATTGTTAACAACCGCAACAAGCTGCCCGGCGATTTCTCAACTCCCGAACAGCACATTACAGCGGAGACCGGCGGACGCGCATGGGAGGCGTGCATGACCCTCAACGATAGCTGGGGATACCAGGCAGCCGACGACAACTGGAAGAGCGCCAAAACGATTGTCCGCAATCTCATCAGCTGCGCGCGCGACTCCGGCAACTACCTGCTGAACATCGGACCGAGAGAAGATGGTTCCATCCCGGAGCCTTCCGTAAACGTTTTGCGCGAAGTTGGAGAGTGGATGGCCGTGAACGGGCACGCCATCTATGATTCGGACCCGTGCCAGGTGCGGAGATCGAACTACGCCAGCTTTACGCGCGTTGGGAATACTTTGTATATGCACGTTCATTTCTGGCCCGGACGATATGTGGCTATCGCCGGGTTGATGACAAAGGTGAAGTCGGCCAAGCTGGTAAAGACCGGTCAAGCCGTCCCGTTCGTTCAGGATGATTATCGCGTCCGATTCACCGAACTTCCGCTCCAAGCACCGGATCAGCCGGTGACGACCATCGCCATTGAATGCGAGGCAGAGCCGAAACAGGACACCGATTTCGTTCGCAAGAATAAACCGCGGATGGGCATCTGAAGTCGCCAGACAGCCGGGAGGAAATGGTTGAGCTTCGAAGGTTTCAGTCTCGAAGGAAAAATTGCGCTGGTGACCGGATCATCGCGTGGGCTGGGCGCCGGCATCGCAAAAGCACTTGCCGGCGCCGGTGCGAAGATAGCCGTTCACGGCTCGCGCGTGGTTCCCGAGTCCACTCTAAACGTGCTGACTAACGCAGGAGCAGAACCGTTTGCCGTCACCGGCGACGTCAGCGATGCAGCAGTCTGCTCCCGCCTGGTCGACGAAGTGGTGGCCCACTTCGGGCGCATCGACATCCTGGTAAACAATGCCGGAACGATCCGGCGCTCACCCGCGGTCGATCACTCCGACGAAGACTGGCAGGCCGTGATCGACACCAACCTGAGTAGTGTCTTTCGCCTTACCAGGCAAGCGGGACGACACATGCTGGCGCAGGGTTCGGGCAAGATCATCAACATCGCCTCGCTGCTGACGTTTCAAGGAGGCATTACCGTTCCCGGCTATGCCGCTGCCAAAGGTGGCGTAGGCCAGTTGACCAAGGCGTTCGCCAACGAGTGGGCTTCAAAGGGAATCAACGTGAATGCGATCGCTCCCGGCTACATGGCCACGGACAACACTCAGGCGCTGCGAGCCGATCCGGTACGCTCGCGGCAGATACTCGAGCGGATCCCCGCAGGACGATGGGGATGCCCGGAGGACCTGGGCGGCGCTGTCATCTTTCTTGCCTCGCCCGCCAGCGACTACGTGCACGGGCACGTACTGGCCATTGATGGTGGATGGTTGGGCCGCTGAGCCATCGCTCGAGATGCGACAACACTAACAAAAGATCGAGGGGGACCATGCGTGCATTCTTCTTGTCACTCGCAGTAGCCGCGGGAGCCGTGCAGATAGCCGGCGCCCAATCCGTCAGCGTAGATCACTTCACCCAGAGCGACATCCTCGAAAGAGCCCAGGCTCTTGAGGTCAAGGCAAAGGGGCCTGACGGCTCAGCAGCCGTCAAGCTGAACGATTACCCGAACCACTACACGATGATCTCGCTGCGCCACAAGAATGGCGGAGCAGAGGTCCATGAGAACTTTGCCGACCTGTTCTTCGTGGTGAAGGGCAAAGCAACTCTTCTCTCCGGCGGCCAGGTGCAGGACCCAAAGACCGTCAGCGTGGGAGAGATCCGTGGAACCGCGGTCCAAAACGGCTCATCGACCGCCCTCAAGGAAGGCGACTTCATCCACATCCCGGCCGGCGTTTCGCATCAACTCTTGGTGGCCGACGGAGACACCTTCCTCTATTTCGTCGTCAAGGTCAAAGAGAAGTAGATTGACAGCTTGCCGGCGAGACGAAACCGTCCAGCCGACAACCACTGCCCGCTCAGGGCTGCGCTTCCGCGCCTAGCTGTTGCGGAGTAACGCTGTTATCCGCCGAGAGCTTCGGCGCCGAATCACTCGACGTGTGCAGCGTGTGAAACATTTCCAGCGCCTTCTGCGCCGCGGCTCGATTGCCCGCGGCCCGCTCCGCCTGCGCCAGCCGGAACCAGGCTACCTCATCCGCGGAATCGAGCTTGGTAGCGTGTTCCAGCGGCGCAACCGCGCGCACGCCCAACTGGTTCTTCAAATACACTCCCGCCAAACCCACCAGCGCCTGCTCAAACTCCGGAAAGCGCGCCACCACTGCTTCGAACCGGCGTTGCGCCTGCTCCAGATCGTTCTCGTCCGCGCTCATCTGCGCCAATTCATAGGAAGCATTTCCGTTGTTAGGATCGATATTCAGTTCGGCCAGAAATTCGCGCCGGGCCGCGTCGCGGTCTTCCGGCTTGTGCATTTGCTGGTAGCGGCCAAGATAAACAAATCCCAGCTTGTAATGAATGCCGGTGCGCTCCGGCTCCAGCTTGAGCGCATGCTCGTATGCAGCGATCGCGGAATTGTAGTCTCGTTGCGTCTCGGCAGACTCGCCCTGTGCCTGCAACGACCAAACCGAGTTGGGCGTCTTGTCCTCCAACTGCTGCATCTCCGTGAAGGCGTACGCCCCGAAGACGCGGCTGGTGTGGTACAGAACCTCGGGATCGTCGGGATACAGCTTGTTCAGTTCCAGCGAGGTGGTCACGGCGTCGGCATTCCGCCCCGTCCCCATGTACGCGCGCAACAACTGAAGCCCGCACATCCGCCTCACCTCGGGCTCCGCCGTATATTTAAAACCTTTCTCCAGCCGCGGCAGAGCTTCAGAAAACTGGCCCAATTCGGCAAGCGACAGGCCCAGCAAACTCGTCAGCCTCGGCAATCCCCGATTGAGCTTCTGCGCCTTGCGCGCCTCATCGGCGGCCCGCTCATACTCGCGCAATTTAAAGTTGATCACCGCCAGCGTAGCGTGCGCCTCCGCCAGGTTGGGCTGCAGTTTGACCAGCTGTTCAAAATCGTCACGCGCGTCGAAATACTGCCCGTCGGCCAGCGCCTGCTGTCCTGCCATGGCATAGCGCTCGGATTCTTTCTGCAGGGAACTCTGTGCGGTCTGCGCGAACATGGGCGCGCAAAATGCACACGACAAGATGCAAACCAGGGGGAGTTTGGGGGAGGTCATGACTAAAGTTTATTGCGGTTGAGGATAGATCCGCCACGATCCAAAGGTGTTATAGCTTATCGGGGGTAAATTCATTACCTCAGTAACAAGACGTGTATACTACTTTATAAACATCAGCGACACGGAGCCAGGCAGGTAATTCCAATAGACAAATAAACTTCCAATGGATTAATATGCATGTTCCACCAGCTCGCAACCCGACCCACTTCACGCCGAAGGGCAGGAGCATATGCAGGCAAATTCCACTCGCCAGGAAGCGGCTTTCCGGGCCCTCGATTTGTTCCGGATAGAAATTCCATCCTGGGGCTTCGCCAACACCGGCACCCGCTTCGGCAAGTTCCTGCAGCCAGGTGCCGCTACCACACTCGAAGAAAAGTTCTCCGACGCCGGAGAGGTGCACAAACTTACCGGCGTTACCCCCACCCTGGCGCTGCATGTTCTTTGGGATTTGCCCAACGGTGCAGCGGATGCTGAGGCCGTGCGGCAACTGGAAAGCCGCCATGGGGTCGCTGCGGGTTCCATCAATCCCAACCTCTTTCAGAACCAGGAGTACAAATTCGGTTCGCTCTGCAATCCATCGGCTGCCATTCGCGAGCGCGCCATCGAGCATATGCTCGATTCGGTTGCCATCGCAACCGAGCTGGGGTCGCGCGACATCTCGCTTTGGCTGCCGGACGGGTCAAATTATCCCGGCACCCAGAACATGAGAAAGCGGATCGAATGGCTCGAGGAAGCCCTGATCCGCACCCATCAGAGCCTGGCGCCGGGCCAGCGGCTGCTGGTGGAATACAAGCCGTTTGAGCCCGCTTTCTACCACACCGACATCGGCGATTGGGGAATGGCCTCCCACCTCGCTGCGAAGGCCGGCCCGCAGGCCCGCGTCCTCGTCGATACCGGGCATCATTATGCCGCGCAAAATATCGAGCAGATTGTCGCCTGGCTTCTGCACACCGGCATGCTCGGCGGATTTCACTTCAACGATCGCCGCTATGCCGATGACGATCTTACGCTCGGCTCCATCGATCCCTACCAGATCTTCCGCATCTTCCATGAGATTCTGTTGTCTGACCAGGCGATCCTGCAGGACGTGGCCTTCATGATCGACCAAAGCCACAATCTCAAGGGTAAGGTCGAGGCCATGGTGCAGACCGTTGCCACCGCACAGGAGCTCTGGCTCAAGGCTGCTCTCATTGATCGAGACGAGTTGAGCAGGCTGCAGGAACAATGCGAATTGATCAAGGCAGAAGAGTTGTTCCGCGGCGCCTTCTGGGAAGACGTTCGGCCTCTGCTCAAGGAATGGCGTGTATTGCGGGGCCTGCCGGCGGACCCGCTTGCCGCGTTGCAGGAAAGCGGCTATGTGCAGCGCATCAGCGCCGAACGCGGCGCCAGGGCCTCTGCCGCCGTCACTTCATACGCGTAGAAACCTCATCAGTCACGTCTCGACAGCCAAAGCACGGAGGAACGACGGGTTGGCCAAGACCAAGATTAAGCGCCTTTACCTGATCCCAATCCTGTCCAAGGCCCTGGACGTACTGGAGTTGCTGGAGAAAACCAACGGCCCTATTGCCCTGGAAGATGTCTACCAGCAGACCAATATCTCCAAGACCAGCGTTTACCGGATTCTGAAGACGCTGGTGCATCGCGGCTACGTGGCCCAGGGCGAGAGCGGGCAATACCGGCTTGTCTCGCGGCCCCGGCGGCTGCGCTTTGGCGTGGCCGCGCAAAGCGGTGAGATGCCGTTTTCTCTGGCGGTAACGTCAAGCGTCACGGAAGCCGCTGCCGCCGCCGGCGTGGAATTGCTTGTCCTCGATAATCGATACGATCCCGATATCGCCATCAAAAATGCCGAAGAGTTCGTTCGAGAGCGGGTCGATCTCGTACTCGAGTTTCAGGTCGAAGAACATGTCGCCCCCCACATCGCGCACATCTTGAAGAAGGCGGAGATACCGCTGATTGCCGTCGATGTTCCGCATCCCAATGCCACCTACTTCGGCGTGGATAACTTTGAAGTCGGCTACGAGGCCGGCGCGCTGCTGGCGCAGCATGCCCACGGCAAATGGAGAAGTAAAGTCGACTGGGTCCTGGGCATTGGCTTTTCTGAAGCGGGCAGTTTTGTGCAAAGCCGCATCACCGGAGCCTTTGAAGGAATCCGCGAACGTCTCGCGCAGATTGCTTCTGACCGCTTCCTTCGCCTCGAAGGCCGCGGCATGCGCCAACCGAGCCTTGTCGTCGTAAATGAGTTTCTCCGCACGCAACGCAGGGGACAGCGAATTCTGGTGGCTGCTTCCACCGATTCCAGTGCGCTCGGTGTGCTCGATGCCGCACGGCAGAACGGCCGCGAGCAGGAGTTCGCCATCGCCGGCCAGGATTGCATCCCCGAGGTGCTGGAGGAAATGCGCAAAGGCATCCAGCGCCATCATCGGTTCGGTATCCCATAGCGCGGAGAGTTATGGGCCGCGTCTCATCCAGCTTGGCATCACGCTGCTTCGCGGCCGTATTGTGCCGCCCTATAATTACGTTCGCCACCGTGTGGTGACTCCGGAATCGCTGGCAGCCGAGGATCACGCAACTACCGGAAAACCCTCAGCTTCCGCACGGCTCAATGCCGTTTCCTGAGTTCCGAATTATGTTTCGCATGTGAAACATAATTCCTATTGCATTCACCTGTGATATCGTCATCTCAAAGCCTCAAGGAAGGTATTTCCATGGCCTCCGCAATCCTTGCTTCCCCCTCTCTCAAGTTCCTCGAAGACCGCTGGGATCCCGCTGTCGCCGCCGGACTGGACGAACCCGAACTGTTGCGCTACCGGTCCAATCTCCTTGGCTCCGATCTGCGCATCACCAACTTCGCAGGCGGCAACACCAGCTCGAAAGTCGACGACGTCGACCCGCTCACCGGCGAAGTCGTGAAGGTCCTCTGGGTCAAGGGCAGCGGCGGCGATCTGGGAAGCATCAAGCGCACCGGGTTCGCAACCCTCTATCAGGAGAAACTGCTCGCTCTGGAAAAGCTCTACCAGGGGCCGGAAACAGAAGACTCAATGGTCGAGATGTACGCGATCTGCGCCTTCCGAAACAATCCCGTTGCCGCCTCCATCGACACGCCCCTGCACGGCTTCCTTCCCTTCCCCCACGTCGATCACCTGCACCCGGACTGGGGCATCGCCCTGGCAGCCTCCGCCAACGGCAAGACCAAGATGGACGAGTTCAACCGCGAGTTTCATCACCAGTTGGTGTGGGTGCCGTGGCAGCGCCCTGGCTTCGAACTGGCCCTGATGATGAAGCGCGCCGTCGAGGAAAATCCCGGCTGCGATGGCATCGTGCTCGGTGGTCACGGGCTCTTCACCTGGGGAGACACGCAGCGCGAGTGCTATTGGAATACCCTCACCGTAGTCGATCAGATCGGCCAGTTCATCGCGAATCACGGCGTGAAGAAGGGGCCGGTGCGTTTCGGCGGTCCGGCTGTAAAGTCCCGTCCCGACCGCCGCGACCTCGCCATTGAGATCCTTCCTTATCTCCGCGGGCGCGTCAGCAACCAACGCCGCTGCATCGCCAACTACTGCGATGCCGAAGACGTGCTGCAGTTCGTCAATGCCGCGCACGCAAAGGAGCTGGCGTTTCTCGGCACCAGCTGCCCCGACCACTTCATCCGCACCAAGATCAGGCCCATGTTTGTTCCCTGGAGCGACGGCCAGGACATCGAAGCCCTCAAAGCCAGCATCGACGCTTCCCTGGCGCACTATCGCGAGCAGTACCGCGGCTACTACCAAAAGCATGCGCTACCCGACTCGCCCGCTCTGCGCGACAACAATCCATCCGTGGTCCTGATTCCCGGCCTGGGCATGATCAGCTTCGGCAAGAACAAGACCGAGGCCCGCATCTGCAGCGAGTTCTACACAAATGCCATCCATGTCATGGAAGGCGCCAGCCTGCTGCAGGAGGGCGAGGCTCCGAAGATTGTTCCGCAATGCGCGGAGGGAATGGACCCGGTCAGCTTTAACGTGGTCACCAACTACGTTGCGCTTCCGCTGGCCGAGGCCTTCCGCATCGAGTACTGGGCGCTGGAGGAAGCCAAGATCCGCCGCCAGCCGCCGGAGAAAGAACTCAGCCGGTCAATCGTCGTGGTTGTCGGTGGCGGAAGCGGAATTGGCCGCGAAGTGGCGCTGCTTGCCGCGGCGCGCGGCGCCCACGTAATGATTGCCGACCGCGACGCAGCAGCGGCCTCCAGCGTTGCCGGCGAGCTGGGCATGATCGCTTCAAAGGAATTTGTCGCTTCAACGGCCGTCGACATTCGTCGTCGCGATGCGGTTCGCGAAGCCATGAAAGCGACGGTCGCAGCCTTTGGCGGCGCCGATATCCTAATCAATACCGCCGCCATGTTCCCCTCCTCGCCCGATGGCGTGATCACGGAAGCGCAGTGGGCCGCGACGCTCGATGTGAATGTCACGGCCAACTATCTTCTCTCCGACGAAGTGGCGAGGCTCTTCTCGGCGCAGGGCCTCGAAGCTTCGATTGTGCTCACCAGCTCCGCCAACGCGGTCGTGCCCAAGCGCGGCAGCGAGGCCTACGACGTAAGCAAGGCTGCGCTGAGCCATCTCGTGCGGGAACTGGCCGTGGGGCTGTCGCCAAAGATTCGCGTCAACGGAATCTGTCCCGCCACCGTCGTCAAAGGTTCCACCATGTTTCCGCGCGATCGCGTGCGCGCCTCGCTCACCAAGTACGGCATCGCCTTCGATGAATCGATGAACGATGACGAGCTTCGCAATCTGCTGGCGACCTTCTATGCCAAGCGCACCCTCACGCATCAGCCCATCGATCCGGCGGATTGTGCCGAAGCAATTCTGTTTCTGGCAAGCCCGCGGGCGCGCTGCACAACAGGTCATCTGATTCCCGTAGACGGCGGCCTTGCCGAGGCGTTTCTGCGGTGACGCCCGTCGAGCCGGAACGCGCGCACTCTGATGGTCCATCCGACAAGCGCGCGCGGGTCGCCATCGATCTGGGCGCGGAGAGCTGTCGCGTCTCTCTCCTGCGATGGAGCAACGGCCGGCCTTCCATCCATCTCATCCACCGCATTCCCAACGGTCCCGTGCACACGGACGCCGCCTATACATGGCCGCTTGATGCGATCGTTACAGGACTCGATGAAGGCTTGCGTAAAGCTGCACAGGCAGCTCCCGAAGGCATTGCATCAATCGCCGTCGACGGCTGGGCAGTCGACTACGTGCGCCTCGACAATCACGGCAAGCCGCTGCGTCCGCCCTTCTGCTATCGCGACGAGCGCACCATTCGTGCGAAGGAAGCGGCGGACAAGCTCGCAGAACCGGCCTGGATGTTCGCCAGAACCGGAGCGCAGCCGTTGCGAATCAACACGGTCTATCAACTGCTCGCCGATCCTGCCGCCGGTCCTGATCCTTGTGCGCCCTGGGTGAACCTGCCGGAATACGTGCTGCACCGCCTTGGCGGCCGCCGCGTGGCCGAGTACACCAACGCCACGCACACGGGCCTGGTCGACATCGAAACCGGCGACTGGTCGCAACCGGTGCTGGAGCGGCTCCATCTCACCCCGGAGGCACTCCCGCCCATCGTCCCCACGGGCACCGTTCTCGGCCGTCTGCAAGGACCGCTGGCGGCACTCGACGCCTACCGCGACACCAGGTTGATCGCGCCGGCCTGCCACGACACGGCTTCCGCCATCGCCGGCATTGCCACGCCTCTCGACAGCACGGCGTACATCTGCTCCGGAACGTGGTCTCTGGTGGGCACCCTCATCGACCGTCCCCACACCACGCCCGAGGCCATGGCAGCGGGATTCACCAACCAGGGCGCGGCCGGCGGAGGCTTCTGCTTCCACACCAACGTCAACGGCATGTGGATCCTGAAGCAGTGCCTGGAGAGCTGGCGAGTTCACGGGCGCTCCTGGGACCTTGCGGAGTTGATTGCCCGGGCCGCGGAGTGCAATGCCTGCCCCGGCATTGTCCCGGTCGACGCGCCTTCCCTGCTGCTCGATGGCGAGATGCCCGCGCGTTTGAACGAGCAACTGCGCCAGGCAGGCCGCTCAGAGATCGCCGATTGCGCCGGAAATGAGCCCGTGTTCGCCCGCATGATCTTCGAGAGCCTTGCTGCGCGCTACGCCTCGGCCATCCTGGGTCTCGAGCACATGCTGGAATGCAGCATCGAGCGCATCCACATTCTCGGCGGCGGCAGCCAGAATCAACTGCTGTCGCGCCTCACCGCCGAACGGACGGGCAGGCCCGTCGAGCGGGGCAACGTGGAAGGCTCGACCATCGGCAACTTCGCCGTCCAACTCGCCTCATCTGAGACCCAATCGGGACCGCTCAAACGAAGTGCGATACAGCGCTGGGCGCAGCGGTTGCACACTCCGTCTGCACTATTGGTTTGAGCCGCGAAGTACCATATATGTAGTATTTATCCTTCGCATCAACCTTCGCGGTTTTGTTTCTCCGCGATCCGCTCCAGCTGGTTGCGCCAGTCGAGGGAATCCACAAAGGTCCTCGACTCGCGCCAGTTCGGCTCCACGATCACATGCAACTCCAGGTACACGCGCGTGCCCAGCAGCGACTCGATCTGTTTGCGCGCGCCCGTGCCAATCTCCTTCAGCTTGGCGCCGCCCTTGCCGATCAGAATCGCCTTCTGCCCGTCGCGCTCGCAATAAATCGCCGCGGCAATCCGCGTTAACGGAAGCCGGGCGCCTGCGCTCTTCTTGCGCGGCTGTGTGTCTGGTTCGGGTTCTTCAAACTGCTCGATCACAACCGCCGTCGCGTACGGCACTTCCTCGCCCGTCTCCACCAGAACACGCTCGCGGATCAGTTCCGCAACCATGAATCGCTGCGGCTGATCGGTGTACTGATCCTTGGGAAAGTAGCGTTCCCCCACCGGCAGCGTCTCCACAATCTTGCGCAGCAGCAGGTCCAGCCCATCCTTCTTCCGCGCGCTCACCGGGATCACCTCGGCAAAGTTGTGCTGCTTGGTCAGCGCCTCGATCATGGGCAGCAGCTGATCCTTCGCCACTAGGTCAATCTTCGTCAGCACCAGGAACACCGGGCAATCCACCTTCCGCACCAGCGAAAACAGAAACTCGTCCTCGCTCGCCCAAGCAGCGGACTTCCGATCCCTTTTCCCTGTTCCCTGTTCCCTGCCAGCCTGGTCCCTGTTCCCTGATCCCTGTTCCCTGTCTTCTAATCCCTCGCCCCTAGTCCCGAGTCCCTGTCTTCTCGTCGCATCCACCAGCACCAGAACCAGGTCCCGCTCCTCAAGCGCCTCGTGCACCTCCTGCAACATCTTTCTGTCGAGGTGCGAGCCCGGCTTGTGCACGCCTGGCGTATCCACAAAGACCACCTGCGCCGCTGGCCGTGCGCCTTTGCCCTTGCGCGCCGGCGCCTCCACCACACCCAGGATGCGGTTGCGCGTGGTCTGCGGCTTGGCCGTCACAATCGCCACCTTCTCGCCCGTCAGCGCGTTCAGCAGCGTGCTCTTCCCCACATTGGGCCGGCCCACAATGGCTACAAATCCGCTTCGCAAGTCTGCTCACTCTCCTCGTGTCATTATCGGCGATCAAACTCGACGCCGTTGCTATCATGACCCCATGGCGACCGCGGAACCCGTTCCCCCTCAAGCACCGCCGATCCCCGAAGGCCGCACCGCCCGCCTCATTCTCAAGCCGCTTGCGCTCGCCGACGCCACCCAGATCCAGGCTCTCTTCCCGCGCTGGGAGATCGTCCGCTATCTCGCCAACCGGGTTCCCTGGCCTTATCCCCCCGACGGCGCCGAGCAGTTTCTCCGCGAAGTCGCCCTGCCCCAGATGGAGCGCGGCGAAGGCTGGCACTGGACCCTGCGCCCCAACGTCGAACCCGGCCAAATCATCGGCGCTATCGGCCTGTTCAAAAGCGAGGAAGAGAACCGCGGTTTCTGGCTCGACCCGAGGTGGCAAAAGCAGGGCCTCATGAGCGAAGCCTGCGTCTGGGCCAATGACTTCTACTTCAACGAACTCGGCTTCGAACGCATGTGCGTCCCCAAAGCCACCGCCAATCTCGCCTCACGCCGCATCTCTGAACGCCAGGGCATGCGTCTCCTTCGCATCGAAGAACGCGACTACGTTTGCGGCCGACTCAAATCGGAGATCTGGGAGATCACCGCCGAAGAATGGCGCCTGTGGAAGGAAGCCCAAGCCGAAACCAACTTCATTTAGGCCTCGAGCACCCCCGACCTTTGTCCCTTTGTCCCTCAGTCCCTCTGTCCCTGCTTTCCTAGTCCCCAGCCCCCAGTCCCTAGCCCCTCGTCTTGCCCCCGCGCATCGCTCTCCTCACGCGCCACCGGCGGGAACACCCGCACCCGCTCCACGCGCCGATCGGTTGAGTTCAGCACTTCCATGCGCAGCCCCGCCGGCTCCAGCATCACCACCTCGCCGGCCAGCGGGATCCGTCCCTCGACCTCGCTCACCAGCCCGCCCACCGTCGTCGCCTCGTAGTTCTCTCCCAGGTCCAACGGCTCGTTGAAAAGGTCGCCGATCTGGTCCGCCGGAAA
This sequence comes from uncultured Acidobacteriota bacterium, assembly GCA_963846375.1. Lineage (GTDB taxonomy): Bacteria > Acidobacteriota > Terriglobia > Terriglobales > Acidobacteriaceae > Telmatobacter. The sequence goes on from CAWJVV010000005.1 coordinate 52,074, forward strand.
ACTTCCCGGCACCACCCACGATCCGCTCTCCTCCCTCTGCGGGTTTTCCACCGGAGCTTCTGACTCATGCTCGTCGCGAATGTCTCCGACAATCTGCTCCACCAGGTCCTCGATTGTCACCAGCCCCGACACCCCGCCATACTCGTCGATCACGATGCGCATGTGCTGCTTTTCCCGCTGCATCTCGCGCAGCAGTTCGTATCCGCGCTTGGTCTCGGGCACAAACGCCGCCGGCTTTTGGATGCTCGCCACCGTGCGCGTCCGCGCCTCCACATCGGTAATCTGCAGCAGGTCGTGCGCAAACGCGATCCCCGTAATGTTGTCCAGAACGCCCGCGTACACCGGCACGCGCGAGTAGTTGTGGTCCCGCAGCTGCACCAGGAACTGCTCCAGCGTCGTCGTGTCGCGCACCGCAAACATGCGTGGACGTGGCGTCATCACTTCGCGCACCAGCGTGTCCCCAAACTCCACTGCCGACCGCACCAGGTCGCGGTCCTCCTCCTCCAGGATCCCTTCTTCCTCCCCCGCTTCCAGCAGCGCCTCCACATCCACCGCGGCCTCTTCTTCCTTGGTGGCCCGCTCCTCTGCCAATGCCGCAACCGAAAAGAAAAACCGGATGACCACCGTAATTGGCGTCATGGCCCACAGCAGCAGCCGGATCGGCCACATCAGCCGCGCCGCCCAGCGGCCCTCCGTGCGCTCGAACAGCAGCCACGGAATCACCTGGTTTGAGAACACCACCACCAGGATCACGCCCAGCACCGCCTGCGCGATCTCCAGCGTCGTGGGTCGGCCCACATGCGGCGCCCTATCGAACAGCACCGCCCCAAACATCAGCGCAATTACACCCAGCGCCAGCTGCTGCGCCACCAGCGCCGAGATCGCCGCATGCTCGCGCGTCAGCCCCAGGTGCGGCTCAATCTTTTCCTCCCACGCGTCCAGGTTCTCCTGCACTTCGCGCGAAAGAATCTTGCCGAACTCCGCATACACGCGGCTGATGTACGAAGCCAGCGTCTCCACCAGCGCCAGCACCACCACCACCGCAATCGCCAGCGGACTCATGCGCGCCCGACCTTTCTCGAGCCGGTGCGCGAACCCCGCCCGGCCCCATCCTTCGCACGATGGCCCCGTGCCCCGTCCTTGCGCGTTTTTTCCGGCGCAAGGGCGGGAAACCTCAAAGCTCCCTTTACCCGAGCCCTCCTGGACCCTTCGGCCGCGCCCGCTCTCTCCGCACGTTCAATCAATCCCAACGGCAATCCCAGCCGCGCCCGCAACAGCCGTTCCCGCCGCGCCATCTCGCCATCATCGGTCTCGTGATCATATCCAGCCAGATGCAGCAACCCGTGCAGCATCAGCACCTTCACCTCGACCGCCAGCGCATGCCCCTGCTCCGCCGCCTGCTTTCGCGCCGTATCCACGCTGATCGCCAAATCCCCGCTAACCCGAGGACCGTCGGGTGCCCCATGTCTCCCGGTTTTGGAGACATGGGATACCTCGAGAGCCGGAAAACTCAGTACATCCGTAGCCTTGTTCTTCCCCCGGAATGTCCGGTTCAGCCGCCGAATCTCGCCGTCCGTCGTCAGCAGCACGCTCACCGCGCCCCGCAACCGCACCGCCGCCTGCGCCTCGCGCAGAAAACGGCTCAGCACGCGCGCCGAAGGCATGCGTCTTTCTCGTTCCGTTTGCGGGGTTTCCTGCGAGGGATCGCCAGGCGGGGCCAAGGCTGGGTCAAGAAGGATCATCGTACGCAGGGCCGCCACGCGGACGGCCCCGGATACCTACATTCTATGCGATGCACAAAAACAACCCCTCGCCGGCGTCACAACACGGTCGCAAGCTGGGCCAGGCAAAGATCACCGTAATCGACATCCTTTTCAGCAAATTGCGCCTTTCCTGAAACAGGATTGAAGTTTAGGAAGACCTCGCATTCGTCGTCCCCCTCTCCCATAAAGATCTTCATGGTCGTCCAGTTCCCCGCTGGCTTCGTGTAGAAACCGCCGTCTTTTGCCTGCGAGTTTCGCTCACCCAGGACGACGAATTCAAACGGCAGCCTCAGCGCCCGCTTTGCCCGGGATGGAAGATGCTTGGCTTCCAGAGCCTTCTGCAGCGCAGCCAGCATGTCACTCGCATCCGAATCAGACTCGGAAACAATGGCGCCGGTGCCGGAAGACATCGCGAGATTCACATCACCATCCGGCGGCATCGGCTTCGAATCGCTAATCTCGAATGTGAATTTAGCGGTCTTCCCGCGCCCGACATACTCGGCGGCGAATTCTCTCGATCCATCGCTGCTTGAAATCGGACGGATCTCAAAACCGACCGAGTTAGGATCTGACATGTACGGTTCTGAAACCGGAGTCGCCTTTTGAACCTGGGGTTGCCTACAAGCGGCAGCACTCAGGAAACAAACCACGGCGAACGCCCAGAAATATCGTGACATTTTCGGCCAGCCTGACACGTTGGGCCGCCGATCCTTCCGGATCGGCGGCCCAACCTCACTTCTTCACTCGTTCACTTCATCACTCGATCACTGCGGCTTTGCCGGCTGTTGCGCCGCCCGCGGCTCGCGTTGCTGCCGCTGCTGCACCGCCCCGCCCTCGCCCATCTCCAGCGGCAGTTCCTGCTGCTGCGGCTTGGCCGCATCGTAGGCGCGCACAATCCGCTGCACCAGCGCATGCCGCACCACGTCTCCGTCCTCAAAGTGGCAGAACTTGATCCCTTCCACCCCTTCCAGCACATTGATCGCGTCCACCAGCCCCGACCTTCTGGGATTCGGCAGATCGATCTGCGTGATGTCGCCCGTGATCACAGCCTTCGAGTTGTTCCCCATGCGCGTCAGGAACATCTTCATCTGCTCGATCGTCGTGTTCTGCGCCTCGTCCATGATGATGAACGCGTCGTTCAGCGTCCGCCCGCGCATAAACGCCAGCGGAGCCACTTCGATCACGTTCTTCTCCAGCATCTTGTCGACTTTTTCCGGCTCCAGCAGATCGTAAAGCGCGTCGTACAGCGGACGAAGATACGGATCCACCTTCTCCTGCAGCGATCCCGGCAGGAATCCCAGCTTCTCGCCCGCCTCCACCGCCGGCCGCACCAGCACCATGCGGCTCACCTTCTTGGCGTTCATCGCCGCCACAGCCATGGCCACCGCCAGATAGGTCTTGCCCGTGCCCGCCGGTCCTACGCCAAAGACCATGTCGTTCTGCTCGATGGCCTCCACGTATTTGCGCTGATTTACACTCCGCGGCTGCACCGCGCGCTTGACGCCCGCCGACCGCTGCTTGCCCGCATCCACCAGCGAGCGCAGCGTGGTCTTGTCATCGGCTACCACCAGCCGCAGCATGCCATTCAGTTCGCCATTGTGCAGATTGATGCCCTGCCGCCGCAGCGCCTCGAAGTCCTGAAACACGCCCTTGACCTTCGTCACGCCTGCTTCCGGTCCTTCCACGTGCACGGCGTCCGATCGCAGATCGATTCGCACGCCCAGGGAATCTTCCATCAGCCTTAGGTTTTCATCGCGGGTCCCAAATAGGGGCTCAAGGTTGGGCGTGATCTCCAGAGCAAGTCTCAAGATGTTTAATGGCCTCCACGGTGCCGGTTGACTTGAAAATGTCTGCGTGCTCGAACAGCCCTGCATCGAGCCCTCCACCGGATCAAAACGGAGGAAGGTACCTCGATGAACAGGCCTCTTCGGTTGGATGCGGCAGGTCCCTCGGCGGAAGCAGCGCACCCGCCGAAGGTCTGTAAGTCGAGATATAAGTTTGAGGTCTGGTGAGTGCAGGGCAGAAAAACGCCCGCGCTCGGGGCTTTCGGGAGAAACCGCGGGTTGGCGTTGGCAACCAAATCGGGTATCTGGGCTGAGAGTAGCCTCCTCGCCACCCTCCGTCAATGCGCCTGATCAAAAATTAAAAGAAAAAGTCACTCCCCCGCCACCACCTCGCCCACTAGCCCCTCTGTCCCTTTGTCCCTTACTCCCTTGTCCCTCTGTCCCTTTATCCCTTTGTCCCCGCCTTCACCCACGCCTTCACCAGCGCCCCCTTCGCCCCATATACAGGATCCGACTCCGGAAACGCCAGCCCCCTCATCCGCTCCACCGCCTCCGCATCCGGCGCTGACCGACAGATGTCCCAGTGCTGTCCGGCCGGATACGCCCCGATCACCAGAAAATCCCCTCTCGCCTCCAGCTTGCAGTGCCCTGTTCCTGTGGGAAGCACGGCCACGTCGCCCGCTTTCACGTGCACCTCGTGCCCGCCTTCGCCGCCCAGCACAAGCCGTCCCCACCCGCCCGCAAATCCCAACACCTCGTGCGCGGTGGAATGGTAATGGTGGAAGTCATACACGCTATCGCGCCACTGCGGCGGCCATCCATTGCGCGTGAAAGCAGCCTCCATCGCAGCCGCCAGGTCCCGCGTCCCCGCGTCAAATGCCCCTCGATACAGCAGCACAGGCAGCCGCTCGTTGTTCGGCATCCAGCCATTCCTGCCCAACCGCAGCAACTCCGGCATCCCCTCCGCCGCTATCCCGCGAGTCCCGGCTCCCGCCATCGCCAGCAACGCATTGAAGTCCCTCCGATTCACATCCCCTCCTCGCCCGTGCCTATTCCCCAATCTATGATCCCTGGTCCCCTCGTCCCTGATCCCTCATCCCTCATCCCTGGTCCCTGGTCCCTGGTCCCTGATCCCTGATCCCTGGTCCCTGATCCCTGGTCCCTGGTCCCTGATCCCTGGTCCCTGGTCCCTGTTTTTTGCTTCTCATCAAGAGCAGACAGTCTCCCCGTCGGTTATATTGAACCCACGACTATGACCCGTTCCCGGTTGCTTGCATCTGCGCTCGTTGCGCTGGCGCTCGGAAGTGCAATTATTGCCGCTACCCAGCCAGCCCAGCCAGGTCACTATGGCCTCTTTTCCGGTTCCACCGACATTGGCACCAACTTCCCCGGCACCGTCGGCTTCGACCCCTACTCCGGCGTATTTCGCGTCACCGGCGGCGGCGCAGACATGTGGGGCGCCTCCGATGGCTTCCATCTCGCCTGGGTCAAGCTCAATGGGGACGCCTCAATCTCCGCGAACGTCGAGTTCCCGGCCAAGGCGCCTTCGCCGCTCTCCAAGGCCGTCCTCATCTTCCGCCAGAGCCTTGAACCCAACTCCGCTTATGCCGATGTCGCCATCCACGCCGATGGCCACATCACCCTGCAATGGCGCGAGAAGGCCGGCGACATCACCGCCGACACCACCGCCCCACCCGTCCGCTCCCAACGCATTCGCATCGAACGCCACGGCGACTCCTTCACCGCTTCATTCCAGTCTGAAGACGGCAAGATGATTCCCTTCGCCACCCACATCGTGCCCATGACCGGCCCCGTCTACCTCGGCATTGGCGCCTGTTCCCACGACCTCGCAAACGGCATTACCATCCGCTTCAGCAAGGTCAATATCGAACGCCCCGGCATGTAGAACTCGCCGCCGGACTTCGAATTGCTCTCCCAGACAAAGGCCGCCGCTCAGTGCGAAGCGATTCAATGGGCGCCTTTTCTGATCCCTGCCCCCAGGCCCTGGTCCCTGGTCCCTGCTCCCTGGTTCTTGCTTCCCCCGCCATCTTCCCGTAGACTAAGTAATTGCGAGGGATGCGGTTCGCCTGCATTCTGCACCGCATCATCTCTTCCGATTAAGCTCTCCGGAATCAAGGAACTTCTAAATGGCAAATCACGTTTCGTCGCTCAAGCGCGCCCGTCAGACCGTCACCCGCACCGCCGTCAACCGCGCCAGCCGCAGCCGCGTGCGCACCAGCCTCCGCGCTCTCCGCGAGGCGCTGGTCAAGGGTGATGTCAAGGCCGCCAACGAGCAGTTCAAAGCCACCGTCTCTACCCTCGACAAGAGCGTGCAGAAGGGCGTCTTCCACAAGAACACCGTCTCCCGCTACAAGAGCCGCCTCAACGCCCGCCTCAAAGCGATGGCCACCGCCAAGGCGTAACAGCCGGGAACGAAGTACCCCACCTCATCTCCTTTAGTCTCAAGCAAATGGCCGGGATACGCTCCCGGCCATTTTGCATTCCAGTTCCGAACAGAGGAGGCCCCTGTTCCCTGGTCCCTGTTCCCTGCCTGGTTTGCTGGAGGTGGTTGAGACTCAGCTCCGGTTGGTGAAGCGGAGGCGGCGGGCTCTGGCGGAGCCCAACCTGCCGAATAGCCAACTGGAGACTCATCGATCGGATGAGCGGGGGAGCGGGAAGGGATCTTCGACAACTTCGCCGCGGAACCGCGGCACCGGCCTCCTGCCCCAGGCCAACCGAATTTTGCCCTTAACCCCGCCTGACGCCGTTAGAGACGCCAAAACTCAAAGTGTCTCGATTCACTCCAAAAAGTTGTCAAGCCCTAATCCTGTTGAAAACGTCGTAATAGGCAGTAAAAAAAATGCAAAGTTTTTTGAAAGATTTGGTATCTAGCTCGACGAATCTGTTATACTCACAACAGTGCTTAAAAAAGGGCTCGCCTCGCGGCGGGCCTTTTCGTTTGCTCGAGTGCCAGGAAATCGCGACTGCCCGGCCGAAGGAGGGGGAGAAATGCCGAAGGCTCGTCATCACCGGACTACTCAATCACTTGATCACCCGGTTCCTGTCTTCTGTCTTCTGTCTTCTGTCTCCTGTCGTCTGCCTCTGTGTTCCAAATCACACTCGCGAAAAAACTGCGTGCAATCCCCACAAAGCAAAGGGGATCTTCGATTTTATTTTTTACGCTTCAATGTGACTTATCTCACAAAATCAGCCCAGTCCGTGCTCGACTCGCCCTTTGATGTCGTCCCAGGCGGCGGTGATGAGCCCCTGCAGGGCTGCGGCGTCAAGGGGAGCTCCGGAGCGGAACTTGACGTGGCGCATGCGCTTGCCATTGCCCTGCAGAAGCCGGGCAGGATCGGGAAGCGACGCGCCGTGGAAGAAGCCCACGTTGACGTGGGCGGAATAGACGCCGACGTAGGCAAAGGGCGCGTCGCCCAGGCACGCCGTGGGGCAGCCGTCGTGCAGCAGCTCACGCACCTCGTCGCTGCACCCGCGCATGAGCTCGAACCAGTGGCGGGCGAGGCTACCCAGCTCGCCGCGGCTCTGGAACCAGGCGTCGATGGCCGGATCGCGCTCGACGGCGCCGTTGAAGCGCAGGTAGTCGGTCTTCCCGATACTCATTGCAGCCGTTCGAAGATGCCGGCGGCGCCCATGCCGCCTCCTACGCACATGGTGACCATGCCGTAGCGGGCATTGCGGCGGCCCATCTCGGCCAGCAGGGTGGCTGTGAGCTTGGCGCCGGTGCAGCCCAGCGGGTGACCCAGCGCGATGGCGCCGCCATTGACGTTGACCCTGGCGGGGTCAAGGCCGAGGGTGCGGATGACGGCCAGCGCCTGGGCGGCGAAGGCTTCGTTGAGCTCGATGAGATCGATGTCGGCCAGTGTCAGGCCAGCCTGCTTGAGGGCCTTGGGGATGGCGTGGATGGGACCAATGCCCATCTCCTCAGGCAAGCAGCCCGTGGCGGCATAGGCGACCAGGCGCGCCAGAGGCTGGATGCCCAGCTGGCGGGCACGATCGGACGACATGAGGACGCTGGCAGCGGCGCCGTCGGAGGTTTGAGACGAGTTGCCGGCCGTAACGGTCCCCTGGGCGTGAAAGACGGGCTTGAGCTTGGCGAGGGCCTCGGCGGACGTGTCGGCGCGGGGGCCTTCGTCGGCTGCAAAGGACTTCTCTTCGATGGCCGGCTTGCCGGCTTTTGCGGTAGGTGTGGCCGTGGTAACGGGAACGGGAATCAGCTCTCCGGTGAAGCGGCCGGCGGCCTGGGCGGCGGTGGCCTTCTGATGCGAGGCGAGGGCAAAGGCGTCCTGGTCGTCGCGAGAGATGCCGTAGTGGCGGGCAACGCGTTCGGCGGTGAGGCCCATGGTGAGGAGCGAGGCGGGGTAGTTTTCGGCCAGCCAGGGGTTGGGGCTGGGCTTGTTGCCGCCCATGGGAATCAGCGACATGGATTCGGCGCCGCCGGCGATGACGACGGAGTTGAAGCCGGCGCGGATGCGCATGTCGGCCTGAGCAATGGCTTCGAGGCCGGAGGAGCAGAGGCGGTTGACGGTGACGCCTGGGACCTCGATGGGCAGGCCGGCCCGGATGGCGGCAAACCGGGCCATGTTGAAGCCTGCCTCGCCCTCGGGCTGGGCGCAGCCGAGGATGACGTCGTCAATCTCGGCTTTGTCGAGCTGGGGCAGGCGGTCGAGGGCTCCGTTGATGGCGACGGCGGCAAGGTCGTCGGGGCGGGTGGTGGCCAGGGCGCCGCGCGGAGCGCGGCCAACGGGGGTGCGGACGGAGGAGACGAGGACGGCTTCCATAAAGCTCCAGGGACTAGGAACAAGGGACTAGGGACTGGGGACTAGGGGCTAGGAGGGAGCAGGGTGCAGCGCTCTCCTGCGCGGCCAGACGAAGAACCTCGTCCTGGTCATTGGTAGAACGCGGCGGGGTGGGAGGTCAAGTGATGGGACTAAGGGACTGAGGGACTATGGGACTGAGGGCTACTGGTCGGGCATGTCGAGGAGGGACCAGGAGCCGTTGCGGAAGAAGTGGTAGATGGTTTTGCGGTCGATATCGGAGTCGGCGAGGGCGTCGTGGTCGATGCGCGGGGGACGCGGGGCGAGGCCGATCTGGGCCTGACGGATGGCGTCGGGAGTTGCGGGGTCGATGCCCCAGTTGAAGCCGAGCACCGGGGTGCCGAAGTGGGGCTGAAGGCGGTCGGTTTCAGCGACCCTGGCCAGCGTGGTGCACTGCCCGGGAACGCTGCCGAAGAAGACGAGGAGACGGACGGTTCCCTGGACTGAGCAGAGGACGGCCCAGTCAGAGGATCCGGGGTGCTGGAAGCTGGCGTGGACGACATTCTCGGGGCGGCGCGCTTCGTAGGTCTGGGGGATGACGCAGCCGAGGTCGGTGAGTTGGCCGGCGACGTCGAGGGGCAGGTTGGGGTAAGAGCTGACGGGCAGATGGCGGACTTCATAGGAGACGACGCCGCCGTCGCGGGTGATGCGGCCGGCGGTGACGAGGGAAGCGGGGTTGGAGTCCTGGCCGAAGGCAAGAACGGAGGACGCCGACAGAGCGAACAAAAGGAAGCGCGGTCTGCGGGCGTTTGGTAGCACGATTGGAGGCTCCGCAGCATTGTAGCGCCGGGGTGTCAATGCGGCGTGTGAGCGAGCTATCTCATCGTGCTTGAGCGAGCAGCCGGAACTCAAACTGAAAGGTCCGTGATTCACTGCCCGTGATCCCATGAGTGCGTCAGCCGCCAAGGAACGGCGACGACACACTGGCCGACGTCGCTATTCGATCCGAAGCGCCGTCATGGGATCGACGCGAGTCGCGCGCCGAGCCGGCCTCCAGATCGACACAAGAGCAATCACACTCAGCACAATGGGCGTAACCGTGAACGCTATCGGATCAAGCGGCTTCACGCCGAAGAGGAAACTGGCCAGGAACCGCGTGAGCCAGAACGCTCCGCCAATGCCGATGGCAACGCCCACCAGCGTGAGGATCATGCCCTGGCGAATCACCATATTGCGCAAATTGGATGACTGGGCTCCGAGCGCCATCCTGACACCAATCTCCTGCGTGCGCTGTTCAATGGAATAGGACATCACTCCATAGATGCCGATCGCCGCCATCAGCAATCCCGCCGATCCAAACACGGTGAGCAACAGCATGTTGAATCGCTGGCGCGCGATATTGAGTGCCTCTATTTCTTCCATCGTGCGCATGTGCGCAATCGGCAAGCCGCCGCTGGCTTCGCGCAGCGCAGCACCGATCGGAGTCACAAGCGTACGAGGATCGACCTGGCTGCGGACAAACCAATAAAGCGGCGCGACCCTTGAGTTGAGCGCGGTTTCGAGGTCCGGCATCTGCGCCAGCGGGATGAACATCATGGGGAAGGGCGGACGATTCGGCCCGCCGTCGTGCGTGTCGCCGACGATGCCGATGACTTGCCGCGGCCCCTCGGCAAAGGCCGGTCCGGCGCCGGCGCCGATCACGATCTTGTCATTGAGCGGATCGCTCTTGGGCCAGTACTGCCGTGCCATCGTCTGGTTGATGAGGACGACCCCCGGCGCCGACGCGTCGTCCTGTTTGGTGAAAGTGCGGCCCCGCAACAACGGAATCTTGAGGGTGCTGAAATAGCTCCACGAGGTTGAGTAGAAGCCGGCGCCGCCGGTAGACGGGGAATTGCCCTTGGGCCGGCCGACGATATCAAACGACATTCCGAATCCCCCTGCCATGGGCAGGCAATTGCTCACGGCTACATCGAGGACTCCGGGAACGGCCAGCAGACGCTCTGAGCCTTCGCGGATGACCTCCGCAACCGGAGCTGTCGTTTGGAAGCGGTCCCCGCTTACCGACATGGCCATGCTCATGACGTTGTGCATGGTAAAGCCAGGATCGACCGCCTCAAGGTTACGGAAGGTGCGGATGAGAAGCCCCGCGCCGATGACCAGCACAACGGTGAGCGCCATTTCTCCAATGACCAGCACGGAGCGGAGTTTGCCGCTGCGCACGCTCAATCCGGAACGGCTTCCGTTTTCGTTCAGAGCGGCCGAGAGGTTGGGCCGCGACGCGCTGATGGCGGGAATCAATCCAAAGATGAGGCCCGTCAGGACGGCGATTCCAAGCGTAAACAGCAGGATGTTCGGATCGAGCGTAATGGACGATCCATCTTCGCCGATGCGGGGGATGTTTCCGGGATTGATTCTGAGCAGAAGGCGCACGCCGACAAACCCGAGAACCAGGCCAATGACGCCGCCCGAGAGCGACAACGTCAGGCTCTCGATCAAGAGCTGGCGGATGATCTGTCCGCGCCCGGCGCCGAGAGCGGCTCGGGTGGCAAACTCCCGTTTGCGCGCGGCAGCCCGGGCAAGAAGCAGGTTGGCGACATTGGCACAGGCGATGAGCAACACAAAGCTCACCGCTCCGATCAGCACAAACAGCGGGGTGCGCATATCGCCGATCGTTGCCTCCTGCAGGGAGACGACGCTGAATCCCGCTCCCGGCGGAAGAGAATCCGCGCCATACAAGCGGCGATACTGATCCGCGGCGAGCTGGAGTTGAGCGTTGGCCTGCGGCACGCTGATCCCTGGCTTCAATCGCGCCGCCACCGTGAAGTAGTGCGCCATGTCTTTCGAGTTCATGTCGAATTGAAACGGGACCCAGAGATCGGCCGGCGTGTCAGTGACAAAACCGCGGCCAATGACGCCGACGACAAGATACGCCTGCCCATCCAGTTGAATGGTCGACCCCACGATATGCGGATCGGCGCCGTACCGGCTCTTCCAGAGGCCGTAGCTCAGCACCGCCACGTTGCCGCCATGAGGACTGTCTTCCGCCGCGGTAAACGTGCGTCCCGCAACCACGGGCGCGCCGAACATGGCAAAGTAGTCCGCCGATACGTGGATGCCCTGCACCTGCTGCGGATGGTCGCCGCCCGTGAGGTTGAGTCCCGAGCCACCGAAGTCGTATGCGGCGACTTGCTGAAAGATCGAGCTCTGCTGATGCCAGAGGTTGAACTTGGGGATGTTAGCCCCGGGAAAGATCCCTGGGGGCTGACGTTTCTCAGTTCGACAAGCGCCTGGGGATCGGGATATGTCAGGGGCTTGAGCAGAACCGCGTCCGTCACGGAAAAGACGGCGGTATTTACGCCGATCGCAACGGCGATCAACAGAACAGCAACCGTCGTGAATCCGGGCGTCTTTGCCAGCGCGCGACGTGCGAAACGAAAATCGCGCCAGAGATCTTCAATCCACGTCAGCGAGCGGTAGCGCCACACGCGCTCACGCGTTGTGCGCGGATTGCCGAAGCGGAGATTGGCTCGGCGCCTGGATTCGTCTTCGGTCAGGCCGCGCGACATGTTGGCGTCCCGCGCATGGGCAAGGTGCGATTCAATCTCTTCAGCCAGATCCTGATCCTTCTTCGACTTGTCAACAAAGCGCCGCAGGTTCATGCTGACCCTCCATGCTGATTTATTCGAACGATTCACCCTAGAACGATTCACCCTAGAACGATTCACCCAGGATGAGGCCGATGGCGTGGGTCATCCTGCGCCATCGCCCCGCTGCCGCAGCCAACTCTTTTCTGCCTTTGCTGGTGAGCTGGTAGAACTTGGCCTTGCGGTTGTTCTCACTCACGCCCCACTCCGAAGAGACCCATCCCCGATCTTCGAGCCGGTGGAGTGCCGGATAGAGCGAGCCTTGTTCGACTTCGAGAGCATTCTCCGAGGTGCGCTCGATTGCCTCAGCGATGGTGTGCCCATGCGCGGGGCCCAATACCAGGGTGCGCAGGATGAGCATGTCCAATGTGCCTTGCAGAATCTCCCCGGCATCGGGGGGCCTGTTCATCGCCATTGTTCCGCTCCCATTCGAGTGTTCCACTCGAATGACTATGGAAGAGGATCATACTCCACTCGAATGGCTATGGGAAAGTTTTTCCGACACGGACGCCGGGCGGGCATTTCGCAGGATGAAAACCTCGGCCGCCGGCTAGAACGTGCTGGTGAGGTTGATGACCGCGAGGACGATGGCGGCGAGGACGATTCCCAGAAACAGACGGATGGGAAGCGTCTCGAACATCTGGATGATGGCGTAGTGCTTTTCGCCTCTGCGCATGAGGGCGATGTGGCCGCCCCACCCGGCTGCGACGCCGGCCAGCGGGAAGAACACGCAGGCGGCAATGAGGCGATAGACCGGAGGCAAGTCGGCATCCAGTGCGAGGCTGAACCCGCCGTAGAAGAAAAGCGTCTGAAGTGACAAAGAGAACCAGTAGCTTGCGGTGGAGTTCTTGCGAGAGGACGCGTGGTGCCGGGCGACAACCTGATGCTTCATGGGCAATTTGTCACAAGCTTACCGCGAGAAACGATTCTGCGAAAGGTTAATTGCGAAGGGGCCTGCCGGATTTAAGGGTGAAGGCGATGCGTTCCTGGGTTTTGCGTTCGCCGCAAAGCGAGAGGAAGGCTTCGCGCTCGAGGTCGAGGAGGTACTGCTCGGAGAGGAGGGAGCCGGGTGTGACGCGGCCGCCGGAGAGGATGTAGGCGGCCCATTTGGCGACTTTCTGATCGTGTTCGGAGGCGTAGCCGGCTTCGCCCATCATGAAGATGCCGGTTTCAAGGAGGGCGAGAGTGGCGAGGCCGGGAGCGGGGATCTGGGTGCGGGGAACGGGGGCGGTGTAGCCGGATTCGACGAGTGAGAGGGCCTGCGCCTTGGCGTCGAGGAGGAGGCGCTCGCGGTTGAGGGTGATGCGGTCAGAGGGGGCGATGAGGCCAAGGGAGCGGGCTTCGACGGCAGAGGTGGAGACTTTGGCCATGGCGATGGTTTCGAGGGTGCGCCTGACGGCGTCCTGGACTTCGGCGGATTGGGCGAAGCGGGAGGGTGGATCCTTCGGATCCGGCGGGGCGACGGCTGCGGCGGCGTCGATGGCGCGGAGGAGCATTTCTTTGGTGCCACCGCCGCCGGGGATGAGGCCTACGCCGGCTTCGACGAGGCCGATGTAGGTTTCGGCGTGGGGCTGGCGGCGCGCGGCGTGGAGGCACATTTCGGCGCCACCGCCGAGGGTCATGCCGAAGGGCGCGACGATGACGGGGCGGGGGCAGAACTTGATGGCCGCGGTCATCTGCTGGAACTGGCGGATGGCCATGTCGACTTCGTCCCAATCGCCTTCCTGGGCGGCGAGGAGGAGTTGCATGAGGTTGGCGCCGACGCTGAAGTGGTCGCGATCGCCGCAGAGGACGAAGCCGGCGAAGTCGCGGACGGGATCGGATCCGGGCTTGAGGACGGAGGCGACGAGGGAGACGACGTCGCCGCCGATGGCGTTTTTGAGGGAGTGGAGTTCGATGCAGGCGATGTTGTCGCCGATGTCGATGAGGGAGGCGCCGGAGTTGGAACGAACGATGTTGGAGTGAGCGGGACGGGCGCCACGGCGATAGTCGGCGACGCGGGCGTGGCCGGGCTGTGGGGGAATGAGTTCGCAGGCGCCCGTGACGGGGTTGTAGCAGTGAGGGCCGTCGGGCGAGTACCAGGTGACGGGAGCGTTGTCGGGGACTGTCTTGAGCAGCGACTGAACGGCGGGGCTGACGGGCAGGTTCATTGCCTGCATGCGGGCGACGGTTTCGCGAACTCCGGCGGCGTCCCACATTTCGAAGGGGCCGAGCTCCCAGTTGAAGCCGGCGCGCATGGCACGGTCGATGGAGGGGGCGTCGTGGGCGGCTTCGCCGATGAGCGCGGCGGCCTGGTTCCAAAGCGCCGACAAAAGGGGCCAGAGGAAGCGGGCGGCTTTGTCTTTGGCTGGGTCGTTGGCGAGGAGGAGGCGGAGGCGTTCCGGCAGGGTGGCGGCGTTCTTGGCCATGTCCAGCGAAGGGAGGCTGGGCTTGGCGGAGGGGCGGTACTCGAGGGTACGGAGGTCGAGGACCTGGCGTTCGTCTTTGTTGTCGGCGCCGCGGATTTTTTTGTAGAAGCCCTGGCCGGCTTTGTCGCCCAGCCAGTTGCGGCGGACGATTTCCTGGAGGATGGAGGCGAACTCGCCGGGCATGGCGCCGGCGGGGAAGTTGGCGGCGACGTGGGCGAGGATGTCGATGCCCACCATGTCGGCAAGGCGGAAGGTGCCGGTGCGGGGCCAGCCGATGGCCTGGCCGGTGAGGGCGTCGGCTCCTTCGATGGTGAGGCCCTGCTGGAGCATGAGGTTGGCGGCGGTGAACATGATGGCGACGCCGATGCGGTTGGCGATGAAGTTGGGGGTGTCGTTGGCGAGGACGATCTGCTTGCCGAGGAGGCGGTCGCCGAAGGCGGCGAAGGCGGAGAGGATGGCGGGATCGGTTTCGGGCAGGGGGATGAGTTCAAGCAGCTGCATGTAGCGCGGCGGATTGAAGAAGTGGGTGCCGAAGAAGCGCCGCTTTATGAGTTGCGGAAGATTGGAGGCGACCTGAGAGATGGGAAGGCCGGAGGTGTTCGTCGTCAGCGCGGCGTGGGGCGCAAGGTGAGGAGCGACACGCTCGAGGAGGCTGTGCTTGATGGCGAGGTTTTCAGCTACGGCTTCGATGATCCAATCACAGTCTTTGAGGGCGGGGAGGTCGTCGTCGAAGTTGCCGGGGGTGATGCGGGCGGCGTAGGAGGGGTCATAAAAGGCCGCGGGTTTGGATTTGGCGAGGTTCTCAAGGGCGAGGATGGCTAGCTTGTTTTTGTGGTTTGCGCCTTCGGGAACCATGTCGAGGAGGAGCACCGGGATTCCGGCATTGGCAAGATGGGCGGCAATGCGGGAGCCCATGGTTCCGGCGCCAAGGACGGCGGCTCGGCGAATGAGCAGAGGCTGGGCGGTAAGGTCGAGAGCGGGTGCCGGGGCGGGGGCTGTTGTGCTCATGGAGGGTCCTCGGACGTGATGAGAGTAACAGAGGCGAGGGGCGGACAGACGAAAGGGCTGACGCAAGCTGCAGAGGTATCCCATGTCTCCAAAACCGGGAGACATGGGGCACCCTCGTTCGTGCCTGGTTGAGAAGGATAAGGCAAAAGCGTGGGGTACACGCGAGCTAAAAGCTAAGAGCTCGAAGCTGCTTTGCGGTAGAGGACGTGGCGGCGGAGGGGGTGGTCTTCGGGGAGGCGGGGGTGGTTGAAGTCGTCGGCGGGATTGTGGGTCATGGCCAACTTTTCCATGACGCGGCGGGAGCGACGGTTGGCGGGGACGGTGAAGGCGACGATCTCGGGGAGCGCGAGGTCGGTGAAGGCGTGCCGGAGGACGGCGTGGGCGCCCTCGGTGGCCAGCCCCAGACCCCAGAACTGGGGGGCGAGACGCCATCCGATTTCGACGCAGGGAGTGAAGTGCGCCTCGAAGGTGGGCATATTGAGGCCGATGAAGCCGGTGAATTCGCCGGTTTCGCGGAGTTCGGCGGCCCAGAGGCCGAAGCCGTAGCGGAGGAAGTGGTCTTCGATGCGGGCCATCATCTCAGTGCTTTCGGCGGGCGTGAGCAGGGCGGGAAAGTATTCCATGACGCGGGGGTCGGCGTTGAGATGGATGAAGGGGGCGCGATCGGCGGGGCGCCAGCGGCGGAGTTCGAGACGGGGGGTGAGCAGGGCGGACATCGGGATTCATGGTAGCGAACGCAGCCCATGGCTGTTAGCTCTTAGCTTTTAGCTCTTAGCTCTCAGCTCCTGGCGCGGAATCCGATGGGGCGGCTGTAATTGCGCTTGATGTTCTGCGCGTGATTTTGATATGCGGGGTAGAATACGGTCACTTTCCTACAGAGTGAATTCCAAGGAAGCGAGGCGCGTGCGATGGACGACAAGATGATTCTGGCAATTGCGAGTCTGCTGTGGCCGGTGATCGTAATCATCGTGATTTTGTATTTCAGGCCGGCGGTCACGCAGGTCATTCAATCGGCAACCTCGCGCAAGTTTGCGCTGAAGATCGGCGGACAGGAATTGACGATGGAGGAGGCGAATCAGAATCAGCAGAAGATGATCTCGGATTTGCAGATGAAGGTTCTGGAGGTCAAGAAAGCACTCGATGGGGGAAGCACGGCCGCGAGCGCGGGAAAGATGTCGAGTGTCGCCGCATTCAACTCTGGTGGTCAAACGGCGAGCACTCTAGCGCCGGGGCGACGTGCTGACGATACCGGCAGCAACATGACGGGGCTTGGAGGAACGGTGGGCAACTCAGACAGGCCGCTTCCGAAGGATTTTCAGCCGGAGCGTATTTTGTGGGTTGACGATAATCCCAAGAACATCAGCTCGCTGTTGCAGTTTCTGGATGATCGCGGGGTAAAGGTGAGCCAGGCGACGTCGACGGGCGAAGGATTGAAGCTGCTGCAAGGGCGGCATTTTGATTGTGTGATCAGTGACATGCGCCGCGAGGAAGGTGTGCAACTGAAAGAGGCGGCTGGACTCACGCTGTTGAAGAAGGTTCGCGCGAAGTATGCCGATTTGCCGTTTATTTTTTTCACGGGTGACGGATCGATCGCCAAGCATGGCGAAGATGCGATGAAGTTTGGGGCCAACGAGATGACATCATCGGCCACGGATCTGCTGGGTCTGCTGAATGCGCAGACGCTGACGTCGACGCACGCTTCGGCTCTTTAAAGACAGGGACAAAGGGACACCCGGGACAAAGGGACAGAGTCCGCCTGTCGGGACTGAGCCTCGTTGCGGCTAGTCCGTGGTTGGTCACCCAAAACAGCGAGCCGGCGGGGTTATGCGATAGCTTGGAGTAGGCGCGGTTGCGCTCTCGCGCGAGGTTGCGGCGAGGCGGCCGGCCCAGGAGCATGGATGCTGAGACGAGCTATCTGCTGGAGTGCGGTGCTGTTTTGTGCGATTACCGGAGCGGCCGTAGCGCAGGACCTGAAGAGCTTTGAACAACGGATCACGACGAAGGTGCTGCCAAACGGGCTGACGATCCTGATTTGCGAGCGGCCGGAGGCGCCGGTGTTCGCCTACACCACGTTTGTGGACGTGGGGGACGTGAACGATCCGTGGGGCGAGAGCGGCCTGGCGCATATGTTCGAGCATCTGGCGTTCAAGGGGACGACCGAGATTGGAACCACCGACTGGCCGGCGGAGAAGGTCGCGCTGGAGAAGGTGGAAGCGGCCAATAACGCTTATGAGGATGAGTTTCGCAATCCGCACGGCAGCGATCCCCAGAAGCTGGCAGAGCTGAAGGCGAAGTTCAACGAGGCGCAGGCCGAAGCTGAGAAGTACGTGGTCCCCAACCAGTTCACGGAAGTGGCAGAGCGCAACGGGGCGCACGAACTGAACGCGAGCACCGGTCTGGACGAGACGCAGTACTTCTGGCAGATGCCGGAGAACCGGCTGGAGCTGTGGGCGTGGCTGGAGAGCGGGCGTCTGGCGGACGTTGTGCCGCGGGAGTTCTACAAAGAGCGGGATGTGGTGATGGAGGAACGGCGCATGCGGACCGACTCCAGCCCGGAGGGAAGGCTGCTTGAGCAGTTCATTGCGACGGCATATGTGGCGCATCCGTATGGACGGAGCAGCATTGGATGGCCGAGCGAGTTGAGCCAGATAACGGCGACCGAGGCGATGGAGTTTCACAAGGCGTACTACGTGGGAGCGAACATTGTGGTGGCCGTGGCTGGCGATGTGAAGGCCAGCGAGGCGATGCCCATGCTGGAGAAGTATTTCAGCAAGGTGCCGGGCGGCCCGAAGCCGCTGAAGATGACGACGGTGGAACCGAAGCAGTTTGCCGAGAAGAAGGTGATCATCAAGGATCCTTCGCAGCCGCTCTACATTGAGGGGTACCACCGCGGCAATTACATGGATCCCGACGATGCGGTGTATGACGCGATTGGCGACATTTTCTCGAATGGGCGCGTGTCGCGGCTTTACCGGAGCCTGGTGCGGGACCAGCAGATTGCTGCTTTCGCCGAGGGCCTAAGCCCTTTTCCGGGGGACAAATTCCCGGGGCTGTTCGTGTTTTTCACAGTGCCGCTTCCGGGGCATACGCCTCAGGAGATGGCCGATGCCATTCACAAGGAGATTGAGAAGCTGAAGACTGCCGATGTGACGGACGAAGAGCTGGCGATGTTCAAGACGCGGGCGCGAGCCGACTTGCTGCGCGGGTTGGCGGACAACCAGGGATTGGCCGATGCGCTGGCCGAATACCAGACGCGCTACGGCGACTGGCAGGAGCTGTTCAAGCAACTGGACAGGGTGGACAAGGTAAGCAAGGCGGATATTCGGCGCGTGGCGAACAAGGTATTTGTATCGGGCAACCGGACCGAAGCCTGGACCGAGACAGCGGGAACGGCGCAGGAACCCATTGCGACGCCGGCGGGCGGAAAGGCGGGGGCGCAATGAACTCAGAAACAGCAAGTCAGCGTCGCTTTGCGACAAGCGAGTCAGCAAGTCAGCGATGGAATCTCCGCTCGGCCCGCGCATCGAGTCTTGTTTTTGTGGGGTTCGCCTGTATCTGCGGCCTGTTTGCCGGCGCGCAGGAGAACCGGCCGTGGGAGAAGATTCCGGTTCCTTCATTGCACGATTACAAGCCGCAGGAGCCCAAGCGGATCGAGCTGAAGAACGGGATTGTGATTTTTCTCCAGGAGGACCGCGAGCTGCCGTTTGTGTCGGGGTCGGTGTTGATTCCCGGCGGGGCGCGCGACGAGGAGACGGGCAAGACCGGGCTGATTGACCTTTACGGGCAGACGTGGCGCACCAGCGGGACGGCAAAGATGGACGGCGACGCGATGGATGACCTGTTGGAGTCGAAGGCGGCGCACATCGAGTCGAGCGGCGGCGAGGAGTCGACGGCGATCTCCTGGGATTCGCTGAAGGGCGATGCGGACCAGGTGCTGGACCTGGCGCTGGAGCTGCTGTTTCATCCCAAATTTGACGAGCAGAAGCTGCAACTGGCCAAGCAGCAGGAGGCCACGGGGATTGTGCGCCGTAATGACGATGAGGCCGGAATCGCCGGACGCGAGGCGGCAAAGCTGGTGTACGGAGCGGATAGTCCGTATTCCCGGCAGCCGGAGCTGGCTACGATCCGCGCTATCAAGCTAGCGGATCTGCAGGCGTGGCATGACCGAACCGTTGGAGGGAAAACGACGAGTGGCGGAAAGCTGATTGTGAGTATCGGAGGGGACTTTGACAGCGCTGCCATGGAGGCAAAGCTGCGAGCGACGTTCGAGGGGTTGCCCAAGGTGAAACCGATGCCGGCGCGGCACGATGAGTTCCACGCGCCGAAGCAGGCTCTGTACTTCATCAACAAGGAAGACGTGAACCAGTCGAACGTGCAGATTGTGGGCCTGGGGACTATCCGGCGGAATCCGGATGTGCCGGCGCTGGCGGTCATGAACGACATCCTGGGCGGCGGATTTGCGAGCCGTCTATTTCAGACGGTGCGGACGAAGTTGGGATTGGCGTACTCGGTGGCTGGCGGGATCGGGTTTGACTACGATCATCCGGCGGTGTTCGACGTGGAAGTTTTGACGAAGAGTGAATCGACAGTGAAGGCGACCAAGGCGGCGCTGGATGTGATTGCGGGATTGGACACGACGCCGTTCACAGACGAGGAGCTGAAGCGCGCCAAAGACGACATTCTGAACTCGTTCCTGTTCCGCTACGACACCAAGGAGAAGGTGCTGGCGGAGAGCGTACGGCTGGAGTTCTACGGCTACCCGGCGGACTATCTGGAGACGTATGAAGCTGCGCTGAAAAAAGTGACGGTGGAGGACCTGAACGCGGCGGCAAAGAAGTACATCCACCCGAACCAGCTTGCGGTGCTGGTGGTGGGGAATGCCTCGGAGATCAAGCCGGGCCTGGAGGAGTTGAACATGGGAACGGCAAAGCCGATTGACATCACGATACCGGGAGCACCGACGGGCGGCCCTCCGGGGGGTGGAGACAGCCAGCAGTAGTCTGGAGAGTTGGCCCTCGTGGGTTTGGCGATCGAAGGGAGTCGGTTGTGGAGAAGAACGTGGTCGAGGTCTCGGAGGAAAGCCGGGCCGCCATCTCAGAAGCAGTGAGCCGGCATGCTGCGCAGAACGCATCCAAAGTGAGCCGGATGGCGGCCGCAGGGGTGACCGTGTTCAGGCCGGATACGTGCATCATCGATCCCGATGTGGAGGTAGGCGCGGGGACGGTGCTGGAGCCTTATGTGCAGTTGCTGGGCAAGACGCGCGTGGGAGCGGGGTGCCGGATACGATCCTTTGCGGTGATTGAGGATTGCACGCTGGGTGATAGGGTACTGGTGCGCCAAAGCTGCGTGCTGACGGAGAGCACGGTGGAAGCGGGGGCGAAGATTGGTCCGTTTGCCCATCTGCGGCCGGGGAGCGAGATTGGCGAGGATGCCCATGTGGGCAACTTTGTGGAAACGAAGAAGGCCAAGCTGGGCAAGGGAGCCAAGGCCAATCACCTGGCTTACCTGGGCGATTCCACGGTGGGCGAGGGGTCGAATATCGGGGCTGGCGTGATTACCTGCAACTACGATGGGGTGAACAAGCACCCCACGACCATTGGCAAGGGAGTTTTTGTGGGGAGCGACTCAACGCTGGTGGCGCCGGTGACACTGGCGGACGGGTCGTATGTGGGGGCGGGGTCGTGCATCACGAAGGACGTTCCGGAGGGGGCGCTGGCGGTAGGCCGGGCGCGGCAGATTACCAAAGAGGGTTGGGCTGCTGCGAGGCGGATGCGGAGGAAGGATAAGGCGTAAGTTGAAGAGGGGTCAAAGGTAGCGGATTTCCGTCTGGTGCTTGCCCGAGGTCAAATATATCCCCTGTTCGTACCCAAGAAGTGTTACCGGGGAAAGGTCGATGCGGTTCACTTCGGGTGCCCTATGCGACAGAAAAAGTGGTACGTTTGTGATGGACCCGAATTCCTATTTTAATAACAGAACCGCGGGATTAGAGATTTGCGCGTGTCCAGCAACCGAGCCCGTGCTTCTGAGGCCCTAGTTTTCCCAATCTGAATCGCCGGAAACACAGAAGTACTTACAGAGGGATGATCTGAACCAAATGATTTGGCGCAAGTGAAGATCCGACCTTTTAGGTCGATGACTCCCCCATGTGAAGTCCGGAGAAACAACAAGTGCCGCCCGCGGGCGGTCGGCGCGAGCTTTGGGATTGCTTAGTTGCCGTTGGAGAAAGCTGGCTTGAGTCTGGAGACGACAGGAACGGGATTGCGGAAGTTGGCAATCGGTCCCATGGACGCTGGTGGGCGCGCCTTGCTTCGGCCGCACCGGTCAGCGCGCATTCTTGTTGTTGACGATGAAAGCCCGGTGCGATCCATGATTGGCGCCACGCTCGAGCGGCAGGGATACGACGTGCAACTGGCCGCCAGCGGTCATGAAGCGATGGCCATGCTGGACGACAACCGCTACGACCTTGTTTTGACTGACATTGTGATGCAGGACGGCAACGGGATTGCGTTGCTGGAGCGAATTCGAGGGCGGGAGCCGCATCTGCCGGTGGTGATGGTTACGGCCATCCATGACATCAGCGTGGCGATCGATTCAATGCGGCGGGGCGCCTATGACTATCTACTGAAGCCATTCGAGCGCGAGCACCTGGTGGGGACGGTGATTCGGGCGCTTGAGCATCGGCAGGCGCTGGAAGAAAGCCAGAACTACAAGCAGAACCTGGAGCAGGTGGTTCAGGCACGCACGGAGATGCTGCGCCAGGCGATGGCGGAGCTGGAACACAGTTATGACGTGACGCTGGAAGCGCTTGGCGATGCACTCGACCTGAAAGATTCCGAGACGGAGGGCCACTCCAAGCGCGTGACGGCGTACACGATTGCACTGGCCCGAGCCATGGGGATCAAGCCGGCGGAGATCAAGGTGATTGCGCGCGGGGCGTTTCTGCATGACATCGGCAAGATGGCGATTCCGGACCAGATCCTTCGCAAGCCCGGGCCGCTGACGTCGGAGGAGAAGGAGATCATGCGCGAGCACTGCTCGCGCGGATACCAGATCCTGCGCAAGATTCCGTTTTTGGCCGACGCGTCGGAGATTGTGTACTCGCACCAGGAACACTACGACGGGAGCGGCTATCCGAACGGGCTGAAGGGCGCGGAGATTCCGATTGGGGCGCGCATTTTTGCGGTTGCCGACACGCTGGACGCGATTACGAGCGACCGGCCCTACCGCAAGGCGCGCAGCTTCGATGCAGCCCGGGAAGAGATTCTGCGCTGCTCGGGGACGCAGTTCGATCCGGCGGTGGTGGAGATGTTCCTCAAAATCCCCAATGAGCTGTGGCATGAGCTCCGGTCGGAGATTACCGGCCAGCATAAGCGTTTCTCGACGTTTGATATCGCCGCGGCCGAATTACCGAAAAGCCTTCGATAGAGGGCGCGCGCGAAAGCTCCGAATTCGCTTGTTTCAGCCGCCAATTTATACTTGGAATGATGCAGACTCATAATCGGATCTATGTCGCGGGGCATCGCGGGCTGGTGGGGAGCGCGATTGTGCGCGCTCTCAGAAACGACGGGTTCGGGGACTTGGTGCTTCGCACGCACGCGGAACTCGACCTGACGAAGGCCGATGAAGTGGATCACTTCTTCCAGAGCGAGCGTCCGGATTATGTGTTTCTGGCAGCGGCGAAGGTGGGCGGCATCCTGGCCAATAACACTTATCCGGTCGACTTCATCCGCGAGAACCTTGCCATTGAAAGCCACGTGATCGAGTCGAGCTATCGCCACGGGGTGGACCGGCTGCTCTTTCTGGGATCGAGCTGCATTTATCCCAAGTTATGCCCGCAGCCGATTAAAGAGGGGTACCTGATGACGGGTCCCCTGGAACCGACGAATCGGCCTTACGCCCTGGCGAAGATAGCCGGGGTGGAGATGTGCTGGGCTTACAACCGGCAGTACGGGACTCGGTTTTTGTCGGCGATGCCGACCAATATTTACGGCCCGGGCGACAACTTCAACCTGGCGAACTCACACGTGCTGCCGGCACTGATTCGCAAGGTGGTGCAAGCGAAGATGACGGGAGCTCATCAGCTTGAAGTGTGGGGAACGGGAACGCCGCGCAGGGAGTTTCTTTATAGCGACGATCTGGCTGAAGCATGCGTTTTCCTGATGAATCTGCCCGAGGAGACGTATGGGAAATTACTGAATGATGAGGATCCGCCGCTGGTGAACGTGGGCACGGGCGAGGATGTGACGATCCGCGAATTGGCCGCGCTGATTTGCGAGGTTCTGGAATTCGACGGAGAACTGGCGTTCGACCGCAGCAAACCGGACGGCACGCCACGCAAGCTACTCGATGTGAGTCGCATTAACGCATTGGGTTGGAAGGCCAGCACGAGCCTGGCAGACGGGATACGGCTCACATACGAGTCGATGCGGGAGCAACTGGAGGCGATGGCGACGCAGTAGGCAGGACCGACCCTAAGCAGGCTCCTTGGCATGGGATGCAATAGGGGCGACAGGACGTGCAGCACATGAAGGTTCCTCTTCTCGATTTGAAAGCGCAACACGGGACGATCCGCGATGAAGTACTCGCAGCGGTCGCTGAGGTTCTCGATTCTCAGGTTTGCATTCTTGGTCCCCGTGTGGAGGAGTTGGAAGAGCGGGTCGCGGCGTTGTCAGGCTGCAAATATGGCATAGGCGTCTCCAGCGGCACTGATGCGATTTTGGCGGCTCTTATGGCTTTGGAGATCGGCGCCGGGGACGAAATAATTGTTCCCAGCTTCACCTTTTTCGCAACGGCGGGGTGCGTGACAAGAGTTGGAGCCACGCCCGTATTCGTTGATATCGACCCGCGAACCTACAATATCGATCCGGGACGCTTGGAGCGAGCGATTTCTCCGAAGACAAAAGCGATCATCCCGGTTCACCTGTTCGGGCAAATGTGCGACATGGACGCGCTCATGGAGATCGCGCAGCGGCACGATCTTCCCGTAATCGAGGATGCGGCGCAGGCCATCTCTGCGTCCTACAAGGGCAGGAAGGCCGGAAGTATTGGATCCGTGGGCTGCCTGAGTTTCTATCCCACAAAGAACCTGGGCGGGGCCGGTGACGGCGGAATGCTGGTAACCAACGACGCCGGACTGCATGAACGCTTGCTGGTGATGCGAAACCATGGCATGAAGCCGAAGTACCACCACTCAATCGTGGGGGGAAATTTCCGGCTTGATCCGCTGCAAGCAGCCATTTTACTGGTGAAACTTCCGTATCTTGATGGCTGGTCAGAAGCGCGGCGGCGGAATGCTGCGATTTACGACGAGGCGTTTGCCGGCAGCGCGATTGACACCCCGTGGATCAGCCCTGACACAGTCAGTATCTTCAATCAGTATGTGATCCGAGTCTCGCGGCGTGACGCTTTGGTGACTCATCTTCAAGAGAAGGGGGTCGGGACAGAGATTTACTATCCTGTACCATTGCATTTGCAGGAGTGCTTTGCGAATCTGGGCTACGAGCCGGGGGACCTTCCGGAGTCGCAGCGGGCAGCGCGGGAGGTGCTGGCGTTGCCGATTTATCCGGAGTTAGCGCGGGGTCAGATCGATCTTGTCTGCCAGATCGTTTTGGCTTGGAACGAAACGTCCGGTCGGCGGGCGCATTCAGGATCGTAACTGGGATTCCGATTCGATTCGTAATTGTGGTGAATCGGTCCCTTCGATGCCAGCATGACTAACGAAGAAAGGGGCCAAGGAAGCCTCCGAGAACTCGTTCCCCCATTCTGAGTTCATCCCGATATCCGCCTCCTTGTACAATAGAACTAGAAAAACTGCCCAATCCAAACTAGGCAGGAATAAATGCCCACAGACGCTTCGATTCCTCGACAGCAAGACAGCATCGACCCCGTCGTCTCGCAAACGCTTGAGCGAGCCACCGAGTCGGACGACGAGATGTCGCTTCTCGACCTCTCAATAATTCTCGCCGAAAGGAAATACACGATTCTTTGGGTGACCGCGGTTTTCACGGTCGTGGCGGTCGCGATTTCACTCATATTGCCGAAGCGATACACGGCAAATGTCAGTCTTCTTCCACCGCAACAGAATTCTTCAATGGCAGCGGCGCTTGCATCACAGCTCTCGAATCTAGGTGGCATGGCGGCCCTTGCCGGCAGCGGCCTCGGGCTGAAGAACCCGAACGAAATGTTCGTTGCAATGCTGAAAAGTCGAACTGTCGAGGATGCGATGGTACAGCGTTACGGCCTGATGACTGAGTACCACAAGAAGTATCCTTCGGACGCCCGCAAGGAATTCGAAAAGAACGCCACCGTGGAAGGCAACGGGAAAGACGGTCTCATTCGCATTTCCGTCAAAAACCCCGATCCGAATCGAGCCGCTGAGCTTGCCAATGGGTATGTCGATCAATTTCGCCGGTTATCGGAGCATCTCGCGATCACCGAGGCATCTCAACGCCGACTTTTCTTCGAACAGCAGCTTCAACAAGCAAAAGACAGCTTAGCCAACGCCGAGGAGACATTGAAGCGGACCGAACAGAAGACGGGGCTCATTCAACTGGATAGTCAGGCGCGCGCGCTAATCGAATCAGCCGCCGCACTTCGCGCACAGATCCAGGCCAAAGAAGTGCAAATTCAGTCGATGGAAACGTTCGCGACTAATCAGAATGCGCAGATTGTGCAAGCACAACAAGAATTGGAGAGCCTTCGCGCACAGCTAGCGAAGTTGGGAGGGAGTGAGAACGCCGCCGAGTCCAGCTTGATCATGACGAAAACCAAAGTTCCGGAGGCAGGTCTCGAGTACATACGTGATCTACGCGAGGTCAAATACCAGGAAACGATTTTCGAAATCCTGGCTAGGCAGTTTGAAGTCGCGAAACTCGACGAAGCCAAGCAAGGAGCCTTGATTCAGGTAGTCGACGCTGCCATTCCTCCAGATAAGCGGTCCTTCCCCCAGCGGGGTCTGATTGTAGCCCTTGCCACAGCACTTGGCGTGGTCATCGGCGTCCTGGCAGCGCTAGCGCAAAACAGTCTGCAACGTGTGAGAAGAAGTAATTCCGAAAGCGCACGCAAACTATATCTGTTTCGAAGTGCCCTCTCTTTCCGGCGAGGGGCATTTTGAATCCGTGAGCTGTCTCTAATCGCGAACGGATACCAGGGCAAGGACTTGTGTCCACCTAGATCGCTTTGCAGCGGCACCCACCTGCCAGTTGTGAATACCGACGCTTTCCCGTGTTAATTTTGATTCCACCCTCAACATAAGAATAGACCGCCGCAGCGAGTAGTTACCGATGTGAAATGAATTGGCAAGGTCAGTCCAGAAGGCAAGTGCCAATTCTCTCCTAATGTGGGCGGGGTGCCCATCATTTTCCCGATCGAATTTATTTATCCAGGAAAAACCCTGTGGATTTACAAGTCACCACCCCGTATAGCAATGATAAGTTGCATGAAAAAAGGCCATGATGTACCATTTAGTGACTGCCAATTGTAAACTTTGCGAGAGTCAATAGTAGCTTGAAGTGCTTTCTCTAGGTGGGGGTATGAAATCTCAGGACGAATCAAGAACAACAATTTCTGCCTCTGTTGTCCTATACAATACATCGAAGCATCAATTGGATCGTCTACTGAACTGCATCGCGAAGTCGTCATTGGTACCGCATCTTTACGTGATCGATAACTCTCCTGTTTCTTCAAATCAATTAGTTTCTCACGATCCACGATTCACTTATATTAAGGCTCAGAAAAACCTTGGATACGGAGCGGGACATAATGTCGCTCTGCGCAAAGTTCTGGAGACCTCGGAGTTCCATTTTGTCCTCAACCCTGATATCCATTTTGGTCATGAGGAACTAGCAAAAATGGTAGAGTTTATGCGGCGGGAGGCCAGCATCGGTCAACTTATGCCGCAGGTAGTATACGAAGACGGTAGCATTCAATATCTTTGCAAACTTCTTCCCACTCCAGCCGATCTATTCTTGAGGCGGTTCGCCGGACGCCAGCTGAAGGCACTGCTACGAAAAAGAATGGATCGATTTGAACTTCGGTTCACAGGTTATAACCGGGTGATGAACGTGCCATTTCTTTCTGGCTGCTTCATGTTACTTAGAACCGCTGCGCTACGCAGAGCTGGCTTATTCGATGAACGGTTCTTCGTGTATTCGGAAGATATCGACCTGACTCGTCGAATTAACGCGAAGTTCCGCACGGTCTTTTTTCCTGGTTCAACAGTTGTACACGATCATGCGAGAGAGTCCTACAAAAGCTGGCGCTCAATGTGGATTCACGTTGAGAATACAATCCGGTATTTCAACAAATGGGGCTGGGTCCGCGATATGGAACGTGCCAGGATCAATCGAGAGATTCTGCAGCAGTTCGGAGAATAACGACCTTGACGGATATGTGCTCGGGCCACACGAACTTCTCGGCCTGAAGGGGGAACTTAAAGGGAACTGTCTGCGTCCACCATCAATCTCTCGCAAGTTCGTAGATTTCCCCTATTTTCTTACGGGCACTTCGATTGAGTAGTTTGCGGAGACTGCGTCGTTATAAAACATCTTGACAGTATCCAGCGAGAAATCTTCCAGGTCTTTGCCTACATTGCTCAATTTTGCAAGTACATCGGAGGTCACGGTAATAATGTGGCATCCGACCTGGTCTGCCTGAAAGACATTAAGCACTTCTCGAGGACTGGCCCAAAGAAGTTCGGCTTTAGGGCGAGCGGAGAGGATGGACAAAGCTTCCTTCATGATCGGTACCGGATCTACCCCAGTGTCAGCAATCCGCCCAGCAAATACAGAGACAATCGCGGGAGTGTTTGGATCTAGAACCATGGCAACCCTTCGGACCTGATCGAGAGTAAAGACGGCCGTCACGTTGACAACAACGCCGCGGGCGCAGAGTCTTTCAATCAATTTACCCGAGAACTCGTTCCGCGTATTGGATACTGGAATCTTAACGTTGACATTGTGTCCCCAGCTTGCAATGGCAAGCGCCTGGGCTTCCATTTCGTCGAAGTCGTCTGCAAAGACTTCCAGCGAAATAGGTCGGTCTTTGATTACAGTCAGGACTTTGCGTGCGAACTCTTCATAGTTGGCAACATTTGCCTTACGCATAAGGGTAGGGTTTGTGGTGAACCCCCGGATGTAGGGCTTCGCATACAGGCTCATCAGATTATCAAAGTCCGCTCCATCGGCGAATATCTTGATCTTCAAATCCGCAACTTCCGGCATTTCACTCCTCCGTACGACACGTTGATTTTCTTCGCGCTCGCACTAGCTCCGCATATCCCGGTCAGGTCCTCGGCGGCGATTCGCCATAAGCTCAGTTCTTGGATAAACCCAGAATGATCCCGACAGCGGACGCTAAACTAGTCGCCTGAAACTCCGCGCGAGTCTCTCTGCGCTTAGGATTGGATTCCTCTTCTTGGTTAAACACACGAATGGTACGCACGCCCGCGGCATGACCGCAATCAATGTCAGTCTCGCGATCCCCGATCATCCATGAACGCTTCATATCCAGGCAGAATTCATCGCGAGCCCGAAACAGAAAGAACGGCGACGGCTTTCGGCACTGACAAGCACGAGAATAATCGGCCACCACTCCCTCAGGGTGATGAAAGCAGTAGTAAAAGGCAGCAAACTCGATATCTTCTCTAATCAGGGTCTGCACGAACCGCTGGTGAATACTATCGAGGGTCTCCAAAGTCGACTTGGCCTTTGCATAATTTGGCTGATTGGAAACAAGAAAGAGCAGAAACTCGGCCCGACTCAAAGAGTGGAGCGCGTTAAGAGCATCCGGCTGCATCTCAAAGTCATCAATTGTCATGGGGGATTCCCACTTTCCTGTCTGAGCATTGATGACGTTGCGATTGATGACGCCGTCGCGATCCAAAAATACTGCTTGACGCTTGTTCAGAACGCAGACTCCCATTTCATTTCGTTCTCCCTGAGTCGCGGGTGAGAAACGATCAAGTGCCAGACAACAGCTTGAAATGATTCCGAGTGCGGAGTTACCGTATCTGGCGACACTGTCGGAATGATGACAGCGGCATTTGCAACTTTCGCTGTGTAACCGCCATCTCGTCCTACCACGCCGACGATTTTCGCTCCGACCTTTTGTGCCAGTTCAAGTGCCCGCACGATATTCACACTGACATTCTTTTGCTGATTACCGCCACCAACTGAGAACACAAACAACGTGTCACTGTGACGTAAATGGCTGCCCATCAGCCATCTCGCAAAAGACGAATCCCACCCATCGTCGTTCACGCGAGCAGTCAACTCGCTGACATTATCGGTCGGCGTGTAGCATTCCATATTTGCGATCTTCCGGAAATCGTTGACTGCGTGGCTCGCATTGCCGGCGCTTCCGCCAACGCCGATAAAGAAAAGCCTCCCCCCGGTCGTGCGCGTCTCAAGCAAGACGTCGATCATTTTCTCAATCTGAGATTGATCTATCTGCGACGCTATCATGCCTACCTCAGACATGTATCGAGATGTGTAACTGCTCATTGATTCTCCAAGTTCATCCAGCTCTTTTCAATCGCGGGATATAACGATCGAGCCGTTAAAGTCAAAGGTGAAGTCCATCTCCGTTATGCCCGCCTCGCACATCACGCGGCGCAGTCTTGATCGGTCGTTCGTTTGGAAAAGTAGAAACCCACTACCACCCGCACCAACCAACTTTCCGCCCGAAGCACCGCCCTTGGTGCGTGCCAAGTCATAGAGTTGATCAATCCGATCAGAGCTCATTCCTTTCGAGCGACCCCGTTTGCGCAACCAATGTTCATGCATCAAGTCGCCGAATCGCGAGATTTCACCGGCCTCAAGGACTCCGCGAATTTCGAAGCCAAGCTGTTTGATAAAGTGCAATCCGTCAAGCATCTGCCGATCTTGCTGTTCCGACCGTGTTTTCTGCTCAATAAGTATACTCGACGCGCTCCTCGTCGTCCCAACAAAGAACAGCATCAACGAATCACGAAAGTCCTGAATGGAGGACTCGGACATTTTCAATGAATAGACGCTCACAGAGTCGTCCGGGTGGTACTCCTGACACAGAATGCCGCCATAAGCAGCAATATATTGATCTTGCTTTCCAACTGGTTCCTTAAGTCGGTTCATTTCTATTTCGACCGCCTCTCGAGCTAGTGTCTCTGGTCCCACCGGATTGCGGCTGAATGCGTGTAGCACATGGATGAGGCCTACAAGGAAAGTACCGGACGAGCCTAGTCCGGTGCCAGCCGGGACGTCAGCGATGCTTACAATCTCAATCGGACCCTCGATGTCGTACATATTGAGCGCCTCACGAATCAGGCGGTGACGGATCTCGCCGCGGGTTTGGACGGTCTCCATTTCGGAGTACTTCAAAATATAGCCGGGGGAAAAGGCTCGGTTCGCGCTCACATAGGCATATTTGCTGACTGCGGCTGAGATCACAAACCCGCCAAACTCTCGATAATAGGATGGGAGATCAGTCCCTCCTCCACCGATCGATATGCGCAGCGGGGTCCTGGTTATAAACATCATTCTCTCCTTAGCGGGAAAAGTTAACCACCCGAACTGTATTGCTCCATTGAGCCGCCGCGCAGAAATTCGTCAGTCTCGTGTAGTCCCGCGGGAGTCCCAATTTCGTAAAATCTCTGTTTGACTTCATATCCTCCGAGTTGGCCTTTCTTAACCAGATCGCGATACAATTCGCTGAGGTCGAAAACTTCGTTCTCTCTCCAGTCATCGAAAGCACGTGCCTTGAGAATTCCAAGGCCATAGTCGATGTACTTCATTTGCGGTGTCATCTTGCTTTTGTCATAATTATGAATACGGCCATCGTGGAACTCGACATTGCTTCGATCCCATTGATTCTCGTTGCGGAACACGGTCATTAGCCCAAGCGTCTCCAAGCCGATAAACTTGTCATAGACTGGGTGGAACTCCGTTGGAAGATAGCTGTCTCCGTACAATAGAAAGAAATGATCTCCGAGTTTCGGTAGAGCATTCCTGATGGCCCCTCCGGTCCCTTTCAGCGGGCTACCGTCGTACGAATACTGAACTGAACATCCAAACACCGCGCCGTCGCGCACGTAGTCCTCAATCTGCTCTCCCAAAAAGCCGCAACAAATCACGACCTGGCGGATACCTCGGTCAACAAGCAGGCGCAGTTGATGCGCTATGAAAGGGTCCCCAGCCACTCTAACCATTGACTTAGGTATGGTTGCGGTAATTGGAAGCAGTCGTGTGGACAAGCCACCAGCTAACAGTGCAAGTGCCGGCATTGTGCTACTCATGATTGGTCCGTTCGTCTTGCGAAAGACTGATGAGCGATTCCTTCAAGGCCTCCCGGCAATTCCGAGAGCACCTCCAACCAAGGCTCTGGATGCGGTTTGTATTCAAACGGACAATCGGAACATCACCTTTCCAACCACGATCCCCTCCCGTAAACTTGTACTTCGGGAGAGGGTGAATACTTAGAATCTCCACGGCTAGGTCGGCAATCTCAGAAACAGTGATGTAGTCGCCTGTCGCAACGTTGAATGCGCGGAATGCAGATAGCTCGTGGGCGTTTGCGCAAAGCACGGCGGAAACTACATCATGAACGTGGACATAGGATTTACTCTGTTTTCCGTCTCCCAATATGCGTAACTCGGAAGGATTACTCCTTAATCTCCTAACGAAGTCGAAGCCGACGCCGTGCGTCTGCCGAGGTCCGACAACATTCCCGAACCGAAATACCCTTGCGCTGATTCCGAACATGTAACAGTAACTTGCAACGAGTGCCTCTCCAGCCAGTTTGCTGGCTCCATATGTCGAGACGGGGATCAGCGGTCCGAAGTCCTCGTACGCTTCAGTCGAACCGATCTCTCCGTACACTCCGCTGCCTGAAGCGTATAGCAGCCGTGGAACCCCGGCGCGGCGCATTGACTCTACTACATTGTTGGTCAATAACGTACCCTGATAAAAATCGACCTCGGGCTCTGTGGTCGCCTTGGCAATGTCTGGATTAGACGCAAGATGAATCGCCACATCATGGTTCACCATCGCGTTTGTCAAGTCAGAGAGGTTACTCACATCAGCTTTCACGACTCTCAAACGGGAGTCGCCGAGGTGGTGCTCATAGTGCCAAGTACGGCCGGACGAGAAATTATCGTAGAGCGTTACTGACTCGACTCCGGGATCACCAAGAAGGCGATCCGCAAAATGGCTTCCGATGAAACCAGCCCCGCCGATGATGATGTATCGTCTGAATGAAGTAGCGTCGATAGAGTTTGACATTCGTTTTCTCGGTCACCTGTCCTTGGATTGAATCACGTACTCTTCTATCTGTTTTCCAAAGAACTCTTCCATCCGCGGCAAGAATCGATGTCGGCAGTTCGATGGCCATGGTGCGTCGATGTCGGCGGCACATCTTATGCAGGCCCGAAGGTACGCCGCAGTCCCAAATAGAAGCGAATATCATCCAACAGCTTCATGGTCTGTAAGCCTTCCGATGCGGTTGCGGGGCGGGGCCATTGCTTCAGGCCCTCCTCCTCGGAGAAGAACAATGCCTCCGTCTCCCGGACGAACACATCCATTCCATCTGACTCAAGTTCCAAAACCTCTGATGCGGCTTGGCTTGGGGCCGATCGCCAGCCCCATCTACGTCCCACCACATATCTTTGTGGTCCATAGCTGCGATTCCGCCCCGTCACAACACCATACCCCTCGACTCCACGAATGCACAGCCGAAATTCGCTGAGCCAGCGCACGATTGACACTTGCAAATTCACTGAAAGGTCCCCCGCCGTCAGAATGAGGTTGACATCTTCTTCGATGCCGGTATTCCAAAATCCGGACCAAGTCGTCCCACCGGCTACCTTCAATTCGTCAGCAGCAATCAGGGTGGAAAGGTCCAATAGGTGAATACCCGGATCAATTAGACAGCCTCCCCCTGCCCGTTCCTCATTGAGCTTCCACGTGGTCTCTTGTCCTGGTCCGCAACCATGCCCCAACACGAACTCAATTGATATTAGCTTCCCAAATCGACCCGCGCGAGCATCCTGCAGCGCCTTGCGGATCCCGGGGTAAAACCGGTAATTTAGCCCGATTCTAAGTCGCTCCCCGCCCTCTTCCATCAGCTGCTTAGCTTCGAGCAAATCGCGTCCCATCGGTTTCTCCAATAGCACCGAAGCACCGATCCTGAGAGCCGTCCGTGCCGTTTGCACGGCGACATCGTGGGGCAACGACACGATAACCCATTCCGGCTCATTCGCAAGCAAACTCTCGAGGATTGGGAAGCATGGAACCGAGAACTCCTTGGCCATCCTCTCGCGAAGATTCACATCGGCGTCAAATACTCCGACCACGTCGACAGCTCTCCCGGCTCCAGCGAGTTTACTCAGCGCGGAGAGACGCTCTCGACCAATCAAGCCCAAACCGACAACGGCAACTCGAGTCATTCGACTCTCCGTAGTTTCCAAAGCTCCTTGCGGTCAAGATGGTTGTCGTTGTTCAACAGTGTCGGCCAGCTATCTCGAACGTGAACGAAGCAGCCCGAAAATCCGCATGTTGTCGAGCTGAGAAATTGGCGGGCGAACTCCACCGGTTCATCAATTGGAACGGTCGTGCGGACAAATCCGCCGTGTTCTCGAACGCGCGCTAGAGTATCCGTTTCCACAGCTCCGGGCGCCAGAATCGTCACGGCGAAATTACCCGCATCTTTAAGATCTTGGTGGAGATTTTCCACGGCGCGGACCAAGGCCGTCTTGGAGGCTGCGTAGGCTGGGAAGATCGGATATTCGTAAGCAGCTCCTCCACCCGCAAAGAACAATAATCGTCCATATTTGTTTTGAAGCATCGTTGGCAAAGTCGCCTGTGCCACCGCTAGGTTGCCCAGGACATTCGTACGCAGAGTCCCGTCCCATTCTTTCAGAGAAGTGTCTTTCAGCGGTCCAGGCGGACCTAGTATCGCAGCTGCCAACACGACTCCGATGCGGCCGAAGGTCTTTCCTTCAAGCCATGATTCTACCTTTTCGCCGGCATCTTCATACTCCCGAAGATCAACCGAGATCCAGTCTGATCTTCCCCCATTGCCGCAAATGTATTCCGAAGTTTGCGCTGCACGGTGACTCTGCGAAATGCAAAGCACTGTCGCGCCCATTCTTCCAAGTTCGAGAGCAATGCTGCGCCCTATTCCTCTTCCTGCACCCGTTACAATGACCAAGTCCGGGGGACCGGGTTCTACCTTGTCGTGCAATTACTTACCTCCTGCGGCCTTCGCCTCCAACTGAATCCAGTATCCCGTCTTGGCTTATCGCCCTATTGCGCGCTGCCGTAGCGCCACTTACGGAAAACCATTCGCGTTCTGCGGACCCATGGGTGGATGATAAACATTCCGAAGAGGTACTTCGGCGAATGAGTCAACAAGAATTCTGTGAAAAGGAACCCGGAAATCTCGACGTAGCTCACCTTAATTCGCCCTGGACGAGTGGCCTGACCCTCATGCCGTCGGTATTCGAAAAGCACCTTATCTAGATTGTGGAACTTTATGTTCGGTTCTCTTGCCATCCTAATGAACATCTCGTGGTCTTCAGAGGTATGGCCATACTTATATCCATGTACGGAGAGTAAAGTGCTCTTACGGAACATCAGCGCGGGATGCAAAAGGGGATTGCGATAAGGAAGAACTCTCCGAATGTCCCTGTCGGACCGGAAATAGGGATAGCTCCGCTTCACTTCCACGGACTTGGAATCGATCAACTTAGCCCGACAACCAAGCACGCACACATCTTCGTTTTCATCCATGAAACGAACCTGTTCTTCCAGTCGCTGCGGTCGGCTGATGTCGTCTCCGTCCATTCTCGCGATATACTTTCCATGAGACTGCGAAATCCCTAAGTTTAGTGCGAATGCGAATCCGCCAACTGAAGGTGCATCCAGTAGCCTAACCCTGCTGTCACCGCCAGTGATGTCGAGAATCTGTTCTTTCACGTCCGGGCACCCTGCATCGACTACGATCAGGAATTCGAAGTCTCGAAACGTCTGGTTCAGGATGCTTTCAACCGCCGGCCGCAGGAATGAATCGGCCCGATTCACCGCCATGAGGACTGAAACGCGAGGAATCTCACTGCTGGAAAACGGTCTTGTAATCATTGAACACTTCTTTCGTTTTCAGATCGAGAACGAGCGTAGCCAACGCGAAGCATACAGCGCCAACTACTGCGATCTGGCGATAACGCCTCAGTCTGCGACAGTGGTAGGACGCAGCCACTATTTGTGCAACGATAAGCGGTTCTCCCATCCAGAGAAAGGCGGCACCGCGCTGCCCCAATATTTGAAATTGATTAAAAACGATCATCCATAAAGTTGAAATCCAAATGCGCCGCCAAGCTAGCGGGAGCCGAACGCGACGGCAATCATCGATGACGAGGATGATGACACTCACACCGCGGCCTCTGTGGTCCTCATGTGCCGGATGCACGGTAGGCGAACGGTGAACTCGGTGAACTCGCCGACTTCGCTGTCGACCGTGATCGTGCCGCCGTGCCGCTGGGTGACAATCTCGAAACTGATCGACAGGCCAAGCCCCGTCCCCTCGCCGGTCGGCTTGGTCGTGAAGAAGGGCTGGAACAGCTTGTCCTGATGTTCCGGGGAAATACCGACGCCGTTGTCGCGCACCCGGACCTCGACGATTTCGCCGAACTCCCGCGTCGTGACCTTTGAGTCGGACGGAACGCGGCGCGCCGTTTCCTCGCGCGCGCTTGTTGGCGGCATAGAAGCCATTGCCGAAGAGGTTCAGGAAGACCCGCGTCATCTCTTGCGGCACCACTCTCGATCGGTGCGAGGCTGCGATCGAAGTCGCGCTCCAGCGTGATATTGAAGCTCTGGTCCTGCGCGCGCGCGCCGTGATAGGCGAGGTTCAAAGCCTCCTCGACGAGCGCGTTGAGATCGACTGCGGCGCTCGCCGCTGCCGCCGCGGGAATGCTCCAGCATGCTCTTGACGATCCCGTCGGCGCGCCGGCCGTGCTCGGCGATCTTCTCGAGATTGCCGGTCAGCATCCCGATCGTTTCGTCGATTTCGGCGCGCTTGTCGGCGTCGAGCGCGCCCATCGCCTGCGTCGCCGTCTCCTTCAGCTCGTCCAGCAGTTCGACCGAGAGGCCGGCGAAGTTGTTGACGAAATTGAGCGGGTTCTTGATCTCGTGGGCGATACCGGCGGTGAGCTGGCCGAGCGCCGCCATCTTCTGCAGCGTGAACAGGCTCGCCTGCGCCGTCTGCAACTCGCGCAATGCCGCCTCGGCGGCGTCGCGGGCGGCGCGAATCTCTTCCTCCGCGCGCTTCCGCTCGGTAATGTCGCCGTAGATCAGCACGAAGCCACCATCTGGCACCGGGTTGCGGCGCACCTCGATGACGCGGCCGTTGGGGCGTGTGCGCTCGAAGCGACATTTCCCGGCGGGTATCGCGATCGCCGTGGCAGTTCCGCTTCGACATCGCCGCCGTGATTCGCCGCGATCGGCGAGATAGCGGAAGTAGTCGGCATAGCTCGGGCGCTCCGCGAGCAAGTCGCCGGGCAAATCGAGCAGTTCCTGGAAATTGCGGTTCCAAGCGGCGAGACGCACCTCGGCGTCGAACATCGCGACGCCGTCGCCCATGTTGTCGAAGGTGACGCGCAGCTCGGCCTGGCGCTCGCGGATCTCGTCGAAAAGGCGCGCATTTTCGATCGCGATCACCGCCTGGTCGGCGAAGTTCTCCAGCAGAGCGATCTGCTTTCGGAAAATCCCCGCACCTCGCCGCGCGCGCAAGCGATCATGCCGAGCAGCGCGTCGTCGCGGCGCAGCGGCACGCATAACAGCGTGTGATGGCCTCTGTGCTTCACGGCTTCATAGCAGACACCTTCCAGATCGAGGTCGGCCATACTGGCGACGTGGCTGACACGCTCGCCGGCGATCAGCGGCCGGGTCGCCGGATTGTCATCGCCCGGATAGCTGCGGCGCACCTGCGCGTCGAAGGTATCAGTCAGCCCTGGGTGGCGACCGCCCGGAAGCTTTTGCCGTCGTAGAGTTCGAGATCGCCGTAAGCGATATCGCACAGCGCCATCGCCTTTTCGAGGATCGCGTCGAAAACCGGCTGAAGCTCACCGGGCGAGCGGTTGATGACGTGCAATATCTCGGCGATCGCCTGCTGCTGCTCCAGCGCGCTCACGGGTTTCGGTGATCAGCCGCGTATTTTCGATCGCAATCACCGCCTGGTCGGCAAAGGTGCGCACTAGCTCAATTTGCTTTTCGGTGAAGGGCTCGACCCTGGTGCGCGCCAGCACGATGATGCCGATTGGCGCGTCTTCGCGCATTAGAGGCACG
>CAWJVV010000006.1:0-135639 GCA_963846375.1 uncultured Acidobacteriota bacterium
ACAATGCACGGCTTGTTTGTGAAATCCGCCAAACCCAGACAGAAAGCAGGATTCCCACCGTGCCAGTTCCAGGGACTAACGATTCTACCAGGCTTTCCGAAGCGCCTGTTCCCGGTCCGTCTTCCGCCGCTCTCCGGAAAGAGTGCAGTCTGCCTTTGCCTACGCGCATCGCTTTCATCGGGAAATTATCTGCCGCGCGAGTGCGGCATTGCCACATTTACCACCGACTTGTGCAACGCGCTCGCCGCCGAATACGGAGAAGGACGGCTGTTTGCGATTCCCGTCAATGATCCCGATTCGAGCTACGATTATCCGGAGCAAGTGCGCCTGGAGTTGACGCAGGAGGATCATCGCCTCCTATGAGCGGGCCGCCGATTTCCTGAACTTCAATAGCAACGATCTCGTCTGCCTGCAACATGAATACGGCATCTACGGCGGCGCCGCGGGCCGCTACATTCTGGCGTTGCTGCGCAGATTGAAAATGCCGCTGGTCACTACGCTGCACACGGTGCTGCGCGAGCCGGACGCAAATCAACGCATCGTGCTCGAAGAGATCGCGCAGCTCTCCGATCGCCTGATCGTGATGAGCGAACTGGC
Organism: uncultured Acidobacteriota bacterium; assembly: GCA_963846375.1. Classification (GTDB taxonomy): domain Bacteria; phylum Acidobacteriota; class Terriglobia; order Terriglobales; family Acidobacteriaceae; genus Telmatobacter. The sequence goes on from CAWJVV010000006.1 coordinate 598, forward strand.
GGCCCAACTGTTGCGCGAAGTGTATGCGGTTCCCGGCGGAAAGATCGATGTGATTCCGCACGGCGTGCCGGACATGCCGTTCATGGATCCCAACTATTTCAAGGACAAGTTTGGCACGGAGGGCAAGTCGGTTCTGCTTACATTCGGCTTGCTGTCGCCAAACAAGGGAATTGAAAACGTGATTCGCGCGCTGCCGGCGATTCTGGCGCGGCATCCGAACGTGGTGTACATCGTCTCCGGAGTCACGCATCCGCATATCCGGCGGCGCGAAGGCGAGCGCTATCGCGAAGGGTTGCAGGCGCTGGCCGCGCAGCTTGGCGTTTCTTCCCATTTGATTCTGAACAATCGCTTTGTGAGTGCTGAAGAGCTTGTGGAGCACGTAGGCGCGGCCGATATTTACATCACTCCCTACCGGCAGGAGGCGCAGGTTGTCTCCGGCACGCTGGCCATTGCGCTTGGAGCGGGCAAGGCAATCATCTCCACGCCCTACTGGCACGCCAAGGAACTGCTCGCGGAGAAGAGAGGCGTGATTGTTCCGTTTGACAATCCGGAGCGCCATCGCGGAAGCGGTTCTCGCATTGCTGGAGAACGATGCGGAGCGCCATGCGATGCGGAAGCGAGCCTATCTGCACTCCCGCGGAACAACCTGGCCGAAGACTGCGCGGGCCTACATGGCAAGTTTCCAGCGGGCGCGCTTCGAGCGCTCGTTGCAGCCGCGAGCCGGCGCAGCCGGACGATGATACCGATTGCCCGGCTCCGAGCCGATGGAGCATCTGCCCGTCTGAATACCGGTCATCTCCTCGCCATGACTGACGACACGGGCATGTTGCAGCACGCAATTTTCTCCGTGCCCAATACGCGCGAGGGCTATACAACCGACGACAACGCACGCGCGCTGATCGTCTCCACGCTTCTGGATGAGAGTCGCCGCAAACGATGGCAAAGACTGAGCATCTGAATCTCTCTCGCCGCTATCTGGCTTTTCTCTGGCTTGCATTTCATTCCGATACGCGGGCGGTTCAGAAATTTCCTTGGCTACGACCGCAAATGGCTTGAAGACGTTGGCTCGGAAGACAGCCATGGCCGCGCGTTGTGGGCGTTGGGATCGGTGCTGGGCCATTCGCAGAATGCAGGGCTTGCGCGGAGCGGCGGGAAGACTGTTTGAGGCTGCCGTGCCTGCGGTTTTGAAGTTCAGCAGCCCGCGCGCCTGGGCATTCGCTGTTCTCGGGTTGCAGGCTTATCTCGACTGGTTCCCCGGCGACCGGGCGATGCAAGGCGCTCGCAACACGCTCGCCAATCGCCTGCTGGATATTTACGAACGCAGCTCGCCGTGAGACATTGGCATTGGTTCGAGAAAAGCCTCTCCTACTCGAATGCAACGCTTGTCGCAGGCGCTCATCCTGGCCGGATGGCGAAGCAAGAATAAGAAGATGATCGCGGCGGGAATCGAGTCGCTCGAATGGCTCGTCGCTGCCCAGCACTGCGGAGACCCGGAGATCTTTGTGCCCATCGGCTCCAACGGATGCTTCACCGAGGGCGAGGAGAAGGCGCGCTTCGATCAGCAGCCCGTCGAAGCCTGCGCCACCATCTCAGCTTGTCTTGAGGCATACAGGCTAACCGGCGAAGAGCGCTGGCTCGACGAAGCGCACTGCGTCTTCCGTTGGTTCCTGGGCAAGAACGATCTGCACGTGCCGCTCTACGATGCGACAACCGGCGGATGCAAAGACGGACTTCATCCCGATCGCGTCAATGAAAATCAGGGAGCGGAATCAACGCTTTCGTTCCTGATGGCGCTGCTTGAAATGCAGGGAGCCAAAGGCGTCAACGCACGACAAACTGCACCAGGAAATGAGTGTCACCTTTTGATACTAAACAATGCTCCAGCGGCAATTTGCCAGAAGCTATCTGCCCTTGACGACATGCGAGCCGAGTAGCCTGCCAGGACCTTCCTCTCTTCACGCGCTATTCCGGCAATCCGATTCTCAGCCGGCGAGATTGGCCTTATCCCATTAACAGCGTCTTCAACGCGGGAGCGGTGCGCTTGCCCGACGGAGACACGTTGCTGCTTTGCCGCGTGGAAGAGCGGAGCGGCCTGTCGCACTTTGCGCCGCGCGTTCGGAGAATGGAATCGACGGATGGCGCATCGATCCCGCAGCCCACGCTGATGGCAAATCCCCGGCAGTTCCCTGAAGAAATCTGGGGCATCGAAGATCCGCGCATCACTTACGTTCCGGAACTCGAGCAATATGCGGTGGCTTACACCTCCTTTGCGCGCGGCGGCCCGGGAGTTTCACTGGCGCTCACCAGAGATTTCCGAAGCTTTGAGCGATTCGGCGTGATCATGCCGCCCGAAGATAAGGATGCCGCATTGCTGCCGCGGAGGATCAATGGCTACTGGGCCATGATCCATCGGCCCGTGACCACGCTCGGCGCTCATATGTGGATCTCCTACTCCCCTGACCTGCGGCATTGGGGCAACCATAAGGTCATTCTCGAAGCGCGACGCGGCGGATGGTGGGATGCAAACAAGATTGGCCTATGCTCCCCGCCCATCGAAACGCCGAAGGGCTGGCTGATGATCTATCACGGAGTGCGCGACACGGCTCGGGAAGCATCTATCGCCTGGGCCTGGCGCTTTTCGACTCTTGACAAGTCCGGAGATCTGCCTGCAACGAGGAGACTCATGGATGTTCGGTCCCGAGGCCCCATACGAGCGCGGCGGAGACGTCAGCGACGTCGTATTTCCCTGCGGCCAAACAATCGGCGCGGATGGGGACACGATCAACCTCTATTACGGAGCGGCGGATTCCTGCATGGCGCTGGCGACGGGCAGCATTCGTTGTATGCTCGCGTGGCTTGACGCTCACGACGGCTCCGACACGTCGAACGGCTTTGTAGTCAAGAATGTGAAGGATAGAAGAATGAGCATCACGGGACAGAGATTGGCCGAACTGGCTGCCGCATGTACTCTTGACGAGGCGCGCATGTCCCCGATGCACTTCCGTCAAGTTCAAACCGGCCGAGACTCGCTCATTTGACGGCCTACTCAGCATGTTTGCAGTACGACCGGTCCGTTGCATGTTCTGTTGGCGTCGATACTACTGGTTTACATTTCGAGCAGTTAATCCGGCCTGAAGCTTGGGGCCAATGCGAGAACGTGTCCAATTAATTCGTGGGGCAAGGAGCCCCAATGGCATTGTCGATGAAACACGTCAAACGATCTTCTATTCCGTCTCGCGGCAAAGTATCCAGAAGAACCTGCTAACTACAGAGTGATTGCGCAGAGCGCGGCTGAAGTGGGCGAAATTCAGAATTCTCCATCCGTGAGTATGGGGCCTTATCTGATTGCCTCGGAACAGACCCGGCTGTTGACGACACTGAGTATCTATAGTCTGCGAGGCGACACGCCGCGAAACAGTAAGGATGCTTTACATGAACGCAACGGCGCTGCGCATATGGAAGGACATGGGCAAGCAGCCTACCCGAGCTCGGGTCGCAGCATCGCCCACCGCATGACGGCCCTGCTCTCATTCGGCGTGCCATTCAGCGAATAATGAGATTGGGATCCAGGGCTCTGTGTCGAACATCGATTGATGCGGCTGCGGAGCAGCGCCCACGATTACGGACTTGTTTTGCAAAGCGAGTCTTGTGGAGTATCACCGTGGAATACAGTGGATTCCCGATCTTCGGACCTCGTTGGCCCGGGGAGATCGGGAATCCAGCCTGGTGCTAGCGGAGACTCACTGCGTTGGCAGAAGCCGGTACACCGATCGCTTCACCGGAGACTACCAGTTCGACCCGGCGATTGCTTTGCCGGCCCCCGGAGTTGTCGTTCGACGCGACCGGAGATGCGTTGCCAAAACCCTTGGCGCTTATCTGAGCCGGATGCCACGCCCTGATCCACAAGGTAGTCCCGCACGGCACCGGCGCGATTCTGCGAGAGTGTTCGGTTTTTGTCGTCAGTGCCGACGTTGTCGGTGTAGCCACCGACTTCCGTATTCAGGGTCGGATACGACATCAGGATTCCAGCCACCTTGGCCAGTTTCTCTCGCGCGCCCGGATTGAGGGAGAATCTTCCGGAGTCAAACAATACGTCGGACATGTTAATGATGAGGCCGCGCGCGCTGTTGCGCGTTTGCAGGATCTCGTTCAACCGGACCTCGAGTTGCGAGCGAAGAACGGCCTTCTCGCTGTCGGCTTGGTGTTCATTCTGCTCGGCCAGTTGCGCAGCGGCACGAGACTGGTCGGCGGACGCGTTGGCGGCGTTGACCTGGGCGGCAGAGGATGCTTGACTGGCCGTCATGTCAGCTTGCGCCTTGTCCGCATCTGCCTGGGCCCTGGTTGAATTGGCCTGTGCCGTGGCCATGCCGTTCTTTGCGGCCGCGGCATCTGCCTGGGCAGCTGCCATATTGGCCTGAGATGTTGCCGCGTCGGCCTTCGCCCTGATCCGGTCGGCCTGGGCCATTTCGTTATCCGAATCGGCCTTCAACTTTTGTGTCTGGGCGATGGAGTTATCCGACTGTGCCCGCGCATTGGCGGCCTGTGCCAAGTCATTATTGGCCTGCGCCACATCTTTCTGACGGGTGGCCTCTTCGGTCTCTGCCTGGGAATGAGCCAACGCACTGGCGGATGACCGGCGTTCGCCGGTGCGCATCGCTTCATCGAGATTCTTTACCGCAATGGCGCGCGCGTCTTCCGCGGTCTGCACTGTTTCGCGCGAAGCGGCGATCAACTCCTTTTTGGAGTAACCTTTCTCGGTTGCGAAGTTGTCCGCCGTGTCCATCAACCGAGCCGCATGTTGATAGCTTTCACCGGCATAACGTTCCGCACCTTCGGATTGAGCAATGCGAAGCGCATTCCGAGCTTCCATAAACTCGAGCGGAAGCTTTGCATCAAGAACCACCGGGTCGAACTTATAGCCGGTGGGAATGTAGCCGCCGCGGCCCATCAACTCGTACTTGGCGTTGACAGCCTCGCTCGTGCCTTTGGTATCGGAACGGACCACGTTTTCCAGCACCACGACGTCGCTCGGTTGGCGAACCGCATAATAGGGTTCTGCGGTGACGATGAGGGCGAACGCCTGGAGATCTGTGGTGACCCTGACCTTGCTGCGATGATTGCCGCCTAGCAGCACTTCGCCGAGGTTGATGGCTCGGCCCTCGGGGGAGATGGCCCACAGGACGTACGTGAGGTACTCGGTTCCGAACGCCGTGGGCTTCTGCAGGTCTCCGAATTCGGCTTCGATGGCGATTGAGCCGCGCTGGCTCTTTACCAGCGCAATGCCGGTTGCGGATGGCATCATCGGCGTGCCGGCGAAGTCGATCTTCGTCGCGCCGCCGTGGTGCTGATAGTTGACGGCCTGCACGGTGCGGGTGGTGGTGTGCACCACAAACACGGGCGCGGAGCCATCCCTGTCATCGGGCATAGTGGCCTGGGCGTTGGCTTGCGACAGGGCACCCAAACAGACAGCAACTGCAAGGGCAAACAAATGCCTGGTATTCACACAATTCTCCTGCAGGCCGGTGCCTGCCTAATGTGTCTGATCGACGGGTTAGTAAGTTAGACTTAGACGCTGTTCCGTGCGCGCGCCTGACTAGGCTCGTAGCGCCCGACTAACCGATGTGGATCTTGCTCAACCCGTGGAAGAGGCCAAAGATATTGAGCAGCCACAGTATGACGCCGATGACCACCACGCCATTGAGGATTGATTTGATGTTGCTCTGCATGGGGATGAAGCGATTCACAAGCCAGAGTAAGACGCCGACAACGATGAGAGTGATCACGAGACTAATGAGGGACATAGATTTCTCAATTCCTGAAACAGCCGACGCGGAGACCAATGGGGATCTCGCGCCGGAACTGCTTCTTTGGCGGAAGAACGCTGTTGCTACCTGGCTTCAGCTACGGCGCTGGTGTGCGCCGCGTCGGTGATCGCTTTGATGAAGGCGAGCGTGGTATGCGGCGCGTGAACCTGGCCGTTCAGTGTGGAGCGGAACGAGGTGTCATGGCCATAGATGGCGCGGGTGGAGTCCTTGTCCTGCTCGAGGACGGCGCCGTCGAGGGATATGCCGGCGAATACGCCCTTGGAGCGCGAGTAGGTGAGGAGTTCGGAGTCCATCTTCCAGTCAGTGCCTGCGGAGGCATGGCGGCCAACAGGGCCGGCGGAGGCGGAGGCATCAGCCCCGACCTTGAACTTGCTCGACAGCATGTGCTGGAGGCCGTTGTCGTTCATGACCAGCATGACGAGGTCAACACCTTCCACGCCGATCTGCAATCCCCAGCTTCCGCCAGCGATAGAGACGAATGCGGGGGCGCTCCAGCCATCCGGAGTGCGGCAGGTAGCAACGCCGCGTCCGTGCTCAGCGCCGACGACAAATCCGCCTTTGACGAGATGAGGAACCACAACAATACACTTGGCGTTGCTGAGAACTTCTTCAGGGATGCCCTTGTCGGGTGTTCCGATCATCGCTGTGAGTGTGTCGGAGGCCATGTGCAGGCGTTCAATCGAATCCTGGCGGCCGGAAGCCGCGGACAGGTTTGTTGCTGTCAGCGCAAAGGCGCCGATCAAAAACAGTGGCATAACTCGCATGGATATTCCTTTTTTTGCGGGAGGGGGAGCTAAGAGGAAACAGATGTCAGGTGGGCTGACTTAGCTCAGAAACCAAGAGGGAGATGACAACCTTACTCTTCTCCAATATCAGTATAGCAGAGGTATGGCGCCAACAGTAAGTTATTTACTGGAGTCAAGCATTATATTAGTCTAATCAACAGTTGAGCCCGTTTGACCTGATAATTGAGTTATTAAATTTAGTTAGCAAGATTAACAGCGAGAGTGTTGCGATATTACCTTTTGCGCGTAGACGCGAGCTGTTGATCGAATCGGACCAATATGCAGAAAGAGCTCCCCAACAGAAATGCTGTAAGCCCGTGCTGTCTACTTGAAGATCCTGCCTGGTTTCTGTGCTTGGTTCTAGTACATACCGTCGCCTGCCGTCTGCGCCGAAACATTCTGACCGGATATCTCCACCGCTATGGCTTCGGTAGTGAACAGAGACCGCACTTGAGGCCGGGTTTTGAGGGGCCGTGCGCGTTACCTTCGTGGGGTCGATAACACCCGGCCTTCACTAGATCCTCGAATGCCCCGGTTGCAGCGCTAAATCCGAAGTATTGGTTTCTCGACTCGAGTACGTTTGAAATGCCTGATCGGCATCACAGTTCAGATGCAGCGGCAGAAAGACCGAGAAGACAGTTCCACCATAAGGTGGCGGGACTCTGCTCTTTACCTGGATTGTTCCTTCGTGCCTGCGCACAATCTCTGAACTCATCCAAAGGCCGAGGCCGGAACGGGTATTGCCCTTCGTGCTCACAAAGGGTTCAAAGATCTTCGATCGGAGTTCAGGCTGAATCCCGGATCCGTTATCAGCGATGGTCAGACGAACACCATGACGCGCCCCATTTCTGACTTCGCGCGTATTGCTGACGCGGATCTTCAGCGTTCCGTCGCGTTGAATCGCCTCCAAGGCATTCCCTATCAGGTTCAGAACCATGTGACGCAGTTCTCCGGCTTTGGCCAGAATGGGAGAATTTTCTCGGAAGTCTCGCTCGACGGCAATCCCGGCGGATACAAATCTCGATTGAAAGACTGTGAGAGCTGAATCCACCACTTCGGTGATTTGAACCAGGGCGGGTCTCGCCGGCTCTTTGTAGAACCTTAGAGTGTTGGTCACGAGTTCAGATACTCGAGCCAATTCGTTTGCGGCTGTCTCTCCGTATTGCTTCGACTCGTGTAATGTAATCGAGGTGCCAATCAGGTAGAGCAGATTGCTAACCGATGCGAGCGGATTATTGATCTCATGCGCCATGCTTGCGGCGAGGCGCCCGGCAACCACAAGCTTCTCTGATCTTCGCAGCGCAATTTCTGTTTTGGCGCGCTCTTCGAGATAGTCTCTTATCTGGTATTGACGTCGACGGCTGCGCAATGCAGACTGAACGGTGCTGACGAATGTCTCCGGCCGCACAGGACGCTCGAGCAACACCAGGTTTTCGAGCGGTGCTTGTGCAAGCATTCTCCGCCTGCTTCTTTCCCCCGGGATTGTTAAAAGAATGATCGGAATATCAGACCAGGATGGCTGACCAGCGATGTGCGCCGCCCACTCTGTGATATCCCGCAAGGCGAGCACTTCCTCCACAAGAATCACTCCGGCTGCCCCACGATTCGATTCGACAAGGCCGGCTGCAGCAGTTGGTACGGCAACACAGGAAATGTCTTGACCGGTGAGAAGATTGCAAATCATCTCACTATCTCGCCCGGTGGGCGCCACAACCAGGACGCGTAAGTCATGTTCCCGAGTCACCAGGTCTTTCATGTGGACCGCGCATTCGATTTCAGCTGCTTAGGTGTTCCCATTTTTCCACGATAGGTAGGAGCTCCTGTCAGCACACCCTCGAATTCGGTCAGTACCGTGCCAACCGCGATTTTTCCATTCTTCATCACCAATTCACGGACGGTGCGTTCGTGCTCCCCGCTGCGCTTCTTTATAACTGACAGCGCTTGCCGCACCTCACCTCCTGACTCAAAGTATCGAAACAGAAGCACACTATCCGCTAGATAACTCACATTCACCGGTGTATCGATGTTTGTTCCCACGAAGCCGTGCTGAGCCACTGTCATCAATGTCGTAATGCCCTTCTGTCCCACATAAGTAAGCAGTTCATGCAGCTGCATTGCGAGGAACTTCTCGCCCGGCATGGCATTAAGAAATCCGTTCAGGCTATCTATAATCAACACCTTCAGGTTCTGTTTCTCTACAAGCTGCCGGATCTCGTGAATCATTCGGCCCGGTGAGAGTTCAGCAGCGTCCACCTGGCGCAGGAGGAGTCTCCCGGAATCCACATGCTTCTTGATGTCCAACCCCAGACCCTTTCCTCTCTTCACGAGCGTTGCCAGCGTTTCATCGAACGCAAACATTGCCGCACGCCCACCCTGCTCGACCGATGAGATGGCGTAGCGGATTGCGATAGTGGACTTCCCGCAGCCCGCCGGACCAATCAGGAGCGTACTTGTCCCGCTATCGAGGCCCCCGCCCAGAAGTGTGTCAAGTTCTCCAATACCACTCTGGAGTTGCGATGGTTGAAAGGCTGAAAGGTGCTCAGCGGCAATCAAACGTGGATAGACTTCCACGCCGCCCGGCTTAATGCAGTAGTCATGGAATCCTTCGCGAAAATGGGACCCGCGCAACTTCTTAACCTCAAGACGGCGCCTCTTGGTCCCGTATTCACGCTCCACGCTTTCCATCATGATCACGCCGTGAGCGATACTCTGGAGCTGTTTATCGTGACCTTCGGCCGTGCGATCATCAAGAAACAGTACAGTACAGCCGCGGCCGGAAAAGAATTGCTTCAGCCCCAGGATCTGCCTGCGGTAGCGAAGGGATTCACGCGCCAACAGGCGCAACTCAGAGAGAGAGTCGAACACAACACGCGCGGGTTGAAACCTCTCCACCTCCGACAGGACGGCGTTGATGGTTTCTGTCATTTCGATTTCAGAAGGATTGAGAACGGTGTACTGGGCTTCGGGCTTGAGCTGCGCTTCATCCGGCGCAAGTTCACAAAGCTCGATGCCTTCGAGCGACCATCCGTGGGACTCAGCGATTTCAAGCAACTCAGCCTTTGTTTCAGAAAGCGTGACGTACAGGCTTTTTTGCCCTTGCCGGGTGCCTTCCATCAGGAATTGCATGGCGATGGTTGTTTTGCCGGTTCCGGGATCACCTTCGATCAGATAAAGATGGTCGCGCGGGAGTCCTCCTTCGAGAATGTCGTCGAGCCCCACGATACCTGTGGCGAATCGTTCGACCGGCGAGAGCTTCCCAGCGGAGCGAACTTTCGCTCCATTCCCCGTTTCCACTTTGGGAATGTTTCGCGTGAGACTTGAATTCATAGATGCCTCCATTCCGAGCGGGTCTTTCAGGTCGTTCACTCGCAGGGCGGCGCTAAAGCAATTGTGATTGTCTGTTCGTACTGCCGTATGTGGTCATTCGGCGTACTGCCTGGGCGGCGACTTGCCCCTTGTCGTGTCGCAAGGAAGACTGTGGTATTTAAAGTATGATTCTCCTGTTTGAATTCGTCTGGTCACTTTTATACATTCGACCTCCCTTCAAGCCGTGTACCGGTCGGCGTTGCGATTTGAATGGGAGAAAACGGTACCTTTGTGGACTGCTCGAAAGGTCGAAGACCATTGGCGCCCAAGAGGCAATGGTCAATATTGCACATGTGGAATTGGCGCCACGGTGTATCTTCGCATTAGTACATAAGATTTACGATTACGGTACCAACTGGCTGATACGCGGCGCGTGAGCGCCGCGCTTCTTTGTCGGAAACCGACCTTTGCATTCATTTAAAAGTGCCCAAAACCCGACAAGTCGCCCGATAAGAACCATAAATCGTTTATTTACAAGCGCCGGGAATCCCTCTTCCCGCCAGTAACCTGCCTAAGCAGCCGACCCACTGCCGATTCTCTTGTGGGCGATTTCTGCTGCTTCGCCTTTGCGCGATCGTCCCCGGTTCGCAAAGATCCGGGCCGCCGGAATCGTGTGTCACGATTCCATCCTGGCCAATCGCAAACGACCGCCTGAAGTCTCGAATGAAGTATCGAAAGAGATACTTCAGCCTTCTCTTGAATAATTGACACACAGTCGGCGCAGCCCTGCTCATTCAGCATGTTATGAATCAAGTTCAGCCCCGCGGGACTAAGCTAAGCTCTTGCCATGTGCACATTCAGAGCGCGAACTCTTGCCGTCTTTCTATCGCTGTCGGCGGTCATTTGTCTGCTCTCCGGGTGCCATCCACAAACCGGGCCGGTTATTCGATCGCCACAGGACGCTGCGAAGGCGCGCATCGGGGTGATGACCGGCAGCACGGGGGAGATGATCGTCAACAACCGGTTCCCCCAGTCTGACATGCAGACCTTCGACGACGTCATGAATGCCGTGGCGGCAATCGAAGCAAGGAAGCTGGACGCGGTAGTCACCGCTTTCCCTACGGCGCAACAGATTACGAAGAGACACCCTGAACTCTACCTGGTGCCCGAACCGCTGGACCGCGAAGACACGTCGGTGGCCGTGAAGAAAGGCAATGACGCGCTGCTGAACGATGTGAACCGAATCATCGCACATCTCAAGGCGGACGGCACGCTGGCCGGCATGCGCAAGCGCTGGTTGAAGGCCGACCTGAGCCCATACCAGATTCCCCGGATCGAAGTGCCCGAGCGGGGGACGCCCCTCAGAATCGGCGTTTCGGCTACCCGTGAGCCATTGAGCTTTATCGATGCCGAGGGAAATGTCACCGGGCACGATGGGGAACTGGCGCGCCGGATCGCCGCCGAATTGCACCGGCCCGTGGAGTTCCAGAACATGAAGTTCATGACTCTCATTCCGGCCCTGAAATCGGGCAAAATCGACCTGATTTTGACCGGCATGACCGCCACCGACGAACGCCGCAAATCGGTCGATTTTTCCATTCCGTACTTCGAAAGTTCCCAGGTGCTGCTCGCGTTCAAGCCGCCATCCGAAGGGGGCAGTCAGCAGTCAGCCTCAGGCCAGGGAAAACTCCGATCTCCTGCCGACCTCGCCGACAAGAGGATCGGCGTGCTGATGGGCTCGGCGGATTCCCCCTATGCCACGCAGCACTATCCAGACGCCAAGGTTCTCGAATTCAAGTCATCAGCCGATATTGTCCTGGCGGTGAAAGCCAAAAAGGTGGATGCGGCGTTCTACGACGCCGAGCCGCTGCGGATCGTACTCCGCCAGGAGCCAAGCCTGGCAGCCATGAACGAAGACCTCTTCTCGTTCGATGTGGGAGTGGGGTTCCGCAAGCAGAACGCTCTGCTTCGCGACGAGTTCAACCATTTCCTCGCCGGAATTCAGAGCAATGGCCTGTACGCCGCAATGATCAAGCGCTGGATGGAAGAGGGCGACACCACCATGCCGCCGATCGAACTCCCCAGCACCGGGAAGCCCCTCCTGGTAGCGGTGGCCGACGTCGGTCTGCCCTTCATTGCCGTAAAGGATAACCGGCTGGTCGGGTTCGATATTGAACTCGCAACGCGCTTTGCTGCCGCCCTGGGGCGGCCTGTTCAGTTCGACAATATGGATTTTGATGGTCTCATTGCCGCGGCCGCCAGCGGCAAAGACGACCTGATCATCAGCTCCATCTACATCACCGACGAACGCAAAAAACAGATCGCCTTTTCCGAGCCTTATTACGCGATGGGAACCAAGGTTTTTGCGTTGAAGGAGAGTCTTGCCGCAGCCGGCCAGGACGCCAATCACGCAGATACGGCCGCGGCCATGGCTGCTCCCGGTGAGCCTTCTTTCTTCGCGAAAACTGCCGCCAGCTTCCACAGCAACTTTGTTCTGGAAAAGCGCTATCTGCTGATCTGGGACGGCCTGAAGACCACCATCATCATCTCCATCCTGTCGACAATCTTCGGCACTTTACTGGGCGCGCTGATCTGCTTCATGCGGATGTCGAAGCTGCCAATGCTCTACATGCCCGCCATTGCCTACATCGATATTTTGCGCGGAACTCCTGTGCTGGTATTGCTGATGCTCATCTTCTATGTCGTGTTCGCGTCCGTGAATATCAGCCCGGTGCTGGTCGCCGTGATTGCTTTCGGAATGAATTTCGCTGCCTATGTTTCGGAAATCTTCCGCGCCGGAATCGAAAGCATCGATCGCGGCCAGAGCGAAGCGGCCATCGCCATCGGCTTCACTCCGGTTCAAAGCTTTCTGCACATCATTCTGCCGCAGACCGTGCAACGAATTCTTCCGGTCTACAAAGGCGAATTCATTTCGCTGGTAAAAATGACCTCCATCGTTGGATATATCGCTGTGCAGGACCTCACCAAGGCAAGCGATATCATTCGCAGCCGGACGTTCGACGCGTTTTTCCCACTGATTATCGTTGCCATTATTTACTTCCTCATCGCCTGGCTCTTCACGATCGGATTGGAGCAGATTGAGAAGAGGACCAGTTCCCGAAGCAGGAGAATCAGAGGGGCCACGCGATGATCAACATCGAACACTTGTCGAAACACTATGGCAACCTGGTCGTGTTGAAGGACGTCACCCTCGAGATCCACAAAGGCGAGGTGATTTCCATCATCGGCCCTTCCGGAACGGGAAAGAGCACGCTGCTGCGCTGCCTCAACCTTTTGGAGAAGCCCACGGGCGGGTCGATACGGGTGGACGGCATTGATCTGCTGGATAAGAAAGCGGACGTTCCCAAGATGCGCCAGCGCATGAGCATGGTCTTTCAGTCCTTCAACCTGTTCACTCATCTTTCAGTCACGGAGAACCTGACCGTCGGGCCAAGGCGCCTGAAACGCGTACCGGCCACGGAAGCCCGGGCCAAGGCGGTGGAGCTCCTTCGCCTGGTCGGGCTGGCCGAGAAAGCGGACAGCTATCCCGATGAACTGTCAGGTGGACAGAAGCAGCGTGTCGCTATTGCGCGCTGTCTGGCAATGGAACCCGAAATCATTTTGTTTGACGAACCCACGTCAGCGCTCGACCCTACCATGGTGCGCGAGGTCCTGTCGGTTATCCGACGCCTGGCCAAAAACGGAATGACGATGGCCATTGTGACCCATGAAATGGACTTTGCCCGCGACGTGTCCAACCGCGTGTTGTACATGGACGAAGGAATCATCTATGAGCAAGGTCCGCCGGAGAAGATCTTCGAGCGCCCTCAGAAAGAACGGACAAAAGCATTCATCAATCGCGTTCGCAGCTACACCTGCCGGGTGACCAGCCCTGACTACGACCTTTACGCCATCCAGGCGGAGATTGAGGCTTTCTGCGAAAGGCAGATACTGCCCCGCGAAATCCGCAACAACCTCATCCTCGTAATTGAGGAACTTTTGCAGATATATGGTCCGAGCCTGGCAGAGATTGCTTTGGAAATTACCATCTCCTACTCGGAAAAGCAGGACCATCTCGAGGTGGTATTGGAAAACACCGGCGAGCCGGGAAATCCGCTCGAAACCGTTCAACTCGAGGATGACCTCGGCCTGCGACTCATTCGCGGATTGACCGAAGATCTGAACTACAGGCGCGAAGGCGACCGGAACCGTTTGGAACTGCGCATAAGAAGTTGAGCGTGGATCTTTAAATGACGCTATCGAAATGGCCCGGATTGCCAGACTCTTAGGCTGGAGCAGCAAAATTCCCGAAATAAATCTCCGAAACGCCAAAGGCCGTTGAAACACGATCATCCGTGAAGTCTGTGTTCAAGCATGCTGGTTCCGCGGATGGCGGGTGGATGGGATGAACAGGTTCTGGCTGAGTGACGAGACATATAACTCGACTGAAGTCTTCGCAATCGGCGCCACTTTATTTATTGAAGGGCAGCGCCTCCATCCGTCCACGCTTTATGACTTTCGGTTGTCCGATGTTGGAAGCGCGAAGAGGATACTGCTGGCTCGCTATCGAACGGACAGTTATGGATGCCTGGCCGCGATGCCCCTCATCCCAGCGGTGGGTTTGTCCCATCTGGGCGCGATACAAAGCGAAAGCGCTTTCGTTATCCGCGCGGAAGTGAGCGGGAAAACAGGGCTCGAATATGAGGATCTGGATTTCACAGTTTCGGCGGGCCATAAGGCGCCCCGCGTGTATGCATGCGACCGGAACGCGAGGATTCATACCGGAATCGACAAGGGCAGCGATCCGGTCGCAGCGGCGCTACACAATTTCCAGGAAGGCCCCATCCGTGTTTATCTCGTACGGCAGAGACAGGGGTGGCGAACCGGCGATCTCATTGAGCCAGTCGTGACGCGCAAGGGCGCAGTCTGCAGCCGGCTGATTCATCACGATGGATCACCCGCACGCATGGTGAAGCTCACAGAGAGCATCGATGTTCCCGCCGGAAGGTACCAGTTCATCGCGCGACCCGTCTCGCCGGGATCGGACGCGATTGAGCGGCCGTTCCTGCTTCGGAGTGATGTGGTTTCCGACCGCCATGCCGCGTCGCTGGTTATCCGGCTGTCATTCGACAGCGGCTACGCAGCGGGCAGCCGCGGGCGAGCAGACGATCACGTGTCGAGGCTGGCGGAAGCCTGACGCGACCCGCCGCAAGGCCGTCTGAATCCTGCAATCGGATGAAGTCTCTAATCATTTGCCGGAATAGTCCGGACTGACGCGTTCAGACGATTCCGCGAGGGCCGTATGAGCCTTCGAACGGCACAATTCCCCGAATGGGTATCTAAGTCCTGCGGTCGGATGGTTACCGCAACCGTCGCAGATTGTTGTCGATAAAGGTGTAACATGGTCCTTTGATATACGAGGAGAAGGTCGATCCCCTTGCAATTCGAATCATTTGATGGGGCGTATACGGCAAGGCTTCGCGCGGCGGATGCAGCTACGCTGGAGCACTTTGCGTCCTATTTTGGAGAACTGATCCAGCTGAAACTGCGCTCGCGGGTCGAATCCCGCGAAGTGGCTGAAGATCTGCGCCAGGAGACGTTCACAAGGGTGCTGACGACTCTCAGGTCTGAGGGCGGATTGCGCCAGGCCGACCGCCTGGGCGCGTTTGTCAATTCTGTTTGCAATAACGTCCTGTTTGAGTACTACCGGTCTCGCGGGCGGACAGAGTCGCTCGAGTCGCGGGAGGAGCTTTATCCCGTGGCCTCAGACGCGCCGGATGCGCTCAGCCGGGTCCTGTCACAGGACGAAGTGAAGAGCGTGCGCCGGATTCTCGGCAAGATGAACGAACGCGATCGCGCCATTCTGAAGGCCATCTTTCTGGATGAGCGGGACAAGGACGAGGTGTGCCGGGAACTCGGCGTTGGCCGCGAGTACCTCAGAGTCCTTTTGCACCGGGCCAAACAGGCTTTCAAATCGATTTACATTCGCTCAGCATTTCGGGGCCGAGGGCGCGGAAATGCCCCGGAATCAGGGCAGGGCGTTCCGAGCATCATGCTGAATCTGGATGACTTATCGGAAAAGAGCCCTGGGAGCGGTATTAATCAGCAATCAAAATGACACGGCAGCGCCTCTTCTGCACTATTCCTGTAAGCAAGTGCAAAGGCATGGAAGATCATGAATCATAACGACGCATTGCAAACGTTTGCGGCTGAAAAATACCTGCTCAATGAGCTGGTGGGCCAGGAGCGCGACGAATTCGAGGAGCACTTCTTTGAGTGCCAGGAGTGTGCCCTCGATGTGCGCTCCGGAGCCGCATTTATTAGACAGGCGAGGCGTGAACTGGAAGCCGCCGCCCCACAACCAGCGCCCGCACCACGCCGCTCCTTCTTTTCGATGTTCAGCATGCCGCTGGCCGGTCTGGTGATGGCTGGCTTGGCCCTCGTAGTGGTCTACCAGAACGCTGTGACTTTGCCGGCACTTCGCGGCCAGTTGGCCTCCGCCAATGCCCCCGTCGTACTCTCCACCACTTCGCTCATCGGAGGAGCCAGCCGGGGAGGCGATCTGCCATCGGTCGACGCAACCGGCGCACGGCCCCTGTTCCTGAATGTCGATGTGCCGACCGATGACCGGTTTTCCTCCTACCAGCTAAAATTTTCCGATCCGGCCGGTACGAGCGAGGGGACCGTCAATGTTTCGCCGGAACAGGCAAAGAACACGCTGCTTGTGCGGCTGCCGGCCAATGGAATTCATGATGGAATTAACACTCTGGTGATCGAGGGAGTATTGGGGGGTAGTAATCCTGCTGTTAAACTCGCGCAGTACCGCTTTCGGGTCCTGAACGCACACTGATCAAGAACTCAGGAGAGACCATGGGACAGCGCTTTCACTACTACCACGCCGATGCCAACTCCTTGGGAGGGTCCATTCACCGGCCTCTCAAGAAGGTGATTCCAGCGCAGGCCTCCGTTTCCCTGCCTGCGGCTGGCGGCTTTTCGTCGGCCCATACTGGCCCGTTTCATTTTGAGGACCTGGTGTCGTGCCGGGCGTCTTCGTGCCGCGTTTCGGGCTCGGAAGACGAAGGCGGACACGCTACCACGCAGGTCACTTCGGTGATCGAGGATCTGAACCTGCTCGATATGGTCACGGCCGAACGCGTGGTATCGCAGATCGCCACCGAGCGGCCGCCGGACGGCTTTTCTCCCACAGTCACGTTTGTTGGCTCCCAGTTCATCGGCTTGCGCATCGCCGGGTTCCCTGTCGAACCGATCATCAATCTCAAACTGCTCACGCCGCCTTATGATGGACCAAAGCGTCCATGGCTCAAAAACACCAAACTCCTCCAATCCGCCCGCGAGCAGCACTCGCAGAGAGTCTCGGGCGAACACGGAAAGCCCGACTGGCTGGTGCATCGCTATGGCTGGATTCACTCCGACGAAAATGTCGCCGAGAACGGGCATGTGATTGCGTCCCTGGTGGACGGCTTCAAGGGAACGATCCCCGGCAAGACGTATGGGCACATTGTGGAGATCGCCGGAATTGGCAAGTTCTACTTTGGGGAAGTGAGCTTTTACGACCACCTGTACCGGCTCACGATGGTGCGCGCCGAGATTGGCTCGCCGACGGGAGGAAACATCAGCGGCGGGACAACAGGCTCGAATGGCGGATCGGTCGGCCCGTAGGAGCCTTTCTGGTTCTGTCGGGTGCCGCGCTCGTCTTCGCCTTGGGTTGCCGTGCTCCGCAACCGGCGACACACACCCCTGAAGCACTTTACGATTCCATTCACGCGCAATATGTGCACGGTGATCTGGCGGGGTCGCAGGTGGCTGCCGATCGGGCGGTCGCCCAATTCGCCGGCAAGGATCCAGCGTGGGAATGGAAGTTCCGGTTCCTTGAAGCCAGCATCCGCAGTTTCCAAGGAAGGAGCGACGCCGCCCTCGCCATTTTGAAGGACCCGCTGCCCGCCAGCCTGGCGAACCCAGACTATGCGATTCAGCGGTATGCCCGGCGCGCTTCAGCCCTCACCAGGCTAGGCAAACTTCCCGATGCGGAAAAGGAAGCACAGGAGGCGCTGAAGCTGAGCGCCGAATCGCGATCCTTCCGCTCCGAGGCTTGCATCGCAGCAGGAGTCGTTTACATCGAGCTGAACAAGCTTGCTGAGGCGGCTGCCATTCTCCGGGAGGGCCGCGACGCTGCTCACGCGCGTTCCGACAGCTTTCTTGAATCCATCATCTCTGCCAATCAGTCGGTGGTGGCTCTCAGGCAGGAGCATTACGATGAAGCGTTCGAATTCCTGAACAGCGCGACAGCTCTGGCGCGAAGCATCGATGCGAAGCTAATGATCGAGAACACGCTAGGCAATGCTGGCTGGGCATACCACGAGATTGGAGATCACGAGCGGGCACGAGCGGACTTCGCTGAAGCCTTGGACGAAGCGGAGAAACTGGGCAACAAGCTCGATGAGGTTCGCTGGCTGAATAACCTCGGCCTTGAGTTGGCAACATTGAACGACATGGATGGCGCAGAGGCTTCCTTCAGAAAAGCGCTTCCTGTGGCGGAATCAATTCACAGCGATCGCGAAGCGACTTCAATTGAGGCAGACCTGGCGAGCCTGCTCATCGATAAGAAGGACTATGACGAAGCTGCTCGGATTTGCGAAACCGCCCTTCCTGCAGCGCACGAAAACCACAACACCGCGACGGAACTGGATTTGATTGAACTGAAGGGAGCGCTGGCGACGAGGAGAGGGGACCGGAAAGAGGCGATAAACGATTATCGACAGGTGGATGAGCATCCCGAGGCATGGCCTTTTCACCGTCTCGAAGCCGAGGACGCGCTTGCCGGACTTTACGATGAAGAGGGCCAGCCGCTCCAGGCTGAAACCTGGTATCGCAAAGCAGTCGAGACGTTCGAAAAGCAACGATCAACGATTCGCAACAATGAATCCCGACTGCCGTTCTTTGCCAACGCGCACGAAGTTTACCCCGATTTCGCGGAGTTTCTGATTCATCACCATCGGGCTGAAGAAGCGCTGAAGCTGGTTGATGCGGGACGCGCACGCGCTTTGGAAGAGGGTTTGGGCCTCAAGGCAGGGGGCGTTAGCACGGCTGTGCGAAGTACAAATCTCGCCCCACGTGCGCTCGCTGCAAAACTGCATTCTGTTCTCCTGGAATACACGCTCGGAGAAAAGGAATCCTGGCTCTGGGTCGCGACTCCTCAACGACTCAAGCTGGTTCAGCTGCCCGCTAAAGCCGTGATCGCCGCTCAAGTTGCGGCTTACCGCAAGGCAATCCTCAACGCCGACGATGTTCTGGCAACGCGCAACGCGGCGGGAATTGCGCTCTATGATGCGCTGGTCGAACCGGTCAAGGATTTGATTCCTTCCCAGGCGCGTGTCTTCGTCCTTCCCGATGGAGTTCTGAATGAATTGAACTTCGAAACGCTGCTCGTTTCCAAGCCGCAACCGCATTTCTGGATTGACGATGTAACGGTGGAGAATGCTAATTCTCTGCGCCTGCTCACCTCCTTTGCCAACCACGGCACATCGAAAAAACCGGCCAGCCTCCTCCTTATCGGCGATCCGGTTGCGCCGGCGGGAGAGTTCAACGATCTGCTCAATGCGCCTCAGGAAGTCAGCGCCGTCGCCAATCATTTCCCGCCGGATCATCGGGTGGTTCTAACCCGCGATAAAGCATCTCCGCGCGCCTATGGCGAGAGTCGTCCCGAGCGCTTCACCTACATCGACTTTGTTGCGCATGGCACAGCCAGCAAGCTCGAGCCGCTCGAATCGGCAGTGGTTCTTTCTGGGAACCCGGGCCCTGCGCAGGACTATCGTCTCCTGGCGCGGGATATCATCCGCATCCCGCTCCATGCCGACCTGGTCACCATCTCCACCTGTTACGGATCTGGCTCGCGCGAATATGCAGGCGAGGGACTGCTGGGGCTTTCCTGGTCGTTTCTTCGGGCCGGCGCACACAGCGTGGTCGGGGCATTGTGGGAGGTCAGCGACCTTTCCACTCCGCAACTGATGGACCGGCTCTACTCCGGTATGGAACAAGGCCACCCGCCTGACCAGGCGCTGCGTGAAGCCAAAATGGCGCTGGCGCACTCCCAGGGCACCTTTCGCAAGCCGTTCTACTGGGCGGCGTTCCAGATGTACGCCGGTTCGTAACGCACCCACGCCGCCTCTGGCGCGGCTATTTGGTCTGTGCTGTGTCGAGCCTCAGGAACCGAGCTGCATTGTTGTAGAGAATATCGCGTTTCTGCTCGGGGCTCAGATAGTCGGCATTTTGAATAATGCTGATCGAGTACGTCATCAGCTTGGGCCACTCAAGCTGATCGGTTCCAAACATGACGCGGTCTTCAAATCCAGCCTCGACAAGCCGCTGGATGTAGCGGTTGACCTCCACCAGCGGGTAGCTCCAAATCAGGCCCGCGACATCGACATACACATGGGAGTTGGCCTGCAGCAGCGTGAGCATGTTGTCGATCATAGGATAACCGGCGTGCATCACCTGCACCCGCAGCTTGGGATGACGCGCAAGAAGTTCTTCCAGAAGCAGCGGATTGCCCATCGAACCGCGGAACTTGGGCATCGCGATATTGGCGCGCCCTGATCCCCCAGTGCCCATGTGAATCGCGACCGGAACATCAAGCTCCTCGGCCAGCGCGAAGTACTGATCGACGGAAGGGTCGCTGGGAGACAGTCCTTCATATTGCAGGCCGATCTCGCCCATCACTTTGAACCCGTCGGTGGTGAAGTCCTTGCGCAACTCATCGAGCGCAACGCGCTTGCCGGGCTGCATGCCTTCATTGAAGCTGGTACCCGGAATCACGCGCCCCGGGGCAGCATCCTTCCACTTCTGCACGCTCTTGGGATCGCCGAATACAACCGCCGTAACATTCAGCCGTTCCATCTCCGCAACCACGTCCTTCAGGTACTCGCCTTTGGCGGCCGGATAAAGCTTGGGCGTGCACTCCTCCTGGCTCCAGCCGAAAGGGGCTTCCTTGGTTTTGGGATCGGAGGCAAGGAACTTCGATTCATTGGGACACATGGGCCCGCCCGGAAAGGATTCGTCCATGGCGTGCACGTGAACGTCGATCACCGGTGGAACTTGAGTCGTCGTGTTCTGGGCAGATGACTGCAATAAGGGGTAAATGACCAGTGCAATGCAAACCAGCGCAGGTGCAGGTTTGAGAAAAGGCAAGCGCATGAAGACTCTCCTTTTTCGATCATGGCGATTCTGTCCGACTGCCCACTATACGACCCGCAGCCGTCCGCGTAAATTGCGGATTTCGCCGCGCTCTGATCGCGTTTGCCGAATCGTGATCCTGATCGGCCCGCAAGCGAAGGCGTGACGCGTTCCCTTGCTCTCGACGCGCACGGAAAGGCTCTCAATCTTGTTCTCCATGGAGATCGATTCGTCCGCGGCTACCCGCCAGAGTCGCTCTGATCCCCCTTAGACAGATCGCTTTCAGGGCCCCAGCGGTGCACCCGTTGTCGTGAAACCGATCGACGACGCCGCTGAACCGGACTCGATCCTGTAGTCGCCACGCGATGGATTCGTGAATGCCGGGTCGGCAATCATTGAGTTCGCATCGAGAAGATGGTCGCCCATGATCGCGTCGAATGCGGGTGAGATGTTCTGAAATAGCAGGTTTGAGTCGATCACGCCAGGTTCTGGATCCACATACCCGGATTGAGTAACCGCGGTGGTATCGGAGACATCCATCGATAACCCGCCATTGCGGTAAATAATGTTTTGCGTGACCGAGAAGTTGGAGACCATCAGGTCGTCGGGCACGATGAAGAACCCTGAAGGGCCCAGGCTCCCTGCGGCTTCAGGGGCTGAAAGGCTCACAGCAGTGTTATTCACCATCAAGCCCAGGTTGTGCAGTGATGTGGTGGTTTCGCCCGTGTCGGCGCCGTTGATCAAGGCGATACCGACTCGATGAATTTGATGGGGTGTTACGGCGGCCTTAAAAACGTATTTACCGTTTGCGCTGGTCGCTACGCCTGTTCCGATCACCGTGCCGTCAACCTGGACATTGAAGGCCGCGCCGGTCCCATTGAACGACTGGCCGGAGAGTCGAACGACAATTGTGCTTGTGGCTGCGGCCTCTGGAAAGTACGAGGGCAGCAGATCAATCCGCGTGATTCCGTTGTAAGTCATTGCGCCGGTCGCGAAGGTCGACCCGTATGCGCCGCGGTCATAAACAGGTGCAGGCTGCAGAATTACTACATTGTTGGTCGCGGTGTTTCCCTTGCAACCGTGGCAGAGCAGCACCCCATTGCTGCTGCCGCTCTCGATTACGTTCCTGGTCACGGTCACGCCACTTAAATGGTCATCCAGATAAATCCCCTGCGCGAAGCCCGCATCATACCCGCCAGAACTGTTGAGAACCAGCCCTCCAACATTCTCAATGCGATTTCCGGTGATCAGTAGGCTTTCGTTCAGGTAGCCATCCACGGTGGCTGCGCCACCATAGATCGCGCCCGTGTCGTTGGTTCGATTGCTCGTATTTCGAATCACGTTGTTCGATATCACATTGCCGGTATTTGAGTCATCGGCGTCGTCGGGTTCGCCGGAAGGGCCGAATACAATTCCCCATCGTCCCACGCCATCAATCAGATTGCTGTCGACGGCCGTATTGGAACTGTCATTGATTGAAATGCCGTAGGACCCGAGATTGATCTCCCCAACCAACTCAATCGAATTGTGTGCAATCACGTTGTGATTGGAATCCGATAATAGGCTGATTCCAGACACGCCCAGGTGCTCGAGATCGTTACCGACAATCTTGTTATCGGACGAGCCCGACATCACAATGGCCTTCCCTACGTTACGGAAGCTATTTCCGCTGATTGTGCTGTTGCTCAGGCCTTGCGTCATGATCGCGGCGTGCGAGTCATCCCAGGCGCCCGATGCCTGTACCGAATCAGAGATCGTATCGGAAAATGTGATTCCTCTGATCGTGATCCCACTCGTGCCGTTCAGCCGGATCAGCGTACCCAACTGCGCTGCGACAACTTGTTCCGAATTTGGGTCTGCCTCGCCTGCCGGCCTCACATAGACGGTGGAGCTCGCCGAGTCGTACGCAAATTGCCCTTCGGTCGAAAGGTCCGCTGGATCGTTGAGCACTCTCCAGCTGCCCACGTATCCCAATGAGGTTCCCGTATCGAATTGGGCTGCCGTCGTTATGGTTCCATGCGCACCATCCACGGCCACGATTCTGGTGAACAAATCCGTCCATCGGCAATGGTCGATGATCTGGATCAGCGCGCCCGGCTTGACGGAAGCGCTCAAATCAGAAGCATTCACGCCGAACGTGTTGCTGATGGTTTGCGTGGGGTTCGGGATCACGATCTTCCATCCGGACGTGTACGGCTCATCGGCATCAAAGCCCAGATCCGCCGGGATTTGACGGGCTCCCGCGATCGTCAGGTCCACGCCCACAGGCTGCGGCGCGTGCGCCGAATAGACGCCGTTGCCCTCCGAGGTCCAGCCGCTAATGACCGCTCCTCCGCTCAGGATCACAGTAGAGTCCGGCGCTGCTTCCCAGGTTTCGCCCGCGTCCGCGGCGCTTAAAACGAGCGGCTGCGTAAGGTAGTACGTGCCACTTTCGATTTGCGCCACTTTAATTGCAGAACTCTGCATCGCAGTCTGGGCTCGTTGCAGCGTGGCGAATGGCGCCGCGTCCGAGCCGTCGCTTTGATCGCTTCCGCTCGTGGCTACATAGAAGGTGCTCTGCATTGGCGCCGTGACGGTCAGCCTGGCTCCACTGCTGGTCGCCGTTTGAAAGGAGTCCGAAACCACCACGGTGAATTGCGAACCGTTGTCCATCATTTTCACGGGTGTCGTCGAATAGGTTGGGAACGTCGCCCCGGGAATTGGAACTGAGTTCTTCAACCACTGATAGCTGAGCGCGCCGGCTCCAGTGGCGGCAACGGAAAACGTAGCGGCCTTTCCCGGCGCCACGGTTTGATCTTGTGGCGGAACGGTAATCGAAGGCGGCCTTGCATCGTGGACAACAAGTCTTTGGCTGGCTGTGACAGTCTCATAATCCTTGCTATCTGACGGTGTGAACGCCGCTTGTAGTTCATTCGATCCGACCGGCAGAATCGAACCTGCCACAGGCGAATAGGTGAACGTTCCCGCAATGCCATTAGAAAACGCGTCGAGTTGCATCGAGGTTAGAGCGGCGCCTGCGGCCACCGGCGCCGGTGCCGGCCAATACACCACCGGAGTGGCCTTGTTCACCGTCAAAGTCAATGTTGTACTCACAGCCAGGTAGTTTGCACTGTCCTCCGGCGTAAATGTAGCCGTCAGCACCTGTTGCCCAGCCGGCAAGATCGTTCCCGCGCTTGGGGAATAAACGAAGGTCCCATCAATGCCGGGGGCACTGGCGTTCAGTTGAGGGCTGCCCAAAGGCGCGCCATAGGAGATGGCGGCAGGCGCTGCCCAGGCAATCGACGGCTTTGCTTTCTCCACGGTGATCACGACACTCGCGCCGGCGGTCGAGTAATGCGCTGGGTCCGAGGGCGTGAACGTGACTGTAAGGGTATGGGTGCCCGCCTGTAATCGGGCACCGGGTTCCGGCGAATAGGAAAACACACCTGCCGTTCGAGCCGTCGCGTTAAGCTGCGCCCCGCTGAGCGGCGTTCCGTAAGGAATTGCAGCCGGTGTTGACCATGTCAATCCCGGATCGCTAGATAGATGAGCCTGGCTGCAGCCGCCAATCACGATGCAGGCAACAACCGCAGCCCCCCGCGCCAAACCCAGACAAACGCCCGAAGGCGGAACGATGGCATAGCTAAACATGAAATCATTGCCAGCATCGGTTCCGCCTTCAATTGAATCGGAGTCCTAAAGAACTCTAATCTTTGACGCCGAGCATTCAGCGTTTCACCCCGGGGGGCGCTTCAAAACGTAAACCTTGAACCAAACTGAAACTGCCGCGGAGTGTTGACTGTAGATGTGATCTGGCCAAAGACAGATTGTTGATCGGGTTGCGTCTGGACCGCTGTGATGCTCGGCACGTTCGGCATGCCAAACTGCGCCCGATTCGACACGTTATACGCCGACGCTTCAAAGCGAAGATGCATCGACTCCCGGACGTCGAACGTCTTGTAAATGGATAAATCGAGGTTCTTCGCTCCCATCGTGCGCACGTGATCCAGGTAAGCAGGCGCATTTCCCGGCACGAACGGCGACGACGGAATGGCAAAGCAGTTGTAGTTGAACCACGTCCCCGTGTTATGAGGCGCTCCCTGGCTCGGATCGCAGGTCAGGTCCGGCCGCTGGTTGAAATACGAAATGCCTGCTCCCACGGTTGGGGATGCAATCGGAACGCCGGTGCTCCAGTAGAAGATGCCGTTCATCGTCCATCCACCCAGCGCCCCATTTGCAAACCCCGACAGATTGACCGCGCGATCTTTCCCCACCGGCAGATCGTACGACGCCGTTCCGGTGAACTGGTACTTCACATCCTGCGGGCTCACCGAATGCTCATACTGCATGTTCTTCCAGTCCTGCGGCGCCCCCAGGTGCGACCCCACAAAGCCCAGCGGCGGATTGCCATCGTCCGTAATCAGCTTGGCCCAGGTAAAGCTGCTGAGCGTCGTAAAGTGATGCGTCAGGCGCTTCTGCAGTTTGGTCTGCATCGAGCTATAGTCTGAATCGCCGCCCGGATATCCATGCACCAGAACGCCATTGCCCGCGCCATAGCCGCCATTGCCAAACTGCGGATACGGCTGCACCGCCACCCACAATGGCACCGTCGCCGCCCCGGCGTTGCCATTCGTGCCCGGCTGAATCCCCGCCCACTGGTTCGGTACCATCTGGCAGTTCGGATCCGAGGGGTCCACGCACAACGAAGCGCCGTACTTCTGAATCGTGGCCAGATCCAGTTGATTCAAATCCACCGCGCTGAGCGGTAAGAATAATCCCCGGCTGCCCACAAAGGCCGCGCTCAACACCACCTGGTGCGGAAATTCCACTTCCCATCCAAAATTGTAGTTATACGTAGTCACCGTCCGCTGCGAGTGCAGCATGGTATTCAACGTCGTGCCCAGATTGTTCCCTAAACCCGAAGGCGACGCAATCAGCGGAACCACGCCGTTCGGAAACGGATTGCTCAGGGAATACGGCACCGTGAAGTCATCCACCGGACCCGGCTCTCCACTGCATTGCGGCGTGCCATTGAACGTTGTGTTGCCATCCGGGTTGTAGCAGGTCGCATCCCACGTCGTGCTCGACGAGTACCCGTCGCTGTCGAGCGATGCGCTTCCCACCATCTGCGCGCTCGGCCCGTAATAAATGCCGGCGCCTCCGCGAAACACCACGTGCGTCGTTGGCTGCCACGAGAAGCCCAGACGCGGTCCCAAATCCTTCAGGTTCGTCGCGAACGGCGAGCGATTGCCTCCATTCAAGTAAACCTCCGCCCCCGTGTACGACACACCATTCACCGTGGCGGTCGCCGCCGGATTGAAGTACTCCAGCCGGTTATGCCGCTCCGTGCGCCCGCCAAAAATATCCCACCGCAGCCCCGCCGTTACCGACAGCGACTTGTTCGGCCGCCACGTGTCCTGCACAAAGCTCGCGTAATACGGATTCGCTTCCGCTTCAAACAGGTCCTTGGTGAAGTTCGGGTAGCTGTTCGACTCGCTTCCCGGCGGCGTTCCCATCCCGATCAGCAGCGAAGCAAAGTCGCTGCCCCCATTTGCCGAATTCACCGACTGGTCCGTCGCCGAAATATCGAACGCATACGAGCCCGAAGGCGCCGGCGGCTGCCCCACATTCAGAAATCTCTTCATGTACTCAAAGCCCGCAGCGATCTCATGCTTGCCAAACACCTTCGTGATCGATGCGCTCGCGTCGCTGTTCTCGCTGGCATATTGAAACGTGTTGTAATCGGCAGTGCCGCCCACCCCGCCGCCTACATCGTTGAAGATCACGAACGGCAGCAGCTTGTAAACCTCCTGGGCCGCCAGCGACGAGGGAAACCCCAGCTGCGTGATGTCGTACCCGTTCTGCCGCGGATCGCCCCCCTGGTTCTCGTAGTGCCGGATAAACGAGTACCGCAGTTGCAGCACGGTCGTCGGATTCAGCGTCCAGTCATAGCCCACCAGCGCATTGCGCCCGTTCGTCACGTTCTGCGCGTAGTTCAAATCCCACATGTTCCCGAACGCGTTGAACGTGGCCAGCAGCAAACGATCGAACGAAAAACGCCCGAATAGCCGTTGCGACTCGCTCTTGATCCAGTCCACGCGCACATCGAATTTGTGCTGGGTTGTCGGATCCAGCCCCGCCTTGAAGAAGTTGTTGATCGCGCCGGTCGGGTCCGAATCGCAATTCGGGCTCACGTTGCACTTGGGCATCTCCGACAAAAACTTCAGCCCCGTGGCATTCGGGTTCGGAATCTTGTTGCCCGGAAAAGCCTGCCGCGTGCCGTCGCCATTATCCGGCAGCGTCGGATCGTAAATCGTAAAGCTGTCGTTTGAAAAATCGCCGGTCCGCTCCGCGCTCGTCGGCACGGTAAACAGGTTCGACCCGTCGTAGAGCTGCTGTTGCGTCGCCTCGTAGTCCCCAAAGAAGAACAACTTGCGATGCACAATCGGTCCACCGATCGCGCCGCCCTCCTGGTAGCGGTGAAACGCCGGCGTCGCATTTGCCTGTCCGCTCGTCAACTGGCCCTGCTTGTTGAAGTACTCATTGGCCGCCAGCACATTCGGACGAAACACGCCAAACGCATCGCCGTGGTACCAATCGCCCCCCGACTTGGTCGCCACGCTGATCACGCCCGCCCCGCCGCTCTGGTAGGTCGCCGGCGTATTCTGCGTCTCCACGCGAACCTCATCCACATCGTCTTCCGGCAGGTCCATCGCCGGAATAATCGCCGCCGCATTGTTCTCCGCAATGCCTATCGGAGCCCCGTCCACCATGTAGTAAACCGAGCCCTCGATCGAGCCGTTCACGGTGTACGACGAAACATCCACACCCGGCCGTCCGCTCGAAATGTTCTGAATCGCAAATGAGCTCGATGAGTTCGGCGTCCCATTGGCCGGCGTCACGCCCGCGCTCAACTGCACCAGGTCATACACATTGCGCGTCAACAGCGGCACGCGATCAATCGTCTCCGACGAGATCAGCTGCCCCACCGTGGAATTGCTCGTGTCCACCAGTTCCGTGGTGTCGGTCACGGTCACCACCTGGTTCACCGCGCCCACCTTCAGCGCCAGGTTCACCGTGCTCACTGTGTCCACGTTCACGTTCACGTTCTGCTGCACCAACGTGTCGAACCCCGTCGCCGCCGCGCTCACCTCATACTTGCCCGGCGCCAGCGAGACAAACGAATACAAACCCGCCGCCGTGCTGACCGTCGAGAGCGAGTTGCCGGTGGCCGCGTCTTTGGCCGTCACCTTGGCGTCCGGCACAACCGCGCCGCTGGTGTCCGTCACCAGCCCGCTGATACCCCCGCGGCCGCCCTGCGCGTGCAGCATCGGCCAGGGAAACAGAAGTGCGATGCAGAGGAAGAAAACAGCTGATCTCCCGCCCCCAAACTTTTGTGTGTTCATCCGCGGCCTCCTGGGATATATTGATTCAAACGTTTGAACCCAGATGTTGATCGACTATAGGTTGAGCTGTTTTGGCTGTCAAGCGGAAAACCCGCTGCTCGTCAATTAGGATTCGCTGAGGAGGAGAGCCGCAGGTGAGTCAGCGAAAGTCCGGCCACGTCACGTTGCTCGACATCGCCCGCGCCAGCGGCTTCTCCGTCTCCACCGTTTCCATCGTGCTCAGCGAGGCGCCGCTCTCCCAAAACGTTGCGGTCACCACCCGCACCCACATCCGCACCATCGCCAAGCAGCTCGGCTATCACCCTGATGCCTACGCTCGCAGCCTCCGCCGCCGCAGCACCCAGACCATCGGCATCCTCGCCTTCGATCTCTCCGATCCCTTCTGCATCCCCGTCATGCGCGGCATCCAGGAGGGCGTGCACGCGGCCGGCTACCTGCCGCTGCTCATGGACGCACAGACTCAGCGCAAGCTCTTCGACAGCTACCTGCATATGACCCTCGAACGCCGCGCCGACGGCGTCATCGTCATTGCCAGCTGGGTTTTTGAAGAGACCAACCTTCTTGGTGATATCCGCAAAAACAACGTCCCCATCGTCATTGTTGGCCGCGACCTGGTGGAGCGCGGCATCAGTTCCATCCTCGTCGACAACGAGGCCGGCGGAGCGCTCGCCATGCGCCATCTCGCCGATCTCGGCCATCGCCGCATCGCCGTCATTCGCGGCCCTCAGGAAATGTGCGACACCGAGCCGCGCTGGGCCGGCATTCGCAAAACCGCCGCGCAACGCGGCATCCCCATCGACGATCGCCTCATCTTCGACCTCCCCGGCCTCGCCGATCCCGCTTCCGGTTTTGAAGGCGGCGTTCGCTTCGCCAAACAGATGCTTGCCTCCAAGTGTCCCTTCACCGCAGTCCTCGCCTTCGACGACCTCACCGCGCTTGGCGTCGTCCGCGGCCTCACCGAGTCCGGGCTGCGCGTTCCTGAAGACTGCTCCGTCATGGGCTTCGACGATGTACTGCCGGCCGAAGTGGCAACTCCCGCCATGACCACCATTCGCCAGCCCCTGCGCGAAATGGGTCTTGAAGCCGCCGAGCGCGTCTTGCAGGCCATCCGCAGTCCCGGCTCAAAATCCGAGAAAGTGCCGCCTGCATCAAACCGAGCCCGAACTCGTCGTCCGCAAGTCCACCGCGTCCCCAGCTCAAACTGAACCCGCGCCGAACTCCCGTCGCCGCTCCCGTACTTGACATCCATACCTTCGGAACTGGAAGATGTGCCTCATTCAAACGTTTGAACCGGACGCTCTGCCGGCCAAAACGCTCCACCCCCCCAGAGGGTTCTTTGTATGCGCCGTATCTTGATCGCTCTCCTGATGGCCTTCGTTGCAAGCGCGTCCGCCACCGCGGCCACCATCGCTCCATTGCATGACGGCTGGCGCTTGCAATCGGCCTGCAATCTGAAAGCCGATGGCGCGTCCATCTCCGCGGCGTCGTTCCGTACCGACGACTGGCTCAACACCTCGGTGCCCAGCACCGTCCTCGCTGCGCAGGCCGCGGACAAGGTCGTACCCGATCCCTATTACGGCATGAACTTGCGCAGCATCCCCGGCACTGGTTATCCCATCGGCCACGACTTCTCGAACCTCCCCATGCCTCAGGACAGCCCCTACCGCTGCTGGTGGTGGTATCGCACCGAGTTCACCCTGCCCGCAGGCAGCAGCATGCCCGCTGCAACCATGCACGATCAGCGCACCTGGATCCACTTCGGCGGCATCAACTACCGCGGCGAAATCTGGGTCAACGGAACACGCATCGCCGACTCCGCCACCGTCGCCGGCGCCTACCGCACCTACGACTTCGACGTCACCGACTTCGTCAAGCCCGGCGCAAAGAACGTGCTCGCTGTCGAGACCTTCGCGCCCGGCGAGAAGGATCTCGGCATCAACTGGGTTGACTGGAATCCCTGCCCGCCCGACAAGGACATGGGCCTCTGGGGCGAGGTCAATCTGGTCACCACCGGCGCAGTCACCGTGCGCTCCCCCATGGCCGTCACTCACTTTCCCGATTCGTCGCTCGCTGCGGCTGACCTCACCATCTATGCCGAGCTTCACAACGCTGCGCCTCACGCCATCAAGGGAACAGTCGAAGCAACTGCCGCCGGCATTCGCGTCGAGCAGCCGGTCGAGCTCGGCCCCAATGAAGACAAGACCGTCGTCCTCACGCCCGCGCAGTTCCCATCGCTGCACCTCCGGAATCCCAGGCCCTGGTGGCCCTACCAGATGGGCGAGCCGCACCTCGAACGCCTTACGGTCAGCTTCGCCGAACAAGGAACCAAAACGGACGAGCAAAGCGTCAACTTCGGCATCCGCGAGATCACCTCGGAGCTGGCCGCCACCGGGGGCCGCCTCTTCCGCATCAATGGCAAGCCGCTCCTCATTCGCGGCGCAGGCTGGTCGCAGGACATGCTCCTGCGCACCGACGAGCATCGCCTCCGCGATCAGCTTCACCTGGTCCGCGACATGCACCTCAACACCATCCGTCTCGAGGGCAAACTCGAAACCGAAGACTTCTTCCGTCTCGCCGACGAACAGGGAATCCTCATCATGCTCGGCTGGTGCTGTTGCGATCATTGGGAGCATTGGAAGGACTGGAAGCCCGAGGATCTCCCCATCGCGACGGCCTCGCTGCAATCGCAGTTGCTGCGCTTCCGTTCGCATGCCAGCATTCTGGTGTGGCTCAACGGCAGCGACAACGCGCCGCCTGCCGACGTCGAAGCCGCATACCTCAAGGTCGAAGCGGACACGCACTGGCCCAATCCGACGCTTCCCTCGGCGTCCGCCACCAACACCGTCGGCGCAGGCCCCAGCGGCGTCAAAATGACCGGCCCCTACGACTACGTCGCGCCCAGCTACTGGTACCTCAATCAGCACGATGGCGGGGCCTTCGGCTTCAACACCGAGACCAGCCCCGGCCCTGCCATTCCATCGCTCGCCAGCCGCCAGAAGTTCCTCACCGATCCCGAAGCCTGGCCGCCCACCGACGACTGGAGCTTCCACAACGGCGGCGGCGAGTTCGCCAACCTGAATGTCTTTAACGAGGCCATGCGTGCCGTCTACGCCGCGCCGCGCTCCGCCGCCAACTACGAACGCATCGCCCAGACCATGGAGTACGACTCCGAACGCGCCATGTTCGAGTCCTACAGCAAGAACAAGTACGTCTCCACCGGCGTCATTCAGTGGATGCTCAACAACGCCTGGCCCTCCATGATCTGGCATCTCTACGACTACTATCTCGATGCCGGCGCCGGCTACTACGCCACCAAGAAGGCCTGCGAGCCGGTGCACATTCAGTACGCATACGACGACCGCTCCGTCGTGCTCGTCAACAGCACCTACCAAGCCGTCACTGGCCTGCACGCCAGCGTCCACGTGCGTAACCTCGGTGGCAAGGAGCTCTACAGCGCCGAGACCACCATCAGCGCGGGAGCCGACAGCTCGCAGCGCGTCTTCCTGCTTCCAGATTCGCTGCTCGCCGGAACCGACCGCCTCTTCTTTATCGACCTCGCCCTCACGGATGCCGCCGGCCGCACGGTGAGCCGCAACTTCTACTGGGTTCCTTACACGCTCACAACCTTCGACTGGAATCGCACCGACTACACCCACACGCCCGCTGAGCGCCACGAGGACCTGACCGCGCTCACCACCCTGCCCGCTGCGCACGTCGATGCCACTGCCGAGATTGAGCACACAGCGCAGGGCCGCGTCGTGCACCTCCACCTCCACAACGCCGACACGGGTCTCGCCTTCCAGGTGAGCGCGGCCGCACGGACGCAGTCCGGCGGCCTGATTGCGCCGGTCTACTGGTCCGACAACTGGATCGAGCTGGAGCCCGGCGAAGAGATCACCCTGACCGCCGAGCTTCCCGAAGACGCGCCCGCCGATCCCGCCATTCAGATCCAGGGCTGGAACGTCGCGCCCATCACGCTGCACCCGCAAGCCGCCGTTGCAACCGCGCAAGGGAACTGATGGCCGACTCCGCCGCCACCGTCGCCAACCCCGGCCTCAAGCGCACCCTGCGCTTCCGCGACCTGGTGCTCTACGGCATCATCCTCATCCAGCCCACCGCACCCATGCCCAGCTTCGGCGTCATCTACAACGAAGCCCGCGGCCATGTCGTCACCGCCATCCTCCTCGCCATGGTCGCTATGCTGTTCACATCCATCAGCTACGGGCGCATGGCGCGCGTCTACCCACACGGCGGGTCGGCATTCCTCTACGTCGGCAGGGAGCTCCATCCCAGCCTCGGCTACATCACCGGCTGGTGCCTGGTGATGGACTACGTCCTCAACCCGCTCATCTGCACCATCTGGTGCAGCAAGGCGGTCATGAACATCATTCCCGGCGTGCCGTACTGGATACTGGCCATCTTCTTCGCCGCGTTCTTCACGCTGCTCAACTGCAACGGCATCGAGACCTCGGCCCGCATCAACGCCGCCATGGCCGCTGCTCTTGGCCTTGTGATTGTACTGGTGCTCGTCGCTGCCGTACGCTGGCTGCTGCATCTCCAGCATCCCGGCCCGGGCTTCTTCACCGCGCCGTTCTACGATCCAGCCACCTTCAATATGCGCGGCCTGCTGCGCGGCACCTCGATCGCCGTGCTCACCTACATCGGCTTCGACGGCATCTCCACCCTCACCGACGAGGCCCGCGACCCGGCTCGCAGCGTGCCGCGCGCCATTGTCCTCACCTGCTTCATCACCGGCGTGCTGGCCAGCGTCGAGGTCTACGTCGCACAGCTTGTCTGGCCGCGCGGGCTCGCTTTCCCCGACCTCGACACCGCCTACGTCCACGTCTCCGGGCGCATGGGCGGCCCCATCCTGTTTCTCATTGTCAACAGCTCGCTGCTGCTGGCCAACATCGGCTCCGGCATGGCCTCGCAGCTTGGAGCCGCGCGCCTGCTCTACGCCATGGGCCAGGACGGCGCGCTGCCGCGCCGCTTCTTCGCCGCGCTCAGCCCGAAGAGCCGCATCCCCCGCAACAATGTGATTCTCATCGGCGCCATCTGCCTCGTCGGCGCCCTGGTCTTCAGCTATCAGCTTGGGACCGAGCTGCTCAACTTCGGCGCGCTGCTCGCCTTCATGGGTGTGAATGTCGCCTCGATGCTGCGCGGCGTGGCGGCATGGCCGCTGGTCGCAGTGGTTCCCCATGCTTCTGTCATTGGGCGGCTTCACTACCTGCTTGCTGCTCTGGTTCAGCCTTGGTCCTCTGGCAAAGATCGCGGGTACCGGCTGGGCGCTCCTGGGAATTCTGCTCTTCATCGCGCGGCGGCGCCAGACCGTGCTGCCTGCCGAAGCTTAGACGAAGGACAGATTGACGGCTGCCGGAAGAGTTGACAGCAGGCTGGCTACCACGCCGTCGTCGATGGCGGGCGTCAGGGGCTGCTGCTGCGCGGCCTGGAAGCTGTGCAGAGCCGTGAGCGTGTGCGCGCCCAGGCTGCCGTCGACGCCATGGGGATCGTAGCCCATCAGGTAGAGCAGCATCTGCGCGGTGCGCACGGTCAGGTTGGGCTGCTTCTGCGGGTCCTGGAAGGTTTGCCAGGCGCCGTTCAGGCGCGAGTCGTATTGGTTCTTGGCGTAGTCGGGTCCGTTGTAGGCGCGGGCGTAGGCGGCCCAGTTCTGCTGCTGCAGGGCACCCTGCAGGTTCTGCCACTGGATGAACCCAACGACGGCCTTCAGCTGCTCGTCTTCAGATGTCGCCATGGCGGTGACCATGTCGTCGACGGAGTTGTAGCCGATGTGGGTGGCGTGCTGGCCGAGGATCTGGCCCAGGCCCCAGGATGCGGAGCCGAGCGCAGAGTCGGCATCGAGGGCATAGGCCTGGGCCAGGCGCGTGTACTGGTTATCGCCGCCCGGGCCGTATCCGCCGGCGACAGGATTGCTGACGTCGGGGGCCGAGGAGTCGAACTGGCCATTGGTGGCCTTGGAGAAGAGGTGGCGCTCGAAGAGGATCTGCGGGCGGCGGCTGGGAAAGTAGCCGCAGCCGTGGGTTTCGACGAAGACCATGGCCCAGAGGGTGGGGGCGTCGATGCTGAGGGTGTCCATTGCGTACTGGAGGCCGGCCTGGGTGAGCGGAGTAGCGGTGCAGGAGCAAGCGATAGTCGCCATGGTGAATCCTTCCTCGTGTCCATTGTGATCCAAGTCACCTTCAATGCGAGAAAAATAAAATCGTTGAAGTGGAATTGGCTCAATAGGTTAGATGGTGGTGAAATGCTGAGTGTGATTTGGAACACAGAGAACAGTCAACAGTGATTGGTGACGGGCTTTCGGCATGGCTCTCCTCTCCCTTTTTCTTCCGTTGTCGTAAATCCCAAATGAAAAAGGCCCGCATGAGCGGGCCTTTCTTGACTACTGATACTAGTATAGCAGATTCGTCGAATTGCATACCAATTGTTTCAAAAAGATTTTCGATTGTTTTTGTGGTGGATACGGAGTTTTCCTCAGGGATAGCTCTTGACAAGTTTTCCACAGGCGAGTTGCGGTCGGTGGGGACTGAGGGACTAAGGGACTAGGGCTTCGGAAATGGACTTCATTGGTCTGATATCGCATCTGGTGGCCTGCCTCGGCGTGAAAAGTAAAGCAGCACTATACGTGCGGTAATTAGGAGTGAATTAGTCCGTTTCACTAAATGCGATTGTCGGGTGAGCGATCGCATCGCAGGAGAGAGAAGACCCGATCCGGGGGTCAAGCGCAACCCGATCGGGGGACAAGGGCGGTCTCTCTTGCTGAGATCACTTTGGTGATGAGGCATCGGACGGGATCACGGCCTGGTGTGCGATCTGCTTGATTTCGCCTGTGGTCAGGAACCATGAGCGGGGCAGTTCGCCGGCGGGTTTGAAGTCGGGTTGGAAGAGAGAGGCGGGCTCGGCGGGATTCTGCGGCTAGTTCGCGGTGGGGGTTTTGTCGACGGAGTCGATGACGAGGGTCTCGACGGGAATCTTCTGCGGTTCCAGCAGAAGGCCTGTTGCCTCTTTGAGAGCTCTGGCGAGGGGAGGCAGGTCGTTGCTGTCGCTATCGGGTCTGGTGTCATAACTGAAGGCGATGTCGTAGCTGCCGGAGATTCCGGTCTGTTCGACTACGGGAAAGCCGGCGGCGGCGGTGAGGTATTTGGCCAGTTGCGGCATGGACCAGTTGAACCCGCGCATCTGGCCGGGGCTGACGTCGGCGCGATAGCCGGGGAAGTGATCGCCCTTGGTTGGGGTGAGGTGCGGGCCGCCTTTGGCGACGACGAGAGCGTATCCGCGCGTGGGATGGGTTTCCTTATGGGCCACGAGGTGAAAGCGATCGTGGAGCAGTTGCTGTAGTCGAGGCTTGAGTTCTTCGCGGCTGAGAGAGACACCGTCCTCGGCTCTGGCATCGACGTCGTAGAGGTTGGTGTCGAGCCATCCTGGTTTGTTGGAGATTTGGCTGTTGTCGATGCCGTAGGCCAATTGGATGAGGAGCGAGAGCGGGACGTGGGTGGCTTGAAATCGGCCGTTGCCGGGCGGGCTCCAACTGCCGGTAGATGGATCGGCTTCGGGTGGAGCGGGCTTGACCGATCCGATTTCAAAGGCGGTGTGAGCGGGTTGCGTCTGGGCGTGAGCCAGGCACAACAGGAACAGGGAAAGAAGCAGGCCAGGGAAGCGATGATGAGGGATCATGGCGCTGAACTCATCGTACAAGGCGGTTTGTTGATTTCGTTTGACAATGGGATAGCCGGGATAATGCGCGTTTTGATGGGAAGAGTGCCCGGGGCTGAAGCCCGCATCATTCGCAGCCGTGTTCAGGGGCCTGAAGGCCCCTGCTCCCTCCCCGTAGTCCCCTGCTCCCATTTCGTTGTCAGGCGGGTGTTGCGTGGGCGGAGTAGGCGATGCGGCCTTCGCTGATGGTCCAGCGGACTTTGCCTTGCATGGTCCAGCCGTCGAAGGGGGTGTTCTTGGATTTGGATTTGCCTTCGGCGGCGCGGTAGGTCCACTCGGCTTTGGGATCGAAGATGACGACGTCGGCGCTAGCTGCCGACGGCGAGGGTGCCGCGGCCTTTGAGGCCGAGCGACGGCGGCGGGCTGGGCGCTGAGCAGGCTGAGGACGCGGCCGAGGGGCATCTTCAATTCGCCGTGGAGATAGCGCAGGCAGAGGCCGAGCGCGGTTTCGAGGCCGGTGATGCCGTTGGGGGCGCGCTCGAACTCGACTTCTTTTTCGTGCATGGCGTGGGGGGCGTGGTCGGTGGCGATGGCGTCGACGACGCCGTCGAGGATGGCCTCGATCATGGCGTCGCGATCGGCGGCGGAGCGCAGGGGCGGGTTCATCTTGGAGTGCGTGTTGTAGTGGCCCACGTGCTCGTCGGTGAGCAGGAAGTGATGAGGCGCGACCTCGCAGGTGACGCGCAGGCCGTTGCGGCGGGCCTGGCGGACGGCGGCAATGGCGGCGGCGGTGGAGGTGTGGGCGACGTGGAGATGGGCGCGGGCGTCGCGGAGCTCGGTGACGAGGCGGATGTCGCGCTCGACGATGCCGGACTCGGCTTCGACGGGCATGCCGCGCAGGCCGAGTTTGAACGCGACGGGGCCGGCGTTCATGCTGGCGCCCTGGGTCATACGCGTGTCTTCGGCGTGCTGGATGACGCTCAGGCCTACGCGGGCGGCGGCGGCAAGGGTCTCGCGCATGACGCTGTCTTTGAGGATGGGATGGCCGTCGTCAGTGACGGCGACGGCGCCGGCGGATTTGAGGGCGGCGAAGTCGTTGAGCGCCTCGCCTTTTGACCTGCGGGTGGCAGCGGCGATGGGGAAGACGCGGACCGAGGCGCCGCGCTCGGGGGACTGCATCCAGCGGGTGATGTCGGCGGTGTCGTTGACGGGGATGGTGTTGGGCATGGCGGCCACGGCGGTGAATCCGCCTGCTGCTGCGGCGGCGGTGCCGGTGGCGATGGTCTCCTTGTAGCCCTGGCCGGGCTCGCGGAGATGGACGTGAATGTCGATCAGGCCCGGGGCGACGATGAGGCCGGTGGCGTCGATGGACTGCACGTCGGCGGCGCCGTTGAGCTAGCTTGAGCTTGCCGGGGGCGGCGATTTCGACAACGCGATTGTCTTTGAAGAGGATGTCTTTGGCGGCGTCGACGCCGGCGGCGGGATCGACTAGCTGGCCGTTGCGAATGACGACGGTGCTCATGCGACGGGCTCCGTTCTGGCCTGCTGTGCAGCGCGCGTTCGACGACGGCCATGCGGATGGCGACGCCGTTGGCGACCTGCTCGAGGATTCGGGACTGGGGGCCGTCGGCAACGCCGGCGGTGATCTCGAGGCCGCGGATGATGGGGCCGGGGTGCATGACGATGGCTTCCGGAGCGAGGGTGCGGAGGCGGTCGCCGGTGAGCTGGTAGGCGGCCTTGTACTGTTCGAGGTCGAGCTGGAGGCCGGCGAGGCGTTCGGCCTGGATGCGGAGCATCATGACGACCTGGGATTGCTTGAGGGCTGCTCTCGAAGTCGCGCTCGATGGCGATGCCGGGCTACGGCATTTGCGGCAAGCTCGGGCAACAGTTCCTTGGGGCCGCAGAGGACGACGTGCGCGCCGAGGCGGGGGAGCAGGAGCATGTTGGAGCGGGCGACGCGGCTGTGGAGGATGTCGCCGGTGATGGTGACGGTGACGCCGGCGAGCGTGTCGGAGCCGACTTCAGTGATGCCGGGGCGGAGATGGGTGAGGATGGTGCGCAGGTCGAGCAGGGCCTGGGTGGGATGCTCGTGCATGCCGTCGCCGGCGTTGAGGATGGGGAGGCGGGTGCATTCTTCAAGCACCAGGGCGCGCCGGAGGAGTTGTGGCGGAGGATGATGGCTTCAGCGCCGAGAGCGCGGAGGGTGAGGCCGGTGTCTTTGAGCGACTCGCCTTTTTCGATGCTGGAGGAGAGGCTGGAGACGAGGGTGGTGTCGCGCCGAGGGATTTGGCGGCGAGCTCGAAGCTGGTGCGGGTGCGCGTGGAGGACTCGTAGAAGAGCAGGGCGACGCGGCGCTTGGCGAGGATGCGGGCGCGGGTGAGGGGATCTTGCGCGGTGAGCTCGGTGGCGCGGCGGAGGATGTGGTTGAGGGACTCGAGATTGAGGTCGGAGATAGAAAGCAGAGAACCGGGATGGTATGGGAATGGCGAGGAGGCGTGGGGGCGGAGGATGGGGCGTGCGGGCGTTGCGGCGGGCGTGCGATGACAGGTCGGCTTGCAGTGGTCTCAGCCACAGTGAACAGGGACAGTGAACCGTGTCGGTGATGGCGATTCATTGCCGGTCTTAATTTAGCCCGCTGCAGGGGCTAAAGCTCGTGATCCAGCCGATCCTGGCCCGGCTGAAGCCGTGTCCTTGTTCAGCTCTGCCGCGACGGCTAAAGCTAAAAGCTAAAAGCTAGATGCTAAAAGCTAAGCTAACGGCTAAGAGCTGCATTTCAGCCTTCTCGTTCGACGAGCAGGACCTGCTCGTCGTTGTCGACCTCCTGGAACTTGACTTCGATGATTTCGCGGCTGCTGGTGGGGACGTGCTTGCCGACGTAGGTGGCCTCGATGGGCAGCTCGCGGTGGCCGCGGTCGATGAGGACGGCGAGCTGGACGCGGCGGGGGCGGCCGTGGTCGAAGAGGGCGTCGAGGGCGGCGCGGATGGTGCGGCCGGTGTAGAGGACGTCGTCGCAGAGGATGACGTCGCGGCCGACGATGTCGGAGCCGATGGCTCCGGGGGTGACGATGGGGCGGACGTCGGCGGTGGACAGGTCGTCGCGATAGAACTGGATGTCGAGGGTGCCGCGTTCGACGGGGCGCTTTTCGATGGTGGCGATGAGGTTGGCGAGGCGTTCGGCGAGGGGGACGCCGCGGCGCTTGATGCCGACGAGGACCATGTCCTGGCTGCCGTTGCTTTTTTCGACGATTTCGTGGGCCAGGCGCACCAGGGTGCGCTCGATCTCGGAGGCGGACATCAGCCTGCCCTTGATGCGCAGGGATGGATTGGTATGGGCTTCGCTCATGGGTCGCGCTTGTCTCTCGACGGATGATAGTGGCGGGGGCGGGTGGGGGCAAGAAACAGGGGCTGGGGACTGGGGACTAGGGACTAGCGAGGGAGAGAGGGAGACAGAGGGAACTGCATTCACACTTGGGGGCGGCGGCGGGCGATGAGTCGGGCGCCGATGGCGCCTCCGGCGGCGGCGCAGAGGACGAAGGCGGCCTGGGCCATGATCGCGCTGGAGAGCGCGTTGCCGGCACGGCCTTCCGGGGTGAGCCACCAAGCCACCTGGTTCTTCAACTGCGCGGTGGTTTGAGGATCGGCGCTGAAAGACTGAGCCGTCTGCGACCACCACTGGACGCCGGCGTTGTAGGTGTCGTCGATGCTCTTGCCCTGGTGGAAGAGGTAGCGCTGGGTGTAGAGGCCGATGCCGCTGAGGGCGAAGGTGAACCATCCGGCGATTACGCCGGTGACCATGCCAATGCGGGCGCCGGCGCCGGTGGTCACCCAACCGGGACGCTGACGGCGGGCGTAGAGGGTGACGGTCCATGTAGCGGCGGCGGCCATCCACAGCAGGCTCAGGGGCCAGGCGGGCGATTCTTCAAAGGAAAGCAGGCCGGCGGGAACGGCGAGGAGCATGGCCAGGCGCAGAGCGGGACGCCATTCCACGGTGGCGGCATCGTGGGCGGCGCCGGTCCAGCGCTCAGCGGCGGTGGGTGCGGAGGCTTCGTCGCTTGAATAGACGAGCTGAGGCAGGCCGCAGTTGGGGCAAAAGCAGCTGTCGGCGGGCACGCTCTGATGGCATCGATTGCAGGTGGCTTCCATCTACTTAAGTAGCCTATAGCATTTTTCTCAGCAAGGACTCACACCGTTGGGTGCAGGGGCGGGCACACTCCCGATGCAAAGCGGGTACCCCAAAGGCGGAATCGGTGGAAGGAACTGTTTAACGGGTGATCTTTTTGAGGGGCTTATGGCTGATGGAGAACGCGTCAAGAATCCACGCGTACCCGCGCGCATAGCACACCGCGCAACGGACCGGATAGCGCAAGAGGACGAGCCTCTTCAGGTCAGTCAGGCGAAGGCGCGAGCGACGGATCTGCGTCGAACCGCAATCATGGCATTGAAGTTCCATGGGATTCCTGATCCTGGTTGCGGGGCCCAATGGCCCGAAGCGGGGAAGGCTGCCGCGGGGCAGCGAATCGTGTACGGACGGTTTTAAGGTATACCGCCCTTAGTTTGTTTTGATGGTGACACGCGCGCTTTGGCCGTTCAATGAAAAAGATGGCAATTCTTATGCCGGCTTTTGATGCGTGTTAACAGGCGAGATGGGGCGGCAAGATGCAGGCGAGCGGGGTTGTCAACTTTTGTGGACAGCGAGGCGCGCGGCAACAATGTCCTCGGCGGCTTTGACGGCATCGTCGAGGGACATGTACGTGGAGTCGAGCAGCACGGCGTCGGGAGCGGGGCGGAGGGGCGAGTCGGCGCGGTTGCGGTCGCGCTGGTCGCGTTCGCGCAGATCGCGGATGACTTCTTCCGGCTGTTGCGCGGGAGCGGGGCCCATCTGGTCGAAGCGGCGCAGGCCGCGGACCTCGGGAGCGGCGTCGAGGAAGATTTTGGCGTCGGCGTGGGGAAAGACGATGGTGCCGATGTCGCGGCCTTCCATGACGACACCACCTGCGGCGCCGAGCTCCTGTTGAAGGCGGACCATCCACGCGCGGATGGGAGGAAAGACGCTGACCTTGGAGGCCGCGTCGGTGACGGTCTGGTTGCGAAGGAGGCCGGTCACG
Organism: uncultured Acidobacteriota bacterium; assembly: GCA_963846375.1. Lineage (GTDB taxonomy): Bacteria > Acidobacteriota > Terriglobia > Terriglobales > Acidobacteriaceae > Telmatobacter. The sequence goes on from CAWJVV010000006.1 coordinate 41,862, forward strand.
TCTTCCCCGTCGAGGAGAACGCGATTTTCGGCGTCGCCGGGTTCGAGGCGGATGGAGGTTTCGCGGGCCAGCGCTCCAGGGCGGCGCTGTCATCGAGGGGAACGTCGTCGCGGAGCGCCTTGAGGGCGAACGCGCGATACATGGCGCCGGTTTCGAGATTGAGCAGGCCGAAGTGGCGGGCGAGATGGCGGGCAATGGTACTTTTGCCCGCTCCCGCAGGTCCGTCGATGGCAACAATAATACCGCGGGCTCCGGAGGAGGAGCCCGTGGGTCGGGAGTATTCGCTCATCCGCGCTTCTTCGATCCCTGTTTGGAGCTGAAGCCGAAGCGCTTGGTGCCGTTGGAGGCGGCCAGTGCGGGCTTGCGGCCGGAGGTCCTTGCGGGCGGCTGCGGCGGGCCGGCTCAGGCTGGCGCTGCGGGCGGCGGGTTTTGCCGAGCGCGCAGCGGTTGGGCGCGAGCCGTTCGCGGGTCTTGCCGTGCCGGCGGGGCGGGCGTGGCCGTTGCTGCCGTTCTTGGAAGCGGCGTGGTTTCCATTCCCGTTGCCGTTACGCGAGGAGCCATTGGTGTGAGCGGTCTTGGAGCCGTTGGAGGCCCAACGCGCGCCTGCCGGGCGGCTGCTGGAACTGCGCGAGGCGGTGCGGCCCTTGGCGGGACGCCGGCTGTTGGATTCCGAGGCGGCCGGTTTGCGGTCGCGTGCGGCACGGCTGAAGTGCGGGCGCGAGGCTGCGGGCTTGGGCGCGGGCCGGCGAGCGGCCGTTGGCGTGGGCGTGCGGTTCGTGCGTCTCCGCGGGCGCGGGCGGGAGTTCTTCGCGCTGCGGGGCAAGCTGGATGGGAGCCGGTTCGGCGACGGGTTCCTCGTCGTGCGGATAGGGAAGGTACGAGGAGCCGATGGAGCTGGTGTACGTGGTAACGGCAGGAGCAAATTCAGGCAGCGTGCCGGCGACGTAAAAGTGCGGCGCGTGCCCGAGCGAAAGGGTGTGGACCTGGCGGGTGGCGACCAGCCCGCGAATGACTTCACGGATCTTGCTGCGGGCGGTGAGGGGCGACAGGAAAATTTCCACCTCTTCCATGCTGGCGGCGATAACGGCCTGCAGGAAGATGGAGGCGAGAACCGAGATGGCGGTGACCTGCGAAGTGGAGGCGCCTTCGGCGATAGCCTTCTGGAACCGGTGCCGAAGAAGCTGCCATTTGGCGGCCTTGCCGGGGGCAGCGACCACGGGGATAATGCGCAGCTGCTGCCAGAGCTCGGTGATGGCGCGCAGTACCGCGGCCTCAGTGACGCCATGGCCAAGGTTCTGCTTGAGCTCGGCAATGGTCATGTCGGCCGATTCGAGCTGCTTGTAGGCCTGGATGGCGAGAGGCGATACCTGGCGCGAGCCGGTGAGTTGCGGGCTGCGACGCCAGTCGCGATCTCCGCGAAGAGCATACACGTACGGGAGAACCCAGGCGGCGACGACATAGTCGGGCTGCTCGCCGGGCTGGCCGAGCAGGTTGAGGCGAACCACGATCCCGTCCAGTTCCAGGCGGACCAGCAGCTCTTCGGCTGCCGCGATCTGCCGGGAATCCGGAGTAATATTCCGCTGGCCAGAAACGGCCTCAACAAAACTTGGGGCAAGCGAGGAGGAAAACTGCCGCTTGGGAAGGAAGAGGCACAGTCCAGTCTCTTCGATCCAGGTGCGAGCCTCTTCCTGTGTGAGGGCCCCATGTCCGTTTTGGCGCATCCGTTCCGCGCGTGCGACTTCCAATTGCTCCAATGTCAAAGAAGAACCTCTCTTCCAGGCTGGCTGGTGGCAAACCCGAAAGGCTGTACTCCGTTCACCTTGGCTCCCAGTCGGCGCATCACGGGGCCACGGTGGAAACCGTTGGGCTTCATGAAATGCATCGGATTGAGTGCTTCGGCTCCGGGAGGCAGTCTCCCTGGTTTGTTAATTGCCGGGCTCCCTACTCCCCTGAGGGGGTGGGATGCCGCCTTCCCTACGCGTTAGATACGGTGGAAGGCCCGCTGGATCTCTCTCCAAGAATACAGCAAAGCGATAGGACGTCCATGCGGGCAGTTTGTCGGGTGCTCCGTTTTTGCAAGTTCCAACAATAGCCACTCCATACGTGCGGGGTCAAGGGGGGTGTTGACCTTGATGGCGGAGTGGCAGGCGATGGAGGCGGCGACGCGCCTTCCCATGTCTCTAAGACCTTCATTTCCAGTGTCTTGTTCCTCCTTGCCGGCCTGTTCGATGACCTCCGTTAGAGTGCGCTCCAGCTCCGCGCCTTCCAGGCCCACCGGGGCCGCCTTCACGGCAAGGGTTTGTGGACCAAAAGGCTCCACTTCGAACCCGTTGCGCTCCAATTCGCCGGCGATCTGGGCGAATACCACCATCTGCCACGGTTTGAGCTCGACCAGCAAGGGCATGAGCAGGCGCTGGCGCTGAACCTGTTCGACTTTGCGGGCGCGAAGGAGCCTCTCAAACAGAACGCGCTCGTGGGCGACGTGTTGGTCGATGATCCAGAGGCCGTCCTCGCCCGTGGCCAGGATGAAGGACTCGCGGAGCTGGCCGAGGGGCCTGAGGCCGGCCAGGTGATTGAGGGTTTGGGCGGCCTGCTCGGCTTCAACCTGGGCGGCGGCAATGGCTGGGGAAACTGCTGATTCTGGATGGGTTGAATCACATTGGTGAACCGGCTGCAGCAGCTCTCCCTGGAGCAGCGCGGCAGCGGTCTGGGTAAGGCCGGCGAAGCTGCCGGGGAGGAAGGATCCTGCCGCAAACGGCAGCCGAACCGGTGCAGGGACCGGCTCGGGCGCGGTGAGAACCAGGCGCTCGTCGTCGGTTGGGTCGATGGGCTCCGAGTCAGGGAGGAGCGGGTAGGGATCGGGAGACGGGTGGAGACCAGAGCCATTGCCGTTTCCAGGTCCGCCGGGCAGGGGCGAGATTGCCGGCGGCATGAGGGACGGGCTGGCGAGGGGATTGTTATTAAGCGCGGCGAGGAACTGGGCCGCGGGGCGCGCCTTGATGAGCGCGGTGCGCAGGCTGTCGCGGACAAAGTCATGAATCAGCGTGCCCTGGCGGAAGCGGACCTCGGTCTTGGCGGGGTGCACGTTGACGTCGACCTCTTCGGGCGGCATCTCCAGGAACAGCAGAACCACCGGAAAGCTGGTGGGCGGGATGACGTTGCGGTAGGCCTCAGTGATGGCGTGGAGCAGGAGCCGATCGCGGATGAGCCGCTTGTTGACAAAGATGTAGATGGAGTTGCGGTTGAGCTTTTGCAGTTCGGGGCGGGAATAGAAGCCGGAGAGGCGGATGGCGCCCGGATTTTTGGGGGGCTCGTCGGGGTCCTTCTTCCAGGGAGGAGGCTCGGGCAGGCCGGCGCGCTCCAGGGGTGTCTCGGCGGCGACGGGGAGGAGCTGCTCGAGGGTGTCCTTGCCGAAGATCTGGTAGATGCGCTCGGCGGTTCGGGCGACGGGCGGTGCGGAGACGAGGGTATGGCTGGCGGAGACCAGCTCGAAGTGCTTTTCGGGGTGGACCAGCGCGTAGTGGGTGACCAGCGCGGTAACGTGCGCGAGCTCGGTGGATTCGGCGCGGAGAAATTTGCGGCGCGCGGGGGTATTGAAGAAGAGGTCGGCGACGGAGAGGGTGGTGCCTTCCGGAAGGGCCGCGTCGTCGACGTGGAGGATCCGGCCGCCGGCGATCTCGAGGCGCGTGCCGCCGGAGCCGTCGTCGGGCGAGGTCTCCAGGATGACGCGAGAGACGGAGGCGATGGAGGGCAGCGCTTCGCCTCGGAAGCCTAAGGTCGCTATGGCCAGCAGGTCGTCGGCGGAGCGGAGCTTGGAGGTGGCGTGGCGCTCGAAGGCGAGGAGGGCGTCGTCGCGATTCATGCCGCAGCCGTCGTCGGCGACGCGGATGAGCTTGCGGCCGCCGCCTTCGACTTCGACGCGGATGCGCATGGCGCCGGCGTCGAGGGCGTTTTCGAGGAGTTCCTTGACGACGGACGCAGGGCGGTCGACGACTTCGCCGGCGGCGATCTGGTTGGCCACCTGGTCGGAAAGGATACGAATGCGCCCCATGGACTTTAAGCGTAGCGCAGTGGTGGATTGGGGGATGAGGAAAAGGGAGATGTTATTTAGGGACGAAGGGACAAAGGGACAAACACATCCAGTACGGTACAAATATCGTGGCTTGGGCGATCCGCGGCGAGGAAATCTGTCAGCTAATCTTTGCTCTGCAAACCCGTATGAAATCCGGCGCGGGTGGCGATGCCCCATGCCATGGCGGGAGTGTTGTGGGCGAAGCCGAAGCGGCCGTCGGGACCGAGCAGGATGATGCCGCCATGTCCGCCGAGCCGGTTGTAGAGGTAGGAAATGGCTTCGCGCGACGCCATCTCCGGAGCGCTGCCGGCGGCCACGCGATCGGTGGCCCACTTGCCGAGCACCAGCTTCATGATGGGCTCGCCCCAGCCGGTGAGGGAGACGGCGGCGGACAAGTTATCGGCGTAGCAACCGCAGCCGATGAGGGAAGAGTCGCCGACGCGGCCGGGAGTTTTGTTGAGCGTGCCGCCGGTGGAGGTGCCTGCGGCGAGGTTGCCCCAGGCATCGAGGGCCACGGCGCCGACGGTGTCGTGCGACCAGAAATCGGGGTCGTCGCCGGCGAAGATCACAGCGGTTTCGGGGCCCTTGTCGTCGAGGCCGCAGAAGGTGTCGTCGGCAAGGCCGGCGGCGGCGCGGGCTTGTGCGGCTTTGAGGCGCTCGCGCTCGCGGTCGAGAACCAGCTCAGCGTTGTCGATGAGGGGCATGCCGTGGGCGGCGGCGAAAGCCTCGGCGCCACTGCCGACGAAGTAGACGTGCGGGCTTTCTTCGAGGACGAGGCGGGCGGCCTGGATGGGATTGCGCAGATGTTCGACGCAGGCTACGCCGCCGGCCTTCATGCGTCCGCCGTCCATGAGCAGGGCGTCCATTTGCACGCGGCCGTCGGAGGTGAGAAAGCTGCCGCAGCCGGCATCGAAGGTGGGGTCGTCTTCCATGACCGTGACAGCGGCGACGACGGCGTCGAGGGCTTTGCCGCCGCGATCGAGGATGGAGTAACCAGCCTCGAGCGCCCTGGTGACTCCGTTGCGATGATCTTCGGCGGCGTCAGCGGGAATGGCCCAGGCTCCGCCGTGCACCAGAAGCGTAGGACCGTTATGCGGCGTTGGTTTCACTCGCCTAGGATAGCGCTTGTTCGCGAGCCGGCGAGTCAGCAAATCAGCCGGCTGGCGACGGAGATCGCTGACTTGACGAAGAGGCGGGATACAATCCAAGCGACGCGCAGGACAACAAAGTCCCGGCGATTGTGCGGCCGGGCGAGGAGATCGCGATTCCGGATCCATTCGAAAAACTGAATATCTGGAAGAACACGCCACGATGGACGATTGTGGTCTTTCTGGCGGCCGTCTTCTTTATCTTCTCGATCATCGGTTATTCCGTCGACATCGCCAACCTGGGAAGTCAGTCAGACAACCACCTTGCCATCGGGGTGTTGATCACCGGCGGCTTTGCCGTTTGCTATGCGATTCTTGGCGTCAAGCTTCGAAACAAGTTCTGGGGTGTGTTCGTCCCCTTGCTCGTGGTTCAGGTGCTGGTGAACATCGTCCTCGCCAATGTCTTTCCTGACGCACCGCAGCTTTCCCGGTTCGACCCCGGCCAGACACATCATCTGCACAACCGCATGGCCTTCGATTCCATCGCCATCATGACTTCGGTGATCCTGGGCTACATCGGGTTCATCACGGTTTCCGTGAGCACCGCTCGGCGATATGCGCGTGCACAGCTGGGCAAGGCGGCACTGGAAACCGAGATGGAGGCGGCGCGGGAGGTGCAGCGGGTGATGGTGCCGGAGGTGATTCCGCCGATCAGCGGGTATTCGATCCAGAGCGTGTACCGGCCGGCGGCGGAGGTAGGCGGGGATTTTTTCCAGGTGATCCCGCTGCCCAGCGGACGCACGCTGGTGGTGATTGGCGATGTGAGCGGCAAGGGGCTGCGCGCGGCGATGATCGTGTCAATGATTGTGGGCATGCTGCGCACGATGGCCAGTTTTACTGAGGAGCCGGCGGCGATTCTGACGGAGTTGAACGGGAGACTATGCGGCAAGACGCATGGCGGGTTCGCTACGTGCCTGATTGTGCGCGTGGAAGAGCAGGGCAGACTCACGTTGGCCAACGCGGGGCATCCGCCTCCGTACATGAATGGAGCGGAGACGGCGTTTTCTGGGTCGATGCCGCTGGGCCTGTTGGAGGATGCGGCCTACGAGCAGACGCGCATTGAGATGCGGGTGGGCGATGAGGCGGTGCTGGTGACCGACGGCATTGCCGAGGCGCAGAACGCGCAGCATGTGCTGCTGGGTTTTCCGCGGGTGGAGTCGCTGCTGCGCGAGGGCGCGAGCATGAAGCACGTGGCCGACGTGGCGCAGGAGTACGGGCAGGCCGACGACCTTACGGTCATCAGCATTGCGCGAGCGTCGTAGAGTTGCGCGCCGGGCGTGGCCGCACGATTCTCAAGCGCGCAACCGCCTCTGTGGGGACGCAAAACTGCGGGGCCGAATCGCGCGCGACCTTTCCGGCAAAGAGAGGCGCTCCCGCCGATGAAAGACTGGAGCGCCGCTAATCTGCCCGCCGCGAACACGCTCTAGTGGAAGTGCGGAGCATCATCGTTCATGGAAAAGATGTTATTCAAACCATCTTCGTAGGGAAATACGTGAATCATCCAGGTGAAGACCACGGGCATAAACTTGCCCCCTTCCGCAGCGCATGCCTCCGCGGTGTGGATGGAACCGAACATGCCGAATTTTGGATTCTTGCCGAAGTACTCCTTGACCTTGTTTTCAGGCGCGGCGCAGAAGTTGGTGTGTTTGTGCCAGCGCGCGACGCTCAAAGGGATGCGTTGATTGAGCTCGTCCTCAGTGGCGCTGGGACGGGCGGTGTACATGACGCCCTCAAGCCGGAACCTCTGCGTGGGCGTTTGGAAGTACAAGAGCGAGGTGGGGCGGGACGGGTCGAATTCTGTGTCTGCTAGTTTTGCATTGGCATTATTGGTGAAATGGAATTGCGGCTGGTCGACAGTAGGATTCGCCTGCAAGTATCCGTCGGCAATGGCTTTCTTGTAGTCTTTGTATTTCTCCATCGCGGCCCGAACCTTTGCGACCACCTCGCGAGCCTTCTGCTCATCGTCGGACTGCCTGGGCCGCATGGGAGTGAGGCACATGTGGTTGGCCATGGCCGCCATGCTCTCGCCCATCACATTCATGCCCGCCATGTTCGCCATGGAGTCGCAGGGGTTGCCAAAGGGATCCGCGGTTGTTACGGATGATTGAGCCGGCTGGCCTGCGGGTTCCTGCGCGGAGTCATGAACTGCGAGGCCACTGGCCACGATCGCCAATAGCAGTGCCGCGGGACGCCAGCCTGGAAATCGCGTGATGGGTTTCATAATGTTCGCCTCCGGCTGCGCCTGTGACGACACTATGCGCCCAGATCTGTTTTCGGAACCGCAATGCTGTGAGCAGGAAAGGCAGTGTTTCGAGCCGGATTTGGGAACGGCTCAAACTGTGTGGGTTCGCACTTTTCGTTTGTGCCGGCTGCGCCGCTTAACAATTGTTCTCCGCAATCCCCAGCAGGCGGCGGCGCTCGGCCGCTGTGTTCACCGGCAATCGCTGCCACTCGCCGTCTCCGCGCACATCGGCGAACATGCCGGCGGGGTCTTCGTGAAAATGCAGGAAAGCAACGGATTTACGGTAGAAGACGCCCGGGCTTTTTTCCACCAGTCCATCGAGTTTGCGGAGTTCCATTAACAGGGGCTCGATGGTTGCCAGCGCAGTTGCTCCCGCGTGCTTCATATCCGCGCCAGTGTACGATCTCCTGCGCAACCAACCCGGGGTAAATTGCGCGGTTAGCAAAATATTGCCGGAGCCTCTTGACATATTCCTATATGGGAATGTAATGTTCTGGTCATGGCGAGAGCGGCAACAACCTCCGATGTTTTTAACGCTGTGGCCGAGCCCCGCCGGCGGGAGATTCTGGGTCTGCTGGTGGTTCGCGAGCTTGAGGTGGGGGCGATTGTGACGGCGCTGAGGCTTGATCAGCCTTCGGTTTCCAAGCACCTGCGCGTGCTGCGCGACACGGGCCTGGTGCATGTGCGCCGGAATGGACGCCATAAGCTTTACCGTACCAATGCGCCGGCGCTGCAGCCGGTGCACGAGTGGGCGTCGACCTTTGAGCGCTACTGGACGCACCAGCTGAGCCGCATCAAGGAACGCGCGGAAGCCAAGATGAAGCAGAACCCTGAAAAATCCCCAAAGGAGAGCTGATGACACCGACTATGACACCGCTGGAAATCGAAAATCTTTCCTTCACCATCAACCAGGAGATCCGCGTCAATGCGACGCTGGAAGTGACGTTTGAAGCGCTGCTGGAGCAGCTTGAGTCGAACGAGCGGGAAGACGGCACGGCGATGCCGATGAAGCTGGAGGCGTGGCCTGGCGGGCGCTGGTATCGCGACCTGGGTAACGGCAACGGCCATTTGTGGGCACACGTGCAATCCATCAAGCGGCCGGCGCTGCTGGAGTTCAGCGGCCCCCTCTTCATGTCGTACGCCGCCTCCAACAACGTTCAATACCGCTTGAGCGAAGCCGATGGAGTGACCACGATCAACTTCCGCCACACCGCGTTCGGCCTCATTCAGGACGATCACCGCAAGGGCGTGACGAAAGGTTGGACTCATATCAACGAACAGATCCGCAAGCGCGCCGAATCGAAATAGGCGCTCGATTTCACTCCCCAAACACACAGGAGGTCTGACCCATGCCCGTCGCCCAGCCGTTGATTGCCGAGTCCATCGCCCAGTCGATGCTCGCTGAATTTGAAATTCAGGCGCGCGTAACGCGCAAATTTATCGAGCGCCTACCCGAAGACAAGCTGACGTGGAAGCCGCACGAGAAATCGATGACCGCGGGCCAGCTTGCGTATCACCTGGCGACCGTGCCCGGCAACGTGGCCCGCTTTGTGCAGGAGACGACCAGGCAGGCCGGCAACTTCAACTTTCCGCAGCCTGCCAGCGTGCAGGAGTTATTGGACAAGCTGGAGCAGAGTGTGGCCACGGTACGCGAGGTGCTGCCTCTGTACGATGACGCGGCCATGCACGAGACCTGGTACCTTATGTCCGGCGACAAGGAGCTGATGGCGGTGCCGCGGCATCTGTTTCTGCGCGACATTATGCTGAGCCACTGGTATCAGCATCGCGGGCAGTTCGCGGTGTACCTGCGGCTGCTGAACATTCCGGTGCCCGCCAGCTGGGGACCGAGCGCCGACGAGCAGCCGTCGTTCCTGCGCTGAAGCCGCTTTTGCGCAAACCAGGAATGCCCCCGCCCCGGCTTTCGCGGGGGCGGGGAATTTTTGCGGAGGAATCATGTGTCCCGTATGCCTGGCAACCGCCGCCGCCATCATTGCCGGGAAAGCCACCGCCCCGGGAGGCTTTGCCGCGCTGGTGGCTCATACCTTTCGCAAGCGCAACCGGCAGCGCCCGGTTGCCATCACCAAGTCAAAGGAGGATTGCGATGGCCACCAGCATGACTACGCCCCAGGTCAAAACCGTGTCGCACGAAGAATGGATTGAAGCGCGCAAGCAGTTCTTGGCGAAAGAGAAGGAATTCACGCGGCTGCGCGATGAGCTGAGCCGCCAGCGTCGCGAGCTTCCGCGCGAACGGGTGGACAAGAACTACATATTCGAGGGGCCGCGCGGCAAGGAAATGCTGGCGGATTTGTTCGACGGCCGCAGCCAGCTCATCATCTACCACTTCATGTTCGCGCCTGGATGGAGCGAGGGCTGCAAGAGCTGCTCGTATCTGTCAGATCACTTTGACGCGATGACGATTCACCTGGCGCATCGCGATGTGACGCTGGCGGTGGTTTCACGGGCGCCGTGGGCGGAGCTTGCGGCATTCAAAAAACGCATGGGCTGGAAGTTTCACTGGGTGTCGTCGTTCGGGTCGGATTTCAACTTCGACTACCACGTTTCCCTGTCGGAGGCGGAGAAGGCGGCGGGCGCGCAGTATTACAACTACGCCACCATCAAGCCGTCGATTGAGGAACTGCCCGGCCTGAGCGTGTTTTCAAAGGACGCAGACGGCTCGATGTATCACACCTACTCCACCTATTCGCGCGGGCTCGACATGCTGGTGGGGACGTATCATTTTCTGGATCACGCACCCAAGGGACGCGACGAAGACGGACTGAAGCATTCGATGGCGTGGGTACGGCATCACGACAAGTACGACGCCAACTATTTTGTGGATGCGGAAGCGGGATACGTGCCTCCGGCGCGGTCTGAGCAGCCAACGGCCGCCCAACCGACGGGGCACTCCTGCTGCTCCCACGAATAGTGGAAAAGGAAGGCGGGGCGTTCTCCGCGCCTCGTCTTTCGTTCTGACGCGGCTTCGTCACACTGTACTTGACAACCAAGTGAACCTTGTCGATGATTGCGGACAGGTGCACTTGTATGCCCAGTGAAGAGCCGATTCAGCTTTTGCAGGGAACCCTGGACCTGATCGTGCTACGCACGCTGGCCACCATGGGGCCGCGCCATGCGTATCAAATCGCCACCCGGCTGCAGCAGGTCTCAGACAGCTTGTTGAATCTGAACCAGGGCACACTGTACCCGGCGCTGGTGCGTCTGGAGCAGTATGGCTGGATCAAGGGATCGTGGAGCGTTACGGAGAACAATCGCGAAGCCAAGTTCTATGCCATCACGAAGCCGGGGCTGAAAGCGCTGAATGAAGAGACGCAGCGCTGGAAGCGGATGTCGGGGCTTGTCGAGCGCCTGCTCGCGGAGGAGAATTTATGATTCACCTCCGCCGCTTATTCGCCAAGCTCGTCTCTCGTTTTCGCAATACGCAGGTTGACGCCGAAGTCTCCCGCGAAGTCGCTGCGCATCTGGCCCTGCTCGAAGACGAATTCCGCAGTCAAGGGATGCCGGAGGCGGAGGCCCGGCTGGCCGCGCGCCGCGCCTGCGGAACGGTTGAGTACGCCAAACAACTTCATCGCAACGAGCGCTCCATCCTGTGGCTCGAGCAGATGGTGCAGAACGTTCGCTTCTCGATCCGCCAGCTGCGCAAATCTCCAGGCTTCACGCTTGTGGCGGTGCTCACGCTGGCGCTCGGCATCGGCGCGGTGACTTCGGTCTTCAGCGTGGTCAATGGCGTGTTGCTCAAGCCGTTTGCCTTTCGCGACCCCGGGCGGCTGGTTGTGATTCGCGAGCGCGAGGAAGAAGCGCGCAGTCACTTTACCGCCATTCCCGACAACTATCGACACTTCACGCGACTCAGGCAGGCTGCTACTACTCTGGAAGACGCGGCCATCTACCAGCAGGCGGCGGACAGCCTTGCGTCGCCCGGCGATCACCCACACATTGTGGGAACCGTCGAGTGCACGCCGAATCTCTTCCGCATTCTCGGCGTTCGCCCCATTCTTGGCCGCGACTTCGCAGACAGCGATGCGGTGAAGGGCAACGACAACGTAATCCTGCTTAGCTACGAAGGGTGGCAATCGCTATTTCAGGGCAATCCGCAGGTCGTTGGCCAGACACTGCGCCTCGGGCTCACGCCGCGTACCATCATCGGCGTTTTGCCGCCGCGCCTCCGCTTTCCTCATATTGCGCTGTCACCACAGATTCCGTTTCAGGAGTTCGGTGGCGCCCGCGAGCCCGTAGTGTTCGGACCCCTTGTTCCGTCTGACAATACGCTCGCCAACGACACGGGCAGTTATAACTACAAGGCGATTGGCCGCCTCAAGCCCGGTGTGACCCTGTCGCAGGCGCAGGCGGAGCTTGAAGCCCTGCAGCACGCCTACTCGCTCTCCGCGCATCTTCCCATTCATCTTGGGATCGTCGTCAGTTCTTTGACGAGCGATGTGACCTATGCCATCAGCGGCGCGCTCTGGCTGTTGATGGGCGCGGTGGGCGCGGTGCTGCTGATTGGGTGCGTGAACCTGGCCAACCTGCAGATGGCGCGCACCGCCGCTGCTATGCGCGAAACCGCGGTTCGAGCCGCGCTGGGGGCCAGCGCCATGCAACTGGTGATGGTGCGCCTGACGGAAAGCCTGGTGCTGGCTGCCATCGGGGGCGCAGCCGGTATCGCCCTTGCCTTCGCCGGCGTGCGCCTGCTTCTCTTCCTCGTGCCTACAGGAGTTCCGCGCCTGGAAGAGGTACAAGTCAACTGGATCGTGCTCGTCTTCGCGGCCGGTCTGTCGACTTTCTCCGCGGTGCTGTTCGGCATTTTGCCGGCGCTGCGCTCGCTGCGCGTACCGCCGCAGGCCGCGCTGCAGGCCGGCTCCACGCGCACGGCAAACACACGCGAAGGCGGCCGGACCCGCAGCGTTCTCGTGGCCGGCGAGGTGGCCTGCACCGTGGTCCTGCTGATTGTCACGTCACTTGTGCTGCGCAGTTTCTCCCGCCTCATGCACCAGGAGCGCGGCTTCGATTCAATGCAGGTCATCGCGGCTCAGGTAGACCTATTCTCGCCGCAATACGCCGACAAGGTGCCCAAGATCAGCGCCATCAAGCTGTCCTTTGCGGACCGCACCATCGCCGCGCTCGAGCGTTTGCCCGGCGTGCAATCGGTGGCGCTCACCAGTGTCATGCCGCTTACCGGCGAAACCTGGGTGGACACGCTCACGCGCCCCGATCACCCGGTGCCTCCGGCCGATGCGCCACCGATCAATGTGCGCTGGATCAACCCTGCCTATCTCGCCACCATGCACGTTCCCATCATTGCCGGCCGCGGCTTCACTGCGTCCGATCGCGGCAATCCTTATCTCGCGGTCCTCTCGGAACGCACGGTGCACGAGGCCTTCCCGGGCGAAGATCCCATCGGCCGCACCATCGACAGCATCATTCCCGACGACAAGCATCCAATCACGGTTATCGGCGTGGCAGCCAACACGCGCATCAACGGGCTCAAAGACTCTTCGGCGATGGTCTACATGCCGTACTGGGGTTTCACGCCCTGGACGCTGACGTTCCTTGTGCGCAGCAGCCAGCCGTCAAGCGCGCTCATTTCTGAAATTCGCCGCACAGTTTGGGAGATCGATCCGCAAGTAGCCATTCCGACCTTAAAGGCGATGGATGACCAGATCAGCGAGTCGGTGGCGTCGGATCGGTTCCAGGTGGAGGTTCTGTCCGCCTTCTCCGCTTCGGCACTGCTGCTGGCGCTGATGGGCGTCTACGGCGTGCTGGCCTACTCTGTCTCGCTGCGCAATCAGGAGTTCGGTATTCGCATCGCGCTGGGATCGAAGAAGAGCGCGCTCACGGGGCTTGTGCTGCAGCAGGCCGCATGGCCGGTGCTCTCGGGAACTGCGGTTGGCCTGACCATATCGTTCGCGGCCGTCCGATGGATTCACAGCCTGCTGTACCAGGCGCCCGCTGTGGATCCTGCTGCGATAGGCGCGAGCCTGCTGGCCATCTTCGCGGTTGCCTCAGTGGCGGCCGTGCTTCCGGCGCGCCACGCCGCAAACATCAATCCGGTGCAGGCTTTGCGCGTCGACTAGCGTCGGACCGGCCTTTCGTCACATCACGGTTGACAGAAAGGGCGATCTGCTCCGACACTGGCATAGTTTGACTATGCCAGTGACTCCGGAGTGCAATCATGGCCGCTCTCATTCGCCGCAAGGCTGAACCCGACCGCGACGAAATTCCCCCGGGCACGCTTTATCTGCTGATCCTGAAGACGCTGGCGGTGGGCGGGCGCTTGCACGGGTACGAGATTGCCGAGTCGATTCAAAGCTGCTCAGACGACGTGCTGCAGATCGAAGAGGGCTCGCTCTACCCGGCGCTGCAGCGCATGCTCATCAAGGGATGGGTGACGGCCGAGTGGGGAGTGACGGCCGGCAATCGCCGCGCGCGCTACTACACCCTTACCCGCGATGGGCAGAAGCAGCTCGGCATCGAGGTGTCGCAGTTCGAGCGCGTCATGGGCGCTATCAACCGCATCATCCAGACAGCGTGAGGGAGGAAACGCCATGAGCCTTGCGGGTGAATTCAAGCGCCGGCTTGACATGCTGTTGCATCGCGGCCGGTTCCAGCGCGAGCTGGATGAAGAGATGCGGCTGCACCTGGACCTGCGGCGGCAGCAGCAGATGACGCGCGGACTCAACGAAGATGCGGCCCGGCACGCGGCAAACAAACGCTTCGGCAACACGACGCTGCTTCGTGAGAAGAGCAGCTCGGCGTGGGGCTGGGATTGGCTCGCCGGCTTTCTGCAGGATGCGGGGTACGGGCTACGTTCGATGTTGCGCACGCCGGCCATCACCATCGTGGCGCTGGTTTCACTGGCGCTCGGTATCGGCGCCAATACCGCTATCTTCAGCTTCATGGACGCTGTGATGCTGCGCTCGCTTCCCGTCCAAAATCCGCAGCAGCTGGTCAAGCTCGGTACAGACGACTGGGACGGCATCACGGACAGCTTCGCCTGCCCCGAGCTCTACTCCTATCCTTTTTACCGGCAGCTGCAGAGCAAGAACGGCGTCTTCTCTGACACCGCGGCCATGTTCAGCATGGTCAACGATGTTCACGGCTTCATCGACGATCGTCAGCAGTCGGAGATGATCCACGTTCAGACCGTCTCCGGAACCTATTTCCAGATGCTGGGCGTGGGTGCGCAGATGGGCCGCGTCATCAATGAGGCTGACGACGCCACTGAAGGCGATCATCCCGTTCTCGTGCTGAGCAACGGATTCTGGAAGCGTAAATTCGGCGGCGACCCTTCGATTCTCAGACACAAGATCAAGCTCGGCAACACCGTATTCGATATCGTTGGCGTGGCCCCGCCGGAGTTCTTCGGAACTCAAGTCGGACGAGTCCCTGACGCCTGGGCGCCTCTTTCCATGGCGGGGCTCATCCCGCCCAACTGGGGCCGCTACAAGGACAACTTCTCCGAATCGCTTTACATTCTCGGCCGTCTCAAGCCCGGCGTGACCATGCAGCAAGCCGAGGCCAACGTAAACGTCCTCTTTCCGCAGATCCTGCGCAGCTTCCCTGACGCCAAGCTGACCCAGCCCAATCTCGATAAACTCGCCCACACGCACGTTGGGCTCGAGTCCATGCAGCGCGGCCTCGCCGACCTGAGCCGTGCTGCCTCAAAGCCGCTGCAGATCCTCATGGCCATTGTTGCGCTCGTACTTCTCATTGCCTGCGCCAACATCGCCAACTTGCTGCTGGCGCGCTCCACGGCCCGCGCGCGCGAACTC
This sequence comes from uncultured Acidobacteriota bacterium, assembly GCA_963846375.1. GTDB lineage: Bacteria > Acidobacteriota > Terriglobia > Terriglobales > Acidobacteriaceae > Telmatobacter. The sequence continues at coordinate 57,108 of CAWJVV010000006.1, forward strand.
GCGGTCCGCCAGGCACTCGGCGCCCGCCGGTCGCGCATCGTTCGCCAGCTGCTCACCGAAAGCTTCATGCTCGCCCTGGCCGGGGGCGCGCTGGGCATCGGCTTCGCCTCCGCCGCGAATCGGATTCTGCTGCGCATGTTCTCCGATGGCCCCAACACCATCTCCCTCGACGTTTCCCTGAACCTGAGGCTGTTGGCCTTCACCTTTGCGGTAACCATATGCACCGCGCTGCTCTTCGGGACCGTTCCGGCTCTTCGCGCCACGCGCCTGCAGCTTACGGAAAGTCTCAAGAGCAACCGCGGCCCATCCTCCGCCGCACGCACTCCGCTCGCCAAAGTGCTGGTCGTGTCGCAGGTTGCGCTCTCGCTCCTGCTCATGGTCGGCGCTTGCCTCTTTCTGCGTACGCTCATCAACCTGAGCAATATCGACCCCGGCTTCAACAAGCAGAATGTTCTGCGCCTCAATATCGACTCCGATATCACCGGCTACAAAGGCGACGATCCGCGTCTCAACGTCATGTTCCATCAAATTGAGGACCGCGTCAGCGCGCTGCCTGGCGTGCAGGCCGCCAGCTTTTCTGCTTTCACATTCCACGAGGGCAGCTGGAACAGCAGCGTTCACGTCGCCGGCATGCCCTACGATCGCAACGTGAACGTTCCACACAACGTGGTCGGCAAGGACTACTTCAAAGTCATGCAGATTCCGCTGCTGGCCGGCCGCAACTTCGGCCCTCAGGACACCAAAACCTCGCAGAAGGTGTCGATCATCAGCGAAAAGATGGCCCGCGAACTTTTTCCCCCGGCTCGCCCATTGGCCACATGTACTCCCTCGGCAGCGACGATGGCGCGGACACGCCCGACCAGGTGCAGGTCATCGGCGTCGTTCGCGATGTAAAGTTCGGCAACCTGAAGAAGCCCGCCAACTACCTTGACTACATGCCCTACAGCCAGCGCGAATGGGGCTTTGGCGACTTCGAGGTGCGCTACACCGGCGACTTCGCGGCCATCTCCAACGAGGTGCAGCAGGCCATCCACTCCGTCGATCCCCGTTTGCCCATTACCGATATCAAGACGCTTGAAGAGCAGGTGGCCCGCTCCTACGGGGCTGAGTCGACCATCGCGTCGCTCTCCGCCTTCTTCGGACTGGTCGCGGTGTTTCTTTCCTGCATCGGTTTGTACGGATTGATGTCGTATCTGGTCGGACGCCGTACGGGCGAGATCGGCATCCGCATGGCGCTGGGCGCCGATCGCGCCCGCGTGGGCTGGCAGGTGATGCGCGAAGTCGTGTTCCTGGTCATGGCCGGTCTTGTCATCGGCGTGCCTGTCACTCTCGCGTGCATTCATCTGGTGAAGGCCATGCTCTTTGGCCTCAGCGACACGGATCCGCTCAGCCTCGCGGTGGCAGTCGTGTTGCTCGTCCTCGCCGGTCTTGTCTCCGGTTATTTGCCGGCGCGCCGCGCGGCCTACATCAACCCGCTTGCCGCATTACGCGAGGAGTAGCCGCGAAAGCCGGCGGGGCAAAACCGGTCATTCGGCATCTTCGAATCTCGCCGTCCGTCGTGCGCCGATGGCAATCACGGCCAGGGCAAGACATGCGAAGAGAGCGTTCCCGATTCGCGTGACCAGATTCACCGTGCCGCCGACTGCCGGGGTTTCGAAGAAAGCGTGCGTGCCATACGACATGGCGGCGCCGGCTGCCAGCGCCATCGGATGCAGGCTCTTCCACCCGGTTCGTTGCGACCAGCAAAAGATCGCGACAATCCACAGCATGTCCAGCAGCACGTAGATGCCGACGGCTCCCCACGCCCAGCGTTGCGGCACAAACAGAAAGATCATGCCCGAGATGAAGGCGGCGATCCCCAGCAGCCATGGGCTCGGGACTGTTCCTGCTGCCCGGCCACTGTTGCGCCGCGGCAATGAGAACGCGGTGGCGACAAGCGCGAGGCACGCGATGGCCGACCAGGTGAACTGGCCTGGCGACGCCACGAAGTGATGGGCATCGCGCTGGATGGAACTGATCGTCATGGCGGCGCAGGCCAGCGCGAACAACACTGCCACGATTGAAAGGCTGACGCCGCCCAGCCATGGCTTTTCGGCCCGATCAGGGACCAGCGCCTCCGCCAGCGCGATGGAAACCGAGATGCTCCACACGGTATGCAGCGTGAGCACGAAGATCGTCCACCAGGCCCCGATGCCCAGCGAAGAAATATACGCCGGTTCGAGAAGGTGCAAGTGCAGGCTGAGGAAGTCGGGATTGAAGAGGGTCTGATCGAGGAAGGCTTCTTCGAGGATGCCGTACGCCAGTCCCAGCACGAGGATGCTGGGCCAGCCGCGGCCTGTGCGCCGCACCGTTTCGCGAATCAGCAGCGCGCCGCCGCCGTACACCGGCGCCAGGATCGCCATCAGGCCCAGCATGGAGATGGGCATGTTGCCCAGCAGAAACTCCGCCACGATGGGCGCGAAAAAGAACAGCCCAAGTGCAGGCAGGATGCCGCGCCTGCGACTAGCCACCCTCCCACCCGCTGAATTGCCTGCCTCAACCATACTGTTCATCGCGACCCTCCTTGTCTCCGCCTGGTTTGGTCTGGGTCTCACGCTATCTTCTGCAGCGCGCCTGAACCGGCTTCTTCCCAATCAATTTTGTAGGAATACATTCCCTCGTTCATGCGTTCGCCCAGAATGGGCATCAGGATGGAAATGATCCGGTCGCGCACCCACGCTTGCGCCGGCGTCAGAACCCTCTTGCCATCGCCGCGTCTGCGCGCTTCGGCGATGATCTTCTCCACGCGCGCCCGCCGGCTCTGTTCAAAGAGCGCGAATGTCTCCACATAACTCGACTGCCGGTCGCGCAGCAACTTCGCCAGCATCATCGCGTCCTCTAGCGCCAGCGATGCACCCTGGCCCGCATGCGGGCTGATGGCGTGTGCCGCGTCGCCAATCAGAAGTACGCGATCTCGACTCCAAGCGGGCAACGTCGGCACATCGTAGATGGGTCCGCGCATCATGTCGGTAGCAGAGCGGAGGATGGTCTGCACCGGCTCACGCCAGCCGCGATGACGCTCCAGCAACTCGCCTCTCAACTCCTCCGTCGACCAGCTTGCGTACTCCCGCTTTGAAGGTTCGGGATTCCGCTCCAGGTGACTCCACCACATCACGCTGGACGGATCCTCGCGGTCGAAGTATCCATAGCCAAAGAATCCTGCGCGCCCGAAGATCATGTGCAGCCGCTGCATCTGGGCCTCGCCGGCAGGCGCAAGGCTGGGATGCGACGCAAAGCCGCCCACCGTGAAGATCCCCGTGTAGACAGGCCGCGGACCAGCAGGGAAGAGAATTTCCCGCGTTCGCGAGTGAATGCCATCGGCGCCAACCAGGATCGTTCCCTCGGCCATAGTTCCGTCTTCGAATCGTGCCGCCACTCCGTCACTGTGGCACGAAAGCTCGGTGAGCCGCTTCCGATACGTAATCGTGATCCCCCGCCTCGCAATCTCTTCCATCAGGGCTTTGTGCAGGACGCTCCGTGACATCTGCATCGCGGGGACTCCATATTTGCGCGCGCGTCCGTTGCCCACCCGCGCCAGCACGGTGCCGTTCTGGTTCTCAAAGCAAAACTCCTCGCCCGCCACGCCGCGTGCCAGTAATTGATCCGCGACGCCGATCCGGTCCAGCACCCGCATGCCGTTGGGTGCAATCTGCAATCCGCCGCCAATATCGTCAGCATGCGGATATGCCTCATACACTGCGGACGAAATGCCCGCCTGGTCCAGCAGCAACGCCAGCGCTGGCCCGGCAATGCCGCCTCCTGCAATCGCCACGTGCTCATTCATTGCGACCTCCTGCCCATTCGCGAACGACAAAAGGGAATTGCCCCGAACCGCCATCGCGAGCTAAAATAACTTAACTAGTCGTTAGCTTAGCGACTAAGATAATTAGTTGTCAAGAGGAATCCGCATGGCCACGCGCGTTAAACAATCTCGCCAGGAACTTCTGCAGGCGCTAGGCATGGACCTGGGACGAGAACTCAGCGCCCACACGATTTTTTTTCATGAAGTGGTGGCACAGAAACTGGGACTCAATGCCACCGACACACGCTGTCTTGACCTGGTGACGCGCGCGGGGGAGCAGGAACTGACCGCCGGCGACCTGGGCCGGGCCACCGGCCTCACCACCGGGGCCATCACCGGCATCCTCGATCGCCTGGAAACCGCCGGCCTTATCGATCGTGTCCGCGACCCCAACGATCGGCGCCGCGTCATCGTGCGCGCCCGTCCTGAAGCCGCGGGCCGGGTCGCCAAATTGTATGAAGGACTGGGCACGGCAATGATGAAGCTGGCAGCCAGCTACTCAACCGCGGAACTCGAGCTGATCGGAGGCTTTCTTGAGCGAAATCTCGCCATTCTCAAAGAGCAGATCGCCAAACTCTCCTGAAGCCTAAGCAACTCGCATGACTTCTTCGCAGGCCCGCCTCTTTGCTCAATTACTCGATCACGCACTTTACTTTCGATACTGCTCGTCGGTCACGTGCTCCAGCCACTCCACCACCTTGCCGTCGAGCCGCTCCTGGATGGCGATGTGACTCATGCCCGTGGTTGGCGTGGCGCCGTGCCAGTGCTTCTCGCCGGGCGCGAACCACACCACGTCTCCGGGACGAATCTCCTCGACGGAGCCGCCGGCATGCTGCGCCCATCCGCAGCCCGCTGTCACAATCAGTGTCTGACCCAGCGGATGCGTATGCCAGGCGGTGCGTGCTCCCGGTTCAAAGGTCACGCTTGCGCCGGCAACCAGGGCGGGGTCCGGTGCCTGAAACAGGGGATCGACGCGCACCGATCCCGTGAACCACTCTGCCGGGCCTGCGCCCGAGGGCTGCGTTCCCACTCGCTTGATGTCCATTGGCTATGCTCCTCTTCCGCAGTCTAGTGCGGAACGCAGGTCGATTGCTAAAGAGCATCGCTGCTGTACCAAAAATCGGCGGCAGCGCACGAGGCGTCTGCCGCCGTTTTGGGAAAAGCCCTCGAGTCTCGCCCTCAGTGCGGGCCTTCTCCAAATCGAAACAAAAGGGAAGATGCTTATCGGTCGAGCGCGAACCCCGCGCGCCGGTTCTGCTGCCAGCACGCATCCGTCTCGTCTGTGCAGAAGGGCTTTTCTTTTCCAAAGCTGACGACGCGCAGCCGGTTCGCCGGGACTCCGGCGCTCACCAACGCCTGTTTCACCGAGTCGGCGCGATCTTGTCCCAGCGAGAGGTTGTACTCATTGGAGCCGCGCTCGTCGCAATAGCCGCCGATCAGCACCTTCACACCGGGGTGGCTGGCCAGGTAGGCGGCGTCGCGCGGCAGCACCGATTGTGCGTCGGAGCGCAGGCTCGCCTGGTCGTAGTCGAAGAAGACATCGCGAATGTTCGCTTTGAATTCTTCCTCGGCGCTCATGGCGGGCGCGGGCTTGACGATGGCAGCCGGCGCATTCACGGTCACTCTTGCGTCGGCTTCAGCCGATCCGCCGCTGCCGCGCGCCACCAGGTGGTAGGTTGTGGATGCGGTGGGCATGACCGTCTTTGTGCCGGAACTGGCGACCGTGCCGACCCCTTCAATTGAGACCGAGGACGCATCGGTGCTGCTCCAACTCAAGACCACTTTGTCTCCGGGGGTGACCGTGCCTGGGGTTGCGGTGATTGTGGCGGTGGGAGTGGGGCTTGTGAGGGGAGGCGCAGTAGGCGCAACTTTGGCAACCTGCTTCGCCTTGCATCCGGCAACAGCAATCAACGCCGTCGCCACGACAAAGAGAACAGACAAACGAATCATCTTTTCCAAGGCAGGAACTCCTCTAGCTCAAAATGTGTTGCAACTCCCGGCTGCCCCCGTGAAGCTGGTTTTTGCTTCATCGGGTGGAAAGCCGGGACAGCCCATGCGCACGATGCTTGCGTCATGGGTTTGAAATTGCGGGTCCCGAGGTTCGCCAGCAACCCGATGCGCCCATCTACCCCTTGCAGATCGAGTTCCCGGACTCTGTATGGCTTATGCCTTTGAGCTAGCGACCCCGGTGAAGATATGAAGTAGACCGGGTGGCGCAGCCCATGACGCCGCCATCCGCGAAATGGGATTTTGGCGTTTTCGGCAACGCTCCTATTGTGATCAGGAGTATGGAATCCCGCTGTTCCTTTTGAGACAGTACCTGGGGTGGCTCCCAGGGCTAATCTCGCTGAGACAGAGGCAGCAGTTGTCTATAATGGGCTCATTTCACCGTGGTTATGCTGCGTCCGCATCCCGCGAAAATGACAGACCAAAACAATCGCTCGCCTGGAGCATTCGACGTTTCCGCTTATCTTGCGTCGACCGGTCCGGGGCGCAAGCTTATCCACGCCGGCCGTGGAGAGGAATTCTTTGCGCAGGGCGATCCAGCGGACAGCGTCTTCTATCTGCAGCGCGGCCGCGCCAGAATCTCGGTCCTCTCCTCAGGGGGAAAAGAAGCGACGATCCGGCTCATTGCGGCGGGTGATTTTTTCGGCGAAAAGGCGATGGAGCATTCGCCGGGGCTGCGCGTAACCCGGGCGACGGCCACCTCAGAGTGCACTGTCCTCCGCATCGCGCGCGACGAGTTTCTGCGCGTGATGCGCCGGGAGCCCTCGTTTTCCCATCTGTTCTCGGAGTTCCTGCTGGAATGCACGTTGAAGACGCAGGCCGCGCTGGTTGACCAGATGTTCAACCGTGCGGAAAAGCGTCTGGCGCGCCTGCTGCTGGTGCTGGCCGAGAGCACGGGCGCCGAGGAGGATGACGCGCTTCTTCCTCCTGTCTCGCAGGAAGCGCTGGCCAACATGATTCGCAGTACGCGCCCGCGGGTCAACGAGTTCATGAACCGCTTCCGCAAGCTCGGCTTTCTTGAGTACGACCAGCGCATTCGCGTCCACCGATCGCTTTTGAATGTCTTTTTGCGGGATTAGCTCACGGCTCTGGCGGTCGAACTCCTCTATCGCAGTTGCGCATCCGAAGCTGCAACTGCGCCCTGCGACTGGCGACCGCGAGCTTCGCTGTGCGGATGCCGGTCCACGAGGAAATCGTTCAAGATGCCCTCAATGACATCCACGGCGTTGCGAACATCGTCGGTGGAGTGGGGAGCGGCAGCGAAGGTCACGCATTCGATCGTCTGCAGCGAGTTGCGGATGCGATCGTTCATCCAGCGGATTGCCTCAAGACGCTGGATCATCTCTCTCTTTCTTTGCCGCGCGCCATGCAGGGTGCGGAAGACCAGGAGAAACATCAGCAAGCCGGCCAGCACGCTTCCGGCAATCTCGATCGGTCCTGCTTCGTGCAGCCAATCGTCGTAGATCAGCCATTGCAGGAAGATCGCGAACCCGGCGGCAATGATAGCGGCGGCGAGTGACCACAACCAGATCTGTGTGCGGGATAATGCCGAAACGCGCGGAGACGTGTTGCTCATTTCCACAGTCCCTGAGCATCGAGCGGAGCGAGACAACCGCGGGAGCTCTCTTCCTGATTTTGAAAATTGAGGCGTGGCCAATCCAGGCCGAGGGAGTCTTTCATCAAGATGGACGTCACTTCCGCGAACTCGTTGCATGGTTCTTTGCAGAATTGCGATTGGCTACAGACTCTCTTATTGTGGTGCGCCACTGGATTTTCGGGGTGTTCCAAAAGGAACGGTAATCGCGGTAAGCTGCAGAGGATACTGAAGGGGTATTCGCCGTCGCACGGCTGCCTGGGGCAAACCGCTGCAGCTCATGCGATTTCAGGACATCAGGGACAACCAGCCGGATGACTCATGGCCAAATTAACAAATTGGCCTATAATGGGTTATTCCCCGGAATAGATCTGGTTCTCAGCACACATGTGTGCGAGGGAGATAACTATGCGGAAACTGCTGCCTTGCGTGATTCTCTTTGCGGCGTCCCTCCTTCCCGCCTCATCCCAGGAAGTAGTGCACGCCCTCACCGGCACCGTAAGCGCGATTGACAGCCCGGCCAAAACCATCACCGTCTTCCAGGACAACGGACGCAGCGGCGTCTTTACCCAATCCGCGGGCGGAGCGCGCTATGTCTTCGATAAGAAGCTGGCGCAGCTGACAACCCAACCGGCGTCGTTTACCGGCCAGGGCGATTACGCCATCATCTTCTACTACGGCGTTATCGATCATCCGGCCGTGGTAGCGGTGAGGGCTCTCGGCAAGGGCCCCTTCGAGTCCATCGAGGGAACCCTCGAAGGCTTCAATGGGCGTGATCACTCCGTCTCAATTGCCGACTCAACCGGAGCCGTGAAGACCTTCAAGCTGACCGCCGACACCGTGGCCGAAGGCAACATGGGCGCTGTGGAGGCCTCAAAGCTCCAGGCGCACAAGGGCGATCACGTGCGCATCGTGAGCCAGAACGTTGACGGTTCGCCCACCGTGCTCTTCATCAAGGATATTTAGAGCACAGGGCACGCTGCGCATTCCACTCCGCGAACCGCCCCGGCGGCGAAGCCTCCATCGCCGGGATGAATGCCGAGGACCAGCCCTGCCCACGCCGTGCCGTGCGGGCAGGGAATCTGTTTGGCTGCGCGTATCTCTCATCCGGCTGCAGGGACTGGTCAAATTCGCCCCTCATGGTTTCGAATAGCAGCTAGCTTTCGAGAGGCGCTTTCATGGACTCCCATCTCACTCGTCGCACGTTCCTTGCCGGTGCGGCCGCCGCAACCGCCGCCGGAGTGCTAGGCCGCCACGCTGTTGCCGCGGCTCCGGCATTGCCGCCCATGGCCATTGGCCTGCTCATCGCGCCGTTTGGCAACCCGGATGCCAGGTTCAAAGTTCTGCAGGACCTTGGCTTCAACAACTGCTTCCTCTCGCTGGACGGGTACATCGGCGGCGGCTTCACGCCCCAGGTGGTTGCGCAATACCGCGATCTCATCAACAAGTACGGCGTCACCGTGACCACGGTCGAGGTGGTTGGCCCGCAGCCTCTGGTGTGGAACTTCGCCAAGGGTCCGTCCACCATCGGCCTGGTTCCGCGCGAATATCGCCAGAAGCGCATCGACGCGCTGCGTGAAGCGTCAGACTTCGCGCACGCGCTGGGCATAACCCAGGTGCAAACCCACTGCGGCTTCATGCCCGAAGATCCCGCCGATCCGCTCTGGCCGGAGACCGTCGAGGCCATCCGAACGGTCTGCGAACACTGCAAGCAGAACGGACAGTACTTTCTGATGGAGACCGGCCAGGAGACACCGACCACCATGTCGCGCGTGATCTATGAGGCAAAGATGCCCAACCTCGGTGTCGGCCTCGATACCGCCAATCTCATCCTCTACGGCAAGGCCAATCCCGTGGATGCAGTCGACATCCTGGGCCCGCACATCCGCGCCATTCACGCCAAGGACGGCAAATGGCCTACCAATCCCATGGAACTCGGCGAGGAGGTTGTCATCGGCAAGGGGCTGGTCAACTTCCACGAGGTGTTCCGCAAGCTGCACGCCATCGGTTATACGGGCGCCGTAACCATCGAGCGCGAAACCAGCGGCCCGCAGCAGATTGAAGACGTGCGCCAGGAAAAGATCTACCTCGAGAAGGTTCTCAACGAAGTGATGGCAGGCTGAGGGAGCACCGCATGATAACTCACATGAATCGCAGAAACATGATGAAGACCACCGCTGTAGCCGCCACGGGATTCATGGTGCTCAAGCCCTCCACGCTCTTCGGCTACCAGGCCAACTCCGCCGTGCGCCTGGGATTGCTGGGTTGCGGCAATCGCGGCACCTCCGTGGCCACGTCGTTTGCGCACTCCACCAACACGCACATCGCGGCTATCGGCGACCTCTTTCCCGACCGCCGCGACCGCGGCAAGGCGCATTTTAACGAGCTCAACCAGTCGCTGGGCCAGCCCGCGCTCGACCCAAACCAGATCTTCGTCGGCCGCCACTCCATCCAGAACCTCGCCGAATCCAAAGCCATCGACATGATTCAGATCTCCACGCCGCCGTGGTTCCACGTCGAGCATCTCGGCATCGCGGTGGCCAGCGGCAAGCACGTTTACTGCGAAAAGCCCGTGGGCATCGACGTGGCGCAGACGCATCATGCGCTGGAGATCGCCAAGAAAGTCGGATCGAACCAGAGCGTCGCCGTCGGCTTCCAATGCCGCAACGCGCCCGGCATCGCGGCCGCCGCCGACCGCATTCGCGCCGGCGGGCTCGGCAAGCTGGTCTCCATCTCTGCTTACTACAACGCGCCCGCCTCGGTTGAAGTGGTGGTGCCGAATGCGTCGGCTGACGAGCACCGCCTGCGCAACTGGCTCTGGGATCGCGCGCTTTCCGGCGACATCCTGGTGGAGCAGAACATCCACATCATCGACCTCGCCAACTGGATTGTCGGCGCGCATCCCATCAAGGCCACCTGCACCGGCGGCCGCAACGTGCTCACTCACGCGGGCGACTGCTGGGACAACTACCAGGTCGACTTCACTTACGCCGGTGACGTCCACCTCAACTTCGCCTCCACGCAGTTCGGCAACTTCGGCTTTGACGCGGGCTTGAAGTTCTTTGGCGCCGCTGGCGCGGCCACCATCGGGTACGCCGGTCCCATTCGCATTGTTGGAGAAAATGCGTGGAGCTGGCAGGACTCGCTGAAGAGCTCGCCCGACGCCGCCAAGTTCGCCGCCGACGGCGCATTCCAGGACAATCTTGCCTACGCCGATCGCGACAAGGAGCGCGCCGTAATCGACGCGATCACATCCAACCAGCCCTTGAATCAGACTGCTCCCGGCGTGGAGACCGCGCTGTCCTGCATGCTGGGCCGGATGGCCGGCCTGCAAAAGCGCGAAGTCACCTGGGAGCAGCTGTTGGCGCACGGCGAAACCTATCCCCTCGGCTTTCGCATGGAGCAGTTTGCGTGAGATCGTATTGGCGCGAGCCGACCCCGCGAAGTCCAGCTTCAGGAATTCGAGGGTTTTCCGCCAAACCCGTATCGGCGATTACAAACTCGCAGCGGCGGTGAGGCCGCCATATTCCACGCGATTGCGGCCCTTTTGCTTGGCGGTATACAGGGCTGCATCGGCCTGGCGAATCAGCGTGGAGGCGTTGCCGTTGTTGCTGGGAACAACCGACCAGCAACCAACCGAGACGGTCACCAATCCTACTGGAGATTTTGCATGAACGATGCGCTCGTTCAAAATGGCGCGCCGTATCTCTTCGGCCAGGTGACGCGTCCCAGTCTCGTCAGCGCCCGGCAGCAGGATGCAGAACTCCTCGCCACCATATCGCGCCACCAGATCGGCGGGGCGGTGGATCACGCGTCGCATGGCATCGGCGATACGCCTCAGAATCTCGTCTCCGGCCTGGTGGCCGTAGAGGTCGTTGTAGTCCTTGAACGTATCGGAATCGACCATGAGAAGGCCGATGGGTTTTCGGTCGCGCATGGCCCGTTGCCATTCTTGATGCAGCCTCTCATCGAACCGCCGGCGATTGGCCAGGCCCGTGAGGGGATCGACGGTGGCCTGTAACTCCATCTCCCGATAGGCATCCTGCAATTGCGATGCAAAGGCCTCGCGTTCCAGCAGCACCACGCTGATGGGCAGGGCCATGAGCATAGCCGCCATCAGGAAGATCTGAAGCGCGCGGATCTGAAGGTCCGAGTTGCTTTCCATCAGAATGAACGGCCCATGGCCGCCCAACGTACCTGCGGTTGCGATCAGCGCCAGGATATTGGTGGCAAGGACGGAGCCGGCAAACCCCAGCCTCAGGCCGATCCACAGAAGGACCGGAAGGATGGTGAACGCGAGGGCCGCCGACCTGCTTGAAAAGGTGAGCCACGCGAGCCCGCTCATCAGACCCAGAAGGCTGCAGGTGGTGGGCAGGTTCTTCCAGCGGAAGAGTGCGTAGAATTCGGGCGTAGTGGCAACCAGCGTCATGGGCAGCCAGAGAACCATGCCGAGGGAGTCGCCCAGCCACCAGAAGATCGCGGATTGCATGTAGCTGGAGTGGTTGCGGTGCGCGAAATATCCGGCTGCGGTAATGGCGGCGGCTAGCGGAGCGAGGATAAGTGCGAACGCAGTGAATCGCCAGGCAATGTGCGGAGTGCGAATCCACGCGGAGACGCTTGTGAATGCGGGCAGGAAGAAGGCAGCGATCGAGACTTCGAGCAGGTTTGCGGCGATGGAGACGAGGGTGTCGGCCGTCGCGGCATGAATCTGGACGCCGGTCCAGATCAGGCTGAGCACAAGTCCCAGCAGAATCCATGGCCACCGGCCGCGCCGGGTGCGCAACATGCAGGCTGCGGCCACACCGGCGAGCCGCCAGCAGACGATCCATCCGCGGTCGAAAACCGTGATGAACGCCATGAAGCGCATGAACGCCTGAAAACCAAGCGTGCTTGCAAACGCGATGACGAGGCCTTGTTGCCAGGCGGCCGCGTAAAGCCAGGGCCGTTGGGCTCTAGCGGCAATTTCGCGAAGGCGCGCGGACCGAACCGCGCCCTCAAGACTGCGGTTCGCGGATGTTGAAATAGGCAAAGTCATGCGAGTCCTGGGTATTCCGGGGGGTCCATGGCAGGGCTCGATCAGCGATGGCCCGGGGTTAGTACTTAAGCATAGCGGGTGTTGGGTGTTGCCGCTGTACTACAAAAGGAGCAGATATACTCGTGATCAATAAGGTGAGCGAGCTGGACATAGAAACGGAATCTTCGCCGCGCAAGTCTTCCCGCTGGTTTTATCTCAGGCTGGCCGCGGCCATTCTGTTGCTGGCGCCGGCCATATGGTTCAGCTGGCGGACCGTGGACGGGCTTGACCAGCGGCGCAACCTGCGGACCGACCTGGCCGAACTGGAGCACGTACGTTATGGCATTTTGAGCGCGGACCAGTGGCGGGCCATCATCGGACCGATCTTGAACGCGCAGGTAGACAAGCTGGATTTGAAAGGACAAAACAAGAACCTGCGGCCGATGGTGGAGCATGCGCTCAATGAGCTGCTCGACAACATCAAGCAGCAGATGAGCGCTCCGAAGCCGGGCACTCCCAATACACCCAAGCCGCCGGGACAGCCCAATGCGTTCCTGGTGAACATGATCATCACTTCGCTTCGCCCCCACATTCCGGAGTACACCACCGTGGTGCTGGCGGAGTTGGGGAAGCCGCAAAACCAGAAGGCGTTCAAGGAATCGGTGCGCAGCGTGATGACCGACGCGGTAAAGAACACGTTCAGCTCTGAGGATATGAGCACTTATTCGGGCATCCTGAAACGCTACGGATGCGGGGCCGGCCCGGCTTGCGAGGAGACGCTGCGCGGTCGGATCAAGGAAGCCGATGCGCGGTTAAACACCGATTACCTGATTGTGCTGGCATCCGCGGCGGCGGCATTTCTGCTGCTTTCGGTGGGGGCCGATGCGCTGTCCCGCGGCGCCGTGCTGGTGCTGATGCTGTTCTGCATCGTGATGCTGGTGGCCGGCGTGTTAAGCCCGATGCTCGAGGTGGAGGTACGCATTTCGAAGCTGGATGCGACGCTGCTCGGCTCGCCGATCGAGTTTCGCGAGCAGTCGCTCTACTACCGCAGCAAGACGGTTCTGGAAGTTTTTCAGTCGCTGATCGAGATGCATCGGCCGGCCATGTCGCTGGTGGCCGTGCTGGTGCTTCTGTTCAGTGTGGTGTTCCCGGCGCTGAAGATGCTGGCGCTGACCGCGTCGCTGTTCCGGCCATCGCTGCTGCGCAATAGCCGCATCGTCAGGCTGCTCGCATTGCATCTCTCCAAGTGGTCGATGGCCGACGTAATGGTGCTGGCGATTTTCATGTCATTTGTGGCGTTCAACGGTGTCATCGAAAGCGGCATGGGCGGGATGCGCGGGGTACCAGCCATCCAGCAGCTGGTAATTCCCACGAATAGTTCAACGATCTTGCCCGGCTATTACTTATTTATTGGGTTTTGCGTAGCCAGTATCTATTTATCCAAGAAACTGGAGCATGGCATAGCTACAGGTTCAACTGCAGACTAAGTGCTGGAGTATGGCCCGCGTCTTCCGCCAATGGCACTCGATGGTCTTACTCGGGCGAGGATATTCAGTAATAAATGTGTTAACTTAAAGCCACGCCGGATCTTCACGACCAATGAGGCCGGTTGCAAACCAGGGGATGGGCACTCTGCTATGTCCTCGATTCTGCGGGCCGTCGAAAGTTCGTGATCCGGCCTTTTCATAGCACGGCAGAACCCAAAAGCAAGCCCCACATTCTTTCTTCACCACAAGGCCGGGCATCTGTCGTCAGGCCCGTATTTGGCGGTGGATTTGATCGCTCTCTCTGCTGATTCTCGCTTATTGCGGTGAGGATCCGGCGCCGGACTGCGCGCCCCCTGAAGGCCGTCGCAGCCGTGCATTGACATGTGGCTTTCGCTCGATGGGAGCGCATTCCGTGTCTCTGGAGGTCGGTTATGGACGCAATCAAATTCAGTCTTTCTCGCTGGGTTCTCGCCGTTTTTGTTCTCTGTGTTGTTGCGGCAATTGCGGTAAACGCCCAATCCAATGCCAATTTGCAGGGAACCGTGACGGATAGTTCCGGTGCGGTGCTGCCCAACGCCACGGTCACGGTGCGCAACGCCGACACGGGCGTGACGCAATCGGTCAAGAGCGATTCGGCCGGCACATACCAGATCCCTGCGCTTTCACCCGGACGATACGACGTGGAAGTTTCCGCATCGGGATTTGCGACGACGACAGACCGTGGCATTGTGTTACGCGTGGGATCGACAGTGACAAACAACGTGCAACTGAACGTGACCGCAACTCAGCAGACAGTGAGCGTGAGCGCTGAAGCGCCCGTTGTCGACGAGACGGGAATCTCGGTCGGACAGGTGGTGGATCAGCAGACTGTGCAGGAAGCTCCGCTCAACGGCCGGCACTTCGTCGATCTCGGCGCGCTGATTCCGGGTTCCGTTGCGGCGCCATCAAACGGATTTCTCACCCAGCCCATTCGCGGCCAGGGCGCTCTTTCGTTCGATACTGCCGGGCAGCGCGAAGACACCGTGAACTTCATGATCAACGGGATCAATCTGAACGACATGATCCAGAACCAGATCACCTTTCAGCCGGAACTGAACACGGTGCAGGAGTTCAAGGTCGACAATTCAACATTCTCGGCAGAATACGGGCGCAGTTCCGGAGCCATTGTGAACATCGCGACGCGATCCGGGACAAACAAATTTCACGGCGAAGCCTACGATTACCTCCGCAACCAGTTTTTCGATGCGCGCAACTATTTCAACCGTCAGTTCACCGTGAGCGGAACCCACGTGAACCAGTCGCAGTTCATCCGCAATGTGTTCGGCGGCGACGCCGGCGGCCGGATTTGGAAGGACCACACCTTCTTTTTCGCCAGCTACGAAGGCTCGCGCCAACGGCAGGGAATCGCGGTGAATGCCGGGGTGCCGCCGCCGGGGTCCACCGGGGCCGACTCCACCATCCAGCAGTTGTTGGGCCTGCTGCCCTCACCGAACTCGGGGAACAGCTTTATCGGATCGGCCAGCGCGCTGGCCACCATCGATCAGGGGACGGTGGACATCTCGCACACATTTTCGAGCAACGACCGCCTGCATGGGTTCTATGCCATCCAGGAAGACTCGCGCAACGAGCCCCTGGCGCCGACCGTTGCCGACACCATACCCGGCTACGGCGACACGCGCCCCGCGCGCCGGCAATTGATCACCGTGGTGGAGACGCACACCATGGGATCGAATGCGGTGAACGAAGCACGGATCGGCTTCAACCGTATTCACATCACATTCACGCCGGCGAACCCGTCGAACCCGACGACCTTCGGGATCAGCGACGGTATCACGTCCGCAATCGGCTTGCCGTACATCACCGTCACCCAGCTGGGGCTGACGTTCGGGGGGCCATCCGGGGAGCCGCAGGGGCGCGGCGACACACTGGGTGTAGTATCGGACAACTACAGTCTGCTGCATGGAAAACACTCGCTCAACTTTGGCGGAGAGTATCGCCGTTTCATCAACTCGAATTTCACCGGAGACACAGGAACATTCGTCTTTGATACGCTTCCCCATTTCCTGGCCGACGAAGTGAGTTCGTTCAATGTCACTCCCGGATCGCGTCCCAGCCGGATCTTCGTCAACGCAGTCGGCGGCTACGCCGTGGATTCGTGGAAGCTTTCATCGCGGCTTACCGCGGAACTGGGCTTTCGCTTTGAGTGGAACGGAACGCCCACCGAAGCGGAGAATCGCTTGGTCGTCTTTCAGGCGTCGAGCGACTCGCTGGTCCAGGTTGGCTCCAATGGCCTGAGCAGCGTTTACAGCCAGAACTACCACTATGAGCCGCGCATCGGTTTTGCATGGGACCCATACGGCAAAGGGAACACGGTGATTCACGCGGGGTACGGCATTTTGTACAACGAGCCGGAGACGAACCTCGTAACAGGGCTCAGCACCAATCCGCCGTTTGCGGTTCCGGTTTCGCTGGTGGTGACGCCAGGCCCGACGCTCACAATGCAAAATGCGTTCTCGAACGCGCAGTCGTCAAAGAGCATCTCTCCAATCAGCGTCGCCCAGAATTTCAAGGACCCTCAAATCCAGTCGTACAACATGGAAATTCAGCAACGGCTGGGCGCGAACCTGGGATTCAAGATGGGTTATTTGGGATCGAAGGGCACGCATATGCAGATGTACCTGAACCTGAATCAGCCGTCGGCGGGTGTTCGCCCCTTTGCCAAACTCAGCACCTCGAGCCCCTTTGATCCGGGACTGGCGCTGACCAACGTCTACCAGAGCGCCAGCGTGGGGAACAGCAATTACAACGCGCTGTGGGCGAGTGTGAACAAGAATTTCGGCAATAACATTCAATTCGGCGGCGCCTACACGTGGAGTAAAGCCCTCGACTATAACTCGTACAGCCTGGCAAGCACCTCGCAGGTTCCGCAGAACAGCCTTTTCCCGCGCGGGGATTATGGTCCGGCGGACTTTGACACGCGCGGTCACTTTTCGTTGAGCGGCGTATTCGATTTGCCGCTGCATCAGAATCGGTTGGTCGATGGATGGGAACTTTCCACCGTCACGGTGCTGCAATCGGGCGATCCGTTCACGGTGGCCACCTCGCTGCCGAACGATGGCACGACCGGGCGTACGCGGCCGAATCTGCTGGGCCGGGTGACGACGCATAAAACGCTTGCCGCCAACGGCAATATCCAGTATTTCCCGCAAGCTACGTGCAATGCGCCGGTGGCAGGATGCATGTTCGCCAGCCCGGGCGCCGGATTCGGCAATATGGGAAGGAACGTCCTCTACTACCCCGGCGTAGAGGACGTCGATATCGGACTGCAGAAGCAGACGAAACTCACCGAACGTCTGAGCTTCAACCTGCGGACCGATGCATTCAATGCATTGAACCACCCTAACTTCGGTTCGCCGAATGCAACCTTCACTCCTCCCAGCAATGGGGTGCTGGGCAGCGGAGCGGGGACATTTGGGCAGATCACCGCGACTCGTTTTCCGATAGGAGACTTCGGGTCCTCGCGCCAACTGCAGGTTTCCGCAAAGCTGGTGTTCTAACCCTTCGGCGGCGGCTTAAGCGGCCCGTCCTGTTGACGGAGTGAAAGAGCACCTCCAGCGAGCGAGCGATTTCAAATCGCTAAAATCAGCCTTGACAAGACATATGCATATATATACATATGTATTTATATGCATGTTTCGGCGCTTCAAACCCTGGCTGATCCGACCCGGTTCCGCATCGTGGAGGTGCTGAGGGGCGGCGAGTGTTCGGTCAACGACATTGTTGAGAAGTTCGAGATCGACCAGTCTGGTGTCTCACGGCATCTCCGCATTCTTCAGGAAGCGGGGTTTGTGGGAGTGCGGCCGGACGGGCAAAAGCGGTTTTACTCGCTGCGCCCCGAGCCGTTCCAGGACCTGGAGGCATGGCTGCGAGGGTACCTCCCACTGTGGGAAGGCCGCCTGGACAAGCTTGGGGAAATACTGGCGCGCAAGCGCGAAGCCAGGGAAGCGACACAACAGAAGAGGAAATCGGTGAGGAGGAAAGGCCATGAGTGAGAAGACGAATCGGCGGATGGATGGCAAGGTGGTGATTGAACGGACGTACGCGGCCTCGATTGAGGACGTGTGGGAACTGTGGACGACGAGAGAGGGAATCGAGTCGTGGTGGGGCCCCGGTGGATTCTCGGTGAAGGTGCACGCACTGGACCTGCGGCCCGGCGGGGAGATGCGCTATGCAATGACCGCAATCGAGCCGGGACAGGTTGCGTTTATGAAGCAGGCAGGCATGCCCGTGACAACCGAGGCGAAGCTGACCTATACCACGATCGTCGTGGGAAAGAGCCTTGCTTACACGCACCGGATAGACTTCGTTCCGGATGTCGCTCCTTACGACGCGGGAAACACGGTGGAGTTGTTTGCGGAAGGTGACCGGGTGCGCATGGTGCTGACGCTCGATCCGATGCACAGCGATGAGTGGACCCAGCGGGCCACGATGGGTTGGGAAAGCCAGCTCGGCAAACTCGACCTGGTTTTTGCGCGTCCTACCGGCGCGGCTTAGTTTGTCGACAGTAAGGACGGCGAATTGAGCAGGTTTCTGTCTCGGCAATCTCCTGTCTGATATGG
Organism: uncultured Acidobacteriota bacterium; assembly: GCA_963846375.1. GTDB lineage: Bacteria > Acidobacteriota > Terriglobia > Terriglobales > Acidobacteriaceae > Telmatobacter. Next base: position 75,670 of record CAWJVV010000006.1, read on the forward strand.
TGTGAAAGCGGTTTTCCACCCATAAGAATTGGAGATGGACCTGGAGTGACAGAGCGAGATCTCGTCGACCGTTTAGCGGAACACAAGACACTGGGGAAGGCTCCGCGGGCTGAGTTGGAGTGGCTCGCGACACATGGTTCCATTCGCACGCTGAATACCGGCGAGGTGCTGAGTGTGAAGGGCGTGCAGGTGGAAGCCCTTTACATCCTCCTTTCGGGACGCCTGGCTCTGTTTGTCGATCGGGGCAACGGGCCAAACAAGGTCATCGAATGGCGGGCTGGAGATGTAGCCGGTATGCTGCCGTATTCGCGGCTGATGACCGCGCCCGGCAATTCCACCGCGCAGGAGCCTCTGGAGATCCTGGCCATACCGCGCGCGCACGTGCAGGCGATGACGCAGGAGTGCTTCGAGGTAACCTCGATCCTGGTGCATACCATGCTCGATCGAGCGCGGCTGTTCACGTCGAGCGACCTGCTCAATGAAAAGATGATCTCGCTGGGCAAACTGTCGGCGGGGCTGGCGCACGAGCTGAATAATCCGGCATCGGCCATCGAAAGATGCGGTGCGATCCTGAGGGATCGAATGGAAACGGGCGAAGAGGCGAGCCGTGATTTGGCGGCAATGGGGCTGAGCAACGCGCAAATGGCCGCCATCGATGCGGTACGCGCCCAATGCCTTGCGAAGCAGGCCACAGAGCGGACGCCGCTGGAGCAGTCTGATCGCGAAGAGGCGATGGCGGAGTGGCTTGCCCGGCATCGCCTCGATGTTGCGAATGCGGGCATGCTTGCCGACACCGAGGTTACGCTTGCGGCGTTGGAGTCTCTGGTCGGCATTCTGGATCGTCCTGCCTTGAACGCGGTTGTGCGGTGGGCAGCCGCGGGTTGCGCAGTGCGCAACCTCGCCGGCAAGATGCAGCATTCCGCTGCCCACATCTCGAGCCTGATTAAGGCGGTGAAGGGCTTTACGCATATGGACCAGGCGAATATTGCAGAAGCCGTGGATCTAGGTACAAGCCTTGGCAATACGGCGGCCGTGCTGCACGCCAAGGCGCGGGAGAAGTCGGTCACGGTGCTGCTGCAGTTGGAGGCAAAGCTGCCGAAGGTGCGCGGTTTTGCGGGCGAGCTAAGCCAGGTGTGGGGAAACCTGATCGACAATGCGCTGGACGCGGTACCCCAGGGAGGACGCGTCGAGGTGGGCGCGGAACTCGAGAATCAGGCCGTGGTGGTGCGCATCGTCGATGATGGACCGGGGATTCCGGATGAAGTGAAGCCCCGCATCTTCGACCCGTTCTTTACCACAAAGCCACAAGGAATGGGAACGGGACTGGGGCTGGATATCGTGCGGAGGCTGGTGAGCCACAACGATGGGGCGATCGAATTCGAAACGCGTCCGGGCCGGACGGAGTTCCGGGTGCGGCTGCCAATCGCCGACGGCCAGGGCGGCTCGTAGGGATCGCTCGCGGCTGTTTTGGGACCAGTCGGGTTGACACTCTACCCAAGCGAGGCCGATACTTGGGTAGAATGCCAACCCGAGAGAGCAACGACGACCGCATCGCACTCCTGCAGGGGACCCTCGACCTGCTCATCCTGAAATCTCTTGTCTTCGGGCCGTGCCACGGCCAGGGAATCGCCCGTTCCATTCAACAGCAATCGGAAGATGTGTTCCTGGTGGAACATGGGTCGCTCTACGTGGCCCTGCAGCGGCTGGAGGAGAGGAAGTGGATTCGCGCCAAGTGGGGTGTCAGCGACAACAACCGGAAAGCGCGGTTCTATTCGCTTACAGAGGCCGGGCGTGAGCAATTGGTTGAGAAGACCAGCCAATGGCAACGGCTCACGCGCGCAGTGGGCCTGATTCTGGATGGCAATCAAGGGCCGCAGTCCGAGGAGGGATGAGCATGTTCACGCGCAGGCGCAGTGCGAAGGATTTCGCCGAAGAAATGCAGGCCCACATTGACCTGGAAGAGGAAGCGTTGCGGCGCGAAGGGTTGAGCGCGGGGGAAGCGCGGCGAAGAGCGCGGCAGAAGTTCGGCAGCGTGCGCCGGGAGCAGGAGCGCTTTTACGCGAGCAGCCGGTGGTTGTGGCTGGACAAATTGATGCGCGACCTGCGGCATGGATTACGCTCACTGGCGGAAAGCCCCGGGTTCACCATTACCGCGATTCTGACGCTGGCACTCGGCATGGGCGCCAATACCGCGGTGTTCAGCGTAATGAATGCGGTGCTGCTGCGGACGCTCCCTGTGGCCGACGCCGATCGCGTGGTCAATCTGCGGACGTCGAATCCGCCGATGAACACAGGAACGATCGACACCACGCAGACCTTTTCGTATCCCGTATACGATGCGTTGCGCAAAGAGAGTGGTGCGATGGCCGCGGTGCTGGCGTTCGTTCCGCTATCAGGGAACAAGGTCGCGGTGCGCTACGGCTCTGAGCCGGAAGAAGCCGAAGGCGACATGGTGAGCGGCGCCTTCTTCTCGGGCCTGGGAGTGCGGCTGCAGCGCGGGCGCGGATTTACCGAAAAAGATGAGACCGATCATGCGCCCATCGCCGTGATCAGCAATGACTATTGGACGCGGCGTTTCGCGCGAAATCCCGATGTGCTGGGAACGACGCTATATGTCAACGGCGACGCATTCTCAATCATCGGGATTGCGGATAAGGGATTTCAGGGGTTGGAACCCGGCAGGTCGACGGATTTCTGGATTCCGCTGCAGAATCGTCCTGAGCTGAACGCATGGGGCAATCCACTGGACGATGGCAGAACATACATGGCCAATCCAACGTGGTGGTGTCTCCGTTTGATTGGACGTCTCGCCGCGGGGGTGACGAAGGCGCAGGCCCTCGCACAGTTGCAGCCGGTGTTCCAGCAGGCTGCCTACATCGGGTTGGGCAAGCCGATGCCGGGCGAGAAGAAGCCCGTGTTGAGCCTGGAGGTTGCGAAGGGGTTTTCTGGATTTAACCAGATGTACGGCAGGCCCCTGACGCTGTTGATGGGGCTGGTGGCGCTGGTTCTGCTCATCGCGCTAACCAACGTCGTGATGTTGCTGATGGCGCGCAACGCGACGCGGCAGCGTGAATTCAGCATGAAACTCGCGCTCGGAGCCGGACGCGCGGACCTGCTGCGGCAACTGCTGACCGAGAGCATGCTGCTAGTCATTGCGGGCGGACTCCTGGCGTGGGTCTTCGCAGTGTTCGCAACCCGAGCGCTGGGTGCGTGGGCACAGATTGAGTCGAGCCTGGCGCCAGATGGTACGGTCCTCCGCGTGGCCCTGGGTGTGCTCGCGCTTGCGGTGCTGATCTTCGGGTTGGCGCCGCTGCGGCTCGCGCTTGCGGCTGCGCCATCGCTGGTGCTCAAGACGTCGACCGGCGCCTCCGGCATCGACACAGCCAAATCGCGCCTGGGCAGGACCATCGTGGCGCTGCAAATGATGCTCTGCGTGGTCCTGTTGGTGGCCGCGGGACTGCTGATTCGCACGTTGCGCAACCTTGAGAACACGCCGCTCGGACTAAATGTGGATGGCCTGGTTGTCTTCGGAGTCAACCCACACATCAAGTCGCTCGACCAGGGAAGAGCGTTCTACCGCGACCTGATCGGGAAGCTGCGCAGTCTTCCGGGCGTGGAGTCAGTGACCGTAATGGAAGAGCGGCTCGGCTCCTGGTGGTCGGAAAATAGTGCCATGATGGTGGACGGCAAGCTGCCCGAAGTGGCGGGCGGCGGCTCAAGAACAGTGCGCAGCAATGTGGCCGGTCCGGACTTCTTTACGACGCTTGGTGTGCCGGTGCTGTCGGGCCGCGACTTTGCCGATTCCGACACGCCGACTTCGCCGCATGTAGGCATCATCAACGAGGAGTTTGCGAAGCGATTCCTTCCGAATCAAAATCCGCTCGGTCATGAGATCGGTTCCGAAGACGGGATGTACAAGATGACCGTCATTGGCGTGGTGAAGAACCACAAGTATCGCAGCATCGATGAAGCGCCGATCCCCATGGCATGGTATGAATATGCGCAGATTCCGATCGTCGGCAAGATGGAGGTGGAGCTGCGCGTGCATGGGGAGCCGCTCGCAATTCTGCCGACGGCTCGCAAGGCCGTCCAGCAACTGGATCCAAACATGGCCCTGATTCGGCCGACGGGACAGCGTGCACAATACGACACAACCATCTCCAGCCAGATGCTGTTCGCGCGGCTGGCGGGGTGCTTTGGGCTGCTGGCCGTGGTGCTGGTGGCTACGGGACTCTACGGAACAATGTCTTATCGCGTAAGCAAGCGCACCGCGGAGATCGGTGTGCGCATGGCCATGGGCGCTCGTCGCGGCCAGGTGGTTTGGATGATCCTCAGGGAGTCGCTGGTGCTTACGGCCGTTGGGGTAACGTTGGGCGTTCCCCTCGCGATGCTGGTAGGACGGGCGCTGACCTTGTCGCTGTATGAGGTGAAGCCGATCGACGCAGGCAGTTATCTGCTCGCCATGCTGGGAGTAGCCTGTGTCGCGCTGGCAGCAAGCGCATGGCCGGCGCGACGCGCCGCCGGCGTGGAACCACTAACAGCGCTGCGAACCGAGTAATGATTCCACATGAGCCGTCTTGATTGAGGGGCGCTTCGGCGCCCCTTTTCTGTTTCGACTATCGATACAAACAGCTAGAAGTTACTCGACCCGCGCCGGGTGAGTGGGTTATCATCGCCTCCAAAAATTCCGCAGCTCAAGTCTGTCTCTCGAGCGGAGGCTTTTATGCCGGTCCCTACACCCGAATCTCCCACACCCGCCATCGACTGCCATGCGCACGCAGAGATCAACTCCAGACAGCCGCACCCCAACAAGAAGAAAATATTTGTGTTCTGCGACGGGACCGGCAATGAGTTTGCGGACGGGAGCGCGACCAAAGGCGCCAATTCCAACGTGGTGAAGCTGTACACCACGCTGCGCGTCAACGATGCACAGGTTGCGTACTATCACCCCGGGGTCGGAACCATGGGCGACCCGGCGATTCGCCACGCGCTTCCGCGCTTCTGGTCGAAGGTCAAGGGGCTGGCCTTTGGCAGCGGGTTTCAGGCCAATGTTCTCGATGCCTATCGCTACTTGATGGGGGTGTACAACGATGGTGATGAGATTTATATCTTCGGTTTCTCACGGGGCGCCTACACGGCCCGGGCGCTGGCCGGCATGCTGCATGGATATGGGTTGCTGTGCCGGGGCAATGAAGGACACCTGCTGTACGCATGGAACATGTTCCACGATGCCACGAAGAGCAAACGGCAGAAGCTCAAGCAGTCGTCGAATCGACACGATGAGCGCAGACACAGCATCGAGCGCAATTCCGCGTTCGCGCAGACGTTTTCGCGCAACGTAACCGTGCGGTTCATGGGGGTGTGGGATACGGTTTCTTCGGTGGGTTGGATTTACGAGCCGCTTCGGTTGCTCGCCATGGCGCAGAATCCCATCATCCAGGTGGGCCGTCACGCGGTGAGCATCGACGAGCGCCGCGCCTGCTATCGCGACAACCTCTGGGGGCCGGCCATCGGACCGCTCGATGCGGAGTGGTCGGAATGGCCGCGGCAACTCAAAGATCAAGACATTCAACAGGACATTGCGCAAGTCTGGTTTCCAGGCGTGCACTCCGACGTGGGCGGCAGCTATCCGCAGCAGGAGGCGGCGCCGGCGAATGAAGCGCTGCGTTGGATGATCGGCGAGCTGCAGCGTCACGGGGCCGAGTTGTGCCAGGAGCGCGTCGACATGGTGCTGGGGACTCCGAGCGGGGTATATGACGCGGATCCGATCTACACGCCGGCGCCGCCGCCCGACCATTGCGTACACGATTCGCTGCAAGGATTCTGGTGGCTGCTGCAACTTTTTCCCCAGCAGTACTACGACAAGGAAGACGGGATGATTCAGTGGCGCGTGCCGTATGGCCTTCCGCGCACCATACCGAAAGGATCGATCATCCACGGCTCAGCGGTGCGCCGTATGGAGAAGACAGCGCCGGGGGAAGAGCCCTACCGCCCGCGTAATCTGCGGCACGATCAACTGAAGCCCTTGCAGACGCCGATGCAAGGCACAACCGCCGACCTGAGCGACTGCATGGTCTACGAGCCTGGAGATGCCCCGGCTGTGCAGCATGACAGCAACGTCCTGCGCATGGCCAAGCTTGCGTTGGGCTGGATCACGTTCACGTTGTTCTGGCTGATTATTGGAGCCGTTGCATTGTATGTCGTAGCAGTTCTTGTCTTCCTGGTGCTCGGCGGAGTTGCGCTGATTGCGCACACACCGGGCTTGCGGTGGGTGTTTCGGTGGCTTCGCGGTCACGCTTAGGTCGGCTCGAGCGGCACGGATGTGCCGGCATGGTACCCGAGTTGGTGTGGTGCCGACCTTCGAAAAGGGAAATCGTTTAGACGCCAACCGTGAGCGTGACAGATGCTGGTTCCAATCCCGGTGTTTCCGCTTTCACGTCGATAGTGCCCGGCTTCCCGGTGGGGCGCACGACTACAACGCACTCGCCATGGAAGGTATCGCGGCGCGGCTTGCGGAAGCTGGCCACGTCTTTGGGATTGGCGCTGCCCACCGCCGCAATCTCGCCGGCGCCATTGATTGAGAAGCTTACTGGGACCACGGCGTCAGGGACGAGCCGGCCGGCATCGTCGACCACCTGCACGATCACGTAACTAAGGTCGTCGCGCGTGGGTTTCAACCTGGCCCGGTCGGGACTTAGTTGGAGTTTATGTGCGCGGCCTGCGGTGGCAAAGGTGGTGTCGCCAATCTCATTGCCGCCCTGATATGCGACCGCCTTGAGTTCCCCCGGGGAATAAGGCACGGAGAACTCGGCTTTGAGCGCGTCCTTTTCGGTGACTGTCTTCGATGCGACTTCTTTGCCGTTGAGCAGCAGAGTTACCTTGTCGCCGCGCGTGTACACGCGCACAGTGAGATTCACGCCTTCCATGCCGGACCACGTCCAGCTGCGAAGCTCATCGCTCCAGCCCCAGCGGCTGACGTGTTCTGCGTAGCGATCCGGCACGGGGCGCTGGACAGCCATTTCAATCTTGCTGCGATGCCAGACGACGTCCCGGAAGTACGACTGCGGTTTCTTGCGGCCGATGAGATCGATGTCGCCGCAGTAGGAGTTGAACCATGGATACGGCGGCGAGAAGACATCGCCGCCCGAGCCCGCGCTGATGCTGGCATGGCCGATTCCCGACTCGCCGAGATAGTCGATTGCGGTCCACACAAAATCGCCCAGCACGTAGCTGTTCTTTTCGACAGCTTGCCAGTTTTCGAACGCCTGGTTGGGGAACGACTCGGTACCCATTATGATGCGGTCGGGATATTTCGTGTGGTCCGGCTCGTACTCACCCCACTCGTAGTTGTAGCCGCCCACGTCGAGGTAGGTGAAAGCGGCTTCCAGGTAGTCCCAGTTTTTGCCGGGATGGTCCCACGCATGGCAGATGGCGCCCGTCACGGGACGCGTGGGATCGAGCTTGTGGGCCGCGGCTTGCAGCGCCTTGCCGATCACGATGCCCTGCGGCTCGGCGCGCTCGTTGATCTCGTTGCCAATGCTCCAGAAGGCTACGCAGGGATGGTTGCGATCGCGCAGGATCATGGCCTCGAGGTCGCGCTGCCACCAGTCGTGGAAGTAAAGGTGGTAGTCCTGCGGATTCTTGTTGCCCGACTCCCAGCAGTCGAAGGCCTCGTCGATCACGATCATGCCGAGGCGGTCGCACGCGTCCAGGAAGTCAGTCGAGGGCGGATTGTGGCTGGTCCGGATGGCGTTGTACCCGCTGGCCTTCAGCGTCTCCACCCGGCGCTTTTCGGCACGCGGGATGCAGGCCGAGCCGAGGATGCCGTTGTCGTGATGCACGCACCCGCCCTGCAGTTTGAGCGGCTCGCCGTTGATGCGAAGGCCTGCAGCTGCGTCGATTTCGATTTTGCGAATGCCAACAAAGAGGGATTTTGCGTCGGCCGGTTTGTTGTCGGATTCGAGGAGGATCTCCGCGCGATAAAGACTTGGCTCGGCCGGCGACCACAGCTTGGGGTTGGCGAGCTTGAGTGCGCACACCGCTGAGCTTGTTTTGGCGGAGACGGTGACCGCTGCTTGAGTTTCGGCGACCGCGGCGCCATCGGAATCGAGCAGACGCACGCGGACCACGGCTTTGCGGGCAGCGGAGTTCGTATTTTCCACCGTGACTGCGATATTCACTTGCGCGGAATCTTTTGTGACTTGCGGCGTGGTCAGGCTAACGCCATACTGCGGAATGCGCAGATCTCCGGACACACTGAGCCACACTTTGCGAAAGATGCCCGAGCCCGAGTACCAGCGGCTGTTGCGGCCGGTGTTATTGACCTTGACTGAGACCACGTTTTTGCCGGCGGCGAGGTGCGGAGTAACATCGTACGCGAACGGCGTATAGCCGTAGGGATGATTCCCCAGATGCGCACCGTTGATCCAGACGTCGCAATCCATGTAGACGCCGTCGAAGCGAAGCTCGACTCTGCCGCCGTCCGGTACTTGCGGCTTCGAGAAGGCTTTGCGGTACCATCCGATGCCGCCCACGGTCCATCCCGTGGAGATCTGCCCCTCGCTGGCGTAAACATCGAATGGACCGGTACGCAGCAGATTCGTTCCCTGGCTCCAGATCGCGCCATCGCCTTCGGGTTCGCCGGGCAGGTCTTCGATGCTCCAGTCGTGCGGGACATCGAGCACGCGCCACGATGAATCATCGAATGCCGCGGCCTCGGCTCCCGACGAGTCGCCGCGATGGAAGCGCCAATCATCCGTGAAGGAAACGGGTGCGAAGCTCCTGGGTGCGTCTTCAGGCCAGACGAACGCTGCAGTCTTCTTTGGCTTCTCAGCGCCTGCGCCCATCGGCACCATCGCCGAAGCCGCAATCCCGCCCAGTCCCAGCAGCGCTTCCCGCCGCGTGATGATCAATTCGCTTGCTTGACGCTCGATTGCGCCCGCGCCGTTCTCGTCCATCTGTGTCCACCCCAGGTGCTTTGGCAAAAACACAACCATGGTAATGGACGACGCGGATTCAGGTGCGAGAACCTCCGCATCTCGGCATTGCGAATTCAATGAATGCCGCACGATTCGGCGCGGACCGGCGTAGCGCGGTTAAAGCTTCACGCGCAATTCCCCGCTCTCAACCCGTGCTTCCAGGATCTCCGCCTTCACGGTTGGATCGTCTGAGGCTTCTCCCGTGTGCACATCGAAGGCGTAAGAATGCCAGGGGCAGACCACGCGCCCGTCTTCGATTGTCCCTTCGCCGAGCGGCCCGCCTTCATGCGGACAGGTTCCGTCCAGGACACAGATGGCGCCCTCAACATTGGCCACACACAGCGCCCGGCCAGCCACGGTAAACTCGCGCACCAGCCCCGGTTGCGGGACATCAGATTGCGCGCAGACGCGCACATATTCCGCCATCTCCATCTCTCCTTGCATTCACCCTGGTCTCGGCACGCCAGGGCAGCCGACTCCATCATAGCTTCGCCGGGGCAGACGATCGCTAAAGATGGGTACAAGGAGAGCTGTGGCCCGCGCTACTTCACTCCCTTGTCGGGATTCCACGACCCCTGCAGCTTCCGCACGTAGAGAATCTGCCCCACGTGATAGGCGCGATGCGCGCCAATGTGCGCGATCACCGAAGCATTGGCGGCAAGCTTGGCATCGTCGGCCTGCTGCACAGCCGTCTCCCAGTCCACCAGCTCCTGGTTGAGCTTCTTCACCAGATCGTCCCAGTCGGCGGCGGTGAACTTGTCAAACGTCTCGTTGTTGTTGCCGTCGAAGGCCGGCAGCTTCTCGCCCTTGAACTGCGCCAGCGAACGCTGATCCCAGTACCAGATGTGGTAAGCGAGCTGGCCGACCGAATGGGCGTCTTTCCCCGCCGGCTTCCACTGCGCCTGCTCGGCCGTGAGCCCGTCCACCGCAATCGACATAGGCACAAACCAGTCTTCAGCGTTGTGCGTGGTGCGGAGTTGCTCCAGCAGCACCCCGCGCAGATCGGTGGGCGCCTTCTTGTCCTGGGCAAAAGCGGAGACGGAAACGGCCATCAGCAGCAACAGCGCAAGCTTCTTCATCAGTCGGAGACCTCGAACAGAATGTGATGAGCGGAGTATATCCCTGGCGCCAACCATCGGTCGTCAAAGCAATTCCGCCTGATGAGCCGCCGAGGCCGGTCTGGAACTTCGATGGCTCGAGGCTGCGGCTGCGACCTATCCAGATGAGCGTCGAGGCCGGCAGTGGCAGACGGCGGGCGACCTCTACCGCGGCAAGCAGCTGTTTCTATCGCAGGACCTGCTCAACCAGATCGACACCGCCCTCGACGGCATCTGAGTCGCAGGTAAGAACGATCCCTGATCCCTGGTCATCTTTCCTGTTCCCTGCTCTCTGATCCCTGACCTCAAAGCAATCGCCTTCGCCCGCCAAAACTCCTTCAGCGCGGATCCTTGGCATTCAACCGCCGCTGCACCGTCGCCTGGCTGAACAAGCTTGTGTTTCACGGGACGGCCAATGATCCCGGACACCCGGTTCAGCGCGGCATCCAGCCCCTTGTCGCTCGCCGACCCCACAATCAGCAGGTTCACCTCCGGCGGAATCGATCCCTTGGTGCGCGCCACATGAACATACACGGACTCCAGCCCGCGAACCTCGCCCAAAACCGCCGCCACGGTGGCCTCCACCCCGATCGCATCCCCCATCAACTCAAAGAACGGCTTCACCTTGGGCGAATCGGGGTCCAGGGAGTAGTAGCGCTGCCGGCCCTCGATATCCGACTTGAGAATGCCGTCCCCCTCCAGCCGCGCCAGCTCGCGCGACACGTTGGTGGCGTCAGCGTCAATCAACTGCGCCAGCCCCCGCACCCAGATGCGGCGGCCGGGATTCATCTTGAACCAGGTAAGCAGATCGCGGCGGAGCGTGGAACGAATCTTCAGCATTGTGGCGACAGGATACTACGATTGCGGTGGGAAGACAGTTGGTCCGCCCCCACTCTCGCCGTGTCATCCCGAGCGGAGCACGCTTGGGGCCCCGCGCAGCGGGGTAAGCGGAGCGAGGGATCCGTGGTTGCATCGCGGGCCCACCCAACCTCTATCCAAGAGCTCTGAGGAGATCTGCGGGCTCAACGTCAAACCAATCGCGAGCCAGGTCAACCCATGTGGGATTCGAAGCCTCGATCAACGCGATCTTCTTCTCGCGTCGCCAACCCTTCAACTCCTTTTCGCGCGCGATGGCATCACCCACCTCGTGGAACTCTTCAAAACACACGAGCCGGTCGCAGTTGTATCGCGCCGTGAAGCCTTCGTGCTCGCGCCACTTGTGCTGATAGACCCGGGCCCGCAATTTTCCCGTCACGCCAACGTATAGAGTATGGCTGCGACTAGCCATGATGTAGACAAAGTACCTGCGATCACTCATGGGCGCAGGGTACGTATTTCTAAGGCGAGTTGCTGTTAGCACGGACACACGTGATCCGCAGATACTGGAAATGCGCTCATATGGAGACGGGCATCTGGCCGATATTCTCGTGAATCTGGTGGAGATGGAGTTGTTCCAACTCGCCTGTCCCCGCTCTCACGGTGTCATCCTGAGCGGAGCACGGATGGGCCCCGCGTAGCGGGGTAAGCGGAGCGAGGGATCCGTGGTTACATCGTGAGTCTCGCCCAACCTGTCTGAGAGCTTGCCGAACTTCGTGCACTCCCTGGATCTCAGAAACGAGACCCAGGCCACTCGGCACTCAGTCAGCCGCTTCTCTACCAAAAACTCAGACAATCAAGTGGGTGAAAATAGAAGCTTTATGTTTGCGCGTCTCTTCTGTATGTTTCAATAGAGCAGATGGCAATTCCCCGGAGATCGACGGCGCGGGGGCGGTTGATTCGCGCCCAACGCAAGGTGCGCGAATACGCCATGGTGGCGCGCGCGCTGGCCTCTACCTCCCACCCCGTCCTGGCCCAGATCGTCCCGGCGCGCTTCTGCAACCTTTCCTGCGCCTACTGCAATGAGTACGACAAGGTCTCCGAGCCCGTGCCGCTCGAAGAAATGTACCGCCGCATCGACCACCTGGGCCGCCTCGGCACCGCCATGATCGGCATCTCCGGCGGCGAGCCGCTCACCCATCCCGCAGCTCGACGACATCATCGTCCGCATGCGCCACACCGGCGCCATCGCCGGCATGATCACCAACGGCTACCTGCTCAACGTCGAGCGCATCGAGCGCCTCAACCGCGCCGGCCTCGACCACATGCAGATATCAATCGACAATGTTGTCCCCGACGAGATCTCCAAGAAGAGCCTCAAGGTGCTCGACAAGAAGCTCCAGATGCTGGCCGATCACGCCGAGTTCCACGTGAACATCAACTCCGTGGTGGGCGGCGGCTTCAAGGACCCGCAAGATGCGCTGGTAATCGGCAAGCGCGCGCTGGAGCTGGGCTTCGAGTCGACCATCGGCATCATTCACGACGGCGACGGGCAGCTCAAGCCGCTGCAGGCGGCGGACGCCGAGGTCTACTTCGCCATGACCAACCGCAAAAAGACCAACTACGCCCAATTCGACAAGTTTCAGGAGGCGATTGCCCAGGGCCGTCCCAACGACTGGCGTTGCCGCGCCGGGTCGCGCTACCTCTACATCTGCGAGGACGGGCTGGTCCACTACTGCAGCCAGCAGCGCGGCTATCCCGGCATTCCCATCGCCGCAGTACACCACCGACGACGTGAAGCGCGAGTTTGTGACCGCCAAGAGCTGCGCCCCCAACTGCACCATCGGCTGCGTCCACCGCATCAGCCACATCGACCACTGGCGCGCCCCGCAGACCAGCACGGTCTCCCCCGGCCCCTCCGGCCTGGTCCAGATCACCAACCAGTGATCAGTGCTCGGTGATCTGGGGTCAGTGATCAGGGGTAAGTGATCAGAAGGTGCCATCCCGTTGTAAAGTTGTTTCGCCTCGTGTTCGCCTTCGTTGCGACGTTAACTATATTATTGTCAATTAGATGAGGCGAAATTTATGGCGAATAAAGAGCAAAAATACTCATAAATTTTTTTCCCGCGCCTGGCGTGCCACCAAGGGGAAAAGGCCGGGCGATGCAGTTACGGAATGCAGCACGCTTCGGTTTTCTCCCAATACACCAGCATCAGTATGGGGACAGGCGGCGGAGGACGGCTGTACCAGGTATCACAGTGCGATGTTCAGCAGAGCGACTTCCATCCGCACGCCCGGACATCTGAAGCGAAAAGCCAGGGGGCCTATTTGCCGGGGGCCTTGGCGGCGGTCTTGGCGGCGGGCTTGGCAGGCGCGGTCGCCGGCGTGGGCGGCACGATCTTGGCCAGCTTGATCTTGTCCATCTCCGGGAAGTTGGCCTTGATGTAGGCGTCGCCCTGGTCGGTGATCTGGCCCTGGTCGGGACGCTCTCCGTAGCCGGAAAAGATCTTGTCCGCCACGTCCATTCCCTCAACCACCGTGCCGAACGGCGCAAAACCCATCCCGTCGAGCCGCGCGTTGTCCACGTAGTTGATGAAGAGCTGGGTCGTCCGGGTGTTAGGCCCGGCGGTGGCAAAGACCAGCATGCCGCGCTTGTTGCTCTGCTTCACGGGATCGTCCTGGATGCGGGCCTCGTGCCACACCTTGTTCACGGCGGGATCGGCGCTGAGGCCGAACTGCACCACGAACCTCGGTACGACGCGGAAGAACGACGCGTTGGTGAAGTAGCCGTACTTGACCAGGTTGTAGAAACGGTCGGCGCCGAGCGGAGCCCAGTCGCGATGCACCTCCACCACGAAGTCGCCCACGGTGGTGGTGAACCTTGCCTTGAAGACCGCCGGGGCGATGGCTTTGAGTGAAGCCGGGTTCAGCAGCGACGGCCGCGGTCCCGCGGCGGCATGCGAGGCGCCAGGCTTGGCCGGGGTCTTTTTAGGAGCAGGGGTCTGTGCCTGCGCAGCGAAAAGGCTCGCACACAAGAGAATTCCGGTGATGAGTGCTTTCATGACTGTGGATTATACGAAAGTCAGCTAGTCAGCGAGTTAGCGTCCGCGAGGCGAACCAGCAAGTCAGCGAGTTCTGACGAATCCCCGCCCAACAGGCTACTTCTTGGCCGAGGTTTTGGCGGCCGGCGCGGCGCTCCGCGTGTCGGCGAGGGCCTGGTCGATGAGTTGGAAGAGCTTGTTGCGGTCGACAACTTCCACGAACGGCGCCCCCTTGGAGTGGTCGGTGACCACCCAGATGGTGGGCGTGTGCTCGATGCCCACGCGCTGGCCGAGAGCATAGTCGGCTTTCACCTCGGCGGCGAACTTGCCCTGCGGATCGACATTAAAGGGGAAGGCGATGCCGTGTTCGGAGGCGAAGTGCTGAGTGTAGTCAGACATCTTGGCGGGATCTTCCCCGATGGCGGCCTGCGCGTCGAAGATGGCGTCGCGATAATCGTCACCGAGCTTCTTGCTCTTGGTGTCGAACCAGCGCGCGTTGACCGCGGCCTGGAAGCTCCAGGGATGGAACGAGAGCGGGAAGTCGTGGCGCACCCAGGGAATGTGGTATTTGTCCGCGGCCTCGCGCAGCAGCGGATTGGCGTGGGCGCAGTCGGGGCACTCCATGTCTTCCCACTCCACGAGAGCGACACGCGCGCCGGCCGGGGGCTTGAGGACGCTGGGATCGTGAACCTGGGTTCCGGGGGGCGGGGGGGTGAACTGGGCCCGAGCCGCAGGCGCAGAGATGAGGGCGGCGGCAATCAAAGCCGCAGCGAGGCGAAATTGGGGGCGCGCGCAAAAGACTGGCATTGTGAACCGAAACATGTCGATCGAGACTGCTCCTTTATTAATTGTAACGAGAACAGTCGACAGAGGACAGCCGACAGAGCCGCTAGCGGCGGTTCGGGTCATCCGGATGATCCCGGCGGCGGGCGGCCATCCACTGGCGCCACTTGTAGTCGGCAAAGAGCGAGCCGACGACGACGAGGACGGCTACGATGATGACCAAAACTTTCATAGAGACAGAGAACAGAAGACAGACTACAGAAAGGCCCGGGCATCTTTGGATACCCGGGCTTGTGCAGGAAGCATCTACTGGCGGCCAATGACGAGGATCTCGAAGCTGCCCGGCATGATTGAGGGGCGAGGGTGAGGGCGTTCGGCGGTCGGCGCGGGAGGCGGGCCGAACTCAGCGGTGACGAGATAGACGCGGTCGGCTCCCGGATCGTAGGACATGGTGCGCGCTCCGCGCTGCGTGGGCAGTGTCTCGATGGAGGGGAAACCGGGCTCAGCGGTGTTGATCACCGAGAGCACCCCCTCGCCGCATGATGCAAAGGCCACGCCGCGATCCGGTGCGTAGCCGGCGGCATCGGGGCCTTCGCCGATAGGCGGCAGAGCCAGCGACTTGCCGGTGCTGGAGTCGGTCACAGCCATCTTCTTGCCGTCGCACACGGAGAAAAGCCGGTGGCCAGTGACATCGAATGCAAGGCCTGAGGGCGACTCGCAGCCGATCGGCCAGGTAGCGGTCAGGGTTTTCGTTTTAGCGTCGAGCCGCACAATGGAGTTCTTGTCTTCGATGTTGTCGAAGACGGTGCCCTGGCCGTCGACGGCGGGGAACTCGGGCTTGCCGGGCAGAGGGATGGTGGCAACAACGGTGCGCGTGGC
Organism: uncultured Acidobacteriota bacterium; assembly: GCA_963846375.1. GTDB lineage: Bacteria > Acidobacteriota > Terriglobia > Terriglobales > Acidobacteriaceae > Telmatobacter. The sequence continues at coordinate 91,264 of CAWJVV010000006.1, forward strand.
GGCGTCGATCACGCTGACATTCTTGCTGCGGCCGTTGAACGCCCACACCGTCTGGGTGGCGGGCTCAAAGACAATGCCGTCGGGGTTGGTGCCTGCCGGGATGCTGGCGACCTTCTCGAGCGAGGAGCGGTCGAAGACCACAACTTCGTTGGCGCCACCGTCTGAGATGTAGCCGAACTTGCCGGCGTTATCGAGCGCGATGCCGTGGGTGCCTTTGAGGCCGGTGATGGCGCCGACGGGCTTGCCGCTCTGCGTGTCGATGACTTCAACGCGGCCGCCGTGCGTGACATAGAGGCGGTGCGCGGAGGAGTCGGCGAGCAGGTAGTCCCATCCACCTTCGCCGCCGATCTTCCACTGATCGATGACCTTGTAGGGCTGCTGCGCGGACAGAATGGCGGACGCAGAAAGCGATACCGCAATCAATGCAAGCGGAACGAGACGCAGGTTCGCATTACGGAACATGGAAACCTCTCCTGAACAACGGCGGAAGAATACCACCCGCAGGCTGAAGAGAGGATGAAGGAAGCGCCCGATGAGATGGCCATCACTTCTGGTAAAAATTGATTCCGCTGCCGAGCTCTGCGATGAAGGCAAGACCGAGAACCGCCGCGGTCACGACGACCGCCCAGTTGCGATGAACGATCAACGTTGTGGCGGGCGCGGAGCGTGGCAGAAAGAAGTCGCCCCACAGGAGTCCGGAGAGCCCGCCGAAGAATGCCGGAACGGTGGAGAGAAAGAGGAGCTTGATGCCCATGGGATCGAGCGCGCCGGCGGCGCACATGAAGAGGCAGGCCGAGTAGTAAGGCAGGCGGCCGGCGGTGTTGTAGTCTGCGCGGCGGGGCGCGAAGGGCTGGAGCTCAATCACGAGATATCGCAGAAAGACCACGTAGAGCATGGCGCCGGTGGCCGCCATAGCGGTGCGGAGAAGAGCCTGGTGCGGCAGGCCTGCGATGACCTGGGCCCAGTCGCCGAGTCCCAGCACACCGGAAAAGAGAAAATAGCCGGCGCCCTGCAGCAGGTTGAGCGCCGCAAGAATCCACAAAAAGTAGCGCAGGTTGGCGCGGGAGCCGGCAGCGCGCGTGGCGAAGAGGCAGAGCATGCCCACGATGAGATTGACGAGGGTTCCGCCTGCATCGACGAGCTTGTCGTCCTGGACTGCGTCGAGGTGATTGCTGGTCAGTTGCGTCACCACGTCGCCGCGCAACCATGCCGTGACTCCGTGACCCAGCCCTTCATGCAGCAGCGATGACGTAGCCGCGGCCAGCACCGAGAGCGCAATGATCGTGAGCTTGCTATGGGCATTTGGCATTTGCAGTCAATGTAGCGCAACCAGTCGGAAAGCACATGGATTTCTTTAGCCGATGGGCCGGCTCAAGCCTGGAAACGTAGAATGATGCTTGACTTCTCAGACGTGCGGGCCATCGCCCCCAGGGGTTTTTCGTGCGCATTGTTCTCTCCAATATTGGAACGTATGGCGACATTCATCCCCTGATTGCGCTGGCCGTGGAGTTGAAGCGGCGCGGGCACGTTCCGGTGATGGCTGTGCCGGCGGTGTATGCGCCCAAGATCGCGCCGCTGGGCATCGAATTTCGCGCGATTCGTCCCGACATCGATCCCAAGAACACCGTGCTGGTGGAGATGATTTATGACGTGAAGAAGGGCACGGAACGCGGCTTGCGCGATTTTTTATTTCCTGTCCTGCGGCAGACCTATGATGACCTGCTGGATGCCGCCACAAAGCCCGAGCGCGCCGACCTGCTACTGCTGGGCGAACTGAATTATGCGGGGCCCATCGTGGCCGATGTCACCGGGATTCCGTGGGCCAGCTATGTGCTGGCGCCGCTATCGTTCTTCTCCGCATTTGACCCGCCGGTGCTGCCGCCGTATCGCAGATTATCGAGGGCGGATCGCGCGGTGCCGGGCATGGGACGCGCCATGCGCCGGCTGGCACGCTTTGCGACACGCAAGTGGCCGCAGCCCATCTACGATCTGCGACAACGGCTCGGTCTTCCGCGCGGCGCCAATCCACTGTTCGACGCCAAGCACTCGCCGTACCTGGTGCTGGCGTTGTTCAGTCGTGTATTGGGCGTGGAGCAGCGCGACTGGCCGCCGAACTCGCTGATTACCGGCTTTTGCTTTTACGACGCGGAGAACGGCGATGCCGGCTTGCCGCCGAACCTGGAGAAATTTCTCGGAGAAGGGCCGGCGCCGATTGTGTTTACGCTGGGCTCCGCGGCGGTACTGGCCGCGGGACGATTCTTTGAACAATCGGCGCGCGCCGCCATGAAGCTGGGCACACGCGCGGTGTTGCTGATCGGCCGGGACGAGCGCAACCGTCCGCGGCAGGAACTGCCGAGTTCCATTTGCGTGGCGGAGTATGCGCCGTATTCCGCGCTGTTTTCGCGGGCATCGCTGGTGGTGCACCAGGGCGGGGTGGGCACAACGGCGCAGTGTCTTCGGGCCGGCAAGCCGATGCTCATTATGCCCTACTCGCACGACCAGCCCGACAATGCGCGGCGCATGCGCAGGCTGAAGGTGTCGCGTACCATTCAACGCGGCAACTACACGCCCGTCCGCGTAGCGCGCAAGATTCGCAAGATGCTGGACGAGCCGATGTACGCGCGGCGAGCCGAAAGCGTGATGCGGCAGCTTTCGCACGAAGATGGCACCAAGACCGCGTGCGATGCGCTGGAGAAGCTCTACGAGAAAATGTGAAAGCGGTAGATCGGGTCTTTTGTGCTCCTTCAATAAACCAGCGGGATCAAGCGGCGGGTCTTGCGCTGGTACTCGACATAGGCCTGGCCAAAAGCTTCCGTCAAAGCGATTTCCTCAACGTGTATCCGGTAGAGCAACGCGGCAGTAGGAAAGACGATGAGCACGGCCAGGCTCACCCAGTTGCGCTCGTAGAGGCCCACCGCGGTGAAGATAATGAGCATGCCGGTATACGACGGATGGCGCACCCAGCGAAACAGGCCCGTAGTGCGCAGCTTTTGCGCGGAGTGAATGGCGACGTTGGTGCTGAACGATGCTCCCAGCGAGAAGACCGCGGCCCAGCGCACCGCCAGCCCGAAGGCCAGCATCACCAGGGCAGGAATGCGCAGCCAGTGCGCGCCGCCGAGAATGTTGCGCGGATGTGTTTCGCCGTACTGCATGGCAATCCAGAACGAAGCGAAGATGACGACCAGCAGCACGATGAGGGAACCGCGGTCGCGCAACTTGCCCTGACGTCGCATGGTGGGCGTGACCAGCTGCAGCAGGATTTCCGTGGCAATCCAGGCCCAGTAGAGAATTGCGAAGATGGTGGGAACAGTCACGTGAGCCCCGAGTGCTTTACCTGCAGCGTAGTGATAAGTTCTGCTCTCATCGTACGCGCAGGCGGGCTCGCCGTTTCTGAAATTTCTTGTGGATTGAAGGTCAGATGCTTGCCCGGCGGCAAACGCATCGCACCCTATTTTGCGGGCGATAAGAAGCGCAGAATCTCGTCCATCACATGTTTTGACTGCGGTGTTTGAAACAGATACTGGGCATGCGCCGACCCGTCGACGATGACGAGTTTCTTCGGCTCCGGGGCCTTCTCGAACTGCGCACGAATTCCGGGAAGGCGCGGGCCGTCGCCATTGCTATCGTCGCGTGCCACCAGAAACAGGCTGGGGGATTTGAGTTTGTCCGCGGGTCCATTGGGAGACGACGCGAGAAACACAATGCGATCGATTTCGCCGGGCGCGGATGCAATGGAAGCATCCCCTGCCGCGCCGCCGCCAAAGCTTGCGCCCACGATGGAAACCGTCTTGGCGCCGAGGGAATGAAGATAGCGCACGGCGGCCAGTACGTCGAGATGCATGGGCGCGGTGAACATGTCGGCCTGCCCCGGCCCGTGCGATTTGCCATAGCCGCGGAAGTCGAATGCAAGAACATGAAAGCCCGCGGCGGCGAACTGCTCGGCCTGTGGGCGCCAGCTCTCCTTGTTGAACCGGCCGCCGTGCGCGAGTACCAGGCCCCTGTCGCCGCGTCCGTAGAGATCTGCAAAGATCTCGCCGCCATCGCTGGTGGGTATTGAAACCGTGGTCTGCGCGTGCCCGGCGATCGCGAGCAGGAGCGCAGCGAACAGCAGAATCGGCGCGCGCATATCTCAGCAGCCTGTGCCCGCTTTGGCGAGAGCGTCTTTCAGGCCGGCCATGCTGACGCGCGTGGAGGCTTCGGCCGTGCCTGCACCGCGCCAATGCGTCTCGAGACTCACGGCGTGGCGATAACCGTCGCGCTGCAAGGCTTTGAGCTGGCCCACCCAGTCCACGATTCCCTGGCCCACTGGCGCCCACTCCCACTTGCCCTCGGGCTTGCGCACCACGCTCTTGGCATGGCAGTGGCCGATGCGATGTTTGGGCAGCATCTCATAGCCTTTCGGGTAGGGCGTGGTGTCGGGGAACGTCGCAGCATTTCCGGGATCCCAGTTGAGCATAAAGTTGGGCTCGGTGATGGCAGTCAGAACCTCCGCGGCCTCGGAGCCCTTTGCGGTGTTGCACGCCATCTCGTTTTCAAGGACCAGGATCACCTTGTCCTTGGCGCAGCGGCGGGCGGCCTCGCGCAGCTTGTCGTTGATGGCGGCGCGATATGGCTTTACGTCGTCGAGCCGCCAGAAGTCGAAGCAGCGAATGCGGTCGGTGGAGAAACTCTTTGTCAGCTCGATGCAGTGCTCGAGGAGCGCATCCTGTTTCTTGAAATCGGTTTCGGCGTGGAATTGATCGCGATGCTCGCTGAGTTTGGAGAGCGGAGCGCCGGGCCAGTCGACCTTGTAGAGCGGGCTGGCAATGTCGGTCACGCGCAGGTTGTACTTGGCCAGGATCCGTTTGGCTTCCGCCAGCTCATTGGCGTCGAGCGCGGTGAGATTCTTGTTCCACATGCCGCGAATTTCGATCCAGCCGAGGCCGAAGTCCTTAGCGGCCACCGAGCAGCAATGATCGAAGTCCTGGGAGATTTCGTCGTTGATGACGGCTACCCGGAAGGGACACGAAGCGGCAAAGGCGCGCACCGCATGCGAGGTAAGCGCGAATGCTGCCGCGCCTCCTGCAATAAAATCACGACGCGATGGATTCATGGGGCCTCTCATAGGGATATTTTGTTATTTCCGCGCGTAGTTCTTCGTCACGCCGGTGCGGCTGTTGAAGACGGAGAAGGAGCCGTCCTGGCTGGCGATGACCTTGAAGTAGGCGCCATCGGTGCTGGAGCCCTTGGGATTTGCGATCTGAGCTTCCGGGCTGTTGTGGACGGCATCGGAGTCTTCGGCGGTGTGGAGCATGTAGAGGTCTTCGATACCCGGGCTCTCGTGGACGGTCTGCCATGCTTCCGGGCTGCCGGCCTTATGCGCGCCGTTGTTCATGATGGCCACGCGGGGATGAATCGCGTCGACGAAGGCCTTGGTGTTCGACAAATTGAAGCCGTGATGATTGACGAGATACACGTCGATCCTGGGCAGGGGATTGTTGGGGCAAACCAGGTCGATCTCTTTCTGCTTGGTCAGATCGCCGAGATCGAGGAAGCGGAATTTGCCGAAGGTGACCAGCACGCCGGTGGAGCGCGCGTTCTCCGTGGGATCGGCCTCCGGCTTGGGCTCGCCCGCGCAGTAGGAATTGGGCTTTGGAGTCACGCCCGGAACCGACTGGATGTGCTCGCCGTCAGCGGTGATCACGACAGTGTTCAGCCCTGGGATATCGATGGTGTCGCCGGGATGAAGTGTGCGCCGGTTCTTGCCCGCGGTCACTTTTTCGTACACGCCATAGTCGTGGCGGGTGATGTCGGAGTCCTCGCGGTTGGGGCCATGATCGAGGAACTGGCCGATGGGAACGCGCTCGGCCAACTGCGCTATGCCGCCCACGTGATCCACGTGGAAATGGGTGATGAGCACATGGTCGAGTCTGGTGATGCCCGCATCCTTCATCGCTGCCTGGATGCGCCCGGCGTCGCGGCCGTTGTTGCCGGGCCAGCCGGTATCCACCAGCATCGATCCTTTCTCAGGCGACACCAGCAGCGTGGCCTGGCCGCCTTCCACGTCGATGGAGTAGATGACCAGCTTGCCTGGGGGATTGCTCTGGGCCGCGGCGGGCCGGGCCGCCGAGAACAAGCTCAGCACGGACGTTATGGCAAAAGCGAAAAGCACGCGGAAGAAAAGAGAGGCGCGGGTTTTGACAGCGGTTCCCATTTGCCCAGAAGTGTAAACGACGGGACCCGTCTCCGGCATGCGCGGCTCAGAATCGGAAGAGGTACGAAGCCTTGACGAAAAGCTGCTTGCCGTCGTTGAGGTAGTTTGAAGCGCGGGGAACGGTGGTGTCGTTGGGATCGCAAGTTCCGTTCTGCAGGCGATTGCACAAGGTGCGGTCGATGTTCTGCAGGTCGTTGTTGTAGCCGATGTACACAGCCGTGCCGGGATGCGGCAGCCAGGTCAGCAGGGCCTGCGTGCCTACCTGCTTCTTGCGCAGGATCGAGGTCTCCAGCGGATTGGCGAGCGTCGAGTCGTACTCCACGATGACGCGCGCGGAGATGGCGCGCGTGAACTGGTAGTTGAGCTTGGTGCGGAAGATCTGGCTCTCGTAAACGAACGCATTGTTGCTGAGGGCGAAATCGCGGTCGAGCAGATACGTGTTGTCGGCGGTGAGCTGCTTGATGGGCTGCAGCGTGAACAGGAACTGGGTGAAGAATTGGTTCAACAGAAACGGCAAGCCGCCGCTGATAGGGTTGTAATTCACATTGCCGCCGCGGATGCCAATCAGGTTGAAGTTGAATTGCGGCCATGGTTGGCCGCGCGCCAAGAAGCCGCCAAAGTTCTCGGTGAAATTCTCATTGTGTGTGAGCAGCGTGCCATCCTGAGGTCCGAGCGTATCGGAGTTCTGCCCGCCGACGGGCGCCAGCGCGATGTTGCGCGGCAGCAGGAAGGCGGGGTCGAACGTTGTGTAGTGGTAAACGCGGTTGCCCTGATGATCCCAGGCGATCTTCTGCTCCAGTTCCAGCCCAAAACTTTGAATGATGTTGCTTTTGGGAAACCACTGGTAGCTCAAATGAGTTGAAGTCGTTGCGGATATTGTTAGTTTGGATGAACCCCACCTGGCTCTGAAAGCCGGGACTGAAGTCCTGCAGTTCAGTAAACAGATTGAAGGCGTGTCCGCTGCGCTGCAGTTGAATGTCGGCGGCCGGACCGGCGGAGTATGGGTGCGGGTTGCCGCTGTCGCTGTCGCCGCGTGTGGAGCTCTCGACCCACTGCGCCAAGGCCGTCCACCTGTCGTTGAAGCGAATGGTTGTGTCGATGCCGCCGATGCGATTCCACCCGTCGCCGAACTCCTCACCGGTATAGATAAGGCCGACGCTAGACCCTTTGCCCCAGTCCTGCGAGACCCGCCCCACCGCGAACAACGCACGCTTGTGATACAGCGGATCGCCGAGCGCAACGGATTCGCCAGGGGTGCGATCGTCGATCACGAACATGCCCAGGTTGGTCTGGTGAATCTTGCCGGTCATGCGCGCGCCATACTCCGGGCGCACAATGTTGCGCGTGTAAACCAGCTGAATTGGTGTGGTGAAGTAGTTCGCGTTCTCCAGAAAGAATGGCCGCAGTTCGGGAAAGTAAACCGGGTAGCGCTGGTTCACCGTGAACTGCGGCTGATCGGACTCGACGGTGCTGAAATCGGGATTGATGGTGCCGTCGAAGACCAGGCTGTCTTTGACGATGACCTTGGCCTCGCCGCCGGCCGTGCCCTCAAAGCGGCGCGAACTGAAGTAGGGATTGAGCGGATCGAGGTTGATGAGCGTGCGCTCGTTCTGTCCGAGCACGTAGGGGTTCAACTGCAGATTGTGCGAGCCGGTCAGGCCCTCAAGGCCGTGCAACGTGCCTTCCTGAGGAAGTACGCCGGAGATATTTGCGGCCACACGCGGCCAGTAGTCCACTTCGCTGTTGCGGGGAAAATTTCGCGAGAAGACCACTCCCCAGTCGGGGCTGGCCTCGCGAAAGCGAATGCTGCGAAACGGAATGGCGATGAGGGCCATCCATCCTTCGCGGGTCACGCGTCCTTCGGAGTCCCATACCTGGTCGTAGCTGTAGTCGGGACCATTGTTATTGTTTTCTGTCCACGCGGCATCGGCCTGCACGCCCGCGGGATTGACCTGGAACAGCACTCCTTTACGTCGGTCCTGAAAGGGATCCAGCAGCACGGAGACGTTATCGTCCATCACGATGTTCTCGCGCCGCGCCAGATGCCCGCGAATCTCGGCAGGGCGGTGATCGTAGCAGATAAAGACAAAGTACAGTGCCGAGTGGGTGCGGCCGAACCACACCTCGGTCTTTTCAACCGCCGCCTCGCCATCATGAGGAGTGTTTTGGATGAAATCTTTGACTTCGCCGAGCTGGCCGCGCAGTTCTGGTCGCGGCTGCATGTCGGCGAAATCGCTCAGGTGCACGCCGGCAGAGAGAAGCGGTACCTTGATATCGGTCGGCGCCTGCGGCCTCGGCGGCTCCGCGGGAACCACGGTTGGTTTACTGGTTTGAGCGAATGCCGGACCCGCAAAAAAAGAAAAGCCCAAGACCCAGGCAACCAAACTGCGCAACATGGTTTTACGATACGCAATGAGTCCGGTTCCTGTGCCCCATCGAAGGATCGATGCACCGCAGAACCCAAAATGTGTGACGAAACCTATGATTCGTGTATGCGAACAGCAGGATTTTGATGCGATCTGGACCATCATTAACGAAGCTTCCGAGGCCTACCGCGGGGTAATTCCGCCCGATCGGCTGCGGAATCCCTATATGTCGCGCGACGAACTGCTGCATGAAATCGAGGCCGGCGTGACATTTTGGGGCTACACGGACGAAGGCGAACTGTCGGGGGTCATGGGCATCCAGGACGTGCATGACGTTACGCTCATCCGCCATGCCTACGTCCGCATGCTCAGCCAGAAGCGCGGCATCGGCGCTCTCCTTCTGGCGCATTTGCGTGAGTTGACGGCCAGACCCGTCCTCATCGGTACCTGGGCCGATGCGGAGTGGGCGATCCGTTTTTATCGACGGCACGGCTTTGAAAAGGTCAGCCACGCGGAAAAGGAACGTCTCCTGCGGCGCTATTGGGACATCCCCGAAAGGCAGATCGAAACCTCGGTGGTTCTGGCCGATGCCCGCTGGCGCGAAATCCATCCCAACTGAGAGAGACCGGGGTGGCCGTGGTCAAGGTAGCGATTCCGGCCGGGGAACCGGAGCGGGCCGGGCGGTTGCGCGGGATCAACAAGCACTGCTGGTAGAATAAAAACTGCCGCATTGTGTGGCTACCGGTACTTTTCGATTCACCCAACGTCCCGCGGAGACGCTTGATTGCGGCGCGGGAATGACCTCACGGCCGACTGAGGCCGAACACCATTAAAGGAAAAGCTGCTCCTGTGAACCAGACGATACGCAATATCGCCATCATCGCCCACGTTGACCACGGCAAGACCACCCTGGTGGACGCCATGCTGCGCCAGTCCGGCACCTTCCGCGCCAATGAGCAGGTGGCCGAGCGCGTGATGGACTCAAATGAGCTGGAGCGCGAGCGCGGCATCACCATCCTGGCCAAAAACACCGCCATTAACTACGCCGGGGGCAAAATCAACATTGTCGATACGCCCGGCCACGCCGATTTCGGCGGCGAGGTGGAGCGCGCCCTCAAGATGGTGGACGGCGTGATGCTGCTGGTGGACGCGGCCGAGGGCCCGCTGCCGCAAACCCGCTACGTTCTTTCCAAAGCTCTGGAAGCCAAGCTGCAGCCCATCGTGGTCATCAACAAAATCGACCGTCCCGACGCCCGCCCGCAGGAAGTACTGAACGAAATTTACGATTTATTCATCGATCTCGACGCCCACGAGGACCAGCTCGATTTCCCGGTGCTGTACGCCGTGGCCAAACAGGGGACGGCGACGCTGGATCCGGCCAAGCCCGGCGAGAGCCTGGAGCCGCTCTTCGAGACAATCGTCAAGACGATCCCCGCGGCCACCGGCGATTCGGAAGGCGCACTGCAGATCCTCGTCACCAATCTGGATTACTCCGACTACTTCGGCCGCATCGCCATCTGCCGCGTCTTCCAGGGCACACTGCGCGCCGGCGACGAAGTCTTCATCTCCAAGCGCAGCGGCGACCTGCAAAAGACCAAGATCACCAAGCTGTTTACCTTCAACGGCCTCAAGCGCACGGAGACCACCGAGACCACCATGGGCGACATCATCGCCGTCGCAGGCGTTGAAGGCATCACCATCGGCGAAACCATCACCAGCGTCGAAAACCCGGCACCGCTGCCGCTCATCGTCATCGACGAGCCCACCATTGCCATCCAGTTCAGCGTGAACAACTCACCATTCGCCGGCCGCGAAGGCCAGTACGTCACCAGCCGCAATCTGCGCGAGCGCCTTGAAAAAGAGCTGCTCACCAACGTCTCCATCCGCGTGGAAGAGACCGGCTCGCCCGATACCTTCAAGGTGCTGGGCCGCGGTGAACTGCAGCTTGCGATTCTCATCGAGATGATGCGGCGCGAAGGCTATGAACTGATGGCCGGCCGCCCGGAGATCGTCACCAAGATGGTCGACGGCACGCGCATGGAGCCCGTGGAACACCTCACCATCGACGTGCCGGAAGAGCACACCGGCGTAGTGATTGAGAAGCTTGGTCCGCGCAAGGGCGAGATGACCAGGATGCACAATCACGGCTCGGGCCGCGTGCGCATGGAGTTCCGCGTGCCCAGCCGCGGGCTCATCGGACTGCGCAGCGAAATGCTTACCGAGACGCGCGGCACGATCGTGATGAACGCGCTGTTTGATGGCTACATTCCGTACCAGGGCGAGATTCCGCAGCGGCCGACCGGCGCGCTCATCGCCGACCGCCAGGGCACAACCACCACGTACTCGCTCAACGGCCTGCAGGAGCGCGGCATCCTGTTCCTCGGCTCCGGCGTGGAGGTGTACGAGGGCATGGTCGTGGGCGAGCACTCGCGCGACAACGATCTCGACGTGAACGTGGTGCGCGAAAAGAAGCTCACCAACATGCGCGCGTCCAGCGCAGATGATGCGATTCGGCTTGTTCCCTACCGCGCGCTCAACCTGGAGCAGGCCATCGAGTTCATCGCCGATGACGAAATGGTTGAGGTGACGCCGAAGTCACTGCGGCTGCGGAAGAAGATTCTGCAGGCCAATCGCCGGCCCAAGCGCTGGGAGAAGGTGGAAGCATAGCGACTCCTTAGCCACAAAGTCGGGTGCCCCAGGTCTCGATTTTGAGACCTGGGATAGCTCAAGCTTCAAAGTGCCCTTATAGTCGCCGCTTCGCTTCCAGCACCCGCTCCAGTGCCTCTTCTGCTGTCGCGCCCACTGAAGACAGATGTCCCATCTTTCGCCCAGGGCGCGCGGAGAGCTTTTCGTACAAATGCACGCGCACGCCGGGCACACTCATGGCCGCGGCGAAATCAGGCTCGCCGTTGAGCCACACGTCGCCCAGCAGATTCACAATCGCGCACGGCGTGATCAGGCTTGTGTCGCCCAGCGGCAAATTCAAAGCCGCGCGCACGGCCTGCTCGAACTGGCTGGTTACGCAGCCGCGTTCGCTCTCGTGGTAGCTGTTATGCGGACGAGGCGCAAGCTCGTTCACCAGCAGCTCGCCGCCTTTGGTCACGAACATCTCAACGCACAACAGGCCCTCGATACCAAGCTCCGCGCTGATCTCGCGCGCAAGGCGCTCCGCGCGCTCTTCCATCTCTGCAGAGATGCCGGCCGGCAGCACGCTCCATGCCAGGATCTGGTTCTCATGATGATTGCGCGCCGCCGGAAAACTGCGTACCTCGCCCGCGGGATTGCGCGCCGCCATCACGCTGATCTCGAAGTCGAGTTCCAGCGCTTGCTCCGCCACACATGGCCGTCCGCCCAGCACACTCCACGCATAGCTCAACGCCTCGTCGCGCGCTTCCCCATCGGACCCGATGCGCACCTGCCCGCGTCCGTCATAGCCGCCGCGTCCGATCTTCAAAAACACGCGCCCATCCAACGCCGCCACCGCATCGTACAACTCCGCCGCGCTACGCACCACGCGAAACGGCCCAACGGGAAATCCATGCTCCGCCAGCCACGGCTTCTGCAGCGTCTTGTCCTGGATGATGCGGATGGGCTCAACGCCGGGCCGCAGCGGGGCCATTGTCGCCACGCGGGCTAGCGCGTCCACGCCGATCTGTTCAATTTCGAGCGTGACGGCATCGGCGCCCATGGCCAGCATCTGCGCGGCCGTGGCGTTGTCCCACGCGCCCACGATCGTCTCGTCGGCAACAAAACTCGCGGGGCATTTGGCCTCGGGGTCCATCACCCGCACGTGATAGCCCATGGTGCGTGCGGCCATGGCCATCATGCGGCCCAGCTGCCCGCCGCCTAGAATCGCAAGCGTACCGCCGGGCTGGATTGATTTGGAAGACGTCAAGCCGGGCTACCCTCATCGACTCTTTGCTCGAGCACTTCCTGAGTGCGCGCCGCGCGCCACTGTGCCAGCCGCTCATGCAGCGCCGCATCGGTGGTGGCCAGAATCTCCGCGGCCAGAATCGCCGCGTTGGCCGCGCCGGCTTTGCCGATGGCCAGCGTTCCCACCGGCACACCCTTGGGCATCTGCACAATCGAAAGCAGCGCGTCGAGACCGTTCAACTGCGTGGCCGCCACCGGCACGCCCAACACCGGCACCAGCGTTTTGGCTGCAAGCATGCCCGGCAGATGCGCCGCTCCACCGGCGCCGGCAATAATCACGCGCAATCCGCGCTCGCGCGCCGTCTCCGCATACTTGAACAGAAGATCGGGCGTGCGGTGCGCGCTTACCACCTTCGCTTCGTGCGGAATCGCCAGCGTGCGTAGTATTTCGACCGCCGCCGCCATCACCTCGAAGTCGCTCTTGGAGCCCATGACTACGCCGACCAGCGGCCGTTCGCTCATGTGCTGATTATACGAGGCCGGCAAGGTGCTCTCACCGCCAAACCCGATCACTGACCACTGATCACTGACCACTCGTTTCATCGCCGATGCCATGCCTCCACGGCCACTTCAATTACTGCAAAGAGCACGCTGATAGCCGCCATAAATCCCTTGGCGCGCGACCAGTTCTGCTCGTGGCACTCCATACGCCGCTCCAGTTCCGCGACCCGGCCTCCGTTGCCGTCGCCCATGAGCCCGTTCATCTGTGTCTTCAGCACGCTCAGGTCGCTCAACACCTGGGCCTCGAATTCATTCATCATGCGCATTGCATCCGCTCCCGCATCGTTTCATTCGCCGCATTACGACCCAAGCGGCAGGTTGATAAACAGGGCCGCCGAAAACTCCGAGTAGTTGGGCGGCGTTGCGCCGTCATACATGCGGAGATAAAAGCGGTCGTTCGCTGAAAGCCGCGGCAAAATCAAATTCGCCTGCGACCCGCGCAGCAACAGGTCGGTATCCTGGCCAGGCATGAACGCGTAATCGCGCCGCCGCACTTCAAATCCGCCGCCGCCGGGCGGGTTCACCCCGGGAACCACCGTCACGGTGTTCCCGTTCGGCGTGACGGTGATGTTGTTGAGATTGGCAAGGACGGTTGGCAAGACGACTGCCGGCAACCACGCGTCAGACGGCACTGCGCCGCTGGTCTTGATGGCCAGGTCGTCGGCCCAGTCATTCGCAAATGCAATCGTGTATTGCACCAGGTCCGGCGTGCTGGCTTTGTAATTCAGCGTCACGCTGCGCACCACCAACTGCGCTGCCATATTGCAGGAAGGCGCATTCAACTCCAGCGCATCGCCGGGCCACACATCGGCCGCGAACTCAAGGTTGGTCGCTTTGTAGACGCCGCTCCATAGCGCGCTGGCGCTGGCCGCGGCCTCCGCCAGGGCCGTCGCGGCGTTGCGGCAATCGGCGGAACTACGCGTCGAAGGCGCCGTCACCGTGCCCACCCAACTCGCTGTTGGAATTGCTGTGCCTGCCAGAGCCAGCTGGCTCGCCGCATTCACGGCGCGTCCCACACTGCGCTGCACCGTGCGATATCGAACGCAAATCTGCTCGCCCACTGCGGGCACAGAGCCGCTGTAGAAGACCAGCCTGCCGTTGCGCTCCACGTGGCACTCCGCCGCCTGTGCAGCCGTGCCCATCCGGCGTGACACCGCGTTGCCGCCCGCAGGCGTGCTCGTCACCCAGCATGAGCCCAGCGATGTGAGATGCAGCGCGCGCAAGCTTCCGTGCAGATTCAAGCTGCTGGCCGCTGCCACCCAGCACACGCCGGGCGCGTTGGCCACCGCGCCGTCGTAAAGGGTCACCGGCATGCCGGCCACGCCGTTCACAAACTCCTGAATCTCAAACAGCAGCCTTGCCGGCGACAGCACTCCCAGGCCGCCTTCCACAATCGCGCCATTGTCGCCGTATGCCAGGTACGTCGTTAGCTGACGCTCCATTTCGGGGCAGAACACGCGCACGCGCAGTGTGTATTCATTGGCTGGATTCAACGCGAAGCTGATTCCCGAGGCACACCCCATCACGATCGGTTGCAGCGATACAGCGCCGGTTCCTTGCTGTGCCGTGGCCTGGAAACCAGCCGTGCATTCGGCCGCGGTCTGCATTCCGCTGAAGAACCCCGCAACGATTCCGGTGCTGGCGTTTGCCAGCGTCAAGCCCTCCGCTTCCAGAAGAAGCGTGCCCCCCATTTCAATTGGGGTCAGCCAGGTGAGCTCGGTTTGCCCGTCGCATCCATTGCCTCCGTTCAACATCAGGCCGTTTGCGCCGAGGCCGAAGTAGTTCTCGCCCGCGGGCGCTGACCACAAAGCACTGTTTATCTGTGGCTCGTTGAACAACTCGGAGATCAGCGTCGTCCTTGCCGCCGGTTCGAAGAATGGCTCGGCAGCCAGGTTGAATTGCGTGCTGACGCCGTCGCCCACGAAGTACTCCGTCACGTAAGCAGCCGGCTCGTGCTCCCCGCACACCGTCACGTCATTCGCCAAGGCACGCCGTGTACCGGCATTGAGAGTAAGATTCGCCAGCGTCAGGCTGCCGTCCGCCTCGTTGAGATTGTGAATTGCCGTCGGAATTGCGGTGAGCGCCAGCGCGCCGCCGGCTGCGCGATACGAGGCGCGCGCCTGCGCGGCCAGTTGTCCTGCGCTCTTGCTGAACACTGCGCCCGGCTCCGGAACAAACTCGCTCACAGAAGTAGCAAGCGAAAGCCCCGCCGTCGACAACGCAGTTGCCCCCGAGCGCCCCGCCAGCGCACTCATCGCCGCGCCTGCACCAAGGCCTGCGATAGCTTTGTTTGAGGCGGCTAGCGCCTTGTCCAGCAACAGTTCGTCGCTCACTGCCTGCAGTGCATAGCGGTACCGCGGTCCATCGAGCGCGAGACCCGCATACTCGGGCAGTGGAGCCGAAGCCACATAGCCCGTGAAGTAGGGCGTGCCGTCATCGCCTGTTACTGCGACACGCGCAAAGCATGCCGGCACCGCGAGCGATCCATCGCCCGGCAAGCTCAACGCAAGTTCACACACCGTCGGCTCGTTGAGCTTGCGCACAATCTCGAACGGTCTCGCGGCATCCAGCGCCGCCGAATAATCTTGCCCCCCAATTGAAACCTTCATCGTCTTGTCCCTTCCGCTCCGCTCTTGTTTTCTAGCCCCTAGCCCCCAGGCCCTAGTCCCTTTCTTTTGCTCACACGAGCGCGTTCTTGGCTGGCACAAAGCTGCGGTAGCAAACCACGCGCTCTCCATCCAGCGGATCGGTGACCGGCAACGCGAGAAACTGCGCGTTCAGGGCAATGCGCTCCAGCTTGCCTTTGTCCTTGCCGGCCAGCGGCAGCGCTGACTCTGTGGCGCTCGCCATGGGTTGCAGCCGCGGATAATGAAACAGGACGCGATCGCCCATCCCGCCTTCCACCACGAAGAGCCCGGACCACTCCTGGAAGAACGATCCGCCTTCGCGATCAACGAAGCCGGTTAGCGCCTGCACCTTGGCTTGGCTCCCCGGCGCGCCGCCAGGCAAAGGCTGCGCCAGCGTGAGTCCGCCCGGTCCCGTGCTCGCGATCAGGGCCACGTTAAACGTTATGCGGCGAATATAGTCCGCATCGGTCAAAGGTTTCCGCACATATGCGCCGGAGATCGGCGCGCCCACAAAGCCGGTTTGCCCCATGTAGTCAATATCGACTGCAATCATCTGCCCGGCCGAGAACTTCGCCGCGTCGGCAGAGGCGAGTGCGATCGAGCTTGCTGTCGACCCGCTCTGTGCCACGACAGCCGGGGCCGCCAGCGCGCCTACAGCCGCGTTTGCCGCGCCGGTTGCCGGTGCCAGCGCGTTCATGTGTTGCGATCCCGTGGCCAGGGCCATCGTCAGCTTCGTCCAGCTCAGGAACTGGAAGCTCACGTGCGCATCCAGGCTCTCTCGCACCTGCGCCAGAGCGGCGGCAGGCATCCCCGTCTCCACCACCGCTGTCTTGCTCGCCGCCTTGCGCTCGAATCCCTGGATGTAACCCAGGCTGATCCAGGGCGCGGGCGGCGCGTCCAAAGCAAATCCGCCCTGCTGCGCGGGATCGAAGATCACCGGTGTCTGCGCTGCGCGATTCACCGGCGCAAAGTACGCGCGCACGCGCCGTGTTACCGGCGCCGCGGCGGAAAACCAGTTGGTTGCCATTTACTCCCCCTGTTCCTGGTAGCTGTAGACCATCACCTTCACGCAACGGCTGAGCCGGTCGCGCTGCGTGACGCACGGCGTAAACACCGGCTCATCCCAAAAGACCTGCGTCAGCATCTGCGCGGGCGGCGTGGCCATGTAGCTCATCTTGGGCGTGTGGAATGGCTGCAGCAGCGCCGCCATCTCGGTGTCCATTGTGCTCAGCGCGCGGCCGCGATCCAACCCGCCGAAGCTCTGGCTGCCGCACGTGGCGTAGAGAATCTCGCACTCCTGCGCAACCATGCTCGTCGCCAGATCGACATCCACGCCGATGCCCAGCCACCGCAACACGTACACGTCGGCAGGCAACTGCGCGAACGGCGCCTCGGCCTCTTCCACCAGGATTCCCGGCCGCACCGCTCCACGGATCAGCATGGTCCGTTCCGGGTTCAGCGCCGCCAACCGATTACGCAATGCCATGTAAAACGAATCCTTCGCATTCTGCATAAAAGCAGGGAACAGGGAACAGGGATCAGGGAACAGAGGAGCTCCGTTCCGCGACCAGTTCCTTGTTTCCCAACCCCTTTCCTAATCTTGTTCTGGAACCTGAACTTCGAGCTGGACGAGAATTTGAATCCCATCAGCATTCAAGCTGTTCCCTGTTCCCTGTTCCCTGTTCCCTACTCCCTGTTTCAAACACACTTCTGCCCCGTCTCCCGCAGCAGCAGCCGATAGAGATACACCTGTCCGAAGGCAACGTTCGACGCCACCGATTCGATCAGGTAATCCTGCTCCGCTACCGTCACGGTCAGCGTCATCGCGAACAGGGACTGCGCGTCGCTCAACTCCAGCGCGCTTACCTGCTGCGCCACGCTGCTGGCGGAGATGAGCAGTTCCCACTGCGACTGTCCGCCTTCCTGGTACTTCGGGCGCAGCTTGCGCATCGCCACCGGGCTCAGCACCACCTCGGCAAACTGGTTCGCCACCAGGCCCACCTCGCTCATGCTTCCGTCTGTGCTCGTTGCGCTCACCCGCAGTTGCGCGCATGTGCCGCCCACACTGCGCAACAGCGCATCGGCCAGCATCTGCGGAGCTCCCGTCGGATTGCGCGGTGCCGTATCGCTCATCGCTCACCCCACTCTGCTCGCCACGTAAGGACGCAGCCATTGCTTCACCGTGTCGTCGAGCAGCGAACTCGAAAAGTACTCCGATTGCATTGTGTCCATGCGCGTGCGGCTGACGTTCAGCGCGGGCGATGCCTGCGCGTTGCGCACAATCTGCGCGCATGCCGACTTCACATCGTCGCCAATCGTCGACAGCCCCGCCGTGTAGGTCACGCTGATTTCGTTGAACGAAAAGCCGAACAGGTTCATGGGCAGCGTCAACTCGCCCGTTGCCGGATCGAAGTCAACCGTGTTGGTGTCGACCGCCACCCACTGCCCGGGCAGCGAAAAGGCCCACGCAATTTCAAACATCGGCTCGATCGCAAGTTCGCCGCGCCGCGGTTTTGCGTAGCGACCCTGCAAACTCACCAGCGGTGACGTTGCCGAGCCCATCAGCGCCAAAGGCAGATAACTCAAGCGCACCGTCTGCGCGTCGCGCACCAGGCGCAGGCGCTCGGTGTACTCCATCACGTTCAAATCCGGCCGCCTGCAGTAACTGTTGATCAGCGCCGTTGCGGCCGTAATCCAATCGGCCGTCGTCGCGGCCGGCAATCCATAGTTCGGGTAATCCGCTGGCTGCAGATACGCCATAAGTTCCTCCTTGAGAAAAGCAGGGACTAGGGCCTGGGGACTAGGGACTAGGGACTAGAAGAGCCGGATACTTCCGGCTCTTCGTCCTACGTGTCCCCCCTAGTCCCTAGCCCCTAGTCCCTAGTCCCTTGGTCGATCGCTTTAGCGATCGACCAGCACCTGGTAATGCGCGTAGTTAGCGCCCTTCACCACCACCGCGCCAAACTTCACCGCCACGTATTGCTGCGTCAGAGAGTTCGGCAGGCCGAGCTGGAAGATGCGCGGAGCCGGATCGCCCAGCCAGTGGTACTCGATCAGGTCCTCTGTCACGATGTAGGCCGGCAGCACCGCAGTACCCGAACCCGGCGTGCCCGTGTAGCTGAGGCTCCAGTCGGGGATCAGCGGCAGATCGCCCGCTTGCGTCGAAAGCATCTTCACCCGGAATCCGCCCGTGATCTGGTCGGTGTTCAGCACTACGTTGAACTCCGACTTCATCTCCCGGTCGATCAGGTCCAGCAGCACGGGGTTGGCATAGATGGCCGTGGGCCGCACGTGATAGCCGTTGCTGGCCACCATCTGCGCCACCGTCGACTTCAATCCATCCACGATCGATGCGTTGTTGGCGATGGTGGTGGAGTTGCCGCCGGCAGCGATCTGCGCGGTCACGCCCATATACTGCGTCGTTGTCGGTGCGCTCAGGCTGGTGTCATTGCCGTTCCACAACGCCACGTCGTGGGTCACCATCACGCCGCTCACCGTGTCCGCCAGGTCCTTGGCCTGCAGATAGGCAAACTGCTGCTGCTGGTTGCCCAGTTCCACGTCGAAGAGGTTGTAGTTGATTTGGGCTACAATCGCCTTCAGTGGCACGCTGCGCTCCACGCGCGTGGGGCTCACTGTTGGAGCGACGATCGAGCGCGGATTCACAAAGCCCGCCGCGCCCGGCGTGGGTAGCGCCGTCTCCTCGAAAAACCGGGACGGATGGCCGGTGGCCGGAACCTGCTTGATCCTCTGACCGAACGGTCCCGAGCGGCGGCAAATGTCGAAGATCTCGGTCTGGTACAGAGGAACTTCCACGGCGCCGGGTCCGATGAAATCTGCTGCGGCATGAATATCTGCAAACGACACGTTCATAACATCCTTCTGCCTTCAAGGCATGTGAGGGCCCGGGCCGCCCATCCGCATCATGCGCTTGGGCAGCTTGTCGAGCTCGGTTGAGGTTGAGTTGCGCGTTAAGCCGGCGCAGCGAAGAAGTTATGCGAACTTACAAAGTACCGCCCGATCACTTAATAACTCGGACATATCTGGATAAGTCCAGCATCCGGTAAGTACCCGGTGATCGAGACCCGGCAGCTAACAGCTAAAAGCTGTTCTCAATCGCCCCCGCGCGCAACAGCTGGCTCTTCACCGCAATCCGCTGTTCCACGCTCAGCCCGTTCAGCGCGGCGTCCAGGACCTTCACATCCGCAGGCCCTTCGCCGATGCCGTGCTTGGCCAGCATCGCGGTCGTTGCCGCCGGCAATGTCCTGCGTGCCGGAACAGCCACCGGCTTCGGCGTCGCGCCGGCCTGCAAGACATCCGCGGTCTGCGTCTCCTCGCGAGCGGCAACTTTGTGGCGTTCCGCCGCCGCCGTCAGCTCGGCGATCTCCTTCTCCGCCGCAGCCAGCCTCTGCGCCAGTTCTTCTTCGCGGCGCGTCTGCTCCACCGTGGCGGAGATTCGCTCCACCTGCCCGCTCAACGCGGTCTGGCGCTCGTCAAACCACGCCAGCGTTCGCTCCAGCAGTGTGGCCGCGGACTCCAGCCGCGCCACTACGTCGTGTTCCTTTGTCTCCATTGGTTTTCCTTTCTTAGATACAGGGACTAGGGACTGGGGACTAGGGACTAGAGAATCCCAAAAGCCCGGCTCTTGGTCCCTGCACCCTCCTAGTCCCCAGCCCCTAGTCCCTAGCCCCTGTTTTTTCCATCCGGAAACTCGTCTCCCGGTAGGCTGCCTTCTCCCGCAGCAGTATCGCCGCGCCGGTAAACGTCACCTGCGTCAGCTTCCATACCTCCGCGCTCATGTTTTCCACGCGCGCATCGGCAATCTCGTAGCTCATTCCCAGCGCCTGCGGCCCGTGCGCCTCGATAGCCCGTGCCACGTCGGGAAAATCCCGCGCGTACAGGTATCCCCGCACCACCAGCCGCCGGCCGTTCAGCGTGGCTTCGGTCAACAAACCAATTTTGCGCCGCGCATCGTGTCCATCCCACCCCGGCCGATAGTCAACTGCCATGCCCAGCAGCGAAGGCAGCGCCTTCTCCGCCGCCTCGCGCGTCAGCAGCACGCGATGCCCGCGTGCACCCGACGGCGCCTTGTCGCTGGCCACATTGATTACGGTTAAAACTCCTTCGAACTCCACCCGGTTGGGGTGGCCCTCGACGGCCGGGAACTTCACTGCCATCGCTTCCAGTTGCATCGATACTCCCCCGCGCAGACATTCTCTGCGTCTGTCGGGCCAGGTTCGGCCCGTTGTTCTTCAGTGCTCAGTGATCAGTGAAGAAGTGAATGAGTGAAGGAGTGAAAAAAGGGAACAGTGGCCAGTGGCCGGTGAACAGTGCTCAGTAAACGTGGCCCAACCGAACCGTCGCCGGCTCTTTCGCATTGCACTGACAGTGATCGTCAGGAGCATTTGCTCTTTTGCACTTATTCACTTTTTCACCTCTTCACTTTTTCACTCCGTCTGTTCACTGTTCACTGTTCACTGCTCACTGACCACTGACCACTGTCCCCGCCAAGGGCGGAAATCCCCGCATCGCCCGCACCTCATCCACGGTCAGCACGCCCGCCTTCAGCAGTTCCACCTGCACCGCCAGCTCCGTGTTCTCGTCGCGCGCGCTCAAGTCGTTGAACACGAACTCGAACCCGCGCCACCCGATGCACTTGCCGAAGAGATCGCGCGTAATATGTCCTGCGATCAACTGCGCCAGTGGCGAGATCGCGCCGCGAAATGCCTCATCCGCCAGCTCAGCCGCCGTCGAGCGGTTAACATCGCTCTCCAGCCCCAGCAGCAGCGGCGGCAATCCAAACGCATTGGCCACCATGCGAATCAGGAACTCCTGCCACTTCAGCCGCAGGTCTGCGTCCGTGCCTCCGCCGAAGCGCAGCACCTCCGGCTTCTGCTCGGTCGAGATCAGCGGCACGCGTCCCGTGCCCTCGATCTCGTCTTGCCACCAGCGGATCAGCCGGTCGTGCTGCGACGGCGTCGCCTCGTTAAGCCACAGCGCATACTGCGCCACCGAGTTGGCCGCCAGCTTGCCCGCGTAGCGGTGCGCGCTGAGAAACTGATTGACCGTCTCGAAGGCCACCTCCAGCGGACCCAGTCCGAACGGCGTAAAGCTGCGCGGGTTCATGCGGATGTACATCAGCTGGTCGTCGCGCAGTTCCACGCTGCTCGAACCGCCCTCCACCTGCCCCGGCATCACCTGCGCATAGCGCGGCGTCTCCCGATCGCCGTCCCACTTGCCGTTGATGCGGATCGAAGCTCCATCCACGGCCCACAGCATCGCCGGGCGCGCCGGATCACCGGTCCGCTCCATCTCGATCGCCCCGTAGCCGCCGGTCAGCGCATCTTCAATGGCCTGCTCAACCAGCGTGCGAAAGCTATCCGACGGATTCGGCTCCTGCAAGACGAGCCGCAGCGCCCTCTGCCTCGCCTCAATCTCCTTGCGTTCGCCGGGCGCGCCGCCCTCGCCGCCGGTGGCGGCACGCACCTGCCAGTCCATGGACGCCACGCGGTCCTTGATCACGTTGATCGCGCGTCGCACCAGGGGTGTCTCCGCGAATCGCCGCAGGTTCACCGGCGTCGGCTTGGGCAGCAATCGCCCCCCCGCCACCGGGCTCAAAATTGATGGCAGCGCCAGCGTTCGCCGCTCCGCCTCGCCCGCGACAGTCTTTGCCTTCCCTCCGCCGCCGCGCCCCAACATCCCCCGAATCTGTTCTCGAATCTTCATCCGTTCGCTCCTTCTTAAGAGCAGGGGCTAGGGACTGGGGACCAGGGACCAGAAAGCCGGCCCCGTCCTCGTCTTGTGCCGCAAGCTCCAGTGTTCTTTGCAAAAATAAAGAGGCACAGCGATCAACGCCGTGCCTTCATTCCCATTCGCTGCCCAGGTAAACGCCGTATGCGACCTGCCCCAAATAAGAAAGGCCCTTCGCGATTAAGCGAAGAGCCTCATGCTCCTCAGTCCCTTAGTCCCTTAGTCCCTTGGTCCCTTAGTCCCTTAGTCCCTTGGTCCCTTGGTCCCTCGTCCCTCCTAGTCCCCAGTCCCTAGTCCCTAGCCCCTGTTCTCAACCAGCTCTCGCCGCGCCGTCGCCGCCACCCTCGGCATATCCGCCGTGGTCAGCACCCGGATGCGGTGCTCCTCCATCGTCTCCACCCCGAAGCGGTACATCTCCAGCCGCTCGGGGTCTTCGTCACTTGCGCCCAAACCGGATACGATCCTGCCGCCGGCTCGATGATCGCCGTCAGCTCCAGGTCCGCCTTCTCCAGCCGCTCCACGCCGGCCCGCAGGCTGGCCGCCGAGAAGGCCAGCACCTTGGCCATCTCCACGCCGCCCTCCAGGCTCACCGCGTGAAACATTCTAATGACTCCATTGGGCCGGTACCCCGCGTCGATGCGCAGCGGATCGCCGGCCGCGTGTACTCCGCCGCGCGAATCTGCTTGCGCAGCAGATCCCATACCCCGGCGCGCTCGAACTCCGCCCGCATCCCCGCCTGGATCGCCGCCCGTCCCCTCAGCCGCGGCACCTTCTCCCGCGGCGGCGGCTCCACGTACAGCCGCATCAGCTCCTCCATCCCCGCCGGCAGGCTCTCCGCCAGGTATGCCTTGGGCTCGGTCATCTGCACGCTCAGCGACAGCGACTCGTCCAGGATCCTCTTCAACTTCCCATCGGCATCGTCGTTCAATCGCCTCCGCAGCTCGCTCTCCATGCCTTCCAGCAGCGCCGTATCGGCCTCCGGATCGAGGCACCGCACCCGCCGCCAGTCGCGCGTGAAGCGCACCTCCATGCGTCCGCCCTCGCCCTGCTCGCGCAGGATCACCCCGATGTGCACGTACTCGTTCCGCACCGCGTCCGGCACATACCGGAGCAGCTGAAACGTGCACTCCCGCCGCTGATTTCCAATGGCCATCGCGATATTCCGCGGTCAGGCGACTGATCGAGCTAACAGACGTGATTCCAAGTGCAACGTCGAGTTCTCCCGCCTTGCCCTGATACTTGCTCACTTCATCACTCCAGTCACTCGTCCTCCTCAATTCACCCTCATGCTATCCCCCATCGAGTCTCTGCTCCCATCCTCCCTGCACTTTTCGTCCCGCCTCCGTCCCCAATTCGGAAACGGCGCCCTATCCGACACCCGAAACCCCTCAATCAGCTCCCGGATCCGCGATCGTCTTGCCAGCAGCTTCTCCACCAGCGCCTCCATCTCCCCCACATCCCCGCCATACCACTCCGGTGGAATCTCGTTGGCCGCCGCCCACACCGTCTCCTCCGCCATCGTCTCCATCCGCGTCAGCCACGGCTCAAACGACTCCCATCCCGTCACCTCGCCATACACCTCATTCCGGTAGTACACCCCGCGCAGCGGCGAATCCTCAAATCTCCAGTCCCCGGCGTGAAAGCAGTACCCGAAATCGATGAACACCGCCTTGTACCGCCGCTCCCGCTGCCTGCGCGTAAACACCGCCTGCCGCCCGTTGGCGTTGCCGGTCCACTTGTCCAGCGCCAGGATCCCCGCGAACTCGTCCAGCGTTCTTCACCTCGCCCAGCTGATCCTCGGGCAGAAAGTCCACCACCTGCCCCGGCATCAGCCCGCCCACAAATCTCGACCCGAACTGCAGCCCCGGCTTGCATCGCTCCCGCCTCCGCCCAAAGTCCATCTCCAGCTCCGGCGTATTGTCCACCAGCCACGCTCGAAACCTCCACCAGCTCCGCGTGCGGCGCGCGTCAATCCCGCCGCCACCGCCAGCCGCGTCGCCAGCAGTTCGTTGGCCAGCACCCGCACATGCTGCGGGTTGTTCTGGAACTTCACCACGTACACGTGCCCGTCCGCGCCCAGCATCAGCTGGCCCTGCGCGCCCCCCGCATCCGCCGGATATGCTGCACCGCCAGAACCGCCAATCGTTGTCTCTCCGAGTTCCCTGCATTCTACCGGCAACAGCGCCTTAACAGCAGTGAACGCCGCCACCGGCAAGGCACGAGTCGTGAGTTACGAGTTGCGCAAGACCCCCCTCACCAAACGCATCCAGCCCCTCGTCTCTCGCAACTCGCCTCTCGTAAATCGCCCCTGGTCCCCAGCCCCTAGTCCCCAGCCCCTGTTCCCGCACCCCCAGCGCCATCGCCATCGCCATCACCCGGTCGTCGTGCGTCCCGCTCTGCGCCCCCGTGCTCCCATCCCGATGCCGCACAAAACTCCGGCACTCGCCCAGCAGCGCCCGGCTCATGAAGCACCCCGGACTCTCCACCAGCGCCGCCCCCAGCCGCCCCAGCATCGGCGGCCGGCTCACCACTGTCGTCAGCCACCCCGCCTGCCCGTCCTGCCGGTAGATGCGGTCGTACTTGCACGCCTGCTCCATCAGCGCCAGCACCCCCGACCCGTGATTGTTCCGCTCCACCACCAGCCACGCGCCGTTATATTCCCGCGCCAGATCGCACTAATCAGCTGCGCCAGCTCCAGTCCTGCCACGTGGCCGGCAAACTCCGCGCACTGCAACCCCGTCCCCACCTCCAGCACCTGCGCCGCCGAGTAATCTCCTTCGCTTCCGCCGCCCGCCGGATCCACCGCCACCAGTATTGCTTGCCCTTCACCGGCGGCAGCCAGACCTGCATCTCCCCGTTCCGCCGCGCTCGCGCCGTCCACGGCACCTCCGCCAGCCGCGCCTCGATCGCGTCCAGCTCAAACACCGAATCCCCGCTGGCCAGAAAACAGCGCTCCGCGTCCTCGGCATACTCCTGCCGCGCCAGCCCGCGAAAATTCGCCCGCATCTGCCGCCGGAACCCGATCTGCTCCAGCATCCAGCCTCTCGCGAGCCATCAGCTCCCGCTCTTCCTCCGTCAGCTCCGTCTCCGCAACCGGCTCCCCGCGGTACCGCTCCTCCATCCACCAGGGAAAAAAGTGCCGCACCATCCCCGTCTCCGGCGCCTTCTGCCACTCCTCGTAAAAGCATCCGCCCACACCCTCCGGCGTCGACTCCAATATCTCCTCCGCTCCCGGCGCCAGCGCCGCCCGCAATCCCGCCAGAATCTCCGCCGGATCTCCCGGCCACCGCGCCAGCTCCGAGCAATGCAGGTTCTGCACCGTCAGTCCCCGCCCCGCGTTGCGATCGCCCGCCGTCACCACGCGGTACTGCGCATCGATCTCCGGAAACACAATCTGCCGCACATTCGCCCGCGACGTCGTCAGCGGACCATCGCGCCACTCCATCCGGCAGCCAATCCAGAAACCGGTGCACGATCCGGAAGATCTCCTCCGCCGCCTCCTGCGTATGCGCCACCTCCAGCGTCAGCGTCCCCGGCTGCGTAATCGTCTTCAGAAAAAATCGCGCCGCCGTCCACGTCGTCAGCCCCATCTGCCGCGCCTTCAGCACAATGTTCCGCTGCCCGCGCCGCCGCTCAAACATCTGCTGCACCTTGTTGGCCTCCAGCGGAGCCACCGCACCCGTCCGCGTCCGCACCCGCAGCCACGCCCTCGCCAGCTTTATCGCCACCGTATCGCCATGCAGGCTCGCCGGCCGCTCGTCCAGCACACGGCCCAGACTCTCCAGCGCCTCCACATCCACCTCGCCGGCCGTGACCAGCGCCTCCAGCGCTCCGTTGTCATCCATCTGCCTCATCGCTCTCCTCCTCTCTCCACGTCAGTTCCTCTCACCGCCAGGGCGCCGGCCGCCTTCTGCCACAGCGCCCGCAGCAAAAAAGGCGCCCGCCGTCTCCGGCAAGCGCCTTCTTACTGGCTCTCTTGTTGGTCTTTCAGCTGGTTCCGCTATGCGTGAGAACCGGCCTTAACGTTCTGCACGGTCGCTCTCAATGCAGCACAGTGCCCACGATGCTGCACGTCACCGTGTTCGGGCTGGCGTTTGCGAAGCTCGTCGACATCCATATCTGGATTTGGTTTGAACCACTGCTCGAAACCAGCGCCGGGGTCGGCTGAAACGTAGTGCTCGCACCTTGCAGGGCCGTCATGTTGCCGCCGTCATAACGATAGGACGCCGCGTATCCGCCTGCCTGCGTGAACCCGGCCCCGCTTGCCGGAGCCAACAGTGAGAACCCCGTGAACGATATGTCCGCCACATATCCATAACCGATGGATGCGGTGGGCAGGCTGTTGTTGTTGGCGATGTTATAGGTCGTTGAATTGGCCGCATTGTAGAAACGCAGTTGCGGAATGTAGGACGACGCCGTTCCACTTGCCACCAGAGTCGCTCCGCAGAAAGCGCTGACCTGGTACACGCCCCCGTATGGCACCCTGTTCGGGGGTATCGTGAGCGCGCACACGTTTGCCGGGGACGTGCTTAGACTCACGTTGGAGCATGTTACTGAATCCGGATTCACCGCCGATGGATTCGCCGCGGAGATAACGCCCCCGGATATGGTAATGGTTGACCCGTCCGGTTGAACCGTGCCGGGCGAACCCACGGTCGCCAGTGCTCCTGATGCGGTGTGACACGCACCGTCCGCTCCCAGGTACATCGTTCCCGAGCATCCGCTGAACAGTGCGGCAACCTGCGGCGCGGTGTAGGAACTCGCCGGAGTATAGTGCTGCACACCGTTCGTATCGATGTATTGCACCACCTGCCCGGAGCTAGCCGATCCCGCGCCCTGCACGGTTGTCGAATTGGAATCCGGAATCGTTACCGTGCGGTTGGCCGTGCCCGCAAAGGCCAGTTGTGCGCAGAAGGAGCCGCCTCCGCAATCATAAAACCCGCTCTTGGCATAGAGCGGTTCATTGAAGCGGGTCGCATCGTTCTGGAAGTCAATCTTGTCCGTCGTTCCATCCGCGCCCCGGAACATGAACCCGTTTACCTCGGGCATCAGCGCCCCCTCGTAATGCTGCGCGTTCGAATCCATGTCATAGAAATCGAAGTTTGAATTGATTCCGTTATGCGGATAGATGGCCAGACCGAACGGAAAGTTGATCTGGCTTGTGAATCCGGGGTTCTGTGACGCCTGCGCGTTGGTCCCGGATGATGAGTTATTTGACCAGCCCAGGCACTTGGGGTTCCCCTGCGTGGGGATAGAAAAGATCGACCACAACGGATTTGCGCCGCTGTAGGAAACCTGGTTCAGAAACCCGTTCGACCCCGGCATGCTGGAACTGCATTCCATGGTCTTGATCGCGCCTTCCAGCGTCGTGGCATTGCGGTACGGATCGTTTGTGCCCGTAAGCGGCGTGCAGGCTTCGCAGCCCAGGTTCGTCATCTGCATTCCGCCTACATCGCAACAGAAGATATTCCGTGAAACCTGCTTGACAACCAGCGTGTTGTAAGTCGCTCCTCCGGTCGACCTCGAGTCGCGTTCCAGTATCTCTTGCCCTATTGATGTAATGCCCGGGAAACACATCCCATTGGCGTGAAACTGGCCGGTCATCATGCTGACTCCGGTTTGACGCTGATTCGCAGCCTGCGGAAATTTGCAGGTTTCGGAAAAGTCCGCCGAATTCGCCGAATACTCTGCGTGCCACCAGTTGCTGTTGAAAAAATCGTCCAGCTTCTGCGAGATGCTGCCGGGGCCGCCATACGCTTGGAGCCGGGAAAGAATGTTCGTCACCGATTCTGCGTCGAAGAAGCCGCCTTGCCCCGTCGGGAAGTTCGCTCGATGAGCCCACGTACCGCCGTTCACCCACCCCGCATTGCCATTGAACGTCAGGTTATCGAAGATCGATCCGATATCTGTCGCGGCGGTCCACATGCCCCACGCCGTATTGAAGTTCACATCTTGCATCTTGGCGTAATTCATGTTGTTGTTGGCCAGCACCCCAAGCATCTCACCCGCTAACCCGACATTCTTGATGTCCTGATACCTGATGTATCCGCCTATGATTGCCGGCTGGTTTATGTCCACCGTGTTGTTGTCCCACGAGCCCGTCAGGGTCGACCCATTCCCGCGCGACGGAGACTGACCAACAAAACTCACATTGCCGTTGATGAAGACGTGTACAGGGAACGCAATCGGATTCAACGGAGCAACGTTCGAACACTGCCCCCATACCGGAGACCCCGCGCTGCCGGAGTTGCACGCGAAGTCCCCAAAGACGATGACTGGAGCCGACGTGCAGCCGGTCGCATTGGTTGCGATTGTCAGACCAGTGACTTGTCCGGCGGCGTTTGTTGAGGCGGTGCCCTTCGCCACATAAGGAGCCATTCCGGCAAAGTTGCCGCTGATCACCGTGCAGCCGCTCGTACCTTGCAGCGCAAACCAATCTACCGATGAGTTGGCTGGATAGCCGCCGCCGGCCGCTGTAACCGCAAAACTCCCAATCGTGCTGCCCGACAATGTCGCGGTCGCTGCCGCTCCGTCGCCCCCCAGGGGTTGCACCGTAACGGTGGGGGCGGCAACATACCCGAAGCCGGTATATACCGGGGTTACGCTGGTTACCGCGCCGCTGGAGTTGGTGCTTGCGAGTGCGAATGCCTGCCCGCAAATCAACACGCTGCCACAACCGCCAGTCAGGCTAACTTGTAACTGCCTGTTCGGTGTGTAACCGCTTCCGCCGCTGTTCACGGTGTAGCTCACGATTTGGCTGCCATTGATTCCGCCCAGCACCGCCGTAACGGAAGCACCAGAACCGCCTGCCGGGGTACCGCCCGGGCTGCCATCGTCTTGAGCACCGGTGAGGATGTAGTAAGGCGCGGTAAACAATCCGTAGTTTCCGGGCGGAAGCATGCACACGCTGCCGCCACTCAGCGTATTGGCGGAGGACTCGCAGTAATTCAGTCCCGCCGCAGGGTCCGCGTTGTCGCTCCCAACGGTGATGTTCCCGCTGAAAGAGTTGAGTGCTGTCTTGTTCAGCGTCACCGTCGATCCGTTGACGGCAGTGATCTTCGCGACGTTGTTGGGTGTCCACCCGGAAAGCGCGGCAAACGCAGTCGAGGCAAAGGGCTGCGCCGTGGGATTCCATATCGCAATGTATTTGCCAACGTCTCCCGATGCGGGTGTGTACGTTCCTACAGTCATGACGTTGCCGCCGGCCGTCATCGAGCCTGAAAAATAGCTCGTGCCGGCCGAATTGGTGATGGAAGAACGAGCGTCCCCCTTGCCTCCATATGCAGTCACCAGATAGGTGCCAACGGCGGCGTTCGCGCTCGCTGCCTGATGACCGCTCGGCTGATCCGACGCCAGGACAAGCGCACCGCTCATGTTTCCGCCCGCGAGCGGGAGCGCGCCGTTGGCGGTGGACTGCGCGGCCGAAGCGGCCGCACGCGCCGTCTGATCGTTGGCCGATCCGTTGAAGGCCGCGTCCACATACTGCTTCGTTGTCGCGTGCAGGTTCGCCGTGGGATCGCCGGCCAGAGTCAATGTTCCGCTCAGTGTCCCGCCCGACAGCGCCAGCCCACCCAGGCTCGTGAGGGCCGCCGCTGCCGAGGTTGCTCCTGTTCCGCCCGCCGTCACCGGCACCGCCGCCATGCCTGCAAGGCTGCTGCCGTTGCCGGGATAGTATGCAATCTGCCCTGTCGTGCCTGCGCCTACCGCGGATCCCGCGCACGCCGAACCCGTGTTGCTCAGATAACCGGAGTTGTCGATCTGCATGCAGGAATGCCCGCTGCCCGCCGCCAGCCCCGGAAACTTGATCGCCGTCGTCCCCTTGAAGCTCGCATACAAGGCTGCTGCTGCCGCCGCCGTACACGTTGAACGCCGATCCCGATCCCGGCTCGTAGTTCACCCGCACCACGCCCGTATGTGTTGGCCGCGTCAATGTAAGTGTCGCCGCTGTTGGTGCTCTGATACGCCTTGAAGCTGTCCAGTCCGCCCAGCGCCGAGTTCAATGCCCAGTTATTGCTCGCGTCCTTCACCATGTACCACTGGCTGTTGCCGTTCCAGTCCTTGTAGGTGAACGATCTCCTTCTGGCTCGCCGTCGAGTCCGGCCAGAGAAAGTAATCGATCTCCGCATCGGCCTTGTTCCTTACGTCGGCGATCCCGTGAACGGCGTAGTCCCGCCCACCTGCAAGGTTCCGTTGAACTGCGCGTTTCCCGCGTTGTTGATGGTCGCCACCGTCGTCTCGGTCGGGCCGCCCGACCCGAACATCACGCCGCCCGTGCCCGAGTTGTTCGATCCGTTCAGCACCACCGCGCCCGTCCCCGCCGCGTTGATCACCGTCTGATTGTTGGTGCTCGCTTGCCCATTGTTGTACTGCCCGATCGAAAGCCGGTACACGTTGTTCAGCTCATCCAGGACCTGATAAAACTGCTCGCCCGCCGTCGCATCGCTCAGCCCCATCGTCCAGCGGTATCCATAATCGGTCTGATAGCGGTTCAGCAGCCCGCGCTCGTTCCCGTTGCCAATGCCCAGCCGGAAATGATTCGTCACCGTCGCGTCCTGCTGGCTGCCATACCAGTCGCCATTCATTCCATTAAAGCTGCGATGGAACGTATCCAGAAAGCTGTTGCGCGTTCCGTTGTCCGTCAGCTTGCCGGTAAACATCGTGCCGCCGGTCATCCAGTTGTTGTACGAGCTGCCCGCGTCCGCCACCACCTGGTCGTCGAGTTCTCGTTGCGCAGACCCACAATCGTGTTGTTCTGCGCGTTCGCTCCCAGGTGCAGCGCCGTCGCGCAGCCCTCCACATCGCCGCCGGTAAACGTGTTCCCATCGCCCTGCTGCAGGTTGATCCCATCGTGTCCCGCTCATCGGGTTGCCGTTCGCTCGTCGGGCAGTCGATATGCAGCCGCACAAACGTGCTCGCATTCATCCAGTCCGTCGTCGCCGGATTCGCAACCTGGTGCCCGATCGCATTCACCGCTGTCTGGAATCCGCTGAAATCGACGTCGTCAGAACGTTCCGCCCGTGTAATTCCCGGTTCCATCCAGCGTCATGCCCGTCTGATTCGCAGTTACCCAGGAAATACAGGCTCTCCAGATCCAACTCCTGCGTCGCGATACGCAACCAATCCCTGCGCCGTCGCGCTGCTCGCTGCGGTCGTATTAATCACCACATTGTCCATGTGGAACCCGGTGTATCCGCGGCATACGTCGGATCGCCCACCTGGATCGCTGCCGCCGTGCCCGCGTACAGAAACACCGTTCCGCCCTGGCTTCCGCTGGCCGTCGCTCCGCCGCGCACGCGCATCCGCGCAGCGCAACATTGCGCGTTCCCGCCGTCACCACAATCTGGTTCGCCGTCGCGATCGTCGCGCACGGCAGCATACACAGTCGCATTGGCCGTTGAGATCGTCACGTTCGATCCCATCGCTGCGTGCCCGGTAAAGTTCCGCGCATCGCACGTCCCGCCATAAGTCGCATTCAGCGCAGTTAGAGCACGCCTGCAGCTTCGCGCCAAAGTCCGCGCCCGGAAATTGATCCACCTGGTAGATCGCGCCGATCTGCGTCGCCGTCAGCGGCCCGGTCACCGTTCCGCCGCCAACGGCAGCGCCTGCGCGAAACTGGCATCGACATAGTGCTTGTCCGCGGCCTGCAGCGGCTGCACTCGGATCGCCATTCAGATACAGCGGCCCACGTCAGGTTGCCGCCCGACGCCGTGTCAGCTGGTCTCTGCGCCAGCATCTGCGATCGCCTGGTCGACGTAGGTCTTGCTCACCGCCTGCACTGCCTGCGCCGCCGGCATCACCTGCGCCCGCACCTGCGCCAAGCTTGCCTGCGCCGCCGCCGGAACCACCCAGTATTCCGTGCTCGTCGTGCCGTCGCTCATGTGATACACGGCCGTGTAATACAGTCCCGCCGGCGTCGCTCCCAGGTTCGGCGCGAGATTCACGCTCACAAATCCATCCGCGCCAATGGTCACGTGCACGCGACCCGCGGCAACCGCCTGGCTGGCGGCGGTGGTGAACGCAGGCCAGCTCAACTGCAGGGTTCCGGAGCCCGGCTGCGCCGTTCGCCAGATACACCGTGCCCTGCACGGTCGTCGTGCTGAACGCCTGCGCCGCGAGCGCCGCCGGAAGAGCGCAAAGGATCAATACGATGCCGTGCCCGGCCAGCGCCGCAATACCGAACTTTTGAACGATGTGCTTCATGTTCGCCGTCTTCTTTCCTTGGGTTGTGACTCCCGAAGGTCGTTTCCGTAGTTTCCCATCCCCGGCGTGTCACCAGCGCCGGGGATCGGCGGCGCCGTCCGCGGAAGCCTCCCAGGTTCGAGATCTTCCGCCGGACAGCGCCGAGGTTTGCAATCAGTTGACAAATGTACGCGAGGCTTCGGGGACGCCGAGTTGGGGGGCAATCACCCCGGCGGACATCTCCGCCGGCTGCTCCTCATACTTCGGCTCTTGGCTCCACGCCCGTACCACCTCCAGAACCTGCGATACGGTCGCTTCGTTTCTCACCCAGTCCGCTCCCTCGGCCAGATCCACCAGGAGCCGCGCCGCGCTGGCGTTTCCCAGGACCGCTTGAGCGCAGAGCGCGTCGGCGATGTTGTCGCTTTGCTTCTCCACCACCTGGTCGGCCGCCCTGCTCAGCAAATCAACGCCAGGATTGCATTTGGGCCGAAAGCTCGCGGCCAGTTTTGCGTTACGTCTTTGAAGATGGTTCCCGTTTCTGCTCATTGCTGCACTACTTTCCGGGACTGCCCTCCGCGGCAATCTTTGTGTGCACAAAAAAAACGGCCCTCCCTTGCGGAATGAGCCGTCTGCACTTCGTTCGGAGCCGGGTGATTTACCTCACCTTCACACCCGTGCTCCCATCAAAACTCTGTCAATCTGCCGCGGAATAGATTCCACGCATGCCGCGGAGGTTTGTCCCATTTTTTCAATTTTTCAGGAAGACACAAACTTCCCGGCGGGTGAGCCTTTTGGGGGTTCCAGGGACAGATTTTTCCCGGAAGCCGCGCCTGCCCGGCCCGTCTTTTCTCTCTTTTCTGATCTGATAATTCAATGGTAGCAGATTCAGCGATATAAATACCAAGTCATTCAGCGAAATTTCATGCTTTATTTTATAGGGTTTGGCTAGTTTTCAACAGGATATGCTCTTGACAGGTTTTCCACAGGCCCTTTTTTGGGGATGGTTCGACGGCCAGGACAGGGGCAGGGAGCGAAGGCCGGAGCATTTCAGTCCACAATGCCGCGAACAGCGGGGACCCGCGATGGGAAGGCAAAGGGTACAAGTGGTGAGAATGTACTACGAGCAGGGTATTTTGGATCAGAACGATCCGACTTGCCGGAGCTGTAAGTGAGACGGCGAACGGGCAGTCCCGAGCCGGGGGGATCGGTCAGGCAGATTAGGCCGGAACCTGCGCCGCTTTTTTCGCCTCCGCGGAATCGTAACTTTCGCCGTAGATCGCCGGCACTTTGCCGCCCATGGGACGCAAGTATGTGGATAACTGGCCTCGATGGTGAACGCAGTGCAGCAGGCCCGCCTGGAGAAAAGTGTAGGCAGGACGCTGGAATAGCCCCCGGAAATCCACCACCCTGATCAACTGTTCCCCCGACAGTTGGCTGACGGCGTCGAAATTCTTCGCGTACTCTTTTCCATACCACTCCGCAATCTCCTCCGGCGTCTTCACATCTTCCGGGATCTTCACGCTGCCCGGCACAAACTCCCCGTCCACCACGGACTTCAGAAAGAAGTTGTCTGCGCTGGCGATGTGCCGAAGAAGTTCGATGGCTGTTTTTGCACATGGATCAGGGCGGTAATCGAGGTGGACATTGGGAACAGCGGCGAGGATGGACCGGGTGGTGCGGCTTTCGTTCTTGAGAAGGCCCAGAGCCAAATTGTGGACGTACAGGTGCGCTTGTTCTGCGGTCATTTCTCTCACAGCAGTTCTCCTTTGAACGGATTCGATCCGCGTCTCGGGCTCCGGCTGGGCCTTGAATGCGCCCGGTGCCCCCGGTCCCAATGATCTTTCCCAACCCCGCCCAGGGTGCCCCCGGTCCCTGGCACTTGGGGACCGGGGAGTTCGATCCCGTCGCGGTTACATTACCGCGCATCCGCCAATGGCCCAATTTCTGTGCAAAATCGGAGTTGGGGAAGTGTGGGCCACAATACACCCGCGAATCGCGTCCAATCCTTGCTGAGGGACTGTAAGGTGATCGAAATCAAAAGGAAAAGCTGGCGACGCCGTACGCTGCTCGGAACGTCCTTGGTGATGGTTGCGAGTGCTCTGATTGCCCAGAGTAGACCTCGGGTCTTGACAGTCTGCACCATTGCAAGTCAGCCAGAGAACTTTGAGAGCCAATCAGTAACGGTTCGAGCACGAGTGCTGTCGGACGGGATGCACGGAACCATACTCTATGACGAGTCTTGCGAAGATTTTGGACTGCACCTGTTTGTGAATGACGATGCCAAAGGAAAGGAAGGTCTGGAAACTGCTCTGACATGGTGTCATCGGAGCACGCGAGGAAAATTCATTGTAGGCACGTTCACAGGCATTCTGCATTTCGAGCCCGGAACACCACCCCAACATCGGATAACCGTCCAACGAATAGAGAATCTGACAGCACGATCGACGCACACGACTTCAGCATCGTTCCCTACACCATGTCCAGACCCACCGGCAGTGGGTCCGCACTGACCAAAGTCGTGCTCTACTTGGCCGCTTTCGCGTAATGGGCGTATCACCGCGTATCCGTCAATGACCCGATATTGGTGCATTCCAGGGCTCATTCAATCTCGTCCTCGGGACTCGGCGGCGCGCCGCCTTTCCGATTCAGGATGCGCCGGAAAGCCTTCCGATCAGCGCGATTTTTGCGCTCCGCAAAGAACCGCTCCGTTTCCATCGCGGCGATCTTCTCCGCTGCCGCGATCACCAGGAATTGGTTCAGGCTGGTTCCGTCACGCTCGCTGATCTTTTCCAGGGCCGCTTTTAGCGATACCGGCAGGCGCAGCGGAAATGTGGAAACTCGCGTCGTCATTTCTTCATCCTCCTCAGAACCTCGGCAGGGCGAATGACCTCGATCCCGAAAGTGCTGCGCGGCCGGTGGCCCGGTCCCAATGAACTTTCCCAACCGCGCCGAGGGTGCCCCCGGTCCCTCGCACTTGGGGACCGGGGATTTCGATCCCGTCGCGGTTATATTACCGCGCATCCGTCAATGACCCAATTTTCGGTGCAAAATCGGAGTTGGGGAAGTGTAGCCCACAATCCACTCGGAACGGCTCCGCAATCAACACGAGATGAGACACGACATGGGAGAATCGGTCCATGGCAGCTAGACCTTCGATGGCAGAAGTGGAAGCGTCTCTCGCCCAAGCCGTGCGAGATTACCTTCTGGCGGAGCCGAATGATCGCATCTCCGAAGATGAAAACCTGCGTCCCGTCTGTCAGTGGTTGTCGCGATGGCTCCACCACTTGCTGCCTAGCGAACGCACGTGGGGCAGTACCGATTCGTGGATGACATCCTTCCCTGCACAGCAGATCGACGTTCATCGACCGATTTAGAGTTCACGGGACTGCTGATTTGGATGGATGACGGCTCTCGGGAGTGGAAGGAGCCTCTATGCGCCTCGCTCCATGTCTCTGGTCCGTTGCTGCAGTGGCGTGGCAAGGTCAACGTTGGCGATGCAGATCGGGGCATAGGGAAATGTCCTTATGGGATGACGCACGACTATCCGGGCGTCCCGGTGCATCGCTGGCTATTTACCTTCGTCCTTCCCGATCCTGAATGGGCGTCGATGCTGTTGCTTTCGACCCTTTGAGCGAGTGACCGCCCATCCGGAAATTACCATTTGAGCAACAGAACCCGGCGCCGTTGCAATAAAGGAAACTGAAGGGCAGCCACCCCACGTTCAAGAGCGAAGAGTTCTCCCTTCTTGGGTGGCAAATGTCCCCGGTGACTTATAAGGCGGAACAGCCCTGACCGAAGTGATCACTCCGCACACTCGAATGTCTGCCTGTAAAGCGTTACTTACGTCACTCTAAAGCATACATTCAACAAGC
Source organism: uncultured Acidobacteriota bacterium (assembly GCA_963846375.1). GTDB lineage: Bacteria > Acidobacteriota > Terriglobia > Terriglobales > Acidobacteriaceae > Telmatobacter. The sequence goes on from CAWJVV010000006.1 coordinate 127,682, forward strand.
ACTTAAATCACCATTACCTGTGCTTGCGCAAGGAGGCACAGGCAACCCTTCCCGCAAACTGAATCCGTAATGTGGGTTCCCCCCAACCGCAATTGCAGCGTTGCGAACCTTTGAATCCGATGTCCTCTCGCCTCTGCCACGCATCAAACCCGGCGGATGACCTCGAGTTCAAAACTCGCAAGAACACTGGAAATTGCCGTCCGGCTCACATTTGATGAAGGTGCCACTTGAGCCACTCAAATGTCCTGATGCCCATCCTCGTTCTTCTTACGATGGCCTTTGCTCTCGCCGATCTCCGGCGCGTCGCCAGGTTTCGCCTCACCTACGGGCTCGCTTGGGTCGTTGCAATCGCCATCGCCCTGGGCTGCGGTTTCCTGATCGAATAGATCGGGTGCCCCGGCCCTGCCCCCTCCCGTCACGCCTTCGTTTTTCAAATGACGGAGCGGTTCGATCCAAAATCGGGCCGCCCCCCTCAAAAAGCAATCGGAGAGGATCTGTCCAAAATCTTGTCAAGACCTAACCCTGTGGAAAATCGACTAAATGGATGATTCCAAGTCGCAAAATTTTCTGACAAATTTGGTATTTATATCGCCGGCTTTGCTATCCTTTAATTAAGCCCAAAAATTCATCGTTTGGCGCATCCCGTCTTGCCGTGCTTTGTCGCGCGGCGGATTCAGACGGGCATGCGCCTTCGTGTCTTTGCGGCACCCGGCAGTCCGGATTCGGATCGCCGGTTCAAGACCGGCCACGCCCATTTCAGGCGCGCCCCGGTCGGAAAGAGGATTTGCCATGGCAAACATTCTGGTCAACCTTCAAAAAGGAATCGAAATCGGCGCCGAAGACGCCCTCAAGTGGCTCTCCGGAGCCGACAAGGCTATGAAAGCCACTCCCGCGGTCGTCGCCGCGCTCGCCACCCTCATCGGTGCCGTTGAAAAACCCGTCACCGAAGTGGCCGCCGTCGCCGCCAACCCCCTCAACATCCCGCTCGATCTCCAGACCGTGCAGGATCTCAGGGCAGTCTGGCCCGACGTAAAAACGTTCCTGACCACCCTCGGCGTCAAGTTCTAACCAGCAACAACCGGTGCCCGTCCCGAGCCGGTCTCGGGCGGGCGCCCGGTCATCGCTGGCCTGACCTCGATTTCACTGACCACTGTTCACTGACCACTGATTACTGGTACTTCATTTGTTCACCCAATCACTTGATCACTCGATCACTCGATCATAAGGAGTTCTCATGACCACCATCGCCAACATCTGGAACCACCCTCGCACCTCCGCCGCCGGCCTGCTCATCGGCGTCACCAGCATCGGCGGCATCTTGAGCCAGCAGGGCATTACCCTCGGCAAGGCCGGAACGGGCACCGTCGTCTCGCTGGCCACCGGGATCGCCACCGTATTCCTTGGCCTTCTGGCCCGGGACCCCGCATCCCAACCCACCGCCGGCACAACCGGCAGCGCGCCGGAACAAACGCTGACACCCTATTGCAAATTGCAATAAAACCTGTGTGTGGTAAATCACACTCGACGCAAAACAGGACCAAAAATCCGTTCCAAACCACTGATCCCGCAGCAGATGCTCAATTTTATTTTTCACGCAACAAATGTGATCCACCACACCAACTGGATCCCTGATCCCTGGTCCCTGGTCCCTGGTGCCTGGTCTCTGGTCTCTGGTCCCTGGTCCCTGGTGCCTGGTCTCTGGTCTCTGGTCCCTGCCGTCAAGCATTGGTCCCGCGCGCCTCGCCCAGGATGAGCTTCAGCGTCATCTCCCGCCGCCCGCGCAAGATCGTCACCGAAATCGTGTCGCCCGCCTGGTGGTTGTCCATGACAGCGTTAATGTCCTGCGGATCGGTAATCTGCTGCCCGTCGATGGCCACAATCAGGTCGCCGCCGATCCAGATCGGCGTATTGCCCAGGTAAGCCTGCTGGGTGCCGCCGCGCAGTCCGGCGCGCTCCGCGGCTCCGCCCGGGATCACCTTCTGGATCAGCACGCCGTAGTCGGCCGCCAGTCCCATCTGCTCGGCAAGGTCCGGGCCGATGGGGTACGAAACGATGCCCAGCGACGGCCGCTTGATGTGGCCGTAGCGGGTCAGGTCGGCCAGCACCGCCTTGGCGGTGTTGATGGGAATGGCGAAGCCGATCCCGGAACTCTGCTCCGCGCCGTTCGACGCGATCATGGTGTTGATCCCGATCACCTCGCCGTGCGAGTTCAACAGCGGCCCGCCGGAGTTGCCGGGATTGATGGCCGCGTCGGTCTGGATGGCGTCTTCGATGGGCGCGCCCTCGGCCCCGCGGATGGGCCGGATGGCGCTGATGATGCCCCGCGTCATGGTGCCGGCCAGGCCGAAGGGATTGCCGATGGCATAAACCTTCTGCCCGACGGAGAGATCGGTGGAGTCGGCCAGCGTCACCGGCTGCAGGTTGGGCGCGTCGATCTGCAGAAGCGCCAGGTCATGCGTCCGGTCGGTGCCGATCACCTTGGCGGAGTACTTGTGCTTGTTGCGAGAGCTGCACCTCGATGCCGCGGTTGGCGTTCTCCACCACGTGGAAGTTGGTGAGCACGTGCCCGGACTTGTCGAGGATGAAGCCCGAGCCCTGTCCCTGCTGCGGCACCGAGCCGAGGAAGAAGTTGAACACCAGCGCATTCGAGGTGATGTTGACCACCGAAGGCAGCACGCGTTTGTAGACAGCGATATTGTTCTGCTCCTCGGGGTCGAAGGAGGGCGCGGCATGGGCTTCGGTGAGTTGGAGCACCGAGGAGGTCGCGCTGTGGGCGCCGATCAGCTTCAGATGCTCGAGATCTCCGGGCAAGTGGGCGGTGACGTACCAGAACCCGCCAACCAGCAGCACAACCATCAGAAGCCTTCGCATGTTCATAACCTTTCAACTGCCTTTCTCAAGCGGGATCCCCACGGACAGGGTCTCTGTTCGTGGGACGCCGTGGCGCCCGCCGCGAGCAAATACGCTGCGTGCCGACGCAGGGTTCCACCTCTATTTTAATGAACCGGGGATGGGCGGATTGTTGCTTCAGACTGGCTGCTCTGGGCGCGAAGGCGATCCCAGACGGCGGCGATCTGGCTGCGGAGATCCTCAAGGCTGCCAGTATTTTCGATCACGAAGTCAGCGCGGGCGGCCTTGTCGGCGTCGGGCATCTGACGGGCGAGGCGGATGCGGGCGTCGGCGACAGCGGCCTCACGCCACCCCAGCGACGAAGACCTGTCGCCGGGGGCCCCGGCTTCACGGCGGCTGGGCTCGGGGGCGAGGCGGGAGACGTAGCGCTCGATCTTGAGCTCGTCGGGGGCGGTGAGCAGGAGGATGTGGTGGAAGCGGCGGCGCCAGTCTGCGAGCATGCCGTCGGATTCGCCGCGGGCGCGGGCGTCGCGTTCGACTTCGAAGATCAAGGCAGACTCAACGACGGCGACGGCCGCCGGGTCGCGGGCGAAGACTTCGTCCATCCACCGCTGCTGGGCGGCGATGACAGCGGGATGGACGATGGCGTTGAGGTCGTTGAGGCGGCCGCCGGCGAAGGCGAGCTCGGCGAGGCGGGGGCGGTTGAGGCGGCCGTCAGACAAGACGACTTCGGGACCGAAGGTGCGCACGATCTGGTCGTAGACAGCGTGGCCGGGTTCCATCAGCTCGCGGCCAAGCTGGTCGGCCTCGATGACCTGAGCGCCGAGTGCGCGCAAGATGGCGGCGGCGGTGCTTTTGCCGCTGCCCAGGCCGCCAGTGAGTCCCACGCGAAGCATGATCAGTTCCTTCAGCTTACCAACCGGGTGCGGGCGTGATGGACGCAGGCATTCTCTCCGCAGGTGCTATAGTTTGTTCCGTCGCTCGGCGGTGGGTCATGCACACGATGAATCGAAGGATGTTTCTCATGGGAGGGGCTGCTGCTTCGGCTCTTCTCTCCGGCACGCGATATCTATTCTCTGATCCGCTTGGTCTGCCGATCGGCTGTCAGACCTATCCGGTGCGCAAGTCGATCGGTACGGACTTCGCAGGCAGCATGAAGGGTTTACGCGCAGCCGGATTCACTCAGATTGAGCTGTGTTCGCCCTATGGTTATGATGAGTTTTCGAGCCTCCAGAAATACAAGCCACAGGAATTGCGGCGCATGCTGGAAGACTGGGGACTCGGCTGTATCTCCGCGCACTGGTCGGCAGAGGAGCTCTTTCAAAAAGCGGATCAGAGCATCGCCTATGCGAAGGAGTTCGGTATGACGCAGATGGCGATTGCCGCGCTCGGGCCCTGGAGCCCGAGGACGACGGAGACCGTCGACGATGTGAAGCGCTACGTGGAGCCATTCAACGTCTTCGCCGAAAAGGCTCACGCCGCAGGCATCACCGCATTGCTGCACAATGAAGGCTTCGTCTCCGAACACATCGATGGCAAGCCGGTTTACGACATGATGATCGCCGACCTCAATCCCGCCACCACCAGGTTGCAGTTTCAGGTCTCCACCGCGCAGCAGGGCTACGATGCAGTGACCTACTTCAAGAAGTACCCCGGCCGCTTTCTCTCCATGCATTGTCAGGACTGGGTGAAGGACTCCTCCACCAAGTCCGGCTTCCGCCAGGTTCCGTTGGGCAAGGGCGTCGTGGATTGGAAGGCAGTATTTACAGCCGCAAAAACAGGCGGCGTCAAGAATTACTTCGTTGAACTTGAAGAGGATCCATCGCTGATGCCGCTGAGTGTGCCTTACCTGAAGTCCCTGAACGTGTGAGGCGAGCGGGATGTCTCGATCGGAAGCCGCAGTTCACGAAAGGGAATGCGAGAATTCAACAGTTTGAGCGACGATAAGCCGACTCCTTGGTACTAGTCCGAGCGCTCGAAGAGCGCATCGGCGATGGTGCGACAAGTGAGATCCTGGGCCTGCAGAATATCCACGCTATTCGGTTCGCAATGCCCGCATCGGATCAAGGCCGCGAGGCATACCAGGCCGGGACGAGGCAGGCCGCAATAGCCACGAACAAAAGCAGTCCAGCCACTGCGCCAAATACCACGGGATCGAGCGGCTCTGTTTCGTAGAGCATGCTGCGGATGAGGCGGACTACGGCCGCGCTGGCCGGCAAGCCGATCAAGAGTCCCGCCAGCGCTGGCTTGAGGCCGTCCAACAGCAAGTGGCTTAGCAAAGCGTTGCGTTGCGCGCCGAGTGCCAGGCGGATGCCAAACTCAACCAGCCGTTGGGCCACCAGATACGCCAGCACACCATAGAGCCCTGCGGCGGCGAGAACCAGCGCGATGATGGCGAAGGCCAGAACCAGAATCGAATCGAATTCCGAGTCGATCGTGCTCTTGCCTATAGCCTCTCGCAACGTCATCACATTCGAGACCGGTAAGTCTGGGTCGAGTTGGGCGACGATCTTCTGGACCGGAACTGCCATCGAGTCCGCGTCATGGGGGCTTCGCACCACAATGGTGCCATAGCTGTAGCCATTCCCGTAGATCGGCCAATACAGCGTGGGATTCGGCGGTTTCGCCACATTCCATCGCACATCCCCGACCACGCCAATGACTGTCCATACGCCGCCTTCATCGATCGTCTTGAGATGCTTGCCGATGGGGTCTTCGCCGGGGAAATACTGCTGGGCAGCGCCGCGGCTGATCAGCACAACGTTCGCCCGCTTCCCTCGCTCATCCTCGTTGAAGGTGCGTCCTTTGAGAATGGGAAGCCCGATTGCCGAAAAATATCCGGGATCCGCGCCGCGCAGCATGAAATCGAGTCCCTGGCCCTTCGGCAGGGGCGGATGCTCCACGATGCTCATTAGATCGTCGCCGTTCCATCCTTCGCCCGGGCGCCGCGCTCACCAGGCCGGCGGACGAGACCCCGGGCAGAGCGCGGACCCGTGCGATGAGTTGCTCGAAAAATGCAATCTTCTGTTCGTCCTGCTTGTAACGAGCATCCGGCAATCCCAAATGCAGCGTGAGAACGTTGTCGACCGGCACGCCGAGATCGGAGGAGCGCAGATGCTCGAAGCTCTTGAGCAGGAGTCCTGCCCCGACCAGGAGCACAACTGTCAGTCCTACTTCCGCCGATAGCAGAAGGCGCCGCAGCAGCGCGCGGGACCTGCCGCCGCTGTGCGAGCGAGAGCCCTCCTGCAATCCGGCCAGTATATTGCCCCGTCCCGCGCTGTGAGCGGAGATCAGCCCGGAAAAGAGGGTGCAGAGGAAGATAACTGCCAACGTAAAGGCCGCGGCCATACCATCGAAATGGATGGCCTCTACACGATTCATGTCGTGGCGCGCATGAACCAGCCACGCGAGCGCGGCCCAGGCCAGCAAAAGGCCGAGTGCGCCGCCTGACGCTGAGAGCAGCAGGCTTTCGATCAGCCGTTCGCGGATGAGGCGCATGCGCCCGCCGCCCAGCGCGGCGCGAATCGCAAACTCCTTGCTGCGCGATGCTGCACGCGCGACCAGAAGGCCCGCGACATTCATGCAGGCGATGAGCAGTACACATCCGGTTGCGCCCAGCAGCGCATAAAGCGGCGTTTTGTAATTATGCACGGCATCGTCGAGCATGGTTCTGCCGATCGCGCCGGGATGCACGGCGGGTTCGGGATGAGCCGACTTGATCTGCTTCTGCAACGCGTCGATACGCGCCGCAAGCGTGGCGAGCGAAACACCCGGAGCGAGCCGCGCCACGGCCAGGAACTCGTGATCTCCGTAGGTGTGCAGCAGAGAAGCCGGCGCCTCATGTCTCACCGGCGTCCAGATCTGGTCGGCGCTGCCCCCAAACGCTCCGGAATAGACGAACGTAGAGGGCAGGACGCCGATAATCGTATAGGGTTTGGCATCGAGCCAGATCGTCTTCCCTGTGATGGCCGGGTCAGACGCATAACGGCGCTTCCAAAAGTTCGCGGTTATCATGGCCGTAGCCGGCGCGCCTGGCCTGTCGTCGTCCGGCGTGAAGGACCGTCCCATCATCGGCTGCACGCCGAGCAGCGAAAAGAAATTGTCGGTGCACCATGCCGCTTCTACTACTTCCGGCAGCTTTCCACCTTCGCCGGAAACGTTGTATCCCTGAAAGGGGGAGACGAGGGCCATCTGCGCGAGCGACTGAGTCGACCGCTGCCAGTCCCAGAAGCTGCCCGCATCTACCGGCAGCCACGGCGCGGGATGGGGTTGACTGTTGTCCGCTTCATAGATCAGAGCCAGCCGTTCCGGGTCGCTGTACGGAAGCGGCTTGAGCAATACGCTGCGGACAACCGTAAACAAAGCAACGTTAGCTCCGATGCCCAGCGCCATGACCAGGATGGCAACGAGCGTGAATCCGGGCGTGCGGCTCAGGGTCCGAATTCCGATGCGAAGGTCGTGAATGAACTGCTCCAGTCCGTTCCAGTTCCAAGTTGCTCTTGTTTGGTCGCGCAGTAGTGCCGCATTGCCCAATTTGCGCAAAGCGACAAGTCGAGCCTCTTCTGGACTCATCCCGCCTGCCAGATTGAATTCAATCTGCCGGTCCAAATGATCGCGGATCTCTTCGTCGAGCTCCGAGTCCAGGCGGTTGCGATGAAACAGCGCGCGCAGCCGCAGCGGAATTGTGTAGATCCAGTGTTCAAGCCGCATCGCTCAGACCTCCGTAAGCCGCAACACGCCGGAAATGGCTGTCGAGATACGCTCCCAGTTTGCCGCTTCTTTCTCGAGGTATCGGCGCCCGAGCCGCGTTAGAGAGTAAAACTTCGCCCTCCGGTTGTTCTCGGTCGGCTTCCATTCGGCATGAATCCAGCCCTGCTGTTCAAGCTTGTGCAGAGCCGGGTAAAGGGACCCGTCGCTCACCTGTAGTACGTCGCCAGACACCTGCTTCAGCCGTTGGCTGAGAGCCCATCCGTGCAGCGGCTCAAGAGCGAGAATCTTGAGAACCAACAGATCCAGGGTGCCCTGGACGAGGTCAGAAGGTTTGCTCATGCGTTTTCCTCTCGGTTACCGAGCGATAATAGCGCACCTCCCCTCGGTAAGCAAGAGGA
>CAWJVV010000007.1:0-116172 GCA_963846375.1 uncultured Acidobacteriota bacterium
CGGATCGGCGCGGTGAAGATCTTCTCGGACGGATCCCTCGTGGGCCGGACCGCCGCCGTACACGACGAGTACGCCGGCCCGGGGGAGGGACATGGCTATCTGCAGGCCGACGCGGAGGAACTGCAGGCCACGATCATCGCCGCGCACCGCTCCGGCTGGCAGGTGGCCACGCACGCCATCGGCGACCGGGCCATCGACGTAGCGCTCGAGGCGTACGCCCAGGCGCTGGCGCAGTATCCGCGGCATGACCCGCGGCACCGCATCGAGACTTCGCCCTGGTCCAGCCCCGGCAGGTCGCGCAGGCGGCCGCGCTGGGGGTGATCGCCGTGCCGCAGGGCCGCTTCGCCTCCGAGCTCGGCGACGGCATGCTGGCCGCGGTCGGCCCGAAACGGCACGACTGGCTCTACCGGCAGCGATCCCTGCTCGAGGCGGGCATGGTCCTGCCCGGCAGCTCCGACCGGCCGGTCGTTGCGGGCGCGCCGCTGCTCGGCCTGCACGACATGGTCAACCGGCGCACCGCGTCGGGCGCGCCGTTCAATGCCGGCGAGGCGATCACCGCGTCGCAGGCCCTGTACGCGTATACGTTCGGGTCGGCCTACGCCAGCCGCCAGGAGCACGTCAAGGGCTCGATCACCCCGGGCGAACTCGCCGACCTCGTGGTCCTGTCCGAAGACCCGACCGCCGTCAGCCCCGGCCGCATCGCCGGCCTTCAGGTGCTCGCCACCATCGTCGGCGGCCGGTGCCGCTACGACAGCGGCGCGATCGACGGCCGGAGCTAACGGTCCGGCGAGCCTCACCAGAGGCGGGCGGTGGCCCGGCGCGCTCCTTCGGCCAGGGCCTCGAACTTGGCCCAGACGATCGTCGGGTGGATCTCCGGGGTGTAAGTGGCCTGGGAGAGAAGCCGCAGTCGGCGCTGGCCACGACGTTTTCCCGGCCCACGAGCTCGGCGAAGCGCACGATCCGGTCGGCGATGACCTCGGGGTGCTCGACGATGCTCGTGGCGTGGCTGATGACGCCGGGCAGCAGGACCGTATCCTGCGGCGGCTTGACCGACTCGAACACGTGGTAGACGTGCTCGTGCCGGGGGTTGGCGGCCTCGAAGGAGAAGGCCCCGGCCTCGATCGCGAACAGGGTGTCGATCAGGTCAGACAGCGGCGCGTCGTGCACGCGGGGTCCCTCGTTGATGCCGTAGCAGGTGTGCAGCCGGACCCGGTCACGGGGGATGCCCCGCAGGCTGCGGTTGATCGCGTCGACGTAGCGGCCCGCGGTCTCGAGCTTCTCCTGGACCGAGCCGGGGCCGTAGCTGAACACGTCGGTCAGGAACGGGTCATCGATCTGCAGGGTGAAGCCCGCGTCGATGATGGCCGCGTACTCGACGTGCAGCGCGTCCGCGACGGCGTCCAGGTAGCCGGCCGCGGCCGGGTAGTACTCATTGCCGCCCACCCCGCTGGGCGCCACCGCGCAGACGAAGACCTGATCCGGGCCCGGGGTGGCCGGCCGCGGCGCGGAGCAGGTCGAGGTCGCGGCGCAGGCGATCTGCCCGGTGTACGACACCGGCCCGGTGCAGGCCGAGGGGAATGACCGGGGCGGCCATCCCGCCGGTCATCGCGCCCGCGAAGTACTGCTCGTAGTACTCGGGGAAACTCTCGACTTCGGCTCGGAACGCCTCTAGCGGGTCGCGGCCCGGCCGTGGCTCGAAGCCGCTCAGCCGCTCGCCCGATGTAGGCGAAGAACCCCGACTTGGTCTGCTCGCCGTCGGAGACCACGTCCAGCCCGGCCGAGCGCTGTCGCGCGACCACGTCCGCGACGGCGCGACGTTCGGCCTCGGCGAGTTCGGCGGGTCGACCTGGCGCCCCTGTGCGGCCGCCTTCATCAGGTCAAGCAGGGCCGGCGGCCGGGGCAGGCTGCCGACGTGCGTGGTGCGGATGCGATCGGTGCTGTGTTGCATGACAGGTTTCTCCGCGTTCAGGCTCAGAGACAGACTGGGCAGGTGGACGATCAAACGCTGGCCCGGATCCGCCGCGGTGACCGAAACGGCGGGCGGCAGTGGTGCCGCGCAGGTGGCCGCGGCGGCTGGCCCAGGACGTCAGGGCGGGCGCGTGCTCGGTCGTGCTCGTCGAGGGCATGAGCGATCAGGCCGCGCTGGCGACACTGGCCGCCCGCCACGGCCGTGACCTGAACGCGGAGGGTATGTTCGTGGTGCCGATGGGGGGGCGACCAACATCGGGCATTTCCTCGAGCTGTTCGGCCCGCGGGGGTTCGGCGTCAGGCTGGCGGGCCTGTGCGACGAGAGGGAGGAGCATGCTTTCCGCCGCAGCCTGGAACGGGCCGGGCTTGGTTCTGGCCTGGGCCGCGGCCATACCGAACAACTCGGGTTCTTCGTGTGCGTAGCCGACCTGGAAGACGAGCTGATCCGCTCGCTCGGTGTCACGCGTCACCGAGCAGCTAATCGAGGCGCAGGGCGAACTCGGCCCGTTCCCACCTTTGCCAGGCAGCCCGCCCAGCGGAACCGGCCCCGCGAACAGCAGCTTCGGCGCTTCCTGGGCACCCGGTCCGGCCGCAAGATCCGCTACGGCCAGGTGCTCGCTCGGGCGCTCGACCTGACCCAGGTACCCCGCCCGCTCGCCGGCGTACTCGCCCACGTCTGAGCCGCGGCACGCCGAGCGGCCACGGCGTCCCGGGCGTCCTCGGCGATGAGGTCGGCGTTGATAGCCGCGCCGGTGCTGACCCCGGCGGCGGCCGCGCCGATGACCTGCGCCATGACGTCGGCGACGTTGCCGGCCCCTCCTCCGTAGCTTCGACCGGCCACCCGGCCGCCTTACTCTCACTATCTGGTCGTCCAGGTGGATTGACAAACAACATTGCCGAAACGGCAAACGTTAAAGCTCGGGCGGTGTCCGGAAGTGTCCCCAGCGGTGTCAGCTTGTAGAGGCGCTGGCTATGTCCTCCGGTCTCCAGGTGGGTCAAAGTAGGTGGCCGTGCGCATGTCCCAGCTGGTCCGCAACGTTACGGAGGCATTGTTTAATGGCGCAGAAGGTGTACAAGACGCTGCTCAAGGCCGTCCCGGCGGACGCCAGGGCCCAGCTGGACGACCTGGCGCGGCGGCTGGAACCGGACGAGTTCGCGGTCGGCGAGCGGCTGCGGGCGGTGGCGGCGGAGCTGGTGCGGTGCGGCCTGGAGGTCACCGCTGTCGATTACCACGATGGGTCACAAGAGCTCGAGGCGGTTCTCCCGCAGGCCCGCCAGTTCGGCCCGGTCACGGTGGACCGTGACGGCAGCGGTAACGGATGCAGCTCAGCTGGGAGGGCTGGGTCGACATCACTGATGAGGCCGGGGCCCGGCGGGCCGCGGGCATGGTGATCGCCGTGCTGCGTGGTATCGCCACCCCGGCCCAAGGCCCGGCGTGAGCGGTGAGCCAGCCGAGCTTGCGACGCTGCGGGACGCGTACCCCGGCTACCGGTTCAGGCGGAAGGAAATCCGCGGCGTCGCCTGCTATCTGGCCGAAGCCAAGCCCGACGCCCAGGCCGATGCCACGGGCGAGGCCGAGGCGCCGCTGGTGGCCGCGCAGGATCCGGCGATCCTGGCGACCATGCTCGCCGCGGCTGCGGGGCGGCCGGTGCGGCTGCGGGCGAAGCGGTGGCCGCCGCCTACCGCGATAAGTCAATGACGGTCAGCCAGTGCGCTCAGACGTTCGGGGTGTCCAGGACGACGATCGTGAAGTTGCTGTCGGCCCACGGGATCGCCCCGCGCCGGCCGGGGGACGGAGTCGATGAGGCGGCCGTGGTCGCCGCCTATCGTGACCAGCGGCTGAGCCTTCGACGCATCTGCCCATCGACCTTGTCGTGGTCAGCGATCACGGCATGGTGAAGGTTGAAGGCCCCTGGATTACGCTCGACAAGTTCGCCGACCTCACGGGATTTGAAGCCGTCGGCAGCTTCTCTATGCCAAAAACGAAGAAGACCGTGCCCGCGTGTACAACGAATTGAAGCATGCGTCGTCGCAGTTTGTGGCGTATCGCCGCAAGGACGTTCCAGCCGGATTGCACTACAACCAGAATCCGCGCGAGGGCGATCCCGTCATCATCGCCACGGGTCCATACACGATCCGCGCCCATGAGCCGCCGCCCGGCAAGCCCGACAATCCGCCCAGCGCCGGCGCTCATGGATACGACCCGCAGGCGATGCCGCAGATGAAGGCCAGCTTCTTTGCAGCCGGACCGGACATCGTTTCCGGCAAGACGGTGGCGCCGTTTGAGAACGTGAACCTGTATCCGTGGATGGCGCACATGCTCGGCCTCGCCGCTGCGAAGAACGATGGCAGCCTCAACATCCTGGCCGGTACTCTGCGCGATAACGGCAGGGAAGCGCAACAGGAGACTGACCAGAAAGCATTGGAGCCAGCCACGCCATGAGCGAAGTCGTCCTTGGCATCGACGGAGGAGGAACCCGCACGCGCGCCTCCCTCGTCAACGGGAGTCAAGTGCTGGCATTTGCAGAAAGCGGCTCCATCAAGCGACTGCGAGTCGGCGCTGTCGTTGCAGAACAGAACCTGCGCGAACTGCTCGCCGAGGTGTACAAGCAGGCTGGCGTATCGAGTGTTCGGGCAGCCTCCGCCGGTGTGGCTAGCGCATCCATGCCTGGCGTCCCGGAATGGATCAAGGCCGTCTTTACGGACTTTGGGATCGAGCAGTCGGAGGTGGTTGGCGACGAGGTCATTGCTCTCGATGGAGCTTTCAAAGGGGGTCCCGGCATTCTTCAGATAGCGGGCACCGGCACGAACTGCATCGGCCGGGCCCCCGATGGGCGCCGCGAGAGCGCCGGCGGCTGGAGTTCGCGCCTGGGAGATGAAGGCTCCGGCTACTGGATTGGCCTGCATGCCATTCGCCGTGCCTTGAATGCCTACGACCGCGAGGAACCGACGCGCGTGCTCGATGCGGTCGGCGGCATCTGGGGAACCTCAACGATCGACGAGCTGGTGAACCTGGGCGACGGCACGCCCGGTCCGGACTTCGCCGCTCTTGCGCCGGCCATCTGCCAGCTCGCCGAAGAGGGTGACTCCGTGGCGCTCGATGTGCTGAAGCAGGCTTCGGCCGACCTGGTCGGCTTTGTTCTGCTGGTTCGTTCCAAGCTGCGACGCAAACACAACGTCACCAAAGAGGTTCCGGTTGCCTGGATCGGCGGCGTTATTGCCAACTCCAGCATTGTCCGTGAAGGGTTCTTCACCGGCCTGCGCGCGGCCGCTCCCGACATGCCCATCTTTGATAAGGAAGTAAATGCGATGGAGGGCGCGGTGTGGCGCGCCCAGCGCATGGCAGAACGCGCGGGCTAAGGCGATTAGCCGGCTACGATCGTTCCGCGCTGGACTGACGCCACCAGCTTCCCTTTCCCATCGACGGCGACCAGGTTCGCTGGCGTTCTCGCACCAAGGGTCCCGGCCCGGTCTCCCAGCCCCGTCATTGCCGCCTGGTTGCCGCCGAGGGCTCGCAAACCATCCTCCACCGACGCACCGGTAAAGGCGATCAGGTTCAGCAGCGCGTGGTCCAGGGTAAGCAGGCTTCCCGCAAGTACCCCATTGGCGGTGGCCCGGCCGTTAACCACGTGCACCGCGAAATCGCCCAATTGATACGTGCCCTCGGGCATTCCGGCGGCGCTCATGGCGTCAGTCACCAGCAGGGCGCGCTCAGGCCCCTTGGCCTTCCACCACAGGCGCACCATCTCCGGTGCGTTGTGAACGCCGTCGCAGATCAGCTCCGCAAAGAGACTGTCCTCGGTCAAGACCGCTCCCAGAATTCCCGGTTCGCGATGATCGAGGGCGCGCATGGCGTTGTATGTGTGGGTTGCGCTCTTGGCCCCGGCCTCGATGGCAGCCCGTGTCTCGCTGGCGGTAGCGTTGGAATGCCCCACCGAAACCCGCACGCCGCGCGCCGTTGCGTGCCGCGCCAGCTCCAGAGCGCCCGGCAGCTCGGGAGCCAGGGTCATCAGCCGGATCTGCCCCTCGGCGGCGTCGAACATCCGGTCGAAAAGCGCAATATCCGGGTCGCGCAGCAGGGCCGGCGGATGCACTCCCCGCTTTTCGTGCGAGAGGAACGGCCCCTCCAGGTGAATGCCGACCGGCCACGCCTGCGGCCCATCCGGCTGCTGGGCGATCAACCGGGCAAGTTGTGCGAGAGAGCGCAGCGTCGTATCTACGGGCGCGGTAACTGTCGTCGCAAGATAGGCTCCGGTCCCGTGCGACGCCAGAAATGCGCCCATCGTCTGCAAGTCCTCGGCGGTCGCCTCCATCACATCGTGGCCCGCCGATCCATGGATGTGCACGTCGAAGAACGACGGCGCAAGAAGTGCCTCGCCGAAGTCGTGCACGCTTGTTCCGTGAGGAATTTCAGCTCCGCTGCGGGAGTCGATACGAACAATGTGCCCGGCGTCCGCGATCACGATAGGCTGGTCAATCACACGTTGGCCATCCCACAATCGTTTCGCCGTGAATACCTGCATGCGCACATTATCGCAGGCCCGGAGCGGTTCCATCGTTGCTCGCCGTGGTGCGGCCCAGGTCAGTCACGAACTTGTAACGCAGGGGGTAGCCTCATTTGTTACGTTTGTTGGCATGACCAACAGGGCTCGTTTTGCGATTGCCGTTTCGGCTGCCGTACTGAGCGTCGGAGTCGGGACGGCGCAGACTGTCGATCTCCCCACGAGCAAGCAATTAATCGATGAAATTCCCGGCCATCCGCAGAAGATGAACAGCCTGCCAAGCACGATGGTGGTTTCGCCGGACCATCGTTACATCGTTACCGTCAACGACGGGTATGGGACCTTCGAGTCGAACTATGACCAGTCCATTGCCGTTTACGACACCCAAAGCGGCACGCTCGCCGATTTCCCCGACGAACGTACCTCCACGCGCTCGGCGAAGCAGACCTTATACTCCGGCCTGGCGTTCAGTCGCGATGGCAGCCACCTCTACGCCAGCATGGGTTCCATCACCGACCCCAACGGCGAACACCAGGGCGACACCGGCAATGGCATCGTGGTCTACAGCTTTGCCGACGGCAAAATCTCTCCCGAACGTTTCATCAAGCTGCCTCTGGAGCAGCTTGCGCGCCGGCCAGAAGACGCGTCTGATGGGCGAGCAGGACGGTGACAAGGCCATCCCATTTCCCGGCTGACATCGCACTCGCGCGGATCCATGGCGCGGACAAACTGCTGGTCGCCGGCAACCTCTCTGACGATGTGCTGGTCGTCGATCCCGAGAGCGGCGCGATCGATCCACCGCTTCGATCTCTCCGAAGGCGATGTGGTCCCGGGAACGTATCCCATCGCAATCGCCGTCACACCGGATGGCCGCGCGCCTATGTAGCGCTCTGGAATGCCTCGGAGATCGTCGAACTCGACCTTGCCAAATTGAACCCTCGGCCGCAGACTCACGCTGCTCAAGCCCTCAAGCCCCATCGCCGCCTGGCACGCATCCCTGCGCATTCGCACTTACCCGACCACAGACACTTACGTTGCGCTCGCCAACCGGGATGCGGTCGCCGCGGTAAACATCGGCGCCGGTGCTTTTGCCGTCAAGGGTTACTTCGACACCCGCCTGCCCGGCCAGAGCTACTTCGGTGCGGAGCCGGTGGCACTCGCTCTCGACTCCGGCGCTCATCGGCTCTACGTGGCCAACATCGCCAGCGATGCCGTCGCGGTCATCGATACTGCAAAGCTCACCGCAGGCGCCTCCAAATCGGGCTTCGTTGAACCCAACGGCTTCGTTCCCACCGAATGGCTGCCGTTCTCGATCGCATTTTCGGGCGGCAAGCTCTATCTGGCGACGGCCAAGGGCCACGGCACCGGCCCCAACAACATGCCGCAGCGCAGGGCTCCGGACGAGATCAACGGCCGCACATCTCGGAGCACGTACATCGCCACGCTGCTATACGGCTCCTTTGCATGCTTGACCCCGCCGACATCGATAAGAACCTGCGCCAGTTCACCCAGACCGTTCTCGAGTCCAATCGCATGAAAGCCGCCGCGGAAAAGATCCAGTTCGCCGGCGCAAAGAAAGCCCCATCAAGCACGTCATCTACATCATCAAGGAGAACCGCACCTACGACCAGATCTTTGGCGATCTCACCAAGGACGGCAAGCGCGTCGCCAACGGTGATCCGAGCCTGACCATGTACGGCGCCGAAATCACGCCGAATCTGCACAAGCTCGCGCTGCAGTTCGGCGTGCTCGACAACTTCTTCGACTCCGGCGAAGTCTCCGGCGACGGCCACGTCTGGTCCAACGCCGCTATCGGCACCGATTACCTGGAGAAGACCTGGCAGCAGGACTATCGCGGGGGAGAGCGCACCTATGACTTCGAAGGCGCTGTCGCCAACGGCTATCCGATCCTGCAAAAAATTCCCGACGTGAACGAGCCCGCCAGCGGATATATCTGGGGCAACCTCGCCAAGCATGACAAGACCTATTACCACTTCGGCGAGTTCATCTCCACCATCTTCTGTACCGACGCGGCTGCCACCCATATGCCCAGCAATCCGCAGCAGGGCCCGCTCATGCCCACCCAGGCATGCGCTGAAAAATCGATCGCGCCCGGCGACGCCGATCCCGGAAGAGTGGGGCGGCGGCACCAATAAATGGCCCTGGCCCATTCCTCTGATCGCTGCTAACACCGCTACAAAGCCGGAACTCGTGGGCCACTTCGCGCCCGAGGCTCCCGACTTCGAGCTCTCGGTCCCCGACCAGGTGCGCGTGGATATCTTCCTTCGCCATCTGAATGGCTGGAAGGCCGATCTGGAAAAGGGCAACGACACCATGCCCAACTTCGTCATGCTGCGCCTGGGCAACGACCACACCGCGGGCACGCGTCCCGGCGGCCCCACGCCCAAGTCCTCGGTGGCCGACAACGACCTGGCCGTTGGCCGCGCGGTCGAAGCCATCTCGCATTCGCCGTTCTGGGACTCCACCGCATTCTTCATCCTCGAGGATGACGCACAGGCCGGCGCCGATCACGTGGACGCCCACCGCAGCATCGGTCTCGTTATCAGCAAGTACGCACCGCATGGCCCAGACAACGCGCCCGTTGTCGACAGCCGCTTCTACTCCACCGTCAGCTTCGTACGCACCATGGAGACATTGCTCGGCCTGCCGCCCATGAACAACAACGACGCGTTCAGTTCCATCGTCTCCACGCTCTTCACCGGCCCCGGCGACCAGCCGCCCTACATCGCCGACACCAGCAACCGCGACAACAATCTGATCTACACCGCGAACAAGAAGACCGCTCCAGGCGCGGAAGAAAGCATGAAGATGGACTTCCGCCATGCCGACCACGCCGACCCGCGCAAGCTCAACATCATCCTCTGGAAGGACGCCATGGGCGACAAGCCTGTCCCGATCATGATCAAAGTGCGCGCCAAGAAGCAAAACAAGGACGATGACGATTAGAATCCGCGTGTTTCCGCGATTGACATCTGTGCGGCAATGCCGCATAATCGCTCAGTGAGCGGTCATCTGCTGACGGTTCTTGAAACCAGTGTTTTTTCGCGACGAGCCGACAAGCTGCTAACAGAAGAAGAACGAGAGGAACTTGTTTTCTATCTGGCGCTTCATCCTGAGAGCGGCGACGAGATTCCAGGGACAGGCGGCGTTCGCAAACTGCGATTTGGCTCAAAAGATAAAGGCAAATCCGGTGGCGTTCGAGTGATCTATTACTTCTACGATGAGGAGAATCCTCTCTATGCCCTTCTCATCTACGGAAAGAACGAGCAGGTGAATCTTACGCCGGAACAAAAGCGAGAGATTAGATCGTTGGCTGCATCCATTAAAGCCGCAGCCAGAGCGCGGAGGAAGCAATGAAGCGATCGCCAAGAAAACGAAGCAATGTGGCTGATGAATTAGTGACCTCAATGCGCGAGGCTGCGGCACATGCTCACGGTCAAGCGAAGGCAGCGCGGGTCTCTGTCTTTCCCGGGCCGCCGGAGGTCGACGTTCGTGCAGTACGCGCTGCGACAGGACTGAGCAGGAGCGAGTTCGCTCGCAAGTTCGCATTGGATCCACGCGCCCTTCAGGACTGGGAGCAGGGACGTCGTCGCCCTGACCGAGCTGCTCGTGCTTACCTTGCGGTAATTGCCCGGCGTCCGGATGCGGTTGAGGAGGCGCTCGCTAGCTGAAGTCCTCTGATCTGTCCCGTTAAACTAGCCTGATGACGAAACGCATCGGCGTCCATCTCGGCACCGCGGGCGGCGCCTCCAACGCTGTCCTGCGCGCCCACGAAATCGGCGCCAACACATTTCAGTTCTTCTCCTCCAGCCCGCGTATGTGGCGCGCTCCCAAGCCCGATCCAGCGCAGTGCAAGCGCATGAGCGAGCTCCGCGCCCAGTACGACGTCGGCCCCCTCGTCATCCACACCAGCTACCTGGTCAACGTCTGCAGCCAGACTGAAGCCGTCCGCCGCAACAGCATCGCGGCCTTTCGCGGAGAGATGGAGCGCGCCCTCGCCTTTGGCGCCGAGTACCTGGTCCTGCATCCCGGGTCATGGAAGGGCCTCACGCGCGACGAAGGCCTCAAGCTCGCCGCCGAGTCCATCGAGCGCGCCATCGACGGCCTTCCCTGGCGCGACGCCGACTTCACCATCCTTATTGAAAATACCGCGGGCGCTGAATGCTCCCTCGGCGGCAGCTTCGACCAGGTCGCCGAGCTCGTCGCCCTCCTCCGCAATCATGCCCCCGTGGCCGTCTGCCTCGACACCTGTCACACCCACGTCTCCGGATACGACATCGTCAGCGAAGCCGGCTACAGCGAAACCATGCATCAGATCGCAACCACCGTCGGCTTCGACTCGGTCCGCGTGTGGCACTGCAACGACGCCAAGGCCGTCCGCGGCTCCAGGCTCGATCGTCACGAGCACATCGGGCAGGGAACCATCGGCAACGAGCCCTTCCGACGCCTCCTCAACGACCCCCGCTTCGCCCACGCCGCCTTCATCGCCGAAACGCCCGTAGACGACGATGGCGACGAAGAGAGGAACGTGAAGGTTCTCAAGAGCCTGGCCGCAAGGCCAACTTAGTCCCTCCGGATCCAGATCGACCCAGCGAACTCGCGTTAACATCATCGAGCCCTTTCCCGCCCTGGCGTGGAATCAATCCGGGTCGCAACAATCCGCTACAAACCCGCCGGGTGGAACTGCGAGTGTCAAGAGAAAGTGCTCTGATCAAAAGGAGATCAACGCATGCATGCTCCCATCAAATTCTTGAGTTCCATCTTCGCCGCGTCCCTGCTCATCTCCGCCGTTGCCGGGCAAGCCCCGTCGACCCCCAAACCGCCTGATCCCCCTTCAAAGGTTTTGCTCGATGCATGGAACGACATCGGCCGCAAGCTCATCGCCATGGCGGAAGACATGCCAGAAGACAAGTACGACTTCAAGCCCAACCCGGCGCAGCGCAGCTTTGCCGAGCAGCTCCTGCACGCCTCCGGCGCGAACTACTTCTTCATCAATCCGGTCAAGGGCGTCGATCCACCCAAGGGCGACCCTAAGAGAGCGGACTACAAAACCAAGGCCGCGGTTGTCGATTTCGTCAAGAAGTCCTTTGCCGATGGAGCCGCGCTCATCCAGAGCAAAGGCGACTCCGGTATGAATGACCTGCTGACCGACCCGTTCTCCAAGAGCCAGGCCCGCTTCAGCGACTTCGCCTGGGGTTTCATCGAGCACGGCGGCGAGCACTACGGCCAGTTGGTCGTTTACTACCGCGTCGCCGGTCTCGTTCCCCCTGAATCCCGGCCCAAGAAGTAATGTCTGCAAATTTCGCGGCGCGCGTCAACTCGAGCGCTTCTTTCATTGCGAGAGCAAATAGGCTTCTGCCATTTACACTAAGAGGTTATGGCAGAAGAGAAAGAACTTCGTTACGACCCCGCCGCGATCGAGCCGAAATGGCAGCAGCGCTGGGCCGCGGACCCCAAACACTACGCGGCTGACCCCGTCACGTCCGGCAAACCGAAGTACTACGTCCTGGAGATGCTGCCCTATCCCAGCGGCCAGCTCCACATGGGCCACGTGCGCAACTACTCCATCGGCGACGCCCTGGCGCGCTACATGTGGATGCGCGGCTACAACGTCCTTCACCCCATGGGCTGGGACGCCTTCGGTCTTCCCGCCGAAAACGCCGCGCTTAAAAACAACACGCCCCCGCGCCAGTGGACGCTCTCCAACATCGCCGGCATGAAGCGCCAGTTCAGCCGCCTCGGCATGGGCTTCGACTGGGCCACGGAAATCACCACCTGCTTCCCCGAGTACTACCGCTGGAATCAGTGGTTCTTTCTCCGCATGTACGAGCGCGGCCTCGTCTACCGCAAAAAAAGCAAGGTGAACTGGTGCCCCGAGTGCTGCACCGTCCTCGCCAACGAGCAGGTCATCGACGGCCGCTGCTGGCGTCATGAAGACACCATTGTCGAGCAGCGCGACCTCGAGCAGTGGTTCTTCCGCATCACCGCCTACGCGCAGGAACTCCTCGACGGCCTCGACAAGCTCGACGGCTGGCCGGAAAAAGTGCGCACCATGCAGCGCAACTGGATCGGCCGCAGCCAAGGCACCGAGGTCGACTTCTTCCTCGCGGAAGACGCAGTCAACGCGCAAAACGACGATGGCTCGCCCAAAGTCATTCCCGCCGGCCGCCGCATCCGCGTCTTCACCACGCGCGTCGACACCATCTTCGGGGCGACAAGCGTCCAACTTGCCCCCGAACACACGCTCGTTACGGAGATGGCAGCAAACGACGCCGGCCTCGCCAAGCAGGTCGCCGAACTGCTCGAAGAGCAGAAGCGCGCCCGCGAAGCCGGCGATGTCGGCGCCATCGAAAAGCACGGCGTGCCCACCGGCCACTTCGCCATCAATCCCTACAACGGCGAACGCGTTCCCATCTGGGTCGCCAACTACATCCTTGCCGACTACGGCACCGGCGCCATCATGAGCGTGCCCGGCCACGACGAGCGCGACTTCGAGTTCGCCACCAAGTACGCCATCCCCATCCGCCGCGTCATCGCTCCTGCCGACCCCGCTGCGGAAGAGCCTGCGCTGCCGTTCACCACCGAAGACGGCGTACTCATCAACTCCGGCGAGTTCAACGGTCTGGGTTATGCCGACGCAACCAGAAAACTTCAAGAAGCAGCCGTTCGCGGCGGGTTCGGTGAAGCGAAAATCACCTTCCGCCTCAAGGACTGGGGCGTGAGCCGCCAGCGTTACTGGGGCACGCCCATCCCCATGATCCACTGCGAGCGCGACGGCATCGTGCCGGTGCCGGACGATCAGCTGCCTGTCATTCTGCCCGACAACATCGAGATCACGCAGACGGGCGGATCCCCGCTCGCGCGCATTCCCGAGTTTGTAAATGTGACCTGTCCCAAATGCGGCGGTCCCGCCAAACGCGAGACCGACACCATGGACACCTTCGTCGACTCCAGCTGGTACTTCTACCGCTACACCGACGCGCACAACAACAAAGCGCCATTCGACTCCGCCATCGTGAACTACTGGTTTCCCATCGACCAGTACATCGGCGGCGTCGAGCATGCCATCCTGCACCTCATCTACTCGCGCTTCTGGACGCGCGTCATGCGCGACCTCGGCATGATCACCAACAGCGAACCCGCCGAGCACCAGTTCTCGCAGGGCATGGTCATCAAAGACGGTCACAAGATGTCGAAGAACCGCGGCAACGTGGTCTCGCCCGACGACATGGTAGCCCGCTACGGCGCCGACGCCACCCGCATGTACGCGCTCTTCGCCGCGCCGCCCGATCGCGATCTCGACTGGCAGGAAGACGGCGTCGCCGGCGTCAGCCGCTTCCTCGGCCGCGCCTGGCGCCTCGTCATGAAGTACGCCCCCATCGCCCGCTCGGCCCACAGCGCACAAACCGAAGCGCCGGCAGGCCTCTCACTCAAACTGCTTCGCAAGCTCCACCAGACCATCGCCAAAATCACGCTCGACTTCGAGGGCCGCTGGCACTTCAACACTGACGTCGCCGCCATCATGGAGCTCGTCAACGAGATTCAGGCCGCCGACGCGCAACTCGCCGCCGGCGAAGTCCCCGCTCCGGTGATCCGCGAATTGCTCACCGCGCTGGTGCTCTTGCTCGCGCCCTTCGCGCCGTATCTCGCCGCGGAGCTCTGGGAAGAGCTTGGCGGAGAAGGCGCGGGCGCGGTCCTTCGTGCGCCATGGCCTCCCAGCAATCCCAATCTGGCCCGCGAAGACGAGCTCGAGATTCCCGTGCAGATCAACGGCAAGCTCTCCACGGTAATCCGCGTGCCCGCCGGCTCGCCACCATCCGTCATCGAGGCTGCCGCCCTGGCCGACGAGAAGATCAAGTCCCGCACCGCCGGCAAAACCGTCGTCAAGGTCATCGTCGTTCCCGGCAAAACGGTGAATCTTGTCGTCAGGTAGCAAGAGCACCGAGCGTTTACGCGGTACCCAGTCCGCCGTCGGACAGATGGGCTGGGTGTTCACGCGGCCTTCGCTCACCGCGCTCGAAGTGGCCTGGCGCTGGATCTGCGGCGCGCCGCTGCTCGCCGTCTGCTGGGTTCAGGCGCAGCACATTCTCGCCGCGCTGCCACCCGAATCCACGGGCCTCAATTCGCTCGACCCGTCGAACCCGTGGGTCGCCTCCATCAAGCTCGCCGCAGCCTGGGACATGTATCGCCCCCATGCGTTCGCTGTGCTTCAATGGCTGGCGCCCATCGCCGCAATCGCATGGGTCGTGCTCTCCGCCCTGGGCCGCAACCTTGTCATCCGGCGCATGGAACCCGGCGTGCCGTACCGGCCCGTCGCGTTGATCGCGCTTCAGGCCGCGTGGCTTGCCATGCTCGCATTCACATGCTGGGCGTGGTTCCGCTGCATCGGCTGGGCCGCCGCCACCCACATCGGCACAGGCGAAGAACCCGACCTCATCGGCTACAGCATCTGGGTCATCTTTTTCACGCTGGGCTTCTTCACGCTCTGGGCGCTCATCAGCTGGGCCGTCAGCATCGCGCCCATGCTCGTCCTGCTTGAGAACTGCGGCCCCGCCGCCGCGCTCGCCCGCAGCCTCAGGCTCGGCAAGCCCTTCACCAGCAAGTTGGTCGAAATCAACCTTGTCATGGGCATCGTCAAGCTGGCGCTGCTGGTCCTCGCCATGGTCTTTTCGTCAGTGCTAATCCCCTTCAGCCAGGAGATCGGCGCGGGCGCGCTTCACCTGCAGTGGCTCATCGTGTCGCTCTTCTACTTCATCGCCAGCGACTACTTCCACGTGGTACGCCTCAAGGGCTTCATCGAGTTCTGGCGCGCCTTCCGCGCTCCAGCCCCATAACGTCGCGCCTACTCAACTCTCGTCCGCTCCTCACTCGCTACTTCGCTCTATCTTCTCTTGAAGACTCGCCATAAGAGTAGTACACGATCTACCGCTATCAGCGTTAGAGTAGCATGTCGAATTGTTTTGGGGCCGAGGGTTCACGTGGCCGTTAGGAGTGTGTACAGTGATGTATCCGACAAATCTACGGAAGTTGGTGGCCTCTGCACATCGGAACTCATTTCCCCTGGTCACGTTCATAGTTGTCGCGCTGATCGCTATCAGTTCGACTATCCAATCGCCAGCGCAGTCAAGCGGAGGCGTCAATTCACAAACTTCGCACCCCCAAGCTGCAGATGGACTCGTTCCCATCCACGCTAGAAAGCACGCTCCCGATTTGAGCGTCACGGATCTTGCGGGCAGTAGCATTGCCCTTTCCCAGTATCGCGGGAAAGTTGTTTTGCTCGACTTTTGGGCTGTGGATTGCGGACTGTGCGTCACTGAGATACCTTGGTGGGTTGAGTTCGACAAGAAGTACCACGAAAAAGGGCTGCAACCGATCGGACTCGACATGCTCAAGGAATCACCCAGCTACATCAAGCCATTCATGAAGAAGTGGCAGATGAACTATCCGGTGGCCTTGGGTAACGACGATATTCAAAAGCGGTTTCAAGTGGAGGGACTACCGAAAACCATCCTGATTGATCGTCAAGGCCGAGTAGCCGTGTCTCAGGCTGGCATCGTAGACCGGGACGCGTTCGCTCGAGACATTGAAGAATTGTTGACGGAGCATTAAGCGATCTACTTACCTCTCTCTTCACTATCCTTAACATACGCCGCGCTCAGCGTCTTCTTCTCTTGCGCTATGGGCAGAAGCGTGGGATAAAACTGCACAAACGTTGTATCCACCGCTGCGTGCGCCGCGTGGCAGGTGTAGCACGGCGCGCCGGAAGGCACCAGCGTTCCATTCTTGTCGATCGAGTCGAATTCAAAGAAGGCCCAACGGTCAGGGAACCGCGTCGTGTCCTTCACATGGACCTCGATCGTCAGTACATCCTTGTCTTGAAACGCCCCGCGCTGATTGATGGAGCCCTTGTTGCGCGCCGATCGCGCTTCCAGCACCATCACCGTCTTATCCGGCCACGTCCCGGTGTGCACAAACGCGTGGTACGCCTCGGGGTTCACGAAGACGTTATCGAAGACGGAGCGGTCGCCCAGGTCCGCCTTCGGGCTGTAGCTCATGTCGATTCCGGTTGTCACGTAGATCCATTCGCGATAGTTCGCTGGAGGCAGCATGTCGCCGTTGGGCGCATACGACAGCGAAGTCGAAGGCGACGGAGTGTTCGCGTTTTGGCCGGGACGAGCAGCAAAGGGCAAGGAAATAAGTGCGGCCAACAGGCACACGCCTGCGGCAATAACGGTTCGTGAGCGCACGGAAACCTCCGGTGGCAGTCCTTTAACGGTACGCTCAGCGAGAGCTTTCCATCAACTGCCCGCTACCACGCGCGTAGCACGGCTAACTCCGCTAACAGACGCGGTAGCGCCGCTAACTCGGCAAGTTCTCTAAAAGATCTTCAAATGGATTACGAGGTACTTCTTGGGGTTCTCGCGAATCGACTTCACCAGTTGCTGCGCCTGGTCCATGGTTCCGTCGATGTGGTCGTAGACCGAGCGGTTCACGACCAGTTGCCCGAACGTTCCTTTGCCCTCGTTGAAGCCCTTCAGCAGCGTGTCAAGACTGCTGACCGTGTCATCCAGCTTCTCCGCGAAGGCCTGGTCCTGCGACATCTTGCCCAGCGCGCCCTTGCCGGAGTTGATGCCCTCCAGCAGCTTGTTGGTGTTTTCCACTGCCGCGTTCAGGTTGTTGTACAGTGTCTCGTCGTGCAGCAGCTTGCCGGCCGAGCCATGACCCTCGGCCAGCGACTCCGTGATCGTGTTCAGCCGGTCGACCGTGGCATTGATCTTGGTGTACATCGATTCGTCGGTCAGCAGCTTGCCCAGCGTGCCCTTGCCCTGTCCGATGCTGCGGGTGATCTCCTCGGCGTTGTTCAGCAGCGCGACGGCCTTGCTGTAGATCTGCGGGTCATTCAACAACAAGCCCGCCGTGCCTCTCTTGGAGTTCAACGTGTCCAGCAGCGTGTTCACCTTGGTCATCACCAGCGCCGCCTTTTGCAGCGCTTCCTGGCTCGTGTCCACCACCGCCTGGATGCTGGGGACGTTGCGTGCCGCCAGTTCGGCGTTGTTGGCCGGTGCGGGGCCGTGCGCTTCCTTGGAGGAGATGTCCAGGAAGCTGTCGCCCAGCACGCCGGCCGACTGAATCGAGGTGGTGGAGTCCGTGTGCAGGTCCACAGCCGCCTTCTCGCTCACCTGCATGGTGACTTCAACCGGCGTGGGATTGCGCGCCGGCACGATGTGGATCGCAGTAATGTTGCCGATCGTCACGCCTTCCAGGCTAACGGGCGCTCCACCCTTCAGGCCGGACGCATTGGCGAAGTAGGAGCGAAGCACGAGTTTGCGCGTGAACAGGCCGCCGGTGGATCCGGACATGAGGAACACCAGTCCGATCAGCACGGCCACGCCCACCAGAACCAGAATGCCTACTTTAAGTTGAGACCACTGAAGCTCTTTGCGGCTCGGCACTATGCTCCCCTGGATCCCGTCGGCGAAGACCTGCCGTTGGGCCACGCTGATTTGCCTTTGAGGATAGCAGACCCGTTGCCGGTCAGCGGCCGTCTTCGAGCACCACGCTGGCCATGGCCAGACCCCGCGTGTGGGTCAGCGACAGGGCCGCCGAGCGCATTCCCAGGCCGGCGGCGATCTCCCGCGCGCGGCCGTGGAAGGCGATGGTTGGCCGTCCGCCGGGCTCGCGCACGACTTCGATCTCGAGCCAGGTGACGCCATGGTTGATGCCGGTGCCAAGCGCCTTGGCGGCGGCCTCCTTGGCCGCGAAGCGGGCGGCCAGGCTCTCGGCGGAGTTCTTTTTGCGCAGGCAGTAGGCCTGCTCGGCGGCGGTGTAGACGCGCTTGAGGAACCGCTCTCCGTAGCGTTCCACGGACTGCTGAATGCGATCGATCTCGACCATGTCGATTCCCGTGCCTACGATCATGCTGTTAACGAACTTACCTTATCGGGGTTTTCTTCGAACCCAGAAGCACCCTTTTTCATCGATTCCGCGTTCCCAATTACCAGCGCAAGTGCCGAGCATTGCGGACGGTCAATCAGGGGTGACGGTTTGTTTCAAAGCCGGTCAGCGAGCGTTCGACTCCCGCACATTCAGTAATTGCAGACGACTTTGCACCGATAAAGCGGAAGTGAGGTTACCAGACGTGCCCCAACGCGATCAGGCAATAGCGGCGACGATGCCGTGGGCTCTCGAGATGAAGGCCATTTCGGTGATTGAACCGTCGCGCCTGGTGCGCTCCCTGACTGGAGCCATTATGGGATGCGGCGGGTGGGTGTTGAGCCGGGGCGCGACGGATACCGGCGTGGTGAACATGCTGTTCGAGTTCGAGCGGCACGCCTGCATCGACATCTACAGCGTGCTGATTGCGGCGGGCATCGAGTTGAGCCAGCACGGGCACGTGCGGTTCACCGAGCTTTGCCAGTGCACGCGGAACCAGCGCGCGTCGTGCGGCGAGGAGATTGCCAGCATCGATCTGGAGATCCAGACGCTTCCGACGGAGATGCGGTTGCGATCGGAGCGCCAGCTCTCGTAGGTGAGATGGGTCACATTTGAACGCGAAAAAATAAAATCGGCCAACCCCTGTGGATTCATGGGGATAGACCATGGTGAATGAGCGAGTGTGATTTGGAACACTGTGAACAGTGGACAATGAACAGTGGTCAGAAGGCCGAAGGCGGTAGAGCCGAGAGCGATCGAGTGAAAAGTGCACAGCGGCCATGGCCTTCCTCCTTTCTGCTGGAAAACGAAAGGCCCACCCGAGATGGGCAGGCCTTTTTCTACTGCTAATACCAGCATAGCAGATTCGACGAATTCCATACCAATTCTTTCAAAAAAGTTTTCCCGTAATTTTGTGTGACTTGGGAGCTTTTCCACAGTGATGCCTCTTGACAAGGAAAAAAGCAGACATTCAAGGGCAGGGACCAGGGACCAGGGACCAGGGACCAGGGACCAGGGAGCAGGGAGCAGGGACCAGGGAACAGG
This sequence comes from uncultured Acidobacteriota bacterium, assembly GCA_963846375.1. Lineage (GTDB taxonomy): Bacteria > Acidobacteriota > Terriglobia > Terriglobales > Acidobacteriaceae > Telmatobacter. The sequence continues at coordinate 19,470 of CAWJVV010000007.1, forward strand.
GAACAGGGACTGAGGGACATTAGGGACGGCGCGACCTCTATTGCGATTCCCAGTCCCGCAAGGTCGTTCCTGGGATGGTGACGGTACGGGTGAAATGAGTTTCGGGCTGGTAGGTTCGAATGACGAGGCGGGAATTGGAGAGTTGGGGTCCGTCAACCGGATATTTGGCGAGTCCCGCGGGATCGCGGAAGGGAAAGTTGACGCCGAACCGGGAGATGTCGTCGGAGAAGCCGTTATTGAAGGGGCCGTACTCTGACAGGCAGGCTGATCGCGAAGGGTTGCGCGCACCGCTGGCGGTGTTTTCGAGGAAGGCAGTTGCACAGGTGGGCGGTGTCCCGGGCTTCATGCAATGGAGCATCACGGAGGTTCCGCCGTCGTTCATCTTTGACTGGCACCAGCCCCAGTCGGGGGTGCGCTCATCACCGTTCAGAGCTGGAAGCGAGAACGACCTGTCGAGGCCGAAGAGCGTGAGCGAATAGTCGAGCCTGACCGTGAGTTGCTGGTCGCGGACTTTGTCGTAGATCGGCCGCGGAATGGGAAATTGCTGGAATGGGGGTTCTTCATGGGGTTGCGGTCCCTCGCGCCGCACCTCGAGGTCTCCTCCGGCGCCGTGGTAGAGGACGCGACTATTTTGGTCAAGCAAATAGACGTCGACGCGATCGGCCAGGAGGATGGCATCGTTCCCCATTCCGGTGATGCGCAAAGGCAGAAACAGGAACGCGCGGGCGTTGTTCTCATTGTTGTTGCCCTGGCCGGGTTCCTGCGAGGCGTTCAAGCCCGATGGCGGCTTGTATTGCCCCAGTGTGGGATCGAACGCGAGGTTGATGGCCGCGGCCGCGCCCGGTTTTGGAGAAAGCCGCGACTCAATGGCGAAGACCGGTTTCCAGGGCAGGTACAACGAGAGGAGCAACAATAGTCCGAAGACGATAACCATGATTCGCGCAAGGGTGGTCTTTCGGCGGAAGTATTCGAGACTGAGGATCACGCTTGCCGCCACCAGGACGAGGGCGAAACGAAAGGCCTCGGCGATCCATCCGATGCCGCTGTGGGTGACGGTGAGAAGCGTGTGATGGGAAGCAAAGTCCCACCAGCCGGTCAGGGTAAGAAAGACCCCGATGATGAAGGTGCATCCGCAGCCCAAAATGAATGCCTGGGTCATGTTTCCGGTGACGGAGGCAAAGGCGAAGATGGGCAGCACCAGGAAGAACAGAACAACGGTGACGAATCCGAGAGCGTGGGAGAGCGAGGACTGGAGCGAAAAGCCGTCGGCAAGCCCTTCGGCCAGGTTGGCTACAAAGACTGGGCCCTCCACCGCGACCAGCACGAAGAGAAACTTTTCCAGCAGCAACGCTCCGCGGGGAACGGGACGAATGAGCCAATCCTGTCGAACGCCGGGGATGGCGTCAAGATGGACGATGGCGGCGATGAGGAACATGCTGGCGAAGAGGGCCAGCTCGGGAAGATACTCCGACAGCATTTCGAGCGTGACGTCGTTGCTGAAAAGGCCGCGCTGGTAGTAGACCAGCGCATTGATCCAGTGCAGCAACGCGGCCAACAGGATGAAGGACCACAACAGCTTGAAGTCTTTTTTGAAGATGTGCCAGACCATATCGCCGCCTCCACTCAACAGCTGCCATCGCGCGCCGCACGCGCAAGGGTTGTGAAGATTGTCCTGAGAGCCATGGGCTGTGCGTCAATGCCCCGGACTCCGCGCAACTGCGATCGGACTCGTTCGTTCAGGTTGCGTTGATCGAAATGCGGGTCGACGAAGGTGAGCGTGTTGCCGACGGTGCGCACCTGCATCCAATCCGCGCCGTTTGGCTTTGGCGGCGCGGCCTCGCCGTCGAGGACGACGTGCACTTCGCGGAATCGTCCCATGAGATCGCTCATCGACTCGCGAAAGAGCAGGCGGCCCTCATCGAGAAAGGCAACGTGCGTGGCCACGCCGTCGATCTCGGCCAGTTCGTGTGACGAGATCAGGATGGTCATTTCTCCGGCCTGGCTTAATAGCCCCTCCATGAATTCGTCGCGCACCAGGGGGTCGAGGCCGCTGAACGGCTCATCGAGAATCAGGAGCCTGGGGCGATAAGACAGCGCGCAGGCCAGGGCCATCTTCATGCGCATGCCGTGGGAGAGATGTCCGATCTTTCGCTCCGTTGGCAGGCGCAACTGGCTGAGGATTGAGGCTTCAAGTTCGCGGTCCCACGTGGGGTAGAACCTGCGCAGGTAGGCGAGGTATTCGCCCACCGCGAGGCGCGAGGGCATGTCCTGGTTTTCCGAGACGTAGCCGATCTGCGCCTGTTCCCGCGGCGAGAGCCTGCGCGAATCGACACCGAGGACGGTGGTGTGTCCGCGCGTCGGCTCAAGAATGTTCATGAGCACCTTGATGGTGGTGGTTTTCCCCGCGCCGTTGGCGCCGATCATGGCGAAGGCGCTTCCTTCGGGCACGTCGAAGGTGAGGCCGCGAAGAGCCGAAAAACGTCCGAACTTCTTCCAGAGATCTTCAATGTGGATCACTTGCGGCTCACCTCCTGCGACCGATCAAGCTTTGCCCATTGGTCCTGAATGGCTTGCACCAGTTCGCCCAGATCGAGATCGAGGCGTTTGGCTTCGACGACGAGTTGTTCCACTTCGCGTTGGAGGAGACGTTTCCGGTCGCCAGGACGCGGATGGGGAATCTCGGCAACGACGGTTCCAATCCCGGGCCGCGCCTCGAGCCATCCTTCATTGATGAGGTGCTGCACAACGCGGTGCGCGGTGTTGGGATGGATCTTGAATTCGACGGCGAGTGTTCGAACCGACGGGAACTCCTGTCCCGGCTGCAACTCGCCGCTGATGAACGCACGTTTGATGGCGAAGACCAGCTGGTCAAAGATGGATTCGCCAGGCTGGAGATTCAGCCGGAACAGTGTCACATGCGAACTGTGACACAGGTGACTGTGGGAAGTCAAGGGAACCGGGGAACAGGGAACAGGGAACAGGGACCAGGGACCAGGGAACAGGGAACAGGGATCAGGGATCAGGGATCAGGGAACAGGGACAAAGGGACACAGGGACTAGGGACTAGGGAGGAGGGAGGAGGGCTTGAGCGGGGTTGCTTTCTGTGATTGACTTAGCCGGCTTCGACCAGGCCGTATTTGCGCTGCCAGGCTTCTTTGAGGCGGGCGATGACGCGGGTGCGCTCGGCTTCGGTGCCTTCGGCGTTGGCGGGGGTGGCGTTGGCGAACTTGGCGGCTTCCTGCTTGGCGAGTTCGAGGAGCTGGCGGTCGCGGAGGAGGTTGGCGACGCGGAAGTCGGGGAGGCCGGCCTGGCGGGTGCCGAAGAATTCGCCGGGGCCGCGCATGCTGGAGGTCGAGTTCGGCGAGTTCGAATCCGTCCTGGGTTTGGACCATGGCGTTGAGGCGTTCCTCGGCTGCGGGGGAGACGTTGTGGCCGGTGATGAGGATGCAGTAGCTTTTGGCGGCGCCGCGGCCGACGCGGCCACGGAGCTGATGGAGCTGGGCGAGGCCGAAGCGCTCGGCGTGCTCGATGACCATGACGGTGGCGTTGGGGACGTCGACGCCGACTTCGATGACGGTGGTGGCGACGAGGACGTCGATTTCGCCGCGCTGGAAGCGGGCCATGGTGACTTCTTTGTCGTCGGCGTCGAGGCGGCCATGGAGGAGGCCGAGACGCGCAGGCCTGCGAGGGGGCCGGTGCGGAGCTCTTCGTGCATCTCGACTGCGGATTTCAGGTTGGATTTGGATTTGGGTGCGGGCTCGCGGGGTGGAGTTGGGAAAGAGGGCGGCGGTTTTGGATTTGCGTGCGCGAACGGGCGGCGGCGCTTCGACGGCGGCGGTCTGGTCGTCGTGCGGCGAAGTCGAGCTCGGGCTGGTCGTCGGTGGAGCCTTCGATGACGGGGTAGACGATGTAGGCCTGGCGGCCGGCGGCGACTTGCTTGCGGACGAAGTCCCAGACTTCGGCGGAGCGCTCGTCGGGCATGCGGCGGGTGACGATGGGGGTGCGGCCGGGGGGTAGCTCGTCGAGGACGCTGACGTCGAGGTCGCCGTAGAGGGTCAGGGCGAGGGTGCGGGGGATGGGGGTGGCGGTCATGACGAGGACGTCGGGCTCGGCCTGGTTGGGCTTGCGCATCAGCGGAAGCGCTGCAGGACGCCGAAGCGGTGCTGCTCGTCGACGATGACGAGGCCGAGGTTATCGAAGTCGACTTTTTCTTCGATGAGGGCGTGGGTGCCGATGACGAGGTGGGCTTCGCCGCGGATGATGCGGCCGCGGTTGGCGCGCTTGCGGTCTTCGTCGAGCGAGCCGGTGAGGAGCGCGATGCGGTAGTTGCGGCTGGAGCGCTCGAGGAGCTTGCGGGCGGAGAGGTAGTGTTGCGTGGCCAGGATTTCGGTGGGGGCCATGAGGGCGGCCTGGTAGCCGTTCTCGATGGCGACGAGCATGGCTTGCAGGGCGACGATGGTTTTGCCGGAGCCCACGTCGCCCTGGAGGAGGCGGCGCATGGGGTTGGGCTGCGCATGTCGGTGACGATTTCGCCGAGGGCGCGTTTTTGCGCGGCGGTGGGGTGGAAGGGGAGGACCTCGCGGATGGCTTCGCGGACCTTGTCGCTGGTGTCGAAGGCGATGCCGGGGCGCTCGCGGAGGCGGCGGCGTTTGAGCTCGAGGCCGAGTTCGAGGAAGAAGAGCTCTTCGAAGATGAGGCGGCGGTGGGAGGGGGTGGACCAGTCCTGGAGCTGGGACATGGATGTGTTTTCAGGCGGGAAGTGTACGCGGCAGAGCGCGGATTCGCGATCGGGCAGATCGAGGCGCTGAAGCATGGCGGCGGGCAGGCACTCGGGGACGGAGCCGCGCATGCCTTCGAGGAGGTGGAAGATGACCTTGCGCTGCCAGCGGGAAGCGAGTCGGGAGCCGCCGAGGGACTCGTAGACGGGGGTGATGCGGCCGACTTCGAGCAGGCGTGTTTCGGCGTCGTCGCTGGAGTCGGGGAGGACCTCAAACTGCGGCTGGATCATTTTGAAGTTGCTGGTGGAGCGGGAGGGCTCGACCTTGCCGAAGACGGCGACGGTTTGGCCGCGTTGGAATTTGCCGTCGAGGTAGGAGCCGTGGAACCAGAGACACTTGAGGACGAGGCGGCCCTGGCCGAGGGTCAGCTCGAAGATGGGCATGCGGCGGGTGCGGAGGATGGCGGCGTTGCGGACCTCGGCGATGACGCTGGCGGTTTCGCCGGGCTTGAGCTCGTCGAGGCTGCGGGGGTTCTGGCGGTCTTCGTAGCGGAAGGGGAGATGGTAGAGGAGGTCTTCCGCGGTGGTGATGGATTTGGCTGCGAGCTGCTCGGCGATATGCGGGCCGACGCCGCGCACGAACTTTACCGGGGTATCGAGGCCGGGCATTGATTTGATGTTACTAGGGACTGAGGGACCAAGGGACAAGCGGGGTTAGTGGTGGGTGATGGCGAGGCGGGCGGTCCGGACTTCGTTGGCGAGGACGCGGAGGATCATCATGGAGAGACTGCATTCGGCCAGCATGAGAGCGGAGAAGTCCTCGCGGGAGATGAAGCCGATGTGGGAACCCTTTTTGGCCTCCGCTGTGAGCGAGTAGGGGGCGTTGCCGATGACGGCGGGGAGTCCGAGCAGGGAGCCGGGCCGCGCGGCAAAGGAGACGACTTCGTCGCCCTGGGGCGAGTCCATGGTGATGATCAGTTCGCCGGCGTGGAGGATGTAGAGGCCGATGGGTTCGTCTCCCTGGTGGAAGAGGACGCGATCTTGATTGCAGTCCACGGTCTTCGTGCGGGGGCGCAGGGCGGCGATCAATTTCGGTTCGGCGACGAAGGCGGAGGAGTCGAATTTCATAGGGAGTATCTTTGCATCCCGGCGGGATCCGATTATGTGAGCTAGGTCACCTCGCGATGTTTACCCTTAATGAGATGAACGATTTGTCATAAAGCAGGGACCAGGGAACAGGGAACAGGGACCGGGGAACAGGGACCAGGGACCAGAAGAGAGGGACCTAGGGAGAAGGGGAGTGGGCTAGATGAAACCGATCCAGCGGCCGGCGGCTACGATGCCGATCCAGAGGGCCAGGGAGACGATGCCGGATAGCTTGGCGAGGATGGGTGTGGGGGTGGTGACGTTCCAGGAGGGCATGCGGCGGCTTGCGACGACGCGGAAGGCGAGGGCGTGCAGGCCGGCGAGGACGATGAGGAGCATCTTGAGGCGGAAGGCGGGGTTGACGGCCATCTTGGTGGCTTCAGAGGAGAAGAGGAGGAAGCCGGTGATGACCTGGATGAGGAATCCTGCCCAGGCCCACGGGAACAGGCGGCCGGCCAGGTCTTGAACGGAGGCGGCGCGCAGGGCGAGGCCGAGGAGGCGGAGATCGAAGGCGGCGATCATGACGACGAGGACGGCCATGCCGAGCAGGTGAACGGTTTCGATAGCGGGAAAGAGCCAGAGGGACTCGCGGATGGCGGCGCCGAAGGGCGTGGCCTCAAGACTTTGCCAGATTGTGGTGAGGCCGTCGAACACTAGGGCTTACCTTGCAGGGATTTGCCGCCGCGGATCCAGACCGTGCCGACGGAGATGTAGGAGGAACCGTCTTTGGCGACGAAGCCCTGCACGCGGATGGGGTCGCCTGGCTTGACGGTGGTGGGTGTCCAGCCGCCGTACTTGGTGAGCATGCCGAGGCTGCCGAGCTCGCAGCGCCAGTTGGCCTTGTGGCCTTTGTCGTCGGTGAGGTCGGCATAGATGAAGGCGTGGGGATTGATCCACTCGACCTTGGTGACTGTGCCTTCCATGCGGACGGTGTGGGTGGTGTCGAATGCAGCAAGGCCGTGATGCGCCCAGAGGAACGCCGAGGCTAGGAAGAAGACGAGGGTGATAAGGAGCGCTGGATTGGGACGAAGCCGATGCGCGAATCGACGAGCCGGCGAGGCGTGGTTCAGGTTCTGCATCATGATGATCTGGGTGGAATGATACTCCACCGAATCGGGCGCGCTGCGTGGGAGCGCGGATTCGGGCGGAGTCGGTTTTAGTGTCATTCCAAACCGCTGCTGTATGGTTATCTTCGGCAATTTCTTCTTAATAGGAGGGCCTTATGAATATATGGAACCGCCGAAATTTTTTGCGTGCGGCGGGTGCGACGTCGGCGGTGACGCTGATGCCGGGCGTGCATTTGCTGGGCGAGACGGAGACTGCGTTGGAGCAGGCGGCGCAGGCGCCTGTGGCGGCGAACGATCATATCCAGATTGCGTTGATTGGCGCCGGCGGGCAGGGCATGTACGACACCAAGGCCGCGCTCGAGGTGCCGGGTGTGAAGCTGGTGGCGGTGGCGGACTGCTACAACGGGCGGCTGACGCGGTCGAAGGAGATATGGGGCGACGATATCTTTACGACCCGCGATTACAACGAGATCCTGGCGCGCAAGGATGTGGACGCGGTGATTATCGGCACGCCGGACCACTGGCACAAGCAGGCATCGGTGGATGCGATGAAGGCGGGCAAGGACGTTTATTGCGAGAAGCCGATGATTCATCTCTACGCCGATGGGCCGGAGATGATCGAGACGGCGCGGTCGACGAAGCGGATATTGCAGATCGGCAGCCAGCGTGTGAGCTCGATTGTGTATGCGAAGGCGAAGGAGCTGCTGGCGTCGGGGGCGATTGGGAAGCTGAACATGGTGACGGCGTATTGGGATCGCAACTCGGCGATGGGGGCGTGGGATTACAGCGTGCCGCCGGATGCGTCGACGGAGACGTGCGACTGGGGGCGGTTTCTGGGGACGGCGCCGAAGATTGCGTTCAACGCGGAACACTTTTTCCAGTGGAGGAAGTGGAAGGCCTACGGGAGCGGGGTGGCGGGCGATCTGTTTGTGCACCTGTTTTCGGGTACGCACTTCATCACGGGTTCGCATGGGCCGGTCCGCGGCATGGCGACGGGGGCGATCCGGTATTGGGACGACGGACGCGATGCCGACGACGTGATGCTGGGGCTGTTCGATTATCGCGAGGGGTTCAATTTGAGCCTGCGGGTGAACTTTGTGGATGGCGGCGAGGAGAGCGAAGGGCTGATTTTTACGGGGTCAGAGGGGAGCTTCGAGATTGGCTGGACGGGATTGACGCTCAACCGGGTTCCGCGCGAGACGGCTCCAGGGTACACGATCGACACGTTCCCCGAGGCGATGCAGAAGGAGTTTCTGGCCGAGTACAACAAGAAGTATCCGGCGCAGTCGGGTAAGGAAGAGCTGTCGGGCACGGAGAAGTTTGTCACGCCGAAGGGCTATTCGGACAGCGTGGACCACTTCCGCAACTTCTTTGCTTCGGTGCGCACGCGGCAGGAGCCAGTGGAGGACGCAGTGTTTGGGTATCGCGCAGCGGGGGCGGCGCTGCTGTCGAATTTGAGCGTGGAGCGAGGACAGGTGGTGAACTGGAATCCGGATGAGATGAAGCTGGCCTGAAAGATAGAGATCAGAGATCAGGCCGGCCAGGATTTGCTGTAGTGCAACTTTGGGAACTTTGAGTAAGTCACGCGCGTACTCTTACGCAAGTCAGGATACGATTTTTGTTTGATTTGCTACACTTCTCGCAGATTGTCCCCCGAACAAGGCGAGCGAGCACGCAGCCCGTGCTCCGGGAGAATCCATGCCGGTTGTTGAACTCGCGGGAGTGACCAAGGCTTACGAGAACAAGGTTGCGGTGAATAACCTGAGTCTCTCAATTGAAGCGGGCCAGATGTTTGGGCTGCTGGGGCCGAATGGGGCAGGGAAGACCAGTTCTATCCGGATGATGATGGGCATTACGATGCCCGATTCGGGACGGGTGACGCTGTTCGGAAAGCCTTTCGATCGCAAGAGCCTGGAGCGCGTCGGTTATCTGCCGGAAGAGCGCGGTCTTTACAAAAAGATGAAAGTGATGGAGCAGCTTGTTTTCTTCGGCGAGCTGCACGGGCTGGACGCCGAGGAGGCGCGCAAGCGGGCGGTGGACTGGGCCAAGCGGCTGGAGATTGCGGACTCGCTGCAGAAGAAGACCGAAGAGCTTTCCAAAGGCATGCAGCAGAAGATCCAGTTCATCAGCGCGCTGCTGCACGATCCGGGGCTGATCGTGATGGACGAGCCGTTCTGGGGGCTCGATCCGGTGAATGCCACGCTGCTGGAACGGACGCTGCTGGAACTGAAGGACCAGGGCAAGGCGATTCTGTTTTCGACGCACCGCATGGACCAGGTGGAGAAGCTGTGCGATTCGATCTGCCTGGTGAACAAGGGGCAGGCGGTGCTGGAAGGCAAGATGCGCGAGATCAAGTCCCGCTACGAGCGCAACCGGGTGATAGTGGAGTTTGACGGCAGCGACAGCTTTTTGAAGAGCGCGGAGATTGCCGAGGCGAAGAACTTCTCGGGCCACGCGGAGATTCGGCTGAAGCCGCATGGCGACGCGCAGAAGCTGCTGCACGAAGCGGCCGCGGTGGCGACAATTTACCGCTTTGAGCTGGTTGAGCCTTCGCTCGAAGAGATCTTCATTCAGACCGTGGGAGGCAAGGCCGATGCGTAATCTATTGCTGATGGCCAGGCGCGAGTACCTGGAGCAGATTCGCGGACGCGCCTTCCGGGTGTCGACGATACTGGTGCCGGTGCTGTTTGCCGGCGATTTTCTTTGTGGCCATGATCTCGGGCCGGAACTCGGGCGTGGGCAAGCACATTGTCATCGCAGCGCATTCTGCTGAATTGGCCAATGCGGTCCGCGACGAGATGCTGGAAGACAAGGACGCGAAGACGACGGTGGATGTGGTTGCGCCGGCTACGGCGGCAGACCGCGACGACCTGATCCAGAAGGTGCAGTCGAAGGCCGTCGATGGAATGCTGTGGATCGACACCGATGGCGGGACGCCGAAGGCCACGTACACCTCGCAGTCCTCAGGCGACATTGTCATTTCGAGCCGCTTGTCCGGTGCGCTGAACCACGCCATTACCGAGGAGCGCATGACGGCGCGCGGCATGAATAAGGCTGAGACCGACGCGCTGCTCAAGGAAGTGTCGATTGACACGTTGCAGCTCGACAAGCAGGGCAAGGAAGTGCAAGAGCAGCGGGATCGTCTCGTATCTGAAGGGCTACATCATGGCCCTGATGCTGTCGATGACCACGATGATCTACGGCATGAACGTGGCGCGATCCATCATTCAGGAGAAGACCTCGCGCATCTTTGAGGTGATGCTGGCGTCCGCCAAGCCCAGCGATCTGCTGGCCGGCAAGCTGATTGGGCGTGGGCGCGGTGGGGCTGACGCAGATCGCGATCTGGGCTGGTTGGCGGGGCGGCACTCTTCTGCTATTTCGCTGCCGCGGAGCCATGGCATCCGGCCAACTCTCTTTGCACTTTTCATGGATCGAAGGGATTTTGTTCCCGGTTTATTTTGTGCTGGGCTACCTGCTTTACAGCGTCTCTGTTTGCCGGACTTGCAGCAACGTGCGAGACCGAGCAGGAGCTGCAGATGTACATGCCGCTGGCCGCGCTGCCCATCTGGCTGAGCTTCTCGCTCATCTGGCTGGTGATCAACGATCCCAACTCGGTGTGGTCGATTGCCGCTTCGCTGTTTCCGCCGACCGCGCCCATCATCATGATGTTGCGCATGGGCTCGGAGATGCCGCCGCTGTGGCAGTTCGCCGTGTCGATCGCGCTCATGTTGGTGAGCATCTGGGTCGTGCTGTGGTTTTCGTCGCGGCTCTATCGCGTGGGCATTCTGATGTATGGCAAGCGCGCCACGCTGCCGGAACTGCTGCGCTGGCTGCGGTACAGCTGAAAGACAGGGATCAGGTGACCAGTGGATCAGCGGATCAGAGGCAAGCGGCTAGAATTCAGGCAGTGACATCTGCAACGGAACCGCGCTTCACCTTCGCTCAGCGCACCGCCTTGGCCGTTGTTCCGCGCCTGGTGTGGGCGCTGTTGTGGCTCGTCGGGCTGACATGGCGCTTTGAAGTGATTGCCGAAGAGGGCGTCACGCCGGTCGTCTACGGGCGAAGGCGCGGGCGCGGAGATCTTACTGCTTCTGGCACCAGTGCGTGCTGCCCTGCGCCATTTACTATCGCCATACGAATGCGACGATTCTGATCAGCCGCAGCTTCGACGGCGAGCTGATCACGCGCATTCTGAGGCTGTTCGGTTTCGACGCGGTGCGCGGGTCGAGTTCGCGCGGCGCGCGCGAAGGATTGCTGGGATTGAAGGACGTGATCGAGAGCGGGGAGCCGGCGATATTTACCGCCGACGGTCCGCGCGGGCCGATCTACCAGACGAAGATGGGACCGATCAAGCTGGCGCAGATGACGGGCGCGCCGCATCGGCGCGTTTCATCTGCAGCCGGAGCGCGCCTGGGTGATGCGGTCGTGGGACCGGTTCCTGGTTCCGAAGCCGTTTACGCGGATTGTGGTGAGCTGGGCGCGATGGACGCGATGTGCCGCGCGGATCTGGCACGCGGAGATTTGAGCCGAAGCGCGAAGAGCTGAATGCGGCGATCGAACGCGCGCGGCTGCGGGCGCTCGAGCATTTCGGGAAGGCGCGACGATGAGTGAGTGATCCAGCGACGGCGATTGCGCGTTGCCGACTTCGATTTCGATTTGCCGGAGGAACTGATTGCGCAGCAGCCGCCGGCGGAGCGCGGGCAGAGCCGCATGCTGGTCATGGATCGCGCGACTGGCGCGTTGCGGGATGCGAAGTTTGCGGAGTCTGCCGGCGTTGCTGCGGGCCGGGCGATCTGCTGGTGCTCAATGACAGCCGCGTGATTCCGGCGCGGCTTTATGCGCGGCGGACGCTGCGTGCGCGAGCGCGAGAAGCCGACGGGGCGCATCGAAGTGATGCTGACTGAGCCGGCCGGCGAAAATCGAGTGGCGCGCGCTGGTGCGGCCGGGACGAAAGGTGGCCATCGGCGAGCGCCTGGTGTTTCCGGATGCGACGGGCGAGATTGTGCTTGAGGCGGAGGTGCTGGAGCGCGGGCGAGTTTGGCGAGCGGCTTGCTGCGGTTTGAGCCGGTCGAGATTTTTTCGCGGTGCTCGAGCGGATCGGCCACATGCCGCTGCCGCCGTATATTCATCGCGACGATGCGACGGCGGACCGCGAGCGCTACCAGACGGTTTTTGCGCGGGAGCGCGGCTCGGTGGCCGCGCCGACGGCCGGACTGCACTTTACGCCGGAGATGCTGGAGGCGCTTGCGGCGCGGGCGTGGAGATTGCGCGCGTGACGCTGCACGTGGGGCTGGGGACGTTTGCGCCGCTTGCGCGTGGAGCGCGTCGACGAGGTGCAGCTGCATCGCGAGCGCTACACGTTGAGCGCGGAGACGGCTGAGGCGGTGAATCGCGCTGTGCGCGAGGGCCGGCGCGATTGTGGCCGTGGGCACGACGGTGGTGCGGACGCTGGAGCACTGCGCGCGCGAGGCTGCGGGAGGCGAGTTGACGCCGCATTCGGGCGACGACGGAGATTTTTATTTCGCCGGGCTTCAAATTCGCGCTGGTGGGCGCGCTGCTGACCAACTTCCATCTGCCGCAATCGAGCCTGCTGATGCTGGTGAGCGCGTTTGCCGGGCGCGAGCACGTGCTGGCGGCTTATCGGCATGCGGTCGAGCAGCGATACCGATTCTTCAGCTACGGCGATTGCATGTTTCATCGCGCTGAGCCAGCGCAGCGAGCGTGCTGATGCAGCGTTCGGTTAACTCTGCGCTGGTAGACTCAGAACCGTGACTGACCAAGCCAAGCCGCCCGTCTTTCTGCTCGACGCGATGTCGTTCATCTTTCGCGCCTATCACGCGATGCAGCGCAGCCGGCCCATGTCCACGCGCTCGGGCCTGCCCACGGCGGCGACTTATGTCTTCGTCAACATGATCAAGAAGCTGCGGCAGGATTTTGCGCCGCAATACTTTGCCGCGGTCTTCGACGTGAGCGGCGAGGTGTTTCGCGACGAGCGGGCGCGCACTATCGGCACGCTGCGCAAGTGGAACAGCAAGACGCAGAGCTTTGAAGACGTGAGCTACGAAGGCTACAAGGCCAAGCGCGAGGCCATGCCCGAGGATTTGCGCCGGCAGATTCCCTATATTCGCCGCTCGCTCGAGGCGCTGCGCATTCCGATTCTTGAAGCGGAGGGCTTTGAGGCCGACGACGTGATCGGCACGCTGGCGCGCGAGGCTGCGGAGCAGGGGCACGAGGTCTTCATCGTCTCCGGCGACAAGGACATGATGCAGCTGGTGACGCCGCAGGTGAAGATCCTGAATCCGCAGAAGGACAACCTGATTCTCGATCCGGCGAAGGTGAAGGAGACGCTGGGCGTGCCGCCGGAAAAGGTGGTCGACGTGATGGCGCTGCGCGGCGACACGGTGGACAACATTCCCGGCGCGCCGGGCATCGGCGACAAGGGCAGCGTGGAGCTGATCATGGAGTTCGGCAGCGTGGAAGCGGTGCTCGACCGCGCCGCCGAGGTGAAGCGCAAGACGCTATCGCGAGTCGCTGCGAGCAGAATCGCGATGCGGTGCTGCTGTCGAAGGAACTGGTCACGATCGATTGCCATGTGCCGCTCGAGCTCGATCTGCACGCGATGGAGACGCAGGCGCCGGATCTCGAGGCGTGCCGCGAGTTGTTTACCGAGCTCGAGTTCACGTCGATGCTGCGCGAACTGGCGCCTGCGGCGGGCGGGCGTGCAGTTCGAGCTGATCGAAGAGCCGACCGCCGAGCAGACTGCGGCGTTCTATCGCCGCTGCGCGCGAGCATGGATTTGCATTCGCGCTGGATGCGCGCAGAGCCGGTCGATGGAGGAGACGAGAAGACGAGCGCCGCAGAATCTGTCGCTGCTCGATGTGGTGGAGGCGGCGGAGAAGAAGGAACTCGTGCAGCGTGGGCGTGTAGCGCGGAAGCCGGGACGGCGCTGCGCTGTGCGCTCACGCCGGAGCTGCGCGCGCTGCTCGAGGATGCGGCGGTTCCCAAGCGCGTGCACGACTGGAAGCTGGCGCTGCATGTGCTGAGCGGGCAGGGAGTTGCGCTGCGCGGTCCGGTCGACGACACGATGCTGCTGTCGTATGCGCTGAATCCGACGCACGCACACGCAGTCGCTGGCCGATGTGGCGGCGCGCAATGGCCATGCACGCGCCGGCATCGCTTGCTGCGGCGCGCGGCGATCGTGAATGCGCTGGTGTCCGGCGCTGCGGGCGGAGGTGGAAAAGGCATGGGGTGACGCGCGTTTACACCGAGATCGATCTGCCGCTGGCGCCGGTGCTGTATCGCATGGAGCAGGCGGGCGTGCGCATCGACACGGCAGTGCTTGAGCAGGCTTTCGGAAGCGATTCGGCGTCGGAGATTGAACGGCGTGGGCGAGCGCATCTTCGAGCTGGCCGGGCGAGCGGTTCAACATCAATTCGCCGAAGCAGCTGGGCGTGGTGCTGTTCACGCATCTGGGGTTGCCGGCGCCGGTGAGTCGCGGCAAAGGCAAGGCCGTCTCGACGGCGCAGGATGTGCTGGAGCAGCTGGCGGAGAAGCATGAAGTGCCGCGGCTGGTGCTGGAATACCGGCATCTGTCGAAGCTGAAATCGAATTACGTCGATGCGTTGCCGCTGCTGGCCGATGCGGAATCGCGCGTGCACACCACGTTTCAGGCGGCGGCCACGGCGACGGGCCGGCTGTCGTCGGTCAATCCGAATCTGCAGAACATTCCCATTCGCACGGAGCTGGGGCGCGAGATTCGCGCGGCGTTTACTGCGGCGCCGGGCACGCAACTGCTTTCGGCCGACTACTCGCAGATCGAGCTGCGGCTGCTGGCGCACTTCAGCGGCGATCCGCTGCTGATGCGCGCCTACCGACCGAGGAATCGACATTCACACGCTGACTGCGAGCGAAGTGTTCGGCGTGCCCGCCGACACCATGGACAAGGAGACGCGCGATCGCGCCAAGGCGGTGAACTTCGGCATCGTCTATGGGATTTCGGCATTCGGGCTGGCGGCGCAGCTGGGCATTCCGCAGGCCGAGGCCAAGGCTTACATCGACCGCTATTTTGCGCGCTACCAGGGCGTGCAGGGAGTTCATCGAGAAGACGCTTGAGCAGACGCGCCGCGAAGGCAGCGTGCGCACGCATGTTCGGGCGCGTGCGGCCGATTCCCGATATTGAGAGCCGCAATCCCAATCAGCGCGGATTTGCCGAGCGCACGGCCATCAATACGCCGCTGCAAGGCACCGCGGCCGACCTGATCAAGCTGGCGATGATTGCGCTCGACCGCAAGCTGGCGGAGCGAAAGCTGAAGACGCGCATGGTGCTGCAGGTCCACGACGAACTGCTCTTCGAGGTTCCCGATGGACGAGACGGACGAAGTGGAGGAGCTGGTGCGCGCGGAGATGGAAGGCGTGGTGAAGCTGAATGTGCCGCTGGTTGCCGACCTTGGCTTTGGGCCGAACTGGCGCGACTTGTAACGCAATCAGTACGAGGTTCTTGATTCGAAGCGGCGATAGGTAAGGACGGCTCCGCACACGGCCAGCAGCAGCGGGACGATGAGGGAGTTCATGCTGTAGGTGAGTTCGAGGGCGAAGGCGACTGAAGAGATGGGCGCCTGCGTGGCGGCGGCCAGCACGGCTCCGGCTCCGATTAGCGCGCAGCTGCGCTTGTCTGCGCCGGTCCACAGATGGCTCCAGCCTTCGCCGAACGCCGCTCCCAGCATGGCTCCCAGGGTCATGGTGGGCGTGAAAAGACCGCCGGGCGCGCCGGCGCGCAGGCACGCAATGGTGGCGAGAGGGCGCAGGACAAGCAGGATAAACAGAACGCTGCCCGTCAGCCGCGAGTCGAAGGCGAGTTGAATGACATTCTTGCCGTTGCCGAGCATGGCGGGCCACTGCATCGCGGAAGCACCCAAGGCCGCAAATACGATGATGGGCAGGATGATCATCATTGCGCCCCTTGGTTTGTTGTCCTTGGCCCAGTGGAGGCCACGCACAAAGAGCACGGAGATGAGGCCCATCAACGGGCCGCTTACCAGTGCGAATACGCAGAGCGAGAGTGTCACGGGCAAGTAAGGAATCTGGTAAGTGGGCTCGTTGGGAAGCAGCAGCCAAGAGACCGCGGTGGCCAAAAAGCAGGTGGTGAAGGCCGCGATGGCCGTTCCCAGCGAGACAGTGCCGAGCAGGACTTCAAGGATGAAAAGGGCACCGCCAAGGGGAACGTTGTAAGCCGCGGACATGCCGGCTCCGACGCCGCAGGCCACCAGAAGTTTTTGCTGCGGAGGAGTCATGGCGAACCATCGCGAGATGCGCAGCGCCACAATGCCGCCGCCATCTTTGAGAGCGGCTTCGCGGCCAAGCGCGGCGCCCATGCCGACAATCACGACGGACAACAGCGCCTTGGCGCTCATGGATTGAGCCGGCAGCTGGCCGTCATTTTTCCAGATGGACTCGTTCAGGCTGGGGCCGTCGTGATCGGGAATGCGGCGAATGAGAAGCAGAGCGATTGCAGCCACAGCTCCGGCGAGCGTGACGACGATCAGGCGATGAATTCCGGAGACGCCTTCTACGCCGCGAAGGAAGTCGCCGCTTGTGTAGTTGAAGCAGAGGTGTTGGACGAGGCGCAGGAGCCTCATGAGCAACCCGCCTGCCAGCCCCGAGGCGATGCCCGTGATCAAAATGGCGACAGCGAGGCGCGGTGTAATTTCATGTCCTGCGATGTTCGGCTGCGGATTGTCAAAGGCCTCAGGAGAGGGTTCTGCGCGGGAGGCATGGCTCCGTACGCGCACCTTAATCCCGCTCGAAGCTCGAAGTTGCTTACTTCGCATGTAGGTCGGTGGCTCTCCTTAAAGCGATCTCGACATTTCAAAGCCCTTTGGTTCTATGATGCTTGTTCATCGCAGTTTTTGTCTTGCGGCGATGAATCGTATTTCTGAAGGTCGCCATCCAAGAACGGGTAACACAGAAGGCCTGGCTAACGGGTAACACAGAAGGCCTGGTTGAAATCTTTTAACCACGCGAACGAAGTCGGAGTCATCGTCATGAGCACATCACAAGCCATTTCTGCCGCCGCGGCCGGGACGTTCATCCTGGGCGGCGATCTTACGGTGAACCGTCTTGGCTACGGCGCCATGCGGATTACGGGGAAGGGAATCTGGGGACCCCCGAGTGACAAAGCCGCTGCTCTTGCCACTTTGCGCCGTGCCGTAGATCTGGGCGTGAACCTGATCGACACCGCGGACTCGTATGGTCCGGGCACGTCGGAGGAGTTGATCGCCGAAGCGCTTCATCCCTATCCTGCGGGCCTGGTGATCGCAACCAAAGGCGGCTGGGAGCGGCCGGGGCCGGGCTGGTGGACCCACAACGCCAGCCCTGCGCATTTGATCAAGGCCGTCGAGGGCAGCCTCGGCCGATTGCGGCTTGAGAGCATCGATGTGTACCAGCTTCACGTTCCCGATCCCGCGGTTTCGTACGAAGCGTCGATCGAGACGCTGGCGCGGCTGCGCGAGCAAGGCAAGATCCGGCACGTGGCGCTGTCGAACGTGACGCGCGAACACATTGAACGTGCGCGCAGGATTGTGCCCATTGTCAGCGTGCAGAACCGCTACAGCTTCGCCGACCGGGAATCGGATTTTATTGTGGAGCATTGCCGCGAGCAGGGCATCGGCTTTATGCCGTGGGCGCCGATCGGACAGGTACGACTGGCGCACGAAGCCCTGGATCTCGCCGCCAGGGAACTGCATGCCACGCCGATGCAGGTCGGACTCGCATGGCTGCTGCGGCGCGCGCCGAATATGCTGCCGATTCCGGGAACGTCGTCAGTGGAGCACCTGGTGGAGAACGTGGCTGCTGCGGCATTACAACTGCCGGACACGCTGTACGAGGAACTGGCGGTGGTAAACCCGCCACACGCCGTGCTGCGGGGATAGGGCAGGGGCGTTCGCTATATGCCTGCCTCCCCGGTCCCCAAACGCGAGGGACCGGGGGCACCCGCTGCTGTAGCGGTTGATTAGACGCCCAGCTCCGCGCGGATGGCGTCGGCGATGGCGTTGGCGTGGCGCTGCATGGCTTCTTCGCTCTCGGCCTCGATCATGACGCGGGCAAGGGCCTCGGTGCCGGAGTAGCGGATCACAACGCGGCCGGAGCCATCGAGTTCCTCTTCGGCTTCGCGTATACGCGTGCGCACGGAGGGGATCGACTCGAGCGGCTTCTTCTCGCGCACCTTCACGTTCACGATGACTTGGGGAAACACTTTCAGGTCCGCGATCAGCGCGTCGATGGTCTGGCCTCTGCGTGTAACAAGATCGAGCACTACAAGTGCGGTAAGAATGCCGTCGCCCGTGGTTGCCAGGTGCGGGAAGAGAATGTGCCCGGACTGTTCGCCGCCCAGAGCGGCATTTTCTTTCTGCATCATCTCGAGAACGTAGCGGTCGCCCACCGGGGCGCGCAGCATGCGAACGCCCGAGCGCTTCAACGCGGCCTCCAGACCCATGTTCGACATGGTGGTGGCAACGACGAGATCGTCTGTGAGCAGCCCGCGCTCCTTCAGGTCGCGCGCAGCCATCAGCAGGATCGCATCGCCGTTGATGACCGCGCCGTTGGCGCCGGCCAGCATGCAGCGATCGGCATCGCCGTCGAAGGTGACGCCGAGCTGAGCGCCACGCTGCTGCACTTCATCGGCAACCCATTGCGGATGGAGAGCGCCGCAGCGATCGTTGATGTTTCGGCCATTGGGACTGATGTTGAGCAGGGTGACTTCACCGCCGAGCCGATGAAAGAGCTCGGGGGCAACGGCGGCGGCGGCTCCGTTCGCGCAGTCGGCGACGATGCGCAAGCCCTCGAGATTCAGGCCGGGTACACAGTCGATGAGGAACTGGATGTAGTCGTTCTGCAAGGCTGCATTGTCCTGGAGCGGGGGAACCGTTGCCGGATCGGGGGCGGTAGCGAGACGTGCGTGGTTCAGGATCTCATCCTCGATCGAAAGCTCTACGGCGTCGGGCAGCTTGAAGCCGTCTGCGCCAAAGAGCTTGATGCCGTTGTCGCGCCAGGGATTGTGGGAGGCGGAGATGACCACACCAGCTGCGAATCCGTGCTTGCGGGTCAGAAACGCGATCGCGGGCGTGGTGATGACTCCCGCACTTTCAACGTCGGCGCCTGCCTTGCGGAGACCGGCTGCGAGCATGGCGGCGATCCATGGGCTGGACTCGCGCGTGTCGCGTCCCAGGATGACGCGGGGCTCGGCGGCGATCCTGGGCAGGGAATGTCCCAGCGCCAGGCCGGTGGCGAACACCGTGGTTGCGTCCAGGGGCGGCTCGCCCGCGATGCCGCGAATTCCGTCTGTTCCGAAAAGCTTGCGCTCGATTACTGTTGTCATGGTTCTCGCTTCGTTGGTTGAATGAGTTGGCTTGCTTGTGATTCTACGCGGCTGGTAAACGCGCCGTCGCTCATTCGTGTGAACACGCGCTGGCCGGAAATGACTCGCTGCGCGGAGCGAATCAGTGCCCCGCGTTCATCCAGCACCAGCGCATAGCCGCGATCGAGCACGGCCAGGGGTGACAGCGCGTGAAGACGAGCGCCGACCGACTGCAGGCGCGCGCACTCGGCGTGGAGGGTTCGGTCCATGGCGCGATCGAGGCGCGTGGCTGCGGCTGCGCAGTGCTGCCGCGTATGAGCCAGGCGCTGGCGGGGATCGTGCCGCTGGACTGCGGCGCTAAGTTCGTCGATCCGCCGCCGAAGCTGACGCAATGTGCCTGTCAAGGCACGGTCTGTGTCTGGGCAGCGTCGTCGAGGCGTTGCTGCAGGCGGCGGAGAGTGGCGGAGATGCGCGCCTCGGTGCGACTGGCGGGAATCTCGTTTAACTTTTGCCGGGCGCGCATGAACTGGAAACGCACCGCCCGTTCGAGGCGTGTTGCGAGATTTCCGAGATGCTCGGCGATGCGATGTTGCGCTTCAGTAATCAGCTCGGCGGCAGCTGAGGGCGTGGGCGCGCGCAGGTCGGCGACAAAGTCGGCGATGGTGAAATCGGTTTCGTGGCCGACGGCGGAGACAACCGGCAGTTTGGAAGCGGCGATGGCCCGTGCCACGCGCTCGGAATTGAAGGCGGCCAGATCTTCAAGCGATCCGCCGCCGCGGGCGATCACGATGACATCTACGAGGCCGGAGGCGTTCAGATGCCGGAGCGCGGTTTCCACTTCGGCAGCGGCCGAGTCGCCTTGTACGGCGGCGGCGCACAGCAGCACGTTCAGGCCGGAATGGCGGCGGCCGACAATGTTGAGAAAGTCGCGGATAACGGCGCCGGTGGGCGAGGTGATGATGCCCACGGTTCGTGGAAATGCCGGAAGAGGCCGCTTGCGCTCGGCTTCGAACAGGCCCTCGGCTTTCAGCTTCTGCTTCAGCTGCTCGAAGGCGAGTTGGAGGGATCCGGCGCCGACGGGCTCCATGGTTTCGCCGACGAGCTGCATTTGGCCGCGCTGGTCGTAGACACTGACACGGCCGCGCACCAGCACGTGCAGGCCGTCTTCGGGACGGAACCGCAACAGGATGGCCTGCCGCCGGAAGAGAACCACGGGTAGCTGCGCATCGGCGTCTTTGAGGGTGAAGTAGAGGTGGCCGGATGGCGCCGGACGGAAGTTGGAGATCTCGCCTTCGACCCAAACGTCGCCGAAGCGCTCTTCAACCAGTTCGCGGACATTCTTGACCAGTTCGCGGACAGGCCAGATGCGGCGGGCCGAGCGCGGCTCCTCGAAGATGAGGCCAAGCTGAGCCGCCGATGGATCGAGCCGATTCACCTTACCTGAGTGTAATAGCCGAAGCCTCTCGAGGAGGTTCAGGGTTTACTTGTGATTGGCAACAATCGTCTTC
The DNA here is from genome assembly GCA_963846375.1 of uncultured Acidobacteriota bacterium. Lineage (GTDB taxonomy): Bacteria > Acidobacteriota > Terriglobia > Terriglobales > Acidobacteriaceae > Telmatobacter. The sequence continues at coordinate 40,260 of CAWJVV010000007.1, forward strand.
AGCTCCTGGGTAATCTGCTGGAGGCGAAGCAGGGACTCGGGATCAGTTTCCGCATCGCCGGCGTAGAGAAGCTCGGCTTCGCGCGCCAGCACGGTGCCCTTGGTGAGCCCGAAGGTGCCCAGGACGCCGGCCAGCTTGTGTGCGGCGGAGTTGGCGTTTCCCTGCTGGTCCTTGGAGAGCTTGTTGGCGGAGAGAGCCAGGTTGGCGGCTTCCAGTGTCGACACACGTTCCAGCATCTGGGGGTGGAACTGATGCCAGAGCCGGGCGAGAGCCTCGTTCATGGCGGCCTGATTCATGGCCACTTGTGCTTTGTCCATGGCGAACTCTTCAGTTCCAGCCCAGAATCCCTGCGATTTGGGTAGGGAGCGTGAGGGGATCGAAGGGTTTGAAGAGGACGGCCTCGACGCCGAGATCGGCGAACCGGCGCTGGTCGTTGCTCTGCACCTTGGCGGTGAGCAGCAGCACCGGGATGCGGGCGGTGACGGGGTTCTTGCGTAATTCGCGGAAGGTGGTGGGCCCGTCCATTCCTGGCATCATGACATCGAGCAGAATGGCATCGGGATTATATTCAGCGGCCCGCGCCAAACCCTGGGCGCCCGAACTGGCTACCGCAACATCCCAGCCAGCGACGGTCTCCAGGCTGAGCGCTGCAACTTCGCGAATATCGTCTTCATCATCGATGATCAGGATCCGGTGGGACATAGAACCGCTCCATCCGCTGCCTCAAGTTATCCAATCCCGCGAACGTTCACACCGGGTACAACTCGACCGTCCGAACTTATGCAATCCGGTCGATGGATACGATTGGGGGAGCCTCTTCCAACATCTGACGCGAATTGCGCAGCAACGTCAAGACCAATGCTTCCAGCTGCTGCGGTTGCACGCGAGCCTTGGTGAGGAAGTGCGTCGGCCCTAGTGTTAGCTGCCGGCGTTCTTCTTCGCCGAGATCGCGTCCTGAGTACACCACCAGGGGCAGATTCGCCAGGCCATTTTGCTGCCTGAGCCAATCCACCACGTTGAAGCCGTCGCCGTCCGGTAGTCCGATGTCGAGCATTACCAGGTGCGGCCGTAAGGCAAAGCAGGCGTCGATCGCCGCCTGGCGCGTTTGCGCGGTGGTTACGTTGATGGAGCCGCGCGAGAACACGTCGCCAATCACGTTAGCGAGATCGACGTCGTCCTCCACCACCAAAATGCGCGCGGTTTCGCCGGGCCCGCACAAAACGCGCGCCAGTTCGTTCAAGAGCGCCTCTTCCTCAATCGGCTTGGTAACCAGCCCTTCGGCCTCAGAGGGCAAATCCGCGGGGTTCTGATTGGCGACGCTGAGCAGGACGACCGGGACGTGGCGTTCCCCGTCAGGGCCGCTTGAGCAGGCGCAGAATCTCCCAGCCGTTCATGCCGTCCAGGGAGGTGTCCAGCAGGATTGCCTGAACGCCGTTCTGCGCGGCGGCCAGGGTCTCTTCGACGGTCGTGGCTTCAACAACGCGGTAGCCGTGCCGCGATAGCTTCTCGACCACCACGGGGCGCGTGCCAGCGTTGGCATCGGCCAGCAGCACCGTTCCCGGGACCGGTTGGCTCCGGAGGCGGAGTCGCACCGGTGGGCATGCGGATTGTAAGGCAGGAACACGCGGAAGGTGGAACCGCGGACAGGATTGCGTTCGGCCCAGATGCGGCCGGAATGCTGCGTGACGATGGATGCGGCAGATGGCCAGTCCCAGGCCGCTGCCGCCCTTCTGGCGCGAGTCGGATGCATCGACCTGCTGGAAGCGGCCGAAGATGGCCTCCAGCTTGTCGGCGGGAATGCCGCGGCCCTGATCGATGACGGACAGGGTGACGCCGGTGGCTCCCGGGCGCAGTCATGACGGAGACGGCGGAGTTGGGCGGGGAGAACTTGACGGCGTTGGACAGCAGGTTGGTGAGCACCTGCAGCAGGCGGTCCGGATCGCCGGCGATTTCCACCTGCGTGGTGTCGTGGATGAGCTGCACGCCTGCCGCGTCGGCCACCGGCTGCATGCCGTCGATGGCCTGGCGAACGACTTCGGAGAGCTGCATCGGGCGGAAGATGATCGGCTCGCGGCCGCTCTGAATGCGCTCGAGATCGAGGATGTCGTTGATGAGCCGGACCAGGCGGTCGGAGTTGGTGACGGCGATGCGCAGCAGGTTGGCGGCCTTGTCGTTGATCTGGCCGAGAATGCCCGAGGAGAGCAGGCCCAGCGCGCCGCGGATGGAGGTGAGCGGCGTGCGCAGTTCGTGGCTGACGGTGGAGATGAATTCGTCTTTCAGGCGATCGAGGGCGTAGCGCTGGCTGATGTCGCGGAAGCTGAGCACCGAGCCGGAGAAGCGTCCCTGGTCGAGGATCGGGGTGAAGAACGTACTCGGCCGGGAACCGGGGTTGCCGTCGCATGCGAAAGATGGTGTCTTCGCCGGCTGCCGCTACCTGCAGAGATGTGGCGCGGCGCAGGGCGCAGTCGTCGCCGCAGCGGTTCATACGGCGGGCCGAGCCGTGCAGCAGGTCGTGACTAGGCTTGCCGGTAAGGCGCGTGGCCGGCGCGCCCAGCAGGCGGCCGGCGGCGGGGTTGGCAAAGCTGACCATGCCATGGCGGTCGACGCCGCAGATGCCGTCGGCGACGGAGTCGAGCAGGATCTCCTGCTGGCGGTAGAGCTCTTCGGCGCGGCCGCGCTCCCGGGAGCGCGCCAGCATCTGGCCCAGCGAGGCGGCCACGGTTTCAATGGCCGCCAGGGCTTCGCGAGTCTTCGCGCAGCCGAAGTGGCAGTAGAACTCCAGGACCGCCAGCACGCTTGTTGCCGACGCGCACCGGTACGGCCCAGCCGGAGACCATTCCGTGGCGCAGGGCGATTTCAGTGCGTGGGTCGGGCCGCACGGCAGCCAGATCGGCGACCCAGACGGGCCGGCCCTCCTGCCAGGCGCGTCCCGGCAAGATCGGCGCCGACGGCAAGGGTGCAGGCCCATGCTCTCCTGGATCATGGCGTCGGTCTGCGTGTCGCCGGGAGCGCCCCATGCCGCGAAGAATTCCAGCGTCTTCTCCTCGGCGTTGACCTCCCATTTCAACCGCCATGTCCCAGCCCTGCGAAACGCAGAGAGCTTCGAGGATGCGCATGGCCGCGACTTCAGGCGAAGCATTTTCTCCGACGATCTGGCTCACCACCAGTTGCAGAGCCAGGCGGTGTTCGCGCTGCTTCTGCTGGGTCACGTCGCGCATCAGGCAGCGTACGGCCAGGGGATTGCCGGCTTTCTGCCGCTGGCTGAGGCTCAACTCCAATTCCAGCACGCGGCCGTCGCGGTGTGGTTGCGCAACGGCGCGCGGTCGATCATCTCGCCGTCCAGCGCGCGGCGGAACAGCGCGGCCACCTCGCCGCGGCACGCGGTCCCGAACAGCTCCTCAAACGAGTTCAGCGTCCATCAGCGCGTTGTGACTGATGCCGAAGCTTCGCTTCCACGCCGGGTTGGCATAAAGAAGCTGCCCCGACGGTGCTGAGCGTGGCGATCATCTCGCTGGAGTTTTCAAACAGGTCGCGATAGCGTTCCTGCGATTCGCGCGTGGCCTGTTCCTGGCGCATGGTCGCGCTCACGTCGAGGCCAACGACCACCAGACCCTGCATCGCGCCCATGTCATCGCGCAGGGCCGAAATGTGGAGCGCCACCGGAAACAGGACTCCATCCTTGCGGCGGAACTGGGTTTCAAACGTGGGCACCTGGCTGGGGGGTAGATTCCTGACCGTTCCCATCAGGGTAGTCAGTCGCTCGAGGGGGGTCATGTCCGGATTCGGTTCGATCCCGCAGAGCCGCTGAAGCTCCCCAATCAGCCGCGGGCCCTCATCTGCGCCAAGAATCTCAACTGTCCGGGCTGTTCCTACCAGCTCTTCCGCGTGGTATCCCAGCAGCCGCTCCGCCGCCGGGTTCATGTGCGTGATCGAGCCATTCACGCCGATAGCGATCACCATGGGCCCGGCCGAATCGAAGATTTCGCGATGAGCGCCGGAGAGAATCTCCTTGGCGTCGGTGCGGAGGAAGATCAGCCGCAGAGCAATGATGACGATGGCCAGAGTAAAGGCGCCTTCAAAGTAGCCGTACCGGCCTCCGCGAAGCCGCGCTTCAAGCGTGATTCCGGCGGACAGCAACAGAACGCACGGAGCCACCACGTTCCACAGCATGGAAATCCGCGGTCGTCTCCGAGTGCCCGGAGGATACTCCCCGTCTATTGTTGCTGCGCTGGCCCCTGAGCGCATCGCTCTCCTTGAAGTCGCCGCCGCACAGGCGAACTTCTCCGCAGAGCCTGCGCGCCCGGCCGACAGATCGCCCCCGGATATATACCTGTTGTGGCGAACTGTTTTGGGTTGCGTTCTAACCTTACACTGTTTGGTAGTTTTTTTGCTGCAAAACAGTGGCAGGTTCCGGTTATCTACACCATCCCCAGCGGATCAGGGGGAGATACATAACCGGGTGTTTCTCCCGTCTAGGGCAAAACCTGCTTTATATGCAGGAAGAGCATGACATTCAGTATCAGAGAAACGATCAACATGGCGAAGAGCAGCAGGGCAAACAGGTTGACCTTGTTCCCGACGGCCTTCAGATCTTCAATCAGTTCCTGCTGCTCCAGGGTGTTGCGATCGGTGGCTTCGCGCACCATCTCCAGCTGATCTTCCATGCGCTTCAATGAGGAGCTCTGCTCCTGCACTTGGGTCCGCAAATCCTGGGTGTGTGTCTGCAATTCGCTGATCTGGGTATGTACGGGCGCCAGGTCCAATGGCGCCGCAGGCTGCGTCATGTGAGGACGCGGCGCGAACAGGTTGGCCAGCGCCGTGGCAAAGTTGCCGTCGATCAGTGGCAGAAGCTTTTGGACAAACGGCATAGCCTGCTTCATTATGCCCATGGCTCGTTGCATGCCGGTGTCGTCTGGAGATCCACCCGTGATAGCGCGTCCCTGCGGCGGGACCGTCGCGGTAGCCCGCTTCCGGGATGCTGCGAGCTGTCCCGGTGGGCAGCGGCGACCCGACGGCGCGCGTTCTGGTTTCGCGGCTCTCCTGCCCGTGAACCTCATTAATCGTGAGGTCGTTCCGGGCGGGCTCTCGCTGCCAGGTCTCCACCAGGTAAGGCTCTTTCCGGGTTTCCTCTGGCTCGATCATCGCTGTCCTTTCCCAAACACTATATAGGCCAAACGTAGGGTTTGGCGCATCCGCGAGACGAAAAGGCGTCGATTCCGAGCGGCAGGCACATTCCCGACCTAACCGGTCTGCTTAGATGACGACTGCACGGACTCGGTTTGGCGAACAGCCGTAGCGGCAAACAGCCGTCCGCCACCTCCCGGCATCGGACCAGTTAGGAACACATTCAAAGCCCCGGAGATGCTTTTTGGACGATTTGTTTCTTCACGCCGGCCGCGACCTTAAGCGGCACATTCTGGCGGGGATCATCACCGCTGGTCCGCTCTTTATTACGTGGCTGCTGTTCACCTTCATTCTCGGTGTGCTGGCCAACGCCGGATTGCCGCTGGTGCGGCTGATCGCAGCGCCATTTCCCGGTACGCTGCTGCAAGCCTCCTGGTTTCAGTACACGCTGGCTGTTCTACTTACCGTGGCGCTCTTTTACATCGTGGGTCGAGCCACCTCGCGCGTTGTCGGGCAGCAGATGTTTGGACTATTTGAGGCATCGCTGGAACGCCTGCCCGTGGTCAACAAGATCTACACCTCCGTCCGCCAGGCGATCGACACCGTCACCAACAAGAAGGATGGTGGACAGCGCGTGGTGCTCGTCGACTTTCCGATCGTGGGTCAAAAATCCATCGGCTTCCTGACCCACGTGATCGCCGATGCCACCACGGGCACTCCAGTGGCTGTTGTCCTTGTCCCGCAGGCCATCAACCCTTCGTCGGCAAACCTGCAGCTGCTGCCGCTCGATCGCGTCACCGAGACCGACCTCACCATGGAGCAGGCCATGAGCATGATCCTCACGGGAGGCGCCGTCTGTCCCGACGTGATCCGCTACTCGACCGCTATTCCTGCGGCTGTAAACCGCGATGGATCTCCGCTTGGGGTGACGATCGCCATCGAGGATGAACAGGCCACAGCCGAAAACAGGCAGCTTGGCGAGTCGGTCGCCAGGTTTTGAGCGCGGCGGGCTAGAGGCCGCCTTCTTCGGCGACTTCGCTCTCCGCGGTCACTTTGCGCAGGCTCACGTCTTCAACCTGCGCCCAGGTCAGCCCAACGGGAACGATCCCCAGGAAGGTGACGATCAGCAGCATGGCCGCGCAGGCCGTGGCGGCCTCTGGCGCGGCTCCGAAGAACCCTGTAATCGCCGCCGCCACGATTCCAATCTGCGTAAACCAGCCCAGCACCGGAAGCTGGATGATGCTGGCTCCTCCGCTCACGATCATCAGCAATACGCAATTTGCGGGAGTGATCGTCGCCAATGGCTCAGAGGCGGTAAACGCGCGAAGCGTCTCGAAATACGACGCCGCAATCAAGATCCACATACCCACCGATAGCACCAGCAGCACGCTGAAGTCGGCGAACGACCGGATGGTGTCAAGCCCGGTGCGAAACGTCCTGATCTTGTTCCCGAGGGCATGCCCCAGTTTCTTTGAGAACACCCCGAATCCCCGCTCCATGCCGCCCGCAAATATCCCGCCGCCGAGGCGAATGGCCACCAGGAAAAGCGCGCCGCATACCGTCAAAACCAGGCCCCCGAATCGGAACACGAATACCGGTACCCACTCCGGCGCGTGTTGGGTCAGCCACATCAGCATCTTCGAATTGTGGATCGCCGCAACGATCTTGTCCTGGGGGATCCCCAGCACCGCCACCGAAAGCACCAGCGCCATTGCCCCCGCATCTGAAAGCCGCTCCACAATGTACACGGCAATCTGCGAACTGATGTCCGTCCCCGTCTTTTTCGCCACCAGGTAAGGCCGTACCAGGTCCGCCACGCGCCCAATCAGCGCCACGGCCGTGAAGCCCATGGCCTGCGTCCCTACCAGCGACAGCACCGGAACCTTTTTGTTGTGCCGCAGCAGCAGCGCCCACCGGATCGATCGAATAATGTAACCGGTGTAAATACACCCCAGCGCGATGGCGATCTTGCGCCAGTCGGCCATGGCTACCTGGGTGCCAAACTCCTGAAAATTGAAGTGAATCCGGTTCCGGCCCCAGATTGCCAATCCGGCCAGAACGGCCAGGACCACAATTCCTGCAATCAGCTGGTTTTTCTTCAAGAACTCTCCCGTAGCGGTCGTTTCTCTCAGTGTACGTTGGGCGAGTATTGGCTGCGCTTCACGATTGAGTGAATCGAGAAAGAGCAAACCGAGTCAACCTATCGGGAAGAATGCGCGTGGAGGTTGGATGAGGCCTGCGGGCTGAAAATGCGGGATCAAGCTAGAATGAATTTCGGCCTCCATGCGTAAATCCAGCGCCGTACCTCTGACCCTGTTGGCAGCCCTGGCTGCGTTCACCACCGGCTGTCGCGATACCCCGGAATCCCGTAATTGCGTCGACGCGCAGGGGCGTATCGTTTCCGAATCGAACTGCTCCGCTGGCTCATCTTCGGCAGGCGTCGGAGGGTACCACTACATCTATGGCGGTGCCAGCGGCGGACGCGTGGGCGATGCGGTGGTTGGCGGCAGCACCACCCCCAGCAGCGGCGTCTCGCGCGGCGGCTTTGGTGGCGGCGACGGCGGTGGAGAATGACGCGCAAGTCCGGCAATCTCCCCCTGCGCATCCTGACCAGCATGGCAGAGGCTTTGCGCGGACCGAGCGAGCTTCGCGAATCCCGTTACTGCGTCGACGAAGACGGCAAGATCGTCCCCAATTCCTTCTGTGAGAACTCGCAACTGGGAACGCGCTATCACTGGATCTACGGAGGGTCGACGCGCGGTCAGATGGGCGATGCAGTGGAAGGCGGCAGCCGCCAGCCAACGGTGCACAACCCGGGCTTCGGCTTTCGCCAAAAGGGAGGAAGCTGATGCGGCGTCACAGCAGCCAGCCGCGCCCCGACTGGCAACACGTCGTGGCGAAAACCGGCCTGACCTACAACACGCTGCCCGACGGTTCTCCCTACTGGGATGAGTCGGCGTATTGGGAGTTAACTTCCGCGGAAGTCGATCGGATTGAAGCAGCTACGGCGGAGATTCAAAGTCTTGCTTTAGCTGCCGGCGACCACATCCTCGACCGCGACCGGCTGGCCGAGATGCACATTCCGCCGCAGGCTGTCGCCCGCATTCGCGAGACGTGGAACTCCGAGCCGCCGGCGCTTTACGGCCGCCTCGATCTGGCCTTCGATGGCCGTCAGATCAAGCTGCTCGAGTACAACGCCGATACCCCGACTGCCCTGGTCGAAGCGGCGGTCTCGCAGTGGTACTGGCTGCAGGACCTGTTTCCCGACGCCGACCAGTTCAACTCCATCCACGAAAAGCTGGTGGCCAAGTGGAAGGACCTGCACGGCTACGTGCACCAGCCGGTTTACTTCGGCCACGACGGTTCGGAAGAAGACTTCATGACCGTCAGCTACCTGCGGGACACAGCCGAGCAGGCCGGCTTGAAGACCCATGCCATCGCCATGCGCGAGATCGGCTGGGAGGAGAAGACGGCGCGCTTTGTCGATCTGGATCGGCGTCCGATGGAGACCATCTTCAAGCTGTATCCCTGGGAGTGGATGCTGGCCGAGAGCTTCGGCCCGCAGGCGCTGGGGACGATAGGACACGGACAGAAGGACCCGGTTCAGTGGATCGAGCCGATCTGGAAGATGCTGTGGTCGAACAAGGCGCTGCTCGCGATCCTCTGGGAGCTGAATCCCAACCACGAACTCTTATTGCCGGCCTATCTGGATGGCCCGCGCAATCTGAAAGATTACGTGAAGAAGCCGCTCTTCGGCCGTGAGGGAAAAGGGGTTAAGGTTTATCGAAACTGGGTCGAGGAGCCGGCGGAGGAGGGAAGTGAGGCCGCGGAGAGTGAGGTTTTCGTTCACCAGAAGCTGGCCTCGCTTGCCGAGGCGGACGGTAATTATGCGGTGATCGGCAGTTGGCTCATCGACGGCGAGCCGGCCGGTATCGGAATTCGCGAATCAAAGGGCCTGGTCACGAGCAACACCAGCCGCTTCGTGCCGCACCTGTTTCGATAGGGATCGAGCGGGCCGATGGCACTCTATTGATCCCAGGCGCCTTGTCTCTGGTCGGCGGGCTGGCCGGTGTGGACCTGGGCCTTCATCATGGCTGTCTGCTTTTCCCGCTCCTTAACCCGGCGGTTGAACTCGTGGATCACACGTGCCACATAAAGCCGCGTCTCGCGGTATGGAGGGATGCCGTGGTACTTGTCCACCGCGGCGGGGCCTGCGTTGTAGGCGGCCAGGGCCAGCGAGAGATTATCGTGGTAACGTTTCAGCAGCCAGTCCAGATAGCCCGCGCCGCCGCTCACATTGTCCGCTGGCCGGAAGCTGTCTTGCACGCCCAGTTCTGCCGCCGTCGCGGGCATCAGCTGCATCAGTCCCTGCGCGCCCTTGGGGCTCACCGCGTGTGCGTTGCCGCTGCTCTCAGCCTTGACCACGCTGGCCAGCAGGTCTTCGTCCACATTGTGCGCGTTTCCGGCTGTGGCCAGCATCTGATGCAGGTCGGCCTGGGTGAGCTTGGCTGGAACCGACGTCGGTTTCGGAGCAGTTGCCGTAGCGGCTGCGGCGTCTGCTTTCGCAGGCGGGGCCACTGGCTCCGGAGGCGGATCGGGAACCTGCTCGATGGCGGCAATCTGATCTCTGCGGGAACTCGATATAGCTCTCCGATTCCTTCGCACGTAAAGCCGGTACTTGCCTTCCACCACCTCATGGTGGTCGCAAATCTGGACAAACCCGTTAGTCAGGGTGAAGCGCTCGGCGGCCCGGGCCGGCAGCGCGAGTGAGGTGGCAAGGGTAGCCGCCAGAACGAATTGTGTGCGGAATCGCATCAGATCAATCCACTAATAGGGCAACGTTAAAGCTTTACCTCAAGTCATGCAACCGGTGTTTGCTGTGCGACAAGTCTTTCCAGAACCACGGCTACGCCATCTTCATCATTGGGCGGGGCCTGCTTCCATCCATTCATCTTGGCCATGGTCCGCAACTCCAGCGCCGCGTTGCCCATAACCACCCCCCGGGCGGCCCACTCCAGCATCTCTACGTCGTTCCAGTTGTCGCCGATGGCCATGGTCTCCTTGCGGTCGATTCCCAGCCGATGCGCCAGCCGTTCCAGGGCCCAGCCCTTCGAAACGCCCGGTGGCAGCAGATCCAGGATCGACAGATCCCGCGCCGGATACTCGGTCCGGACACACTCGCAATGCGCCGCCCATTCGCTGGCCCGCAGCACCTTCTCGGCGGCCTTCATGCGTTCGATGCTTCCGGTCACCATACCCTGGATGGGATCCTCGCCGTCCGGCAGCGCCTTTTCCAGCGGCACCACCACCTCGATGGCGTTCCGGTTGGCTTCGACCCACAGCGAAATCTGGCCCTGCGCCGTGGGCATGTCCTCGAGCACCAATTCGCCGCGGCCCGGCCGGTCGAATGTATAGACGACGGTCCCGAAGCTTCGTGCCAGCCCGCATATTCCCCGCGCAACCCGGGCCTCCAGATGGCACCGGTCCATCGACTGGCCGCCCAGCGTACGGGTCACTGCCCCATTGGACGTGATGAGTGGCGTATCCGCTCGCAGCCCCAGCCCTTCCAGCAGCGGTGCCGTGTAGGCTGTCCGCCGTCCCGTGGCGATCGCCACCGTGATTCCGGCCGCCTGCGCCGCCCGTAGCGCCTGGGCGGTGCGCACCGTCAGTGCCTGGGCAAAGGTCGGCAGCAGCGTCCCATCCACGTCGATTGCCACCAGCCGAACCGGAGGGTGCATAGCCTCCAGTCTACCGAACCATCAGATCTCGAACCATCACCTCTAGGGAACCGGACGCGCGGGCGTCAGGCCAGAACTCCCGCATGCCCTGCTGAACCGGGGTCGACATCAGGTAGACGAGAAACTTTTTGGCCTCGATGCGATGCTCGGCTTTCGCGATCAGAACCGCGCCCTGCTCGATGGGTGCGTACAGGTCGGAGGGAACCACGAAGTAGCGCCCGTCGGTCTTTAGCCGCGGCGTGCTGGCCGAAGTGAGCGAGATGAATCCCACGTCCGCATTGCCGGTGTCGACAAACTGGGCGGCCTGCGCAATGTTCTCGGCGGTAACCAGCCGGCTCTTGACCGCCTCATACAGCCCCTTTTTTCTGAAGCGCGGCCACGGCGGCGCGACCGTAGGGGGCGCGGTCGGGATTGGCGATGGCGATGCGCTGTACCTCCGGTTTGCGCAGCATGTCCATTGAAGGCTGCGGCAAATGCGAGTCCTTGCGCGTCCATAGCACCAGCGTCCCGCGCGCATAGGTAATGGGCGTGCCGGTGTTTCCGTCGCCCAGGCCCTGCGCCAGTCCGGCGGCGATCAGCTTCTGCGGATATCCCAAATCCGCGGAGAGAAACACGTCGAAGGGCGCGCCGTTCTGGATCTGCGCGGTGAGCGCGGCCGATGCCTGATACGTTGCTTCGGCGTGAATGCCGGTCTCCTTCTGGAATTGCTCGAGGATGGGGGGAAGCACCGGCTCGAGATCGGCTGCCGCGGCAATTCGAATGGAATTCTGCGCGTTGGCGGGGGCGATGCAGGCGTAGATGAGGATGGCTACGAGGGCCAGCAGCTTGAGCTTCATCGAGAGTCCTCTTCGACCGCGCGGCAACGCGGCGTTCCCCGCAAAAGTGCGGTCACACTGGTACGCTAACACCAGGCATGAACGACAATCTTCATCAGTTGCGTTGTTTCGGCTGCGGTGCGCGCATCTCCGGCAGCGAAGTCAAACCCGATTTTCGCTGTGCCGAATGCGGCGACCTGTTTGAAGTGGAGTACCCTGGCTGGGCGCAGCGCAAGAGCCACGACCGCCCCAATGCCGGCGCCCTGAAATGGCTCTGGCGCGAGCGGCGAATGTCGTCGGAGGCGTTGGACCACTCCGGCGTATGGCGCTTCCGCGAGCTGCTTCCCATTCTCGACAGCTTTGGCAATGCCGTTACGCTGCGTGAAGGCAACACGCCGCTCTACGCCCTTCCGCGCGCTGCGAAAGCTCTCGGCCTGGACCAGCTCTTCGCCAAGCACCAGGGCATGAACCCTACCGGCTCCTTCAAAGACACAGGAATGACGGCGGCGCTGAGCGTGGCGCTCGAACGCGGCTTCGAGTGGGTGGCCTGCGCCTCAACCGGAAACACCTCGGCGGCGATGGCGGCTTACGCGGCACGCGCCGGGCTGCGCAGCCTGGTTCTGATTCCCGAGGGCAAGATTGCCTGGGGCAAGCTCTCGCAGGCCATGGACTACGGCGCGGTGACCTGCCAGTTGAAGACCGACTTCGATGGATGCGTTCGTGTGCTGACGGAGATTGTGCGGCAGGCGCCCATTTACCTGCTCAATTCCGTCAATCCCTATCGGCTGGAAGGGCAGAAGACGCCGGCCATTGAGATTGCCGAAGCGCTGGACTGGAATGTGCCCGATCACTTGATCGTTCCCGGCGGCAACCTTGGCCAACAGCTCCGCGCTGGGCAAGGGATTCCGGAGATGCGGGAGCTGGGGCTGGTCTCGCGGATGCCGCGCATCTCGGTCATCCAGGCGGAGGGCGCCAATCCGCTGGTGCGCAGCATGCCGCGATTCGCGCGGCGCAGAAATGAGCCGGTGGAGGCGCATACGCGAGCCACAGCCATTCGCATCGGCAACCCGGCCTCGTGGCGCAAGGCCGCGCGCGTGATTCAGGACACCGGCGGCTGGTGCTCGATGTAACGGAAGCCGAGATTGCGATAGCAAAAGCGGAGCTGGGAGCCGAAGGCCTGGGCTGCGAGCCGGCTTCCGCTGTTACTCTCGCTGGGCTCAAGAAGCTGCGCGCGCAGGGCGCCGTCGGCGACGCCGAAACCGTGGTGCTGGTGCTCACCGGCCACACGCTGAAGGATGCCGACTACACCATCGACTTCCATCGCGGCACGCTGCTGACGGGAAGAAGAGTCGGCTGGCTACGAGAAACAGATTGCGAGTCTGCGGCGCGATGCGCGCAGCGTGGAGGCCACGCCGGCCGCCGTGCTGGCCGCGATGAAGGGAAGCCGCGGATGAGGACGCGGAGATCCGCAGCCGGGCAAGATTCCGTCTGCGCCTGCCCGCAACCTCGGCCAATCTCGGACCGGGCTTCGACGCCGCCGCCATCGCGCTCGATTTCTATCTGCGACATGGAAGCGGAGCGCGCGGAAGAGTTTTCCATCAGCGCCACCGGGCGCGACGCCGAACGCTGCGCGCGGCTCGAAGACAATCTCGTTCTCGGATCTATACCGCGAGCTGCTGGCGAAGCAATGGCCGGCCGTTGTTCCGCTCGCCATCCGCATGGCAAAACGAGATTCCGCTGGGCATGGGCTGCGGCTCGTCGGCTGCCGGACGGCTGGCGGCTATTGCGCTGGCCGATCACTTCGGCGAGCTTGGGTGGGACGATCGACCGCATTCTCGACGAGGCCTCGGCGCTCGAAGGACATCCGGACAACGTCGCGGCCTGCTGGCTGGGCGGGTTTGTTGCGGCTGCCTGCGAAGGCACGATGGTGTTCATGTGGCGCGAGTCATTCCGCCCGCAGAGTGGCGCGCCATTGTTGTGCTGCCCACCGAGCCGCTCGCCACCAGCAAAGCGCGCGCTGTGCTTCCGCGACTCCTACGGCCGCGAAGATGTGGTGGCCAACCTGCAAGCGGCTGCGATGCTGGGACTGGCCTTTGCGCAGGGACGCGGCGATCTGCTGCGCGTCGCCATGCCCGACCGGATCCACCAGCCTTACCGCGCCGCCATTTGCCCGCTGCTTCCGCGGCTGCTGCCCTTGGCCGGGCAGTCACGGATCATCGGCGTTGCCCTGAGCGGTGCAGGCCCGGCGGTGCTCGTGGTAGTCGACGGCGAGCAGGCACTCAGTTGTGCCACGACAGCGATTCGCGACGCGCTCACAGGAATGTCTGCTCCGGAACTACTCGTCTGCCGATTCGAACCCGAGGGTGCGAATCGACTCGATTCGCGATAACCGACGTAACCCCTTGCAGGTCAACTTCTGCCCTCCCAGCCGGGGGTATCCAATCCGCTAACTCTTGCATCCTCAGTAGTATCCAATTGAGAACTGCCACCTTGGTGACCTCACCCGGAATTACCTAAGATTGCTTGCGTATTCCTCTCCGGAACCCCTACATTCACTTCGTGGGCAGTTCTGGGGGAGGGCTGCTCTAGCGCCCGTGATTCCTTGATGGGATCCGGGCGCTTCTGATTTGTTCCAGCCAGATTCCGGCCCCGCTCTCGTCGTACTTTGACCTTTTCTCGACCGTCCCGCTCATTACCTGCGTTGTTGACCCTTCCGGCGCCACTGCGACTTTCCACACCCCGTCTGCATCCGATACAAGGACGTTGGATTTACACTTGAGTTTCGAAGGTACCAAGGAGGAACATGGCTGGAGCAGGTGTAATCGAAGTAACTGATGCGAATTTTGACCAGGAGGTGCTCAAGAGCGAGCAGCCCGTTCTGGTGGATTTCTGGGCTGGCTGGTGCGGTCCTTGCAAGATGATCGCGTCCGGCTGTGGAAGCGTGGCCGCAACGTACGCCGGCAAGCTGAAGGTGGCCAAGGTCAATGTGGATCAGAACGGCGCAACGCCGTCCCGCTACGGGATTCGCGGAATTCCCGCGCTGCTGTTCTTCAAGGGCGGCAAAGTGGCCGACCAGATCGTCGGCTACGTGCCGCAGGACGTGATCGAAGAGAAGGTGCAGCGCCTGCTGGCGCAGTCCGCTAGTTGCGGGTTAGTAAGATACAAAGGCCCGGCTACGTGCCGGGCCTTTTCTGTCTGTAGAAGCCTTGATCGCCTCAGCGATATTTGCGCAGCACGCCCAGGACCCGGCCCTGGATGGCGACCTGCGCGGCGGGAACGATAGATCGGCTCCATCTCCAGTTTGGCGGCTGCAGGCGTACCGCGTTGCCCTCGGAGTAGAAACGCTTGAGCGTGGTTTCCGCGCCATGCACCAGCGCCACCACGATTTCTCCCTGGCGCGCCGTGCGGGTGCGTTCCACCAGCACATAGTCGCCGCTGATAATGTGTTCGTCGCGCATCGAGTCGCCGCGGACTTCAAGCGCGAATACATCGCGGTTGCCAACCACATCGTGCAGCGAGATGCTCTCCGACTGCTCCGATGTCTCCACCGGCAGGCCTGCGGCGATGCGTCCAGCCAGCGGCAGGCGGTCACTGGAACGCGTGCGCGTACCGGGCGGCAGCACGTCAATGGAGCGGCTGCGATTGTGCACGCGATCGAGCATGCCCTTCTTCTCAAGATTGGTAATGTGCTTGTGCACGGTTGCCAGGCTCTTGAGACCCATGCCCCGGGCGATCTCCTCAAATGAAGGGGAGTAGCCGTTGCGGGTCACGAACGAATCGAGAAAATCCAGAACTTCTTTTTGTCGCCGTGTGACAGCCATGCGCGAATTATAGCGAAGGAAAAGCGAATTAAGACAATTCTTTTTTTCGGAAGTCCCTCTCAAAGGTACCTAGTTCGTAGACAGGCCAGCGCCTCTCGCCGGGCGGTCCTCTGCCGATAAAGGCCTTGAGTGTCCAGAACGCTGGGCCCCCGCGAGGAAATACGAGCGGCCATGATCTCCATCCGAAAATACCTTGATGCCGGCGACGCTGTCACCGCGCCACCGCCGCCATCTGGCCAAACGGCCGACGCTGGCGATTCCCTGGCCGTTTGCCTGGAGGCCTACCGCGGCACATTGTCCGGTATCGGACGCGCCAGCGTCGATGCCTGCCCCGCCGAAGGAATCGCGCTCGACAAGAGCCTGGAAGCGATTGCCGCCACGCTGGCGTCGATGCCGTCGAGCGAAGGAATTGCGCGGGCGGGCGAAAACGCGACAATCGAAGTCCGCAATTGGGGCCTGAGTACGGCGCGCCATTACCGGCAAAAGGCCGCTGAGGTCAGGGAGATCCTGCTGGCCATGACCAGCGCGGCCGAGTCGGTGAGCAAGCGCGATCAGAGTTGCGCCCGCCAGTTCCAGCAGGTCACCGAAAACCTCAAGAACATCGCCAGCCTCGACGACATCTCGCAGATTCGTTCCTCGCTCGAAAGCAGCGCCGCGGAACTGAAGGGCTCCATCGATCGCATGACCAGCGAGGGGAAAGCCGTCCTCGATCGCTTGCAGTCGCAGGTGGCCACGTTTGAAGCCAAACTGGCCGAGGCCGAGCAGCTTGTCTCCGTCGATTTCCTCACCCGGGTGCGCAGCCGGTCGTGGATCGAAAGCCAGATCGAGCAGCGCATCGCCGCCGGGGCATCGTTCTGCGTCGCCTTGCTCGACCTGGATGGATTCAAACGCATCAACGACGAGCACGGCCACACGGTGGGTGATGAAGTGCTCCGCCAGTTTGCCGCCGAACTCAAGTCAGCCTGCCGGTCAACCGATCTGGTTGGGCGCTGGGGAGGCGACGAGTTTCTCGTCCTGCTCGACTGCCCCGCCGCGCAGGCCCGTTCGCAAATCGAGCGGGTGAGCAAATGGGCGTGCGGCAGCTATACCATCAAGCGCGACTGCGGACCGCTGGTGCTGATGATTCGCGCCTCCATCGGACTGGCAGAGTTCGCACCTCCCGATTCGATCATCCAGCTTCTGCATCGTGCCGATGCCGCCATGTACGACAGCAAAGGCAACAGGCAAGTTCGCGAGCTGCGGAGGAACGCATAGTCTCCGCCGTACGCATGGCCTGGAGCGTCTTCGTGCCCCACATCACACCGTGTTCACGGTCACAGGTGAACGTGCGCAATTCCCATTGAGGAATTCCCGCGAGCGCCAGCTCAGGCTCGGGACAGGGCATCGATTTCATCACTTCCCAACCTTGTTTTCCCCTCGCAACGGGGCGAAGGTGGAGTCGGGCCACATTAGCGAGTGCTAAGTGAACTGGCCGGGAAACAGGCAGATCGGCAAACGATGCCGCACTGCCTGAGGGAATCGAAATGAGATTGCTGATTGCAGACGACGACAGAGCATTGGGAATGTTTCTCACCCGCGGGTTCGAGGCCGATGGGCATCGCGTGTCTGTAGTGACCGATGGCGCAGGGGCCGTGGAAGCCTTCCGGCAGGAGCTGCCCGATCTGACCATCCTGGATCTCGGCCTGCCGGTGATGGACGGCGAACAGGTGCTCGAGCAGATCCGGCTCATCGACGCCGATCTGCCGGTTCTGGTGCTTACCGCTCGCCAGGAGATGGAGACGCGCGTGCGCTGTCTCGACCGCGGCGCCGACGACTTTATGACCAAGCCCTTCAGCCTGCACGAACTGCGAGCCCGCTGCCGCGCTCTGCTGCGCCGCAAGCGCGAAGCCCGGCTGCTGTTGCGCGCCGGCGACCTGGAACTGGACCGCATGGAACACACGGTTCGTCGCGGCGGCTTGCCGGTGGCGCTCGACCAACAAGGAATTCGCTCTTCTCGAGCACCTGGTGCTCAACCGCGGCCAGTGTGTCACGCGGGTGGAGTTGCTGGAGTCGGTCTGGAACATGGAGCCGGCGCAAACCACCAACATCGTCGATGTCTACGTGAACTACCTGCGCCGCAAGCTCGGTGACCCTCCGCCCGGACGTCTGATCCGCACGGTGCGCGGACAGGGCTACATGGTTCCGGCCGAGACGGCACTCTCAGCACCCATCCTTACTGCGCCTGGTGTCGCCATTGCGCGCAACGGCGCGGCTGCGCGCAAAGACGCACCTGCGCCGATGAACGCCACGATTCACTGAGCGGTTCAAGAGCACACTCAACTTTCATTTCTTCAGGAGGCTTTACCCGTGTCGGCGACATTATCTCTACCGAATCTATCTCCCGCTCCGCCGCTGCGCAGCCGTTCGCGCACGGCTATTCTCGCCAGCTCCGATTCCAACTTCCGGCAGCGGCTCAGCGCCACGCTCACCGGGCTTCGCTGGCAGGTGCGCGAGGCCGAGAGCGGGGCAGCAGCGTGGGCCGAGGCCGAGTGCTCCGCGCCCGAGGCCGTAATCGTCGACTCGTGGCTGCCCGATCTCGACCTGGCCGAATTTGTCAGCGAGTTTCGGCTCAGCTTTCCGAATGTGGACTTGATCGACGCCGACGGTAAGCCGCCTGCGATGGCCCGCGCAGCCTTTACCGCCAGGAGCTCTTTTATGCTCTGCGCCCAGCCAGGATGCCGACACGGCGGCCTGGAATGCTGCTCCCGACATGGCCGAAAGGCACGTCGGCGACGCGCGCAAACCTCCGGCCTCTGTGCGTCCCGCAAGCGCGGAAAGCACCGGCTGATTTCGAGCGAGACGGCGCCTGCCGGCGGCCCGGTTCTCGTGACCGGCGCGGCGCCTGCCAACTATCCGTCCCGGCGCGAACCGGCCGTCACCGAGCGACTGCCTGAACTGGTCGGCAACGCCGCCTGCATGCTCGAAATCAGCCGCCGCGTCCGCCTGGTGGCGCCGCGCATGACGCCGGTGCTGATCGAGGGACCGACGGGTTCGGGCAAGGAGTTGTTGCCGAAGCGCTGCATCGTCTTTCCGCGCGCAGCCGCAAGCCATTTGTTGCCATCAACTGCGCGGCAATTCCTGAAGCACTGCTCGAAGCCGAGCTCTTCGGCCACACGCGCGGCGCTTTCACCGGCGCCGTGCAGGGCCGCGTCGGACGCATTGAGGCGGCCGACGGAGGAACGCTGTTTCTCGACGAGATCGGCGAGATGCCGCTGACCCTGCAATCGAAGCTGTTGCGTTTCGTCGAATGCGGAGAGCTGCAGCGCGTGGGCGACAACGAAACCGTGCAGGTGGATGTGCGGATCATGGCGGCCACGCATCGCCAGCTGGCGCAGCAGGCGCAGGACGGCGAACTTCCGCTCCGATCTCTATTACCGGCTGGCGGTCTTTCTCATTC
This sequence comes from uncultured Acidobacteriota bacterium, assembly GCA_963846375.1. Taxonomy (GTDB): domain Bacteria; phylum Acidobacteriota; class Terriglobia; order Terriglobales; family Acidobacteriaceae; genus Telmatobacter. The sequence continues at coordinate 59,194 of CAWJVV010000007.1, forward strand.
GCACGCCGGCGCTGGCCGATCACATGCGAGGATCTCCCTCTGCTCGTGGAGCCATTTCCTCGAGAAGATGGGCCGCGATGAGCCGTTGAAGCGCGTGGATCACGACGCGATGGCCAAGCTGCCGCCGCACGATTGGCCGGGCAATGTGCGCGAGCTCGAGCATGTGCTGGAGCGCGCCGCGATTCTCGCCGGCGAAGACCCGGTGCTCACCGCCGGCGAGATCGACTTCGGCCTGGCGGTGAACTGAATGGCGGTCGGACTGCAGAAGTTGGCCGGCAGCACTAAGGAGAAGCGTTGATGCGCATTGAAATCGCAAACCAGCGACAAATCGCCCGTTATCTTGGATCTGGCGGCGCGGCGAGCGAAGCTGACGGCGGCAAACATGGCCAACGTGGATACGCCCGGGCTACCGCACCGTGGGCATGGACTTCGAGGCCGAGATGCGGGAGGCGATGAGCGTGAATCGGCGAGGGCGCTGGTTCCGCGCAAGGTGCGCAGCCCGTGCACGTGAGGTTCGGATGGACTGGTGGCGCGGCCCGACGGAAACAACGTCTCCATGGATCGCGAGAGCCTGAACCTGGCCGAAGCGCAACTGAAGTTCAAGACCGGCGTAGCGCTGTTGCGCCAGGAGTACCAGCGCGTGATGGACGCCATCCACGCCGACAGCAAGTAGATGGGCATGGACCGGCAGGAGACGGACTTGCGAACGAGATGAATTTCTTTGGATTGATGAACATCGGGCGAGGCCATGCAGGCCGAGCGCATGCGCGCCGAGGTGGTGGCGGCCAATATGGCCAACGCGGAGACCACGCGCACCGCAACAGGCGGTCCGTACCACCGGCAGCAAGTGGTCTTTGCCGCCAACGGCGGCGATCCTGGTCTTTCTCGATTCGATTTCGAACGCGTCTTCGCCGGCACCTCGGATCCGGGCTGCGGCCTCTCTGCTCGACGCTCGAGTAGCGCGCAGCCAGCCGGCGGAGTGCACATCGCAGAGGTCGTCGAGGATCCCGCGCCGTCCGCTCAAGCGCTACGATCCCGGCCATCCCGACGCGGGACCCGACGGCTATGTCGCGTATCCCGACATTAATCCCCTCACAGAGATGGTGGACCTGATGGGGGCGACTCGTGCTTATGGCCTGAATGGCTCCGCCGTGCAGGCGGAGAAGGGCATGATCGCGTCGGCGTTGGAGATTGCCAAAGCGTAGGCAGCGGCGCTTGCGGCCAAAACGCAAGGGAGAAATACGATCGTGAACCCATTGAATTCCATTGCCGGTATTGCTGCTTCGACGGCCTCCTCGGCTGCTGGCTGTCGCCCCGGCGCAATCGCGATAAAGTGGCAGACGCCGCGCCGTTTGCAGATCTGCTGACCGACGCCGTCGGCGAAGTGAATCGCTTGAGGAGCAGGCGCACGCAGCGGTCAGCGGCCTGATGACCGGTTCGGGCGTGGATGTGCACCAGGCCATGATTGCCACCGAGAAGGCCAGCATGGCATTTGAACTGGCGCTGGCTGTGCGCAACAAGGCGGTCCAGGCCTACCAGAGGTGATGGGGATGCAGTTCTGATTGAATCTGCAAGACGGATGTGACGGAAGCCATGGCCACGGGAACACAGCTGCAGAAGATTGAGCCGGTTACGCAGGCTTCCGTTCAGCCTGGCCGCCGGCCTGGGCGCGCTCTGGACGCGAGCCCGCGTGCATTGGGCGGACATGCTGCTGCAGGCAGCGCCGCTGGGCCGTGATTGCCGCCGGACTGCTGGCAGGCTTGATGGCATTCCTTCTGTGGTACGCCCTGCGCACCGACTGGCGCACGCTTTACGCCGATCTCGATCCGGACGATGCGCGGCAGATCGGCCAGACTCTTGCGCAGGCGCAGATTCCCTTTGACGTGACCGCCGACGGCGCGTGCATGCGGGTACCCGCCTCGCAACTCGACAAGGCGCGCCTGGTGACCGCGGCCAAGGGCGGGGTGAAGAGCGGGCGCCTGGGATTTGAGCTCTTCGACAAACCCAACTGGGTGGGGTCGGAGTTTGACGAGCAGGTGAACTATCAGCGCGCGCTCGAAGGCGAGCTGGAGCACACGGTCGGCTCACTGGCCGATATCGAGTCGGCGCGTGTGCACCTGGTGCTTGCCGCACGAATCGCTCTTTCGCGAGGAGGAGCGGCCGGCCAAGGCGTCGGTGGTTCTCAAGCTGCGGCATCGCTCGCTCGCCGACGGCGAGCCGGAGTGCGATTCGCAACCTGGTGTCTTCGGCGGTCGACGGCCTGACGCCCGATCACGTGGTGCTGGTCGATGCGGCCGGGAACCTGCCGCTCGGTCCCAAAGACCGCCGGCGCGCTGCGCCTGACCGCCGAGCAGGCACTCGAAGAGAAGATCGATCGCCACGCTGGAGCCCGTGACTGGCGCGGGCAACGTGCGCGCCTCCGTGACGCTCGACTACGATGACGCGGCCACCGACGAAACCGAGGAGACCTACGATCCGGATCAGACTGTGACGCTCTCCATGCAGCGCACCGAGCAGACACTCGGGCAGCAGCCCGTGGCCGCGGGCGTTCCGGGAACGGCCTCGAATGCGCCTAACACGCAGGCCCTCCCTGTTTATCCGCAGCAGACCACACCTCCGCAGACTGCCAAGAGCGAATCGAGTACGTACGGCGTTTCAAAGACGGTCAAGCACGTGACGCAGAATACCGGGCGCGTGCGGCGGCTGACTGCGGCCATTGTGGTGAACGACCGGCATGATGCAGCCGGCCGGCAAGGGCAAGGCCGCGGTGTGGCAGCCGCGTTCGGCCGACGAGCTTGCGCAATCTGACTGCGCTGGCCCAGGCGGCCGTAGGGTTCGATGCCACGCGCGGAGACATGCTTACCGTCCAGGACTTGGCCTTCGACGGCAACAGCGCCCAGGCAACGGAGTCTCCGCTCGCGCGCGCGCTGAAGCAGGCCGAGAGTTCGCCGGTACTGATCAAGTACGTGGCGCTGATCGTGGGAATGCTGGTGGTGGTGGCCTTCGGCGTGCGGCCTGCCTTGAAGCGGGTCGGCAGCGATGCCGGAAGGCAAGGGTGCGGGCAGGGAATTGCCAGGCTCGGCGGCGCCCGGCCACTACCCGCGCATCAGCCCGCGGAGATCCGGAGCGCACGCACCCAGGAGATCTTCGAGCAGGTTACTGAGCACATCAAGCGCGAGCCGACGCAGAGTTCGCGCCTGTTGCAGAGCTGGATTCACTCCGACTGAGGGCGGCATCGATCACCCGGGGCCAGCTGATCAACATCGGCCCGAGCCTGTAGAAAAGGCCACAACGGAAAGGGACCATGGCAGAGCAGGACGGCGAATACGGAGCGCGGCGGCGCCACACGGGGCAATTGGCTGGCGTGCGCAAGGCGGCGGTCCTGCTGGTCGCCGTGGGCGAGGAACTGGCCAAGGAGATTCTGCGCGCGCTGCCCGAAGCCGATGTGCAGCGGATGACCGAAGAGCTGGCCGATCTGCGCGGCGTGCCGCCCGAACTCTCTGCCGAGGTGCTGGAGGAGTTCTGGCAGCTTCTCGAAACGCAGAACTTCATGGTGCACGGCGGTCTGGACTACGCCAGCCGCCTGCTGGTCGATACATTCGGCAAGCAGCGCGCCGAAGATCTGCTGGTGCATGGTGCGCCGCTCGCAGGAGGCAGGCGCAGGGAAATCTCGCCAAGCTGCAGCGCACCGATCCGCAGCAACTGGGCAAGCTGCTCGACTCCGAGCATCCGCAGACCATCGCGCTGGTGCTGGCCCATCTCGATCCGCGGCGAGGCGTCGCATGGTGCTCGACAACCTGAGCGAAGAGCACAAGGTGGTTTCCATTCAGCGGCTGGCGGAGATGCGCCAGTTTTCGCCGGAGATGGCGCAGAAAGTGGCGCACATTCTGCACCGGCGGCTGGAGAGCGTGGGCGACACGGCGCGCAAAAGCTACTCCGGCTTCAAGGCGGTCGCCGACCTGCTCAACCGGCTCAACGCCGAGGAGTCCAAGAAGATTCTCGAGACCATCGAGGAGAGGCCAGCCGGAGCTGGCTCTGAGCATTCGCAACCTGATGTTCACGTTTGAGGACCTGATGACCGTGCCGCCGGCCACGATTCGCGAGATCGTTTCGGGCGTCGACAAGCGGCAACTCGCACTGGCCCTGCGCGGCGCCAACGACGAGCTGCGCGCGCAGATCTTCAAGGCCATGAGTTCGCGCGCCGTGGAGATGCTGAAGGAAGACATGGAGGTGCTGGGCCCGGTGCGTTCGCGCGAAGTGGCGCAGGCGCAACAGGAGATTCTCAATCTGGCGCGGCGGCTCGAGGCCGAGGGCAAAGTCATTCTGAAACTCGAAACCGGCGACGAGATGCTGGCATAGCGGCAACGGAACGCAGGAGGCCGTGTGATCGCGGAAGGGAAGAGAAGAGCACGACATCGTGCAGGTCTTCGGATTACCCTGCCCTGGGCGATCCCGCCATTCCCGACTGGGAGCTGTGGGGCGGCGGCGACTCGGCAGTCGCCGCGCAGGCCAGCCAAGACTCTGCTTCGCGAGACGCGCATGCGGCGCAGTTCGAGCAGCGCCTTGCCGAGGAAGCGCGTCGCAGCTTCGAGGCCGGCCGCGATCAGGGCACTGAACAGGGGCGCGCGCAGGAACGAGCCACACAGGGCACGTCCCAGCAGCATCTTGCCGCGCAGCTCGACCGGTTGCTCTCGGCATTCTCCCAGGAGCGCGACTGCTATCTGCGCGCCGTGGAGACATGAAGTCGTGAAGCTGGCGCTGGCCATCGCGGCGCGCATTCTCCGCCGCGAAGCGCAGATGGATCCGCTGCTCCTCACCGGCGCCGCGCGCGTGGCTCTCGGCCAGCTTGCCGCCTCAACCAAGGTCGCTCTCCGGGTGCCCCCCGCCGAAATCGATCTGTGGAAGGAATCGATCGCGCTGTTGCCAAACCTGGCTGTGCGGCCGCAGGTGGCGCCTGGAGAGGGCATGCGGTTGGGCGACTGCGTTCTCGAGACCGCGCTGGGCAGAGCGGATCTGGGCGTGCGCGCGCAACTCGCCGAGATCGAGCGCGGATTCTTCGATCGCGCCGGTTCTCCCGCGAACCTCGAGCCGGCGCCGGCCCTCGCGGAGAGTACGACATGAACGCTCCTCTCCACAATTATTTCCATCGCCTCGCCCGCATTCAGCCGTGGCGGTGGCGAGGCCAAGTGCTCGAGTCCGTGGGCCAGACCATCGAGTCCGCCGGGCCGTTGTCGTCGGTGGGCGAGTGCTGCGAGATTCTCGATCAGGCGGGCCGAGTGCACGCGGTCGAAGTGATCGGATTTCGCGGCGCTCACGTGCTCTCCATGCCGCTGGAGAGCGCCGACGGCGTGCGTTTTGGCGACACCGTCGCGGCCTCCGGCAGAACGCCCGAGATCGAAGCCGGTCCGGCGCTCATCGGACGCGTGCTCGACGCATTGGGCCAGCCGATCGACGGTCTTGGCGCTTTGCCCACCGAGCTGGTTCTTCCGCTCGACGGCAAGGTGCGCCCACCTCTCGATCGCGTGGCCATCCGCATTCCGATGGGAACCGGTATCCGCGCGCTTGACGCGCTGCTGACCGTGGGCCGCGGCCAGCGCGTCGGCATCTTCGGTGGATCGGGCGTGGGCAAGAGCACGCTGATCGGCATGATGACGCGCAATACCGAAGCCGACGTGGTGGTCGTCGGGCTGGTGGGCGAGCGCGGCCGCGAAGTAGGCGAGTTTCTTGAGCACGCACTCGGCGAGGAAGGCCGCGCGCGCTCCGTCGTCCTGGTGTCCACATCGGACCAGAGTCCGCTGCTGCGCATGCGGGCCGCTCTGGCCGCCAGCACCGTCGCCGAGTACTTTGCCGCGCAGGGAAAGCATGTACTTCTCGTGCTCGATTCGCTCACACGCTTTGCCATGGCCGCGCGCGAGATCGGCCTGGCCGCCGGCGAGCCGCCCACGGCCAAGGGATACACCCCCTCGGTCTTCACCCGGCTGGCCCGCCTCATTGAGCGCGCCGGCCAGTTCCGCTCGGGCTCCATCACGGCCTTCTACACCGTGTTGATGGAAGGCGACGATCAGCAGGATCCGTTGGTGGACGCGGTGCGTTCGCTGCTCGATGGTCACTTCGTCCTGTCGCGCGCGCTGGCCTCTGAAGGGTCGTATCCACCCATCGCCGTCCTCGACTCCATCAGCCGTCTCATGCCCGCCGTTACGCATGAAGAGCACCTTGAGCACGCCGCGCTCATCCGCCGGCTCATGGCGGTCTACGCCCGTTCTGAAGATCTGGTCCGCATCGGCGCCTACAAGCCCGGCTCCGATCCGGAACTCGACCGCGCGCTGCGCGCCCGCGAACCGCTGCGCGCCTTTCTCGCGCAGAGTGCGACGGAGCAGGTTACCTTCGCCAGTGCGGTGCAAGGTCTCTCCGCCCTGGCAGACGCGGTCTAGCCCGTGGCCATTTCATCGGCACTCGTGCGGCTCCTGCGCGTTCGCGTTCTTGAAGAAGAGCAACAGCGCCTCTCGCTCGAGTTCGCGCTCAGCCAGTTGCACGCGCTTGAAAGCGCATTGGCCGCGGCCCACCTTCGCCTGCATAAGGGTAAGGCGCTTCTGGCCGAAGACCGCAATTCGATCGAGATTGCGGATCGCGCGGCGGCGCTGGTGGAAATCGATGCGGCCCAGCGCCGCGCGGCAGCGGTGCGCCCTCGCATCGCCGCGGCCGCAGAAACCGTCAATCACGCGCGGCAGCGATATCTCGCCAAGCGCCTGGAGCGGCGCCAGGTACAAACCCTCATTGAAGAAGCGCAGGCGCAGGAAACCGTCGAATCCCTTCGCCGCCTTCAGCAGTCCGCGGATGAGAACTTCGCGTCCCGCCGGTACAGGCGGAGGAGCGAGACGGTGCGCGATGGCAAGGAATGATGGATTTTGCGGTCGGCCTCTTCTGCCGAAACCTGAGCGCCATTGGTGGCGGCGCGAGCGGTCTTTTCCAAATGAGGCCGCGAATCCAATGTGTAACAAGTCTCTAACTTCGCGCGGCGCAGATTTGGCATTGCACCTGCTGGTTTCTGCAGCATGTCGATGGCCGCAGCACAAGCCGTGGAAGCCTCGAGCAGTCCCATCCTACCCGGTGCGGTCAATGCCGCCGTCCCAGCGGGGTCCGATAGCGGCGGACCTGGATTCGCCGACGGATTGCAATCGCTGCTCGCTGAAGATTCCGCGGCCGACGCTCCCTTAACAACCTCAACGGCTCTCTCCTCCGCCTCCCGAGCGCCTCAGGTTTCGGTCAATGCGCAAGCCACAGGCGATCATTTTGCGCGGACAAATCACTCCTTGCCCTCCCCCCTCCCTCGCGCGCAGACCTCGCCTGTTGATCGCGACAGCGCTGTCAATAACTACAGTGCTGCGCACAGAGCGGCGATCGCGCCACCCCAGCCAGCCCGCGCGGAGCGCCGCTCCGACAAATCTCCCATCCGCGCCGCCTCCGCTGTCGCAGCACGCGACAATACCTTGAAGGAACAATTCGCCAAAACTCCCGGAGCCTCGTCAACGCTTGCTTCTCCTTCGGTACCGGCGCCTGCCGAAGTGCCGCCGCCGAGAGAGACGAATCCGCGTCTGGCTCCGCGGCACATCGCTCCTGCTTCAACTGAGAACGATTCATCGAACTTCGCCGCCGGCCAAAACACTTCGTTAGCCGCACCTCAGCCAGAGCAGCACCCCGAATCATCGCCTGCAGGCCATCAACAATCCCCGGCGGAATCATCCCAGAATTCATCGGTGCTCCCGCTCGTCGACTCAGGCACGGTGTCCCCGGTGCAGCAACGCGCCGAACAGCACGATACGATCGCTGCACAGGAATCCGTATCTCTGAGTCAGGGTTCCGCGCCGCGAATCGAAGTCGCGCCACCGGGCAAAGGTTCGATCAAGCCGATATCCCGCCCCGCCACGCCAATACCGTCCACCGCCGATCCACTCCCCACACACCCTCTGATTCAGCCCGCCGGCCAGGATCCTCTTCGCGAAGCAAGCGGGTCTACCGCATCAAGGATCGCTCAACCTTCGCAATCGTCCCAGCAGTCCTCCGACGGAGACGCCTTTGCGGCATTGGACAACGCGGCTGCTCCAGCAAGCACCTGGACTCACGCCGGCGCCCATCATGCCGAGGCTGGCTATCTCGATCCATCGCTCGGTTGGGTGAGCGTGCGCGCGGATGCCGGCGCGGCAGGACTGCATGCAGCCATTGTGCCGGGCTCGGCGCTCGCAGCCTCCACCCTGGGCGATCACCTGGCCGGTCTCAATGCCTTTCTGGCGGAGCACAACCACGCCGCCATCGTCACGCTCGCGCCCGCAACTTCAAACCCCGGTGGATCGGCACTCGACAACACCATGAATCATTCGGGTCATCAACAACAGCCCGATCGAAACCCGTCGCATGCATACCGTTCTTCCACAGTGCCTGGCGAGAACGAAACCACTCAATCCGCTGTTTCCCCGGCTGCTGCTGCGCTGCCCATGGGAAGCGGCGTTTACCTGTCCGTGCTGGCATAACGGTTCGCTCAGGATTCACACGCGATTACTGCGCAAGCCGCAGAGGAGGAATGATGGCGACTTCAGGCATTTGGAATCACGCGGTGCAGGCGCACTCACTGGCGACGACGTCCACTGCGCATCCGGTAGCCGCGACTTCAGGCTCAACAACCGGCAGTTCCCAAGGCTCCGACATCTCGTCCAACGACTTTCTCACCCTGCTGGTCACCGAGATGCAAAATCAGGATCCCACCGCCAACACCGATCCGAATGAGTACATCAACCAACTCGTGCAGGTAAACAGCCTTGAACAGCTCATCAGCATCAACCAGACGCTCTCCTCCGATCTTGGACCGTCGGCCACCAGCGGTCTCCAATCCGCTCCCGCCGCCAATCAGACCGGCGCCCCGCTCAGCGCAAGCTCCGCTCTCAGCGTCTCCGGCGCTCCGTCCGCGGCCCTCTCGCGCCTGCCTCAACCCGGCAGCGCATCCATTCTTGATTCTCCAATCACGCCGGGCAATCTTGCTCTTCCGCAGGCCACTTCCGCCGCCGATCGCATCGCTCACGCGTTAACCGCGCCCAATCGCTGACAAACTCGCATCAGCAAAAATTATTCGCCTCACTCGAATCACCAAAGAGGAGACCTCATGGCAAGCTTTTTCATTCCGCTCACTGGCCTCGATGCCGACTCCACCGCGCTCAACACGATTGCCAACGACCTGGCCAACATGAGCACCACTGGCTTCAAGTCGCAGGCCGCCAGCTTCTCTGATCTCTTCTATCAGCAGATTGGAGCAACGGGCGCCGGCGATCCCATTCAGACCGGCGCCGGCACGCAGGTAGCATCCGTCACCACCGACTTCTCCAACGGCACACCCAACTCTACCGGCGTGAACACTGACGTCGCTCTGCAGGGTAGCGGGTTCTTCGTGGTCAACGATGCCACCGGCCAGTACCTCACGCGCAACGGCCACTTCAGCACCAATTCCACAGGCGATCTCATGACCGACAACGGCATGAACGTGATGGGCTATCCCGCTGCGAATGGCGTCGTCAACACGGCTGCTCCGCTTGCGCCCATCAACATTCCCATCGGGCAAGTCATGACTCCGCAGGCGACCTCAACCTTCGGCATGACCGCCAACCTCGACGGAACCGGCGCGAACACCAAGTTTCCGGCTACTGTTGATGTATTCGACTCCCTTGGCCAGATGCACACCGCCACCGTCACTTATACCCAGACCGGCGTCAACGCCTGGAACTATTCCATCGCTCTGCCCCCCGCGGATACCGGCGGAGTTTCCACACCGGTCACCGGAAACATCACCTTCGGCCCAACAGGCAGTCTGGCCACCGTGAACGGGACCGCGTTCGGTACCGCCGCCGGCCAGGTCTCCACCATTCCCGTAGCTTTTAACAACCTCACCGATAAGGCCAACAATCTCAACATGACCTGGAACCTGCTGAACTCCGCCGGCACGCCCGACATCACGCAGGTCACCGCCGCGTCGAACACGACCCCGGGCTCCGCCTCATCCGTTTCCGCCACTAACCAGGATGGCTACGCCAGCGGTCAGTACCAGGGCTTCTCCGTCGGATCCGACGGTACGGTGACCGTTACCTTTTCGAATTCGCAAAAGCTCAACGTCGGACAGATCGCACTCGGCAATGTCATCAATCCCCAGGGCCTGCGTGCTCTCGGCGATGGCGATTACTCCACCACCCTTGCCAGCGGCGCCGTCGCGATCGGCGCCTCGGGCACCGCCGGCCTCGGCACCATGCAGAACGGCGCGCTCGAAGGATCGAACGTCAACATCTCCGGCGAGTTCTCCGCGCTCATCATCGCGCAGCGCGCCTTCGAGGCAAACTCCAAAACCATTACCACCTTCGACACCATCACCCAGGAAACCATCCAGATGATCCACTAATCTCCTTTCGCCAAGGTCTCCTTTTCGCCCCGCTCTGTCATTGCGCGAGCGGGGCTCTTTTTGTGCCCGTCACGCCGGCTCACCCGCACCGTGTATGTTTACCAACAGGAACTGCAAGCCAACCCACCCCGAGGCCCATCCATGCGCTCTCTTGCCGTCCTGGTTGCCACGATTCTCATGATCTCCGGCGCCGCACTCGGCCAGTCTGTTCCGGCCGCCACCTTCACCGATCCCCCGCCAGACTCAGCGCATCCCGCGTCCATGTCGGTTCTTCACATCCCCAGTCACGGCCTTCTCATCAATGGCGTCCTCTACGCGCCCGCTGGCCCCGGCCCTCACCCCACCCTGGTCCTCTGCCACGGCCTGCCCGGCAATGAAAAGAATCTCGATCTCGCCCAGGCCGTGCGCCGCGCAGGATGGAACGCCGTCACCTTCAACTACCGCGGCTCCTGGGGCAGTCCCGGTCAGTTCCGTTTTGTGCAGAACATTGAGGACGCCCGCGCCGTCCTCGCGTTTCTTCGCGATCCCGCCAACGCCGCGCGGCTCGGGATCGACCCCCACCGCATTGTCATGGCCGGCCACAGCATGGGCGGCTGGGTCACCGCCAACGTCGCCGCGCATGATCCCGCTCTCCTCGGCGTCATCCTCATCAGCGCCGCCGACATGAGCGCCTTGCCGCAACATGCCACGCGCGCCCAGGCTATCGCCGAAATGGCCGATAACATGGAGGCGCTCGCAGGCGTCACCGCCCAGAGCATGGCCGACGACATCATCGCCAACGGCAAAGGCTACGAATTTGCCACCACCGCCGACGGCCTCGCCAAACTCCCCGTCCTCGTTCTCTCCGCAAACGACGGGCTGGCCCCCTCAACCGACGCCCTCGTCAAAGCCATCCAGGCCAAAGGCAGCAAAGCCATCACAGCGATCCACGGCGACACCGACCACAGCTGGTCCGATCACCGCATCTTTCTCGAAGCGCAGATCCTCAACTGGCTCGCGGCTCTTCACAGCAACTAGCCGTCGGTCGCCTCACGCCTTCGAACCCAACGGTTCCTTTCGCGGCTGCACCTCGATAAACAGCCCCTTGCCCTGCGCCAGCACACTTCCGTCCTCATCCAGGATCTTCGCTTCGGTCCAGTGCTTGCGCCCCTCGCTGCGCGTCACCCGACCCTCCATGCGAATCGCTGCCTTCGACTTCACCGGCCTCTGATAATCCACTTCCATGTGACGCGTCATCGCCACCAGCCCATGCGAGCGCACCGCCTTGCTCATCGTCTCGTCAAGCAGCGTGGCAATAATGCCGCCATGCACGTATCCCGGCGGACCTTCATAGGTATCCGCAATCGTCGCCAGGCACACTACGCGCCCGTCCTCACCCAGCAAAAACTCCAGCTGCAAGCCAATCGCATTTGCCCGTCCGCATCCAAAGCAGCGGTTCTGCGCGGCATGCGCCAGCGGTGTCAGATTCTCCTTCGCTGCCGGCTTCATATCCGCTTCACCCCGGCTCCGTCCAACACTCGTCCGAACACCTCGCGGTCCACATTCCCGCCCGTCAGCACCATCCCGATCCGCTCATCGGCTTTCTGTCGCTCCCGCAGCGCTCCCGCCAGCGCCGCCGCGCCCGCGCCCTCGGCCACATTGTGCGTGTCCTCGTAGTAGATGCGCATCGCCTCCTCGATCTCATCATCGGAGACCTCGACAATCCGCGCCACATTCGCCCAGATCACTTCCATCGCCGCCGCATTGGGCGTGCGGCACGCCAGCCCGTCGGCAATGCGCGTCTTCGCCGGCGCTGATACCACCTTGCGTTCGGCAAAGCTCCTTGCATACGACGGCGACTCAGCCGCCACCACCCCCACCACCTCGGTCTTCAATCCCAGCGCATTGCGCGCCGCGCACACCCCGCAGATTGATGAGCCCAGCCCGATGGGAACATACACCCGCGCCATCTCCGGCGCGCCTTCAAGGAATTCCAGCGCGTACGAAGCCGTCCCCATCACCAGCCGCTCATGAAACGAGTCCACCATCACCAGGCCGCGCTCTTCAGCCAGATCGCGCGCAAACTCCAGCGACTCCTGAAAGTCCTGCCCGTGCTCCACCAGCTCCGCGCCCTGCGCCGCCATCGCGCGATTCTTTTCCGCGCTGTTGCCGTGCGGCACCACAATCACCGCCTGCAATCCCATCAACCGTGCGGCCAGCGCAACACCCTGTCCATGGTTGCCGCGCGTTGCCGCAATCACCCCGCGCACCTCCGGCCGCGTGGTATGCAGCCAGTCCAGATACACCAGCGCGCCGCGCATCTTGAATGCGCCTACCGCCGTATGATTCTCGTGCTTCACCCAAGCTTCGGTCCCCAGCCGCTGGTTCAACAACGGCCAGGAGTACTGCGGTGTTGGCTGCATGAAACCGCGCAAAAGCTTTTGCGCCTCATGAATGTGGTCGAGCGAGGGCAGTATCATGAAACAAGCATAAACAGCGGCGGCCCTGTATGCCCGGCCTTCTGAATTCCCGCAACCGCTCCGTCCCACACTACCGTCTCCCGGTCCCTGTGATTAGCATCCAACCGGTGTACGGATTCACTCACCTTCGAGGAGGTTTTTACCAATGCGTCTCCCCCTGCTTCCCATTCTCGCCACCGGCCTTCTTTTCTCCACTGCGGTCGTCTATGCCCAGCACGCCGACATCTCCAACGCGCAGGGAACCACTATCGGCCATGCCACGTTTCGATCCTCCGGAGACGGCGTCCGGGTCTCGGTGAAGGTTACGCAGCTCACTCCCGGCGAGCACGGCATTCACATTCATAACGTGGGCAAATGTGAAGGTCCGGCCTTCACCTCGGCCGGGGGCCACTTCAATCCCACCGGCGCCCATCACGGCGCTCACAATGCCCAGGATCCCCATCCGCACATCGGCGACCTTCCCAACATCAACGTCAATGCCAGCGGCGAGGGCAGCCTCACATTTCTGATCCCTGGCGCCACTCTCGGGGAAGGAACCAACTCGCTCTTCCACGACGGTGGAACCGCCCTCGTCATCCACGCCAAGGCCGACGACCTGTCCAGCGACCCATCCGGCAATTCCGGCGACCGCGTCGCCTGCGGCGTAATCGTGAAGTAGTGCGGGCTCTTTTGCGCGCGCACTTCTTCGAGCGTCAGCCAGCCTGGCCAACATCGCAAGGGCAAAGCTTCCGTTGATGCGATCCTCAATATGGGTTTCTCTGAGCGCCATCCTGCTTGCAGCGATGGCGCTCGCCGGCTGTTTCCGCAAGCCGGCTCTCACGCCGCAGCAGGCCGAAGGCAAACACCTCTACGCCTCACGCTGCGCACATTGTCACGAAGAAAACGATCTCGCACTGAAGAAGGTCCCGCCCGACCTGCACGGGGTCTTTCGCAGTGCCAAACTTCCCAGCGGCGCACCCGCAACTGACGCCGAGGTCCAGCGCGTGATCCTTACCGGCAAAGGATTCATGCCCTCCTTCGCCGGCCGCTTCACCCAAGACCAGATGTCGGCGCTGTTAGCCTATCTCCACACCGACCTTCGCTAGGAGGGCACGTTCGACGCTACTCCCTGCACGCTTCCTAGTCCCTAGCCCCTAGTTGTGGAGTGTCAACAGGTTATTCCGAGGCAGTCCGGAGCGGCTGATGGGGGTTTTGAGGTTAATGCCGGCGTGGGGGCGGTGCCAGTTGTAGTGGTGCAGCCAGGGCAGTAAGTGTAGGGAGCGCTGATCGGAGCTGTCGTAAGCACGCGCATAGGCCCATTCCCGCAAGGCAGTCTGGATGAAGCGTTCGGCCTTGCCATTGGTACGCGGGGTGTAGGGCCTGGTGAAGCGGTGTTTGATTTCCAGCTCGCGACAGGCCCTGGCGAAGGTGCGGGAGTGATACGCCGGCCCGTTATCGGTGAGCAGGCGGCGGATGCCGATGCCCATCCGCGCATATTCGGCCACCGCGGCACGCAGAAAAGCCGCCGCCGCGTCGCCCTTTTCATTGGGATAGATGGCCGAGAAGGCGATCCGGGAGTGATCATCGATGGCCACATGCACGTAGTCCCAGCCTACTCCGCGAGTGCGGCGGCTCAGATCGCCATGGACGCGATGCCCCGCAGCGGTGAAGCGGCCCAGCTTCTTGATGTCCAGGTGCAGCAGATCTCCGGCCGCGGCGTGTTCGTAGCGAAACACCGGCGGGGGCAGTTGCAGATCGCGCATGCGGCTGAGCCGATGATGGCGGAGAATGCGGCTCACCGTGGCCCGGCTCAGGCCGGTGTCGCGGGCGATCGAGCAGCCGGTGCGGCGCTGACGGCGCAAAAGCAAAACCTTTTCCACTAAGGAAAAAGCGGTCTGGCGTCGCAGCCGGTGGGGACGCGAGCTGCGATCCAGGAGACCGGCCGCGCCTTGCTCGCGATAACGCCGCACCCACTTGGCCGCGGTCTTGGCGCTCACCCCGCAATCTGCCGCAGCCTTCTGCAGAGTCCAGCCCTCGGCTATCACTTTTCTGGCCAGCTGCTCTCGACGGTAGATCGTCAGTCGGGCATTCTGGTGGTAGTCCATTCGGTCCTCCTCTGGGAAACTGCGGTTTGGTCACCATCAGCTTCTCTGATCCGGATCGAATGGACAACCTATTGCAACTTCACACCTAGTCCCTAGCCCCTGTTTCATTCATACCGAATCGCCGTCATGGGACTAACCCGCGCCGCGCGGCGCGCCGGAATCGCACTCGCCAGCAGCACCACCACCAGCAGCGTACAGGCCGCCACCAGCATCAGCAGAGGATCGCGCGAACTGGCCTGACTCTCGGGAGACCAGTGCGACATCACGCGGCTCAGCGCAAAGCTCAGCGCGATTCCCAGCCCTGCGCCCAGCCCAACGGCCCCCACCATCGACCGAAACACGAGCCTGAGAATGTGCACCCGCGGCGCACCTAGCGCCAGCCGCACGCCCAGCTCGTTTGTTCGCTGTGCCACGGTGTACGACACCACGCTGTACAGCCCCACCGCCGCCAGCGCCAGCGCCAGGAACGCGAAGCCGCCAAACAG
Source organism: uncultured Acidobacteriota bacterium (assembly GCA_963846375.1). Taxonomy (GTDB): domain Bacteria; phylum Acidobacteriota; class Terriglobia; order Terriglobales; family Acidobacteriaceae; genus Telmatobacter. The sequence continues at coordinate 74,654 of CAWJVV010000007.1, forward strand.
CCATGCCACTAAGTGCCCGCGCGCCCACTCCGGCGTGTCCCGGATCCACTGCTCCAGATCGTGAACCCGCGGACTTGTCTGCTGCGTCCGATCCACTTGACCCACCCTCTCCTGGATCGCGTGCAGCAGCCGCAGCGGTGACCCTTGCGACTTCACCAGGATCTGCGCATACATCCCCATCACTAACGGGTAGGGAACATATGCCTCCGGCACAATCGGTTTCGTCATTCCGTCATCGAGCTTGTCGCCCACCACGCCCACAATCAGCACCGTGCCGCCGCCCGCGGGAGAAAGTAGCCGGTAAGGCGGCGCTGCCGTCGCCTCGGGCAACTTCAGCGAGTGGCCAACCGCATCGCCATTGGGGAAAAACCGCTGCGCAAACGTGCGGTTAATTACCATCACTGCGGCGCCCTGGTGATTCTCGTCCGCATTCCACAGCCGCCCTTGCAGCACCGGCACGCTCAGAATAGGAAAATACTCCGGGCTCACCAGGTTCACGCGCGTCTGCAGGGCCTCCTGCCCTGGCTTGCCCACAATCTCAAACCGCGTCTGGAACCCATTCTCGGGCGGTGTCGCATTCATCGAAACGGCAGCCATCTCGACTCCCGGCACCTCGCGCACCGTGTTAAAGATCTTCTCCACATACGGCGCGCGTTCCGCCCACGTCCCATGTGTTCCCTCGTGTATCGGTATCCCCACCGACATCACGTTGTGCGGGTCATAGCCTAGCGGCCGGTTCGACAACTTCACAAAGCCCTCGATCGCCGCGCCTGCTCCGGCCAGCAGCAGAAGCGTCAACGCAATCTGCCCGGCAATCAACGCCGCGTGCAGCTTCTTGCCTCTCACTCCGGTCGTCGTCTTGCGCGAGTTCGCCTGGATCGCCTTGGCGATATCCGGCTTCGACAGTTCCAGCGCCGGCCACAACCCGAACAACACGCCTGTTGCTACCGCCATGCACACACTGAACAGCAGCACCGGCACATTCAAATGAATCGCCGCCTCATGCGGGAACGAGAACTCCGGCAAATTGTCGACAATGATCCCAATCATCTTCCACGCCAACAACACGCCGAGCCCCGCGCCCGTCAGCGACAACAACAGCGCTTCCGTCAGCAGCTGGCGCACAATCCGCCTCCGGCCTGCGCCCATCGCGCTCCGCACGCCAAACTCGCTCCGCCTCGCCGTCGCCCTTGCCAGCAGCAAGATCGATACGTTTCCGCAGCCAATCAGCAGCAGCAGAGCCACCGAGCCGAACATCAGGTACAGCGTCCCCCCAATGTCGTGCATGAAGTCTTCGTTCAGCCCTACCACCGCAAACTTGAAATTCCCCTGCGGGAAATGGTCCGGCGTCTCCTTGCGGAACCCCTCAATCAGCGAGGCCAATGCTCCATCCGCCTGCGCGTGCGTCACTCCCGGCTTGATCCGCAACCCCACGTAGTAGCCCGGCACCGTTTCTTGTGTAATCTTCTTCGGCGTGTAAGCGTCTGCGTCATCCCACGTAAAGCGCGGCGCCGCAACTCCCACGATGGTGAACGTTTTGTGATCTAGCTGCATCTGCTTGCCAATCACGCTCGCATCGCCGTTGTAGTGCCGCTGCCAGAACTTGTAGCTCAGCTCCACCACCGGCTGCGGATCCTGCCCATCCACCGCGTCCGATGGCTGAATATTCCGGCCCGCGAACGGCGCCACTCCCATAAAGTTGAACGTGTTCGAGCTCACGTAGTCCGTCTCCACGTCCTCCGGCAGATCGCCGCTCGTCAGCGTCCGGCTCCACGTTCCGTCCGTAAGAAACGCGTCCTCCACCACCGGCGACTGCTTGATCCTCTGCCACTGCCCACCCGTCAAACCAAATCCGCGGTTCGAGCCGTCTGGTTGCTTGAGCCGCATATGCACCATGCGGTCTGAGTTCGCGTACGGGTAAGGATCGAAGACAATCGCGTAAACCACGCTGAACACCGCCGTCGTCGCACCGATCCCCAGCGCCAGCGACATAATTGCCGTCAACATAAATCCCGGCATCTTCCGCAATTGCCGCACCGCGTATCCCAAATCCTGCAGCACTGTCCGCATTCGGTCCGCTCCTGTTTGCTTGTTTGCCTGTCAACATCCCCACATATTCACAACGTTATGCAGCATGCAAATGTTCAGTTCGCCCTGTTTCCCTCGTCCCTAGTCCCTCAGTCCCTAGCCCCTAGTCCCTAGTCCCTAGTCCCTAGTCCCTAGTCCCTAGTCCCTAGTCCCTAGTCCCTAGTCCCTAGTCCCTAGTCCCTAGTCCCTAGTCCCTAGTCCCTAGTCCCTAGTCCCTAGTCCCTTTCCCTTCCAGCACGGCCTCTGCCACCCCAGTTCGTCCCTAAATCCCACATTCGTCGACGCAACCTCTTACACGCCCGACGCCAAGTGTCCGCTTCCGTCTTCTATCTGTCCGATAACGGACGACCCGCAACGACACGAAAGCCCATCCCGGCAATCCGGAGATGGGCTCCTCACTTCTCAAGTGTCGCGTTCTTGTACTGCTCAAGGTCTCGGCAGACCCGATTCACTACTCGCCAAAAAAGCAATCAAAGATTGCCATGGGCGGCATACAGGAGTCTGCCGTCCGGCTGGATGATCCCCTGTTCGAACGCCGCGGGGAGCTGCGTTGCGTTGGCGTACAGGCAGCGGACAAAGTAAAAGCTTTGCATCTGATCGCGCGCCAGTTCCAGTACCTTGCGCTCGAGTTTTCGGAATTGAACGCGGTTGACCTTGGCAAGTTGGGGAACGAGATTGATGTCACAACCGCCGCCTGTCGAATTAGCCATCAGGTGTCCCCGATCGTAGCGGGCGGAGTTGGCGAGCGGATGTCCGGCCATGCGGCTGCGGTCACGCTTGTGCTTCGATGCGGAGGGAATCCCGCAGGCGACCACGTTTCGGTCGAGCGTCAGGTCGAAAAGATAAGAGAAAGAAGCGCCGGACTCGCCCGTCTCTACTTCGACAATCTGGGCTGACGGGCTCGTGTGTGCGTAGTCGTCGCACCAGATCGGCATCAGGACGTTACCGATCTCGGCAACTATATCGGGGCCGGAGTAGGTAGCGATGAACTGCTCGTATTGCGCTTGCGTGAACATGTTCTGCTGAATCGTCTTTCAATTCCGCTAGGCTGTGCGAATCAGTATAGGCGAACCGTGCGTCCCGGGGCAGGCGATCAGTAAGCGTTGGGGGCGCACCCGACATAATCCACCACAGGAGGGCCCAAACGCCAGTGTGACGCCATCCTCCCTCTTTCCCTTTATACCTTTATCCCTGGTCCCTGATCCCTCCTAGTCCCCAGTCCCTAGTCCCCAGCCCCTGCCTTTTGAATGTCTGCTTTTTTGACCTGTCAAGAGGCATCCCTGTTGAAAAACGTTCAAGCCACACAAAATTAAGGGCAAACTTTTTTTGCAAGAATTGGTATGGAACTCATCGAATCTGCTATACTGGTATTAGCAGTAGAGAAAAGGCCTGCCCATCTCGGGTGGGCCTTTCGTTTTCCAGCAAGAAGGAGGGCCGCCATGCCCGCATCAAAACCCGCAGACCGTTCCCTCCATCACTCGATCACTCCACCACTTCATCTGTCCCTGCTTACTGTCTTCTGTCTTCTGTCTTCTGTCGTCTGGGTTCTCGTGTTCCAAATCACACTCGCGCAAAAAATGGCACATTTTATCTCGCAACCTCTTGTTTCCAATCGACATGGTCAATTTTATTTTTGCGCACATGCCCATCCAAAGTGGATTTAACAATTCCGATATACTTGAGACTGCCATGGCACCCGAAAAAACCTTCTACCTTGAAACCTTCGGTTGCCAGATGAACGCCCACGACTCCGAAAAGGTGATCGGCACTCTGAAGCATGAGGGCTATCGCCAGGTTGAATCGGAGGAAGAGGCCGGCCTCATCCTCTACAACACCTGCTCCATCCGCGACAAAGCCGAGCAGAAGGTCTTCAACCGCCTCAATGATTACAAAAAGCTCCACAAGGCCGGCAAGCGCTTCGGCGTCCTCGGCTGCGTCGCCCAGCAGGAGGGCGAGAAGATCTTCGACCGCGCCCCCTACGTTTCTCTGGTCTCGGGGTCGGCCTCGTACCGCAAGCTGCCGGAGATGCTCAGCCGCCTCGAAGCCGGCGAGACCCGCATCACCGGCCTCGACGACCGGCAGACCGACGAGACCTTCGAAACCGAGTTCACCGCCCGCCAGAACCCTTACCGCGGCTACATCACCATCATCGAGGGCTGCGACAAGTTCTGCGCCTACTGCGTCGTCCCCTACACCCGGGGGAAGGAGCGCAGCCGCACCTCCAGCTCCGTCCTCGAAGAGGCGCGCCGGATCGCTGACCTCGGCTACACCGAGATCCAGCTCCTGGGGCAGAACGTCAACAGCTACCGCGACCCCGACAGCAAGCTGACGTTCGCCGAACTGCTGGCAGCCGTCGGCCAGGTGCCGGGGATACGGCGTGTCCGGTTCACCACCAGCCATCCACGCCACTTCACCCGCGACATCATCGAGGCCATCGAAGCCTACCCGCAGCTATGCGACCACGTACACCTGCCGGTGCAGTCGGGGTCGAGCCGGGTGCTGAAGGCCATGAACCGCGAGTACACCCGCGACTGGTACCTGGAACGCATCTCCTGGATCAAGGCCGCCAAGCGGCCCATCTCGCTGTCAACGGACATCATCGTGGGCTTCCCCGGCGAAACCCCCGAGGAATTCATCGAAACCATGGACCTGCTGGCCGAGGTGCAGTACGATTGCGTCTTCGGTTTCAAGTACTCGGCCCGGCCCAACACGCCGGCGCTGGTCATGATCGACTCCATTCAAGAAGCCGAGAAGGCCAACCGGTTGCAGGTTCTGCTGGAGCGCCAGCGCGAGATCCAGCGAGCCAACTACGCCAAGCATTTAGGCGAGGTCATGGAAGTGATGGTTGAAGGAACAAACTCGGCTCGCGGCCAGATTGCCGGGCGAAGCAGCCAGAACAAGTCGGTGAACTTTACCTGGCCTCACCTAATCGCGCCAGCTCCCGGGACCTATTTGAAAGTCAAGATTACGGCCACGCATCCAAACAGCCTGGTGGGCGAGGCTATCTAATGGCTTTCGCGCTACTCTAACAATCAGGAGGCACACATATGGACGTTGAGGTTCGGATTCGCGGGCTCATGATGGACCCGGCCACGAACATGCCCATCGTGGTGCTGAAAGATGTCGCCTCCGACGCGGTGATGCCAATCTGGGTGGGGATCTTCGAGGCGCAGAGCATCGCCTTCGAAATCGAGAAGCTGGCGGCTCCGCGGCCGATGACTCACGACCTGACGCGAAACCTCATCCACAACCTGAATGCCGAGCTGGAACGCGTTGTGATATCAGAGCTTAGAGACGAGACCTTCTTCGCCGTGCTATGGCTGAAACAGGGTGAGGAGCCGGTGATGGTCGATGCCCGCCCCTCCGATGCCATTGCGCTGGCTTTGCGCTTCGACTGTCCCATCTACGTGGCGGAAAAGGTGATGGACTCGGCGCGGCTGAGCACCTCGGGTCCGGCCGAGAGCGCATCCACCGAGCAGTTGCGCGGCTGGCTCGAAGGCCTTAACGACGAGGACCTGGGCCGCTACAAGATGTGAAGCGCCGCTCCCGCGAGCGCTCCTGTTGTAAATCCAAGTCCGCAGAGAATCTGAGAACTCTGTCGCGAAATTGGCAGACATCCTTGGAGCGTCGTTGCATGCTTGGAAGATTGAGGCGGCGCAAGCACCGGAAGCTGCATCAGATTTTTAATAACTGGCAGAGAATAAAGAAACGGGCCCTTGTCGTCCTGTCCCGCACTCTAAAGGAGTCCCGGTTCAAATGCGCGATCGCACCCAGGTGGCCGGTGCTCCACCCATCGAAGTTGCAGCCGACCGCATTGTCGGGGCCGGTCCGATGGCGGAGCGCACCCGTGTCTACGAGTGGGAGCTGTCGCCTCTGGGCCCCATTGCGGACTGGCCGGACGCGCTGGTGGTGCTGGTGAACGTGCTGCTCGCCAACCAGCATCCGAGCATGCTGTTCTGGGGGGACGAACTTCTCCAGTTCTTTAACGATGCCGCCATTCCCATTATCGGCCACGACAAGTTCCAGACTGCTCTCGGCCAGCGTGCCGACGAATGCTGGGCTGAGGTATGGCCGATTGTAGGGGAACAGATTGAGCAGGCTTATCGCGGGAACGCGGTGTGGAAGGAAGACCAGCTTGCGCCCATCTACCGCGAAGGGCGGCTGGAGAATGCCTGGTTCACCTATAGCTACAGCCCGGTTCGCGACGCCCGTGGTGAGATCTGCGGCGTTCTGGTGACCTGTCTTGAAACCACGCGCCGCATGATGGCGGAGAAGCGGCTGCTTGAGGACCGGACAGAATTGTTGAAGGTCTTCGAGCAGGCCCCCGCGTTCTTCGCCGTGTTGCGCGGCCCGGAGCACGTGTTCGAACGGGTGAATCCCACCTACCGAGAGCTGATTGGTGGCCTGGATGTGGTCGGCAAACCCCTCCGTGAGGCGATACCCGGCATCGCGGAGCAGGGCTACATCGACCTTCTCGGCCACGTCTTCCGTACGGGCGAAACCTACACTGCCGCCGATGCGCATTTCACGCTACCGCCCGGCGCGAGGAACAGCGGCGAAGAACGGATTGTTGATTTCGTCTTTCAGCCCTTGCGCGAGGCCGACGGTTCCACGTCCGGCATCCTTGTGCTCGGCGTGGACATGACCGAACGCAAGCGCATGACCACGGCGCTGCTGGAGAGCGAGCGTCGCGGCGCGATGGTGCTGGAGAGCATCAACGACGGCTTCCACATCATTGACTCCGAGGGCCGATTCCAGCAGTTCAACGAGGCGGGACGCGCGGCTTATCGCGCCCAGGGGATCGACGCAAACACCCTCATTGGCAAAAAAGTCTTCGATGTCTTTCCCGAGCACCAGCAGGCGGAGACCGGCCGGGCCATTGTGGCCTGTCTGAAGGACAAGAAGCCATCGACCCTGGAGAGTTTTTATCCTGCCTGGAACAAGTGGTTTTCATTGCGCAATTTCCCTACCGCCGACGGAGGCGTCGCTACCTTCTTCCAGGACATTACGGACAGGAAACGGATTGAGGCGAAGCTGCTGGAGCAGGAAGAGCGCTTCGCATTCGCGACTCGCGCGGCGCGACTCGGCTACTGGTTCTGCGATCTGCCATTCGACAAGCTGGTTTGGGATGACACGGTGAAGGATCACTTCTGGCTCGCGCCTGACGCCAGCGTGACGATTGGTGATTTCTACGCGATGCTTCACCCGGACGATCGTGAGCCTACACGTCAAGCGATTGAATACGCCATTGGCAATCACGAACTCTACGATGTGGAGTACCGCACCGTAGCTCGCGATGGACGATACAAGTGGATTCGAGCCATCGGCCGCTCAGAATATGACGAGCACGGCACGCCTTTGCGGTTCGATGGAGTGACCCAGGATATTACGGAATTGAAGCGCGCTTACGAAGCCCTGGATGCCGAGCGCGGCCGCCTCAGCGCCGTGTTCGAAAACGTTCCCGTTGGCATTCTCTTTACCCTGGCGGACGGCCGGGTAGTGAGCGCCAACCCGCAGGCGGAGCGCATTCTGGGACGAAGCGTAGCGGACATGCCGGTCTACAGCGACTTTGTTCTGTTTGAGGCCGACGGCCGCCGCGTGGAGGACCATGAGCGCCCGATGAGCCGGGTTCTCTCCGAAGGGGGCGGTATTCAGCGCGGCGAATATCAGTACTTCCGCCGGGATGGGACCAGCATCTGGCTGGACGTAATTGCCGCGCCGATTGTGGATGCGAAGGGCCGCATTATCGGTGCTGTCGACGCCCTCACGGATATCGACGTCCGCAAGCGCACGGAAAGCGCCCTGGTGCGCAGTGAAAAGCTGGCACTGGTGGGGCGGCTGGCGGCCAGCATCTCCCACGAGATCAACAATCCACTCGAAGCGGTCAGCAATCTCCTCTATCTTATCGAGACCAATACGCGGGATGAGATCGCGCGGGAGTTCAGCCGCCGCGCGCAGGACGAACTGGCCCGCGTGTCGCATATCGTGACCCACACACTGCGCTTCAACCGCCAATCGCTTGGTATCGGAGAGCAGAAGATGTCGGTTCTGCTGGAGTCATCCTTGGCTATCTACGAAGGCCGGCTGAAGAATTCAGGCATTACCTTGTGCCGCGAGTACGAAGACGCCACGACCATTTGCTGCGCCGGCTCCGAAATCCGCCAGGTCTTCGCCAACTTCATCGCCAACGCCTTTGATGCCGCCCGGCGCGGCGGCAAGCTCTTTTTGCGCTGCCGCGATCAGCGGCATCCAGCTACAGGACACCCTGGAGTGCGCGTTACGATTGCGGACACGGGACATGGAATCCCGCCCTCGTTCCGCAGCCGGCTTTTCGAGGCGTTCTTCACCACCAAGGGCGACAACGGCACCGGCCTTGGCCTCTGGGTGAGCCGCGAAATCCTGAACAAGCACAACGCAGTGGTGCGCGTGAAATCGAGCACCGAGGCGGGCAAAAGCGGCACGGTGTTTTCGATGTGGTTTCCTGCCTGAGCCGCGTACCGTATCAGCTTTCTCAATTTTTTGTGCGAGCGACTCAGCCCTGGACTGAGGTCAGGTATCCAAGGCCCGTGAGCACGCCGCGCATATAGGCGATGCTGGCGATTACGCCCGGCATGGGATCGTCGCCGTGGACCTCGTACTCCAGGTCGACGAAGCCGTTGTAGCGGATCTTGATGAGCTCCTCGAAGATTTCGCGGACCGGCATGATGCCGTCGCCCACGTTCACCTGACTTTCTTTGGCGGTGAAGTCGGTCAGGTCTTTCATGTGCACATCGAAGAGGCGCGGGCCGACCTGGCGGATGGCGTCCACAACGTCGGTGCCGGCGCGGACCGTGTGGCCCACGTCGATGCAGCAGCCGATGCGCGGGTCGAGGTTGCGGACCGACTTGAGGATGTCGAGCGGGCTGGGCCACACCTTGTCCTCGGGGCCGTGGTTGTGGATGGCGATGCGGATGTCGTACTCTTTGGCGAATTTTTCGATGCGCGGCAGAGTTTCCGGCGTGGGATCGCCGGCCACGATGACCTTGACGCCGGCGCGTTTGGCGTACTCAAACTGCTTGCGCACGTCTTCATCCTCGTCTTTGCGGAAGTAGACGGTTCCGACAGCATGCAGCTTGATGCCGGCAGCCTGGTAGGCGGCCAGCGCGGCATCTTCACCGGACGGGTCGGCGGGCAGATGGTCCTTCACATCCTTGGCGTTCAGCTCGTTCATGTGCAGCTGCTTGAGAAAGCCGATCATCTGCTCGCGCGAGAAGTTGCGGAAGGTATAGCTGCACATCCCGAGTTTGATGGGCGAGGGCTTGCCGGTCTCGTGAGAGGGAACGGCGAGAGCAGCGGCGGGCAGAGCGCTGGAGCCGGCAACAGCGCCCGCTGCGGCGGAGGAAACCAAAAAGGTGCGGCGAGAGATTTTGTCCATAGAGGTTCGTCCCAGTGGTGCTTTTGAACAACTGGACATCTTACCTTGCCGGGGCGGGTCAGGGGTGATCGATGGACCGGTGGGCGGGACGGGGGAAGACAGGGAACAGGGAACAGGGAAAAGTGAGGAGTGAAAAGTGAAGGAGGGAAAAAAGTGATGGAGTGATCAAGTAATTGAGTGGGAGTGCGCGGCTATTGTGGTCTCCCGCCCTTGCGACCAAAGGCAAGTCGCAAGGACGGGGCACGGAGCCTTCTGACGGGGCACGGAGGTTTCTGTGAGTTAGCTACTTCTTCTTGGCGGGAACCTTTTTGCCGGCGCGGCGTGCCTCAGAGAGGCCGATGGCGATGGCCTGCTTGGGATTGGTCACCTTTTTGCCGCTGCGCCCGGATTTCAGCTTGCCCTGCTTCATTTCGCGCATCTCGCGCTCCACGTTCTTGCCCGCGGAGGGAGAGTACTTGCGGCTCGACGACTTCTTCTTTGCACCGGTTCCTTTGCGTGCACTGGTTTTCTTCGCGCTGGTGCTCTTGCGCGACGAACTGCTGCTCTTGCGCGCGCTGGATTTTTTCGAGGAGCTTTTGCGTGAGGATGACTTCTTTGTACCGCTGGATCTCTTTTTGGCTGCCTTGGTTGCCATGACTATCCTCCCAATGAAATTGAGATGGTTGACAAGATCGTCATGTTGTCTGCTCGCGGCGGCGCTTCCGGCGACGGCTCTTCACGAAATTTGAGGGGCCGTGTGGTAAGTTTTCTGGGTGTCCCCACACTGTCATTTGCAAGGAGGAGAAGACTCATCATGCGTTGGTTCTCATCTGCGTTGATTGCCGCGGCGATTTTGCCGATTGCAGGCGCCGTGCCGGTTGCGGCACAGGCCAATTGGAGCGTACTAAGGACGATTCACATTGGCGGCGAAGGCGGCTGGGACTATCTGACAGTGGATGGACAGAACCATCGGCTGTTTGTGCCGCGCAGCACGCACACGCAGGTGATCGATTCGGACTCGGGCAAGGTGCTGGGGGATATACCGGGACAAAAGAATGCACACGGCGTGGCTCTGGTGCCGTCGCTGAACCGCGGGTTTATTACGGATGGCGGTGGCGATGGGGCGATTGTGATCTTCGATTTGAAGACCTACGCGGTGATCGGTACGCTGGCGACGATGCCTGACTCCGACGGCATTATTTATGACGCCACGCAGGGACGCATTTTTGCGGTGTCGGGCGACAAGGGCGCGCTGATGACGTTCAAGGCCAACATTGATCCCCGGCGGGAAAAGATTGAACCGCCCATCGACCTGGGCGGCGCGCCGGAGTTCCTGGCATCGGATGGGAAGGGGAAGGTCTACATCAATCTTGAAGACAAAGACATGGTGGCAGTGGTTGACCTGAATGAGAGGAAGGTGGTCAATCGTTGGCCGGTGGCGCCGGGCGGACATCCGGTGGGCATGTCGCTGGACAAGAAGACCAGGCGGCTCTACGTCGGCTGCCGCAATCCGCAAAAGTTGGTGGTGATGAGCGCGGATACTGGCGAGGTTCTGGGTTCGGTGCCGATCGGGGCGGGCGTGGATGCAACGCAGGTGGATGGTGAAGAGGCGTTCGCGAGCTGCCGCGACGGGTCGCTGATTGTGGGGGCGGAGAAGGACGGAACCTTCGCCGTGGCGCAGACGGTGAAGACGCCACAGGGCGCGCGCACCATGGGTTTGGATGTGCTGCACCACAAGCTGTACCTGCCTACGGCGGAGATGCTGCCGGCCGCCGCTGGACAACGGCCGAAGGCGAAGCCAGACAGCTTCATGATTGTGGAAGTGGGGAGGAAGTAAAGGCGGGAACAGCAGCTAGGGAACCTGACTTTGCCGGCGCTGTGTGTGGGTTGAGTGAGGAAGGCGTGCGGCTCTGAGCTGTGTTGTCTTCGTCTAGCGCACGGTGGAGAGGCTGTCGTTCTTGGCGGCGCTTTCTCTCGGCCGGGATTTGGGGCTGAATCTCAGGGTCTGGAGCGCCCAGGCCCATCCGAACTTTTTCCCGCGGGTGCTCGAAGGATCGGGGGGTGTGAGGAAGACCACACATAGGGCCGCGATCTCAAAAACGGTGAGCATGACGCGTTCGCCGGGATCATGAATCCAGAGATGGCCGTAGGGCGGATAAAGCCAGAGAGCGAACGTGAAGCCGGCAATGATTGCACCGATCAAGGCGGACGTGCGTCCCCAGAAGAGCGCGGTGATGATGACGGCTTGAATGCAGATGGCGGGCGCTGCCAGACGGATGGTTGCGCCATCGCGGAGGAAAAGGGTTAGGGATAACGCTGTGCCCGCGCATACGACCGTGCCCGCAATGTTTTTGAGAGGAATGCGCACCGCCCTGCTCCGATCCAGACTTAGCGAGTTGGCCTTGAAGTGCACTCTACCACGGAGCGATCTGCGAAACGTGACCTGGGGCAAACTACAGTATGAAAAGTGACTCGGAGTAAACCAGGACCGCACAGCCTGCTGTTGTGGGGTATACAGGTAAAGTTATGTGTTTCTGTCAAATGGGCGAGATGTTGCGCAAATGGGTGGCGCGGGGCTGCTGCGTCGTGGTGATGGCGGGCGTGCTTGCTTTTGCGAACGGTGTGGCGGCGCAGTCGACGGCGGAAAAGGGATGGGCAATTGCAATCCACGGTGGCGCGGGCGAGGCCGAGTGGGAGCACATGGATTCCCAGACTGCGGCGTTGTATCGCGAGGGGCTGGCGCGGGCGCTGGCTGCGGGGTCGGCGGTGCTGAAGGCGCACGGGACGGCAATGGATGCGGTGCAGGCGGCTGTGGAGTCGCTGGAGGATTCGCGGATCTTTAATGCCGGGAGAGGCGCGGCGTTTGCTGCCGATGGAACGAACGAGATGGATGCGTCGATCATGAACGGCGCCGACCAGAAAGGCGGTGGTGTTGCTTGTGTGCACTCCACGCGGCACCCGATCCGGCTGGCGCGGACGGTGATGGAGAAGACGCCCTACGTGCTGATGGTGGGTGCGGGCGCCGATGCTTTCTCGAAACAGCAGGGGCTGGAGCAGCAGCCGCCGAGCTTCTTCTTTACGGAGATGCGCTGGAAGGAGTTTGAAGGGGTGATGCGGGAGAAGCATCTTCCGATTCCGGAGCGCCCGGCGGGTGTGCCAGCTGCGTCTTTGCTGGAGCCGGATGGGTTTTCGAGGAAGGGAGAATTCTTCACGCACCGGTTTGGGACGGTGGGGGCTGTAGCGCGGGACGGTGCGGGCCACATTGCAGCGGCCACCTCGACAGGCGGGATGCAGGGGAAGTTGCCGGGACGCGTGGGAGATTCGCCGATTCTTGGCGCGGGAACGTATGCCGATGATGCCGGCTGCGCGATCTCAGGCACGGGAGTCGGCGAGTACTTCATTCGTCTGTCGCTGGCGCATAGCGTGGGGGAATTGTGCCGCGCGGGCGTGGATGCGCAGAAGGCAGCGGACAAGCTGATCCACGAGGATCTGTCGAAGCTGCCCGGGGGCGAGGGCGGCGTGATTGTCGTAGGGAAAACAGGCGCACCGGTGTGGAGCAACAACACGGTGGGAATGTTTCATGCACGGCAGGTGGAAGGCGCGGAGCCGGAGGTTTGGGTTAAGTGACGACTTGGCCAAAGGAGATGTTAGGCTGTTGCGAATCTCTAGCGATGGGCTACCCGGCGATTAACGCTTTGGATCGACCTCTCCCCTGTGGCCGCCCGGATTCCGATGCTTCTTCTTCCAGCGCCTCGACCGGTAAACTTCAAGGGAAGTCGGCTCAAGAAGGGGAGTTCCATGAAGGCGCTGGTGAAAAGCAGGGCCGAGCGCGGCCTTTGGCTCGAAGACATTCCCGAACCGGTGATCGGCATCAACGACGTGCTGATTCGCGTGCGCAAGGCCGGAATTTGTGGAACGGACGTTCACATCTATCAGTGGGACGAATGGGCACAAAGGACTATCAAGGTGCCGATGGCGATCGGCCATGAGTTTGTTGGGGAGATTGTCTCGGTCGGGTCCAACGTGAACGATTTCCATCCTGGGGACATCGTGAGTGGAGAGGGTCACGTTGTTTGTGGCCGGTGCCGGAATTGTCTGGCGGGAAGGCGGCATCTTTGTGCCGCGACGCAAGGAGTGGGTGTTGATCGCCCCGGCGCGTTCGCGGAACTCATCTCGCTCCCGATGACAAATATTTGGCGGCACCATCCTGGCATCAACGAAGAGGTCGCGGCCATCTTCGATCCATTCGGCAACGCGGTGCACACGGCGCTTTCGTTCCCGGTATTGGGAGAAGATGTCCTCATAACCGGAGCGGGACCGATTGGGATCATGGCGATTCCGGTAGTTCGCCATGCGGGCGCCAAGCATGTTGTGATCACCGACCTGAACCCATTCCGGTTGGATTTAGCTCGCAAGATGGGCGCTACCCTGGCGGTGAACCCGCAGGAGACGCCTCTTGGCGATGTGCAGAAACAGCTAAAGATGACGGAAGGCTTTGATGTCGGCCTGGAGATGTCAGGGAGCCCTCAAGCTCTGAGTGACATGATTGCGAACATGAGTCATGGAGGAAAGATCGCGGCACTGGGCATCCCGGCCAAAAGCTCGCCGATGGATTGGCGGCCTGTGATTTTCAACATGATCACGATCAAGGGCATCTATGGCCGCGAGATGTACGAGACGTGGTACAAGATGTCGGCCATGCTCGATTCGGGTCTGGACATCTCGCCAGTGATCACGCACCGGTTCAACTACGACCAATTCGAGCAGGGCTTCGAGGCTATGAGCTCGGGACATGCCGGAAAGGTCATTCTGGACTGGACGAACGTGAATTAACCTTCGCCGGAGTTATCGGCGAGCATCGCCATCAAGCAACCCACGAAGCCAATCCGCACCATTAGAGCCGCGATCCCTTAACAGCCGGCACAGTTAGTTCGTGTCCTGGTGGGCAAGGGAGTGATATGGTATGCAGCAACCCGGGTCGCGCGGAATGCGGTTTATCGATGGATACTTTGAGGCGAGGTTTTCCTGATGGTCAATCTGAGAGTACTTCTTGTTATCTGCGCCGCCGTGGCGGCGCAATCCGCGTCGGCCAATGGTCAGCAGACCCTGGCTGCGCTTCGCGCTGCTTGCGCGGACGATGCGCAAAGGCTGTGCGCGGGAGTGCCGCTGGGCGGGGGACGCATGGTGGCCTGTCTCAAGGAGCACAAGGACGCGCTGTCAGACAAATGCAAGCAGGCCGCTGGACTGCCAGTAACCCCGAGCAGCAGTCCCGCGCCCAGCGCTCCCAGTGCGCCGCCCGCTTCGGGAACCAGCCCCACCGGGGCCGCGGCCAGCGCGCCTGGGGGATCGTCCAACTCTGGTGGTGCTGCTGGGTCTGTGGCTGCGCTCCCTCGATCCGCGACCGGGACCAGCATTTCAACCGCCGCCGGGGAGAAGTTCGCAGAGCGCGTCATCGCGGATACAGAACACGGCGGCATGCGGGCGGCAACCATCCACCTGCCGGAGAAGTGGCACTTCGACAGCAAGATCGAATGGCACTACAACTGGGTGGAGTACCCGGTTTCCTATTCACTACATGCTGAAAATCCCGACAACGCGGAGGCTTACTATCAATATCCGCTATTGCGGTTGGAGTCTACCGAGGTCCCGCCTCAAATGAGGCAATATGCCAAGAGCCGTCCTGTTGCGCCCGGTTCGCGGCTGCCCACGGGCGCGCTCTCCGCTCCTCCGCAACCCGCGATGCAGGCATTGGCAATTTTCATCAAGAAGACTCGCCCCGATGTATCGAATCTGAAGTGGATTGGGCAACAGGATCTGCCGGACCTGGCAAAGGCGCTGAAACTTGACCCGTTGCCCAACCAGCATGGCGTGGCCATCAAGATTGGCTACGACCTGAACGGCCAACCGGTGGAAGAGGCGTTCTTTGGCGTTTACTACCTCTCGCAAGGGGCGAATGCGGGAGTGAACGCAGGCATGATCAAGCAGACCAACTGGGGATTTCAGGCGTTGCAAAGTATGCGCGCGCCGGCCGGCACTCTGGACCAGCGCATGGCGATGTTTTGTGTGATTGCCAAGTCGATGTATGTGAATCCGGAGTGGGTGCGGCTTTCCAAGGCGATCGACGACAAGATGCAGGCCGATTTTAACCAGAAGCTGCAGCAAGGCTACGATCAGCTCCGTGCGGCGCAGGCCATCATGGAACAGACCATGAAGCAGCAGGCGGCGTTCCAGGCCAACTTCGACAAACAGGAAGAGGCCTTCCGCAACAGCGGCGGGGTGGACGACAGCTATCTGCGGGATGGTGGCAAGCGCAGTGCCGCGGACCACTGGGATGACATGATTCGGGGCGTGGACACGGTCAATGATCCCAGCACCGGGGGTACGACGCAGCTCTCGAACCTGGGCCAGTATCACTTCACCGACGGCTTCGGGAATTACCGGACCAGCGATGACCCCAACTACACGCCGGAGAAGGCGGGGGAAGTGGGAAGCTGGACCCAGATGTCTGCGGCGCCGTAGAGACAGCGAGTTAGAAAGTTAGCGGGGCAGCAAGTCAGCGAGTCAGCGGGCCCTGCGCTATTCCGAATTGGAAAGCGGCTTTGGTGCGAGCGCGATGAGCAATACACCGATGATGATGAGAACGGCGCAGCCGATCAGTTCTCCGCGAGCGACCATGCCCCGCAGTGCCTGGTTGCCCATGAAAACGGCGTGAACGAGACTTGACCATGCCGTGAAGGCGATGACGCTGCGGCTGGCTGGAGGATTGCGAATGGCGAGGAGCAGGAAGACGCCCAGCGTGACGTAGAGACTGAACATCATGGAGAGCGCTGGATCCTGGCGGATGAAAACGATCATCGGGTAGCTCGTAAGGATGAAGAGCACTCCCACGATTGCCAGCACGACCTTCAAAGCCAAATTACGATTCATGAGCCTCCAAACGGCTGCCGCCAGGGGCTAAGGCCCGCGTCGTACCTGCCGTTTCCGGCACGGCTATAACGCTACGCGGAGGCGCGCTGCGGTTCGTGATGCCCCAGCTGAACGCTGACCACCTTGGAAACGCCGGGCTCCTGCATGGTGACGCCGTAGATCATATCGGCGGCGTGCATCATGCGCTTGCTGTGGGTGACGATGAGGAATTGCGTGTCGCGGCCTAGCGTGCGGAGCAGGTCGGCGAGGCGGCCGACGTTAGTTTCGTCGAGCGCGGCGTCGACTTCGTCAAGCACGCAGAAGGGGCTGGGCTGGAACTGGAAGATGCCGACCAGCAGAGCCAGCGCGGTGAGAGCCTTCTCGCCGCCTGAGAGCAGGAGCACGTTCTGCAGCTTTTTGCCGGGGGGCGAGGCCACGATTTCGAGGCCGCTCTCGGCCTGATTTTCAACATCAGTCAGTCGGAGGAAGGCCTGGCCGCCGTGGAAGAGGCGCGTGAAGACGTTGGCGAAGTTCTCGTTGATGCGGGCGAAGGCCTCGTCGAACTTGGTGCGCGAGATCTGATCGATCTCCTTGATGGTCTCCTGCGTGTTCTCGATGGACTCGATGAGGTCGTTGCGCTGCGTTTCGAGGAAGGTGTGCCGATCGGCGGTTTCCTTGTATTCGTCCAGGGCCATCATGTTGACGGGGCCCATCTGCTCCATCTTCTGACGGAGAGTGCGGCACGCTTCTTCTTCGGCGATGAGCAACTCGCCTTCAATGTGGGCTAGCTCGACGTCGGCGCGAAGGGCGGAGGCTTCGACGTTGACTTCGGCAAGGCAGCTGGCTTCGAGGTGCTCGAGGTCGGAGTGAAGCTTGGCCAGCTCACTGCCGCGGTTGCCGCGATCGTCGCGGAGCTGATCGAGCGCGGCCCGGCCGGTTTTGAGCTGCGTTTCGAGAGTTGCGAGCTGATGACGAAGATCTTGCGCCTCGGCGGCGAGGGCCTGCGCTTGCGCAAGCGCTTCGGCGCGGAGAGCAGTCAGCTCTTCCTGACGAGCGGCGAGCGTTTCGCTCTCGCGGATGCGCTGCTCGCGCTCGGCTTCGGCGGCGGCGCGCTGTTGTTCGATGGATTGCACGCGTCGTTGCAGGTCGGCGTGGAGGCGGTCGATGCGCTGGAAGGCGGCTTCAGCGCCGCGGCGGCGCTCTTCAAATCCGGCGAGCTCTGCTGTCAGCTGGGCGGCTTCCTGCTGCAGGCCCTCGCGCTTGTGGCGCATTTCGGCCAGCGCGGCTTGCTGCGTGTCGAGCTCGGCTTCTGAGGCGTGGTGTGCGGCTTCAAGGCGAACCGTTTCTTCGCGCTTCTGCTCGATGGCGACGTGCTTGGATTCGCGTGCGTCCTTGTTGCGCCCGGCCTGTAGATGCCACTCCTGCAGGCGGCGATCGATGCGCTGCACCTCAGCTTCCATCTGCTTGAGCGCGGCGCCCTGGTTGGCGGTATCGCGCTCGGCCTGGCGGCGCTCTTCGCTGCGTGCCTCAAGCTGCTGCGTGAGGTCTTCAATCTCGCGGGTGATCGCGGCGGCCTCGGCTTCGGCCTCACCGAGTTTGGCCTCGACGGCGGCGAGCTTCTTCTCGGTTTCGCGCAGATCGCGCTTGAGGGCGAGCGGGCCTTCACTGGCAGGCTTGCCGCCGGTGACGGTGGTGTTGTGAAAGCACTCGCCACCGGGGGTGAGGAAAAAGGCCTTGCTGTACTGCTCGGAGAGGCGTTGCGCCAGCGCGTGGTCCTCAACGATGTATCCGTTCTTCAGCTTGGGCAGGATGGCCTCAAGCGAGTGGCCGAAACCGTTGAGGACGCGGATGGTGTCTTTGAGGGGCGTGATGTGCTCGCCGCGGATGCCATTTGCCTGGACGGGTTCATCGGCTTCGGCGCGTGCCGCGAAAGCTGCCGGATCTTCAGGGTGGACAAGGAAGGTCGCGCGGCCATCGACGCCGGACTTCAGCAGATTGACGCCGGATTCCGCAGCGGACCAGCTGTCGACGACGAGGTAATTGAGCTCTTCGCGCAGAAACTCGTCAACCACTCCTTCGTACTCTCCGCTGACTTCGAGGAAATCGGCGAGCGTGCCCTTGGGCGCCTTGTCGGCTCCCAGCGCACCGGGCTTGAGGAGCTGGCGCACGGAGTTGGAGGAGTAGCTGTGATTGCGAATGAGCGACTCGATCGAGTTACGGCGGCCGCCGAGCGATGCGTGCTCGCTGCGCAGCGTGTTGGCGCGGGCGCGGAGGGTGTTTTCCTCTGCGCGGCGGGCTTGCAGAGATTCGCTGAGTGCGGCGATCTCGCTTTCAAGTCGATGGAGGGCCTCGGTGGCAGACTCGAAGCTGAGGCGGGCCTGGCCCTTTTGTACGCCCAGGTTTTCAAGCTCGGTCTGCGACTGGCGCATCTCGGCATCGAGGCGCTCCGCCTCGCGCTCGAGTGCAGCGAGGCTCTCTTCCGCCTGCGCCGTGGCGTTGCGCGCGTTGCCGGCCTGCGTGAGCAACTGCATCACGTGGCGGCGCGTAGCCTCAAGGTTGCGCTCCGTTCCGAAGACCTCTTCGGCAGCGGCGCGGGCTTCCTGCTGGCGCGCGGCAACTTTCTGATGAAAGGCGCGTGCCTCTTCAGCGGCTGTCTGCAGGAAGCTGTGCTGCTGGGCGCGCTCTTCCAAGATGCCGGCCAACTGGGCGTTGGTCTGTTCAAGCTCGGCGGCGGAGCCGGCCATGCGCGCTTCAAGCTCGGCCACGCGCTCGGTGTTGCCGCGCTCGCGGGCGGCGGCGCGCTCCAGTTCGACGGCCGCGGAGTTGGCGCGCGTCTTCACTTCATGAACGTTCTGCTCCAGCTCGTAGCCGCGCTCGGTGAGGCTGTGCTGGCTGGCCTCCATGGTGCCGATCTCGGCGGAGGCAGTGTTGATGTGCTCGGAGAGGGAAGCGATCTCGGCGTTGAGGCGAGCCTGGTCGGCATCCATTGCGGCCATGCGGCTGGCAAGCACGACGCGCAGGCGGGAGCGGAGCTCGTCGCGCACCTGGGCAAAGCGCTCGGCCTTGGCGGCCTGGCGCTTGAGCGAGTTCATCTGGCGCGTGACTTCCTCGAAGATGTCGTCGACGCGGGCCAGGTTCTGCTTGGCCGATTCGAGACGAAGTTCAGCAAGGCGCTTCTTGGTCTTGAAGCGCGTGATGCCGGCGGCCTCTTCAATGATGGCGCGGCGGTCGTGAGGCTTCGAGCTGAGCAGCTGGCCGATTCGCTCCTGGCCAATGATGGCGTACGACTCGGGGCCGAGACCGGTGCCCATGAAGATGTCCTGAATGTCGCGCAGGCGGCAGAGCTTGCCGTTAAGGAGGTACTCGCTCTCGCCGGTGCGGAAGAGCCGACGGGTGATGACGATTTCGCCCTTCTGGAAAGTGCGCTGGAACTTGCGACGGCGGATTTTCAGGACGACGGACTGGGGACCCAATTCCGTGGCCTGCGCAGACGGCGGCACCTGCGGTGCGGCCAACTGGCCCTCCATTTGTGTCTCAAACGCCTGATCGCCATCTTCCAGGATTTGCCCGGGCTGCTCGTTCGCCACGATCTCTTCGGCTTCGGCGGCCTTGGCCCGCCTTATCTCTGTCTCATCCCAATCGGTGGGGCCTTCGTTGTCGATGGTCACCTCAGGCTCCACGGGGATGGGGCCTTCGTAAGCGTCGGGATCGACCATGGTGAGGGTGACCTCGGCCATGCCGAGGGGCTTGCGGTCGCGAGTGCCGGCAAAGATCACGTCGGCCATATGGGTGCCGCGAAGGGACTTGGCGCTCTGCTCGCCAAGAACCCAGCTGACGCCGTCCAGGATATTCGACTTGCCGCATCCGTTGGGTCCCACCACCACGGCCAGTCCGGTGCCGGCAACGGTGAGTTCCGTGCGGTCACAGAAGCTTTTAAAGCCGAGAATGTGGATCTTTTTCAGTTTCAGCATGTCAACTCCAATATTGGGCGTAGCCGGTTCAAATTAGCCGGGCGACCGAACTCCAAGACCCGGATGGAAGATTGCCTTGATTGAGACTCTACGGAGGGGAAAAGGCAGGGTCAACAGGTTCGACGCGGGTTTTTGTGGATAAGGGAGGACAGAATTGAAGTTCCGGCAAATTTAGGGTGCTTCCCTGGTATCTTCGGGTTTTCTAGGATAATTTCGGGGCAGGTTTTCAACAGGGAACGGGCAGGTGGAACCCCGATGGTAACCACTGGAATGGCAGGCCTATGAGATCGCGCGGAGATCCTTGCGAAGCTTGTCGAAGTTCAGGTGCGGGGCGATCTTTTCCACCTCTTCGTGGGTTGATTGCCAGACGGGGAGGGCGTTAGCGAGGAGCTCTCGGCCCTGGTCGGTGAGGATGAGGATGCGGCTGCGGCGGTCTTTGGGATCGGGGGAACTGGAGACCAGGCCGCGTCGTTCCAGAGGGATAAGGGCAGCCGTCAAGGTGGTGCGATCCATGGCCAGAAGCGAGGCCACAGGACCCATGGACGGAGGCTCGGGGCGGTTGAGGGACATGAGCAGGGAGAACTGGCCGTTCGTGAGACCGTACGGGCGGAGTGCGTCGTCGAAACGGCGCGCGAGGGCCCGAGCCGCGCGCTGGACGTGCAAACAAAGGCAGTTGTCCCGAACCTGAATGGTGGCTTCGAACGGGAGCGATTCAGCGCTTGACACGAGAGCATATTAGTTGATATCAACGTATTTGTCAAAGGAATTCACCCCGCGCTCGTAAGACCAATTCACAACAAACGAGTCGCCGTGCGAAAGAGAATCGCTTAAGATTCCAGACACCTGTTCGACTTCCTCGTGCGCTGCACGGACATTTCGATCGGATCCGCAAAATAAAAATCGGAGCGGCTGTCGATTTTCCGTCTCCCCGACGACTATTGGACGAAGAACCAAGAGTTACTGACGGTTCTAGTTTGCCAAGGTCGGAATCGACAAGCGCTGGTGCTCCGGTCTTTCGGCAGCGGAACCGGTTCGTGGCTCAATCCGCTTCCCCAATTGGAGGGATCCATGTCGTTTTTTCATGATTTGAAGATCGCCGTCAGATCGCTGGCCAGGGTTCCGGCACTGTGGATCACGGTCGCGTTGACTCTGGCGCTCGGCATCGGCGCAAACGCAGCCATCTTCAGCGTGGTGCGCGCGGTGCTGCTGCGCCCACTGGCCAACCAGGACGAAGACAAACTGCTGTACATTCGCCAGAGCGCGCCGGGTCTGAACGAGATCAACACGGCATTCTCTGTTCCAGAGATCAAGGACATTGGTGAGGGGCTCAAGACGGTCCGGGAACTGGGCACGTTCTCGGAGATCAGCTTCACCGTTGTGGGCCTGGGAACCCCGCGCGAGATACCCGCCGGCGTGGTGGACGGAAACTACTTCGACGTGATGGGGCTGAAGCCCGTGCTGGGCCGTCTGCTTACGCCTTCCGACGACGGGCAGAACGCCGCCGGCGCGATTGTGCTGACATACGGGTTCTGGCGAAATCAGCTGCACTCCGATCCGAAGGTCCTGGGGAAGACCGTGCGCCTGGAGAGCTATAGCGGAACCCGGTCGGCGACCGTGGTGGGCGTGCTGGAGCCGGCAGTTCCGTACCCGGTGGCCACTGAAATTATCGCCAACGTGGTGACGAGCCCGCATCACCTGTCGGCCACGATGGTGCAGGGACGCGAGCATCGCATGACCGAGGTGTTCGGGCGGCTCGCGCCCGGGGTAACCCTGGAGCAGGCGAGCGCGGAGCTGAAGAATGTCTATGGGGCGATGACCTCTGCCCATCCCGAGGTGTACAAGGCGTCGAGCCATTACCAGATCGAAGTGAAGCGGATGCACGACCAGATCAACGCCAAGGCCAACACGATTCTGTGGGTCCTGTTCGCGGCGTCGGGGCTGCTGTTCGTAATTGCGAGCTCGAACGTAGCGAACCTGGTGCTGGCGCGGACGGTGCGGCGCGAGTCGGAACTGGCGGTCCGGTCGGCGCTGGGCGCAAGCACGAAGGTGCTGCGACGCTCGCTGCTGGCCGAGAGCCTGGTGCTATGTGTGAGCGGCGCGGTGGCGGCGGTGTTGCTGGCCATTCCGATGGTGGGCGTGCTGGGCCATTACGCGGCACGATTCTCCGTGCGCGCCAAGGATATGCCGCTTGACTACAGCCTGGTGTGGTTCGGGATCGCGCTCGCAGTAGTTGCCGCAGTGTTTCTGGCATATATCCCGCGGCTGCCGGCGGCGAATGCCCCGCAGGCCACGCTCAGCGGCCGTGCCGCGCGCGGCGTAACGAGCAGCAAGCGCAAGCTGCGTATCTTCGCGGTTACCCAGATTACGGCTTCGTTCCTGCTGCTTGCGGGGTCGGCGGTGCTGATGAAGACGCTGTTCGAACTGGAGCAGAGCCGTCCGCCGTACGATTCGGGCAAGGTGCTGGCGGTAAATCTGCCGATTATGTCTTACGGACGCACACCGGAGCAGGTACGCCAGTTTTATCGCGACACGCAGCAGAGGATCGAGGCGCTGCCGGGGGTGGAGCGGGTGGCCACGGGGTTCAGCGTTCCGTGGCGTGACGATCAGGCGTTGAGCATCAGCTTTGCGTTTGCCGCGCAGGGCGCGACGCGCAAGGACGGGCAGGACGATTTCCATGCGCAGTTCCGGGCCGTTTCTCCTGGGTTCTTTGGGACGATGGGCGTTCCCGTCACACAGGGCCGCGACTTCAACCCTGGCGACAAAGACGGTTCTGAGCGGGTGGTGATCATCAGCCAGAGCCTGGCGAACATGCTGTATCCGGGGCAGAACGCGCTGAACCGGCACATGTGGTGGACCGATGGTGTGATCAAGTTTATCGGCATCAGCGGTGAGCCGAGGAGGATTGTCGGCATTGTTCCGGACTTCGACGATGAAAACATCATCCCTAAACCGGAGGTGACCGTGTATCAGCCTGTGGAGCAGGAGTGGGCGAGCGGACGTCTATTTGTGAAGGCTCATGGAGATGCCTACGCGCTGGTGCCCGCGATTACACGTGCCATCCATGAAATGTCGGCTGACCAGCCGGTGGAGAAGATGAGCACGCTCGACGATATTCGGGCCGAAGTGCTGACACCGGACAAGCTGAACGCCATTGTCTTTGGCGGGTTTGCCGCTGTGGCGCTGCTAATCTCGGTTGTAGGCGTAGCGGGCGTGCTGGCGTTCTCGGTCAGTGGACGCACGCGCGAATTCGGCATCCGCATGGCGCTGGGCGCGCAACGCAAGGACATCCTGACCGATGTGCTGGGCGAAGGGCTCGTAATGGCCGGTATTGGTGTAGCCGCGGGGATTGTGCTGGGGTTTGTGCTGACCGCTGTGGCAGGCCGGTATATTGGCGGGCTGCATCAGCCGGGTGTGCTGGTGTTCATCGCTTCGTCGCTGGTCATCCTTGGTGCTGCTGTAATCGCGTCGGCAATTCCGGCGAATCGTGCAGCTCGGGTGAATGCTGTCGAGGCGCTGCGCGCGGAGTAATTTTGCTCGTCAGGGCCGTGCCGGAGCACGCAAGCGCTTCGGCACTTTTTGTCGACCGCTCGATAGACAGGTCGTACTGAACTGTGATCAACGACAAAAGCAGTTCCGCGATCGATGCGATTCGTACCAGCTACGACCGCGTGGCCGGCGCTTACGCCGCTGCCATCTTTAACGAACTCGCGAACAAGCCTTTTGACCGGGAGATCCTCACCCGGTTCGCCGCGGCCGCTGATGGCGGGCGGGTGATCGAGATAGGCTGCGGGCCTGGACAGGTGGCGCGCTTTTTGCGCGACCATGGGGCGGACGTTTGCGGAATCGATCTGTCGCCGGGGATGGTGGATCAGGCCCGGCTGCTCAATCCAGACATTCGATTTCATGTCGACGACATGACTGCTCTTCAGCTTGAAGAAGGATCGGTTGCCGCGATCGTTGCCTTCTATGCCATCGTCAACTTTGGCGCCGCGATGCGCCAGGCAGCCTTCCGTGAGATGGCTCGTGTCTTGGCGTCCGGTGGGCATATGCTGCTGAGCTTCCATGTCGGAGGCGAGGTGCTCAACCCGAAGGAGCTTTGGGGACAGCCAGTCGAGATGAACTTCTACCTGCTCGATCCAGACGAGATTTGTGCGGAGTTGCAGCGCGAGGGTTTTGCAATTGAAGAGCTGGCCGTCCGCGAACCGTATGCGCCTGAAGTGGAGCACCAGACGCGGCGCGCATACCTGTGGGCGCGTAAAGGCTGACAATCATGACGCGGCCTGCCGAGCTGTGCATCTGGAATTCACTTGGCCTTCACATGCCGGTAACCTTTGCCTCCTAGTGTGACCGCGTAGCCGCCGAGTCGTGGCGCGGCTGCCCAATCCAACTTCGACGAAGAGGTCACCGTGTTCAAGCAGTTTCCCGTGCGTTCCCAAACGCTCGCCGCACTCTCCCGCGTTGCTGTCGCCCTGACTACAATTGCCGCTCTTGCGTTGACAGTTGCCGCTCCGGTTCGCGGCGAAGATGGCCCTCCGCATTTCGGCCATGTCTTCATCATTGTGCTCGAGAACGAAGGCTATAACACGACCTTCGGCCCCAATTCCAAGGCGCCGTATCTCTCGCAGACGCTGGTGTCGAGGGGCGTGCTGCTGTCGCAGTATTACGGCACGGGCCACGCCAGCAACGACAACTACATCTCCATGATCAGTGGGCAGGCCGGGACCCCGCAGAATCACAACGACTGCATTGTCTATGGGGACTTTGTGCAGACAGGCATGACGCCGGACGGGCAGGCGATCGGCAGCGGATGCATCTACCCAGCGAGCGTCAAGACACTGCCGGATCAGTTAACAGAAGTGGGAAAGACCTGGCGCGCATACATGGGCGACATGGGGAATGATCCCAGCCGCGAGTCCGCGACCTGCGGGCACCCTGCGCTGAATACAGTGGATATGACCCAGTCGGCGGAGAAGCCGTCGGCGACGTTGCCCAACGGCGATCAGTACGCGACGCGCCACAATCCGTTCGTCTACTTTCATTCGATCATCGATTCGTCGGCCTGCCAGGCGGGTGTGGTGAATCTGAACCAGTTGCCCGCCGATCTGAAGAGCGAAGAATCCACCCCGAACTTCGTTTTTGTCACACCGAATCTCTGCGATGACGGCCACGATGCTCCCTGCGTGACTGGTGCGCCGGGCGGCCTGGTGAGCGCGGATGCCTTCCTGCAAAAGTGGATTCCGATTATCCAGGGGTCAGAGGCGTATAAACACGATGGCCTGATCATCATCACGTTCGATGAGGGCGGCTACACGTTATCGGTGAGTTCTACCGGCGGCATCACGATTGCTTTTCAGGGTCAGACCTGCTGCAGCGAGCAGCCGGGGCCAAACCTCGGATCCTACCCGACGTCAAGCACGTTTGGGTCGTACACGCTTACATACGGTAGCTACGGCGGCGATCGAACGGGTGCGGTGCTGCTGTCGCCACTGCTCAAGCCGGGGACAGTGTCGAATGTTCCGTTCAATCACTATTCCATGCTCAAAAGCCTGGAAGACAACTTCGGCACCAAATCGTATCTGGGATATGCAGGGCAGCCGGGACTGATCAGCTTCTTCGGGTCGGCGCGCTCCGACATTCAGACGGTTGATGAAGATCACTGAACCTGGGACGGTCGTGAGCATGGAATGGGCCGGGAGTGAAATCCCGGCCCTCGTCGTCCGGGGTTGAGCCAGGGTGCAATGGACCGCCGGCTGAGCGGCTATCAGGCATTGGCCAGACCATTCTCGGGACCGAGTTTTGACACAACCAGCACCTCCAGGAGGGTGGCCGTCTGGCGAACACTTCCGGAGATGGTGAGGAGTGCCTCCGAGACGACGGGATGCTCGTCCGCGAGCACGGTAAGGCGGTCACTGACATTGTGGAGCCGGTTCGCTTCCAGAAGAATCGCAGTCGATGGCAAGGATTGCCCGATTTCGCGAGAGCCTAAGGAGGGGAGAACTTCAGGAGTGCTGACTTAGTTCAGAATGCCTGAAAGGGGGTTCGCGGGTGGATCTATACAGTCGAACTACCCGAGGAGAACTGCTGACACGAGTATACAGCGTTAAGGCGAATCTGGATTTGGTGCGGTAACTGCGCGACGCATTAGTGAAAAACTCCCAGCAGATAACACGCCAGTACTATGAGCAGGACCGTACCAAGCCCGATGCCCGTGCTCCCGCGGGAGCCCCACCGGCTATGGCCGTAATATCCTCCGCCAAGGCCGAAGAGCAGCAGCAGAACGATGATGATGATCAGCATTATTGAACCCCTTCAATTCATGGGTCGCGGAGTTATGCCACAGCCTTGGCTTCGCCGGGCAAACGCAGCTCGACGAGTTCATCAAAGAGGGAACGGTACTGGATCATGGCGGTTCGCAGGTCTTCTGTGCTGGCTTCGTCTTTTCCCAGCCGGACGGCGATGCCGTGAGCGGAGCGATAGTACTCCACCAAGCGAGGGTGGTTAACGGAGATGTCGGCCGCGCGCCGGTCGAAGTCGGCAACGGGATAACCACGCGCTATCAGCATCGCGGAGATCAGCTCATCGGCCTCGGTAACAGAGCCCTTGGGATGATCGATAAAGCGCGCCTGCACCGCCTGCCAGTCGGCAATAAAGCGCGCCCGCTCCGTTGCGCCCAGCTCGCGGATCTTCATGCCTTCGACCCGCGTTTCGCGATCGACGAGTTTCGCTTCGGCCTTGCGTTCGGACCCATGCGCAAGAACCGCGCGGTCATATTCCGGCCCAAAACGAGTGCGCAGCCCGTCACTGGCTTTCTTTCGGCTGCGGAGATAAAAGACACAGCCGAGAACGATGGCGAGGACGATCAAGACCGCTATCACGAGGAACAAGGGATTGGAAAATTCAAATGGCATTTAAACCTCTTGAGCAATCGGCGCTCCACGGCGAGGTCCAACCCAAAGGGACCTCGCCGCCGGAGCATCACCGCATACACAGCGAGTGTGAACCAACCGGCTTATTAAAGCTGATCAGTATTGCTCATCGGTATACCAGCCAGGAGACAGATGTGCGTCCGGTGCGATGAACTTCTCGGCCACGGCAGCCGCGATCGCTGGCTGGATTTCGTCGCGGCTCACGCAGCCGGATTGTTCGCAAACAGGAAGTCCCAGGAGTGGTCGAGGTACATCCAGCGAGGAGCGCCGAACCAGCTTGTGGGCAGGCTGGGCACGTGGAGCAGCGTATGTCCTCCCAGGCAGATCATCTCCGTGCCGTTCCAACCGAGGAAGGTGCGCGAGGCAAGCCCAACGCGAGCCGGATGGGTGACGCGGCGCAGGCAGACCGGGCAGCGCTGCTGCTGATCGGCGAGAGCCCAGCGGAACCCGAAGAGGCAGACGACAAAGCTCGCGACCAGTTGGACAAACGGCGCCCATTGCGAAGAGAGGTCGATGCCGGCATAAGCTAGGTCAAGCGCGGCAAACCACGAAATGGCCGCGATGAGTACAAGCTTGGCGGCGAGGAAGAGCCATCGGGCGATCCGGCGCCTGAGACGCGGACGATGCGAACTGAAGTTGGAGTCGCCAAGGGTGACCGACGTGACGGCGGGCAGCGCAAGCAACGCCAGCAGCAACGCAAAATAGAAGGTGCCGCTGGGATTTTCCGAATCCGGGGCGATGGAGATGCCGGCCAGGTCGATATCGTTTTCAGCGGGACCGTGTGCGGTGATCGCCACGTGATCGCCGGCCATCTGCTCCTGGCCAAGCTCGGACAGGTGGGCAATCAGGTAGCCCGGCGCGCTGGGCGACGTCGCCGCGATCTGCGAAGTAGGTTCAAGAAGCCATGCATCGGGATCGCCGGGAAGCCGCCACGGCCCATCGGGGAGGACCGCGGCGACACGTGCGCTCAAGTGCCCGAGGCGCACAATTCGGCCAATCATATGCGGGTCCGACCGGAATTCCCGGACCCAGGTGCGATGGCTCAGCAGAACGGCGGGAAGATCGCTGCTGATGGCGGCAGGCCGGATAGGAAATCCCAGCAGGTTGAACAGATTCGGTGTAGCGTGGGCGATGCTCCAATGCATGGGGTGCGAGCCGGTAAGGAACGCATTGCCGGGCAAAACGCGGTAAAACGCGAACGCGTCAAACGAACGCTGGCGGGCGTTGCGCCAGTCGCGGAACTGCGCGGGCGTGATGCTGGGGATGGACGGGTTCTCCGAGCGCGCGTCCTGAATCAACAGCAGGCTGGAGCGCATGTGGTAGCGCGCAGTCTCCAACTCCGACTGCACGCCCGGGAGCAGCCGCGCCACCACGGCGCACAGCGCCAGTGCCGTGGCCAGCCACAGAACACACTGCGGAGCCGAGCCGTGGACCGCGGGTGCGTCGCCGCGGTTCACGCTCGTGTAGCGGCGCACGCACAGCGCGTCGGCACAGGAGCCCAGGCAGAAGCAGGCGACCCCGCGCTCCGCCTCCCAGGAGAAGCCATGTTCCGGGAGGCACTCGCGGCAAACGTGCCAGAATTCGCTGTGCCATTCGGCCAGCCATTCTTCGCGCTGGGCAACGGGAACAAAGATCGAAGAGACACGAAGCACGCTGCAATCGAGTGCGTGGAATCCGCGCGAGAGAAGGGAACTCATACGGACTTGGCCTCCTCGGTGGGAATGAGGCGTTCAAGCAGGGGATAGCGCTTACGGGATGCTTCCAGGGTGGAGCGGCCGGTGGCAGTGAGCTTGTAGTACTTGCGCGGCGGCCGCTGCTCCGCGTCCGCGATGGACTGGTTCTCCCAGTTCGAGCGGATGAGATTGTCGCGCTCCAGACGGCGCATCGCCGGGTAGACGGTGCCGCTGGGCAGGCCGGTCATCTCCATGATGCTGAACCCGTACACGAATCCAGCGTGGATAGCCTGGAGGATCATAGCGGCGGTGTGGGAGAGCTTGGCCTCAGATGCCATGGCAGGTATTCTACCCTATGTAGAAATCTACTTGACAAGAGAAAAATCAGGAATATGCTGAATGCTACATAGGGTCCACTGAAGTCCGGGCCTGGCGTAGGAACGCCTCCTCGTTCCTGCAGTCTCGCTCCTCGTGAGGTTGTGGGGCCGGTGGTTCGCTGCCGGCCTCACAACCCTTTCGGGTCCTGGCCACAAGCCGGCCCGGCTCGCACGATCGGCGAGCGGAAAGGGCAGCATGCTCGAAGTGCAGCATCTCTATCGCAGCTTTCGCGGCATCCCGGCGGTTGAGGACGTGAGCTTCCGTATTGGAGCCGGCGAGGTGGTGGGATTCCTGGGGCCGAACGGGGCAGGGAAGTCGACCACCGTCAAAATGATCACCGGCATGCTGCGCGCCAATGACGGCAAGGTGATATTCGAAGGCCGCGACATCCGCGACGACATGGTGGGTTTTCGCAGCGTCCTGGGCTATGTGCCCGAGGAGGCGCATCTCTATACCTATCTGTCGGGGCTCGAGTACCTGCAACTGGTAGGCCGGCTGCGAGGGATGGACGAGGCGCCGCTCGAGGACAAGGCGACTTCGCTGCTGAAATTGCTGGCGCTCGACGGTTGGCAGCACACGCCGGTTTCCTCCTATTCCAAGGGGATGCGCCAGCGCGTGCTCATTGCGGCGGCGCTGCTGCACGATCCAAAGCTGCTGATCTTCGACGAGCCGCTATCGGGACTGGACGTGGTGTCAGGCCGGCTCTTCAAGGATCTGCTGGAGATTTTGGCGGCTCAGGGCAAGGCCGTTCTCTACATCTCCCACGTGCTTGAGGTGGTGGAGCAGGTTTGCAATCGCGTGATCGTGATTGCCAAAGGGCGTGTCCTGGCCGATGCGCGGCCATCGGAGCTGACCAGCCTGATGCGGCTGCCCAACCTGGAGAGCGTCTTTGCGCAACTCGTTCAGCAACAGGATACGCGTGGCACGGCGCAGCAGATCGTCGAGGTGATGCAAAGCCATGCCTGAGGCATTCCAGCGCATCTTCGAGCGCGCCGACTTTACGGTGCAGTCACTCAACGTGCAGGCCGCCCTGGGCCCGGTACGCGCGCCAAAGCGCAGCCAGCTTTCGCTGCTCACGCGTCATTTCCTGGAGCGGTTCTTCAATCACGAGACCGCATCGCCCGACGGCGACGCCAAGACGCGGATGGTTCAGATTGCAGTGGCGGCGGGGCTGCCGACGCTCATGGTCGCCGTCTTCCTATGGCCCGTGTATCACCCATTTCCGCACTGGCCCCCAGGAAATACACGCATTGACCCGCCGCCATATTGGATGCAGGTGAATCATCATTTCTTCTTCGTGCTCTATGCGTTCGTGGCCATGGGCATCGCGGCGGTTTGGGAGTGGGATCTGTTCTTCCCCGATCTGCTGGACGTGATGGTGCTCGGCACGCTGCCTGCCCCGGCGCGGCGCGTGTTTCTGGCGCGCGTTGCGGCCATTGGAATTTTTCTGATGGGGTTCCTGATCGACGTGAATGCATTGCCCCCGCTGGTGCTCATTACGGCTACCGATCCGCCCGATGCGGGACGCCTTCTGGCTGGCGATGTGCTGGGAGTCATGGCGAGCGGCATCTTTGCCGGCTTGCTAGTATTGGCGGTGCAGGGCCTGCTGGTCGCCGTGGCCGGTGAATGGCTCTTCCGCAAAATCTCGCTGGCCGCGCAGGGACTCGCAGTCACGGTCCTGGTCATGGGCATGCTGCTGTTTCCTGTGCTCTCCGGCGTGGCGCCCGCGCTCCTCCAGTCGGACAGTGTCTACGCCCGCTGGTTTCCCCCACTCTGGTTTCTTGGAATGGAGCAGCGCATCATCGATGGGCCCGCGGCGTTGCCGATCTGGAACGAAATGGCGCGGCGCGGATGGCTGGCGCTGCTCGTCGTCACGGTGATCGCACTTGCGGCTTACCCCCTTGCATACGTACGCCGCGTGCGCCAGGTCATTGTCGGCGGCGGTTCTCGTTCCGCGCGCGTGCGGATGTCCCTGCCGTTTCACAAGCTCTTGCACGCCACAGTGGCGCGCGCGCCGGTTTGCCGCGCTATCTTCCACTTCATTGGCCAGACCATATTTCGTGTCCCGCGCTATCGCATTTACCTGGTTCTGTATGGCGGCGTTGGCTTGTCCGTGGTGATGGCCACCATCCTGCGCTTCAGCGCGGACGGGGGCCAGGTGCATACGGTCGTTTCGGCCGACGGTATTCGAGCCGCAATCGGCATTATTGCCTTCTGGGTCATTGCAGGCCTGCGCACAGCCTTGATCTCGTCGGGCAATCAGAGGGGCAGCTGGGTTCTGCGCACCATTCACGGCAGGCCCCCAGTGCTCGACATCGGTCTCGCCCAACTCCGCGCAGCCCAGGTGTGGGCAGGACTATGCGGCTTTGCTGTGACATTGATTGCCATTGTCCTGCTACGGCTCGTATCTCCGCCCGAGCTGCGCACCCTGCACGCGACAGCTGCCCAGATATTGGTTGCCTGTGGAATCTGTCTGCTGCTGACCGATGCGTCCTTCCTGAATGTGACCTCGGTCGCCTTCACCGGTGAACCCGGAAGTCAGGAATCAAATCTCGCTTTTACGGTTCTCCGCTACTTCACCTTCTTTCCCCTCGTCACCGGCATATCAGTCATTGCCAACCATACGGTTGAGCAGGGCGCGCGGGCTTTTGGTTATACCGCGGTCACGGTTGTGGTCCTGCACCTTTGGCTTCGTAAACGCCACCGCGATCAAGTGCGGCTGTATTGCGGTCAACAGGAATTGGAAGAGGGCGAAGAAGATTTTCCCATGAAACTGGGTCTAAGGTACTGAAGGTGTCGGCTGCTGGATTGATCTTTGCCGCCGATACCTCTCCCGCGCGCGTGTGCGGCATCCAACGCGAGAGAAGGATCAGGGACCGATTTCATGGCCAGGAACGGGTTGACGCGGCGCGAGTTGCTGCAAATGGGAGCCGCCGCAGGAGCAGGCTCGCTGCTTGCCGGATGCGGAGGCGCAAGCAAACTGCTGGGTGGTTCAGGCCCGAGCACCTGTGCCAAGATCACCGACATCGATCATGTCGTAATCCTCATTCAGGAGAACCGCTCCTTCGATCATTACTTTGGCAGCTACAAAGGTGTCCGCGGTTTCAACGATCAGAGCGCTGCCTTCCAACAGCCCTATCCGGGCAACACGACCAGCGCGCCCACCGGCGTTCTGCTCCCGTATCATCTCGACACCACCAAGGCCAACGCCGCCTGCACGCACGACATCACCCACGACTGGGTTCCCATGCACCAAAGCTGGGACAACGGCGCCATGGACGGATTCATCACGTCGCGCCTCGCCATCAACGCCGGCGATGCGGTGTTGACCATGGGCTACTACACGCGTGCCGACCTTCCCTACTACTACGCGGTCGCGGATGCCTTCACGCTATGCGATAACTACTGCTGTTCGGTGATCGGCCCGACGGATCCAAATCGCATCTACGCAATGGCCGCGTCCATCGATCCTGCAGGGCAGAACGGCGGTCCGTTGCTGCAAACATTAGTGACGAACCGTTCCTCGTTCTTCGGCAAGCTCACCTACACCACCATGCCGGAACAACTGCAGGCGCGCGGCATATCGTGGAAGGTGTACACCTCGCCCGATCAGAGCATCCTCAATGGCGACTTCTCAGACAATGTGCTGTCGTACTTCAAAAACTTCCAGGATTCGTCGAGCGTGCTGTATCAAAACGCCTTCGGCCCGCAATTTCCGGCAGATTTTATCTCCGACGCTGCGACCGGGAATCTGCCACAGGTCTCGTGGCTGATTGCATCCGTCGTTGATTCCGATCATCCGCCATCACCATCCGTGTTCGGCGAAGCAACGCTCTCCGTGATTGTCGCCGCCTTGATGGCCAATCCCGCCACCTGGGCAAAGACCGCGCTGTTTGTGACCTATGACGAGAATGGCGGGTTCTTCGATCATGTGCCACCGGTGACCGCGCCTGCGGGAACGGCAGGCGAATACGTGACCGCCGCGGCTGTCCCCGATCCCACAGTGCAGGGCGGCATCAGTGGGCCCATCGGCCTGGGATGCCGCGTGCCCATGCTGCTCATCTCGCCATTCAGCCGAGGCGGTTTCATATCGTCCGACCTCTTCGATCACACTTCGATGCTGCGTTTCCTTGAGACGCGCTTCGGCGCTGAAGTGCCCAACCTGAGCGCATGGCGGCGCGCCACTGTGGGCGACATGACCAGCGCCTTCAACTTCACCAAGCCCGACTACTCTATCCCCAATCTGCCCAATACGGTCTCGGAGATCCCGACGGATCTGACCGAATGCGAGGCCAACCTGGCTGGGTTTGCCGGATTCACCTTGCCCGCCACGCAAAGCATGCCCGCGCAGGAAACCGGCACAGCCGTTCGGCCGAGCGGCACCTGTTAATCAAAACCTGCCTGACTCTGGCCAGGCGACATTGATGAACCAGATGCACGCCAAGCGGATGCGGCCGGCGTCACGGCTCGTTCTCGGCAGTTTGCCGTACAGTAAAAGCTGGCGCGCAATGCTGTGCTCATTGCAGCCAACCGGTATCTGTGAACCCTGTCCTCCCATCTCGCGATCTTGTCGAACTCCTGCACTCCGTCTTTGGCTTCGAGGGATTTCGCGCCAACCAGGAAGACGTGTGTCGCGCCGCCGTTGCCGGACGTGATCTGCTGCTGGTCATGCCCACAGGGTCAGGCAAGAGCCTCTGCTATCAGCTTCCGGCACTGGCTCGCGGAGGCACCGCGCTGGTGATCTCGCCCTTCATCGCGCTCATGGAAGACCAGGCGGCCAAGCTCGTCGCGCTTGGGCTTGCCGGTGGCGCGCATTCACTCCGGACTCGATCGCGGCGCGATCGCGGCAGGCATGCATCGACTATCTCAGCGGCAAACTGCAGTTCCTGTTCATCGCGCCGGAGCGGTTGCGCGTGCCGGGGTTTCCCGAGATGCTGGCCAAGCGGAAACTGGCGTTGATCGCGATCGACGAGGCGCATTGCATCTCGCAATGGGGCCACGATTTCCGGCCCGACTACCGCATGCTTGGCCAGCACTTGCCCGCCTTGCGCGGCACCGGCGCCGATCAGCCGGCGCCGGTGCTGGCGCTCACCGCAACGGCAACGCCCACGGTTCAGGCCGACATCGTTGCGCAACTCGGCATGACCGCGCCCGCAAAATTCATTCACGGATTCCGCAGAGATAACCTCGCCATCGAGGTCGTGGAAGTTCCCATGCCCGATGCGCGGCGGCATCATCTGCCAACCTGCTGGCGGACCCGCAGCGGAGGCCTGCCATCGTATACGCGCAGTCGCGAAAACATTCTGAGGCTCTGGCTGAAGAGCTCTCGACCGCGGAGGGAAGCAGGATTCGCCGCGGCCGCCTATCATGCAGGCCTCGACGCGGAGACGCGCGAGCGCGTACAGACTGCGTTTCAGACCGGCGACCTCGAGGTTGTTGTCGCCACTATCGCATTCGGCATGGGCATCGACAAAGCCGACATGCGCACGGTGATTCATGCAGGACTGCCGGCCACCCTCGAAGGCTATTACCAGGAGATTGGCCGCGCGGTCGCGACGGCAAGCCGAGCCGAACTTATTCTGATGCACTCCTACGCTGATCAGCGCACGCACGACTTCCTCCTGTCGCGCGATTATCCGCCCGTCGATGCACCTTGCAAAAGTGTTCGCAGTGCTCGCCGGTGAACCGCGACCCGTAGAGGAACTGCGCGACGCGTCGCAGCTCGGTGCTGAGGAGTTCGACAAGGCGCTCGAGAAGCTGCAGATTCACGGCGGCGCGCGCGTGGACTTCAGTGGCAACGGTTACGCAGGCGGCCCGGCGTGGAAGAAGACATATGCCGTTCAGGCTGCAATATCGGCCGAGCAATTCGAGAAGGTGCTGCGACTTACGTCGATTCGGACGACTGCCGGATGTGCGCGCTGGTGCGCCATTTTGGCGATGTGACGGACGCGGGCCGCGGCTGCGGCATCTGCGATGTCTGCGATCCGGCCGGCGCGGTGCTGCGCCAGTTTCGACGCGCCACCCAGCGCGAGCGTCATTGGGTGCAGGACGTGATCGAGGCGCTTCGTAACACCGCGTACAAAACGCCCAAGGGCTTGCGCACTGAGCTGCCGTGGGCCGAGGTGCTTGAGCGCGACGATTTCGAAGGTCTGCTCGGCGCCATGCAGCGCGCCGGCCTGATTGAAGTAGAAAACGCCGAGTTCGAGAAAGATGGCAAGGTCATTCCTTTTCGCAAATTCAGTTTGACCGACCAGGGGCTCGAGGTTCGCCCGACCACTCCGCTCGCACTGCTCTTCAGCGATGGCATCGTGAAAGAATTCAGCGGAGAGCAAGCACCCGTCAGAAAAAGGGTACGAACGTCAAAACCACAGCCTTCGATCCCGTCCTCTTCGCAAAGCAGTTCGGCGAACCCCCGCAACCAACCGCCGCGCCGGGCGGCTGAACCAATGCGCGGGTCCGAAGAGCCCATCGTTCTTGAAGGCCAGAGCGCCGCCCTCGCCATTCGCCTCAAGGAATGGCGAGCAACCGAGGCCAAACGCCTCGGCGTTCCACCTTTCCTCGTTCTTCACGACCGCACGCTCAACGAACTCGCCAAATCGCGTCCGCGCACTCCATCGGAGTTGCTCGGCATCGAAGGCATGGGCCCGTCGAAGGTGGGTCGCTTCGGCGCGGCCATCCTGGACCTGTGTTGCTCGTCTTAAGCTGGCCGGGCAGCAGGCGTTACTTCACCCTCTTGAAGTCCAGGGTGGCAAGGTTCATCTGACCATTGGTCACAATGTGCACCGTCAGCACGTTTCGACCGGCGGCCAGATGCAACGTCGCAATCCCGCGCGCAACATTCCAATGATGCCATTGCCGCCACGCCACCGGATCGGCGGCGTCGTAGGTGGTCGCAAGAGTCACAACAGTGCTAGCAGGCTGCCCGTTCACGTCGAACGAAATGCCTCCACCGCGGTTCGATGTGTACAACAGGTCGGCTGAATAATCACCCGCCTCAGCCACGTCCACAGTGATGTTGAACCACTCACCGGGCTCGGTCCAGCCAACATACAACAGGTCGGCCGGAGGCGCCACCTTGTTATATGGACTGTCGTCAATCTGCGGGTTCCGGCCGAACTTCGTGTAGGAGGTATCAACGCCCTCGCTCATCCGAAACTCGTTCAGGTAACTTCCGTCCGCCGGGTTCAGTGCGCCGCTGCCATTGTTCTTGGCGTCGCTATCGTGATAGGCAATGCCTTCGCCGCCAAGATCGTAATAGGCACAGACGATCTTGCCCGGAATGCGCTGCGGGCCACTCTGATATTTGCTGTCGTGAAACGGCGTCCCATCGTACTTATTCAAAAGCGGGGCATTCGACTGAGTTGAAGGACCAGGGGCCTGCGCAACAGCCAGTAGCGAGAACGCAATAAGGATGGCTATCAACGACCCAGCCTCCGTCGATCAGCGGGATGAAGACATAAAAGACGATGGCTCGGCGAAGACAAGGGCTACGGCGCCGATCGGACGACTGCTGTCGACCGGCGCACGCATAGTCAGTCTCTACGCCACCCGTTCAATCGTCAACGATTCCAGCACCACGGGCTTATGGGGCTTGTCCTGCGCACCGCGCGCCACCCTCGAAATCTTCTCGGCAATATCCTGTCCTTCCACCACCTCGCCAAAAATGGTGTGCTTCCCCGTAAGCCACGGTGTGGGCGCCGTGGTGATGAAGAATTGGCAGCCGTTAGTATTGGGCCCGCTGTTGGCCATGGCCAGCTTACCAGGCTTGTCGAATTTGTGTTTCGAACCGCTGGTCTCGTCCTGGAACTTGTAGCCGGGGCCGCCCATGCCAGTGCCCGTCGGGTCGCCGCCCTGGATCATGAAGTCGGGAATGACGCGATGAAAAATGGTTCCGTCGTAAAGCTTGTCGCTCGACTTCGCGCGGGTTCCCGGGTGGGTCCACTCCCTCTTCCCTTCGGCGAGATCGAGAAAGTTCTGTACCGTGACCGGAGCGTCGGACTCAAAAAGACGCACGGTGATCTTGCCTTCGGTGGTATTGAATACGGCGTAAGTTCCTGGTGCTTGGGGCATGTGTCTACTCCTTTTGTGCGGGGTTGGCGAGGAATCGCAATCTGGGGCCGGCTCAGAATCGGCCGGTATGGCTGGAAATCCCATTCGGTAACACGACTAGGGCTGAGGTGGCGGAACCTGCTGGCCCTCGGGGACAATGGTCACCTTCTTCAGAATCACGGGGGTCACGGGCTTGTCGTTCTCTCCCGTCTGCACCCGCGCAATGGCCTTCACCACGGTCACGCTGGAATCGTCGCATTGCCCAAAGATGGTGTAGTGCTGATTGAGCGAGTCGTAGGCCTGCTCGGTAATGAAGAACTGGCTGCCGTTGCTGTTTGGCCCGCTATTGGCCATCGCCAGCCGGCCTGGCACATCGAAGTTCAGGCTGGGGGCAAACTCGTCATTGAAGCTGTACCCGGGATCGCCCGTGCCCGTCCCCGTCGGGTCGCCGCCCTGGATCATAAAGTTGGGGATCACGCGGTGAAAAATCGTTCCGTCATAGTACGGCTTGCCCCGCACCTTCTTGTTCGTTGCCGGATCCGTGTAGTCCTTGGTGCCGTTCGCCAGCCCGATAAAATTCGCGACTGCTACCGGCGCCTCCTTCTGGAAAAACTGGCACGTGATGCGGCCCATCGAGGTATCCATCACCACCATCGGCCCATTGGGATGAATCATCGCGGCTGCGGTGGGCGTCGGTTCGTCGGGAAGCGGCTGACCCGACTGTCCGAAAGCTGTTGCCGCGAAAACAGCAGCGGCGGTCGAAGCGAGAAGCGCGTACCGGAAATTCATGCCTGCTCAAGGGTAAATCATGCCCCGGAGGCCGGGCCACTCCGCCGAATCTGCTTATGTCAGCGGTCCGGGATTGTAATGTAGTGCCATGAAGCCACTTCGGTTCTCACTTCCTTTTGCCACTTCGGCCCTCATCGCCTGCGCGCTCCTGGTTGCCTCTCCCTGCACTTCTGCCTTTGCGCAGTCCGCCGGCTCCGCGTCCCCTGACGCCAAGCCCGCCGAAAAGCCGGCTCCCGACAAGTCGCCTCTGCCTCCGCTGCCTGCGCCCGCGCATGTGCAGCAGTCCATCCAGCTCGACGGCAAGACGCTCAAATACACCGTGACTGTCGGCTCGCTCCCTGTGCGCGACAAGGACGGCAAAGTTGCCGGCGACGTCGTCGTGACCGCCTATACCGTTGATGGCGACAATCGCCCCGTCACTTTCGCATTCAACGGCGGCCCCGGCGCCTCCAGCGTCTATCTCAACTTTGGCGCCATCGGCCCCAAGCACATGAACGCCGGCAACGAAGGCGACAGCCCATCCGACCCCGTCACCCTTTCTGACAACCAGGGCACATGGCTCGACTTCACTGATCTCGTCTTCATCGACCCCGTCGGCACCGGCTTCAGCCGCTTCGCTGGTCCCTGAGGACCAGGCCAAAAAGCTCTTCTTCTCCACCACGCCCGATATCCAGTACCTGTCGCGCATCATCTACGACTGGCTGGTGCAGAACGGCCGCCTGGGTTCGAAGAAGTACCTCGTCGGCGAAAGCTACGGCGGGTTCCGCGGCCCGCGCATCACGCATTATTTGCAGTCGCAGCTCGGCGTCGCCATGAACGGCGTGGTCCTGGTCTCGCCTTATCTCAATCCTGAAGAAGAATCCAACGGCGACCTCTCGCCGCTTCCATGGATGATGACCTTGCCGTCCATCACCGCTGCGCACTTTGAGCGCGAAAAGAAGCTCACGCCTGAAGCCATGGCTCCGGTGAT
Organism: uncultured Acidobacteriota bacterium; assembly: GCA_963846375.1. GTDB lineage: Bacteria > Acidobacteriota > Terriglobia > Terriglobales > Acidobacteriaceae > Telmatobacter. Next base: position 113,797 of record CAWJVV010000007.1, read on the forward strand.
GGAGTACACCGAGGGGGAATACGCCACAACCCTGCTGAAGGGCCGCGCCGATGAAGCCGCACAAAAGCGGATGATCGACCGCGTTACCGAACTCACGGGTCTCGACGCGCAGTTCGTGAAATACTCCGGCGGCCGCATCGAGACCGGAGCCTACCTGCGCGAGGTCCACCGCGAAGAGGGCAAACTCGGCTCCGTCTACGACTCCAACGTCACGTCGTTCGATCCGTTTCCCTATGCTCCGGAGCAGCGCGCCAGCGATCCCATTCTGGCCAGCATCATCGCTCCGCTCACCACCGCCATGGTCGACTTCGTCACCCGCACCGTCGGCTGGAAAGTCGATGCCCGCTACAACGCGCTCTCCTACGACGTCAACCGCCTGTGGGATCGCGACAACGACCTGCGCAGAGGCTCGGTTCCCGACCTTCGCGAGGCCGTCGCCGCCGATCCCAAGCTTCGCGTGTTGATCGTGCACGGGTGGAACGATCTCTCCTGCCCGTTCATGGGCTCCGTGCTTACGGTGAACCAGATGCCTGTCATGGGCGATCCCGATCGCGTCGCCGTCCACGAATTCCCCGGCGGACACATGTTCTACACCCGCGACGCCAGCCGCATGGCTTTGCGTGCCGATGTGCGCGAAATGATCGAAAAGCACTAGGCCTGCTCGCCCCTGATCCCATGCCTGCAGTGTCCGATTTCGGACGCTTCGTCCCAGTTTCGACCAGACCACTCCCGTATCCGCATCCAACTGACTCCGCCTAAGCTTCGCGGAATCAGTTGGATTGCGCCCGCCTTCGTGTGGCTCTCATGTTGCTCATGCATAAGTGGCCCATCCCGCTCCCCTGTAAGGGTTGATCAAAATCTATTCGGACGGTAGACATCTATGGTGATTCAGACGGTGCTTGCTGATGATGAGCCGCTTGCGCGCCGGAAATTGCGCGAACTCCTCCAGGCGGATTCAGACGTAAAGATTGTTGGTGAAGCTGGGAATGGCGCCGAGGTCATGGACCTCCTGCGGACCACCAATCCGCATGTCATGTTCCTGGATGTGTGCATGCCGGGCCGCGACGGCTTCGCCGTGCTCGACGAGATCGCTGCTCAAAAGGGCAAAACCATGCCCAGCGTGATCATCACTACTGCCCATGATCAATTTGCCCTGCGCGCATTTGATGCCAGGGCGGTTGACTACCTCCTCAAGCCCTTCAGTATGGAGCGCTTGCGTGCGGCCGTGCAGCGGGTGAAAGACCAGCTCAGCACTCCCGAAAAAAAGGAAGGCAGCGACCAGGCAAACGGCAAGGAATATCTGAACCGCATCGTCTTCAAGTCGCGCGGCCGGATTTTGTTCCTTCACACATCGGAGATTCGCTGGATAGGGGCCGAGGAGAACTATGTCCGCATCTCCAACGGATCTGAGTCGCACCTGATCCGGGACACCATCTCATCCATGGAGGCGCGTCTTGACCCCAGGATGTTCTTGCGCGTCCATCGGTCGGCAATCGTGAACCTGAATTTCGTAAAAGAGATCCGCACCGATCCCAAAGGCGACTTTGTGGTTCAACTGATCAATGGCCAGACAATTCCCATGAGCCGCAGTTATCATGCGCGGATCCGCCATCTGCTCGGCCGTTGGATGATGAGGCCCAAAGCTAGTTAGGTTTTCACTCAGGAACGCCCTCTCGCCGTTGAGAGGGCGTCTTTTTTGCTAATATTGAGAAGGCGAGGATAACTTGAATCACGACTGTCGATTTGTGACGAACTGACACTTTATGGTTGCGAATCGCGCGATTTGCCTATTTAGAAGGCTGAACCGGGTTTCGCACTCCGCCTGAATTACCAACCCTTCTGATAACCAGTGGCCAGATGCCGCGTCGAAGCGACGGGTGTGCATTTGCCTGTGACGGAACGTGTCTCGCAATGCATTCACGCGCATTCCCTCGAATTTCCCCGCTGCTGCCTGAAACACAGAGAACTTTGAAACTTTGTCCCCGGATATCGCATTTCCACAGTTGGCGTATTCCGAAACTGATTCGACGCGACCGCTTGAGAAGCGGCGACCTTCGAAAACATTTCCAGGGACAAATTAACTGTGAAAAATGCCGTCGATGTGAGATCAAGCGGAGTTGTAGATCATGATTCACGCGATTGTGGCTGATGACGAAGTCCTGGCGCGGCAAAAACTGCGCCAGCTCCTGCGCGACGAGCGGGAGATTGAGGTAGTGGGGGAGTGCGCCTCCGCACAGGAAACCATCGAGTTGGTTCGCTCCACACGAGCAGAATTGCTGTTTCTCGACATCAAGATGCCCGGCATGGACGGCTTTGATGTAATCGGCGCTCTGTCTGCGAATCGACTTGCGCCGATGCCGGCGATCGTCTTCACGA